>NZ_NISJ01000009.1 GCF_002205635.1 Sphingopyxis witflariensis | reverse complement strand
TTCGCGATATCCAGACCGATTATGCTAACTTCCGACACGGACGCCTCCTCTAGTGGTGTGACAACACCTCCACTATGGCACATCGATGCCGCCGGGGGGCGTCCACCCCATCACCCCAAAGCGGACAACCACCAACCCGACCCTATTGATACTCCACCGTCACCGGAATCCGGCCACGATAGTCGCCGTCGTCTATCCCCGCGATCTGGAGCCGGCCGCCGAAGCGGAACTGGAGCCGCCCGTCCGCGCCGAGCCGCGGGGCGGGAGCGAGGTTGGTGACAAGACCGGTGACGCGCGCGCTGCGGCCATGGTCGCCTTCGAGGTCTACCGTCGCGGGCAGGATCACGCGGACCTCGGCGCCGGGTTCGCCGCGCACGGTGACGACGCCGGTCACCGGAAAACCGCCAAGATCGACGATGGCGCCGCTGAGCCGCCGCGCGCCCGATGCGGGGTCGAGTTCGACCGCACCGCCCATCGCGCCAACCGCGACGCGGCTGAAGTCGAGCTGGGTTTCGATATCGACGCGCAGCGGGGTTTCGCTTTTGCGAGTCGCCGCCGCGCCGCCCGCCGCGTCCTGCGCGCAGAGCTGGCACTGCGCGACCGCCGTCGCAGGACAGGCGAGGAGCAGGCCAAGACCAAGGAAAAGGCGCAGTTTCACCCCCTCTCCTTAGCATCACCATGGTTAATCCACCGTAAAGCACGCGAAGCGCTTATCGACTGGCCCGCCCCCCCCCTTTTGAGCCAAGGTGTAGCATGACCATCAAGCCACCCGCCGCCTGGCTGAACGCCCTCGCCACCGCGGTGCCCGGGCACGACATCCACCAAAGCTTCATCGACTGGGCCGCGCCGCGCATCGCCGACGAGCGGATGCGCGCGATCTTTGCCCGTATGGCGGCACGATCGGGGATCGAGCATCGCTGGTCGGTGCTGCCCCCGGCACCCGGCGGCGGATCGCTGATCGCGCCGGGCGGTTTTTATGGCGATCCCGACCTGCCCCCGACCTCGGCGCGGATGGCCGCCTATGCCGAAGAGGCCCCCAATCTCGTCATGGCGGCGATCGCCGCGCTCGGCGACGCCTTCGATCCCGCGCGCATCACCCATATCGTCGTGGCAAGCTGCACCGGCTTCGTCGCCCCCGGAATCGATCAGATAGTGGCGAAGCGGCTGGGCCTGTCGCCTACGGTCGAGCGCGTGCTGATCGGCTTCATGGGCTGTTACGCCGGGGTCACCGCGCTGCGCACCGCGCGGCATATCGTGCGGTCGGAGCCGGGCGCAGTCGTGCTGGTGGTGAGCGTCGAACTGTCGACCTTACATCTCGCGCACGCCGACGAGGCCGAACCGCTGTTGATGATGCTGCAATTCAGCGACGGCGCGGCGGCGGCGATCGTCTCCGCCGACGCGCAGGGCTTCGCGCTGGGCGTCGGCGCCAGCCTCGCGCTTGAGGACAGCGCCGACCTCATCCGCTGGGACATTGGCGACAGCGGCTTTGCGATGCAGCTGTCGGGCGAGGTTCCCGGCCGGCTGCGCGAGGCGCTGAGCCTCCCCGCGGTGCGCGAACAATTGTTCGGCGCGGGCGATCCGCCGCCTTTGCTCGCGGTCCACGCCGGCGGCCGATCGGTGCTCGACGCGGTCGAACATGCGCTGGAGCTTCCCCCGCACGCGCTCGCCGACAGCCGCGCGGTGCTCGCGCGCTTCGGCAATATGTCGTCGGCAACCATCCTGTTCGTGCTCGCCGACATGATGGCGCGCGGCGCGGCGGGCGACGGCGTCGCAATCGCATTCGGCCCCGGCCTCGCCGCCGAAGCGATCCGCTTCACCGCCCCCCAGGCAACATAGGAACATGAACCCCTTCGCCAGCCTTCGCGTGCCGATCGCGGCCGAGGAGGAAATGGACGCCGCCGAGCTGGCGCCCGCGCGCTACGCGCGCGTCCTCGCCGACCTGTCGCGGATCAACGCGCTGACGCTGGCGGCGCGGCCGACGCTGGGCTTTCTGGACCGGGTGCGCGCGCGCGGTATCGGCGACCGGCCGTGGCGCATCCTCGACGTCGGTTTCGGCAGCGGCGACATGCTCGCACGGATCGCGCGCTGGGGCGACCGGCGCGGGGTCGCGCTCGATCTGGTCGGCGTCGACCTCAACCCCAAAAGCGCGCCCATCGCCGAGGCGCGGCTGGGCGAGCGAGCGCGGCTGGTCACCGGCGATTATCGGGATCTGGCAGGGCAGGGGTGGGACATCATCCTCTCCAGCCTCGTCACCCATCATATGAGCGCCGCCGAACGCACTACTTTTCTGCGCTTCATGGAGGCGGAGAGCGCGCGCGGCTGGCTGATTAACGACCTGCATCGCCAGCGCCTGCCCTTCGCCGGATATCCGCTGCTGGCAACGCTCGCGCTGGTCGATCCGATCGTCCGCCGCGACGGGCAGCTTTCGGTGGGGCGCAGTTTCCGCCGCGCCGAATGGCAGGCGATGCTGGCCGATGCGCTGCCCGAAAGCGCCGGGGCGGTCCGCATCTTTCGCAGCTTTCCTTATCGGCTGTGCGTCGAGCGCATCCGGTGAAACCCGACGCGATCGTCGTTGGCGCCGGTCCCGCCGGGGCGGCCGCGGCGATCGGCCTCGCGCGGGCCGGGGCGAAGATAGTGCTGCTCGAACGCGCGCGCGAAACCGGCGATGCGCTGTGCGGCGGGTTCCTGAGCTGGCAGTCGCTCGCGCGGATCGAGGCGCTGGGGATCGCGCCCGACACCCTCGGCGGGCAGATGATCCGGTCGGTGCGGCTCTTCGCGGGAAAACGGCGGAGCGAAACCGCCCTGCCCAAAGCCGCGATGGCGATATCGCGTCATCGGCTCGACACCCTATTGCAGGCGGCCGCCGTCGCAGCAGGGGCGGGGCTGGAGCGCGGGGTCCATGCGACGGCGATCGAAAGCGGCGCGGTGCAAACGCGCGACGGCGCCACCCTGTCCGCGTCTTCGCTGTTTCTCGCCGCCGGCAAGCATGGCTTTCGGGGATTTCCGCGCGAGCCGGCGGCATGGCAACAGCGCGATCCGGTGATGGGATTGCGGCTGCGCCTGCCACCGGGCGCCGCGCTCGACCGGCTGGTCGGCGATGCGGTCGAGCTTCACCTGTTCGACCACGGCTATGCGGGGCTCGTGCGGCAGGAAGGCGGCAGCGCGAACCTGTGCCTCGCGGTCCACAAATCGCGGCTCGATGCGACGGGCGGCCAGCCTGCCGCGCTGCTGCGCGCACTCGGCGACGCGCACCCCATGCTCGGCGAACGGCTCGCGCATGCCGATTGGGGACCGAATATCGATGCGATCGGCCATGTCCCCTATGGCTGGCGCGCCCACGATACGACGCGCGGCCTGTTCCGGCTGGGCGATCAGGCGGGGGTGATCCCGAGTCTCGCGGGCGAGGGAATGGGGCTGGCGCTCGCGAGCGCCGAGGCCGCGGTGACGGCATGGCGCCACAAGGGCGCAGACGCCGCGCCCGATTTTCAGCATCGGCTCGCGGCGCGGATGCGGCGCCCCTTCGCCATCGCCAATCTGGTCTGGCGCGCGGGCGAAAATCCGCTGACCGCTGGCGTCGTGACGTCAGCTTCGGCGCGCCTGCCCGCGCTGGTGCGCTGGGTTTCGGAAGCCACGCGCATCCGGGGCGGCTGAGCCGCGCCCCCTTGCGGCAAGCTGGTTTCGGTCCGATATTGGGCGCAACATATCACCCTCCCCCCAGGAGCTATCCGCATGACCGAACCCAAGACCGATCTCGACCCGATGGCGCATCATGTGCTGCGCGAAGGCGGCACCGAGCGCGCCTTCACCGGCAAATATACCGATCACAAGGGCGACGGCATGTATCGCTGCGCCGGATGCGGCGCACCCCTGTTCGACAGCCGCACCAAATATGACAGCGGATCGGGCTGGCCGAGCTATACCGCCCCCGCCGCCGATGCCGCGGTCGCCGAACTGACCGACAGCAGCCACGGCATGGTCCGCACCGAAGTGCGCTGTGCTTCATGCGAAGGCCACCTCGGCCATGTCTTCCCCGATGGCCCCGGGCCGACGGGGCTGCGCTATTGCATCAACAGCGCGGCGCTTGACTTCGAGGGGCGCGCACCGGAAGAGGCGAAGACGGGCGAAGGCTGAACCACGGCTTTCGCGGGGTTGACGCATCAGGGGCGCAATCAGGGCCAGTCCCTTAAGGTAAGGAATACGGGCTTTGCGCCGCGAACGACAGCAAGCATCGTCGGGAAAATCGCCATCATCGGGTAAAGGACGGGGATCGCCGGGTTCGGCCACGCCCTCGCGCTGGCGCGTCTGGTTCCGGCGGCTCTTCCGCTGGGGCATCGGCCTCGCCATCGTCGGCCTGATCGCGCTGGGTATCGCGGTCGGCATCGCCGTGCAGCGCATGCCGAGCTTCGAAGAGCTCAAGAAATCGCCCGCCGGGCAGACGATCCGCCTCCGCGCCGCCGACGGCACGGTATTCCTGTCGCTCGGCCCCAATTACGGCCGCTGGCTGAGCCTGAGCGAAACCCCGCAGGTGATGCAGGATGCGATGGTCGCGGTCGAGGACCGGCGTTTCCGTTATCATCCAGGGGTCGACCCCGTCGGCATGGCCCGGGCCGCTGCGGTCGCCGCCCAAAATTATGGCAGCGGACGGCGCATGCAGGGCGCATCGACGATCACCCAGCAGCTCGCGCGCAACATCTTCCTGTCGAACAGCTATACCTGGACGCGCAAGCTGCGCGAGGCCGTGCTGGCGATGGCGCTCGAATGGAAATTCTCGAAGGACGAACTGCTCGAGCTTTATCTGAACAAGGTCTATTTCGGCGGCGGCAGCTATGGCATCGACGCCGCGTCGAACAGCTTCTTCGGCCATAGCGCGACCCAGATGTCGCTGTCCGAAGCCGCCGTCGTCGCCGGGCTGGTCAAGGCACCCTCGCGCTATTCACCGACCGCCGATGCGCAGGCCGCGCTCGGCCGCGCCGGCGTCGTGCTCGACGTGATGGTCGATGCCGGGGTGATCACCCGCGCGCAGGCCGACAGCGCCGAACCCGCCAATGTTCAGCTCGCCAAGGAAACCGGCCAGAATAGCGCGCGCTATTTCACCGACTGGGCGCTGCCGCAGCTCGACATGCTGATCGACGAGGGCGCCGAAGCGCTCGACGTCTACACAACGATCGACCTGGGTATGCAGCGCGCGGCGACCGCCTCGATCCAGGCCAATACGCCAAAGGGCGTGCAGGGCGCGCTCGTCTCGCTCGACCGCGACGGCGCGGTGCGCGCGATGGTCGGCGGCACCGACTATGTCACTTCCAACTATAATCGCGCGACACAGGCGCTGCGCCAGCCGGGCTCGGCATGGAAATTATTCGTCTATATGGCTGCACTCGAGGCGGGGCATAAGGTCGATGATCAGGTCGTCGACGAACCGGTGACGATCAATGGCTGGAGCCCACGCAACTCGTCGGGACGTTTTTCCGGCGCGATCAGCCTGCGCACGGCGTTCGCCTATTCGGTCAACACCGTCGCGGCGAAGCTCGGCGACGAGGTCGGTTTTTCCTCGGTCGCCAATATGGCGCGCCGCTTCGGCATCACCACCCCGATCAACACCCAGCCGTCGATGGTGCTGGGCAGCGCCGAGACGCGGGTGATCGACATGACCGCCGCCTTTGCCGCCGTGTCGCGCAAGGGCGTGTCGGTGCAACCCTATGGCATCACCAAGGTCACGACCGCCGACGGCGGCCTGCTCTATCAGCGTCCCGCGACAGGCGGACAGGTTCTGGTCGATAGCTGGGTCGCCGCAGGGATCACCGACCTGCTCCAGACCGCCGTGGCCACCGGCACCGGCAGGGCGGCACAGATCGGTCGCCCCGTCGCGGGCAAGACCGGTACGACATCGAGCAACAAGGATGGCTGGTTCCTCGGCTTTTCGAGCGGCATCACCACCGGCGTCTGGATGGGCCGCGACGATGCGAAGCCCGTCGGCGGGCTGCAGGGCGGCCGCGCCCCGGCGAAGGCCTTTGCCGATTATATGCGCGTCGCAGTCGCCCGCCGCCCGGTCGAAGCCTTTGATACCGAGGTCAAATTGCCCGAATGGCAGCTGGAAGAAGAAGGCGACGCCTATTTCGGCGCGCCCGAGGATGGCGCACTGGTCGATGAAAATGGCATGCCGATCGAGCTGCCTGCGACCGCTCCGGTTCCCGACGCCGACCCCGCCGCCCCGCCGCCGCCGTCCGAAACGCCCGACGACGGCCCGGTGCTCAACCAGCAATGGATCGAGGAACAGACCGGCCGCCGCGCGCAGGGCGACAATGGCGGACAGACCAAGGCGCCTTCCGGGCCCAAGATCGTTGCGCCGCCAGCAGTAAGAGCGCCGGCCCAAAGGACGCCGCAAGGCGATAATGATTAGGGATCAGGCCGCGAAGCGATAGCGGTGCAGGCCGCGCCCCTCGCGGCGCAGCCAGCCCCGCGCTGCGGCGACATCGCCGTCGTGCAATTCATCGACCAGCGCGTGAAAGTCGGGGCCATGGTCCATGTGGCGCAGATGCGCGACCTCGTGCGCGACGGTCGCGCGGCGGACGTGCGCGGGCGCCATCACCAGCCGCCAGCTATAGCGCAGGTCGCCGGTCGCGGTGCAGCTGCCCCACCGACTGCGCGGATCGCCGATCCCGACGCGCCCGAGGGTCAGCCCCGCCGCCGCCGCAATCTCGCGGCTCTCGCGCTCCATCAGTTCGAGCGCCTGTGCCTTCAGCCAGCGCTCGATGCGCCGCCCGATCGTTTCGGCCGGACCGCCGAGCGACAGGCGATCGTCGCTCAGCCGGACGGTGCGCGGCGCCGACGGCGTCCATTCGATATGGCGGTCGATCCCGAACAGCGGCACCGCCGCGCCGGGGCCGACGATCACCGGGACGGCGGCCTTCCCGACCTGTTCGACCAGCCACTCCTGTTGCTCGGCCGCCCATTTGAGTGCGCGCGCGGCGCTGGCGCGGCGCGGCAGGGTCAGCCGAAGCTCGCCGCGCGCCGAATCGAAGACCAGCCGATAGCGCCGCGACTGGGCGTGATGGACCAGCCGCACCGGCCACGGATCGTCGCCGACCCGGATATGCGGGCCATCGGGCGCGAAGTCAGACGATGCGTTCGACAAGATGATTCTCGAGCGGGCCGGCGACATCCTCGCTGACCGTCCAGCCGACGATCGATTCGCCGGCGCGGTGCACCGCCTCGCGGTCGCCACACACCAGATAATGCCAGTCGGGAAGTGGGCGATCCTCGGCGCGCAGGCGATAGGCGCAGCTTTGCGGCAGCCATTCGATGTCATAGACCTTCGACTTGGTCAGCGTCAGGCAGTCGGGGACGTGGCGGCGGCGATGCTTGTAATCGCCGCAACGCGCGGTGGTGAGGTCGAGCAGGCGGCAGGCGACATTGGTCGGATAGATGCGGCCCGTGTCCTCATCCTCGATCTTGTGCAGGCAGCATTTGCCGCAGCCGTCGCACAGCGCTTCCCACTCGCCGGCGTCGAGGCTGGCGAGCGGCGCTTCCCAAAAGGGGCGCTCGCTCGCCCGGCCGGGCGTCATTTCACCCACTTCGCCAACTCGGCGGCGACCGCGGCGGGCGCGCCCTCATCTTTTTCGGTCGACGGATCGTCGAGCGGCAGCAGCGCGATTGGCGTGCCATCGGGGCTCATCAAAAAGGCGAGTTGGCTATGCGCCATCAAATAACGGTCGGGCGCCGACCCATCGACCTTGTGATAGGTCACGACATAGGCCTTCGCCGCCGCGGCGATTTGTTCGGGGGTGCCGGTCAGGCCAAGCAGGCGCGGATGATAGCGGGCGACGAAGGGCTTCAGCGCCGCAGGCGTATCGCGCGCCGGATCGACGGTGATGAACAGCGGCGTGACCTTGGCGCCGCGCGCCGCATCTTCCTTTTCGAACTGCGCCAGCCCGCGCATCAATTTCTGCAGATCCACCGGGCAGATGTCGGGGCAAAAGCTGTAGCCGAAATAAATGAGGCGATATTGGCCCGCGAAATCCGTGTCGCTGACGCTCTTGCCATTTTGGTCGGTCAGGGTGAACGGACCGCCAATCCGCGCGCCTTCCAGCGGCGGGCGGGCATCGGTCGGGGTCGCCGCGGGGCCGTTGCAACCGGTGAGCGCCACACCAAGAATCAGCAGCAGGCTTGAACGGGCGAGCTTTTGCCCCATAATTGCGATATTCATCATGCGGCCAGCCTTGGTCGGCTGGCCGCCGAAAATCAACCTTTGTCGTCGCCGATCGCGGCGCACATGCTCCAGGATCGCCCGACTATGTTTCGACGCGCTGAAATTCGCCTCGCCTCCTTCCTTCTCGCCATCGCGATGGCGGCGGGTGCCGGAAGCGTCGTCCCCGCGCAGGCGCAGTTCCGCGGCGGCTATGCCTTTTTGCAGGCGGTCGAGAATCGCGACGGGACCAAGGCGACCGACGCGCTGAAGGATGATGAGACGCTGGTCAACACGCGCCACCCCGAAAATGGCGAGACCGCGCTGATCATCGTCACCAAGCGGCGCGACATCAGCTGGCTGCGCTTCCTGATCAGCAAGGGCGCCGACCCGGCGATCGGCGACCGCCAGGGCATGACCCCGCTGATGCACGCCGCGCTGCTCAATTTCGCCGACGGCGCCCAGGATTTGCTCGACCGCAAACCGCCCGTCGACCAGACCAACCGGCGCGGCGAAACCGCGCTGATCCTCGCGGTCCAGTCGAAGAACGCCGCGATGGTCCGCCTGCTCGTCCGCAGCGGCGCCAATCCCGACAGGGCCGACCATATCGCCGGCATGTCGGCGCGCGACTATGCCAAGCGCGACGACCGCACCGGACAGCTGATCGCGCTGCTCGATGCCAAGGCCGACGCGGCGCCGACGCGCGATTTCGGACCGACGTTCGGACCCAATTGATCGGGCCCCAATCGCGCAATGTGATATCCTGATTGACAATCACATTACAGTGTGAGACATGAGTCGCATGTCCACACAGCTCATCGACCGTATCCGTGCCATCGTCGACGACGGGACCATGTCCCGTTCCGGCCTGGCGCGTGCAGCGGGCCTTCACGCCAACAGCCTGCGCGATCTGGAATCGCCCGGCTGGAACCCCACCGCCGACACGCTGCGCAAGCTGGAAAACTGGCTCGCGCACGGCAGCGACCTGTCGCCGATGGCCACCCCCGAAGAAATTATCGCCGAAGCGCGCAACGGCCGGATGTTCATCCTCGTCGATGACGAGGATCGCGAAAATGAGGGCGATCTGGTCATCCCGGCACAGATGGCGACCCCCGACGCGATCAATTTCATGGTCACCCACGGCCGCGGCCTCGTCTGCCTGACGCTGACCCGGCACCGCGTAGAGGAATTGGGGCTCGAATTGATGAGCCGCAACAATGGCACGCGGCACGAAACCGCCTTCACCACCTCGATCGAGGCACGCGAAGGCGTCACCACCGGCATTTCGGCGGGCGACCGCGCGCGCACCGTGTCGGTCGCGATCGACGGCGGCAAGACCCGCGACGACATCGTCACCCCCGGTCACATTTTCCCCCTGATCGCGCGCGACGGCGGCGTCCTCGTTCGTGCGGGTCATACCGAGGCGGCGGTCGACATCAGTCGGCTCGCCGGGCTCAACCCGTCGGGGGTGATCTGCGAGATCATGAACGACGACGGGACGATGGCGCGGCTCGACGACCTCGTCCCCTTCGCGCGGCGCCACGGGCTGAAGATCGGCACCATCGCCGACCTGATCGCCTATCGCCACCGCAACGACCGGCTGGTCGAATGCGTGTCGGACGAGCCGTTCGAGTCGGATTATGGCGGCGAATGGCGGCTGAAATCCTATCGCAACAAGATCGACGGCACCGTCAATCTGGTACTGCAAAAGGGCGCGGTCGACCCCGCCGGCGTCACCCTGGTCCGTATGCATCCGGTGTCGATCTTTGACGACATCATGGGCCAGCCCGGTCCGAAGAAGCGCCGCCTGCAACGCTCGATGGAGGCCGTCGGCGAAGCCGGTGCCGGCGTCATCGTGATGCTGATGCGGCCGCTGCCGGGCTCCGCCGCGGCCGAAGCCGTCCCCCCGCCGTCGGGCGGCATGGACCTTCGCACCTATGGCATCGGCGCACAGATTCTCGCCGACCTCGGCGTCCATGCGATGGAACTGCTGACCCCGTCGCACACCAATATCGTCGGGCTGGAAGGCTATGGCCTGTCGGTCGTCGGCGAACGCTCCATCCCCGGGGAGGCCGAATAATGGCACATGTCCTGATCGCGGAAGCCCGCTTCTATTCTCACCTCAACGACATGCTGCTCGACGGCGTGCGCAGCGCGCTCGAGGCCGAGGGGCATAGCCATGAGACGGTGACCGTCCCCGGCGCGCTTGAGCTTCCCGCCGCCATCGCGCTCGCCGCCGAAAGCGAGCGTTACAGCGCCTATGTCGCACTCGGCGTCGTCATTCGCGGCGAAACCTATCATTTCGAAGTCGTGTCGAACGAAAGTGCGCGCGGCATCATGGCGCTGACCCTCGACGGGCTGGCCATCGGGAACGGCATCCTCACCGTCGAGGATGAAGAACAGGCGCTTGCGCGCGCCGACAAGACGCGCAAGGATAAGGGCGGCGAAGCGGCGAAGGCCGCGCTCGCCATGCTGGCCCTGAAGGAACAATTCGGCATTGGTTGATCGCCCACCCCCCAGCCGTTTTTCCGTCGTCGAGCGCGGCGGGCGGCTGGTGGTGATCGACAAACAGACCGGCCAGACCCCGCCAACGGCGGCCGAACGCATGGCCGTTCATGATCGCAAATCGGGCGTCGAGCCCATCCGGCCCGCCAAGCCCGCCGCGGCAGCCGACATGTCCGCCGCAGCGCGCAGCGAATCGGGGCTGAGCGCGCGGCGGGCACCGACACAACAAAAGGCTACGCCAGTGGCCACGCCGGCAAGGCCCGGAAAACAACCGTGGAGCCAGTCGCCGACCGACCGGCCAGCCCTGAAATCCGAACCCGCCCCCGCGCGAACGCCCCGCCGCCCGGCACCGCAAACCGGCGGCGCGCGCAAGACGATCGTCACTGGAAAATGGTGGGACGCCAAGGGTCCGCGCACGATCGAGCTGGGGCCCAAAGGGCAGGCAAAGCTGAGCAGCGGCTTTATGACCCTCTTCATCGTCGCGCTGATCGCCGCGGTCGTGGCGCTGGTGATCGAACCGCTGCTGCTCTTCGTCGGTGCGTTCCTGCTGTTCCAGTTCGGCGGCAAGATATTGGGGCCGATCGGCGCGAGCTTCGTCGACAAGGCGCTGGCCGAGAAGGGCTAGCCCAAACCAATCCTCCCTGTGGCGAAGCCATGGGGAGGTGGCAGCGCGAAGCGCTGACGGAGGGGCTTTGGCGCTAGCGTTGCAGCCCCTCCACCACGCCCTCCGGGCGCGGTCCCCCTCCCCATCGCTTTGCGACGGGGAGGATAGAGACCGGCTTACGCCTCAACCAAAGCCGGATAGTCGGTGTAGCCGACTGGCCCCGGCGCATACCAGGTCTGCGGATTGTCGGCGGCCCATTCAGCCCCATGCTTGATCCGCTCGACCAGATCGGGATTGCCGATGAACGGACGGCCAAAGGCGATCGCATCGGCGAGCCCGCTGGCAAGCGCCGCTTCGGCCTGCGCGACGTCATAGTCGCTGTTGAGGATCAGCGGCCCCTTGAACGCCTGACGGATCGCCGGCGACTGCTTGGGCACATCGGTTTTGCCGAAAGTGCCGTCGGGGCCGGGTTCGCGCAGCTCGAGGAAGCCGATGCCCAGCGCATCGAGCGCCGCGGCCGCGACCGGGAACAGTTTCTCGGGCGCGCTGTCGTCGACACCCTGCGTCTCGCCATTGGGCGACAGGCGGACCGACACGCGATCCTTGCCCCACACCCCGATCAGCGCTTCGGTGACTTCGCGGAGCAGGCGAATCCGGTTTTCGACCGAGCCCCCATAATCATCGTCGCGCAAATTGCTGCCGTCGCGCAGAAACTGGTCGATCAGATAGCCGTTGGCGCCGTGGAGCTGCACCCCGTCGAACCCGGCGCGTTTCGCATTTTCGGCGGCTTTGACATAATCGCCGATCACGCGCGGAATTTCATCGAGGTTCAGCGGCCGCGCCACTTCATATTCGAACCGGCCCGCCGGGGTGTGCGCCTTGCCGGGCGCCTGCGTCGCTGATGCCGACACCGGCGGCTTGCCATCGTTGAACACCGAATGGACGACACGGCCCATGTGCCAGAGCTGCGCGACGATGCGCCCGCCGGCGCCGTGTACCGCCTCGGTCACCGGCTTCCAGCCCTCGACCTGCGCATCGGTCCACAGACCCGGCGCCGAAGGCCAGCCGAGCCCTTCCTGCGAAATGCCGGTGGCTTCCGAAATGATCAGCCCCGCCGAGGCGCGCTGGCGATAATATTCACGCGCCAGTTCATTGGGGACAAAGCCCGGCCCGGCGCGGCCGCGCGTCAGCGGGGCCATGATGATGCGGTTCGGCGCCGCGATGGCGCCCAGCGAAATCGGATCGAACAGTGATATCGTCATAGTAACTCCATAGGAGACTTTCCCCGCGACGTCCCGAACGGGCGCCGCTATGTGCCCCAAAGCTATGGACGCTCCACCCCCGGGGCAACAGTGGGTAGCAAAAGAAAATCTATATGACGACCAAGGATCAGGGCTTTGACGCTGTGGGCGTCGCGCCATCGACCGGTGCGAGTCGCTGGGCCTTTGCCGCTTTGCTTGGCGGCAATGTCGCGCTGGCGGTGGGAGCAGTTTTCGTGCGGCTGGCAGACACCGGCCCGATCGCGTCGGCCTTCTGGCGCATGGCGCTCGCGCTGCCGGTGCTGGCCTTTTTCGCCTGGCGCGAAAGCGGCGGGCGCGCACCGCCACGCGGTTCGATCCTTGTCGCCGTCGGCGCGGGCCTCTTCTTCGCGCTCGACCTGATGGCCTGGCACCTCGGCATCCTCCAGACCAAGGTCGCCAATGCGACCCTGTTCGGCAATTGCACCAGCCTGCTGCTCGTGATCTGGGGCATCGTCCAGATGCGCCAATGGCCGCGCGGCTGGCAGGCTATCGCCATCATATTGGCGTTCGCAGGATCGGCGATCCTGATGGGGCAAAGCTATGAATTGTCGCCCGCCTATCTGGCCGGCGACCTGCTCAGCCTGCTCGCGGGCCTCCTTTACACCGGCTATGTCCTGATGATGCAGCGCGTGCGCGGCACGCTGGGGCCATGGACCGCGCTCAGCCTGTCGTCGGCCGCCTGCGTCCCGCTCTTGCTCGGAACCGCGCTCGTCCTCGGCGAAGTCGTGATGCCGCACAACTGGACGCCGATCATCATGCTCGCCATCACCAGCCAGATTATCGGTCAGGGGCTGCTGATCTGGGCGCTGCCGCGCTTCTCACCGCTGGTCGTCGGGCTGACCCTGCTCGTCCAGCCTGCGGTCGCAGCGCTCGCCGGCTGGTGGGCGTTCGGCGAACTGCTCGGGCCGATCGACATTTTCGGCGGGATGATGGTCGGCGCGGCGCTGGTGTTGATTCGGTTGCCGAGCCGCCGCGCACAGCCTATCTGACACGCATGGCTTCGATCCTTCCCGCCGACCCGACCCTCGACGAAATCCGCGCCGCGCTGGCGCCGCTGATTGCGGCGGGCGCCGCCTTCGACGGCTTCGGCACCGCGGCGCTTGAGGATGCCGCCGGGCGGCTGCGAATCGACGCCGATGTCGCGCGGCTCGCCTTTCCCGGTGGCGGCCGCGATATGGTCGATGCCTGGTTCGCGGACATTGACGCCGCGATGGCCGAACGCTGTCCCGCCGAAAAACTCGCCGAACTCAAGATCCGCCAGCGTATCCTGACGTTGGTCGAAACGCGGATCGACCTGCTCGCGAACAGCCGCGAATCGCTGCGCCGCGCGCTCGCCCTGCTTGCGCTGCCGACCAACGCGCCGCACGCCGCCAAGCTCGGCTGGCGCGCCGCCGACCTGATGTGGCGGCTCGCCGGCGACACCGCAACCGACTATAATCATTACAGCAAACGCGCGATCCTCGGCACCGTCTACGCCTCGACGATGGCGGTGTTCCTGAATGACGAGAGCGAGAATTTCGCCGACACCCGCGCCTTCCTCGCGCGCCGCATCGACGCGGTGATGCGCTTCGAAAGCTGGAAGCATCGCCGCGCGTCGCGCAGCATCGAACGTCCCAGCCTCGCGCGCTTCATCGGGCGGCTGCGCTATCCCGGACGGTAATCATAAATTACAAAGCAGGGCTGGCGCTCCCCCGCTGTTATTGATAATCGCTCGCAAATGACTGCTTTGCTTGATAAGGCGCCGCTGGGCGTCGCGGTGCGGATCGCCCGCATTAATTGGGATGCCATGTCGCACGACGAAGGACGGCGCCTGCGCGAATTCGGCCTGATGGAAGGGTGCGAAGTCACCCCGCTGCATCGCGGCAGCATTTTCTCGCGCGATCCGCTCGCGCTGACCATCGGACGCATGAAAGTGATCATCCGCGCACGCCAGGCCGCAGTCATCGAAGTGGAACCGACAGCATGACCGGCGCCATCCCCTCGATCGCGCTCGTCGGCAATCCCAATGCCGGCAAGTCGAGCCTGTTCAACGCACTGACCGGTGCGCGGCAAAAGATCGCCAATTATCCCGGCGTCACCGTCGAGCGGAAGGCGGGGCATTCCAGCTTCGCCGACGGCCGGCCGATCTCGCTGATCGACCTTCCCGGTACCTACAGCCTGACCCCGTCGAGCCTCGACGAGGCGGTGACGCGCGACGTCATCCTCGGCCAGCGCGAGGGCGAGAAGCGCCCCGATGCGCTGGTCGTCGTGGTCGACGCCGCGAACCTCGACAATCATCTGTGTTTCGCGCTCGAACTGCTCGCACTCGATCTGCCGACCGTCATCGCACTCAACATGGTCGACCTTGCCGAGCGCGATGGCTTGACCCTCGACGCCGCACGCCTGTCGAAGGAACTCGGCGTGCCCGTCGTGCCGACCGTCGCAGTGCGCAAGCGCGGCCTGACCGAGCTGCTCGCCGCGGTCGATGCCGCGATCCTGGCGCATCCGGTGCGCGGCGCCGCCGCGCCCGCCGAAGCCAATGACGAATCGCTGCACGCACGCGCCCGCACGCTGGCACGCGCGGCGATCCTCCAGGAAACGCCGGTGCGGCGCTGGACCCAGCGCGTCGACAATATCGTGCTGCATCCGGTCGCCGGGCTCGTCATCCTGCTCGCGCTGATGTTCATCATGTTCCAGGCGGTCTATGCCGCCGCCGAGGCCCCCGCGGACTTCCTCGAGGGCGGGATCGGCGTGATCCAGCAATGGGTGGTCGCGACCTTCCCCGACAATTTCCTGCGCGGGCTGGTCGTCGAAGGCCTGCTCGCGGGCGTCGGCGCGGTCGTCGTCTTCCTGCCGCAGATTCTGATCCTCTTCCTCTTCATCCTGCTGCTCGAGGCGTCGGGCTATATGACCCGCGCCGCCTTCCTGATGGACGGGCTGATGGGCAAGGTCGGCCTGTCAGGGCGCGGCTTCATCCCGCTGTTGTCGAGCTTCGCCTGCGCGGTCCCCGGCATCATGGCGACGCGCGCGATCCCCGATGAAAAGGACCGGCTGACGACGATCCTGATTGCGCCGCTGATGACCTGTTCGGCGCGACTTCCGGTCTATGCGCTGATCATCGCCGCCTTCATCCCCAACCAGACCGTCGGCGGATCGCCGGTCGGGCTGCAAGGGCTGGTGCTCTTCGGCCTCTATCTGTCGGGGATCGTCGGCGCGCTCCTCGTCGCCGTCGTCCTGCGCCGCACCGTGGCCAAGGGCGCCGCGGCGGGCTTCATGATGGAAATGCCGCGATACCAGATGCCGCGGCTGCGCGACATTGCGATCGGCCTGTGGCAGCGCGCCTGGATCTTCCTGCGCCGCGCCGGAACGATCATCGCGATGACCACCGTCGTCCTGTGGTTGCTGCTCACCTTCCCGCAGGCACCCGAGGGCGAAAGCCAGGTCGAATATAGCATCGCCGGCCGCATCGCGAGCGGGCTGGAAGTCGTCGTCAAACCCATCGGTTTCAACCACGACATAGCGCTCGCGCTGATCCCCGCCATGGCGGCGCGCGAGGTCGCGGTGTCGGCGATGGCGACGGCCAATGCGATCGACGCGGGCGATGACGAGGAAGCGATGGCGCAATCGCTCGGCGACCGCCTCCAGGGCAAATGGAGCATTGCCACCGCGCTCGCTTTCCTCGCCTGGTTCGTCTTTGCCCCGCAGTGCATTTCGACGATCGCGATCACCCGGCGCGAGACCAATGGGTGGAAATGGCCCATGTTCATGGTTGGCTATTTGTTCGCGCTGGCCTATGCCGCTGCTGGTATCACTTACTGGACAGCCGTCGCCTTTGGCCTTGGCTGATCCCCCATCTCAATAGCGGAGCGGAGCGGCGATGGCTGGCAGCGTCAACAAGGTAATTTTGATCGGCAACCTGGGCGCCGATCCCGAAATCAAGTCCTTCCAGAACGGCGGCAAGATCGCGAATCTCCGCATCGCGACGTCCGAACAGTGGAAGGACCGGATGACCGGCGAGCGCAAGGAGCGCACCGAATGGCACCAGGTCGTCATCAATGGCGAAGGGCTGGTCGGGGTCGTCGAACGCTTTCTGAAAAAGGGTAGCAAAGTCTATATCGAAGGCTCGCTTCGCACCCGCAAATGGCAGGACCGCGACGGTAACGACAAATATACGACCGAGATCGTGATCGCGGGCATGGGCGGCACGCTGACCATGCTCGACGGCGCCCCCGGCGGCGGCGGCGGCGGCGGTTCGCGCGGCGGCGGCAGCGGCGGCGGCGATGACTGGAGCGGCGGCGCATCGGGCGGTGGCTCGGGCGGCGGCTGGAACCAGGGCGGCGGCGCTTCGTCGGGCGGCGGCGCTTCGAGCGGCGGCGGCTTTGGCGGCGGCGCGAGCGGTGGCGGCGGTGGCCGGCCGCCCTTCGACGACGATCTCGACGACGACGTTCCGTTCTGAGCATAAATCCAAACGCCCGCTTGCGCTGAGCCTGTCGAAGCGCCGTACTTGTCTTCTACGTTGCGGGAAGGAAGAACGGCCCTTTGACAGGCTCAGGGCGAGCGGTTTGGGGTGAGACTGTGGCTGGACTAGCTGGCGTCGGCGCCGAGACGGGAATCACCGCCGCCGATGTCGCGCGCGGCGTGTGCCGGTTGTTCGTGCAGCAAGGGCTGGTCGCCATCCCCGAAGTGCCGCTCCCCAACGGGCGCCGCACCGATCTCACCGCGATCGATGCCAAGGGCCGGATTACGATCGTCGAAATCAAGGTCAGCCGCGCCGACCTGCACGGCGACGGCAAATGGCCCGACTATTGCGACTGGTGCGACCATTTTTACTGGGCGCTCGCATCGGGGCTCGACCCCGCAATCCTCGAAACTCCCGATTACCGCCCCGAAACATCGGGACTGATCATCGCCGACCGCTATGGCGCGGCGGTGGTGCGCGAAGCCGCGAGCTGCGACCTCGCCCCGCCGCGGCGCAAGGCCGAATTGCTGCGGATCGGACGGCTGGCGATGCGGCGGTCGATGCTCGCGGCCGACCCGGAATTGGGGCTAGGGTAAAACGAGGGCTAGGCGCGGTCAGCGCGGTTCGGTGCGCTCGTAAAAATATACCCACGCGAGCAGCGCAGTTGAAAGTCCCGCCCAGAGGATCAGGCCGAGCCATAGCTCGGCGCCCATCAGCAATGGCATCGCGATCAGAACCAGTGCGAGCGCAGCCACCCCAAGTCCGGCGCGCAGATAGTTTTTCAGCGGGCGCGGGGTCTTCTCGACATGCGGAAGCGCAATAGCAAAGAGAATCAGCGCGGCGATCGAAGCGGCGGACAGCAGGTCGAAATCGCGGCGCGGGGAATAGAAAGCCGCTACCGCGACGACAACGCATATCCATGCCGCATAGCGCACCCACCCAAGTGGCAGGCGGGGGGCGTCCCCTGCCATCATCCCCGCGCCTGCATCCGCGCGAGATAACGCGCGAGAATATCAATCTCCAGATTGACCGGGCGCCCCGCCGCCGCCTCGTCGAGGGTCGTCATCGCCTGCGTGTGCGGGATGATGTTGAGCGTGAAATGCGCCTCGCCGCTTGGCTGGTCGGTCACGTCGTTGACCGTCAGCGAGACGCCGTCGACGGTGATCGAGCCCTTGGGCGCGATATGCGCCGCCAGCGTCGCGGGCGCGGCGATGGTGACGGTGACGCTGTCGCCGACCGGGACGACCGACACGACCTTGCCCACCGCATCGACATGACCCGTGACGATATGTCCGCCCAACTCGTCGCCGACCTTCAGCGCGCGTTCGAGGTTGAGGCGGCGGCCCGCATCCCACATGCCCGGCGCGGTGCAGGCCAGCGTTTCGGCGCTCGCATCGATCGCGAACCAGGGACCGGCCTCGTCGGCGCCCTTGTCGACGACGGTCAGGCACGCGCCCGAACAGGCGATCGACGCGCCAAGGTCGATCGTGCCCGTGTCATAGACGGTGCCGATGATCAGCCGCGTGTCGCCGCGATCCTCGCGGCTGCGGATGGTGCCAATGTCGGTGATGATGCCGGTGAACATATGGGGTGCTTATCCTTCTCTGACCCGCTCGTAGACGTCGAGCTGGTCGCTGCCAAGCTGGCGGCTGTCGGTGCGGCGCCAGCGCCCGTGCGCGTCGGCCAGATCGGTCAAACCCATGTCGCCAAGCGCGGGACGGCCGCCGCCAATCAGGATCGGCGCGCGATAGAGGAGCAGGCGGTCGGCGCGGTCGGCGGCTAGGAAAGCCGACGCCGCGCCGGCGCCGCCCTCGACCAGCACCGAATCGACACCGACCAGCGAATCGAGCGATTCGGGGGATGCCACGGCGGTCCAGCCTTCGGGCGCCGCGCCTCGCGTGAGGAGCAATCGCTGCGGGCTGCGCTGTTCCAGGCCCGCCAGCCGCACATCGAGCTTTGGCGCGTCGGCATCGAGCGTCCCCCGCCCGACGAGAATCGCCTGATGCCGCGCTCGCTCCAGATGACCATGCGCCCGCGCACGGTCACCGGTGATCCAGCGGCTCGTCCCGTCGGCGAGCGCGATGCAGCCATCAAGCGAGGTTGCGAGCTTCAGCGTCACAAACGCCCGCCCACGCGTGGCGCGCGACCACCAGGGCGCCATCGCCGCGCGTGCGTCAGCGGCCAGCACACCTTCGATCACTTCAAGCCCGGCGGCGCGCAGCCGCGCGATGCCTGCGCCATTGGTCCGCGGGTCCGGGTCCTGCACCGCGACGACGACGCGCGCGATGCCCGCCGCGATCAGCGCGTCGGTGCAGCAGTTTCCACGCGGGCTGGCGTGGGCGCAGGGTTCAAGGCTGACATAGGCGGTCGCCCCCCGCGCTGCATCGTCTGCGGCGGCGAGCGCCATCGCCTCGGCATGCGGGCGGCCGCCGTTCTGGGTCCAGCCGCGCCCGACGACACGGCCTTCGGAAATTATCACGCAACCAACATTGGGATTGGGTGCCGATGCCGGGCGGCCACGCTCCGACAACGCGATGGCGACGGCCATCCAGTCGGTGTCGGCGGGCGGGCGTTGCATCCGGGCTTAGCGGTCGGTCGCCGGTGTCGCGGCCGGGGCGGCTTGCGCCCCGCGCGCGGCGCGTTCGGCGATCGTCGAGCGCTTCGGCGGTTCGGGCTTTTTCTTCGCCGCCAGCGCGGCCTCGTCGCCCAGCGTCTCGCGCGTCACCTGGTCGGCCTCGGCCGAATCATATTCGACCCCCATCATGTCGGCCAGCCGCTGATATTCGGCGCGCTTCTCTGCATTGTGGAGCGTCGTCGCCTTCGCGCGCGCAACCCAGTCGGCGCGAATTTCCTCGACGCTGCGATCCTGGGTCCAGTTTTCGAAATAGATAATCTGCCGCTTGGGCTCTTCGTGCGGGATCAGATATTTGGAAAAGCCATAGAAAATGAAGATCGGCAGCGCCACCGCGACGCCCCAGACCGCCCAGCGGTGCGGGCGCGGCTGACGGATATAGTCCCAGAAATCGGACAGGCCGCCCGTGACATCGACAGTGCTCATCATCTTCATCGCCCCAATTTAGGCGATGTCGCGTCATTTTGCGAGGGGCAGAAGATTGCAGCAGATGATTGCGGTTTGCGAAACGATTGCAAATTTTGCAACTACAGATGTTCATTTCGCAGTTGCACAATTTATGGTGCGCTGCAATAAGACACTTGCCTTTTAGGCATCCTCTCCCAAAACTTTTACGGGCCGCCCTTCGGGGCGGCCCTTTTTTTTCGCCCTCGGCGAATACAGCGAGCAGATCGCTTCCCCCGCCGAAAGCGGCGATTTATGCCTGAATCGGCAGGGTTTTTTCGAATCGCCGCACTTCGGCGATGAAGCTGCCCGGCAACGCAGTCGCGCCGCCGCTGTCGAGGTCGAGGTGGGCATAGCTGATCTCGATATCGGTCAGCCGCTCTTCGCCGCGAAATATCCCGCAATGCAGCGTGAAGCTATCGCGCTCGAAACGGCTGATCCGCGCCGCGATGGTGATCAGCTCATCGAGCCGCGCCGGGCCATGATAATCGATTTCGCAATGCGCTTCGCGAATATCTGTACCATATTGGTGAAAGAAGGCGCCGGGCTGCCCCTCGCCCAGCGCACGAAAATATTCGGTCACCCCGATATCGGCATAGGCCAGATAATGGGCGTTGAAGACGATATTCTGCCCGTCGATCTCGTTGAAGCGCACCCGCACCGTCTCATGAACGCGGAAATCCTCTAGCGGCACATCCCAGTTGGCGCGGTCCATGTTCAGCGCGCCTCAGGCCGCAAGCGCGGCGGGCGCGCGGTCGACCGGCGCGCAGGCGGCGGTGAGCCAGTCGCGGTCGGCCCCCTCCATCCCCGGACCCAGCTTTTCGAGCACCTGGGCATGATAGGCGTCGAGCCAGTCGGCCTCGGCGGGCGACAGCAGCGCGCCTTCGATCAGATTCTGCGCAATCGGCGCGAAGGTGATCGTCTCGAACCCCAGCATATCTTCCTCGGCGCCGTCGATCTTCATCGGCACCACGATCACCAGATTCTCGATCCGGATGCCGAATGCCCCCGCCTTATAATAGCCGGGCTCGTTCGACAGGATCATCCCCGCATGCAGCGCTTCCTCGGTGCCCGCCTGTCCGCCCGCCGGCTTGGCGATGCGCTGCGGCCCTTCATGGACCGCCAGATAGGCGCCGACGCCATGCCCGGTGCCATGGGCATAATCGACCCCGTCGGCCCACAGATATTGGCGCGCGAGAATGTCGAGCTGGCTGCCGCGCGTCCCCTTGGGAAAGCGCGCCATCGCCAGCGCGATATGGCCCTTCAAAACCTGCGTGAAGCGGCGGCGCATTTCGGCGGTCGGCGCGCCGATCGCGATTGTGCGCGTGATGTCGGTGGTGCCGTCGGCATATTGCCCGCCCGAATCGACCAGATAGAGCGTGCCGGTCTCGATCGCGCGGTTGGTGGTCTCGTCGACCTTATAATGCGGCAGCGCGCCGTTCGGCCCTGCGGCCGAAATGGTGTCGAAGCTCAGATCGACGAGTCCGCCGCCTTCCTCGCGGAACTCGCGCAGCTTCGCCGCCGCGCCCAGTTCGTTGAGCCCGCCCTGCGGCGCAACCTTTTCCATCCACTGCAAAAAGCGCGACACCGCGACACCGTCGCGGACATGCGCCGCGCGCGTGCCATTTAATTCGACGTCATTCTTGATCGCCTTGGGCAGCACCGCGGGATCGCGGTGGCGTTCGATCTTGGCACCCGCGGCTTCCAGCGCAGTAAAGATCGCTGCGACCGCACGGTCGGGATCGACCGCAACCTTCTTGTCCTTGAGGCCCGCCAGCGCGGCCTCAAACGCACTACGATCATGGATGCGGACGCTATTGCCCAGATGCGCGCGCACCGCGTCGGTGATTTTTTCGGGCGCGATGAACAGATCGGCGGTCGCATCGGCGTGGAGCAAGGCAAAGGCCAGCCCCACCGGCGTGTGGCTGACGTCCGACCCGCGGATGTTGAAGGTCCATGCAAGCGAATCGAGCGCGGTCATCACCGTCGTGTCGAGCCCCTTCGCCCTCAGCCAGTCGGCGATCCCCGCGCGCTTGTCGACCGCGCTTTGACCGGCGAGCCTGGCGTCATGAACGGCGACCGGCGCGTCGCTCGGCGCCGGCTGGTCGTCCCACGCCGCGTCGAGCGGATTGGCATCGACCGCGACCAGCTGCGCGCCCTTCGCCTTCAGCGCATGGCCAAGCCCGCGCGCCCAGTCGATGCCATGCAGCCATGGGTCGAAGCCGATCTTCTGCCCGGCGCCGACGTTCGTCCCCAGCCATTCGGCGACGCTCGACTGCGGCACGCCGACATAGTCGAACAGCGAGCCGTCGACCTGATCGCGGACCTGCACCGTATAGCGCCCGTCGATAAACACCGCCGCCTTTTCGGGCAGCACCGCCGCGGTCCCCGCCGACCCGCCAAAGCCGGTCAGCCACGCCATGCGCTGCGCATATTCGCCGACATATTCGCTCATATGCTCGTCGCTGATCGGCACGACGAAACCGTCGAGACCCAGCGCCTTCAGCTCGGCGCGCAGGCGGGCGAGGCGTTCGGCGTGGACGGCGCTGGACCGGGGGGTAGACATATGCGCTTCCTTGTTCCTACATCGCGGCGAACCCGCCCATATGGGCGATGCTGCGGGAATATTTTGTGATGCGCACTATTTGGATGTTTTGGGCGGCAATTGCCACCCCGCTTGTCGCATCGCCTGCCCTCTCTGCCCCCGCGCTATCTGCCAAAGAGAAAGACCCCATATTGACCAGCACGACCCCCGCGCAGCCCGCCGCACCGGTTGCCGAGCAGCGCCCGCATCAGACGACCCTGCACGGCAAGACACTTTCCGATCCCTGGCACTGGCTGCGCGACGAAAGCTATCCGGTGATCGATGACAAGGATGTCCTCGACTATGTGAAAGCCGAAAACGCCTATTTCGACGCGGCCATGAAGCCGCACGCCGCGCTGGTGGAAACGCTGTTTCAGGAGATGAAGGGCCGGATCAAGGAAGCCGATTCGAGCGTGCCGCAGAAGGACGGCGACTGGATCTATTGGGTCGAATATGAAGAGGGCGCCGAATATAAGAAATGGTATCGGAGGCCCGCCGCCGGCGGTGACGCCGTCCTGATCCTCGACGAGGTCGCGATGGCAAAGGACAAGGAATATTTCCGCCTGTCCGAACTGTCGATCAGCCCGAACGGCAAGCTGATGGCCTATTCGTTCGACGACAATGGCTCCGAACGCTTCGAGGTGCGCGTGCGCGACCTCGAAACCGGCGCGATGCTGCCCGATGTCATCCCCGGCACTTTGTCGTCGCTGGTGTGGACCGCGGGCAATGATGCGATCCTCTATGGCCTCGCGAACGAGAATTGGCGCACCGACAATGCGCGGCTGCACGTCCTCGGCACCCCGCTCAGCGACGACAAATTGCTCTACCAGGAACCCGACATCGGTTTCGGGGTCGGGATCGGCAAGACCGCCGACGACAAATGGATCGTCATTGCGACCGGCGACAATGAAACGAGCGAGGTGCGCCTGCTCCCCGCCGACAATCCGCTCGCTAAACCCGTCATGGTGTCGCCGCGCCAGAAAGGCCGCGAATATAGCGTCGATGTCCGCGAGAAGACGCTCTACATCCACACCAACGACGATCACGCCAATTTCCGCGTCGCAACTGCCAGCCTCGCCAAGCCCGATGCGTGGACGACGCTGATCCCCGGCTCCGATTCGACCTACATCACCGGCCTCGCGATCTTCCGCGACTATTTCGTCCTCGAAACGCGCGAAAACGGTCTCGATCAGGTCGATCTGCGCCACTATAACGCGCCGCTGACCGCAGGCCGGATCCCGTTCCCCGAGGCGACTTATGTCGCGGGGCTCGGCGACAATCCCGAATATCATCAGGACAAGCTCCGCCTCGACTATGAATCGATGGTCACCCCCGACACCGTCTATGATTATGATATCGCAACCGGAAAGCTCGAAACGCTGAAGGTGCAGGAAATCCCTTCGGGTTATGACGCCTCGCAATATGTAACCGAACTGGTAAATATCGAAGCCCGCGACGGGACGATGGTTCCGACCTCGCTCGTCTATAAAAAGGGCACCCCGCGCGACGGCAGCGCGCCGATGCACCTTTATGTCTATGGCAGCTACGGCTACCGCGTCCCGCCGGGCTTCTCGACGACGCGGCTCAGCCTCGTCGATCGCGGGATGATCTATGCGATCGCGCATGTCCGTGGCGGCGACGACCTCGGCCGCGCCTGGTATCTCGCGGGCAAGACCACCCAGCGCAAAAACAGCTTCAACGATTTCGTCGACGTCGCCAAAGGCCTGATCGCGCAGAAATATACCAGCGCGGGCAAGATTGCGATCGAGGGTCGCTCGGCCGGCGGACAGGTGATGGGCGCGGTCTATAACGAAGCCCCCGAACTATGGGGCGCGGTGCTCGCAGGCGTGCCCTTCGTCGACGTCATCAACACGATGGTCGACGAAACGCTGCCGCTGACCCCGGGCGAATGGCCCGAATGGGGCAATCCGGTCACCGACAAGGCGGCGTTCGACTATATGCTGTCGTACAGCCCCTACGACAATGTCACCGCAAAAGCCTATCCGCCGATGCTGGTGTCGGCCGGGCTCAACGACCCACGCGTCACCTATTGGGAACCCGCCAAATGGGTCGCCAAGCTCCGCGCCACCCGCACCAACGACGCGACGCTGCTGCTGCGCACCAATATGGGCGCGGGCCACGCCGGGAAATCGGGCCGCTGGAGCGCCTTGCGCGAGGATGCCGAGGAGTTTGCCTTCGTGCTGACACAACTGGGGGTGGAGAAGTAAGCCCCGGGTTCCATTCACGAAAATCTAACCACTGACAGCTAGCCTCCGTTCCATCGAACGGGGGTTAGCATGTCATTTCGAACCTGGCTTTTTACAGCCCTTCTGGCGGTCCCGCTCATCAGCCTCTCAATGGCGGCGCTCAATCGGGCGATAAATTATACGCCGGTGATGGCGGCGGCGACCGGCGTCGAGGCCATATGCTACCTCTATGCGGAGGAGGACGGCCTGCTTTCCAAAACGACCATGACGAGTGAGAGCCTCCCTTGCGACAAGGCCGAAAAGTTGCAGGCAAGCCACCCCGCCTATCGCGACCGGACGGTAAAGGGCGATATGAAAATATCATTCGAATATGTCTCGCCGGCCGACAACCGGCAGCACAGCGGAACGCTCATCTATAGCTATGAGCGATATAGACCCCTGATGACATTGGAATATGGCGCCAATCTTCCGATTCTGGCGCATGAAACCGATCCGGAAAAGGTCATGCAGGACCTCGATTCGCTCGCCTAGGCAGCATCACAAGCGCGCACGGCCGAAGCCGCTTGCAGCGCCGGGGCTCGGCTAAATATCCTCGCCGAGCTGCTCCAGCCACGCCTTGGCCTGCTTGGGCTCACCCGGAGCGTTCGACCGGACCGGCCCGCGCGACGCCTCAAAATCTTCGTGCAGCGCAAAGGGCTCGAGGCCGAGCTGGTCGCGCAACTGGTCGATTTCCGCGCCGCGGTCGCACAAATCGGTGACGACCGGCGCCCATTTGGCCTGCATCGCGCGGTCCTTCGTGTGCCCGAACAGCCCCCACGAGCCAGCCGCGGTCTTGCGCAAGGCATCGAGCAGAGCGAGCCGATACTCGGCTTCCAGCTCTTCACGGCGGCCGTCGAGGCGCTCGAGGCGATCGGCCCGGCTCATCCCGCCACCAAATATCCGCGCGCGACCAGTTCGCGCTCCAGCGTCGCCGCATCGCGGAACTGGTGCCCACCAATGCCCTGTGATTCGGCGCCCGCGACATTCGCCGCGACATCGTCGATGAACAGCGCGCCCGCAGGGTCGATGCCGAATCGTTCGATCGCGAGGCGGTAGATGGCGGGGTCGGGCTTCATCATCTTCTCGGTGCCCGAGACAATGATATCCTGAAAGCGGTCAAAGATCGGCTGGGTCGGGCGAAAGCCCTCCCAAAATTCATGCCCGAAATTGGTGATCGCGAACAAGGCAACGCCCGCCGCGTCGAGTCGCTCGACCAGCTCAAGGCTGCCGGGGACCGGGCCGGGGATGGTTTCGTTGAACCGCGTCGCATAGGCGTCAATCAACGCGCCGTGCTGCGGAAATTCGGCTTTGCGCTCGGGCAGCATCTCGGCAAGCGGGCGCCCGGCGTCGTGCTGGAAATGCCATTGGGGCGTGACGACATGCGTCACAAATGCTTCCAACTCGTCCGAATCGGCAATCAGCTTGGAAAAGAGAAAGCGCAGGTCCCAGTCGAAGAGGACACGGCCGACATCGAAGATCACGCTGCGGCTGATCATAGGGACTCCACGCACGCGAAAGCGCCGCCGGAAGCATCCGACGGCGTAACGCTGGTCATCAAAAGCAAACGGGGTGAAGCCACCCCGCGCCGGAGCATCAGCCCTGGCGCGCCTTGAAACGGCGATTGGTCTTGTTGATCACATAGGTCCGGCCGCGACGACGGATCACGCGGTTGTCACGATGGCGGTCCTTCAGCGACTTCAGGCTGTTGCGAATCTTCATGGTCTCTATCCGATAATTTGGCGCTTGTACGCGAAGCGGCGCAACTATGGCGATGGCGGTGAAATGTCAACCGCCGCCCGGCACAAAATCCCCATATTTCCCGTTCGCATCGAGCGAAGTCGAGATGCCCTTCAGCGTGGCGCTACCCCGATGGGTGTCTCGACTTCGCTCGACACGAACGGAACAAGGACTGCGCTACCCCGCCAGCGCCTTTTGCCGCCGCCGCTGCACCGACGAACCATAACCCATCGCCTCGCGATATTTGACCACCGTGCGCCGCGCGATGTCGTGCCCCTCGCCCGACAATTTCTGCGCGATCACTTCGTCGGAGAGGATCGCCTTTGGATCTTCGGCCTCGATCATCGCCTTGATCCGGCTCTTGATCGATTCGGACGACACCGCGCCATCGCCCGCGGTCGCCGAAATTCCGCTCGAAAAGAAATATTTCAGCTCGAACAGCCCGCGCGCGCACGACAGATATTTGTTGCTGGTGACGCGGCTGACGGTCGATTCGTGCATGCCGATTTCCTCGGCGACCTGCCGCAGCGTCAGCGGGCGCATATGCGCGACGCCGTGGAGAAAGAAACCTTCCTGCTGCTTGACGATCGCGCTGGCGACCTTGACGATCGTGCGCTGGCGCTGGTCGAGCGCGCGCACCAGCCAGTTGGCCCCTGCAAGCTGTTCGGACAGCCACGCCTTGTTCTTCGCCGCCGCCCCCTTGGCCAGTTCGGCATGGTAGCGGCGATTGACGAGCAGGCGCGGCAGCGTGCCGCTGTTGATCTCGACCACCCAGCCCTTTGCCGTCTGGCGGATATACAGGTCGGGGACGACCGCCTGTACCGCATCGCCACCGAATCGCAGGCCGGGCTTGGGATCATAGCTGCGCAGCTCGCGAATCATGTCGGCGAGATCCTCGTCATCGACCCCGCAGATGCGCTTGAGCTGCGGAAAGGCGCCCTTGGCGACAAGGTCGAGATGCGCGATCATCGTCGCCATCGCGGGATCGTAGCGGTCGGCCTCGCGCGCCTGAATCGCGATACATTCGGCAAGGTCGCGCCCGCCGACTCCCGAGGGATCGAAACATTGCACCTCCGCCAGCACAGCCTCAACCAGCGCGAGCGGCACGCCGAGCCGCTGCGCCAGTTCGGTGAGGTCGGCGCGCAAATATCCCGTCTCGTCGATCAGCGCGACGAGTTGCTCGGCGACCATCGCCTCGAGCCCGCCGAAGCGCTCGCCGACCTGTGCCAGCAAATGGCCGTGGAGCGTCTCGTCGGCGCCCGCAAAGCTGTCGAAGTCGATGCCTTCGCTGTCCGCACCCGACAGGCCGACGCTGTCGCTCGCGCTGTCGTGGTGAAAGCTTTCGGCCGCGAGATCGACGTCGAGGTCATTCGCAGTACCCGCGTCCGCCGCCAGCGCCTGATCGGCCTCGAGCGATGCCGCTTCGGCCACTGGCGCGTCGCCGCCGGGCTCGCCTTCCGGATCGCCGGCGCTGCCATCATTGTCACCCGACGCCGTGTCGAGCAGCGGATTCCCCTCCAGCGCCTCGGCCAGATAGGCTTCGAGTTCGAGATTCGACAGCGCAAGCAGTTTGATCGCCTGCTGCAACTGCGGCGTCATCACCAGCGATTGCGACTGGCGTAAATCCAGACGGGGTCCCAACGCCATAGCGCGTCAGCGTGTCACAGGGAGAAACCCTCGCCGAGGTAGAGGCGGCGCACCTCGGGGTCGGCGACAAGCTCTTCCGGCGAACCGGCGAGCAGCACCTTGCCGTCATAGATGATGCACGCGCGATCGACGAGGTCGAGCGTTTCGCGGACATTATGGTCGGTGATCAGCACCCCGATGCCGCGCGTCTTCAGATCGACGACAAGGTCACGAATGTCGCTGATCGACAGGGGGTCGATCCCGGCAAAGGGTTCGTCGAGCAGCATGATCGACGGATTGGCCGCGAGCGCGCGGGCGATTTCGGCGCGGCGTCGTTCGCCGCCCGACAGCGCCATCGCCGCCGAATCGCGCAGCCGTGCGAGGCCGAATTCGTCGAGCAATTCCTCGAGCCGCCGTTCGCGCGACACCTTGTCGGGTTCGCTGAGTTCGAGCACCGCGCTGATATTCTGTTCGACCGTCATGCCGCGAAAGATCGAGGTTTCCTGGGGCAGATAGCCCAGCCCCAGAATGGCGCGGCGGTACATCGGCAGCGACGTGATGTCTGCGCCGTCGAGCATGATGCGCCCGGCGTCGGGCTTCACCAGCCCCATGATCGAATAGAAACAGGTCGTCTTGCCCGCGCCATTGGGGCCGAGCAGGCCGACGACCTCGCCCTTGCCCACCGACAGCGACACGTCCGACAGGACGACGCGCTTGTCATAGCTTTTGGCGATCGACACCACCGCAAGGCCATTGCCCGCCGCCGCGTCCAGCTGGACATGCGCCCGATGCTCGGCGACGCCATGATCGCCGTCGGGAGCAAGCGGTGCCAGGGTCGGTTCGTCGGTCATAAACTCGTCGCTTCCTGTGAAGGCCTGTGCGGGCGTTACCCGAGGAGCGCGCCGAACGTCAATCTGGCAAGATATTTGCAGGGCGGCTTTTGCCTCCCCTCCCGCGAGCGGGAGGGGAGAAATACTCAATGCCCCGCCTGCGGTCCGCGCGCGATCCCCGACAGGGCAAGCTGTTCGTCGATCGCGGCGAGCAGCCGCGCTAGCGCCGCCTCATCCGTCGCCTCGGCGCGCGCGACGAGCACATCCTGCGTGTTCGACGCGCGGAGCAGCCACCAGCCATCATCGGTCAGAACCCGCGCACCATCGGTGCGGTCGATATTCGCCCCCGCTGCCGCGAGCCGGTCCAGAACTTCCTCCACAATGGCGAATTTGCGTACCTCATCGACCTGGAAGCGCAGCTCGGGCGTGTTGACCATCGGCGCCATTTCGCCGCGCAATCGGGTGACGCTCTTGCCGAGCTTCGCCGCCGCCTCGATCAGCCGCACCGCAGCATAGGGCGCATCGTCATAACCATAATAGCGGTCGGCGAAGAAGATATGGCCGCTCATCTCGCCCGCCAGCGGGCTTCCAACCTCTTTCATCTTCGCCTTGATCAGGCTGTGGCCGGTTTTCCACATCACCGGGTGGCCGCCCAGTTCAGCGACGCGGTCGAACAGCGCCTGGCTCGCCTTCACATCGGCGATGATCGTCGCGCCGGGCATGTCGGCGAGCAGCGCGGCGGCATAGATTTGCAGCAGCTGGTCGCCCCAGATCACCCGGCCCTCGCCGTCGATCGCGCCGATCCGGTCGCCGTCTCCATCGAAAGCGACGCCAAAATCGAGGCTCTTTTCCGCGACCAGCGCCTTCAGGTCGGCCAGATTCTTCTCTTCGGTGGGATCGGGATGGTGGTTCGGGAAATGGCCGTCGATATCGGTGTAGAGAAGGAAATGCTCACCGGGCAGCTTCGCGGTCAGCTTCTCGATGACGGTGCCCGCGGCCCCATTGCCGGCATCCCAGCCGATGCGCAGCGCTTCGCCGGCGAAGCCCTCGACCAGCCGGTCGACATAGGCGTCGATGATGTCGATGCTCTCCGACGATCCCTTTCCGCTGTCCCAGTCGCCGGCGGCGGCCATGGTGCCGATCGCCTGAATGTCGGCGCCAAAGAAAGGACGCCCCTGAAACACCATCTTGAAGCCATTATAGTCGGGGGGGTTGTGGCTGCCGGTTATCTGTATGCCGCCATCGACCTCTTCGGTTGACGCCGCATAATAGAGCATCGGGGTCGGTCCGAGGCCGACGTTCAGCGCGTCGACGCCCGCGGCATTAATGCCTTCGATCAGCGCGTCGCACAGCATCGGCGACGACAGCCGCCCGTCATACCCCACCGCAACGCGCTTTCCGCCCGCGCGGCGCACCATCGTCGCAAAGCTGCGCCCGATCGCATAGGCGTCGGCTGCCGACAGCGTGTCGCCGACAACGCCGCGAATGTCATATTCGCGCAGCATCGTCGGGTGGAAAACATGCGTCATATAAGGTCTCGCTGATGGGGAGAGAAAAGTCAGGCGGCGGCGAACAAATCGCCGTCGGGGTGCATCCGCTCGCGCGCCGGCAGGTTGAGCCCGCCCATTGCTTCGCGCAATTCCTGCCGCGCGACGACATGGCCAATCCCCATGCCGCCCAGATGCGCCTTGTCGAGCAGGGTGAGCCCGGCCGGGAAAAGCTCGCGATAGATGACGCGTTCGCCCAGCCCCGGGATGACGCGAAAGCCGACGCGGCGCGACAGCTGGGTCAGCGCCTCGCCGACGCGGCGCATATTATGCGCGTCGACATGCTGGAGGCGGTTGCGCAGGATGATCCAGTCGATCGTCCGCCCATCGGTCTTGGCGCGCGCCTTGCGCGTGTCCCAGATCAGTTCGGAATAAAAGCTCGGACGCACGACCTGAAAAGTCTCGGGATCGACCTGCCCGATCAGGTCGAAATCGATGAAACTGTCGTTGATCGGGGTGACCAGCGTGTCGGCGCTCGTCGCCATGTGGCGCGCGAACACATCGTCGCGGCCCGGCGTGTCGGCGATCAGATAGTCGGCATTTTCGCTCAGCCGCGCGACCTGTTCGTCGAGTTCTTCGATCGTCGAGCCTTCGAACACTTCGAAATGCGGGGTCGGCAGCTTGATCTCGCGGCGCTGTTCGGTGTTTTTGCGATTTTCGAGATAGCGGTGAAAGGTGCGCTGGCGCGGGTCGAGATCGATCCCCGCGACGCGCCATCCCTGGCTGGCGAGCGCGACCGCGAAATGGACGGCGCAAGTCGATTTGCCGGTCCCGCCCTTTTCATTGGCGAAGATGATCCGGTGCGGTGGGGGCTTCGTCGCGGAATTCGTCATGGGGCGTTGCGATTTTCCTGTCAGCGGCGCATGGCGTGCGCGTGGGTGGTGCATGGGCGCCGCCAATATCGGAGGCCGGGCAAGGGTGCAAATCATCCGTGATATTGCCACGCTTCATCGCGCCGTCGCGGCGCTGAAGCAGGGCGGCAAAAGCGTGGCACTGGTGCCCACCATGGGCGCGCTCCACGAAGGTCATATTTCGCTCGTTCGCATGGGGCGGCGCGTCGCCGACCATGTCGTCGCGTCGATCTTCGTCAACCCGACCCAGTTCGGCCCGAACGAGGATTTCGCCGCCTACCCGCGCGACGAAGCCCGCGACGCCGGGATGCTGGTCGAAGAGGGCGTCGCCCTGCTGTGGGCGCCCGATGTCGGCGTCATGTATCCGGCGGGCCACGCCACGCATATCGAGGTCGCCGAACTCGGCGCCGATTATTGCGGCGCCGCGCGCCCCGGCCATTTTGACGGCGTCGCGACCGTCGTCGCCAAATTGTTCAATCAGGTCCGCCCCGATATCGCGATATTCGGCGAAAAGGACTGGCAGCAGCTCGCGATCATCCGCCGCATGGCGCGCGACCTCGATTTCGATATCGACATATTGGGCGCCCCGATCGCGCGCGCCGACGACGGCCTCGCGCTGTCGTCGCGCAACGCCTATCTGTCGCCCGAACAGCGCAAGGCAGCGGTCAGCTTTCCCAAGGCGCTTCAGACCGCCGCCGCCGCGCTGGCGAACGGCGACGACATGTATGAAACGCTGGCGAAGGCCGAAGCCGCGATCATCGCCGGCGGGTTCGACAGCGTCGATTATATCGCGCTCGCCGATGCCGACAGCCTCGAACAGCTCGCCACCTTTCGCGCCTCGGCGCGCCTGCTCGCGGCGGCACGAATGGGCAAAACGCGGCTGATCGACAATTATCCCGTGGGCTGACCGCGACGAAAAGTGGCAGTTTTCCAGTCAGTTCGTCATTTATCCCCAAGAAATTCGCATCATCGTTAACGCTTTGTTGACCATGAACGTCAAGGATTGGCCCCGAAAGCTTCCATGTGGGGTGGAAGTGACAGGGGGTTATCATGGCGAACAGTCTGAAGTCTGCCCAATATCTGATCGAAAGCCGGCTGCTCGATGCCGCCCGCGGCGATGCAGGCGCCTATTTCGATCTCGGGATCGCTTTTTCGACCGGCACCGGCGGGGTCGATGTCGACCTGATCCAGGCGCATAAATGGTTCAATCTGGCCGCGCTCGGCGGCAATGTCGAAGGCCAGAAGTGCCGTGCCGACCTGTCCGACGAAATGTCGCGCGACGAGATTTCCGAAGCCCAGCGTCAGGCGCGCGCCTGGCTCGATGCAACCGCGCGCCGCCCCGCGGCCCGGCGGTTTGCGGCCTGAGGATTTTCAGGCGCTCACACGCGTCGTCATGCCGGACTTGATCCGGCATCCATTGCGACGACGACGGCATGGACCCCGGATCAAGTCCGGGGTGACGAAGCAGGCCGGGGCAGTTAATCCTTCCGCCGAAACGGCATATGCCCTTCCAGCCACTCCATTTCCTGCGCTTCGGCCGCGCGCTCGCGTTCCAGAAACTCCGCCACCGCACGCCGGAACCCCGGGTCGGCGATGAAATGCGCCGACCAGGTCGCGACGGGGCCATAGCCGCGCGCAAGCTTGTGCCCGCCCTGCGCGCCCGCCTCGACCCGCGCCAGACCGCGTTCGATCGCAATATCGATCGCGCGATAATAGCATAATTCGAAATGCAGATAGGGAATGTCGGTCAGGCAGCCCCAATAGCGGCCATAGAGCGTATCGGCGCCGACGAAGTGCATCGCCCCCGCAACCGCGCGCTCTGCATCGTCATAGGCGATCAACAGGATGACCCGATCGGCCATGCGCGCACCGATCAGGTCGAACGCCTCGCGGGTCAGATAGGGCTGGCCCCATTTGCGCGCGCCGGTGTCCTGATAGAAAAGCCACATCGCATCCCAATGATCGGGACCGATCGCATCGCCGGTCAATTCCTCGACCCGCAACCCTGCAACCGCCCGCGCGCGCTCCTTGCGCAACTGCTTGCGCCGCGCCGAGGTCAGCGTCGCCAGAAAAGCCTCGAAATCGGCATAGCCGCTGTTCGCAAAATGAAACTGGACGTCGCGGCGGACGAGCCAGCCCGCATCCTCGAACAAGACCATCTGCTCGGGCGCAACGAAGGTCGCATGCGCCGACGACAGCCCATTCTGCCGCACCACCGCCTCGGCGGCACGGATCAAAAGCCGCGCACCATCCTCATCCTTCGCGAGCAGGCGCGGCCCCGGCACCGGGGTAAAGGGCGCCGCGATCTGCAGCTTAGGATAATAGTCGCCGCCTGCGCGCGCCCACGCATCGGCCCAGCCCTGGTCGAACACATATTCGCCCTGGCTGTGCGACTTGAGATAGGCAGGCGCCGCCGCAACCAGCGCGCCATGCTCATCCTCGACGAGCAAAGGCGCTGCCTGCCAGCCGGTACCCGGCCCGACGCTGCCCGACGCTTCGAGCAGCGACAGGAAATCATGGCTCACAAACGGATTGGCACCGTCGTGAAGTGCGTCCCACGCCGCAGCATCAATCTCGCCTACCCCGGTGCCGAGCGAGATCGTCCGCGCGGGCGGGTCGGCTTCGGCCATCAGGCGATTATACCCGACGCACCGCGACGATCGCGTCGACCTCGACTGCCGCGCCGAGCGGCAGCACCGCAACGCCGACCGCGCTGCGCGCATGGCGGCCGACGTCGCCGAACAGCGATTCCATCAGTTCGGACGCGCCATTCGCGACCTTGGGCTGCGCGGTGAAATCGGGCGCGCTGCTGATGAAGACGCCCAGCTTGACGATCTTCTCGACCCGCGACCAATCGCCACCCACGGCCTTGCCGATCTGGGCAACGAGCATCAGCGCGCAGCGGCGCGCGGCATCATAGCCCGACGCCTCGTCCATGTCGGCGCCGAGTCGGCCAGTGACGACCGCGCCGTCACGGAAGGGCAATTGCCCGCTGATATGGAGCAGCCCGCCCACTTCGACGACGGGGACATAGGCGGCGACCGGCGCCGCAGGCTGAGGCAGTTCGAGGCCGAGTTCGGCGAGTTTGGCGGCGATATCCATGGGATCAGTCCTTTTCTGCGAGCGCGGGGGAGGGCGCGGGAATATTTTCGGCGAGGCGCGCGAGAATCCAGTCGCGTGCTTCGGTCCAGTCGTCGATTCGCGCATGGGCGTGCCGTGCGGGCGCAATCTTGTCGGCAATCGCGGGCTCACCGACCAGATGAAGCCGCCATACGTCGGGCGCCTCCTGCGCCACCGACGTATGATGCCCCGGAAGATCGTCGATGAACACCGCAACCGAAGGTTTATATTCCTCGATCAGCCGGCGCACCGGTTCGCCCTTGCCGCCGCGGCTGCCGATCACCGGAGCATGAAAATCATGAAGCGCAAGCTGTTCGACCCGCGCCGCCTGATGTTCGGGGCCGACATTGGTCAGCACAACGATATCGGCCTGTGCGCCAATCGCCGCCATTGCAGTCAGGGCACCCGCGATCGGATATTGCCGCCCCATTTCCTTGCGGAAGAAGGCATCGAGCAGCGGCCAGACCTCGGACGCCTCCAGCGGCGTGCCGCACTCCTTGCGCTTGAGCGCCCCGGCAAAGCTTGCATCCTCGATGCGAAACAGCACACCATGTTCGGCGTCGACCCATTCGGCGAAGGGCACGACCATGTGCATCAGCACCTCGTCGCAGTCGGTGATCACCAGCGGGCGGTTCATGCGTCCATTCCTTCCAGCCCCTCAAGGCGATGCGCCGCGGCGGCGAGTTGTTCGGGTTTGACCTGCAACGCGGCGGCGCAGGCAATCAGATCGCTTTCATGCGCCGTCAGGAACGACAGGATCGCCGCCAGCGTCGCGCGCTCGCCCAGCGACGCCCGCAATTCATCGGGCGCGAGCCCGGTGAGCGCGAGCAATCGTTCGGCGCGCGGCTCATCGGCCAATATCCATCCGAGCGCACCAAGCGCCAGCGCCGCATCATCGTCGTGCAAAGCATTTGTCCCTTCGCCGGGAGGCAATTGTGTCATGGCGCCGATTCGCCTAAACGGACCGCGGACGCAAGCGGGGAAAGCGTAAAACATGGGCAAGACCATATTGGTCGTCGAAGATAATGAGCTTAACCTGCGCCTGTTTTGCGACTTGCTCAATGCCCATGGCTATAGCGCCCATCCGGTGCGCGACGGCCGCGATGCGCTGGCAAAAGCGCGCGAGGTGTCGCCCGACCTCATCATCATGGACATCCAGCTGCCGCATGTCAGCGGGCTTGAACTGATCGGCCAGATGAAGGCCGATCCGACCCTGCGCGCCGTCCCCATCATGGCGGTGACCGCCTATGCCGGCAAAGGCGACGAGGAACAGATTCGCGCCGCGGGGGCCGAAGCCTATGTCTCGAAACCGATTTCGGTGATCAAATTCATCGAGAGCGTCGGGGTTTTCGCCTGAGCGCGCGGAAGGTCGCCCTGTGTTTCTTGTCTTTCTGGCCGCGCTGACGGCGCCATCCGAACCCCCGCCCGCCATTCGGGTCGGGACATACAGCTACCCCCGTTATGACCGCAAAGTTGCGCTCGGCCCGCTCGCACGGATGATCGCGCGCATCTCCGGACGGCCGGCGCAAATCCTGCTTCTCGACACCCCCGATGCGCTCGCCGATGCGATGTGCAACGGCGATGTCGATGTCGCGATGACCAACCTTGGCGCGTTCGTGAAGATTCGCGAATGCCCGAAGGTCAGCGCGGTCGCGGTGCTCGATACACCCGCGCCGGTGCTGGAACGATATCGCGGCGTCCTGCTGTCGCGCCGCGATGTCGGCGTTGCGGACCTCATGGAACTCAAGACCCGCGCCGGTGGGCTGCGCTACAGCGAAGTGCTTCCGGGCTCCACATCCGGCGCGCTGGTTCAGGCCGATGCGCTGCGGTCGATCGGTGCGCACGCCGCGCCCTTCATGGCCCGGCGCCACGCGGGAACGCATGAGGCGGTGCTGGAGGATCTGCTGGCGGGGCGCGCCGATGTCGGGGCGCTCGCCGAAGAACCCTGGCACAAGCTGCAGGCCGACAATCCCGCAGGCGCCGCGCGCCTTGCCTTGCTGTGGCGATCCGCCCCGCTTCCGCCGGGGCCTGTGGTTTGCCGGGCGAGCGCGATCGTCGATTGCGACGCTATCCGGTCGGAACTGCTCGGTCCGGCCGGCGCGGAAGCCGCAGCCGCGCTGTCACTGGGCTGGACCGAAACCGCCGGGGCGACCCGCTTTCAGGCTTTCGACCCGGCGCGTTACGACCTGTTCAAGGCGCAGTAGGCGCGGTTACGCCGCGCAGGCGCCGCCGTCGCCTCGCGACTATGCGCGCGGCCGCTTCCACGGCGCGGCATAGTGAATGGCCACAGCGGCGGCTGACGCGCCGGTCATGACGGCCCAGGCGCGGCTGAGCCAGTTCGATTCGGGATTCTGGTTCATCGTCAATCTCCTTGCGTCCGGGCCGCCTTTGGGGGGGGAGGGAGGGCGGCCCGGACGACGCACATCTACGCCGGAAGAAATGGCTATTGGCGCCAAAATTGCGCATGATTGTGACCAATTTTCGCGCTATATGCGAAATCATGCGAAAAATGATCGACCTCGACAGTTTCGACCGCCGCCTGCTCGACGAGGTGCGCCACGACAATCTCCAGCCCGCGCGCGTGCTGGCGGAAAAGGTCGGGCTGTCTCTGTCCGCCGTGCTGCGCCGCCTGCGCCGCCTGCGCGAAGAAAAGGTGATCGTCGCCGACATCGCGGTGGTCAATCCGGCGCTGACCGGATCGGCGCTCACCATGCATGTGCTGATCCAGATGCAGCAGGCGGGCCCGCAAACCATGGACAGCTTCGCACGCGAGATCGTCCGCCATCCCGAAATCACGGCCGCGTGGGACGTGACCGGCGACGATGATTTCCTGCTGAAGGTTCAGGTTGGATCGATGGAGGAATATGATGTCTTCACGCGCCGCGCGCTCGGCGAGGACAAGGGCGTCCATTCGTTCAAGACGCTCATCACGATCCGCAACATCATCGAGAATGAGCTGGCGCGGCGTCCGCTGCGCGATCGCTGACCGCGAGCTCCCCGTGGAAGCGGCGGCGATGGCCGCCTTCGATCGAAACGCGACATTATTTTCTCGTCACCCCGGGCTTGACCCGGGGTCCCGCTTTGTCATCGCTTCGATGGGTGGTCAGATCAAGGAGCGGGACCCCGGATCAAGTCCGGGGCGACGAAGGGAGGAGCGGCAAAATCCGCGCCTCTTCTCCACGCTCGACATTTCCAACGCGCACGAAAAAGGGCGGCGCAAAAGGCCGCCCCGGATCCCGGCTTTCGCCGGGATGATACATGTCCGTCCCGCGCGCCTTTCAGCGCACGGGGCGATGCATCACTTGATCTTCGATTCCTTGAACTCGACATGCTTGCGCACGACGGGGTCATATTTGCGCACGGCCATCTTCTCGGTCATCGTGCGGGGATTCTTTTTCGTCACATAGAAAAAGCCCGTGTCAGCGGTGCTCACCAGCTTGATCTTGACGGTCGTCGGCTTGGCCATGGCCCTGTTCCTCGAAATATTGGCACATCTGCCGCCGGGCGGCCTATGCGGCGGGACCAGGGCCCCGACTGCTTGTGATGAAAACATATAAGGGCCGCGCATGTGGCGCCGCCCCCGATATCCCGGCGCCTTTGGCGGGATTCGCCCTTTCTGTCAAGCGAAAGGCGTGGGCCGCGACCTTTGGCTGACGGCGCTAGCCGCCCGCCATAATCGCGTTCAGCCGTTGCGAATCTGGAAACGGACGGTCATCGTCTTCCAGCTATCTTCGGCGACGCCCCCGCGCGTCGCGGGCTTGAAGCGCCATTTGGCCAGCGCGCGCAGCTTTGTCTCCTCGAAGAACCCCTGACTGTCGCTACTCACCAGCTCGACCGCCTTCACCCGGCCGTCGGTACCGATCAGCACGCGAACCTTCGCCATGCCTTCAATCTCGCGCCGCTGTTCGCTCGCCGGATAATCGGGCTGGAACAACCCGGCAAAGCGCGGGTCGAGTTGTGCAAGGACCAGCGGCGGTGTAGGTGGCGGCGCGGGCTCGGCGGTCGGCCCTCCCGTGCCGGTTCCCGTCGGCGGGACATAGGGCAGTAGCGGCGGCGCGTCGGGCGGATTCTCGGCCAGCGGCGGCAGGATCGTCTCGGGCGCCGTAAAATGCGTCTCCACCTGCTTGGCCTGTGGCTTGGCATCGGGCCGGGGCTCGGGCGGTGTGGGCTTGGAAAGCGGGAATGACTTCCACGGCGTCGGCTCGGATTGCGGCGCACGCTCGATGATCATCGGCGACAGCGCCACCGCGACGACCAGCGCGACAGGAAGGCCGATCGCCAGCGTCGCCGCTAGCGGTCGATGCCCGCCGCCCGAATCATAGGAACCGCGCCGCAAAGGCATCGCCGCACCAACCGGTGCGGTCACCGTCTCGGGCGTCGCGACGATCGCCGAAATCAGGGGTATCAGGGTCATGGCCTCTCTCCTTGCCTAACGACCCGGCCGCGCCACCTTCCGACTGCGGCTATCGACCAAGTCAGGCGTAAGAGATATTATAACATCACCAATATTGTCAAGCGCCAGAGTCGGCAAATCCGGCACATCCCAAAAAGCGCCTTTTAGCTGGCCGAAAGCCGCGCCACCGCCTGATCCTTGGCGATCAGCGGCAGCAGTTCGCCCATGTCGGGCCCATGGTCACGCCCGGTCAGCGCGCGGCGCAGCGGCAGGAACAGCGCGCGGCCCTTGGCGCCGGTCGCCTCCTTCACCGCACCGGTCAGCGCGTGCCAGGGGTCGGCATCCCAGTCGATGCCGGGCGCGGCAGCGGCTGCGGCGGCAAGCACCGGCCGGTCGGCGTCATCGGCGGGCGGCGCGTCAAACGGACCGTCGAACACCGCCACCCACTCGGCGGCTTCGGCGACCGTCATCAGATTCGGGCGAATCGCATGCCAGCGCGCTTCGCCGATCGCGGCGGGTAGGCGATCGGCGACCGCCGCATGATCGGTATGGTGGAGGATCTTCTGGTTGAGCAGCGCCAGCTCACCCTCGTCGAATCGCGCCGGGGCGCGGCCGAAGCGCGCAAAGTCGATGCTTTCGATCAGCGGTTCCAGCGACGTCACCGGCTCGACCGGATCACTCGTCCCCAGCCGCGCAAGCAGGGCCGCGAGCGCGATCGGTTCGATCCCCGCCTCGCGCAGCCCGTCCATGCCGAGCGAGCCCAGCCGCTTCGACAATTTACCCTCGGTCCCGACGAGCAGCGCCTCATGCGCAAAGGCCGGAGGCGTAGCGCCCAAGGCTTCGAACATCTGGATCTGCGTCGCGGTATTCGACACATGATCCTCACCGCGCACGACATGGGTGATCGCCATATCAATATCGTCGATCACGCTCGGCAGCAGATAGAGCCAGCTGCCATCGGCGCGGCGCACCACCGGATCGGACATGGTTTTGGGCTCGAAATGCTGATCACCGCGCACCATGTCGGCCCACGCGATCGGCGCATCATGATCGAGGCGGAAACGCCAGTGCGGCGCGACCCCCTCGGGGACCGGCGCATCGGCGGGCTTGCGCTCGTAAACCGGGGGCAGCCCGCGCGAGAGCAAGATCTTGCGCCGGATATCGAGTTCCTCGGGGGTCTCGTAACAGGCATAGACCCGACCCGCCGCCTTCAGCTTCGCAAACTCGCCCTCATACAGGGCAAAGCGCGCCGACTGGCGCTCCTCGCCATCGATATCGAACCCCAGCCACGCGAGGTCGGCGCGGATCGCATCGACATATTCCTCTTTCGACCGTTCCAGATCGGTGTCGTCGATCCGCAGCAGGAAGCGCCCGCCATGCTTGCGCGCCCACATCCAATTGTGGAGCGCGGTGCGGACATTGCCGACGTGAAGGGTGCCGGTCGGCGACGGAGCGAAACGGGTAATGACGGTCATGGCGCGCCTATAACCGCATAATGCACCGCCGTCAGTTGTCTTCCTCGATCTTTCGGTTCTGGACGATGTGTGCAGCCCAGCGCAGCACCATACCGACAACCGAGAGCGCCGCGCCGGCGATAATGGCGCCGACCAACGCGCGATCCGCATCGGGCGCGGGCCAAGCGACCCACGCAAGCAATGCCACGCTGATGATCGACAGCGCATAACCGACACCCGTGAGCCAGTTCGCCACGCCCCTATGCCGTCCGAAACCCGTGCGTAATCGGATAGCGCCGGTCGCGCCCGAAGTTGCGCGTCGACAATTTGACCCCCGGCGGCGCCTGACGGCGCTTATACTCGGCGAGCATCAGCAAGCGTTCGATCCGCACCACCGCGTCGCGATCGAAGCCATATTTCGCAACGACATCATCGACGCTCGCCTCCTCTTCGACCAGCATATGCAGCATCCGGTCCAGATCGGCATAGGGCGGCAGGCTGTCCTCATCCTTCTGGTCGGGGCGCAGCTCGGCGCTCGGCGGCTTGGTGATGATGCTATCGGGCATCACCGGGGTCACCGGATTGCGCGACAGGCGCGGGACATTCTCGTTGCGCCATTTCGAAACCGCGAACACCGTCAGCTTATACGCGTCCTTCAGCGGATTATAGCCGCCCGCCATGTCGCCATAGATGGTCGCATAGCCGACGCTCATCTCGCTCTTGTTGCCGGTGGTCAGCAACATCGGCCCGAACTTGTTCGACAGCGCCATCAGGGTCACGCCGCGGATGCGCGACTGGACATTTTCCTCGGTGATATCGACGTCTTTGTCGGCAAAGCTGCCCGCGAGCATCGCGTCGAACGCCTCGACCGCCGGCGAAATCGCGATGGTGTCGAGCCTGCACCCGATCATCTGCGCGCAGCCCGCCGCATCATCAAGACTCGCCTGGCTGGTGAAGCGGCTCGGCATCATCACGCACCACACCTTGTCGGGGCCGAGCGCATCGGCGGCGATCGCGGCGCAGATCGCCGAATCAATCCCGCCCGACAGGCCCAGCACGACGCCGGGAAAGCGGTTGCGCTCGACATAGTCGCGCAGGCTGATGACCATCGCGCTGTAAATATCGGCGGGATGCGCCTCCCATTCGGCGATCGCGCCGCTGTCGCACGCCCAGCCGTTCGGACCTTTGCTCCAACGGGTAACGCGCTCCTCCGCCTCCCAATCGACCAGCCGGTGCGCCGCACGGCCGTCGGCGTTGAGCACGAACGAACAGCCGTCGAATACCAGCTCGTCCTGCCCGCCGATGCGGTTCAAAAAGATCAGCGGCAGGCCGGTTTCGGCGACGCGCCCCGCGAACACCTGCGTCAGCCGCCGCTCGTCCTTGTCGATCTCATAGGGACTGCCGTTGACCGAGATCAGCAGTTCGGCGCCCTGATCGGCGAGATGGCGGGACACCGTCGGCAACCAGCCATCCTCACAGATCGGCAAGCCCAGCTTCACCCCGCGCCACGCAACGATATCGGGAAGCGGCCCCGGCGCGAACACGCGCTTTTCGTCGAAGGTGCCGTAATTGGGCAGCTCATGCTTCCGCCGCGTCGCGACGATTTCGCCGCCGTCGAGCAATGCGACGATATTATAGAGCGCATCACCTTCCCGCTCGACCGACCCGACGAGCATCGCGGGTCCGCCATCGGCGGTGTCCGCCGCCAGCTCAGCGAGCATCGTCGCCGCGCGCTCCGCCAAGGCGGGCTTGAGCACCAGATCCTCGGGCGGATAGCCGATCAGCTGCAGCTCGGGATAGAGGATCAGGTCAGCGCCCTGATGCCGCGCACGGATCGCGCGCATCGCATCGGCATTGGCGGCAAGGTCGCCGACGACCTGCGTCATCTGGGCAAGGACGATGGTAAGCTTTTGGGTCATGCCATGCGGTTTAGGACGAACCACCCGGAATTCAACCGCCGACCCGTTGGGTCGTCCGTTATGGGGTGGGAAGCGGACACGACGTGAGCTACGCCATGCAACCGATGTTGAGGGAACGCATGAGCGAAACGAAGCTAAACGGAGCAGAGAAACGAGCGCGCCGCGAACTCGGAAAACTGTTTGATGCGGCGTGGAAACGGGAAGCAAAGGCTGCTGGCTGGGGCTACCTTAAACCGACTTCGTTCAAGCGGATTGACGATTGGTTCGTTTATCTGGATCCAGAAATTTCAACTGAACGAAACAGTTCAAAGATCTCTGCCGCGGTCAAGCCGTTTGCTATTGATGACCTGATGAGCCGTATTCTCGGCTTCGAAGGATTGGATGGGACACCTTTGTCCCTCCGCGCTCGTGGGCCGCACTGTTTGGTCGTTCCAATGTTCAGTAGCTCGATCGAAGGCGATCTTAATCGTATGATCGAGCTTGCCACAGAATTTTCAAAGACGATGCCGGTTCGCGTCGAAGGGTTAACGCTGGCGGATTTCGCCGATTTTTCCGCGGCGCCCGCCGGACATGTGTCGGCCGAGCAAGTCGCGGCATTAATTTTAGCCGGGGAAGAAGAAGAGGCCGCCAAGCTTTGCGATCTAGCGATTGCTATAAAGCAATGGGGTGGCCCCGCTCGCACTACCGCCGACGGGAAAATCGTAAGTTTCTTTCATTTTGCACGCCAGTGGATTGATGAGCATAGGGATGCGTAAGTCCGTGGCACCAATGTCAACAATCGGTCGTTTCCTGCCGTTCGTCACCCCGGACCTGATCCGGGGTCCAGCGAGGTTGGCGCAAAGGGATCCCGGATCAAGTCCGGGATGACGAGGAGGGAGAGGTCGCCCTTGTCTCGTTACAAGCCTCCCGTTCCCCGGCGAAAGCCGGGGCCCAGTGAGTTACCGCGCAAGCGTCGGTCTCATGACGCTCTGGCCCCCGGCTTTCGCCGGGGAACGCTTCCTTTCGGTCGTTAGCGTCCCTCATCCTTTGTCATCCCCGCGAACGCGGGGACCCAGCGTAAACGCAAAAAACGGCGCGGCAGTGCCGTATCGCAGCCTCGCAACTGGGTTCCCGCGTTCGCCGGAATGACAAAGGGGATGGGCCAGCGGAACGAAACAGGACCACCACCACGCAAAAACCGCTTTCCTACATTGTACCTATATGGTTCATTCTGTCGGTTTTGACTCACCGAAAGGACGAATCATGGATAGCGCCGCGCCCAACCCCACCGACATCCCCGCCCCCGGCAGCTACCGCTGGACGCCCGCACTCCAGCGCGAATTTCTGGACCAGCTCGCGATCAACGGCTCGGTCAAGATCGCCGCCGCGATGGTCTGCATGTCGCCCGGCGCCGCCTATCAGCTCAAAGGGCGCCCCGAAGGCGCCGCCTTTCGCCTCGGCTGGTCTGCGGCAATCCTGATCGCGCGCGGGCGGCTCGCCGACGAATTGCTCGACCGCGCGATCTGGGGCGTCGAAGAAACGAGCGACCGCGATGCCAATGATCATCATCATTACACCAAACGCCGCCGCCATATCCCCAGCCTCGGCCTCGCGATGCTCGCGCGCCTCGACAAGATGGTCGAAACCCGCGCCCGCGCGGGCGAAGCGATGCTGGCGCAGATCATCGCGGGCGACTGGGCGGGATTCCTGTCGCTGTTCGACGTCGATGCCGACAATCCCGACGCGACCGGCCACCCCGCCGCGCTCGCCTGCTGGCTCGCCGCTCGCGACAATCGCGCCAACCCGCTTGCTGCCCTGTGGAAAGATACATCGATCGCGAATGAAGTTGCGCAGTTTTCCGCCGATATCGAAGAGGAACCCGAAGCCGATCCGACCCCCGAGGAAGAGGCTGCCGCGATGACGATGTGGCGCGATGAAGAAACCAGCGAATGGCGCACCAACTTCCCGCCACCCGATGATTTTATCGGCATCGAGGAAGGCGAATTCGGCGACCCCGACTATGAGCGCACCCTCGACCCCGATGAAGAAGCCGCGTGGGAGGCCACTTGTGCCGCCGCCACCGCCCCGCTGCGCAAAGCGGGCGAGGCCGCGCGCCGCGCCTTCTTCGGCCTGCCGGTCGCGGCGAATGATCCGACGGCGGAACCCGCGTCAAAACCACGCAATACCGCCCATGGCTGATCAATCCTCCCTGTGCCGGAGGCATGGGGAGGTGGCAGCGCGAAGCGCTGACGGAGGGGCCTTTGGCGCTTCCGTCGCAGCCCCTCCACCATCGCCTGCGGCGACGGTCCCCCTCCCCACGCCTCCGGCACAGGGAGAACCCGCAAAGGCACCAACCCGCCGCCATGGCTTTAACCCCTTCCCCTATCGGTCCGCGCTGGCTAAGGGGGCGCGCAACCCCCATCCCCGCGCGAAAGGGCTTTGCACCCCATGAAACTCATCTCCGGCAACAGCAATCTTCCGCTCGCCCGCGCGATCGCGGACTATCTGGAACTGCCGCTGACCGACACCAGCGTCCGCCGTTTTGCCGACGAGGAAGTCTTCGTCGAAATTCACGAGAATGTCCGCGGCCAGGATGTCTTCATCGTCCAGCCGACCAATTTCCCGGCGAACGACAATCTGATGGAGCTGCTGATCATCACCGACGCGCTGCGCCGCGCCTCGGCGAAGCGCATCACTGCGGTCATCCCCTATTTCGGCTATGCCCGCCAGGACCGCAAACCCGGTCCGCGCACGCCGATCTCGGCCAAGCTCGTCGCGAACCTCATCACCACTTCGGGCGCCGACCGCGTCCTCGCGATCGACCTCCACGCCGGGCAGATCCAGGGTTTCTTCGATATCCCGACCGACAATCTCTATGCCGCGCCGGTGATGAGCGCCGACATTCAGGCCCGCTTCGGCGGCAAGAATCTGATGGTCGTGTCGCCCGACGTCGGCGGCGTGGTGCGCGCCCGCGCGCTCGCCAAGCGGCTCGACAACGCCCCGCTGGCGATCGTCGACAAGCGCCGCGAACGTGCCGGCGAATCCGAAGTCATGAACATCATCGGCGATGTGAAGGGCCGCTTCTGCATCCTGATCGATGATATCGTCGACTCGGCGGGCACGCTCTGCAACGCCGCCGCCGCGCTGAAGGCTGCGGGCGCCGAAGGCGTCGTCGCTTATTGCACCCATGGCGTCCTGTCGGGCGGCGCGGTCGCGCGCGTCGAGGCGAGCGAGCTTACCGAACTGGTGATCACCGATTCGATCCAGCCCACCGACGCGGTCAACGACAGCAAAAAGGTCCGCGCCCTGACCGTCGCGCCCCTGCTCGGCGAAGCGATCAAGCGGATCGCCGACGAAAGCTCGGTCAGCAGCCTGTTCGACTAAGGACACATTGCCTTGTCGCCGCTTTGCGCCCAGACTTTGCGTGAGGAACGCAGGGCATGGGACAGGATGATGGCAGACGGGGGGCGGATTGCCTGAACAGGGACACCCACGCCGCCGTCGGTTCCTCCGGCGCATGCTGACCTCTCTGACCTTCCTGACCGGAAGCTTCGCCCTGCTGGCGCTGGCGCTGTGGGCGGCCTTCCCTCTGCCGTCGCTCGAAGGAAGGCGGAGCAGCCAGGCCTTTGCCGACCCGAATAGCCCGGTCGCCGCAGCGGTCGCTTCGGCGTCAGTGCAGCATCCGGGAAAAAGCGGCATTTATCTGCTCCCCGACGCCCTCGACGCCTTTGCCGCGCGGGTCGAAATGATCCGCGCCGCGCAGCAGTCGGTCGATCTGCAATATTATATCTGGCACAATGACCTGTCGGGCCGCATCCTGCTCTCCGAACTGGTCAAGGCCGCCGACCGCGGCGTGCGCGTCCGCCTGCTCATCGACGACAACACCACCGCCGGGCTCGACCCGATGCTCGCGGGCGCCAATGCGCATCCGGGGATCGAGGTGCGCCTGTTCAACCCGCTGACCTTGCGGCGCGTCCGCCCGGCCAATTATATTTTCGCCTTTCCCCGCCTCAACCGGCGGATGCACAACAAGTCGCTGACCATCGACGGCGCGGTAACGATCGTCGGCGGGCGCAATGTCGGCGACGAATATTTCGGCGCCGAACAGGACGGCCTGTTCATCGACATGGACGCACTGGCGATCGGCGCGGTGCTGCCCGCGGTGTCGGCGCAGTTCGACCAATATTGGAACAGCCGATCGGCCTATCCCGCCGAGATGCTGCTCGCCGCCGATCGCACCGAGCCCATGGATGCGCTGCGCGACCCGCCCGAATCGAACAGCCTGCGCGGCCAGCAATATCGTCAGGCGATCGCCGGGACCGCCTTCATTCAGGGCGCGATGAGCCAGACGCTGAACTGGCAATGGACTAACGTGCAATTGTTCAGCGACGATCCGGCAAAGGCGCTGGGGGCCGAGCCCCCCGAGTCGCTGCTGATCAACCGGCTGAAACCGGTGATCGCCGACGCGCGGAGCAGCTTCGACCTCGTCTCGGGCTATTTCGTTCCCGCCGATTTCGGGACCAGCCTGCTCACCGGCCTCGCGGCGCGCGGGGTCGATACGCTGGTCGTCACCAACAGCTTTGCCGTCACCGACGTTCCGCTGGTCCACGCCGGCTATATCAAGAAGCGCAAGCCCCTGCTCGACGCCGGGGTCCGATTGTTCGAGGTTCGCCCGGGCCCGCAGGGCCGCGCCGAAGAGCCCGAGAATAAGGCCACCCGCTTCAGCGGCGGCGGCGAAAGCCTGCACGCCAAAACCTTCGTCGTCGACCGGCGGTTGCTGTTCGTCGGCTCGTTCAATTTCGATCCGCGCTCGGCCCAGCTCAATTGCGAAATGGGCTTCGTGATCGACAGCCCCTATTTGTCGGGCCTGGTCGCCGACGGGCTGCGCGAACGGCTGCCCGATCACAGCTATGCCGTCACACGGTCGCCGCAGGGCAAGCTCGAATGGATTGACGCGGCAAAAGGAAAGCGCGGCATCCTGACCACCGAACCCGGGACAACCACATGGGACCGCACGTCGATCTGGCTCCTCTCGCACCTGCCGATCGACTGGCTGCTCTAGCGTGATATTGGCCAGTGACAATTGCGCGGCCGGGCGGCATGGCCAGAGACCATGACTCACTGGAGCCCCCATGCGCACTGACGACATCGCCCTCGCCCACCGCCTCGCCGACGCCGCTGGCGCGGCGATCCGCCCGCTGTTTCGGGCCGCCTTCACCCATGAAGCCAAGGCCGACGCCTCGCCGGTGACCGAGGCCGATCGCGCCGCCGAGGCCGCGATGCGCAGCATCCTGAGCACCGAACGTCCAGACGACGGCATCATCGGCGAAGAATATGGCGCCGAACGCGTCGATGCGTCGCGGCAATGGGTGCTCGACCCGATCGACGGCACGGTCAGCTTCATGGCCGGCCGCCCGATCTTCGGCACCCTGATCGCGCTGCTGCAGGACGGCTGGCCCGTGCTCGGCATCATCGACCAGCCGATCGGCGGCGAACGCTGGGTCGGCGCGCTGGGCAAGCCGACGCTGTTCAATGGCCAGCCCGTGCGTACCCGCGCCTGCCGCAAACTCGCCGACGCGACCCTCGCAACGACGGGACCGCAATATTTCGCCGACCATGACGCCGAACATTTCATGGCACTCGCCGGCCAGACCGCGCACAAACGGCTGATCTTCGGCGGCGACTGCTATAATTATGGCCTGCTCGCCAGCGGCCATATCGACCTGGTGGTCGAGGCAGGGCTGAAGCTCCACGACTATGCCGCGCTCGTCCCGATCGTCGAGGGCGCGGGCGGCACGATGTGCGACTGGAACGGCGACCCGCTGAACGCCGACAGCGCGGGCCATGTCCTCGCGCTCGGCGATCCGGCGCGGCTCGAGGATGTGATCGAAGGACTCGCCTGCCACCATTAACCGGGAAGGATGGATTCATGGCTTTTCGGTCGGCACCGGCCCCTCGGGCGAGAAGATGGCCGCAGTGAATTTGCGCTGCGTCCCCGACGCCGACCTTGACGCCCTGACAATTCACAAAGTCGACGGCGCCAGTTTTTAGGAAATTTTACAGTATCTTCGCTTTACACCAGCGACAATACTGCTACCGGCACCCCCGACGCGAAGATAGCGTCCACTATATTTGGGGGAATAAATGAAAAAATTGATTTTGGCTGCGGCCTGCGCGGTCGGCTTTGCTTCGCCCGCGCTTGCGCAGGAAGGCAGCGAAAGCAATGCCAAGGCAGGCCTTCGCGTCGAAGCGCGCGCAACCTATGAAACGCCGACCGTCAGCGACATCGACGACGAAGATGACGATGTCTACAAGCTTGGCAGCGCGGTCGCATTTGGCGGCGAAGTCGGTTTCGATATCGCGGTCAGCTCGTCGGTCGTCGTCGGCCCCTATCTCACCTTCGAAAAATCGTCGGTCAAAACCAGCGACGGTGCCGATTACCTGAAGGTGAAGGACAATCTCGCCGCCGGACTGCACATCGGCTATGCCGTCGGCAGCAAGGGCCAGATCTACGGCAAGGTCGGCTATGCCAAGCTTCGCCTCGAAGCGCAGGTTGGCGCGTTGCGAGAGACCGACAGCGGTTCGGGCGTTCAGGGCGCGATCGGTTATGAGCATGGCTTTGGCGATAAATTCTATGTCCGGGCCGAAGCCGGCTATGGCGACAATGGCCGCATCGGCGGAATCAAGTTCCAACGCCGCCACGTCGGCGTCGGAATGGGCGTTCGTTTCTGAACCCAGCGTCGTTCATGATGTGAAAGAACGGGGGCCCGGCGACGGGTCCCCGTTTCTTTTGATCCCCGGCACCGCTTGCATTTCAGCGCGAATCCGTCTAGGCGCGCCGCTTCCGATTGTAACGACTGGCTGAAAGGGCTGCCATGTCGCTACGCAAACGGACTTCCTAAGGAGACCAAAATGCCCAAAATGAAGACCAAGAGCGGTGTGAAGAAACGCTTCAAATTCACCGCCTCCGGCAAAGTGAAGCACGGCGTCGTCGGCAAGCGTCACCGCCTGAGCAGCCATAATGCGAAATATATCCGTACCAACCGCGGCACCAGCGTGCTCAGCGAAGCGGATACGGCACATGTGCGCCTCTGGGCGCCCTACGGCCTGAAGTAAGGAGCCCCTGGAATGTCACGCATCAAACGCGGCGTTACCACGCGCGCCAAGCACAAACGCGTATTGGAACAGGCGAAGGGCTATTATGGCCGTCGCAAGAACACCATTCGTATCGCCAAGCAGGCGGTCGAAAAGGCCGGCCAGTATGCCTATCGCGACCGCAAGGTTAAGAAGCGCAACTTCCGCGCTCTGTGGATCCAGCGCATCAACGCTGCGGTTCGCGCCGAAGGTCTGACCTATTCGCAGTTCATGCACGGCGTGAAGCTGGCCGGGATCGATCTCGACCGGAAAATCATGGCCGACCTGGCGATGAACGAAGGCAATGTTTTTGCCACGATCATCAGCCAGGCGAAGGCAGCGCTGCCCAAGGCAGCCTGACGCTTCACGCCAAGGCAAAAGAAACAAGGGCGGTCCCATCGGGGCCGCCCTTTTTCGTTTGGGAAGCAGTATACGGATAGCGGCTATCCGGAAGCAGCCGTCTCGCGTCGTTCCGATTCGCCACAGGACCGCCCACACCGGCCGTTGCGAAGTCTGCTCCAGCGACGTAAGACGAATCGAACATCAAGAGTTGGGGCGACGCCCAACGCCAACCTGCCAATCCGGGCAAGGTGGCACTCCGCAAGGAGGATGTGGCCGAGCCGGCAACTGAAACGGATCAAGCCACCAAGCGTCGCCCCCGAAAGAGGAAGCGACGCACCGTGCCGATAACAATACCCGATCAGCTCCCTGCTCGACATACGCTTGAGGCCGAGGGGGTTATGGTGATGGGTGAAGCCGATGCAGTACGCCAGGACATCCGGCCGCTGCGGATCGGTTTGCTCAACCTCATGCCAAACAAGATCAGCACCGAAACCCAGCTAGCCCGACTGCTTGGGGCAACCCCGCTTCAAATCGAATTGACGCTGGTGCGGATCACAGATCACATCTCACGCAACACATCGGCCGATCACATGGCGGCATTCTATCGACCGTGGAGCGACGTTAGCGCCGAGCGATTCGACGGCTTCATCATCACGGGCGCACCCGTCGAGCGTCTGCCTTATGAGGATGTTCGCTATTGGCCCGAACTGCGGTCGATCCTTGATTGGACCCAAACGCATGTCCATCGCTGCTTCACGATCTGCTGGGCTGCACAAGCCGCGCTTTTCCACTTTCACGGCATACCGAAGCGCGACCTGTCGCGCAAAGCCTTCGGCATATTCAACCACCAGAACCTTGCCCCCACATCGCCCTATCTTCGGGGTTTTTCAGATAACTTCGATGTTCCGGTTTCGCGCTGGACAGAAGTTTGCCCTTCGGCTTTGGCGGGCGCGAAAGGGCTTCAGATTCTTGCCGGCAGTGCCGAAGCCGGCGCGGGCCTGGTCGACGACCGCGCTCACAGCACGTTGCACATGTTCAATCACCTTGAATATGATACCGGCACGCTCGCGGATGAATACCACCGCGACGGCCCTGCTCAGCTTCCGAAAAGCTATTTTCCGGCCGACGATCCTACCCGGTCCCCGCAGAATCGATGGCGCGGCCATGCTCACCTGCTGTTCGCGAACTGGATCAACGAAATCTATCAAACCACGCCTTTTGATTTCATCGGTAGCGGGAATGCGGAGCGACCGAATTTCTGACCATCTTGCCGGATCGCTCCCTATTTCTGTTACCCTGCGCCACCTGCTTGCTTCCCGAACGAAGAAGCGGCGCGAAGCTCTCGCCCCGCGCCGCCTCGACAATGGTTTCGCTAGAAAACCATCGCCCCCCTGTCCAAGCCGAATAGCCGTGGGTCGCAGAAAGCTGACGGCTTGGACAAAGCTCTGGAAAATCCGTCGTCTATTTCAGGTCCACGCCAATCCCATCCATTGACGCCGACGGCCGAAACTTCCGTGGCCTGTCCGCTCCCTCCAGAAAACGGACCTTTCATCTATGCGCCAGTCGAGGCCCGCAAAATTGTAAAAACCCGACACGCGAGATACGGTAACATTGTTCTTTGCCCACATTGTCAGCTAGATGTGCGGACATGCACGGCCGGACCATCCCATCCGATATTTCTCCTCCGGGGGCTCATGTCGTCACGCGCTTCTTTCCGCTCTCCGCAAATCTGCACCCCTATGTCAGCGCGATTTACCTGAGCGATATCGCGGTGCCCGATGGCGAACGGATTGACGATTATCTGCACCCCGAATGGGCGAATTTGCGTTTTATCGACGGCGAAGCGCCCCTCGCCGCGATCGGCGACGCCCCCCTGACCGCGAGCCCGCATTTCTCGGTCACCGGACCGACAAGCCACGCAACGCACTTTACCGTCGGCAATATGCGCGCCTGGGGCATCGGCATCCTGCCGATGGGCTGGGCCAAGTTCATCCCCCTGCCCGCCGATGACCTTGCCGACCGTTCGTGCGACGGCGCCGAACATCCCGCCTTCGCCGCCTTTGCGTCGCTGGCCGGCGCGTTGCGGCAGCAACAGGATGATGATGCGGCAGCGGCGATGATCAACTCGCTTCTGACGGGCCTGCTCGCTGATGCGCCGCCCGACGATCCCGCCATTCTCGCGGCGCACCGCGCGCTCGTCGACGACGATCTGGCGACCGTCGCCGATCTTGCGGCCAAATTGTCCTTGTCCGAACGCTCGGTCGAGCGGCTGAGTCACCGCGCCTTCGGCTTTTCGCCGAAATTGCTGTTGCGCCGCCAGCGCTTCCTGCGCTCGCTCGGGCGCTTCATGCTCGACCCGTCGATGGCGTGGATCGATGCGCTCGATCATCAATATTATGACCAGGCGCAATTCACCCATGACTTTCACCGCTTCATGGGGATGAGTCCGCGCGCCTATGCAGGACGGTCGAAGCCGATATTGGGCGCCGCCGCCTTTGCCCGCGCCGCCGCCGCCGGTGCAGCGGTCCAGGGGCTGCACAAACCCGCCGGATAGCGCCGTTCGGGGTTGACCCGCGCCGCGCCTTCGGTGCAAGCGGCGGCAAGGCAAAGGCGGGCTCTCCGCACCCAATTGCAGTCATTGAGAAGCAAGCGGCGGCGCAGTCATGCGTCCCGCCGCGGCAGGACGAATAACGATGAGCGAAGTTCAGGCGATGCAGACCCGGCTGGTGGGCGATATAGCGGCGGCGGCCGACCTCGACGCGCTGGAAGCGCTACGCGTCGCGGCGCTGGGCAAAGCCGGGAGCGTCACTGCGCTTCTGAAAACACTCGGCAGCCTGTCTCCCGAGGAACGCCAGTCGCGCGGGCCCGAGATTCAGGGCCTGCGCGAAGCAGTGACCGCCGCGATCGCGACGCGCAAGGCGGCGCTCGACGCCGCCGCACTCGACGTCAAGCTCGCCGCCGAAGCGATCGACATGTCGCTCCCCGCCGACGCCACGCCGCGCGGCAGCGTCCATCCGGTCAGCCAGGTGATGGACGAGCTTGCCGAAATCTTCGCCGACATGGGCTTTGCCGTGGCGACGGGTCCCGAAATCGAGGATGACTGGCGCAATTTCACCGCGCTCAACATCCCCGAAACGCACCCTGCGCGCGCGATGCACGACACTTTCTATTTCCCCGACAAGGATGCCGAAGGCCGCGCGATGCTGCTGCGCACCCACACCTCGCCGGTCCAGATCCGCACGATGATGAGCGAAGAACCGCCGATCCGCATCATCGCGCCGGGCCGCGTCTATCGCAGCGACAGCGACGCGACCCACACCCCGATGTTCCACCAGGTCGAAGGGCTCGTGATCGACCGCGGCATCCATATGGGCCACCTCAAATGGACGCTCGAAACCTTCCTCAAAGCCTATTTCGAGCGCGACGACATCGTCCTGCGCCTGCGCCCCAGCTATTTCCCCTTCACCGAACCCTCGGCCGAGGTCGATGTCGGTTACAAGCAGGAAAAGGGCCGCCGCATCGTTGGAGGCAGTGGTGACGACGAAGGCCACGCCTGGATGGAACTCCTCGGCAGCGGCATGGTCAACCGCCATGTGATCGCCAATTGCGGGCTCGATCCCGACGAATGGCAGGGCTTCGCTTTCGGCGTCGGGGTCGATCGGCTCGCGATGCTCAAATATGGCATGGACGACCTGCGCGCCTTCTTCGACGGCGACCTGCGCTGGCTCGCCCATTACGGGTTTAACGCGCTGAGTGTCCCGACGCTCAGCGGAGGAATTTCGGCATGAAGATCACCCTCGACTGGCTCAAAGAGCATCTCGACACGACTGCGACCGTCGACGATGTCGTCGCGACGCTCAACCGCATCGGCCTTGAGGTCGAAGGCGTCGAGAATCCGGCCGAGAAGCTCACCGGTTTCCGCGTCGCCAAGGTGCTGACCGCCGAACGCCATCCGCAGGCCGACAAATTGCAGGTGTTGACGGTCGACACGGGCGACGGTGGTGCGCCGCTGCAGATCGTCTGCGGCGCCCCCAATGCGCGCGCAGGCCTGATCGGCGTGCTCGGCCTGCCCGGCGCGGTCGTCCCCGCGAACGGCATGGTGCTGAAGGTTGCCGCAGTGCGCGGCGTCGAATCGCACGGCATGATGTGCTCAACGCGCGAACTTGAGCTGGGCGACGATCATGACGGGATCATCGAACTCCCCGCCGACGCGCCGATCGGCGCGAGCTTCGCCGATTATTCGGGTGCGGGCGAACCCGTAATCGACATTTCGATTACCCCGAACCGCCAGGATTGCATGGGCGTGCGCGGGATCGCGCGCGACCTCGCCGCTGCAGGACTCGGCACGCTGAAGCCGCTCGATGTCCCGACGATCGCGGGCGAAGGTGCGCCCACGACCGAAATCCGTACTGACGATGCCGAGGGTTGCCCCGCCTTCTTCGGCCGCACGATCGCCGGCGTCACCAACGGCACTGCGCCCGAATGGATGCGCCGCCGCCTCGAAGCCGTCGGCCAACGCTCGATATCGGCGCTTGTCGACATCAGCAATTATGTGATGTTCGACCTTGGCCGCCCGAGCCATGTCTATGACCGCGCGCAACTGACCGGCGCGCTCGTCGCTCGTCGCGCAAAGAATGGCGAAACCGCGACCGCGCTCAACGGCAAGGAATATGCGCTCACCGACACGATGACGGTGCTCGCCGACGATCATGGCGTCCACGACATCGCGGGCATCATGGGCGGCGAGCATAGCGGGTGCAGCGAGACGACGACCGACGTGTTGCTCGAAATCGCCTATTTCACCCCCGAACGCATCGCGCTGACCGGACAGGCACTGGCGCTGACCAGCGACGCGCGCAGCCGTTTCGAGCGCGGGGTCGACCCCGCCTTCCTCGACGATGCGACCGCGATCGTCACCGGCCATATCCTTGCCATCTGCGGCGGCACGCCGTCGGCGGTGACGCGTGCGGGAACCCCGCCCGCCGACGTGCGCCACATCGATTATGATCCGACGCTCGCCGAGACGCTGGGCGGAATCGCGATCGCCCCCGAACGCCAGCGCGAGATTTTGGCCGCGCTCGGTTTCGGCGTGATCGAGCAAGGTGCCCGCTGGCAGGTCGCCGTGCCGAGCTGGCGCCGCGACATGGACGCCGCGCCCGATGTGGTCGAGGAAGTGACCCGCATCCACGGTTTCGACGCCATCCCGTCGACCCCGCTGCCGCGCAGCGAAGGCGTCGCCAAGCCGACCGCAACCCCCGAACAGCTGCTCGAACGCCGTGCGCGCCGCGCCGCAGCCGCGACAGGTTTCCACGAAGCGGTAACCTGGTCGTTCATCAGCGAACGCGAAGCCGCGCCCTTCGGCGGCGGGGCATGGAGCCTGGCCAATCCGATCAGCGAGGACCTCAAGGTCATGCGGCCGTCGTTGCTGCCCGGCCTGCTCGCCGCGACGCAGCGTAACCAGCATCGCGGCGCAACGAGTGTCCGCCTGTTCGAAATCGGCCGCCGCTATCTGGCCGATGCCGAGCATCCGACGCTGGCGATTGTGATGGCCGGGAACAAAAGCGCGCGCAGCTGGCAGGTCGGCAAGGCCGCGCCGTTTGACGCCTTCGACGCCAAGGCCGCGGCGCTTGCGCTGCTCGAGGCGGCAGGCGCGCCGACCGACCGGTTGCAGGTGATGGAGGCCGTCGCCGAAGGCAGCATCTGGCACCCCGGCCAGTCGGCGACGCTGCGCCTCGGCCCCAAAGCGGTGCTCGCCGAGTTCGGCGCGCTCCACCCGCTGCTGACCCGCACGTTCGACGTCGATGGTCCGGTGATGGCGGTGCAGATTTTCCTCGATGCGATCCCGGCGAAGCGCGCGAGCGGCCCGGCACGCTCCGCCTTCACCCCGCCCGCACTGCAGTCGGTGCGCCGCGATTTCGCTTTCCTTGCGCCCGAAACGCTGACCGCCGCCGATCTGGTGCGCGCGATCCGTGGCGCCGACAAGACGAGCATCGTCGATGCCCGGCTGTTCGACCGTTTCGCCGGGCAAGGCGTTCCCGAAGGACAGGTGAGCCTGGCGGTCGAAGTCGAACTACAACCGCAGGACAAGAGCTTCACTGACGCCGAGCTGAAAGCGATCGCCGACAAGGTGGTCGCGGCGGCGGCGAAGGCCGGGGCGGTGCTGCGGGGCTGACGCTCACTCGCACCGACGAGACAATAGGGAGAGTTGTACCATGGACACCCGTCACCTCGTCGACCGCGAGATTGCACCGCTGATCGATCTTTTTCCGCGGGTCGATCTCGCCTCGGCACCGATCGATCAAATTCGCGCCAGTGCGGCGGAAAGCTATGCGATCCTGCCGCCGCCGGTCATCGCGCCCGAAGAGATATTGGTGCCGTCGATTCACAGCGGACCTGACATTCCTATCTTTCTCTATCGCCCGGCGGCGAGCAAGCCGGGTAGCGGCGCGATCCTCCATATTCATGGCGGCGGGATGGTCATGGGGTCGGTGCAACAGATGCAGGCCGGGCCTGCCGCGCTGGCTGCTGTGGCCGGGGTACCGGTCGCATCGGTCGAATATCGCCTCGCGCCCGAACATCCCTTCCCTGCCCCGCAGGAGGATTGCCATTCGGCGCTGACCTGGCTCGCGGGCCAGGCGGAGACCCTCGGTTTCGACGCGAGCCGGATCATCGTCGCGGGCGAAAGCGCGGGCGGCGGGCTCGCCGCGGCGCTCGCGATCATGGCGCGCGATCTGGGGGGCCCTGCGATCGCGGGCCAGCTTCTCACCTATCCGATGCTCGATCACCGCACCGGCGGCGAGGACTGTCCCTATCGCAACCCGACGACCGGCGAATTCATCTGGACGCGCGCGAGCAACCGCTTTGGCTGGAACGCGCTGCAAGGCGACTACAAGGCCGACGACGCAAGACGCGGTTGGTTTTCGCCGAGCCGCGCCGAGGACCTATCGGGCCTGCCCCCCGCCTATATCGCGACCGGCAGCCTCGACCTCTTCTTCGACGAGAATCTGGATTATGCACGCCGCCTCACCGCAGCGGGCGTCCCGGTCGATCTGCACAGCTATGCCGGCGCGATCCATGCCTTCAACGCCATCCCTGACGCCGCGCTGTCGCAGCGCTTCAACGGCGGGCTGCTCGCGGCGGCGGCGGTCATGGCGGGCCCTGCGCGGGGCTGAGCCGGCGCGGGCTATATGGTTTTCGGCCGGACGCAGCCCTATATATCCGCATCAACGATGAAGGATCGGGTATGGCGAGCCACGACCAGTATCAGCTTTTTAGAACAGCGGCTGGCGTAGCGGCAATCGGCTGGAGGGGCGCCGCGATCACGAGCTTTCGTTTGCCCGCTCCCGCGGCGTCCGAAACCGAACGATCCGTCTTGCGCAGCTTACCCGGCGCGGCGCGTGCGGAGCCTCCGGCCGACATAGCCACGGTCGTCGAAGCCGCGATCCGCTATTTCGAAGGCGAGCGGATAGAGTTTTTCGAAACCGCGGTCGATCCGGGCCAGCAACCACCCTTCTTCACGCAGGTCTATGCTTTCGTCCGCACGCTCGGCTGGGGCGAAACGACCACCTATGGCGCTGTTGCGCGGGCGCTGGACGCGGGTCCCGAACACGCCCGCGCGGTCGGTCAAGCGATGGCGACGAACCCGGTCCCCCTGATCATTCCCTGCCACCGCGTCATGGCGGCGGGCGGCAAGATCGGGGGTTTCTCTGCCCCCGGCGGCTCGACATCCAAGGCGCGGATGCTCGAACTCGAAGGCGTGCCGGTCACCGTGGCCCCGGTTCAGCATGGGTTTGATTTCTAGGCCGCGACCGCCGCATCGCTGTTGCTGACCGCGGCTTCGAGCATACGCTTCTCGAGGCTCTTCACCCGCGCCGGACTGTCGATCTTGTCGCCGATCAAATCGGTGACATAGAAGGTGTCGACCGCGCGCTCGCCATAGGTGGCGACATGCGCGCTGTGCACGGTAACCTTCGACTGGAAGAGCGCATAGGCGAGCTGGTTGAGCAATGCCGGACGGTCCTGCGCGTTGACCTCGATCACCGTGAAGCGGTTCGACGCCTTATTGTCCACGAAGACATTGGGGGCGATAGTGAACGCCTCGGCACGGGGGCGCGGCAGCGCGCGCGCTTCGAGCTTCGGCAGCAGTTTCTGCCGGCCCGCGAGCGCATCTTCGATCGCGCGGGTCAGCCGGACGATCTGCTCGGCTTCGGCGAACGGCCGCCCCAGCGGGTCCTGTACGAGGAAATTGTCGAGCGCGAGCCCGTCGCGCGTCGTGTGGATGCGCGCGTCGATGATGTTGCCGCCGGCGAGGTGGATTCCGGCTGCGATGCGATAGAAAAGTCCGGCATGATCGGCCGCCAGGACCATCACCAATGTGGCGCCGCGATCATCGTCGGGAACCGCAGCGATGTGCAGCGGGGCATCACCGGCATTCTGCATGTGGATCAGATTCGCGGCGATGACCTCTACCGGTTCGGCGATCCAATAGCTTTCGGGTAGGCGCCGGGCCAGATGGGCAAACGTCTTTTCGTCGAGCCGGAGCATGTCGGCGACGGCTTCCTTCTTGCTCGCGATCCGCGATTCACGCCCGCGCTGCTTGTGGCCGAGGCGCAGCACCTCTTCGGCGGCGTCATAAAGTTCGCTGAGCAACTGGCGTTTCCAACTGTTCCACACCCCGGGGCCGACAGCCCGAATATCAACGACGGAAAGCACGAGCAGCAGGCGCAGCCGTTCAGGCGACTGCACCAGCCCGGCGAAATCGAGGATCGTCTTGAAATCGGCAAGGTCGCGCTTAAACGCCGTCGCCGACATCAGCAGATGATAGCGCACGAGCCATGACACGGTCTCGGTCTCGGCATCGCTGAGCCCGAGGCGCGGACAGACGCGCAGCGCAAGTTCGGCGCCGAGCACGCTATGGTCGCCGCCGCGCCCCTTGGCGATGTCGTGGAGCAATACCGCGACATAGATGACGCGGCGCGACTGGATCTGTTGCAGAATCACCGTCGACAGCGGGTGATCTTCCTTCAGCTGCCCCTGCTCGATCCTGGCGAGCAGCCCGATAGCGCGGATCGTATGTTCGTCGACGGTATAGTGATGATACATGTCAAACTGCATCTGCGCGACGACACGGCCGAAATCGGGAATAAAGCGGCCGAATACCCCCGCCTCGTTCATCCAGCGCAGCACCGTTTCAGGATCGCGCGGGGACGTCAGCACATCAAGGAACAGCGCGTTGGCACGCGCGATCCGTCGCACCGCGCGTGCGTCGATCAGTTTCGCTTCGTGACGCGCCTGGCGCATCGCCTGCGGATGAATTTCGAGCCCATATTTGTCAGCGAGCGCGAAAATCTCGACCAGACGTACAGGGTCGTCGCGAAAGAAACCGTCGGTCGGCAGCGCGAGGCGCCCGCGATCGAGGACAAAGCCGTTGAGCTTTCCCGGCCGGCGGCGGATCGTCGGCAGGAAGCGCCGCCCCCGCGCCGCGAGCTGGTCGTCGAGATGCGCGAGGAAGGTGCCGGTAACGTCGCCAACGCTTTTGGCATGGATGAAATAGAGCTGCATGAAGCGCTCGACCGCGCTTTTCCCCGGCCGCTCGGCGAAATGCATCCGGCGCGCGATTTCGGGCTGGAAATCGAAAGTCAGCCGATCCTCGGCGCGGCCCGCGAGGATATGGAGGTGGCAGCGCACCGCGAGAAGGAAGTTTTCGGCGCGCTCGAACTGGCGAAGCTCGCGTGCCGATAGCAGTCCGGCGTCGACCAGTTCGGGAACGGTGCGGACGCGGTGGATGAATTTGCCGATCCAGAACAATGTGTGAAGGTCGCGAAGCCCGCCCTTCCCTTCCTTCACATTGGGTTCGACGACATAGCGCGAATCGCCCATTTTCTTATGCCGCTCGTCGCGCTCGGCGAGCTTGTCGGCGACGAAAGCGCGCGCGTTGCCCGCCACAACCTCAGCATCGAAGCGCGCGCTCGCCTGTTCGTAAAGGGCGCGGTCTCCCCAGATGAAGCGCGCTTCCAGAAGCGCGGTGCGGATCGTCAGATCCTCCTTCGCGGCACGGATCATCTCGTCGACCGAGCGGCTCGAATGACCGACCTTCAGCCCCAGGTCCCACAAAGTATAAAGCTGCGCCTCGATCACCTGTTCGGTCCAGCTCGTCTGCTTGAACGGAGTCAGAAAGCCGATGTCGATGTCGCTGTGCGGCGCCATTTCGCCGCGGCCATAGCCGCCGACCGCAATCAGCGTGATCCGTTCGCCCGCCGAGCGGTTGTTCGCGGGGTAGAGATGACCGGTCGTGAAATCGTGGCTGAGGCGGACGATCTGGTCGATCAGAAAGGCCGTCGCGCTCGCCGCGAGCCGCCCCGACGAAGGCCGGGCCAGCAGCCGCCGCTCGATCTCGGCGCGCCCGTCGTCGAGCGCAGCCTTGAGCAACGCCACCATCGCGCGCCGCCGCGCACCGCCATCCTTGCTGTCCGCCGCAATCTCGTCGAGCTCGCCTGCGAGCCGGCGCCGATCAATGATCGCGCGGCGGTCGTCGAGATGGGCGAACATATCGCTCATGGCGCGTCGGTCATCAGGCGTTTGAGTGTATAGAGCGCTTCCAGCGCATCGCGCGGCGCGAGCGCGTCGGGGTCGATCGCCGCCAGTGCCTCGCGCAACGCATCCTTCGCCGCTGCGGGCGCTGCGGCGAGCGTCGCGGCGAAGAGCGGCAGGTCGTCGAGCCCCGCCGCGAGCCCGCCGGTCGCCTCGCGTCCCGCCTCAAGCTTTGCAAGCACGGCTTCGGCGCGTTTGACGACGCCCGCAGGAACGCCCGCAAGGCGGGCAACGGCAAGGCCATAGCTGCGATCGGCGGGACCGTCCGCGAGTTCGTGGAGCAGCACCAGATCACCCTGCCATTCACGCGCGCGGACATGGTGGAGCGACAGCGCATCCAGCGTTTCGGCGAGCCGCGTCAGTTCGTGATAGTGGGTCGCGAACAGGCAGCGGCACTTGTTGACCTCATGCACCGCCTCGACCACCGACCAGGCGAGCGCGAGCCCGTCATAGGTCGAAGTCCCGCGCCCGACCTCATCGAGGATGACGAAGCTTTGCGGGGTCGCCTGCGCAAGGATCGCCGCGGTTTCGACCATTTCGACCATGAAGGTCGAGCGACCGCGCGCCAGATTGTCGCTCGCGCCGACGCGGCTGAACAGCCGGTCGACGAGCCCCAGTTTCACCGACGCCGCAGGAACGAACCCGCCGGCCTGCGCAAGGACGACAATCAGCGCATTCTGGCGGAGGAAGGTCGATTTACCACCCATGTTCGGACCGGTGACGAGCCAGAGTCGGTCATCGGGCGAGAGCGACACATCATTGGGAACGAAGCGTTCGCCCGACCTGGCGAGCGCGGCCTCGACCACCGGATGGCGGCCACCGGCGACGTCGAGGCAGGGTTCGTCGGCAATATCGGGACGGCACCAATTGTGGCTCATCGCATGGTCGGCGAGCGCGGCGGCGACGTCGATGCGCGCAAGCACGTCGCAGCTCGCGGCGATTGCCTCGCGGCGCTGCGTCGCCTGTTCGGTCAATGTTTCGAGATGCGCGGCCTCGGCCGCGAGCGCATGAACGCCCGCCTGCGTCACCCGGCTCGCGGCTTCGTGAAGGTCCGACGAATTGAAGCGCACAACGCCGGCAAGCGTCTGGCGATGGGTGAAACCCGATTCGGGGAGCATCAGTGCATCGGCGTGCTTGGCGGGCACCTCGACATGATAGCCGAGGACGCCATTGTGGCGGATCTTGAGCGAGACGATGCCGGTACGGTCGCGATAGCCCGCCTCGAGCACCGCGATCGCCTTGCGCCCGTCGCGCGCGGTTTCGCGCAGCGCGTCGAGCGCCGCGTCATAGCCTTCGGCGACATAGCCGCCCTGCGCGGCGTCGACCGGCGGGGTCTCAATGAGCGCACGCGACAGTTCATCAACGAGCGCGCCATGGCCGTCGAGCCCGGGAAGCAGCCGCGCGAGCAGCGGCGGCAGATCGGCACGCCGCGCGAGACGCTCGCGCAGAAGCCGCGCGCCGCCGAGCGCATCGCGAAGCTGCGCGAGATCGCGCGGCCCGCCCCGTCCCGCGACGAGGCGCCCAAGCGCCCGCCCGGCATCGGGGAGCGCGCGCAGACCCGCGCGCAGCTCACCGCGCCACAGCGCATCGCGCGCGAGCGCATCGACAAGGTCGAGCCGATCGAGAATCGCGCCCTTATCGGTGAGCGGGCTCGCCAGATCGTCGGCGAGCAGCCGCGCGCCCGCCGCAGTCACGGTGCGGTCGATCGTCCCGAGCAGGCTGCCGTCGCGCGCGCCGGTCATCGTGCGAACGAGTTCGAGGCTCTCGCGCGTCGCAGCGTCGATCGCCATCCGGTCGCCCGACTGGTGCCGCACCGGCGGCTGGAGGAAGATCGGCTGGCCGGTGGCGACATGGTCGAGATAGGCGGCGATCGCGCCCATCGCCGCCATTTCACCGCGGGTGAAATTGCCAAAGCCGTCAAGCGTCTGAACCGCGAACATCGCCTCGAGCCGCTTCTGGCCGGGACCGCTCGCAAAATCGCTCGCCGGGCGCCGCACGACCTGGCGCACGCTCCAGTCGGGAACATCGCCCGCACCTTCGCTGACCAGCAGCTCGGACGGCGCAAGCCGCGCGAGTTCGGCGTCGACCGCATCGCGGCGCACCGCAACGACCTCGAACCGCCCGGTCGAAATATCGGCGGCGGCGATCGCGACATCGCCCTCGCTGCCGATTTCGGCAAGCGCGGCGAGGCGGTTGGCGCTGCGGCCCTCGAGCAGGCTTTCTTCGGTCAGCGTTCCTGCGGTGACGAAGCGCACGATCGCGCGCGCGACCAGCGCCTTCGACCCGCCGCGCGCCTTGGCCTCTGCGGGGGTTTCGATCTGTTCGGCGATCGCGACCCGATGTCCGGCGCGGATCAGGCGCGCGAGATAGGATTCGGCGGCATGGACGGGCACGCCGCACATCGCCACCGGCGCGCCGTCATATTCGCCACGCGAGGTCAGCGCGATATCGAGCGTCGAGGCCGCAGCCTTGGCATCGTCAAAAAACAGCTCGAAAAAATCGCCCATGCGATAGAAAAGCAGACAGTCGCCTGCCTTTTCCTTCAGTGTCCAATATTGCGCCATCATCGGCGTCGCGGCAGGAGTCGGCGCGGGGCTGGAAATTTGGGGAGCACGGGTGGTGGCGGTAGCAGGCATTCGCCCTGCTTAGCCATTGACGGCGACATGGCAAGGCGCGCAGCGTCGAGATTGACGGTTACTTTTTGCGGATGGCGACGCTAGGGAACGGGCGTGGATGCACATCCTGTGACTTTTAGGGGATTGAAAAATGGACAGTGGTAGCAAAGTGCAATTCTCGGACCGCGAGGCGCTACTCTACCACGAATATGGCCGCCCCGGAAAAATCGAGATCGTCGCGTCGAAACCGATGGCGACGCAGCGCGACCTCAGCCTCGCTTACTCGCCCGGCGTCGCCGTGCCGGTGCTTGCGATCGCCGAGGATCCGTCCAAGGCCTATGATTATACGATCAAGGGTAATCTGGTCGCGGTGATCTCCAACGGCACCGCAATCCTCGGCCTCGGCAACCTCGGCGCGCTCGCATCGAAGCCGGTGATGGAAGGCAAGGCGGTGCTGTTCAAGCGCTTCGCCGACGTCGATTCGATCGATCTTGAGGTCGATACCGAAGATCCCCAACGTTTCATCGAAGCGGTCGAACTGCTCGCGCCCAGCTTTGGCGGCATCAACCTCGAAGATATCGCGGCGCCTAACTGCTTCATCATCGAAGCGGCGCTGAAAGAACGCATGAACATCCCGGTGTTTCACGACGACCAGCATGGCACCGCGATCATCACCGCGGCCGGGCTGATCAACGCCTGTCACCTGACGGGCCGCGATCTTGCGACGGTAAAGGTCGTGGTCAACGGCGCCGGCGCCGCGGCGATCGCGTGTACCGCACTGATCAAGGCGATGGGCGTACGCCACGAAAATGTCATCATGTGTGACCGCAAGGGCGTGATCTATCAGGGCCGCACCGAAGGCATGGACCAGTGGAAATCGGCGCATGCGGTGCCGACCGAAACGCGCGACCTCACCGAAGCGCTGGTCGGCGCCGACGTGTTTCTGGGCCTGTCGGCCGCGGGTGCGCTGAAGCCCGAGATGGTCAAGGATATGGCGCCCGCGCCGATCATCTTCGCGATGGCGAACCCCGACCCCGAAATCTCGCCGCCCGACGCGCGCGCAGCACGGCCTGACGCGATCATCGCCACAGGCCGGTCAGATTATCCGAACCAGGTCAACAATGTCCTGTGCTTCCCATTCATCTTCCGCGGCGCGCTCGACGTACGCGCGACTGCGATCAACGAAGAGATGAAGATCGCTGCGGCCTATGCAATCGCCGATCTCGCGCGCCAGCAGGTGCCCGAGGAAGTCGCCGTGGCCTATGGGGGACGCGCCTCCAGCTTCGGCCCCGAATATATTATTCCATCGCCCTTCGATCCGCGTTTGATGGAAATCGTCCCCGCGGCGGTCGCCCAAGCGGCAATGGACACGGGCGTCGCACAGTTTCCGATCGCCGATATGGATGCGTATCGCACGAAGTTGCGCGCGCGCCTCAACCCGACGACTTCAGTGCTGACGCTCGCCTATGAAGCGGCGCGCGCCAATCCCAAGCGTGTCGTCTTTGCCGAGGGCGAAGAGGAAGTCGTGCTGCGTGCGGCGATCCAGTTCCGCGACGGCGGCTATGGCATCCCGGTACTCGTCGGGCGCGAAGGGCTGCACGACAAACTCCGCGCCATGGGCGTCGCCGATCCCGAGAGCTTTGAAGTCCACAACAGCGTCAATTCGCCGCATGTGCCGCAGATGGTCGACATGCTCTATGAACGGCTGCAGCGTCGCGGATATCTGCGCCGCGACATCGAACGCATGGTCAATCGTGATCGCAACATCTTTGGTTCGCTGCTGCTCAAGCTCGGCCTTGGCGATGCGATGATCACCGGCACGACACGCACCTATTCGCAGACGATGCGCGAAGTGCGCCGCGTGATCGACCATGCCGAGGGCAAGACGCCGTTCGGCATCCATGTGCTGGTCGACCAGCATCACACCATCTTCATGTCCGACACGACCGTCAACGAACGCCCGTCGGCCGAAATGCTGGCCGACATCGCCGAACGCACCGCGCAAGTTGCGCGTCGCATGGGGCATGAACCACGCGTCGCTTTCCTGTCCTATTCGACCTTCGGCAACCCGCCGGGGTCGTGGCTCGACAATATCCGCGAGGCGGTGGCTATCCTCGATCAGCGCCAGCCGGGCTTCGAATATGAAGGCGAAATGGCGCCAGACGTCGCGCTGAACGCGAAGGTGATGAAAAACTATCCCTTCTGCCGCCTGTCGGGGCCCGCCAATGTGCTGGTCATGCCGGGACTGCAATCGGCCAATCTGTCGGCCAAGCTGCTCCGCGAACTGGGCGGTGGCGCCGTCATCGGCCCGATGCTGGTTGGCATGGAAAAGCCGGTGCAGGTCGCGACGATGGCATCGACCGCGTCCGATCTCGTCACCCTCGCGGTTCTCGCAGCGGGCGGAATCGCGCAGTAAAACAAGATCGGCGCCCCTGCAAAGACAGGGGCGCCGATTGATATTGCCTTATATCGCCAGAAACCCCGCCGTCACGAGGGCGAGACCCTACTGTCCAGGAGCGCCGGCCCCCGGCGCGCCGACCGCACCGATATTGCCGAAAATATCCTCAAAGAAGCTGCGGTTGCGGCCGAGCGTCGGAGTCTTGTCACCCGACGGGCTCAACTTGCTGACCAGCTCGATCCCTGTGCGATCGACCGCGACGACATTACCGGCAGGATCGAAGCGCACCCGCAGCACCTGCTGCGAGATTGGGCGCGGCTTGGCAAAGGCCAACTGACGCGTTTCGCGCGACACATAATAATATTCATTGTTGCTGAACTGGCCGACGAACGTGGGGCGACCGAGCGTCTTTTCCACTGATTCGCGGTTGTCGACACCGACCGAGACCGAATCAGTCAGCACCGGATCGACGATATAGCCTTGCCGGCCCTTGAGCTGCGAACAACCACCGACGGTCAGCGCGACGACTAGACCGAGGGCGACCAGGCGCGCACGCGGGACGGAAAGCGAAAGGATCGAAGTCGTCATAATTATCTCCATGGCGCCTGTCCGCCGCTTCTCCCGGCGGTCGGCGCTGGCTCTCGCGCCTCTTAACCGCAAGCGCCGGGGGCGCACAAGCCGCTTGTGCCGCAGCAAAGCTTGCCACAAGCTGACCAGTACCCCTTTTCCGCCGGCGCGAATGCTCCTAAGCAGCCCGCATGTTCTCACTTCGCAAATTCTTCAAATCCGGATCCGACCCGCGCGAGGCACGTCGCCCCTTGTGGAACGCAGTGGTCGCCGCCGCGCGCGCGCCGCACTGGTATGTCGAAGGCACCGTTCCCGACACACTTGATGGCCGTTTCGATATGGTCAGCCTTGTCCTCGCGCTCGTGCTGCACCGGATCGACGAAGATCCGGCGCAGACGTTGGCGGGGGTCGAACTCACCGAATTGTTCGTCAACGACATGGACGGCCAGATGCGCCAGATCGGCTTCGGCGACATGGTCGTCGGCAAGCAGATCGGCCGGATGGTCGGTGCGCTCGGCGGCCGACTGGGCGTCTATCGTGCAGCCGACGGATCCGACGAGCTTGGCGCCGCGCTGGTTCGCAACCTGTGGCGCGGCAAAGCACCCGCCGAATCCGGGCTCGCGCATGTCATGGCCGAAGTTGCCAAGCTGCGCAGCGCACTCGCCGCCATGCCGGTCGAAACGCTGATCGCCACCAACCGCCTCCCCGGACCACCAACATGAACGGCGCGCATGAATTCTCGCATATCGTGACACTCGGCGATGCCGCGCACGGTCGCCCAATCGCACTGGAGGCCGATGCACAAGCGCGCGCACGGATTGCGGAACGGCTGGATCTCATCGAGCTCAGCGAATTTTCCGTGACCGCCGAGGTTCGCGCGATCGCCGGTGGAATCGCCGCTAAAGGCAAAGTGCGGGCTAAGCTCGTCCAGCGCTGCGCCGCGACCGACCTGCCGGTTCCCGCGGCACTGGCGGAAAACTTCGACCTGCGTTTTCTGCGCGATATTGATTCACCCGCAGACGAGATGGAAGAGATTGAAATCAGCAGCGAGGATTGTGAAACCATGCTGCTTGACGGTGACCGAATTGACCTGGGCGAAGCCGCGGTGCAAACATTGTCGCTGGGGCTAGATCCGTTTCCGCGCCACCCCGATGCCGGACGCATTCTCGCCGAAAAGGGCGTGTTGAGCGAGGAGGCCGCAGGCCCATTTGCCGCGCTGGCCAAGCTGCGCGGCGACAAGCCAGCATCCTAAACGCCCTTCCCTAGCGGTCGTTCTCCTTGGCCGGGTCAACAGCGACATTGCCGTCACTGCCCAACGCCTTGGCCAGCCCGGCAAGCTGCTCCCCCATCACGCCATCGACCACAGGCGCAATTTCGCTGACCTTCAAACGCATATAGCCGCCGACAACATAGTCGAAACGGATCCGGGAGCCCGTCGGCGTTTCCTTGATCTGAATACTCAGCGTCCCCGTCAGCGCCTCGCCCTGAAGCGGCCCGAAGGCGCCCGACAGGCGCAGCAGCTGGTTCGGCTGGGCAAAGAGGATGCGGGCGTGCTGAACGCTGCCCTGCCCATTCCCGCTGTCGGGGAGTTTTTCGCAGAAGCAGCCGCCCGCCGGCGAATCGAGCCAGAAATTTGCGGCGTTGCCCGACCAGCTATGCTCTTTCGACCACCATTTGTCGGGGCTGCGGAGCATCTTCCACACATCGGCGGGGGGCGCGGCGACCTGCGCGGTGTGCGCAACGGTGAAGCCGATCTCGCTCTGGTCGATGACCTTCGCCGCGGCGGGCGTTGCCGACACCGCTGCGCCGGTCAACGCAGCAGCTGCGGCATATATTCTGTTATCCATAGCCACTCCCCTTTGCCCCCAATATAGGCCGCGTCGGGGAGAGTGACTAGCTCGCCGTGGCGGTGGCCAGGATCGCCTCGATCGCCTCGTTGACCTGATCGATCGGTGCCATGCCGTCGACATGGGCGACAATGCCGCGCGCTTCATAGATCGGCAGGATCGGCGCGGTCTTGGCGCGATATTCGGCCATGCGCGTGCGCACGGTTTCCTCATTATCGTCAGGACGGCGTTTGAATTCGTCGCTGCCGCAAACGTCGCAAACATTATCCACCTTGGGCAGCTTGTAACGGTCGTGATAGCCGGCGCCGCATTTCGCGCAGGAGAAGCGTCCGGTGATGCGATCGACCAGCGCGTCTTCTTCAACCTGCAGCTCGATCACATGGTCGAGCTTGCGACCGCGCGCGCTCAGAATTTCGTCCAGCGAGTCGGCCTGCGCCGCAGTCCGCGGGTAGCCGTCGAAAATCACCGAAACGTCCGAACCCAGTTCGTCGAGCCGTTCACCGATCAGGCCGGAGACAATCGCGTCCGAAACCAGCTCGCCCGCGTCCATCACGGCTTTTGCCTGAAGACCGATCGGCGTCCCAGCCTTGACCGCGGCGCGGAGCATGTCGCCGGTGGACAGCTGGACCATGCCATGCTCGTCTTCCAGACGCACCGCCTGCGTTCCCTTGCCCGCCCCCGGCGGACCCAGCAAAATGATATTCAGCGTCATGGAAGCCCCTGTATCCTGCCCTGCGCGTCGTCCGTAGCGGGCGCTTCAGCGCCGCGCAACGCCGCCCTTCAATTTGGCCTTCTTGATCAAATCGCCATATTGATGCGCGAGCATGTGGCTTTGAATCTGGCTGATCGTGTCGATGGTGACATTGACAATAATCAAGAGGCTAGTGCCGCCGAGCTGGAAAGGCAGACCCGACTGCGCGATGAAATATTCGGGCACCAAACAAATGGCCGCCAAATAGGCCGCACCGAGCACCGTGATCCGCGTCAACACGAAATCGAGATAGGCGGCGGTGTTCTTGCCCGGACGAATGCCGGGGATGAAACCGTTCTGCTTCTTGAGATTCTCGGCAGTTTCTTCAGGATTGAAGACGACCGCAACGTAGAAGAAGCAGAAGAAGATGATCCCCGCAGCATAGAGCGCCATATAGAGCGGCTGGCCATGCGCGAGATATTGGTTGAGCGTGATCAGGAAATCGCCGGTCGCGGTATCGCCCTGAACATTCTGCCCCATCATCTGGGTAATCGTCAGCGGCATCAGCAGCAGCGACGACGCAAAGATCGGCGGAATGACGCCCGCGGTATTGACCTTCAGCGGCAGATGGCTGCGATCGGCCTGCATCACCCCGCGCTGGGTCGCGCGCTTGGGATATTGGACGAGCACGCGGCGCTGTGCGCGCTCCATGAAGCTGATAAAGGCGATCACGAGAATTGCGCCGCCGATGACAGCGAACACCGTACCGCCGCCCATCGATCCTTCGCGGACCTGCGTGAACATCTGCGAGAAGCTGCGCGGCAACTGCGCCAATATGCCCGCCATGATGATCAGCGAGACGCCGTTACCGATACCGCGACTGGTGATCTGTTCGCCCAGCCACATCAGGAACAAGGTACCGCCGACGATGCTGATCACCGCACCGATGCGGAACAACATGCCCGGATCGACGACCGCAGCAATGCCATTGGTCGCGCCAAGTGACTCGAGCCCGACCGCAATGAAATAGCCCTGAATCGCGGTCAACGCGACCGTACCGTAGCGCGTATACTGATTGATTTTCTTGCGCCCGCTTTCGCCCTCTTTCTTGAGTGAGGCGAGGCTGGGCGACAGCGCGGTTGCCAGCTGCACGACGATCGAAGCCGTAATATAGGGCATGACGCCGAGCGCGATGATGCTCATCCGCTCCAGACTGCCGCCCGAGAAAGTGTTGAAAATGTCGAGGACGCCACCCGAAGCCGCCTGACTGTAAAGTTGCGACAGCGCGACCGGATCGACGCCCGGCAGCGGCACAAAGGACAGGAAGCGGAAGACGATCAGCGCACCGATCGTGAACCAGATGCGGTTCTTGAGCTCGGTCGCCTTGCCGAACTTCGAGAAATTCAGATTGGATGCAAGCTGGTCGGCGCGAGAGGCCATGGTGATCTTTCCTCAGTGGCGGACCGCGCCCCCCGCGACCCGGCGCCTATGTGCGTTCGCTCGGCGCGATGCGCAAGGGGAAAGGCCCTAATAGAATGCGTGGGGGCGGATCGGCGCATCGCCGACCCGCCCCAGGTGCATCAAACCCTCTTGGCGGCTGCAGCAGCCTTGCGCAGGGATTTCTTGCCGTCGGTCGCTACGACCTTGGGTTCGGGAAGCTCCACCTTGCCGCCGGCCTTTTCGACCGCTTCGATTGCGCCCTTCGACGCACCGGCAACGGCGAAATTCAGCTTTGCGGTCAGTTCACCCTTGGCGAGGAGGCGGACGCCGTCCTTGCCGCCGCGGGCAAGGCCAGCCGCTTTCAGCGCGGCGTGGTCGATCACAGTCTTCGCGTCGAGCTTCTTCGCGTCGACCAGCTTCTGGATCATGCCCAGATTGACGATCGCGAAATCCTTGCCGAAGATATTGTTGAAGCCGCGCTTCGGGATACGCATGTGAAGCGGCATCTGGCCGCCTTCAAAGCCGTTGATCGCGACGCCGCTGCGTGCCTTTTGGCCTTTCTGGCCACGGCCGGCGGTCTTGCCCTTGCCCGAACCGATGCCGCGTCCGACGCGCATGCGGCCCTTGCGGGCGCCATTATTGTCACGAAGTTCGTTAAGCTTGATAGTCATTGCACTCGCTTTCGCTTTTGTCGCGCTCTGGACTGGCCGCCGTTTGCGGATTCAGTCCGGTTCGATTTCACTAGACGGCTGAAAGCCGGGATAGTCCCCGGCCTTCTCCATCACTATGGCCTGCGCCACTTGGGCGCGGCCATCGACGTGGCTCATAGCCGGGCTGCCGTGAAGCTGCCACCCCCTGTTGAGCAAACCTTCGACGCGCGCGCAAAAAGCGCTGTCGTCGGGGCCGGTCAACAGGCGATAGAGCTTCACTGACGCCTTAGCCTTCGATCACTTGCACCATGTGCGGCAGCTTGCGAATCATGCCACGCACTTCGGGAGTGTCGATCAGTTCGACCTCGCGATGCATCTTGCCCAGGCCGAGGCCGGTCAGGATTGCACGCTGGCTCTTGGGACGACGGATCGGCGAACCGATCTGGCGGATCTTGATTTTCTTGTCAGCCATTGTCTTACTCCGTCACCGCCGCGGCTTCGGCCTCGGCAGCGCGATCGGATGCACCGCCACGCTTGATCAGGTCCGAAACCTTCTTGCCGCGACGCTGTGCCACCGACTTCGGGCTCGTCTGTTCACCAAGCGCCTCGAAGGTCGCACGGATCATGTTGTAGGGGTTCGACGTGCCGTTCGACTTGGTCACCACGTCGGCAACGCCAAGGCTTTCGAACACGGCGCGCATCGGGCCACCGGCGATGATGCCCGTACCGGCGGGAGCCGAACGAACCGTCACCTTGCCGGCGCCGAAATGGCCGAGGCCATCATGGTGCAGCGTGCGGCCATCGCGCAGCGGAACGCGAATCATCGCCTTCTTCGCTGCAGCGGTTGCCTTCGAAATGGCTTCCGGCACTTCGCGTGCCTTGCCATGGCCGAAACCGGCGCGACCCTTGCCGTCGCCAACGACGACAAGTGCGGCGAAACCAAAGCGCTTGCCGCCCTTCACCGTCTTCGAAACGCGGTTGATGTGAACCAGCTTTTCGATCAGCTCTTCGCCACCATCATCGTCGCGCGGACGACGATCGTCGCGGCGCCCACGGCCACCGTCACGTCCGCCACGGCCGCCATCGCGTCCGCCGGCACCGCCGCCACGGCCGCGGCGCGGAGCTGCGGTTTCGGTGGGGGCAGCTTCGGGAGCGCCTTCGACGTTCTGTACTTCGTCTGCCATGATTAGAACTCCAATCCGCCTTCGCGTGCCGCGTCGGCCAGCGCTTTGATGCGCCCGTGGAACAGGAAACCGCCGCGGTCGAACACGACCTGCGTCACGCCCGCCTTCTTGGCGGCAGCGGCGAGGCGCTTGCCGACTTCGGCGGCAGCAGCCGTCGTTGCGCCGGTCGTGCCGCGGACATCCTTGTCGAGCGTCGAGGCTGCGGCCAGCGTCTGGCCGGCTGCGTCATCGATGAGCTGCGCATAGATGTGACGGCCCGAACGGTGCACCGAGAGGCGCGCGCGCCCACCGGCCCGCTTGCGGAGGGCAGTACGAACGCGCTGACGGCGTTTTTCGAATTGGGTAAGATGTGCCATGGCTTACTTCTTCTTGCCTTCTTTGCGGAAGATGTACTCGCCGCGATATTTGATGCCCTTGCCCTTATAGGGCTCCGGCTTACGCCAGCGACGGATTTCTGCCGCGACCTGACCGACCTGCTGCTTGTTGATGCCGCTGATCTCGATCGTCGTATTGTCCGGCGTCTTGATCTCGATACCCTCGGGCACCGCAAAATCGACATCATGGCTATAGCCAAGCTGCAGCTTCAGATTCTTGCCCTGCGCGTTGGCACGATAGCCGACACCGGTGATTTCAAGAACCTTGGTAAAGCCCTCGGTCACACCCGTGATCAGATTCTGCACCAGCGTCCGCTGCATGCCCCAAAACGCGCGTGCTTCGCGGCTGTCGTTGGCCGGGCGCACCGAAATCGAACCCTCGGCGACCTCATAGTTGATGAGGTCGCTGAGCGGCATCGCGAGCGTGCCCTTCGGACCCTTGACCGACAGCTGACCGCCATCGATTGCAGCAGTGACGCCACCCGGGACTTCCACGAATTTCTTACCAATGCGTGACATCAGAACACCTCCGCCAGCACTTCGCCGCCGACATTATGTTCGCGTGCTTCGGCGTCCGACAGGACGCCGCGCGGGGTCGACACGATGGTGATACCCAAGCCGTTGCGTACGATCGGCAGTTCTTTCGAACCCGAATAGACGCGGCGGCCCGGCTTCGAAACGCGCGCCACATGGCGGATCGCCGGCTGCCCTTCGAAATATTTCAGCTCGATGCGGATGCCCTTGTGCTGGCCCTTGGCACCCAGCGCTTCTTCGCTGTAGCCGCGGATATAGCCTTCGCGCTGGAGAACATCGAGAACGCGGACGCGCAAGGTGGAAGCCGGCGTCAGGACGCTGTCCTTCTTCGCCTGCTGGCCGTTGCGGATGCGGGTGAGCATATCACCCAAAGGATCGGTCATTGCCATCTTGTCAGTCCCTTACCAGCTCGACTTCACAACACCGGGGATCAGGCCTTTGTTGGCCAGATCGCGGAGCTGGATACGGCAAAGCCGGAATTTGCGATAATAAGCGCGCGGGCGGCCCGTCAGCTCGCACCGGTTACGGATGCGGGTCGGGTTACCATTGCGCGGGATTTCCGCCATCTTGAGGCGCGCGATCAGACGCTCGCCTTCGTCGAGCGACGTGTCTGCCGCAATCGCCTTCAGCTTCGCATAACGGCCGGCGTATTTCTTCACCAGCTGCTTGCGACGCTCGTTCTTGTTCATCGAACTCAGTTTCGCCATGACTTAAGTTCTCTTTCCTTCTTGAAAGAGCCAGCCTGGTCCCAAAGGGATCAGGCGGCTTCCTTTTCCTGCGCTTCGATCGGGAAGGGGAAGCCGAACAGCTTGAGCAGTTCGCGGGCTTCATCGTCCGTACGGGCGGTGGTGGTGACGATCACGTCCATGCCACGCACCTGGTCGATGCGGTCATAGTTGATCTCGGGGAAGATGATCTGCTCTTTCAGGCCCATGGCATAATTGCCACGACCGTCGAAGCTCGTCGCCGACACGCCGCGGAAATCGCGGATGCGCGGCATTGCGATGGTGATCAGGCGGTCGAGGAATTCATACATCCGCTCGCGACGCAGGGTCACCTTGCAACCGATCGGCATGCCTTCGCGCAGCTTGAACTGGGCGATCGACTTCTTTGCCTTCGTTACGACAGGCTTCTGGCCAGCGATCAGCTCCATTTCTGCAGCTGCCGATTCGACCTTCTTCTTGTCCTGCGTTGCTTCGCCGACGCCCATGTTGAGCACGATCTTTTCGATCTTCGGCACTTCCATCGCATTTTTGTAACCGAATTTCTCGGTCATCGCCTTGACGATGATCTCGTCATAGCGGGTCCGCATGCGCGGGGTGTAATTATCAGCCACTGATCGTCTCCCCGGACTTCACGGCGACACGCACCTTCTTGCCGTCCTTGGTTTCAAAGCGCACGCGCGTCGGCTTGCCGCTCTTGGGATCGGCAACCGCGACCTTGCTCGCGTGCATCGGCGCTTCCTTGCGCTCCAGGCCACCCTGCGGGTTGGTCTGGGTCGGCTTGCGGTGCCGCGTGATGATGTTGACGCCCGCGACCACAACCTTGCCGTCTTTCGGCAGGCTCTGCGTCACTTCGCCGGTCTTGCCCTTGTCCTTGCCGGACAGGATGACAACCGTGTCGCCCTTTTTGATCTTCGCCATACCCATGGTCAGAGTACCTCCGGCGCCAGGCTGATGATCTTCATATAGCCCTTGCCGCGCAGTTCGCGGACCACGGGGCCGAAGATACGGGTACCGATCGGCTCTTCATTCTTGTTGACGAGCACGGCGGCATTGCTGTCGAAGCGGATCACCGAGCCGTCGGCGCGGCGCACGTCCTTGGCAGTGCGAACGATAACGGCGCGATGCACGTCACCCTTCTTCACCTTGCCACGCGGCTGTGCTTCCTTGATCGACACGACGATCACGTCGCCGACGCCGGCAACGCGACGCTTCGACCCGCCGAGCACCTTGATGCACTGGACGCGCTTTGCACCGCTGTTGTCAGCGACTTCCAATTGTGACTGCATCTGAATCATCGATGCATTTCCTTCTGTTTGGGCCTACCGGGGCACCCCGGCGGTTCCGTGAAACCTAGCTTCAGGCGTCAGCAGCCGTTTTGGGCTTGCTGTGGGTGTCGACCTTGTCGAGCACTTTCCACGTCTTCAGCTTCGAAATCGGACGCGTCTCTTCGATGCGGACGGTTTCGCCAGCCTTGATGCTGTTGTCCTCATCATGGGCGTGGTATTTTTTCGAACGGCGGATGATCTTGCCGTACAGAGGGTGCTTAACCTTCCGCTCGACTTTCACCACGACGGTCTTGTCGCCCTTGTCGGACACCACCGTACCGGTCAATATGCGCTTCGGCATCGATAGTCTCCTTACTTCGCAGCCGAGCGGGTACGCTCGGTCTGCTGCGTCTTGATGCGAGCGATCGAACGCCGCACTTCCTTGACGCGCGAGGCCTTTTCAAGCTGGCCGGTGGCCGCCTGGAAGCGGAGGTTGAACGCCTCGCGCTTCAGTTCGCCAAGCTGTTCCGCGAGCTGGTCGTCGGTCTTGGCCTTGAAATCTTCGGTCTTGGACATGGCCCTTAACCCTCCAGATGCGAGGTGTCGCCGAGACGGGCAATCACCTTCGTCTTGATCGGCAGCTTCATCGCCGCGCGTTCGAATGCCAGCGCGGCCACGGGACCGGGAACGCCGTCGAGTTCGAACAGGATGCGACCCGGCTTCACGCGAGCGGCCCAGAATTCCGGCGAACCCTTGCCCTTACCCATGCGGACTTCGGCAGGCTTCGACGACACGGGAAGGTCGGGGAAGATGCGGATCCACAAACGGCCCTGACGCTTGATCGCACGGCTGATTGCACGACGCGCCGCTTCGATCTGGCGCGCGGTAATCCGCTCGGGTTCCATCGCCTTCAGCCCGTAAGAGCCGAAATTGAGGCTGGTCCCACCCTTGGCATTGCCATGGATGCGGCCTTTGAAGGCCTTTCGGAACTTGGTTTTTTTCGGTTGCAGCATGTCAGCAGTCCTTAGCGGCGATCATCGCGCGCCGGGCGCACGCCCGACGTTTGCGCGTCGAGCATCAACCGGTCGGTCGCCATCGGGTCATGACCCAGGATTTCGCCCTTGAAGATCCAAACCTTGATCCCGCAGACGCCATAGGCGGTGTGGGCGGTCGATTCGGCATAGTCGACATTGGCGCGCAGCGTGTGAAGCGGCACCCGGCCTTCGCGATACCATTCGGTACGTGCGATTTCCGCGCCGCCGAGACGGCCAGCGCAGTTGATGCGGATGCCTTCGGCGCCCAGACGCATCGCCGACTGAACGGCACGCTTCATGGCACGACGGAATGCGACGCGGCGTTCGAGCTGGTCAGCAATACCCTGACCGACGAGCTTGGCGTCGACTTCGGGCTTGCGGATTTCGACGATGTTCAGCGACACGTCGCTGCCCGTCAATTCGCCCAGCTTCTTGCGCAGCTTTTCGATGTCCGCGCCCTTCTTGCCGATGATGACACCCGGACGGGCGGCATAGATCGACACGCGGCAAAGCTTGGCGGGACGCTCGATCACGACCTTCGAGATCGCTGCCTGCGGCAGGTTCTTGAACACATACTGACGGATCTTCAGATCCTCAACCAGCATGCGGCCATAATCCTGACCTTCGGCGAACCAGCGGCTGTCCCAGGTGCGGTTGACCTGCAGGCGCAGGCCGATCGGATTGCTCTTCTGGCCCATCTTACGCCTCTTCTTCCTGTTCGCGGACGACGATGCGAATGCGGCTGAACGGCTTGACGATCCGGGTCGACTTGCCGCGGCCACGAGCGTGCCAGCGCTTCATCGAGATCGACTTGCCGACGCTGGCTTCCTGGATGACCAGAGCATCAACATCAAGGTTGTGGTTGTTTTCCGCGTTGGCGACAGCGCTGGCGAGAACCTTGCGCACGTCAACCGCCATCGCCTTCTTCGAGAAAGCGAGGACGTTCATCGCGTCTTCGACCTTGCGGCCGCGGATCAGTGCGGCAACGAGGTTCAGCTTCTGAGCCGAACCGCGAATCTGCGTGCCGACCGAAAGCGCCTCATTATCCGCAACGCGGCGGGGGGATTTTGCCTTACCCATTAGCGTTTGCCCTTCTTGTCGGCAGCGTGACCGGGGAAGAAGCGCGTCGGCGCAAATTCACCCAGCTTCATGCCGACCATATCTTCGTTGACCGACACCGGCACGAACTTGCGGCCGTTGTAGACGTTGAAGGTCAGCCCCACGAACTGCGGCAGGATGGTGGACCGACGCGACCAGGTTTTGATCGGAGCATTGCTGCTGCCGTCCTGTGCCGTTTCGGCTTTCTTGAGCAGATGGAGGTCCACGAACGGACCCTTCCAGACCGAGCGAGCCATGGCTTACCTCTTCTTCTTCGCGTGACGCGACCGGATAATCATCTTGTCGGTCGACTTGTTATGGCGCGTACGCGCACCCTTCGTCGGCTTGCCCCATGGGGTAACCGGGTGACGGCCGCCCGAGGTACGGCCTTCGCCGCCGCCGTGCGGGTGATCGACCGGGTTCTTCGCAACACCGCGGGTCAGCGGGCGAACGCCCATCCAACGACGACGGCCAGCCTTTGCGAGCGTCTGGTTGGTGTTGTCGGGGTTCGAAACCGCGCCCACCGTACCCATGCAATCGCCGCGAATATAACGCTGCTCGCCCGAACCGAGTCGCACGATGACGAGACCGCGGTCACGACCGACGACCTGTGCATAAGTGCCAGCCGAACGGGCAATCTGGCCACCCTTGCCCGGCTTCATCTCGATGTTGTGGACGATCGTGCCGACCGGCATCTGCGACAATTCCATCGCATTGCCCGGCTTCACGTCGGTCTTCTTGCCCGCGATGATCTTGTCGCCAACGGCCAGACGCTGCGGCGCCAGGATGTAAGCGACGCGGTCCTTGCCGGCTTCGTCTTTGCCATAGTTGATCAGCGCGATGAAGGCGGTGCGGTTGGGGTCATATTCCAGACGCTCAACCGTGCCTTCGACGTCCCACAGGCGGCGCTTGAAATCGACGATGCGATAACGCTGCTTGTGACCGCCGCCGATGCCACGCGAGGTCACATGACCCTTGTTGTTGCGGCCGCCGGTCTTGCTCTTGCCTTCGGTCAGCCCCTTGACGGGCTTGCCCTTCCAAAGCGAGGACCGATCGATGAGGATCAGGCCGCGCTGGCCGGGGCTCGTCGGATTATAGGATTTAAGTGCCATTTTCTCTGCCTCTTCCTACAATCAGACGCCGGTCGTGACGTCGATCGACTGGCCTTCGGCCAGACGAACAACCGCCTTCTTCACGTCGCTGCGGGTGTAGGGCTTGCCCTTCCAGCGCTTGGTCTTGCCCTTGGTGATGAGCGTGTTCACGCCGATCACCTTGACATCGAACAGCGCCTCTACGGCTGCCTTGATGGCGGGCTTGGTCGCATCATTTGCGACCTTGAACACCACTGCGTTGTTTTCGCTGAGCATCGTCGACTTTTCGGTGATCACCGGAGCGAGGATCACGTCATAGTGACGCGCGTCGACTGTTTTTGCCTTAGCCATTGAAGCGTGCCTCCAGCTTTTCGAGGCCGGCGCGGGTCAGGACCAGCGTATCGGCGCGCAAAATGTCATAAACGTTGGCACCCATCGCCGGCATCGAATCGATACCGATGAGGTTGGCCGACGCCATGGCGAAGCTTTCGTGCACTGCATCACCGTCGATGAACAATGCGCGATTGCCGAGTTCGAGCTTGCCGAGCTGGCCGGCGAGTGCCTTGGTCTTGGCATCCTTGAGCTCGAGCGTGTCGAGAACGAGGATCTTGCCGCCCTTTGCCTTGTCGCTCAGTGCCATTTTCAGGCCAAGCGTGCGGATCTTCTTGTTCAGCGAGTGGCCGAAGGTGCGGGCCCGCGGGCCGTGTGCCTTGCCGCCGCCGATGAAGATCGGAGCTGCGCGATCGCCGTGACGAGCGGTACCGCCGCCCTTCTGATTGCCGAACTTCTTGCCGGTGCGCGACACGTCGCTGCGTTCGCGGGCGGCGCGAGCCGGACCACGGCGCTTTTCGAGCTGCCAGCTGACGACACGATGGAGGATGTCGGCACGCGCGTCGACGCCGAACACGTCGTCATTGAGATCGATGTCTGCGCCGGCCTTGCCGTCGATGGTGTGAACCTTGACCTTCATGATCAGGACTCCTGTGCGCCGTCGGTGGTCGCGGTATCGACGACGACGGTTTCCGTCGGGGTCTCTACCGGTGCATCCGCCGGGACTTCTTGATTGGCATTCGCCGCGATCTTGACGCCCGCCGGATAGGGGGCCTCGGGGTGACGCGGCAGCTTGACCGCGTCGCGGACCATCAGCCAGCCACCCTTCGAGCCAGGGACCGAGCCCTTGACGAAGATGAGGCCGCGCTCGACGTCCGTGCGAACGACTTCGAGATTCTGCTGGGTGCGATTGCGGGCGCCCATGTGGCCGGCCATCTTCTTGTTCTTGAAGACGCGGCCCGGATCCTGACGGTTACCGGTCGAACCGTGTGCACGGTGGCTGATCGAGACGCCGTGGCTGGCGCGCATGCCGCCGAAACCCCAACGCTTCATAGCGCCGGCAAAGCCCTTGCCCTGGGTCACGCCCTGGATGTCGACGATCTGGCCGGCGACGAAATGGTCAGCCGACAGTTCGGCGCCGACGTCGAGCGTCGCGTCGTCAGCGACGCGGAATTCGACGATCTTCGCCTTGGGCTCCACTTCGGCCTTGCCGAAAGCGCCGCGCTGCGGCTTGGCGACATTCTTCGCCTTCGCCGAACCTGCACCGAGCTGAACGGCCACATAGCCGTCACGTTCTTGTTCGCGCACAGAGATAACCTGACAGCCTTCGAGGCTCAGGACAGTGACGGGCACGTGGCGGCCGTCGTCCTGAAACAGGCGGGTCATCCCCATTTTCTTCGCGATCACGCCAGTCCGCATGATCTAACTCCTCAACAGAGGCCGGGCGGACCATTCCGCACGGCGTGTGGGCCCCCATCAAGGCAAATCTCGATGGAAACCCGTCCCAGCCCATAATTTCGATGCTTCGCCCCGTCCGGGCTGAGGTGCCACCTTCCCGAAGGAGAAGCGGCGAGACGGGGGACGCAGCCCGAACCATATTTCTTCCGAAGAAGAGGTCCGGCGGTATCCACCCTATCGTCGGTCCGGATCGCGCCGAACAATGCAGTCACCGAAGTGTCCTGCCGATAGAGACCCCGGATCAGATCCGGGGTTGCGTTGGCTTAGGCCAACTTGATTTCGACGTTCACGCCAGCAGCAAGGTCGAGCTTCATCAGCGCATCGACGGTCTGCGGGGTGGGCTGAACGATGTCGAGCAGCCGCTTGTGGGTACGTACCTCGAACTGCTCGCGCGACTTTTTGTCGACATGCGGACCGCGGTTCACGGTGAATTTTTCTATGCGCGTCGGCAGCGGGATAGGGCCGCGAATGAGTGCCCCCGTACGACGTGCCGTATCGGCGATGTCGGTGGTGGCCTGATCGAGCACGCGGTGATCAAAGGCCTTGAGGCGAATGCGAATATTCTGCGTTTCCATGACTATTCCAGTCGAATCCCGTCTAGCGATGCGAAAGAGCCGAAATGGCCTGCTCCGATCCCCGCATGGAGACCGAATCGGCCATCAAAATTCTTTAAGCTACGAGCCGCCCGAATCAGTCCGAATCGGGCGGCTCGAGGCCCTATATTACTTTGTGACCGTCGCCACAACCCCTGCACCAACGGTGCGGCCACCTTCGCGAATCGCGAAGCGCAGACCCGGGTCCATGGCGATCGGAGCGATCAGCTTCACTGCCAGCTGGACGTTGTCGCCCGGCATAACCATCTCGGTGCCCTCGGGGAGGATGACCTCGCCGGTGACGTCCGTGGTGCGGAAGTAGAACTGCGGACGATAGTTGGCGAAGAACGGCGTGTGACGGCCGCCTTCATCCTTCGACAGGACGTACACTTCCGAGGTGAACTCGGTGTGCGGCTTGATCGAGCCGGGCTTGCAGAGAACCTGGCCGCGTTCCACGTCTTCACGTGCAACGCCGCGGATCAGCGCGCCGACGTTATCGCCAGCCTGGCCCTGGTCGAGCAGCTTGCGGAACATTTCGACGCCGGTCACGACGGTCTTCTTGGTGTCCTTGATGCCGACGATTTCGACTTCTTCACCAACCTTGACGATGCCGGTTTCGATACGGCCGGTCACAACGGTACCGCGACCCGAGATCGAGAACACGTCTTCGATCGGCATCAGGAAGGGCTTGTCGAGCGGACGGTCGGGCTGCGGGATCCAGTCATCGACGGCCTGCATCAGCTTGAGGATGGCTTCCTTGCCGATGTTGTCGTCGCGGCTTTCAAGAGCAGCAAGCGCCGAACCAGCGACGATCGGAATATTGTCGCCGTCGAAGCCACGCTTCGAAAGTTCTTCGCGAATTTCCATCTCGACGAGTTCGAGCAGCTCGGGATCGTCCAGCTGGTCAACCTTGTTGAGGAAGACGACCATGGTGGGAACGCCAACCTGCTTCGCGAGCAGGATGTGCTCCTTGGTCTGCGGCATCGGGCCGTCAGCGGCCGACACAACGAGGATCGCGCCGTCCATCTGGGCAGCACCGGTGATCATGTTCTTCACATAGTCGGCGTGGCCCGGGCAATCGACGTGCGCATAGTGGCGGCCAGCGGTTTCATATTCGACGTGCGCGGTCGAAATGGTGATGCCGCGTTCGCGCTCTTCGGGAGCCTTATCGATGTTCGCGAAGTCGACGGCGGTGCCGCCGGTCGTTTCGGCGAGAACCTTGGTGATCGCTGCGGTCAGCGAGGTCTTGCCATGGTCGACGTGACCGATGGTACCGATGTTGCAGTGCGGCTTCGTCCGCTCAAATTTAGCCTTGGCCATGATGGTATAACCTTCTTGTTCAATGTTTGCGTTGATCAGTCCTGGACGCGCCTGCTGAATCAGGCGCCGCCCTTAGAGGGTCTTGCCGCGCGGTGCAAGCCCGCGCGGTTTTGACCATCAGGCCATCTTGGCCTTAACTTCTTCGGCGACGCTGCTCGGCACTTCTTCATAATGCGAGAATTGCATCGAGTAGCTGGCACGTCCCTGGCTGAAGCTGCGCAGCTGATTGACGTAGCCGAACATGTTCGCGAGCGGAACAATCGCCTCGACGACCTGGGCAATGCCCCGGCTGTCGGTGCCCTGGATCTGGCCACGGCGGCTGTTCAGATCGCCGATCACGTCACCCATGAATTCTTCCGGGGTAACGACTTCGACCTTCATCACCGGCTCGAGCAGCTTGATGCCTGCCTTTGCCGCGACTTCGCGCATCGCTGCACGGCCCGCGATTTCGAATGCCAGCGCCGACGAGTCGACGTCGTGATACGCGCCGTCCGTGAGCTTGATTTCGAAGTCGATGATCGGGAACCCGATCATGTGACCGTTTTCAGCCGATTCGCGCATGCCCTTTTCGACCGACGGGATATATTCGCGCGGAATGTTGCCGCCCTTGATCTCGTCGATGAAGGTGATGCCCGAACCGCGTTCGCCGGGGGCGACGCTGACCTTGACGCGGCCGAACTGGCCCGAGCCACCCGACTGCTTCTTGTGGGTGTAATCGACGTCAACCGGCTTCGCGAGCGATTCGCGGTACGCCACCTGCGGCGCGCCGACATTGGCTTCGACCTTGAATTCGCGCTTCATGCGATCAACGAGAATGTCGAGGTGAAGCTCGCCCATACCCTTGATGATCGTCTGACCCGATTCATGGTCGGTCGACACGCGGAACGAGGGATCCTCGGCAGCCAGACGGTTGAGCGCGATGCCCATACGTTCCTGGTCGGCCTTGGTCTTCGGTTCCACCGACAGCTCGATGACCGGTTCGGGGAATTCCATCCGCTCGAGGATGATCGGCGCGCCCGTTGCGCAGAGCGTATCCCCGGTCGTGGTTTCCTTGAGGCCGGCGAGGGCAACGATGTCGCCTGCATAGGCTTCGTCGATGTCTTCACGGCTGTTCGCATGCATGAGCAGCATACGGCCGACCTTTTCCTTCTTGTCCTTTACCGAGTTCAGGTACGTGCCCTTATTCAGGGTACCCGAATAGATGCGGGCGAAGGTGAGCGAACCGACGAACGGATCGTTCATGATCTTGAACGCGAGCAGCGACAGCGGCGCGTCATCGGCCGCAGGACGCGAATCGGGAGTCACGCCATCGAGCTTGAGCCCCTGGACGTCCTCGATGTCGAGCGGCGAGGGCAGATAGTCGACAACCGCGTCGAGCAGCGTCTGCACGCCCTTGTTCTTGAACGACGAGCCGCACAGCACGGGCACGAATGCCTGTGCCAGCGTACCCTTGCGGATCAGCGCCTTCAGTTCGGGAACGGCAGGCAACGTGCCTTCGAGATAGGCTTCCATTGCGGCATCATCCTGCTCGACAGCAAGTTCGACCAGCTTTTCGCGATAGTCGGCAGCCTTGTCGACGAGGTCAGCCGGAATCTCTTCATAAGAGAATTCGGCGCCCAGGCTCTCATCCTTCCAGATGATCGCACGTTCGTTGACGAGATCGACGAGACCGACAAAGTCGCCTTCCGCACCGATGGGCAGATACAGCACCGCCGGGACCGCACCGAGGCGATCGATGATCGTCTGGACGCAATAGTAGAAGTTAGCGCCGGTGCGATCGAGCTTGTTGATGTAGCACATGCGCGGAACTTTATACTTGTCCGCCTGGCGCCACACGGTTTCCGACTGCGGCTCAACGCCGGCAACGCCGTCGAACGCGGTGATCGCGCCGTCGAGGACGCGAAGCGAGCGTTCGACTTCAATGGTGAAGTCGACGTGTCCGGGGGTGTCGATGATGTTCAGGCGATGCTCGGGACCCTGACCTTCGTCGGCCTTCCACAAGCAGGTGGTGGCCGCCGACGTGATCGTGATGCCGCGTTCCTGTTCCTGCTCCATCCAGTCCATCGTCGCGGCGCCGTCATGGACTTCGCCGATCTTGTAGGACTTGCCGGTGTAGTAAAGGATACGCTCGGTCGTGGTGGTCTTGCCGGCGTCGATGTGCGCCATGATACCGAAATTGCGATAGCGTTCGAGCGGATGGCTGCGTGCCATGGTCTTTTCCTTGGACTTGGGGGGCGGTCAGCTTGACCACCCCCGATATAGGAAGATTTGTTGCGATTGCGAGACGCCGGGGCGTCCGCGCAATTACCAGCGGTAGTGGCTGAAAGCGCGGTTGGCTTCGGCCATACGGTGCGTGTCTTCGCGCTTCTTCACCGCGTTGCCGCGGTTGTTCGAGGCGTCGAGAAGCTCACCCGACAGGCGCGCGGCCATCGTCGTTTCGCTGCGGTTGCGCGCAGCGGTGATCAGCCAACGAATCGCGAGGGCCTGAGCACGGTCCGGACGGACTTCGACCGGAACCTGATAGGTCGCACCACCGACGCGGCGGCTGCGCACTTCAATGTTCGGGCGGATGTTCGCCAGCGCTTCGTGGAACACGCCAATGGGTTCCTTCTTCGCACGGGCTTCGACCGATTCGAGCGCGCCATAGACGATGCCTTCGGCGGTCGACTTTTTACCGTCCAGCATGACGCTGTTCATGAATTTCGACAGCACAACATCACCGAAACGGGGATCGGGCAGGATTTCGCGGCGTTCTGGACGACGACGACGAGCCATAGGTAATTCCTTTTACAACAGCACCCCGGCGCCAAGGCAGCCTGGGATGATCAAATAGCCGAAAAAGCGGTCCTTACTTCGGACGCTTCGCACCGTATTTCGAACGGCTCTGCTTGCGGTCCTTCACACCCTGCGTATCGAGCACGCCGCGCAGGACGTGGTAACGCACACCGGGAAGATCGCGGACACGACCGCCGCGGATCAGCACAACGCTATGTTCCTGGAGGTTGTGGCCTTCGCCGGGGATGTAGGTGATGACTTCGCGCTGGTTGGTCAGGCGGACCTTCGCAACCTTACGGAGCGCCGAGTTCGGCTTTTTCGGGGTCGTCGTATAGACACGGGTGCAAACGCCGCGCTTTTGCGGGTTTGCGTCCATCGCCGGGACCTTGGACTTCACCTTCTGAGGAGTCCGACCCTTGCGGACCAGCTGGTTGATCGTGGGCATGAATGCTTCACCTTAAAATGTCCGCCCATTGGAGCGAACGGTTACTGTACCGCGGTGGATGAAGCATCGATCGGTCCCCCAAAAATTGGCGGAAAACGGGCGACCTTGTAACAGCAAAAGACCCCGGCAGATCGAAGTTGATCGTCCGGAGGCTCCATCCGCGCCAGCAATGTTCAGCGCTGTTGTAACCGAATGCGGCAGCAAACCGCCGCTTTCGACCGTGCGCGCCCCTAGCGGTGATTCCTCCGCCGGTCAAGTAGGAAGCAAGATTGTTGCGCCGTTCGGGCCCCGCTATCGGTCCCCTATGTCCGCCATCCGCCACGCCAGCTTTGCCCCGCATGTCACCCCCGACACACGGCTGCTGATTCTGGGCAGCCTGCCCGGCGCGCGCTCACTCGCCGACCGGCAATATTATGCGCACCCGACGAACCAGTTCTGGCGGCTGGTGGGGGCGGTGGTGGACCGGCCGCTGGCGAGCCTCGATTACGCCGACCGGCTGGCCGCGCTACGCAACGCGCGTGTCGGCCTGTGGGATGTCATCCGCACCGCCGAACGGCGAACGAGCAGCGACGGCGATATCCGCGAGGCCGAAGCGCATGATTTGGGCGCGTTGGTAGCGACGCTGCCCGACCTTCGGATGATTGCTTTCAACGGCGGCAAGGCGGCAGCGATCGGACGCCGCCAACTGCCGCCGCTGAACGGCATCGCGGTCGTCGATCTGCCGTCGAGCAGCGCGGCGCATACGATCGGGTTCGACGCGAAGCTGACGCGATGGCGTGCGCTGCGCGTGGCCCTCGACGGAACCGACTGACCCGCGCGCCTTGCCGCCACGCCCCACAGGCTTTATGCGCCGCCTCATCATGCCCCCGTCGCTCGACCATATCGATTGCTGGATCTTCGATCTCGACAATACGCTCTATCCGCCGTCGGCGCGGATGTTCGACCTGATCGACGAGCGTATGGGCGGGTTCATCATGCGCCTGCTGGGTTGCGACGCGATAGAAGCACGGCGGGTTCAGAAGCAATATTTCCACGACCATGGCACGACCATGGCGGGGTTGATGCGCCATCACGGCGTCGATCCCGAAACCTTTCTGGTCGACGTCCATGATGTCGCGATGGACCGGCTGGTCCCCGACATGCGGCTGCGCGCGGGGCTGGAACGCCTGCCCGGACGGCGGCTGATCTTTACCAACGCCGATGCCGATTATTCGGCGCGGGTGCTGGCGGCGCGCGGGATAGCCGACCTGTTCGAAGGCATCTGCGACATTCGCGCGACGCGTTACACGCCCAAGCCCGACCCGGCCGCCTATGCGGCGATGGTCGTGCACCAGAATGTCGATCCGGCGAAAAGCCTGTTTGTAGAGGATATGGCACGCAACCTGACCCCGGCAAAAGCGCTGGGAATGACCACCGTCTGGCTGGACAATGGCAGCGAAAGCGGCCATCGCGACCACCTGCCGGACCATGTCGATTTCCATGTGAACGACATATCGGACTGGCTGGATACATTACCGCAACCATTGGGGATTTTATGACCACCGACCTGCAATCGACGATCGAGGCCGCCTGGGACGCACGCGACACGCTGGGCCTGACCACACAGGGTCCGGTACGCGAAGCCGTGCAGACCGCGCTTGCCGGACTCGACGACGGCAGCTTCCGCGTCGCCGAGCGTGACGCCGGTGGTACGTGGCAGGTCAACCAGTGGCTGAAAAAGGCCGTGCTGCTGTCTTTCCGCCTCAACGACATGGAGATGATCGAAAGCGGTCCCGGTGGATCGCATTGGTGGGACAAGGTGCCGTCGAAATTCACCGGCTGGGACGCAAATCGCTTTCGCGACGCGGGCTTCCGCGCGGTTCCCGGATCGATCGTCCGTCACGGCGCGCATATCAGCAAGGGCGCGGTGCTGATGCCCAGCTTCGTCAACATCGGCGCCTATGTCGGTGAAGGGTCGATGGTCGATGCCTGGGCCACCGTCGGCAGTTGCGCGCAGATCGGTGCCAATGTCCATCTGTCGGGCGGCGCCGGAATTGGCGGCGTGCTCGAACCGTTGCAGGCCGGCCCTGTGATCATCGAGGACGGCGCCTTCATCGGCGCCCGCGCCGAAGTGGCCGAAGGCGTGATCGTGCGGGAGGGCGCGGTGCTGTCAATGGGGGTTTACCTCGGTGCATCGACCAAGATCATCGACCGCGCCACAGGTGAGATCTTCATCGGCGAAGTCCCCGCTTATTCGGTCGTCGTCCCCGGCGCACTGCCCGGCAAGCCGCTGCCCGATGGCAGCCCGGGCCCGTCGCTCTACTGCGCGGTGATCGTCAAACGCGTCGATGCCAAGACCCGTGCGAAGACCGGGATCAATGAGTTGCTGCGCGACTAAGACCTTTCCCGTCGCGGGGGCGTTGCTTCCTTCTCGCCATTGACCTCTCCCTCGACGCTCGTCGAGGGCTGCCGGGTGTTGGTAGACAATATGACCCAGAGTGATGATTGCGAACTATCCGCATGAACCGGCCACGGGGAGGTGGCCGGACGGGGGAGTCTTAAGACGTGTCGTTCGGAAAAATTTCGCTGGTAGCGTGCACCGCCCTGACCATTGCCGTTCCGGCGGCGGCGCAGGAGCCGGCAGGCGACGCGCCGACTGCGGTGCCGACTCCTGCGAATGGCGCGCAGCGCTACGGTGCCGCCGACTTCTCGCGCTTTGCGCCGCGCACCGCGCTCGATATGGTCGAGAAAGTGCCGGGCTTCCTGATCGTCACCGGCACCAATGGCGGCGAACGCGGGTTGGGCGCGGCCACCGAGAATGTGCTGATCAACGGCGAACGCATCGCCAATAAATCGACCGACGCCCGCACGGCCCTGGCACGCATCACCGCAAGCGAAGTCGCCTATATCGATATCGTCGATGGCGCCGGGCTGAACGTCCCCGGTCTGACCGGACAAGTGGCGAACATCGTACTGGTCGCGGGCGCGGGCAGCGACGGGTTCGAGACCACGCTACGCTGGCAGCCCGAATGGCGACCGCGGCTCGACGACAACTGGCTGAACGGCGAGGTTTCGACGACCGGCAAGCTCGGCGGAACCCATGTGACGCTCAGCCTGAAGAATGAGGCGCGGCGCCAGGGCCATTGGGGTCCCGAACGGCGGTTCGACCGCGATGGCAACCTGTCGTTCATCCGCGACGAAATTGGCCGCTATGATGCCGACCAGCCGCGCCTCTCGGCCGCGCTCGCGCGAACCGCCGCGAACGGAAATAAATGGAATTCAACCTTGGCGGCCAGTTGATCAATCTCGACGAGCGGGTGGATGGAACTTCGGTTCAACCCGGCGCCGGGACCGTCCGCGAGGCTTTTCGCTTTACCGAAAAGGAGCGTAATTTCGACATTGCCGGCGATTATGAGCTGGGGCTCGGCAAAGGCCGACTCAAGCTGATAGGTCTCTACCGCTTCGAACATAGCCCCGCTATCGACAGCTTCATCGTCGACCGCGACGTGGGCGGGCGCAGCGGCGAGCGGTTCAGGCAAGCCGCCGACGAGAGCGAATCGATCCTGCGCAGCGAATATAGCTGGCGCACCGCAGGCGGCACCGACTGGCAGGTCGCACTCGAGGGCGCGTATAACAAACTCGACGTTGATGCCGAATTTGCGCAGCTTCAACCCGACGGAAACTTTCTGCCGATCGTCTTTGGCGGCGAGCAGACAAAAGTCGAGGAAAAGCGCGGCGAAGCGTCACTGACCTGGGGCCGTGCGCTGGCCAGCAATCTGACAGCGCAGCTGAACCTTGGCGCCGAATATAGCGAGCTGGCCTCCTCGGGCCCAGGCGGGCTGACGCGGCGATTTGTCCGGCCGAAGGGCAAGCTGGCACTGGCCTGGAAGGTCGGACCGAAAACTACGATCAACTGGCATATCCAGCGCCGCGTCGACCAGCTCGACTTTTTCGATTTCGCAAGCTCGGTCGATGTTGCGAACAACAATGGCAATATCGGCAATGGCCAGCTGGTGCCGCCGATCGTGAACCGGACCGAGCTGGAGCTGGTTCAGGACATGGGCCGCTGGGGCAATGCGTCGGTCGCCGCCGCCTATGCCTATGCGCAGGATCTGGTCGACCAGATTCCGCTGTCGCCGACGACCGAAGGCCGCGGCAATTTGCCGCCCGCGCATCTTTATCGCATCAGTTCAAAGGCGACCTTGCTGCTCGACCCGCTGGGGTGGAAGGGCGCGCGGATCAACAGCGATGTTACCTGGCGGCGCAACCGCGTACGCGATCCGCTGACCAGCCTGTGGCGCGACCAGAGCGAGGGGCAGGAATATGTCGTCGATGTGAATCTGCGTCACGACATTCCCGGCAGCAATCTGGCGTGGGGCGCCGGCTATTTCGACGAGCGCTATAGCCCGAACGTCAGGCTGAATGCGATCGAGCATGAATATACCGGCGGCGCGTTTGTTACCGCCTTCATCGAGCATAAAAATGTTGCGGGCTTCACCGTCAAGGCGTCGTACCGCAACCTCGCGAACGAGCGCGAAGGCTTTGACCGCACCGTCTTCGTCGACCGGCGCGACGGGCCGGTCGCGTTCAGTGAAAGCCGGCAGCGCCGGTTCGGCCGGTATATTCAGCTGACAGTGACCGGAACGATTTAGAAAACGTGGCGGTCCGCCTTGTTCCCCGGCTTCCGCCGGGGAACGGCGCTATGCTCAACGCTCGCTGAGATAATAGCGTTCACCGGCGGTCAGATCGTCGGCGAGGTCATAGACGATCGGCTGGCCGGTCGGGATTTCGAGCCCGGTGATGTCGGCGTCCGAAATGCCGGAGAGATGCTTGACCAAAGCGCGCAGGCTGTTGCCATGCGCGGAGATCAGCACCGTCTTGCCGGCGGCGAGCTGCGGGACGATCGCCCTCTCATAATAAGGGAGGACGCGTTCGATCGTGTCCTTGAGGCTTTCGGCCAAGGGAATTGCGATGCCGGCGTAGCGCGGATCGTTCGACAGATCCCACGGCGAGCCGGCTTCGAGCGGCGGCGGCGGAATGTCGAAGCTGCGGCGCCAGATCTTGACCTGATCGTCGCCATGCTTCGCCGCGGTCTCGGCCTTGTCGAGTCCGGTGAGGCCGCCATAGTGACGCTCGTTCAGGCGCCAGTCCTTGGTCACCGGAAGCCACAAACGCCCCATCGCCTCGAGCGCGAGGTTCAGCGTCTTGATCGCGCGCGATTGGACCGAGGTGAAGGCGAGGTCGGGGGTGATCCCCTTGGCCTTCATCAACTCGCCCGCCGCCCATGCCTCGGCCGCGCCCTTTTCGGTGACGTCGACGTCCCACCAGCCAGTGAAGCGATTTTCGAGGTTCCACTGCGACTGACCGTGCCGGATGAGGATGAGCTGGGGCATATTTTGTCCTTTTCGCATTGCGCCGCGTGGATGATTCGCCGCGCCATAGCGCGGCAGGGGCGACAGGGCCACCGCCCCCTTGAAAAGCCATGCCCGCTTCCCAGATTCAAAACATCCGGTCGCCATGAAGGGGCCGGGCGGAGGCGCGGCGCGCATCGCCGTCGTCCCATGTTTCGCTTTGAAAGGAAGCCATGACTCATGCGTAACAGTTTCGACTGGACCCCCTATCGCCGTTCGACCGTCGGTTTCGACCGCCTGTTCGATTTCCTTGAGACGAGCGGTTCGGGCGCCGAAAATTATCCTCCCTTCGACATCGAAAAGATCGCCGACGATCATTTCCGCATCACCGTCGCGGTCGCCGGATTCAAGGGTGACGAGATCGACATCACCGCCCAGCAGAATATGCTGCTCGTCAGCGGCCGCAAGACGCCGGCGGGCGAAGGTGAGGGGCGTCAATTGCTCTATAGCGGCATCGCGACCCGCGCGTTCGAACGCCGCTTCCAGCTCGCCGATTTCGTGCGGGTGAGCGCCGCCGACCTGGCCGATGGCCTGCTGACCATCGACCTGGTGCGCGAAGTGCCCGAGGCGATGAAACCGCACAAGATCGCGATCGGCGGCGGCGCCCCGACGCCGATCGAAAAAGCCGCCTGAACTAGCCCGAGCGGGCATGATGAGCGGGGTCCGGAGTCCCTTCCGGGCCCCGTTTGCGTATCTACAGTGCGCGCGTCATGAACCGACTGAACGGATCGGGTTTGTAATCGGCAAAAGGCGCGCAATCCTCAAAGCCGTAACGCCGATACAGCGCGAGCGCAGGTTCGAACGCCGCGCCCGATCCGGTTTCGAGACTCAGGTGTTCGAGACCGCGGCCCCGCGCTTCGGCGATGATATGTTCGAGCATCCGCGCCGCGACACCCCGCCGCAAAAAACTCTCGGCAGTGCGCATCGACTTGATCTCGCCATGGGCGCTGCCAAGCCGCTTGAGCGCGCCGCAGCCCGCCAGATCATCGCCGCGATGAATCGACCAGAAGGTGACGTCGGGCGCGTTGAGCCCGTCGAAATCGAGGAAGTGACAGCTGTCGGCTGGCGAGTTCGCCAGCATCCCGGCGAAATGCACTTCGAGCAAGGCGCGGATCGGGGGCCCCGACAGATCGTCTTCGACAATCCGCCAGTCGGCCCCGCTCGACATCACAGCATGCGGTCCAGTGTATCGAGACATGCATGCGCAAGCAGCTTCGACCGCTCGGGCGACCAGCCCTGAACCGGGTCGGGCAGGTCCCGATTATCCTTGAACGGCATTTCCAGCGTCATCGCCACCGCGCCGAAACGTTCGGCGACCTGGGTGGTCGACATGGATAGGTTCGCCTGCCCCGGCGCGGTCTCGACATAGCCAAGTTCGGTCTGGAAGTCGGGGGTGTTGGCGGCGAGCGCCGTTTCAAACGCCTTATATTTTTCCATCTGACCGGGCTTGAGCGAGGGGATACCTTCGAAGCCGGCGATGAAAACGGCCGGGATCGCTTCGTCGCCATGGATATCCATCGCCCAGTCGACGCCGCTTTCGTCCATCGCATTGCGAACGGCGAGCACTTCGGGGCTGCCTTCGGGGGTCGGGGCGTCCCATTCTCGGTTGAGGTTCACCCCGGCAAAATTGGTGCGCAAATGTCCGCGGAACGACCCGTCGGGATTCATGTTCGGGACGATGTGGAAGCGGCATTTCTGGCGCAGCGCGCGCGCGTGCGGATTTGCGGGGTCGGTGAGCATTTCGAGCGCGCCTTCCATCCACCATTCGGCCATGCTCTCACCCGGATGCTGGCGGGCATAGAGCCAGACCTGCGTGTCGCCGGTGCCCATTTCGAGGCAGTCGATCGGCTGCCCCTCGATGCTGGTGCCGAGGCAGCGATAGGTGACGCCATCGCATTCGGCGACGGAGGCGATCAGGTCGTGGTGACGCTCCATCGAATAGGGCGCGAAATAGGCGAGGTAGAGGATCGGACTTTCGGCAGTGTGGCTTATGATCAGCGAACCGCCGTCAGCCTTCACATCATAGCTGGTATCGAGGCGGAACCAGCTTTCGCGGTCATAGCTGGCGCACGCGGCATAGTCTGACCAACCGCCCGGAAAGGCCGAAGCCTCCAGCCCGGTGATCCGGAGGTCCAGCGCGTCGCCCACTGCGCAGGAAACGCGGAAGTGGAACCACTGAAAGAAATCGGATTCGCGATCTTTACGGATGGACAGGCGCGCGGACGTTCCGTCGATGCTGTCCACGACGATATTGCCGCTGTCGAACGCGGCGTTGATGGTGATGGTCATGGGACCGTAATAGTGCGTCCCGATTCGCCGGGGAAGTCCTTGAATAAGGCTTCGGCCAATTTCGCCGCGGCGAGCGACGGCTGCGCGGCGGGCGCCTTGGCCCGCACAGCGGTCAGCGCGCGACCTTCCCACAGGGCCTGACCGGTCGCGGCATCGTCGATGCGCACCGAAAGCTGGAGATCCTGCGTCGGTTTGGGGCCGCCGCCAAGGTTGATCCCGATGCCGAGTCCAAGCCCCGAACCATAGCTGCCGGTCGAGCCACCAACGCCGACCGATACCGGCGACCGTTTGCCGGGACCAACGCGCTCGGCGCGATCAAAGCCGATGCGGACCTTGAGCGGCGCGCGCGCGCCGTCAGGCGCAGCGACGAGCCCCTGTAACTGCAGCTGGCGTTCGACCGCGGTGCGATAGCTGTTCCATTCGAGCGACGGCTGCCAGCCGTCAGCAGCAGCCGCGGCGTTGCCGAGCGGCGCGACGTCGACGGCGTAACGTGTCCCCGGCGCCCAGCCCGCGACGGCGTTATTGGCGTGAAAGCGGGTGACTTCGACCGGCGGCACGGCAGTCGCGCAACCGCCGAGGGCGAGCGACGCTGCGACGAGCAGCGTGGCGGGGAAATGACGCATCATCCCCATATCATGCGCTACAATATATGGCTTGGCAATGAACGGGGTACGGAGACGATCCTCCCCATGCCCGCAGCACAGGGAGGATCAAAGTGCCTCAGCGATAGAAGATATGATTGTCGATCTGCGCGACGCGCGTCTTGCGCCAGCCCGGTGAGACATAGTTGGCATGGAAGAAAAGCGCGCCCGGCGCATGATTCTTCCAGCTGCCGTCGCGGGCGATCTGCGCGATTGCCACCGCGTTCGACCATTGGACGCTCGATTCGCGCGGAGCGGGCATCCGGCCGCCGCGCACGAAGCTGAACTGGCTTTTCTGATGAACGACGCCGCACAGGCTGGTCGGGAAGCGACCCGACTGGGCACGGTTGAGAACGACATGCGCCACCGCGAGTTGGCCAACGAGCGATTCGCCCCGCGATTCGAAATAGACCGCGCCGGCGAGGCAACGCAGTTCGGAATCCAATTTGGCGGGGCGCGCGGTTTTGCCAACCAGCTCGGCCAGCGAATCGGCGGTCAGCGGGGCCGGCTTGGGCGCCTCGACGGGCTCGTCTTCGATGGCGGCTTTGGGTTCGACCGGGCTTTCGCCTCCGGTCAGCTCATCACCGCTCAGCAGATCCGAATCGGCTGCGGCCGGCGCATCGGCGCCTGGTAGGGTGATCAACGGAATATGGGCGTTGGCGCCCAGATCATTGGCGAAACCTGGTTCCGCCAGAAACAGCATGGATGCGGCCGTCATGCCGACGGCAGCCACGCTGGCTACGTTCAAAATGCGACTCATATTGTCCGTCAAAAGGGCGGCTGATGAACCGAAACCTCAGAACAGGCGGGGGGCTATGGCCCAATTTCGCCTGCGGTCATCATCCGACTGCGTGTCCGAACCGTTTGGCCGGGTCTTTTCGGACAAGCCGATAAACCCGCGGAACGACCTACGCGTGAAATATGCTGGCGCACTTATTGTGCACCGCAACAGAGTCAAGTTAACGCAGCCCACTCCGCGACGAGTCGTGGCGCATCTGCGATATCCAGTTCGACAATCCACAGGTCGGGATCCGCCGAACGCCGCCGATCCTGATAATTGGCGCGCGCCTCGTCATCGTCGGGGTCGGTCTGACCAACCGCCTCCCAGATATAATGTCCGTCGGCGGAAAAGCGCCGTTCGAGCAGCGGTCCCGGACGGCCGCGGTCGCTACACTGGATGAGAATCGTGCCCGAATGTTCGTCGCCCTTGGCGAGCACGGCGGCAAAGCCGCCCGCCGCCTGGGTCCGGCGCAGAATCAAGTCGACGAGGAAACGGCTGGTCAGCCGTGCCACAAGAGCTGCCCGCAGCTTTTGGCGGCGTCAGGCCGCGTCACGTGCCTCGGTATCGACCAGCAAGGCATAGAGCGCCTCGTCATTCTTCGCACCGCGCAGCCGTTCGGCGATCGCTTCGTTGCGCAGCATGCGCGACACGCCGGCCAGCGCCTTCAAATGATCAGCCCCAGCGTCGAGCGGCGACAGCAGGACGAAAAGCAGATCGACCGGAAGCCCATCGACCGCGTTGAAATCGATCGGCCGCGCGAGTTGCAGGAACAGTCCGCGGACACCGGTGAGATCGGCCATTTTCGCGTGGGGGAGGGCGATGCCGCGGCCAAAGCCGGTCGAACCCAAACGCTCGCGTTCGAGCAGCGCTTCGCTGACCTCGCCCGCATCAAGGCCGAGCGAACGGCTGGCGAGATCGCCGACAAAGGGGAAAAGCGCCTTTTTCGAATCAAGCTGCACATGCGCGCGCACGGTCGCCGGATAGAGAAGGGAAGATAGGTTCATCGTTTCGGTCAAATCTGTGTAGACGCCGGACAAATGGTCCGGCCGTTCCTTGGGCAATCGATCGCGGATCGATCTTACCGGGGGGCCCGCCATCCCGGCACAGGGCAGTGTTGGGCGCGGCCCTTATGCCGGTTGGCGGAAAAAATCCAGCCTTATTGCGGCTCGACCCACCCGATCGTCCCATCGCGGCGGCGATAAACCATATTATGCGCGCCCGTCTTGCTGTTGAGGAACAGCAGCGCATTGGTGTTGCGCAGGTCGAGCATCATCACCGCGTCGGACACGCTGCTGCTCGGAATATCGACGCGCGTTTCGGCGATGATCGCCGGCGCATCGCCCGCATCCTCTTCCTCAGCGCCGCCATCGAAGACGATATAATTGGCATTGTCCTGAATTTCGTCGACCGTCGTCGACGATTGGCCGTTGCTGTGATGATCCTTCAATCGTCGCATATAGCGTCGCAACTGCTTTTCAATTCGTTCCGCCGCGCCTTCGAAGGCGACATGGGCGTCCTGTGCCTGACCGTGCCCCTTAAGCACCAGCCCCTGCATCACATGCGCGACGATATCGCACTGGAAACTGTCGTGCGGACCCTTTCCGAAGGTCGCATGGGCCCCGATGGCGCGCGAGAAATATTTGTCGGCAATCGCGTTCATCCGGTCCGACACATGCGCCTGAAGCGCTTCGCCGGTTTCGATCTGGTGGCCAGAGACGCGGATTTCCATTATTCTTCTCCTTCGAGTGCCTCGAAGACGGCGGCCTCGGCCTCCGTCACGGACTATCGTCCCACAATGGTTGATTCAGTGCGGCAACGAATAGGGTATGACGCGCGATCTCGGCAGGAGTCGCGGCGTGCGGACGCGGCTCACGAAAAGCGCGGGCCTGAATGGTGGGCCGGGCAGCCTCGCCTGCGAGCGAAGTCGCGGCTGGACCAGACGTCGCAGCAAGCCCAAGGCCAATCTGCCGTCCGCCGGTCATTTCGATATAGAGATGCGCAAGCAGTTCGGCGTCGAGCAGCGCGCCATGCTTGACGCGGTGACTGCGATCGATGCCGTAGCGCACGCACAGCGCGTCAAGATTGTGCTTTGCCCCCGGGTGCAGCTTGCGCGCCATTTGCACGGTGCAGCACATGCGCGTCATGTCGAGCCCGGGGCGGCCGGCGCGCGCAAGCTCGGCGTTGACGAAGCCAAAGTCGAAGACGGCGTTGTGCGCGACCAGCGGCGCATCGCCCAAAAATTCGATCAGTTCATCGGCGCGAGTCGCAAAAAGCGGCTTGTCGGACAGAAATTGGATCGACAGCCCGTGCACCGCTTCGGCCGCGGCGGGCATATCGCGTTCAGGATTGAAATAGGCGTGGAAAGTGACCCCCGTCTCGCGGCGGTCGATCAGCTCAACGCACCCGATTTCGACCAGTCTGTCCCCGGCTTTGGGATCGAAACCCGTGGTTTCGGTATCGAAAATAATCTCACGCATTGAGGCTTTAATCTGGACCCTATCGGGCGCGGAAACAAGAGGCGATCGCCCTTATCTGACGATGTGTCGCGCTTTTCGGTCGCCCCGTTTCGATAATAAAATCAGCGCGCGCGCGTTTGACCCGATCGGCGACTTGCAGGCGGCGAATCGCCTTGAGCTTCGCCGCGGTCATGCCGGGGCGGCGCATGACGCGCTTGCGCTGCATCCACGCGGGCGCCGAGACGACGGCGATCGCGCCGACCTTTCTCCAGCCGCCCTTTTCGAAGAGCAGCGGGATGTCGAGCACGACAACATCGCGCGCGCGGTGGCGCATCAGGAATCGCCGCTGCGCCTTCGCAACCGCCGGGTGGACGATCGCTTCCAGCGCGGCGAGTTCATGCGTGTTGCCGAGCACGAGCGGACCCAGTTTCTGGCGATCGACCCCCTTGGGCCCGGTCGTTCCCGGAAAGCGCGCTTCGATCGTGGCCACGAGCGCGCCGCCTGGACCCTGCAACCGGTGAACTTCGGCGTCGGCATCAAACACCGGCACGCCTTCGCGTTCGAACATCGCCGCGGCGGTCGATTTGCCCATGCCGATCGATCCGGTGAGGCCGATCAGAAACGGCCGGCGCAACCGCGAACCGGGGCGCGGACGATGCGTCATGCGGTCAGCAGCGCCCGCAATTCCTCGTCGCGGCCTTCGGGGGGCGTGGCGCCGAAGAACAGCTCGAAGGCGAGCGCGGCCTGGCCGATCAACATGTCGAGCCCGTCGACGGTATCGAGCCTGCGCGCTTCGGCGGCCTGAAGCAGCCCGGTCTGAAGCGGCGAATAGACAAGATCATAAACGATCGCATCGTCGGGAAGCGGCGACAGGTCAAGATCGAGCGGCGGCTGGCCCTTCATGCCCAGGCTGCTCGCGTTGACGAGAAGCGCGGCGGGCGGAAGCTTCGCATCGAGACCCACGACATCGCCTTTGAGACCAAATGTCGCCAGCAGCCCCATCGCTTTGAGCGGGCTGCGATTAAGGATGGTAACAGAACCGACGCCAGCACGCGCGAGCGCGAACAACACGGCCCGCGACGCCCCGCCCGCGCCGATGACGACGACCGGCGCGCCTTCGAGATCGAGTTCGGCAAGCGGTGAATAAAATCCCGCCGCATCGGTGTTGGTGCCGATCAACGACCCGTCCTTTTGCCGGACGATCGTATTCATGGCGCCTATTGTGCCGCGAATGTCGCCGGGATCATCGACGAGGTCCATCACCGCGGCCTTGTGGGGCATGGTGACGTTGCAGCCACGCCAATCAGAATCGGCTCGGCGTTCCTCCACATAGGCGGTAAGTTCGTCGGTCGTCACATGACAGCGGCGATAATCGCCCGCAATGCCGAGCGCCTCCAGCCAAAAGCTATGGATCAGCGGCGATTTCGATTGCGCAATCGGATCCCCGATCACTTCGGCATAAGGGACCGCGCCACTCATGCCGGCGCAAGCCCGGTGGCGCGCAGCCAATTGAGCAAGGGCATCATCGGCATCCCGATGATGGTCCAGGGATCGCCCTCAACCCGTTCGAACAATTGCACGCCCGCCCCCTCAATCTCGTAACAGCCGACGGTCCAGCGGATGCTGTCCCAGTGACGCGCCACATAGTCGGCGATGAAGGTGTCAGACAAGGGCCGCATCCACAGCTTCGCCTCACCAATCGCGCGCCATATCGGCGCGCCATCGCGCGCGGCGACCACGGCGCTGAACAGGCGGTGGCGCTGCCCCGCCATACGCGCGAGCTGCGCCACCGCCTCTTCGGGGGTCTCGGGCTTGGTGAGCATCTCTCCATCGTCGAGTGCCAGCGTCGAATCGGCGCCGATCACGGTGACGCCGGGCAGCCGCGACGAAATTTTGATCGCCTTCGCTTCGGCGAGCGCGTCAGCGATGTTGCGCGCGCTCTGCCCCTCGGCGGCGAGCGATGCGGTGAGCGACTCTTCATCGACATGCGCCGCGGTCGTTTCGAATTCGAGCCCGGCAGCTCGGAGCATCGCGGCGCGGCCGCTGCTTTGTGAAGCGAGGAGGAGGGTCATCCTGCGCTCCGGTCCTCGACCAGTTTGATTACCGCAGCGGCGGTTTCCTCGATCGAGCGGCGCGTTACGTCGATCACCGGCCAGCTGTTGTCGGCGAACATCCGCCGCGCATAGGCGAGCTCGGCCTTCACCGTTTCATCGTCGACATAAGCGGTCTCGGGCGCCTGGTTGAGCGAGAGCAGCCGGTTGCGGCGCACCTGCACCAGCCGGTCGAGACCCGTAGTGAGCCCGACAACCATCGGACGCTTGAGCGTGAACAGCGCGGCAGGCGGCGGCGATTCGGGAACGATCGGGATATTCGCGGTCTTGAACCCGCGATTGGCGAGATAGATGCTCGTCGGCGTCTTCGATGTACGCGACACCCCGGCAAGGACGATATCCGCCTGTTCCCAATTTTCCCAGCCGATGCCGTCGTCGTGCGCAACGGTGAACTGGATCGCCTCGACCCGCGCGAAATAAGCGGCGTCGAGCTGGTGCTGGCGGCCGGGGCGTGCCTTGGCTTCCTGTCCCAACATTCGCGACAGGGCATCGGTCACCGCATCGAGCGCGGGAACGAGCGGCAGATCGAGCGCGCCCGCCCGGCGTTCGAGGCTGGCTCGCAATTCGCCGCTGACCAACGTGAACAGGATCATTCCGGGGCTCGCCTGTACCTCGGCCATGATCCGGTCGAGATGCGATTCTGATCGCACCATCGGCCAGAAATGGCGCACCACTTCGACATCGTCGAACTGCGCAATCGCCGCCTTGGCAATATTCTCGAGCGTCTCGCCCGTGGAATCGGATATGAGGTGAAGGTGGAGCCGGCCCATGACCTCACCATGGCGTGGCACAGGCGAAAAAGGCAAGCACCGAAGCGTTTGCCCCCCTGTGGATAAGTTTTGCATAAGCACGGGGAGCATATGGGGAAGGAAGATTCATCCCCGGCGCTGCCGATTCCGCTCCGGCTCTTATCCACACGGGATGAATCTTATCCACAGGTTGTGGATTAGGGGCAAAAGCTTTCGCGACTCTGCCGCGAAGATCGGGGCCGCCAGAGTCAAGCTGTTGGCAAAGGCGACGCCGGTGCCTAAAGCGACGCTTATCCAACCACCAACAAACCACCACCATCTTAATTATTCTATTATAGATGAAAGAAAGAGAGTCCGCGCGATGACGCGATCAAAGAGCCTGTTGGCGACGTTGCGCGGGGTGCGGCAGGAGCGCCCCGCACTGTGGCTGATGCGGCAGGCCGGGCGTTATCTTCCCGAATATCGCGCCCTTCGCGAGACCAAGGGGGGATTTCTCGAGCTTTGCTATGATCCCGAAGCCGCGGCTGAAGTGACATTGCAGCCTATCCGTCGTTTCGGTTTCGATGGTGCAATCCTGTTTTCAGACATTCTCGTCATTCCGCACGCATTGGGCCAGAATCTGTGGTTCGAAGCAGGCGAAGGGCCACGGCTCGCGCCGCCGCTCGTCGATAGCGCGCTGAGTGCGCTGGAAGCAGCGACCCAGCGGCTTGACCCAATCTACGCAACGGTGGCGCGTGTCGCGGGCGCCTTGCCTCCTGAGACGACCTTCCTGGGCTTTGCAGGAAGCCCGTGGACGGTCGCTACCTATATGGTCGCAGGCCAGGGATCGAAGGACCAGGCTGCAACGCGTCGCATGGCGTTCGGCGACCCTGCGGCATTCCAGGCAATCATCGACGCGATTGTCGATCTGTCGGTCACCTATTTGTCGGGGCAGATCGAAAATGGTGTCGAGGCGGTGCAGCTATTTGACAGCTGGGCAGGAAGTCTCAGCCCCGCGCAGTTCGAAAAATGGGTGATCGCGCCCAATGCGCAAATCGTCACGCGGCTGAAGGCACTCCATCCCGACACCCCGATTATCGGCTTTCCGAAGGGTGCCGGCGGCAAGCTTCCCGCCTATGCGCGCGAAACCGGGGTAGACGGGCTTGGCCTCGACGAAACGGTCGATCCGGTTTGGGCTGACAGCGTTTTGCCGGCGCATCTGCCGGTGCAGGGCAATCTCGATCCGCTTGCGCTCGTTGCAGGCGGCGAAGCGCTCGACAATGCGATCGACCGCATCCTTGCGGCTTTCCCGTCGCGGCCCCATATCTTCAACCTTGGCCATGGAATCGTGCCCGACACGCCGATCGCCCATGTCGAGCATCTGATCAAACGCATACGCGGCGGATAGGCGGAGCTATGGGCGGATTAGCGGACTGGGCAGGATTTCTGGGGGCCACCATGTTGTGGATCAAAGCGGCGCATATCATCTTCGTCATCTTCTTGATGGCGGGCCTGTTCATGATGCCGCGCTTTTTCATCTATCATAGCCAGTGCGCGGTGGGGTCCGACGAGGACAGGAAATGGATCGAGCGCGAAGATCGGCTGCGCCGCATCATACTGGGTCCGTCACTGGTCATCGTCTGGATTTTCGGGCTGCTGCTTGCCTTCAACGGAAATTATTGGGGTGAGGGCTGGTTCATCGCCAAATTGCTGCTCGTATTGAGCCTGTCGGGCTATCACGGCTGGATGATCGGGCATTTCAGGAAATTGCAGCGCGGTGAGCGTCCGCTGACCGAAAAACAGCTTCGCCTGATCAACGAGGTTCCCGGGATTGCCGCAGCGATCATCGTGATCCTCGTCGTCGTGCGGCCTTAAATCTTCGTTTCTCTAGCTTCGTCATGCCGGGCTTGATCCGGCATCCATGCAACGGCAGCGTAGATGGACCCCGGATCAAGCCTGTCCTGAGCCAGTCGAAGGGTCCGGGGCGACGAAAGAAGGATTGGGTGCAAGCCGAAAAGGCCCCCGATTTACGCAGCCCGATTGACTTGAAACCGGCCCGGTTCTAGGGGCCAATCAACCCCGTTTTGTGCGGGCGGCGCGTCACGCGCGCCGAATCTATCAAAACGGTCGTCCCCCGACCGGATAGGCACCGTCTGGTGCAACCAAAAGAGACTATTTTCTCCAGAATTTCTTACACTTGGAATCCATCCATGCATCTTAAAGAACTCAAAACCAAATCGCCCGCCCAGCTTGTCGAAATGGCAGAGGAATTGGGGGTCGAAGGCGCGTCGACACTGCGCAAGCAGGATCTGATGTTCTCGATCCTCAAGGAACTCGCCGAAGAGGGTGAGGAAATCATCGGATCGGGCACGATCGAAGTGCTGCCCGACTCGTTCGGTTTTCTGCGCTCGTCCGAAGCCAATTATCTGGCCGGTCCCGACGACATTTATGTCTCGCCGAACCAGGTCCGCAAATTCGGCCTGCGTACCGGTGACACCGTCGAGGGCGAGATCCGCGCACCGCGCGATGGCGAACGTTATTTCGCGCTGACCAAGCTGATCAGCGTCAATTTCGATGATCCCGATGTTGTTCGCCACCGCGTCAATTTCGACAATCTGACGCCGCTTTATCCGAACCAGAAGCTGTCGCTCGACACGCTCGACCCGACGGTCAAGGACAAGTCGGCGCGCGTCATCGATCTCGTCAGCCCGCAGGGCAAGGGCCAGCGCGCGCTTATCGTCGCGCCGCCGCGCACCGGTAAGACGGTGCTGCTGCAAAATATCGCCAAGGCGATCACCGATAACCATCCCGAGGTCTATCTGATCGTCCTGCTGGTCGATGAGCGCCCCGAGGAAGTCACCGACATGCAGCGCAGCGTGAAGGGCGAGGTTGTGTCCTCGACCTTCGACGAGCCCGCGACGCGCCACGTCCAGGTCGCCGAAATGGTGATCGAAAAGGCCAAGCGCCTCGTCGAGCACAAGAAGGATGTCGTCATCCTGCTCGACTCGATCACGCGTCTTGGCCGCGCCTACAACACCGTCGTCCCGAGCTCGGGTAAGGTGCTGACCGGCGGTGTCGACGCCAATGCGCTCCAGCGTCCCAAGCGCTTCTTCGGTGCTGCGCGTAATATCGAGGAAGGCGGTTCGCTGTCGATCATCGCCACCGCGCTGATCGATACCGGCAGTCGTATGGACGAAGTGATCTTTGAAGAATTCAAGGGCACGGGTAACTCGGAAATCGTCCTCGACCGCAAGGTCGCCGACAAGCGTATCTTCCCCGCACTCGACGTCGGCAAGTCGGGCACGCGTAAGGAAGAATTGCTCGTCGAGAAGGACAAGCTCAGCAAAATGTGGGTGCTGCGCCGCATCCTCATGCAGATGGGCACCATCGACGCGATGGAATTCCTGCTCGACAAGATCAAGGATTCGAAGACCAACGAGGATTTCTTCGATTCCATGAACCAATAGGCCACCGCTCTATGGCCGTGATCGAACATGCGCTGCTTCCTGTCCGTGCGGGCAGTGAGGCAGCGTTCGAAGCGGCGATGCAGGCGGCACGACCCCTGATCGAGGCGTCGCCGGGCTTCCTGTCGCTGGAAATCCGCCGCCCGGTCGAACCCGGCAAGCCCTATCTGCTGCTGGCAGCGTGGCGATCGGCCGCAGACCATCGCGACGGTTTCCGCATGTCGGATCGCTATCAACAATGGCGGGCGTTGCTCCATCACTATTATGACCCTATGCCAGAGGTCAGCTATTTCGGAGACCCACTGTGATACTCGAATTTTTGACGCAGGCGGCTGCGCACGCTGGTGGATTTGGCGGACCCGCAGGGATGTGGGATGCGATCGTCAATGATTTTTCGAACATCACCGAGCCTGCGGCCTTGGCGGCGTTCGTCCAGGTGTTGATGATCGACATCGTGCTCGCGGGGGACAATGCGATCGTCGTCGGTGCGCTCGCGGCAGGCCTGCCTGCCGATCAGCGCCGCAAGGTGATCATGATCGGCGTGCTTGCAGCGCTGGTGCTGCGTATCGCCTTTGCCCTCGTCGTGACCCAGCTGATGCAGGTCGTCGGCCTGATCTTCATCGGTGGGCTGCTGCTCATCTGGGTGGCGTGGAAAATGTGGCGTGAGTTGCGCGAAGGCGCGCATTCGGCGGGGTCGCCCGAGGTCGCGGGCGACGAGCATTCGGGCCTGAAGCCCGCGAAGAGCTTCGCCGCCGCCGCCTGGGCAGTCGCGATCGCCGACGTCAGCATGAGCCTCGATAACGTTCTCGCGGTCGCCGGTGCGGCGCGCGACCATCCCGGGATCATGATCGTCGGGTTGGTCTTCGCGGTCGCCCTTATGGGCATCGCGGCGAACATCATCGCGAAATATATCGAGCGTTATCGCTGGATTGCCTATTTTGGCCTCGCCGTGATCCTCTATGTCGCGGTCAAGATGATCTACGAAGGCTGGATCGACCCGGGTGTCGGGATCGGCACCCTGTTCGGCTAGACAAATGTTGGAGGCCATCGCATCATTGGACCAATGTCCGACGATGCGATGGTCCTGATTGCAGTTCTCTTTAGTCGCAGCGAGGCGTTGAGCGTTGCTGCCATGCTCGATAGCGCGGGAATCATCGCTCATGTCGGCGGCGAATATTACGCCGGGACGACGCTCAATATCATCGCTATGGGTGGCTTTCGGGTGACCGTACCTGCCTGGCAACATCAAGATGCAAGCGATATTCTATCAGACTTTGCTGACCAGCCTGTTGTGTTCAGCACCGCGATCCGTCGGCGCGCCCTCACACTTTTGGCGATCATCGGTCTGACTATTCTCTTACCGGTTGGCTATCTCCATCATCGGGCGGGCGATTTGACTCTCGGTACGGTGCTGATGCTCACCCTTTCGCTCTCGGCGACGCCGCTGGCGCCGCAGGTGCGCGGTGAATATTATCTGTCTGCTGCTCGGGTCGATTGAACCCCGGTTCCGGTTACCTATCTGGATGTCCATGGCCCAGCTCCATATGACTCGCGTTGCCGTCGGTTGTGCCGACTATCCCGCGCTTTCGGCACGCATCGCCGAACGGAGCGAGGGCGGCGAATTCCGTATTGCAACCAAGATGCGGCCGAAGCGCGCCGACGAGTTGATCGGTGGCGGGCTCTATTTCAATGTTCGCCACACACTCGTCGCGCGGGTCGAGATTTTGCGGTTCGAGGATCGCGCCGACGGCCGCCTCGATATCGTCTGCGCCGGTGTTCTCGAGCGGGTGCATCCGCAGCCCAAGCGCGCGCATCAGGGCTGGCGCTATCTCGCCGACGCCGATGCGCCCAAGGCAGCCGACGATGCGAGCGGCATCGCGGCGCTGCCGCCTGAGCTCTATCGCGAGCTGGCTGGGCTGATGCTGATCTAGCAGGCCGCGCGGAAGCTGTCGGCGCGCGCCATCGCCCAATAGCGTGCCCCGGCGACCGAATTGGGGTCGTCGAGCAGCACGCCGCGCTCATAGAAATTATAGATGCGGTCGATGGAGTCCGACCGCGCCGAATTCAACCGTTCGTGCAGATGATGCGGCCGGATCTGCCATGGATTGTCGAGCCCCATCGCGCAGCTGATGTCCCAGAGCGCCGATACCGTCGCGGCCTGAAAGCGGCGGACGCGTTCGGCTTTATCTTCGACGACGAGGCCGCGCTGGCGCCCCGGATCCTGCGTCGCAATGCCGGTCGGGCATTGATCGGTGTGGCAGCGTAGCGACTGGACGCAGCCGAGGCTGAACATGAAAGCGCGGGCGGCATTGGACCAGTCGGCGCCGAGGGCGCAATTGACCGCGAGCCCCGCGCCCGAATGGACCTTGCCCGATGCGGCGAGGCGTATTTCTTCTTTGAGCCCGCAGCCGACGAGGGCGTTGCGGACAAAGATCAGTCCTTCGCGCAGCGGCATGCCGACGCGGTTCGAAAACTCGATCGGGGCAGCCCCCGTGCCGCCCTCGGCGCCATCGACGACGATATAATCGATGCGAATACCCGTCTCGATCATTGCCTTCATGACGGCATAAATTTCGTGCGGCTGGCCGACGCAAAGCTTGATCCCAACGGGTTTTCCGCCGGAAATCTCGCGCAGCTTCGCGGCCCATACGACCATTTCGATCGGCGTCGCAAAGGCGGAATGTGCGGCGGGTGAGATGCAATCCTGCCCTTTGGGTACTCCGCGCGTCGCGGCGATTTCGGCGCTGACCTTTGCACCGGGAAGGACGCCGCCGTGCCCTGGCTTGGCGCCCTGGCTCAGTTTGATCTCGATCATTTTGACCTGATCTTCCTGTGCGCGCTCGCGAAAGCGGTCGGGATCGAAGTGGCCGTCGCCATCGCGGCAACCGAAATAGCCGCTCCCAAGCTCCCAGACGATGTCGCCGCCATGGATACCATGATAGGGACTGAAACCGCCTTCGCCGGTATCATGATAGAAATTTCCGAGGTGCGCGCCGAGATTGAGCGCTTCGATCGCGTTTGCGCCGAGCGAGCCGAAGCTCATCGCGGAAATATTAAGCAGTGCGGCGTCATAGGGGCGCGAACATTGCGGGGTGCCGACGGTCACCCGCTGGGTTCGGTCGCTTTCGACCGTCGGCGCCATGCTGTGGCTCATCCATTCATATTCGTCCGAATAGACGTCAAGTTCGGTCCCGAACGGGTGGCTGTCGAGCTCACCCTTGGCGCGGGCATAGACGATATCGCGTTCGGCGCGCGCGAAGGGGCGACCATCGAGCGGGCTTTCGACGACATAGGCGTAGAGGAAGGGGCGCAGCGCCTCGAACAGCCAGCGGATGCGGGCGATCAGCGGGAAGTTGCGGCGCAGGCTATGGTGCCGCTGTGTAGCGTCATAAGTGGCGATCAGGAGCAGCGGCACCCATAACAACAGGGTCCAGCGTGCCGGTGCCCACCAGCCCGCGAGCGCCACCGCGGCGATCAGGACGGGAAAGGCGATCCAGCCGCGCATCGGCTAGCCGCGCTTCATCGCGCTTGCGCCGCGAGCATCTCGCCCATTTTCTCCCAAACCTTGTTGATCGCCTTGAGTGGGCGTATCATCACCTTGAAATCACTTATCTTTCCGTCGCTATTCCAGCGAATGATGTCGACGCCGTTGATCTGGATGCCGTCGAGTATGGTCTGGAATTCCAGCATCGCCTGATCGCCGTCGACGATCTCGCGCAAGTAGCGGAAATCGTCGCCGCCAAGGACATGGCTCGCCGCGTGGAGATAGGCGAAGACCTTGTCGCGCCCCGCCTGCGGCGAATGGACCACCGGTGAATGAAAGACCGCATCTTCGGCGAGAAGCGCCTTCAGCGCCTCCGGGTCGCCGCCGCCCGCCATATAGGCGTGCCAGGCGGCGACCCCGGAGTGCGCGGTCATGCGAGATGCTCGGCGAAGAAGGCGCGGGTGCGGCCGTCGGCGAGCTGCGCGCCATCTTCATTGCGCCGATTGCCCATCGTCGCGGCGAAACCATGGTCGAGCCCCTGATAGTCGTGGATCGTTACCTTGGGATGCGCGTCGAGCCCTTCGTGGATGACCTTCTGCGCCGCATGGTCGACCAGATGATCTTCGGTCGGGATATGGAGCATCAGCGGATGCGCGATCGCGTGGCTCTCGTTCAGCATCTGGTCGATCATCACGCCATAATAACCCACCGACGCATGCACATCGGTGCGCGCTGCGGCCATATAGGCGAGACGGCCGCCGAGGCAGAAACCGACACAGCCGACCTTGGCCGCACCCTCTGCGTGGAGCCAGCGGATCGTCGCTTCGATATCCTTGACGCCGTCATCTGCGTCATATTGTCCAAAATAACCAAAGGCTTCCTGCAGTTCAGCTTCGACGTCGGGGTTGAGCTCGACCCCGGGCGCGAAACGCCAGAAAATATCGGGAGCAATCGCCAGATAGCCTTCGGCGGCCCAATCGTCGCATTTCTTGCGGATGCCGGCGTTCACCCCGAAAATTTCGGGGATGACGATGATCGCGCGCGGCGAATCGGCGTCAGGACGCGCGACGTAGGCGGGGATATCGCCTTCGCCGTTGAGTGCGGGGATGCTGCTATTCGTGGCCGAGGTTTCTGACATGAGGGGAGCTCTCCTGACTCTTGCTTATTGGTGATGAAAGCGCGAAGCTAGCTGGCATGGCGGCGCGGCTCAAGCGCGCGCTTCATGGTTTTTTCGGGGCGTGGGAGACAGGCGATGAAATTCAATATCGAAGTGGATTGCACCCCCGAAGAAGCGCGGCGGCTGTTCGGGCTGCCCGATCTTGAGCCGCTCCACGATATCTACCTCGATCGCGTCAAGGAATTGATGGCAAAGGGAATTACCCCCGAGATGGTTCAATCGATGGTCAAGACCTGGGTGCCGATGGGGGAAAGCGGGCTAGGGCTCGTTCAGTCGTTGCTCGGCCAGTTTGGTGGCGGACTGATGGGCGGCGCGGGCAAGCCTGCCGATAGCGACGACGACAAGCCGGCGCGGGGACGCAAAAGCTGAACCAGGACGTTGTAAGCGACACGATTTTTGCGCTGTCGAGCGGGATACCGCCGGCGGCGATCGGCGTCGTGCGCGTGAGTGGACCGCAGGCGGGGGAGGTTTTGCGCCAGCTCACCGGGCGCTTGCCCGAAGCGCGGCGTGCGGTGTTGGCCGAACTCAAGGATATGAGCGGTGCCGCGCTCGATCGCGCGATAATTCTGTGGTTTCCGGGGCCAGCGACGGCGACGGGTGAGGATTTGGCTGAACTGCATCTGCATGGTGGCCGGGCGGTTGTGGCGGCGGTTGAGACGGCGCTTGGCGCGCTGCCGGGGTTGCGCCCTGCTGTCGCAGGCGAGTTTACGCGGCGGGCGTTTCTCAACGGACGCATCGACCTTGCGGAGGCCGAAGGGCTCGCTGATCTTCTCGCGGCGGAGACCGAGAGCCAGCGCGTGCAGGCGCTCGGGATGGCGAGCGGGCATGTGTCGCGCGCGGTCGAGGCTTGGCAGGAGGAACTGCTGACCTTGATGGCGGGTGCTGAGGCCGAGCTCAATTTCGCGGATGAGGATGATGTCGAGGTCGGTGACGCCGTAGCGCAGCGACTGATTGCCGGAATGGGCGCTCTGGCGATTGACCTCGGCGAATGGCTTGCACGACCCGCGGCCGAGGTAATTTCGGAAGGGTTGTCAGTGGTGATCGCGGGGCCACCAAACGCCGGAAAATCAACTTTGATCAATGCCTTGGCGCAGCGCGAGCTGGCGATCGTCTCGCCAGTCGCGGGGACGACACGCGATGTGATCGAAACCCCGCTGGCGCTTGACGGGATTGCGATGCGTTTTTCGGATACGGCGGGGCTGCGGGGCGAGGGCGCCGATGCGATTGAGGTGATTGGGATCGACCGCGCGCGTGCCGCGGTCGATGCGGCGGATATCTTGCTGTGGCTTGGGCCGCCGAAAGACGCCCCCGAGCATCGGCGCTGCATATTGGTTGCGGCGCAGGCCGATCGCTGGCGCGGTGATGCGGCGGCCGAAGCCGCATCGGCGCGGTGCGATGTCACGCTGTCAGCGACGACGGGCGAGGGGATGCAGAATCTCCATCGCCACATCGTCGAAATGGCGCGCACGCTTTTGCCACGCGAAGGCGAAGCCTCACTGCGCCAGCGTCAGCGCGCCGCGCTCGCCGAAGCGCGGGACTGGCTGGCGGTCGAAGTGGGGTCGCGCGAAGCGGGCGACCTGATCCTGCTCGCCGAACGGCTGCGGCTGGCGAGTGGTGTGCTGGACCGCATCACCGGGCGCGCGGGCGTCGAAGATATGCTCGACACCCTATTTGGGCGATTCTGCATCGGGAAATGATGTTCCACGTGAAACATCGCATCCGTTGCAGCGATGTGGATTCGGCGCTGTGAATCGGCTAAAGGCCGGTGCAATCATGGACAGTAGCACATATTTCGATGTCATCGTCGTCGGCGGGGGACATGCCGGGACCGAGGCTGCCGCGGCTGCGTCGCGCCTTGGCGCGCGCGTTGCACTCGTCAGTTTTGACCCCGCGCTGATTGGAACGATGTCGTGCAACCCCGCGATCGGCGGTCTCGGTAAAGGCCATCTGATGCGTGAGGTCGACGCGCTCGATGGCTGGATGGCGCGCGCAGCGGACAGGGCGGCGATCCATTACCGGATGCTAAATGCGTCAAAAGGCGCAGCGGTGCAGGGGCCGCGCATCCAGGCCGATCGGACGCTTTATCGCGATGCGATCCAGCAGATGCTCACTGCCGAAGATGGTATCACAGTGATCGCGGGCGAGGCGGCTGCGCTGAGATTGTCCGAGGATGGGGCGAAGGTCGAAGGGCTGGAGCTGAGCGACGGGACCGCCTTGGCGGCGCCGGCGGTGGTGCTTGCTACCGGAACTTTCCTCGGCGGACGAATGTTCCGCGGCGAGGAACGGATGGATGGTGGGCGCATCGGCGAGGCGGGCGCTCATAGGCTTGCCGAGCAATTGCGCGCTGCCGACCTGCCGATGGCGCGACTCAAGACCGGTACGCCGCCGCGGCTTGACGGGCGGACGATCGACTGGGCGCGGCTCGAGGAACAGCCGTCGGATGACGGCGACTGGACCTGTTCCACGTGGAACAGCGAGCGGACCGTCCCGCAGATTTTCTGCGCGATCACGCGCACCAACCCCGAATCGCATCGGATCATCGCCGACAATCTCGATCGATCTCCGCTTTTCACGGGCGCTATCGGGGCGGCGGGGCCACGCTATTGCCCGTCGATTGAGGACAAGATTCACCGTTTCGCCGACCGCGACGGGCATCAGATATTCCTCGAACCCGAAGGGCTCGACACCCATCTCGTCTATCCGAACGGCGTGTCGACCTCGCTGCCTGCGGATGTTCAGCTTGCGATGCTGCGAACGGTTGAAGGCCTTGAGGCGGTCGAGATTGTCGTTCCGGGATACGCGGTTGAATATGATCATATCGATCCGCGCGCGCTCGACCGAAGTTTGCAGCTGCGCGCGATCGGCGGGCTCTGGTGCGCCGGGCAGATCAACGGAACGACCGGATATGAGGAAGCTGCGGCGCAGGGGCTGATCGCGGGTGCCAATGCCGCGCTGGCGGTGCAGGGCCGCGACCCGCTGATTCTCGATCGCTCGCTGAGCTATATAGGCGTAATGGTCGATGACCTGGTCTTGCAGGGCGTGACCGAACCCTATCGCATGCTCACCGCGCGCGCAGAATATCGCTTGCGGCTCCGCGCGGACAATGCGGCGACCCGGCTTACCCCGATCGGGATTGAGCTTGGGCTGGTGCGTTCCGCAACGACTGCATTGTTCGCGGAACGGCAAGCGGCGCGGGCAGCGGCCGAAGCGTTGCTTGATGCCCCGGTCACGACGGCTGACTATGCCGTGCTGGAACTTATGCTGCCGGGCGACGGGGTGGCGCGGAAGCTGATCGATCTGTTGCGCTTCCCTGGGGTAACGATGGCGACGCTCGCCAAACTCGCCGCGGCGCTCGGCAGTATCGATAGCGCTATTCTTTCCGAGCTTGCCGAGGATGCGCATTACGCGCCCTATATAGCACGTCAACAGGCCGAGTTGCGCGCGCTCGCGGCGAATGAGGCGATCCTGCTCGACCCGGCGCTCGACTATAGCGCGATCGGCGGGCTGTCGCGCGAGATGGTTGAGCGGTTGACCAAGGCGCGCCCTGAGACGTTGGGACAGGCGGGGCGTATCGACGGTGTGACTCCGGCGGCACTCACTGCGATCATGGTTCATAGTCGGCGGCGGGCGGCGTGATCCCCTTAAGTGCTGTTGTTTTTGATAGGTCGCACGCGAAGGCACGAAGAGGGTAGGGGCTGACCTGATATCTTTGTGTCTTTGTGCGAGATATTCGCTTTGTTTGGCTGGGTTCCTTTTTGCGCCTTGGTGGGAGGTAAGTGGAGCTGGGCTGTCGCATCCGCTGGGAATGACGAAAGTGGTTTGAATCATGGAACGTGAATTGCTCGACAGCGAAGAGCGCGCGCGCGTCTGGATCGGTGAGACCTTCGCGCCGAGCTCGCGCCAATGGGAGTATCTCGAGCGTTTTGCCGAGCTTCTTATTGCCGAAAATGATCGGCAGAATCTGATCGCCGCGTCGACGATCCCGAATCTGTGGGTGCGCCATATTGCGGACAGCGCGCAGCTTTTGGCGCTGGATCAGCGCAATGGTGATGGGTTGTGGCTTGACCTTGGCAGCGGGGCCGGACTTCCGGGAATTGTCGTCGCGATCCTTAACGGCCGACCGATGGCGCTTGTTGAATCCCGCAAACTCCGGTGTGAGTTTCTGCGCGAGGTGATAGACGCGCTGCAAATCGGGCATGTTGAGGTGATTGAAGCGCCGCTCGAGCGGATCGAAACGCGCGCCGCGGCGACGATCAGTGCGCGTGCTTTTGCGCCGCTCGACAAGTTGATCGACTTATCCACGCGTTTTTCCACCGAATCGACGCGATGGCTGCTCCCTAAAGGGCGAAACGCAGTTAAGGAACTGGCGTTGTTGCCGCAGCCATGGCAGAGAATGTTCCACGTGGAACAGAGCCGCACCGACGCCGAGAGCCAGATTTTGGTCGGTACGGGACAGATTGGCGACAAACAGCGAGGAAAGCGATGATCCGCATTGCCGTGGCGAACCAGAAGGGTGGGGTCGGCAAGACGACGACCGCGATCAACCTGGCGACAGCGCTTGCGGCGACCGGCTGGCGGACGCTGATCATCGATCTCGATCCGCAAGGCAACGCCTCGACCGGGCTCGGGATCAAGCAATCGCAGCGCGAATATTCAAGCTATGAATTGCTGCGCGGTGACGCGACACTGGCCGAATGCGCGATTCCGACCGCGGTGCCGCGGCTCGATATCGTTCCCGCGACGGTCGATCTGTCGGGTGCCGAGATCGAGCTGATCGAGTTTCAGGATCGGCTTCACCGTATGCAACAGGCGCTGGCAGACGCCGAGGCAGGGCAATGGGACATTTGCCTGATCGATTGCCCGCCGTCGCTGGGCATGTTGACGCTCAACGCGCTGATCGCCGCCGAATCATTGATCGTCCCGCTGCAATGCGAGTTTTTTGCGCTCGAGGGGCTGAGCCAGTTGCTGACGACAGTCGAGCGTGTGCGCGAACGCTTCAATCAGAAATTGTCGATCCTTGGGGTCGCACTGACGATGTTCGATCGCCGCAATCGGCTGACCGATCAAGTATCCGACGATGTGCGCGAGGTGCTGGGTCCGGTGGTGTTCGAAACCGTCATCCCGCGTAACGTTCGCCTGTCGGAAGCGCCGAGCCACGGCTTGCCGGCGCTAATCTATGATCATCGCTGCGCTGGATCGGCCGCCTATATCGCCTTGGCGCGCGAGTTGATCGATCGACTCCCCAACGTTCGCAAGGCTGCATAAATGGCTGATAATAAAGATGAAACAAATCCTTCGGCAGCGCGTAAGCGCCCGTCGGGGCTGGGACGCGGGTTGAATGCGCTGTTCGGCGACGTCGCGGTCGAGGCACCGGTGCTGGCGAGCGCGGGAGGAGCAACGTCGGCTCCGGCGCCCGCTGCGGGCGACGCGGTGCAGCATGTTGCGATCGGGTCCATACGTCCGTTGCCCGGCCAACCGCGGCGCCATTTTGACGAGGCAGCGATCGCCGAGCTTGCCGATTCGATTTCGGCGCGCGGGCTTTTGCAGCCGATCATTCTCCGCCGCGCCCCCGATGGGCAAGGCTATCAGCTCGTCGCGGGCGAGCGGCGCTGGCGCGCAGCCCAGCGCGCCGGGCTGCACCAGATTCCCGCGCTGGTGCGCGAGTTCGACGATGCCGCGACATATGAAATTGCCCTGATCGAGAATATTCAGCGGCAGGATCTGAACGCGATCGAAGAAGCGGGAGCCTATCGTCGCCTGATCGACGATTTCGGCCATAGCCAGGAGGCGCTGGCGAAACTGGTCGGCAAGTCGCGCAGCCACGCCGCGAATTTGATGCGTCTGCTCGATTTGCCCGCGAGCGTGCAGACGATGGTTGGCGACGGATCGTTGATGATGGGTCATGCCCGCGCGCTGATCGGCGCCGACGGGGCCGAGGCGATCGCACGACGCGTCGTCAAGGAAGGCCTGTCGGTCCGCGCGGTCGAGGCGCTGGTGCGCACCGAAAAGGGCGGCGGGCGCAAGGCGCCGGTGGTTGAATCACCGGGGCCGAACCGTGACCCCGATATCGTGGCGGTCGAACGCCATTTGTCCGAACTGCTCGGCATCGGTGTCGCGATTCAATATGCGGGCGACGGCAAAGGCACGCTGGCGCTGAAATTCGGGTCGCTCGACCAACTGGACATGATCTGCCAGCGGCTGAGCGGCGAATCGATCTAATCGCGCTCGGGGAATCGCGGCGGCATTGACTGTGCGAACTGTCTCAAGCCGAGCCGTTGCGCGGAGAGAGGGCGCTTCGGGTTCTGGCTTATGCATGTGGTAAGTATATGATTTTTATGGGTAATCGCGCGAAATATGCGCCAACCCTTATTGTGTCATTAACCATGGTCGCTGGCAAAGGCTGAACTGCTCTCCCGCTAAAGGGGAGGCGAATGGGGTGGGATTTCCATTCGAACTTTGACTGTTCAAGGGACCAGAAAATATGCGCAACTTTGGAATGAAACGCGCCCTCGTTGGCGCGGCAATGGCTGTCTTCGCGATAAATGCGCCCACAGCGCACGCGGCATCGGCCACCGGGACGGCGAAAGCCAAGATCCTGCGCCAGATCACGCTTACCAACACCAGTGATCTCGAGTTCGCGACGATCATAAGCGGTGCGGCGGCCTCGACCATCGCGGTTTCGCCCGCCGGCGCGGCGACATGCGGTGCAAACCTGACCTGCACGGGAACCCCGACTTCGGCCGGATTCGACATCCAGGGCACGAACAATGCCGTGGTGCTTGTCGGCGGAGACAATGCGGTAACGCTGACCGGATCGCTTGGCGGTACGATGTCGGCGGCACTCAGCTATTCGGCGACGTCGGTCACGCTGGCGGCGGGTCCGGGCACGGTCGGCGGCAGCTTCCGCGTGGGTGGTGTGTTGAGCGTTGGCGCTAACCAGACGGCGGGCGACTATACCGGGACATTCAGTGTTACCGCCAATTATCAATAGCTTGTGGGGGAGGCTGGCGGGCTTTTGAGTGCGCCTGTCGGGAAAATGGGGTCGTCGGACGCAGGTCTGGCGACCTCATTTCTTTCCGCAGACGAGCGCAGTTTTTATGGTTAGCCAAATATCAACCATGTTGGTGCAGACAGGATGCGACCAGCGGCGCGGTGGGGACCACGTCGGATAACGCCATTGGCACGACGAAAATCGTGCCGCAAACGATTGTGGGGATCGTATCCATGTTGCGCATTTTCAGGGCTTTTTGCCCGTTTCTGGCGGCTGCGCTCGGCGTAGTTGCTTTGCCGGCCTATGCTGCGGGGGACTTGCTCGTCGCCCCGACGCGCGTCATTCTCGACGGATCGCGCGGGACCGAGGTGGTGCTGAACAATATCGGCACCGAAGCAGCAACCTATCGCATCAGCCTTGAGATCAAGCGGATGACCGCTGAAGGCGGGCTCGACGAAATTGCCGAAGCCGATGCCAGTTCCGCGGAGAAAGCCGCGCTGGGCATGATCACTTTCAGTCCGCGCCGTGTCACCTTGCCGCCGAACCAGCCGCAGGTAATTCGCGTCGGGGTGCGCGTTCCCGAAGGTGCGCCGCCCGGCGAATATCGTGCGCATATGTTGTTTCGCGCCGTGCCCGATACGGTCGCGGCGACCGAGGCGGCCAAACCCGTGGGTAGCGGTGTATCGATCGCGCTGACCCCGATCTATGGCATCACCATACCGGTGATCGTCCGCGTCGGCGACCTGGGCGCCGATGCGATGATCGGAGAGGCGTGGATCCGCGAGACGGCCGATGGGCCGACGTTCGACTTCGATCTCGCGCGTACCGGAAACCGATCGGTTTATGGCGACGTTGAAGTGACGCGGCCGGGGGTGGCCGAGCCGTTGCTCGTCGCGCGCGGCATTGCGGTTTATCCCGAGGTGACGCAGCGCACGGTGTCGCTCCGCGTTCCGCCCGAAGTAGCGGCGAAGCTGAAAGGACCACTGCGCATTCGCTATAGCGAGGATCGTGAAATTGGCGGCGGGACGATCGACGAGGTCGACCGGATGATGAAATAGGCCGCCGATCGAGCGGCTGGGACTGTGCTGACGGCGGCCCTCAAAGAATGGAAACCGGCGATCTTGGCCGCGCTGGCGCTGGCGGGGCTTGTCCCTTCCGGTGCTCAGGCCGTAGAAAAACGGCCCATTCCGGTGATTTCTGTCGCCGATTGGACACCGAATGAGGACGACAGCTGGTTGTTCGACCTGCGCTCGGGCTCGTATCGGCTCGGCGACGGGGTGCGCGGCTATCAGACTCCGCAGGGTGTGTGCGTTGACATGGCCGATATGGTTCTGGCGCTCGATCTGGCGGTGCGCGTCGACAAAAAGTTGCGCCGCGCAACGGGATGGGCGTTCGATGAGCGCCGCAATCTGCTGATTGACCGTGATGCGGGCACGGTGCGTGTCGGGAGCCGGAGCTTCGGCCTTTCTCCCACAGCGATTCGCGATACGCCCGCAGGCTGGTGTGTCGATCTTGCGGAATTGGGCCAGTGGCTGGGTGTCCCGATCATCGCCGACCTGCCGAATTCGGTGCTGCGCATCGACACGAAGGAGCCGCTACCTTTCCAACTCGCCGCCGAGCGGCGTGCGCGCGCCGCCGGGCTGCGGCCGAAGGTATCATTTAATCTTGCGAGCCTGCCGCAAGCTTCCCTGCCCTATCGGGGCTGGGCTACCCCTTCAGTCGATGTCGTCGCTTCGGCCGGTTTCTTGTCGGATAAGCGCGGTGAATCCTCAGCCCGGGCGCGCTTCGAGCTTTTTGCGGCCGGCGAAGTTCTGGCACAGAGCTTCGACGCGCGGCTATCGTCCGACGACAAGGGCGCACCCAACAGTCTGCGCCTTCGGCTTTATCGCACCGATCCCGACGGACGGTTGCTCGGTCCGCTCAAGGCGACCCATTATGCCGTCGGCGATATCGGTCTGCTGTCGACGGGGATCGTCGCCGGATCGGTGGCCGGGCGGGGGATGGTCGCGACGAATCGGCCGGTTGGTCTCCCCGACCGTTTCGATACGACGAGCTTTCGCGGCGATTTGCCGGCGGGTTGGGATGCCGAACTGTATCGCAACGGGCAGTTGCTGGCGTTTGCCAGCCCGAACGGCGACGGACGTTATGAATTTCTGGACGTACCGTTGCAATATGGATCGAACCGGTTCGAGATTGTGATGTACGGCCCGCAAGGTCAGGTGCGGCGCGAAATCAGGCAGTTGCAGGTCGGCATGGATTCGATCCCGCCGCAAAAGACCTGGTATTGGGCGGGGATAGCGCAGGAAAATGCCGATCTGGTCGAATTTGGCGACCGGCGCCGCGGAGCGTATCGGCGCGGCTGGCGGGGGACGCTGGGGATTGAGCGCGGGATAGACCTGCGCACGTCGGTTGCGGGCTATGTCCACAGCCTGATGATCGAAAATGTCCGGCGCAACTATGGCGAAGTCACGCTGCGCCGGGCGATCGGGCCAACCTTGCTTGAGGTTGCGGGCGCCTATGCCGATGATGGCGGCGCGGCGCTCCGCGCAAGTTGGCTTGCGGCCTTTGGCGAAACCTATGTCCGCGCCGACGCGATGCGCGGATGGGGAGGTTTTGTCTCCGATCGCTTTATCAACCATATCCATGGCGTCTATTCGCTGTCGGTCGACCAGTCGGTGACGCTGGGGCGAACGGTGCTGCCGTTGCATTTCGATCTGCGTCACGTCGATCGCACATCGGGGGTGCAAAGTCTGGAGGCCACAGCGCGCGCGTCGGCGAGTGTTCGCGCGCTGACCTTTACCGGGCAGCTCGACTGGGCGCGGACGAGCGTGCCGGTGGGGCCAGATCCGCCCGCCAATATGACCGCGAGCCTGCTCGCCAATGCCCGGATCGGGCGTGTCCGCCTGCGCGGGGAGGCGCGCTTTGCGCTGTCGGGCGACAATGCGGATACGCGGATGACCGTCATCGGCGAATGGGCGGGGAAGGGCGATGCCGAATGGCGTGCAGAGGCGGGTTATGACCGCGGGCTCAATCGCGCGCGCGCGGGCGCGGGATATACGCGCCGTTTCGATAAGGTGCAGCTGAGCGCTTTCGGCGAGGTCGCAAGTGACGGATCGGTCGCGGCGTCGTTGTCGCTTGCCTTCAGCTTTGGCCCCGACCCACGCGGTGGTGGCTGGCGCTTGGCGAGTGAAAAGCTCGCGAGCCGGGGTCAGGTGGTAGCCGACGTGTGGATGGACGAGAATGGCGATGGAATCCGCCAGCCGGGTGAGGCGGCGTTGCCCGGGGTTTCGCTGACTGCAGGCAACGCCTTTGTGGACGCCGCGACGGGAAAGGACGGCCGTGCGACGATCGACGGGCTGGAGCCGTTTCGTGCGGTGATGATCGGGGTGGACGCCGGTAGCCTGCCCGATCCTTATGTCCAGCCCGCGCTCCCCGGAATCGTCGTCACTCCGCGTCCGGGCATTGCGATCAAGGTCGCGTTGCCGATGACCGTGGCGGGAGAGATTGAGGGGGTCGTGATGCGCGATGGTGGCAATGCGATCGAGGGGCTGAGCCTTGAACTGGTCGATGCCGAAGGGCGGGTACGCGCGACGACGTTAAGCGAGTTTGATGGATATTTTCTGTTCGAAAGCGTGGTTTACGGGCGCTATACGGTGCGGCTGGGGCGGGCGTCGGCGTCGGCGCTGCGGCTTGACCCGGGGTTTGCACTGGGGGCGGTGCCGGGCAAGGCGAACCCGCGCGTGCGGCTGGGGACGCTGGCGCTGAAGTCGTTGCGGGGCGATGTTGCGATGCCCGCTGGCGGGGGAAACAGCGTATCTCGACTGGCGGGTGCCGGATCGCCCTGATCTGCGGCCAATTGAGGGCTTTGGGGACATATTGTCCCGTTGTGTCGGGCTCTACCCGGTACCCACTGTTTTCTTCGATGCAAGCCGACCTCGGACTAAGTCCGGGGTGACGATAAGGGAATGGCCGTTTTGGGGTGGGAAGCTGACATAAAGATCCTCCCTGTCGCGCAGCGATGGGGAGGGGGACCGCCGCGAAGCGGTGGTGGAGGGGCCGCGACGTCAGCGCCCATAGCCCCTCCGTCAGCCCTTCGGGCTGCCACCTCCCCATGCCTGCGGCACAGGGAGGATCGAATGGCCGCAACGGGTCGGTTCCAGTCATCCGTCACCCCAGACTTGACCCGAGGTGCAGCGACATTGGTGCGAATGGATCCGGGATCAAGTCCGGGATGACGAGGGAGGATAGGTCGTCTCCTGGTACCGCCGTCATCCGGGCCTGAAAGCCATCGCTGCGCCGTTCATGCAGTAGCGCTTGCCCGTGGGCTTCGGCCCGTCGTCGAAGATATGGCCAAGATGGCCGCCGCAGCGTTTGCAATGGACCTCGGTGCGCGCATAGCCGAGGTCATGGTCGGTCGATGTTGCGATTGCGCCCTTGAGCGGGGCCCAGAAGCTCGGCCAGCCGGTGCGGCTGTCATATTTGGTTTTGCTCGAATAGAGCGGTAGCGCGCAGCCCGCGCAGCGGAAGGTGCCGGCGCGCTTTTCCTTGTCGAGCGGGCTGGTGAAGGGGCGCTCGGTCGCTGCTTCGCGCAACACGCGATATTGCAGCGGCGAGAGGCGCTTTTTCCATTCGGCGTCGGAAAGCCGCCAGCCGGGTTCGGCCTGCGGTCGGCCCGATCTGGCGAAGAGCATGGGCGCGCCGATAAAGGCGGCGCCCAGTGCGAATCCGGCAATCAGGTGGCGGCGGTCGATCATCAGCGATCCTTGCCCTTTCGATACGCCGCCACCCTGCGCCGCGACCCAGCGGTCGTCAATATTTCTCGATCTGCACGGGGATTGTGCGGAAGCCGTGGACGAAGCAGGCGTGGACGCGTTCGGGGATGCCGACGACGTTCACGCGCATCCGCCGCGCTGCCATTTCCTCGAGCAGGATGCGCAGCTGCAATTCGGCGAGACGCGCACCGACGCAGCGGTGGACGCCATAGCCGAAGGACAAATGTCGGCGGGCATTGTCGCGGTCGAGCTTGAGCGCGTCACCATCGTCGAACACGCTTTCATCGCGGTTTGCCGACAGATACCAGAGGATGATCTTGTCCCCCTTTGCGATCTTGTGCCCGAACAGCTCGGTATCTTCGAGCGCGGTGCGGCGCATATGCGCGAGCGGAGTCTGCCAGCGGATGATCTCGCTCACCGCATTGGGGATGAGCGACGGATCGGCCTCCAGCTTTGCCCGCTGTTCGGGGAACAGGTCGAGGCCATAGGCGAGCCCCGACATGGTGTTGCGCGTCGTGTCGTTGCCGCCGACAATCAGCAGCACGAGATTTCCAATGAACTCATATTTGTCCATGTGGCTCATCGCTTCGCTGTGCAGCATCATCGAGAGCAGGTCGGGAGTCGGCGGCTGGTTCGCCTTTTCCATCCAGATTTTCTGAAAATAGACGAAGGCTTCTTCGAGTACCGCGCGGCGCTGTTCGCGAAGTTCGGGTTTTTGTGCGAGTTCGACATCGCCCATCCAGTCGGACCATTCGGACAGCTTGCGACGGTCTTCCCACGGGAAATCGAACAGGATCGCGAGCATCTGCGTCGTCAGCTCCATCGACACGCGGTCGACCCAGTCGAACTCGGCGTCCCAGGGCAGGCTGTCGAGTACCTCGCCGGTGCGGCGGCGAATATCTTCGGACAGGCGCGTCATTTCGGCGGGGGTGAAGGCAGGGGCGACGGTGCGGCGCTGGTCGGTGTGTTGCGGCCGGTCCATCGCGATGAACATCGGCAGGCGAAACTCTTCGGCCTCGTCGCGGTCGAGAATGGTGATCCCGCCATATTCCCACGACGAGCTGTAAATGTCGGGCAGCGCCTCGACATGCTGGATCGCCTGGTGACTCGATATGTTCCAATGGGGACCGTGGACGCTGTCCTCGACCTTGTAAATGCCGCCCATCGCGCGCAGCTCGGCAAAAGGCTGTTGCCAGCGATCCTCGGAATAGATCGCGGCGGGGCTCATATCATAGGGGTCGGTGGTCACTTGGGGCTTGGCTGCGGTCGCCATCGGGGACATCCTCTCTCTGCTAGACTCGCCGCAGCGTTTGCCGCCGTCGGCTCGATCAGTTGCAGAATGCCACTGTTGACAGCTTTGTCAATGACGCTGGGACAAGCTGGCCTCTCCGTCCGCCGCCGCGCGCGACCGCCGCCAGAATTTCCAGCCGCCGCCGCTGTTCAGCACCCCGGCGCGGAACAGCCGTACCGACAGGAAGATGACGATTGCGACCCAGATCGCCTGCCAGCCGAGCGCGAGAAGATGCACCGCCCTAGCTTCGTCGGTCGCCGCGCGTGCCGCCATCGCAAAGGGCGAGGAGAAAGGGAAAATTTGCGCAAAGCGTGCAAGATTGCTGCCCGGCGCGCCTGCCGCTGCGGCCGACAGGCTGAACATTCCGACCTGGAAAATGGTGATCGGCAGGCTGAGCATCTGAATCTCGCGCACCGTCGCCGCTTGGGCGCCGACACCCAGGAAGACCGCGCCGAGCAACAGGAAGGCGAGGAGGAAATAGCAAAATCCGACGCCGAGAAAAAAGGCCCAGCCGCTGGCCGGTGCGGCGGTCAGGGCGATCGCGGGCTTGCTCGCCGCTCCGGCGGCGGCGATGGCCGCGGGATCGATCTGTGTCGCGAAGGCGAACCCGCCCGCGACCGCAACACCGCCCCAAAAGGCGATGAAGAGAATCGCGACCCCGAGCATACCGAGCAGCTTGCCAAGAAACACGCTTTCGAGCGGAACCGCCGCGGCGAGGATTTCGATGACCTTATTGCCCTTTTCCTCGGCGAGCGAGCCGACGGTCTGGCCGGCGAGGAGGAGGGTAAGGAGGAAGATTGCAAAGACTGCGGCGAAGCCCATCGACTGCTGCGCCGCGATGCTGGTTCCGCCGCTCGCAAGATTCTCAAAGCGCGGGGTGATCGGTGGGGCTGCGCCGGTGGTGCGAGTCCGCAAAACCTCGCTCGCGAGCAGGGCGAGATAACGGCCGGCGCTGCTGTCCGGCTCGCGTTCGACGATGCGCGGGGTGGCGAGCGGGCCGCTCAGCACCGCATAAGTGTCGCTGCCCTTTTCGCGCGCGATGGCGACGGGGTCGGCGGGGACCGGCCCGGCAACGCGCAGCTCGAGCGTTGCGGGTGGGCGACCGAAGGCGGTGCGCAGCCGTGCATCGGCGTCGCGCGCCGCCTCGATGTCGGACGCATCGATCACCGCGACGATCCGGCCCGCGCCCCGCGCGCTGTCGGCGAGCTGCGACGCGCCCATGCCGCCAAGCGCGCCGACCGCGAGCATGAACAAGGGCGCGAAGAGGAAGAGGAGGAAGGTCGGCGTCGCGACGATCGAGATCAGGTCACGGCGCGCGACGACGAACATGCTGCGCAGAAAAGGGGTCATGCCAGCGCCTCCTGCACCGCGTCGCAGGTCGCATCGGCGGCGAAGCCCGCATCCACCTGACGGACGATATGGACGAAGGCGTCGTGGAGTGCGGGGCGGGTGATCGACAGGCCGGTGACGCCATGGCCGCTGGCGGTGATTCGCGAGAGCAGGGGTTCGACATCGGCGTCTTCAATCGCGAAATGCCAAGCGTCGCCGTGCCGTTCGGCGGTAGCCGGCAGGATTGCGGCGATTCCCGCAGCATCGCGGCTGTCGCGCGGGGTATAGCGCACCTGCATCGGCAATAGCGCGCGGGCTTCATCGACCGTGCCTTCGAAGCGGCGCTGCGACCGCGCGATGATCGCGATCCGGTCGCACAGGCGCTCGGCGTGCGCCATGACATGGGTGGAGAAGAGAATCGTTGCGCCACGGTCGCGCTCGCGCTTCACCAGCAGTTCGAGCCGTTCCTGATTGACCGGGTCGAGCCCCGAGAAAGGTTCATCGAGGACGATCAGGTCGGGGGCATGAACGATTGATCCGATCAGCTGGACCATCTGCGCCATGCCCTTCGACATTTTGCGGATTTTCTCGTCGATCACGCGTTCGAGACCAAGTTCGGTCATGAAGGTCGCGGCGCGGCGGCGTCCCTCGCGCCAGTCGAGGCCGCGCAGCGCGCCCATGAAGGCGATCGCTTCGCGTGCTTTCATGCCGGGATACAGTCCACGTTCTTCGGGCAGATAGCCGATGCGGTGGCGCACCGCCTGCGGCCGCTGATCGCCGAAGAGGCGGCTGCTGCCTGCGTCGGGGTCGATGATTCCCAACATCATGCGCAGCGTCGTCGTCTTGCCTGCACCATTGGGGCCGAGGACGCCGTAGATGCTGCCCGTCGGCACTTCGAGCGACACATTGTCGACCGCCTTGAAGGCGCCGAAATATTTGGTGAGGCCTGTCGCCTCGACGCTATAATCGCTCAAACCCCGGTCCCCGATCATTGCACGTGCAAACTATGGCACGGACAAGCGCTTGGCGTATAGAGCGCCAATGGTTGCGAACCCCTTGCCCTCGCCGGAAACGTCATCGCTGGAACAGCGGCTTGCCGATGTCGCGCGCACGCACGGCTTTGTCGCGTTCGGCATCGCCGATGCCGATGCAGCGCCGCAGACTGCGGCGCGGTTGGGCGAATGGCTCGCCGATGGGTGCCATGGCGACATGATCTGGATGGAAAGCCGCGCGGCGCAGCGCGGCTCGCCCAAGGGGCTGTGGCCTGAAGTGCGGTCGGTGATCGCTTTGGGCATGAGCTACGCGCCGACGCACGACCCGCTGGCGCTGGCGGAGCATGCGACACATGGGCGAATCTCGGTCTATGCGCAGGGCGCCGATTATCATGACGTCGTCAAAAAGGCGTTGAAGGCGGTCGCGCGCTGGCTGGTCGCTGAAGTGAAGGATGCCCAGGTCAAGGTGTTCGTCGACACCGCGCCGGTGATGGAAAAGCCACTATCGGAGGCTGCGGGGCTCGGCTGGCAGGGCAAGCATAGCAATTTGGTCAGTCGCGACCATGGCAGCTGGCTGTTTCTGGGGGCGATTTACACGACGCTCGATCTGGCATCGAGCCAGCCGGGGCGCGATCGTTGCGGCAGTTGTTCGGCGTGCCAGGATGCGTGCCCGACGCAGGCGTTTCCCGCACCGTACCGCGTCGATGCGCGGCGCTGCATCTCTTACCTCACCATCGAGCATGACGGGCCGATTCCGGTCGAGTTTCGCCGTGCGATCGGCAACCGCATCTATGGCTGCGACGATTGCCTCGCGGTGTGCCCGTGGAACAAATTCGCCGACACGGCGGCGCGACACCGCGCCTTCCTGCCGCGGGCCGAGCTGGTGGCGCCGTCGCTGGGCGATTTGCTGGCGCTTGATGACACCGAGTTTCGCGCAATATTCTCGGGATCACCGATCAAGCGGATCGGGCGGAACCGGATGGTGCGCAATGCCGCGATCGCAGCAGGCAACAGCGGCGATGCGCGCTTCCTGCCGGTGCTTGAGCGGCTGGCTGCGGATGAATCGGATATGGTCGCCGACGCCGCGCGATGGGCGCTCGCCGAACTGGCGCTATGACGCCAGCTAGCGTCGCAGCGTGTTGGCGCAGCCGTTGACTTCGGCATCGCGACCGTCGGGGGTGCGGGCGTCGACATGGGTGGCTACCGGGGCGGCGCCGGCGCGCGCGGCATAGAAATAAATGTCGAGGGTGCAGGCGGTGCCGGCGAATTGCAGCTTGCGGCCGGCACCCTCGGCGACGTCGAGGCGCGGTTTGCCGAACATCTGACCGATCGCGTCGGCGCTGTTGCCGATCAGATTGTTATTCTGTACCGGCTTGACGATCGTCGGCGGCGGCGCGGTGGCGCGCGGCGGGGTTGCACGCGGGATCGCGGCGCCCGAGCAGCCCGCGAGTAGGAAGGCGAGCCCGACACTCGCCTTCAGGCGCCAGTCTTGCGTTATCGGGTTTCGAATCATGATAGGCCCCGCTTTTCGTTGTCGCTACGCAGATGGAACAGGTGGACGGCCATAGCGGCGCTGAGGATGGGCGCCAACAAATTGGCGACGGGGACCAGGAAGCTTGCGGCAGACAGCAGGCCGAGCGACCAACGCGCCGACCGGTCGAGTCGCGGCCGGGCGGGGTGTCGCGCGCCAATCATCGCCTCAAGATCGCGGCCCAGTAGGACGGCGTTGACCGCCAGCGCGAGCAATACCGTGCCGACTCCGGTTACGAGCAACAGGATATAAAAGGGCATCGCGATCAGGTTGCCGACGATCACGCGTGCGAGGGATGCCAGCGCCAGCATGATGTTTTGACGCCATCCGACCTCGACCGCGCTCTGCGCGGCGCCCGGATAGTGGCGCTCTTCGATATCGGCGACGATTGCATCGGCGAAGAGGCCGACGACGACGATTGCGACGGTACGAAAGAGCAGCCAGCCACCCGCGATCAACCCCAGCGCGATAAGGATGCCCGCCATGTCGAGGCCGCTGCCATCCAGCCATCGGCCCTGTTCGAGCCCCCATCGCGCGGCGAAGAAGATTGCGGCGCCGCTGGCGGCGAGAAGCAGCAAGGTAAGCGCGAGGCTCAGCGCGAGAATACGAAGCACGCGCGGGTGCGGCAAATCCTTGAGCGCGAGGAGAAAAGCGTGGACGGTGCGGGTCATTTACAGGGGATGGCGCGGGGGGACGGCCTGCGTCAAGCGCCGCGCTTGCCTTGATGCGCCGCCATCCCTAAAGCCGCGCGCAATCTTTTCCCTCACCGACAGGAATTTTCATGGCCTCCACCGCCCGTTTCGACGTTGTTGCCATCGGCAATGCGATCGTCGATGTCATTGCCCGCGCCGATGATGCGCTCATCACATCCGAAGGCCTGACCAAAGGGTCGATGCGGCTGATCGATGCCGAAGAGGCGGAGCGTCTATATAGCGCGATGGGCCCGGCGATTGAAATGTCGGGCGGTTCCGCAGCGAATACCCTCGCGGGCATGGCTGTGCTGGGCCAGCGCTGCAGCTTTATCGGGCAGGTCGCTGACGATCAGCTTGGGCATGTGTTCACTCACGATCTGCGCGCGTTGGGTGTCGCCTATGAAACCCCGCCGCTGGCCGAAGGCGCGCCGACCGCGCGCTGCCTGATCCTCGTCACCCCCGACGGACAGCGGACGATGAACACCTTCCTCGGCGCGAGCCATCTGCTCGAACAGGCGATGATCGACGAGGCGTGGATCGCCGATTCGGAAATTCTCTATCTCGAGGGCTATTTGTGGGATCCCGAACTGTCGCGCGCAGCGATGCGCCGTGCGATCGACGTGTCGCGCGCAGCGGGGCGCAAGGTCGCCTTCACCCTGTCCGACGCCTTTATCATCGATCGCCACGGCGCCGATTTTCGCGCGCTGATCGCCGAGGGACTGTTCGACATCCTGTTCGCGAACGAGGTCGAGATTTGCGCGCTCGCTGAAACCGAAGATTTCGAAGCCGCCGTGGCGAGTGTCGCGGCGCAGGTGCCGCTGCTCGTCGTAACACGCGGTGCGCATGGCGCAATCGCGCTAACCGGCGGCGTGCGGACCGAAGTCGGCGCCGAGCCGATCGACGAGGTCGTCGACACCACCGGCGCAGGCGATTTGTTCGCGGCGGGTTTCCTGTCGGGTCATGCTCAGGGGCGCTCGATGACCGATTGCCTGACGATGGGCGCGGTATGCGCGCGCGAAATTATCGCGCAGGTCGGTCCGCGGGCGCAGACCGATCTCAAGGCGAAGATTGCCGCGCGTCTGGCGTAAGATTCTATAGTCATCCCGGCGATACCGGGATGACTAGCTAATCCGCCGCAGCCTCTTCAGGATGTTTCTTGAACAGCGCGCGGTCGGCGGGGCCGAAACCGCGGGTCCAGATCAGCCAGGCATAGATGCCGAGGATCACCGGAACGCCGATCAACAGTTCGGCCCATTCGGGAAGCTGGGTGGCTCCCCAGCCGAGCACTGCGGCGCCCGCGGTGGCCCAGACGAGCGCCCAGCGCAGGCTGTTGACCGGGGTGCCGAGCAGGCGGCCGAGCAGCCACGCCTTGGTGACGGAAGCGAAACCCAGCGCGAGCATCAGCGCCAGCGCGACCGCGGCGGCATAGGTGATGGGCGGCCATCCCATCGATTTGGCGATCAGGATCAGCGCAACGCTGAAAATCGCCTGCAGCGCGAGCGTCGCGAGGCTGATCAGCAGATTGCGATGGCGCGCGACATAGACGAGCGCGGCTTCGCTGACGACTGCGGTCGCCGCGACGACCTCGGCGGCGAGCAGGAAGGCGAGCGCTGCGGTGCCGCTGACGAATTCGGGGCCGACGAGGCCCATCACCGCTTCGCCCGGGATACCAAGCGCGAGCGCGACGCCGGTTTGCGCAGCGATAATCCAGAAACCGACCTGACTCACTTGGGCGGCTACGGCGTCGAGACGATTTTCGGCGAGGTTGCGGGTGATGACGGGGCCAAGGATCGGCTCGAAGCTGGTCTTGAGCTTCTGCGGCAGCGACGCGACCTGCTGCGCCATATAATAAATGCCGTAGATCGTCGGCGAGGTGAACTGGCCGAGGATGAACAGATCGAGCCGGCGCGTCCCCCATTCGATCGCATCGGCGGCGGCCAGCGGGGCGTTCCGCCGTGCGACTGCGATCAGATGCGCGGGGTGCGGCCGCCACACGCCGGGGCCGCCATAATGGCGGATCATCGGCCAGAGCGCGGTCAGGAAGGCGCCGACCATCGCGGCGGCATAGGATAGCATCAGCCCGTCGCGGACCGACACGAACCAGAATCCGGCGGCGGCGATGCTGATCACCCACGGTTCGACGATCGCCCGCGCGCGCACCGTCGCGCCGATATCGAAGCGATAGGCGCAGGCGGCGAGCGCGACTTCGGCGCCCGCGATGGCAAAGACGAGGAACGCCATCCAGCGGTCGGTGCTGTCGATCCCGCCCGCAGGGTACATGAGTTCCGGCAGGAAGAAGAGGATCAGCGATCCGAACGCCGAAGCGAGGAAGGCTACGAATATGCCGTCCCATACGACGATGCGATGATCGGCCCCGGGGGCGCTCAGCTGTTCGGCGAGGCCGCGTTTGAGGCCGAGTGTCGCGAGCTGCGCGACCAGTTCGATGACGAGCACGGCAAAGGCGAAGCGCCCGACCGCCTCAGGCCCGTACCAGCGGCCGGCAACATAGAGAAAGGGCAGGCGCGCGATGAGGCGCAGGATGAATCCGAAGAAATTGGTGCGTCCGCCCTTTGCCAGCGCCGCGGTGTCGGCGTCGCGCGGCGGGGTGTCGGGTGATGAGGGCGCGGCTGCGCTGTCCGTCTGGCTCAAGCCTTGCGCCCCTGCTGCTGCACCCGGAAGGGCAGTCTAGCTTGGCGTGTGGGGGCAGGCAATTGAATGTGTATCGTCTGAATAAGCATCGTCACCGGCCCTCGGGTCGCAGCGGGCGGCTGAGCAGCGCCTGAACGGCATCGCTCACGCGGATCTCTCCCGCGACGAGGCGGGCGACGGCGTCGGTGATTGGCATGTCGATGCCATCGGCGCGCGCGGCAGCTGCAACGACGGGCGCGCTGAATGCCCCCTCGGCGACGGTGCGGCGGTCGGCCATCAGCGTTGCGGCGGCTTCGCCGCGACCCAGGCCCTGGCCGAGCGAGAAGTTGCGCGAATTGGATGAGGTGCAGGTGAGGACGAGATCGCCGAGCCCGGCGAGCCCGGCGAGGGTTTCGGCCTGCGCGCCGCGCGACAGGCCAAAGCGCGTCATTTCGGCAAAGCCGCGGCTGATCAGCGCGGCGCGGGCGTTGAGCCCGAGCCCGGCGCCGTCGACGATGCCGCAGGCGATCGCGAGGATATTCTTGACCGCGCCGCCGATCTCGGCGCCGATGACGTCGGTTGAGACATAGGGGCGGAAATGCGGCCGCGCGAGCGAGCCCGCGATTGCGGTGGCGATATCGGGGTTGGCGGCGGCCAGCGTGATTGCGGTTGGGAGCCCGGCGGCGACCTCATGCGCGAAGGTCGGTCCCGACAGCACGGCATGCGGCCGTGATGTCGCGATGTCGCGCGCGATGTCGATCGGGAAAGCGAAGCTGCCCGCCTCCATCCCCTTGCTGCAGAAGATCAGCGGCGCGTCGCCCGCAGGAAGATCGGCGAGGACCGCGCGCAAATAGGGGACGGGGACGACGATGAGCAGCGCGTCGCATGGCGCGAGGTCGGCAAGGTCGGCGGTGGCGGTCAGCGAGGGCGACAGCGCGCTGTTCGGCAAGAACAGGGGATTGCGATGTTCGGCGTTGATCGCCGCGACGACCTCTTGCTCGCGCGCCCAAAGGCGGACGGGGGCGCCCTCGGCGGCTAGAAGCTGCGCGAGCGCGGTGCCCCAGGCGCCGCCGCCGACGACGCCGAAACGCGAATAATGTGACGTCATGCTTTCACTCCGGCGCCGCGCACGGCTTCGGCTTCGGGGTCGAGCGGCCAGCGCGGGCGGGCAGCGACCGACAGCGGATCGGTGAGCCCGGCGGCGAAACGCTCGGCGCCCGCCCAGGCGATCATCGCACCATTGTCGGTGCACAGCCACAAGGGCGGCGCGACAAACGGCTTGTCGAAGCGCGCCGCGAGTTCGGTGAGCGCGCCGCGAATCGCGCCATTGGCGGCGACTCCGCCCGCGACGACGAAGGCGGTGGCTTCGGGGCAGGCGGTCAGTGCGATGCGGCTGCGATCGACGAGGCAGTCGACGACCGCCTGCTGGAATGAGGCGGCGAGGTCGGGGACGCTATGCGCGCCCGACACCGATGCGCGCGCGACAGCGCTTTTGAGTCCGGCGAAGGAGAAATGCGGTTCGGCGCTGCCGATCAGCGGACGCGGAAGCGGCACGGCGCGCGGGTCGCCCTGCTGTGCGATGCGTTCGACCGCGGGGCCGCCGGGATAGCCGAGACCGAGCAGCTTGGCGGTCTTGTCGAAGGCTTCGCCCGCGGCGTCGTCGATCGTGGTGGCAAGGCGGCGATAGTCGCCGACGCCCTTGACGAGCAGCAGCTGGCAATGGCCGCCCGAGACGAGCAGCAGCAGATAGGGAAATTGCAGCTCGGGCGCGACCAGCCGCGGCGACAGCGCGTGACCCTCGAGATGATTGACCGCGATCAGCGGCTTGTTCGCCGCGTGCGCGAGCGCTTTGCCGGTGACGAGCCCGACCATGACGCCGCCGATCAGGCCGGGACCGGCGGTCGCGGCGATCGCATCGACATCGGCGAGCGTGAGACCGGCGTCCTGGAGCACGCCTTCGACAATCGGCGCGAGGCGGTCGACATGCGCGCGCGCGGCGATCTCGGGAACGACGCCGCCATAGGGGCTATGTTCGGCCTCTTGCCCCGCGACGCGGTGCGCGAGGACGCGCCGATCGCTATCGACGAGCGCCGCCGCGGTTTCGTCGCAGCTCGATTCCAGGCCAAGGATGATGGTCATAATGTTGCGGGTTCCTTACGCGCGTAGAGCGCACGGGGGCAAGCGGCGGATGAATGAGAAGCTGCGCGCAGAGGCGCTATATCCGTCGCCCTCGCGAAAGCGGGGGCCGTCATCGGCCTACGCAGCGCGGGCTGGGCAAGGCTGCCAGCGGCCCCCGCTTTCGCGGGGGCGACGGGTATGTCTGCGGCGGTTCCCAGAATCCCCTGTCTTTCTTTTCGCGCGCGCAAGCCCTAGCAGCATCGCATGACCGATCTTCCTACTGCTGAAAACCCGCTGCGCATCGGCACGCGCGCGTCGCCGCTCGCGCTGGCACAGGCGAATATGGCGGCTTCGGCGCTGATTGCGGTGCATGGTATCGCGCCCGACACGCTGCAAATCGTCCCGATGACCGCGACCGGCGACCGTATCCAGGACCGCGCGCTGGCCGAGGTTGGCGGCAAGGCATTGTGGACGCGCGAGCTCGACGCGGCGCTCGACGCCGATGAAATCGACATCGCGGTTCATTCGCTGAAGGACGTCGAAACGCTTCGCGATCCGCGTTTCGCGCTCGTCGCGATGCTCGAGCGCGCCGATCCGCGTGACCGGCTGGTCGTGCGCGAAGGCGTGGATGCCGTGAGCATCGCCGACCTGCCCCATGGCGCGCGACTGGGGACGAGCAGCCCGCGTCGCGCCGCGCAGGTGAAGCGGCTGCGCCCCGATATCGTCACCACGCTGCTGCGCGGCAATGTCGCGACGCGGCTGGGCAAGCTCGCGGCGGGTGATGTCGATGCGACCCTCCTCGCCGCCGCCGGGCTAGACCGGCTGGAAATGTTCGACATCGGCGCGGTGCAGGGCGCCGACCTGTTGCTGCCCGCGGCATCGCAGGGCGCGATCGGGATCGAATGTCGGTCCGACGACGATAAAGTGCGCGCGCTGATCGCGGCGATCGATCATACGCCGACCCATGTCGCCGTCGCTGCTGAGCGCGCTTTTCTGGCGGCGTTGGGTGGCGATTGCCGCTCGCCGGTTGCGGCCTATGCGCATTTTCGTGCCGACGGATCGCTGCGCCTCGATGCCGAGATTTTTTCGGACGATGGCGCCGAACATGCCGCGGGGCATGTGCTGGTGACCGGCGCGGGCGACGCCGGGGCGCTGGCGCACCGCCTGCTCGATGAGGCGCCCGAAGCGGTGCGGCGCCTGTTTTCGGCATGAGAGCTGGCTTGCCGCTGATCGTCACCCGCCCCGATCCGGGCGGCGCGGCGACGGTCGGGCGGGCAAAAGCGCTGGGGCTTGATGCCCATTATTTGCCGCTGTTTACGGCGGCGCCCCTGGCCTGGACAGCTCCTGCGATAGAATGTTTCGACGCTTTGCTTGTGACCAGCGCGCAGGCGGCCCGCCTCGCGGGCCCCGATCTTGCGCGACTGGCGTCGCTGCCCGTCTATGCTGTCGGGTCGGCGACCGCGGCTGCGCTGGAGGCTGCGGGGTTGCCCGTTGAAATGACTGGATCCACCGACGGGCAAGACCTTCTTGGCACCATGACGTCGCGAAATATCCACAATATATTATGGCTTTGCGCGCGCGACCGGTCGATATTCGATACGCTGGGCGCGACGCTGGTGCCGCTCCCCTGCTATGCGGTCGATCCGATCGATCCCGCACCGGAGTGGGGGCAGATGATCGCTGCGCCGGCGGTGCTGCTCGCGCATTCGACGCGCGGCGCGGCACGGATTTCCGAGCTTGTCGGCGGATCTCGTGCGCATTTACGGCTCGCCGCGATCAGCCCGAAGGTCGCGGCGGCGGCGGGTGCGGGCTGGGCTGCCATAGGGGTTGCCGAGCGCCCCGACGATGCGGCATTGTTGGCAGAGGCGCATGCTTTGTGCCACAAGGGCCAAAAATAGGGTCGTTCGAAAGAGACATATGGCAATCGATACTATCGACACGTCCTCGCCAGCGGATGGTGTGGCCCCGAGACGGGGGCTTTCCTTCCGCGCCCTCGCCATCGGTGCCTTCATCCTGGTGCTGATCGGCATTGCCGGCGGCGGCTGGGCGATGAACCGCTGGCTCACCGATAAGAATGCAGAGACGGCAACGAAAGTCGCCGACGCGTCCAGCGGCGGCGCGGTGGTGGTGGCGGGCGATCCGGCGAGTGGCGGTCAGGTCCCGCTGGTTGTCACGCCGGTCGATGGCGCCGACGCGCTCGCGGCGCGGGTGGCCGACCTCGAACAAAGATTGTCGCGCATCACCCTCGAGGCAGCATCGGCGTCGGGCAATGCCTCGCGCGCCGAAGGGCTGCTGGTCGCCTTTGCGGTGCGCCGTGCGATCGATCGCGGGTTGTCGCTTGGCTATCTTGAGGCGCAATTGCGGCTGCGCTTCGGCGACGATCAGCCCAATGCGGTCAAGACGATTATCGAAACCTCGCGCGAGCCCGTAACGCTTGAACAATTGCGCGCCGAACTCGACGCACTGTCGCCCCATCTGGTCGGACGGAGCGAGGGCAGCGGTAGCCTGTGGACCGGTCTGCGCCGCGAATTGTCCGAATTGTTTGTCGTGCGGCCTGCGGGAACGCAATCGCCGCGCGCATCGGAACGACTTGAGCGAGCACGCCGCTATCTGGCGGGCGGGCAGGTCGACAAGGCGATCGAAGAGGTACAGGCGATGCCGGGCGCGGCTGCTGCGAATGACTGGCTGATCGATGCGCGCCGCTATCATGAAGCGCGGCGCGCGCTTGACCTGATCGAGACCGCGGCGATATTGGAGCCACGCGACAGTCCCGCTGCCGCAATGGCCCGCAAAGAGGCCGAACCGACACCATAGCGTGCGTCCCGGGAGGGCTGCTCGCCGCAGAGAAAGCTCACCGATATGGCCCACGCCGATGAACAGCGCATCGAGGCGCTCGATCCGTTCGACCCGTTGCAACTCGATGCCGAACTCAGCGAAGAAGAGCGGATGGTGCGCGATACCGCGCGCAGCTACGCCGAAGCCGAACTGCTGCCGCGCGTCACCTCGGCCTTTCTCGACGAGCGTTTCGATCGCGAGATCATGCGCGAAATGGGCGCACTCGGGCTGCTTGGCGCGACGATCGACCCGAAATATGGCGGCGCGGGGCTCAATTATGTCAGCTACGGGCTTATCGCGCGCGAAGTCGAGCGCGTCGATTCGGGCTATCGTTCGGCCTGTTCGGTGCAAAGCTCGCTCGTGATGCACCCGATCAACGCCTATGGCAGCGAAGAGCAGAAGCAGCGCTTCCTGCCCGGGCTCGCGTCGGGCGAACTTATCGGCTGCTTCGGCCTGACCGAACCCGATGCGGGCAGCGACCCGAGCGGCATGCGCACCCGCGCCGAGAAGATTGCGGGCGGATACCGCCTCAAGGGCGCGAAAATGTGGATCACCAACTCGCCGATCGCCGATGTTTTCGTCGTCTGGGCGAAGTCCGACGCGCACGACGGCGCGATTCGCGGCTTCCTGCTCGAAAAGGGCATGAAGGGTCTGTCGGCGCCGAAGATCGAGGGCAAGGTGAGCCTTCGCGCATCGATCACCGGCGAGATTGTGATGGACGGGGTCGAAGTCGGCGAAGATGCGCTGCTTCCCGAAGTGTCGGGGCTCAAAGGCCCCTTCGGCTGTCTCAACCGCGCGCGTTACGGCATTGGCTGGGGCGCGATGGGCGCCGCCGAATTCTGCTATGAGGCGTCGCGCCAATATACGCTCGACCGCAAGCAGTTCGGGCGTCCGCTCGCGGCGAACCAGATCGTCCAGCTCAAGCTCGCCAACATGCTCACCGAAATTGCATTGGGGCTGCAAACGGCGCTGCGCGTCGGCCGGTTGATCGACGAAGGTCGGCTCATTCCCGACGCGATCAGCCTGCTCAAGCGCAACAATTGCGGCAAGGCGCTCGATATCGCCCGCGTCGCGCGCGATATGCACGGCGGCAACGGCATTTCGGCCGACTATCATGTGATCCGCCATGCGGTGAATCTCGAGACGGTGAACACCTATGAAGGGACGCATGACGTCCATGCGCTGATCCTCGGCCGCGCAATCACCGGCATCCCCGCTTTTGGCTGAGGCACCGGCGGGCTTCGGGCCCACGCCGCTGGCGGGAATCCGCGTCGTCGAACTGGCGCGGGTTCTCGCGGGGCCATGGTGCGGGCAATTGCTCGCCGACCTGGGCGCCGAGGTGGTCAAGGTCGAGCGCCCCGGCGTCGGCGACGACACGCGTAGCTGGGGCCCGCCCTTCATCATGGGCGACGATGGCGCGAATCTGGGTGCGGCCTATTATCACAGCACCAATCGCGGCAAGTCGGGGGTTGCGATCGACATTGCGACCGCCGAGGGGCAGGCTGAGGTCCGTGCGCTGATCGCCGATGCCGATGTCGTCATCGAAAACTACAAGCTGGGCGGGCTCGCCAAATATGGGCTCGACCCGGCGACGCTTTGCGCCGATTTTCCGCAGCTGATTGTCTGTTCGATCACCGGCTTCGGACAGACCGGCCCCTATGCCCACCGCGCGGGCTATGATTTCATCATCCAGGCGATGGGCGGCGCGATGTCGCTGACCGGCGAACCCGATGGTGCGCCGCAAAAGGCCGGAATCGCCTATGCCGATGTCTTCACCGGCATGTATTCGACTGTCGCGATTCTTGCCGCCTTGCGACGCCGTGACGTCACCGGAAAGGGCGCGCATATCGACATGGCGCTGCTCGATTGTCAGGTCGGGGTACTCGCCAATCAGGCGGCCAATTATCTGGCGAGCGGGGTGTCGCCGTCACGCATGGGCAATGGCCACGCCAATGTCGTGCCCTATCAGGCGTTCGCGACCGCCGACGGCCAGTTGGTGATCGCGGTCGGCAATGATCGCCAGTTTCACAAGCTGTGCACGATATTGGGCGAGCCCGGCTGGGCCGAGGACGCACGCTTTGCGAATAATTCGGCGCGGCTCGCGAATCGGCGCGAATTGATTCCGATGCTGGCGGCGAAGATCGCGGGGTGGGACGCACAGCCCTTGTCGGATGCGCTGGAAGCCGAGGACGTCCCCGCGGGACCGATCAATGACCTCGCCGGGGTGTTTGCCAATCCGCAGGTTCAGGCGCGCGGGATGCGTTTCCGCCCCGATGGTGCATTCGTCGACGGGCTCGCGAGCCCGATCGTCATCGACGGCGAGCGGATGGTGGCGCCGACGGGCGCACCGCCGCTGGCGGGTTGATCGCACTTGGTCGTAGTTTCCGTCATTGCGAGCGAAGCGAAGCAATCCAGGGCGGCTTGTACACACTCTGGATTGCCGCGTCGCTTCGCTCCTCGCAATGACGTCGAGTGACTGTCAGAACTTCACCGTGCCGGTGACGAAGATCTGGCGCGGGTTGCCGTAGAAGGCGGTGACCACGCCCTCGCGGCCGAGCGTCGGGGTGATGTTGCCCGTGGGGCTCAGGATCGGCTGGCCGGTGATCGCATTGCCCGCCGCGAACTGATAGCCCGAGGTGATATATTGCTTGTCGGTCAGATTCTTGCCGTGGAGGCCCAGGCTGAAACGATCGTCCTCAGCGGTCCACACGATGCTCGCGTCGAGCAGCGTATAGCCCTTTTGGTCGAGGAACGGACTCGGCGTTTCGAACTGGTTGGTCTTGCTGCGATAAGAGAGCGTCGTCGAGGTGCCGATCATGCCGCCCATCATCGGAAGGCTGACGCCCAGCGTGCCTGCCGCTGTCCATTTCGGCGTGTTCTGGATCGCGCGGAAATCGGAGACATCGACCGCCGCGCCGGCGATGATCGTGTTGAACTCGTCATATTGTGCGTCGATATAGCCGAGCGTGCCGCCGAGCGTGATCTGTGACCCGGCGCCTGCGAAGTCACGCGCGAAACGCGCCTGCACTTCGGCCTCGACACCCTTGAAGCTCGCGGCGGCGGCGTTGGTGGTGACACCGGCGAAACCTTCGAACACGCCGTCATTATTGGCATCGACCCCAACCGATCCCGGTATCTGGACATTTTTATAGTCGGCATAGAAACCGGTCAGCGCATAGGTGACCGCGCGGTCGAGGACGGTACCCTTGATCCCGACTTCATAGCTGTCGACCGTTTCAGGCTCGAACAGGAAGAAGTCGTAGATTTCCTGATAGGTCGGGGGGCCAGCGACGCCATCGGTGTTCGGCGTGCGGCTGGCGTCGCCGCGCGGGTCGAAGCCGCCGCCCTTGAAGCCCTTTGAGTAAGAGGCATAGACGAGCATATCCTCGCTGGGTTTGACCGATACCGAGGCGCGCGGCGTGAATTTCTCGAAGGTTGCCTTGCCGTGGAAATTAGTGAGCGGTGCGCCAAAATTGGCCCCGTTGCCGCCGAATTGCGGCGACGCGCCGCCGAACCGGTTCACTTTCAGGATCGTCGATTCGCGCGTGTCGCGCGTGAAGCGTCCGCCCGCCGAGACGCTGAGCCAATCGTTGATGTCGAAGGTGAAATCGCCGAACACCGACCATGTTTCGGTCCGTACGTCCCCTGCAGTCAGCTGTCCGAAGCCGGCGGAGACCGGCAGCGTGGCGGGCGACGGCAGCAGCGGCCCGGTGGTCGCGAGGATGACGTCGAACGCGGTCGCGGCCTTGGCGTCGAGATAATAGAAGCCGAGGAGCCCGCTCAGCCGGTCGCTTTCATAGAGAAGCTGGAATTCCTGGCTGATCTGTTCGTTGCGATAAACCGCCGGCACATCGACATCGACCGTCGGCAGTGCGTCGAAATCGATGGGAGTGAAGCTCGTGTCCTTGCGGAATGACGAGATGCTACGCAGTGTCAGTTCGTCCGACAGCGCGGCGCGGACGTTCATTGCGAAACCATAGGCCTCGACGTCCTGCTTCGGATTGTTGAGCCCGGCGCGGGTGTCGTAGACATCGCCCAGCACAGGCGCCCCGGTAAGCAGGCTGGGGAGGAGGCGGTGGCCGTTGCGCGGGTCGGACTTGTCGCGGGTGTAATCGCCCGACAGGCGAACGAGGAAGCGGTCGTCGGGCGAACCGAATTCGACCGTGCCGCGCGCCGCCCAGACATCCTTGTTGTAATTTTCGACACCCGGAATGTTGAGATTGTCGCCGAAGCCGCCGCGCGACAGCCGCGCGACCGAACCACCGACGCGCAGCATGTCGCCGACCGGCGCGCTGACGGTCAGGACGCCGTCGGCCTGATCATAGCTGCCATAGGTGCCGCGCAGCTTGAGCGAGAAGTCGGCAGGCAGGCGCCTGGTGACATATTTGATCGCGCCGCCGATGGTGTTGCGGCCGTAAAGCGTGCCCTGCGGCCCGCGCAGCACTTCGATGCGTTCGACGTCGTAAATATCGAGCACCGCGGCTTGCGGGCGGTTGAGATAGACATCGTCGAGATAGATGCCGACCCCGGCCTCAAAACCCGGAACCGGATCCTGCTGGCCGACGCCGCGGATGAAGGCGGTGAGGGTCGAATTGGTGCCGCGCGAATTTTCGAGCGTGACGTTCGGCGCCTGATTCTGGACATCGGTGATGTCGATCGCGCCTGCGGCTTCGAGTGCGGCGCCTGAAATCGCGGTGACCGCGATCGGCACGTCGATCAGCCGCTCGTCGCGACGGCGTGCGGTGACGATGATGTCGCCATCGTCGGCGTCGGCGCTCGCGCCTTCGTCCTGTGCGAAAGCGGCGGTCGGCGCGAAGGCGAGCAGCGAAAGCGCGCTCGTGGCGAGGACGGCACGGCGAAGCTGGCGGGCGAAAGGACGCATGAAGAGTCTCCCAATGGACGGGTGACCCCTCGCCACCCTTGTCATTCTTTTTGGGCCCGGTGCTTGCCAAGCCGCGGCACGTCCAATAATGAAAGGTGAACCAAGTTTCAACTTGGAAGTTGTACCGAACGTTTTTTGCTTGCCAGTGGTGCGGAAAAGCCACGATGGCGGTGCGGGCGAATGGAGCGGGAAGGACGCAGGGGCAGCTATGGACGAGCCGCGATCAGCAGCAGAAGATGCCGGTAACCCGGAAAAGGCGCCGCGCACCGAGCGCGGGCGGCGAACGCTGCGCAAATTGCTCGACGCCGCGGCGATCGAATTTGGCGAGCGTGGTTTCCACGATGCCTCGATCAGCGACATCACCCGCCGCGCCGGTACGGCGCTTGGCAGTTTTTATACCTATTTCGATTCGAAGGATGCCATCTTCCGCGCACTTGTCGCCGACATGTCGGGCCGGGTGCGTGACCATGTTGCCCCGGCGATGGAGGGCGCCCAAGGCGCGATCGATGCCGAAGGCCGTGCGCTCGCCGCCTTCCTCCACTTCGCGCGCGAGCATCAGGAAATTTATCGCATCATCGACGAGGCCGAGTTCGTCGATCCCGACAGTTTCCGCGGCCATTATGCGACGACCGCCGAACGTATCGCCGCGCGTCTGGCCGCCGGGGCGGATGCGGACGAATTGCGGGGCGGGATCGGCGAGGTGGAGGCCTGGGCGATCATGGGGATGAACGTGTTTCTGGGGCTGCGCTACGGCGTCTGGGACCGGCGCGAGGATATTGCCGGGGTCGCCGGCCGCGCCAATGCGCTGATCGCCGACGGGATCAGGAAGCCGCGCGGCTGATCAGGAAAATGGCGTGCTCGGCGCGCCAGCTTGCGGCGGCGTCGCTCGTCGGCTTGTCGCCCGACAGATACCAGGCCCCCTCGACCGCGATGCCCTTGGCGCGCAGCAGGTCGCGAAAATCGCTGACCGTGACATGGTGGATGTTCGGAGTTTCATACCAAGCGACGGGCAGCAGCCGCGTCACCGGCATGCGGCCGCCCCACAATAATGCCAGCCGGACGCGCCAATGCGCGAAATTGGGAAAGCTGACGAAGGCGCGCGGCGCGATGCGCAGCAGCTCGTCGATCACGCGATCGGGGCGCTCGGTCGTTTGCAGCGTCTGCGACAGGATCGCGTAGTCGAAGGCGTCGCCGGGATAATCGGCGAGGTCGCGGTTGGCGTCGCCCTGAACCACCGACTGCCCGCGCGCGATCGCCGCGGTGACATTGGCGGGATCAATCTCCAGCCCGCGGGCATCGACGCTTTTGGTTTGCAGCGCCGCCATTAACTCGCCGTCGCCGCAGCCGACGTCGAGAACGCGCGCGCCGGTGGGCACGGCGTTGGCGATCGTCGCAAGGTCGGGACGCAGCGCCATGGTCAGATGCCCGCCGTTAATGCGCCGGCGATGATCCGGTCGAGTGCGGGGACGTCGAGCAGGAAGCTGTCGTGGCCGAAGGGCGCCGACAGTTCAACGAAGCTCGCCGCCGCGCCGACGCTTTGCAGCGCCTGGACGATACGGCGCGATTCACTGGTCGGATAGAGCCAGTCGGTGTCGAAGCTGACCAAGGTGAAGCGCACATCCTTCGCCGCCGCAAACGCTCCGGCAAGTCGCCCGTCGTGCGGGTCGGCGAGGTCGAAATAATCCATCGCGCGGGTGATATAGAGATAGGCGTTGGCGTCGAAACGGTCGGTGAAGGCCAGCCCCTGATGCCGCAAATAGGATTCGATCTGGAAATCGGCGTCAAAGCCAAAGCTTTTTATGTCGCGCGCCTGAAGGCGGCGGCCGAATTTCTCGGTCAGTCCGGCTTCGGACAAATAGGTAATGTGCGCCGCCATGCGCGCGACCGCGAGCCCCTTGGTCGGGGCGCGGTTGCTCGCGTAATATTGACCATCCTGCCAATCGGGGTCGGCCATGATCGCCTGTCGCCCGACCTCGTGAAACGCGATATTTTGCGCCGAATGACGCGCTGCGCTGGCGATGACGACCGCCGACGCGATGCGCTCAGGATAATGGACGGTCCAGGCGAGCGCCTGCATCCCGCCCATCGACCCGCCGACGACGGCGTGCAGACGCGCGACACCCAGATGGTCGAGCAGCATCGCCTGCGCGCGTACCATGTCGCCGATGGTGATGACGGGAAAATGCATCGCCAGCGGCTGGCCGGTCGCGGCGTCGGGGGTGGCGGGGCCGCTCGACCCCATGCAACTGCCGAGCACATTGGCGCAGATGACGTGGAAACGGTCGGTGTCGATCGGCTTGCCCGGACCGACCATGCGCGCCCACCAGCCGGGCTTGCCCGTCGCCGGATGGTCGCTCGCGACATATTGGTCGCCGGTCAGAGCGTGGCAGATCAGCACCGCGTTGGATTTGTCGGCGTTCAGCGTCCCATAGCTTTGCCAGGCGATGGTGACCGCGTCGAGCCGCTGGCCGCTGTCGAGTGGCAGGGCTGCGCGGATCGTCACGTTCTGGTGCTGAATCTGGTTGAGCATGCTCGCCATGATGCGGCGGGGGCTAAGCGGGCGGGCGCGGGCTGTCAACGGACTGGACTCAGCGCCGTCACGCGTTAAACGCCGCGCATGACCGAAACGACCCGTATCTTGCAGCCGAAGCCGTGGATCAGCGGCATCGCTCCCTATGTTCCCGGAAAATCGGCGGGCGCCGATGGCCGGCCGCTCGTCAAACTGTCGGCGAACGAGAATCCGCTCGGCACCGGAGAGAAGGCGCGGGCAGCGTTTCGCGCCGCCGCCGATGATCTGGCGCGCTATCCCGATCCGGGCGCGGCGGCGCTGCGCGAGGCGATCGCGGCGAAATATGACCTTGATCCGGCGCGCGTGATTTATGGCACCGGTTCGGACGAACTGCTCCACCTCGCGACGAGCGCCTATGCCGGGCCGGGCGATGAAGTTCTGTACGTGCGCTATGGCTTCGCCGTCTATGAAATCGCTGCACGCCGCGTTGGCGCGACGCCTGTCGAGGCGCCCGATTGCGATTACGCGACCGATGTCGATGCGTTGCTCGCGGCGGTAACCGACAAGACGCGCGTCGTCTTCGTTGCCAATCCGAACAATCCGACCGGCACCCTGTCGTCGCGCGCCGACATTGCGCGGCTCCACGCCGGGCTGCCCGCCGATGTGCTGTTCGTGCTTGACCAGGCCTATGCCGAATATCTGGAAGCCGACGAGGATGACGACGGGCTCGCGCTCGCCGAAACCGCGGCCAATGTGTTTGTCACGCGCACCTTTTCGAAGATCCACGGGCTTGCTGCCGAACGCATCGGCTGGGGCTATGCGTCGAGCGAGGTGATTTCGGCGCTCCACAAGATTCGCGCGCCGTTCAACGTAACGCGCTGCGGTCAGGAAGCCGCGATCGCGGCGATCGGCGACGATGATTTCGTCAATCAGAGCCGCGCGCAGAACGCCGAATGGCGCAGCTGGTTGAAGGCCGAGCTCGAAAGCCTCGGCAATCATGGCGTCCGCGTCGTGCCGTCGGCGACCAATTTCCTGCTCGTGTTGTTCGAGGGCAAGGTCACCGCCGAGGCTATGAACAATGCGCTGATGGAGGCGGGCTATATCGTGCGCTGGTTGCCGTCGCAGGGCCTGCCGCATGCGCTGCGCATGACGATCGGCACCGAGGATGAAACGCGCGGGCTCGCGGCGGCGATCCGCGCCGCGCTGGAAGGCTGAGTCAATGGCGCGCAGCGTCGAGAGGGTCGCGGTTATCGGGCTCGGCCTGATAGGGTCGTCGATCGCGCGCGCGGTCAAGGAACGGCTGCCGCAGGTCGTCGTGACCGGCCATGACGCGAGCGACGCGGTGCGCGAGATCGCGCGCGGGCTGGGCCTGTGCGACCATCTTTCGGACGATCCTGCGTCCGCGGTCGAAAACGCCGATATCATCATCCTCGCGGTGCCCGTCGGCGGTATGGCCGATGCCGCGCAGGCGATTGCGCCCGGGCTGGCGCCGCACGCAATCATCTCCGACGTCGGATCGTCGAAGGCGGGGGTCGCCGCAGCGCTCGCCAAGGCGTTGCCCGACCATATCGTCATTCCTGCGCATCCGGTCGCGGGGACCGAGAATAGCGGCCCCGCGGCGGGCTTCTCGACCTTGTTCGATGGGCGCTGGTGCATATTGACCCCGGCCGCCGACGCCCCCGCCGATGCGGTTGAGGCGGTGTCTTCGCTGTGGGAGGCGCTGGGCGCCAAGGTTGACGTCATGGACGCCGCGCATCACGACATGGTGCTCGCGGTGACGAGCCATTTGCCGCATCTGATCGCCTATACGATCGTCGGCACCGCGAGCGAGCTGGAGGAGGTCACCGAGAGCGAGGTGATCAAATATTCGGCCGGCGGTTTCCGCGATTTTACCCGCATCGCCGCGAGCGACCCGGTGATGTGGCGCGACGTGTTCCTCGCAAACAAGGATGCGGTGCTCGCGACCTTGCAGCGCTTCAACGAGGATCTGACGGTGTTGCAGCAGGCGATCCGTCGCGGCGATGCCGACAAGCTGGAGGATTGGTTCACCCGCACGCGGGCGATCCGCCGCTCGATCATCGCCGAAGGGCAGGATGATCCGGCGCCCGATTTCGGGCGGAAGCACTAAGGGCAGCGCAGCCGCCAAATTCCGTTCATGTCGAGCGAAGTCGAGACACCCGGAAGGCGCGCACGAACGATGGGCATCTCGACTTCGCTCGATGCGAACGGGTTTAGATTTGGGGGCTGGCCGTTAGCAACGCCTCCGGCGGATTCAACGCATTGATCGCCACGCGCACCCGCGCTTCGGCTTCCTCGCGCGGCAGCCCGGCGGGGATCGTCTCACCGACCTTGTAGGTGATCGTACCCGGCCATTTGACCCAGCGCCTCGGGGGATAGGCGAGGCCGCTGTTCACGGCGACGGGGATCACCGGCACCCCGAGCAGGCGGTACATGCCCGCGAAACCCGCGCGAAGCTCTGGCGCCTCGCCATGCGGAACGCGTGTCCCTTCAGCGAACAGGCAGAGCGGCCGACCCGCCGCGAGGGCAGCTTTTGCGGCGCCGAGCATTGCGCGCATCGCCTTGCCGCCGCCGTCGCGGTCGACCGGGATCAGGCCATAGAAGCGCGCTGCCTGACCCCAGACGGGGATGGAGAACAGCTCTTCTTTTGCGAACACCGCAGGATGCTTGAACAGCATCGGTTGTTCGACCGTCTCGAACGCCGATTCATGCTTGAAGACATAGAGCACCGGGATGTCGGGCATCTCGCCCTCGACGATGATCGTCTGGCCGAGCAGAAAGCGGCAGAAATAGCGGTGCGAATTGGCCCAGATGCGCACGAAAAAAATGGTGCCGCGATGTGAAATCGGCAGCGCGATGACCCCGCCGATCGAGCTGATGCTGCTCATCACGAAAAAGGCGATCCAGAACAGGATCGAACGGATCAGGGCGATGGTGTATCTCACAGGCCGAGCCATCCGCCGGCGATTCCAGCCAGATATTTATGATATTCGCGGAACAAGGTCGCGAAGCTCGGCTGGCTGCGCACCGCGTCGGGCAGGATCGTCACCTTGTCGCCGACTGCGCGGGCGATTTCATATTCGGCGCGGCGCATATGCCAGTCGGTGGTGATCAGCCGGATGCTCTGATAGTTGCGTCGCTGGGCCCAGGTCGCGACTTCGGTGGCGTTCGAGCGCGTATCTTCGGCCTCGAACCCCAGCGCGATGCAGCAATCGAATAATTTCATCGGCCGGTGATAGGTTGCGGCGAGTTCGCGCGGCTTGACCTCTCGCGCGACGCCGCTGATCAGCAGGCGCTTGGCGTCGCCCGCCTCGAGCCGTTCGAGCGCGCGGTCGATGCGGCCGGGACCGCCGGTGAGGACGACGATGGCGTCGGTCTTCTGATCCTTGGCAGGCAGCGGCAAGAGCAGCGCAAACCATGCGAAGCCGAGTACCCAGGCCAGGAAGAGCAAGGAAATCAGGCGCTTGATCATAAAATCTTCTTGAGCGCGCTGAGCAGGGTCTGCCGCGCGGTAAGGGCTGCAAGCGCGATAGCCAATAGCGGCAACGCCAGCAAGAGCAGCCAGCCTGCGACCCCAAGCGATGCGGTCGCGGCGAGCCCCGAGGTGACTCCCGTCCATTGCAGGCCGATCAACAGCAGGATCGCTGCTGCGACCGTGGTGCCGAGCGCGATGCCATAGGCGGTGTCGATCGCGATGCGGCGCTGGAACAGGCGGGTGATCTGGCGGTCGGTTGCGCCGATCAGGTGGAGCATCTCTATCGTCGGAAAATGCGTGGCGAGCGCGGCGCGTGCGGTCATGATCACCACCGCGGCGCTGGCGAGTGCCATCAGCACCACCAGTCCGCCCGCGACCCATGCAAGCGACCGGATCAGCCGCGCGACCGGTCCCAGCCATTCGGCGTGCGGGATGATCCGCGCGCCCGGCGCTTCCTCCGCGACCAGCTTTTGCAGTGCGCGCACATGGTTGGCATGCTTCTCGCCGACAAAATCAATGTCGATCAGCGCGGGCAGCGGCAGCGATTTCAGGACCGGATCGTCGCCCTCGGCGCTGCCGAACCATTGGCCGAGCGTTGCCTGCAATTCTTCCGGCTCAACCGAGCGTGCTGAAAGAACGAAGCTTTGCGCAGCAGCACGGCGGCGCAAGGCACGCGCCTGCTCGGCGCGGGTCACCGGGTTGGCGGTGACTATCTGTACCGTGACGCGTCCGGCGATGGCATCGCCGATAGCGTTCGCCGACCGTGCGAGCCCGACCCCCGCGGCGGCAGCGAGCAGGGTAAGCATCATCAACAACGCGATGACCCATGGCGTCGGCCCCGACAGGCGGCGATCGGGAAGCAGGCGGCGGTGCTGGACGGGGACGCGCGGGATGATCATGCGCAAATCATGCTCTGTTCGCCGGTGGATAGCGTAGTGCGCCGGTCGGATCGGCGAGGCGGCCGCGCTCGAGCCGCATCATCTGGGCATTTTCGATCCGGCTGATCAGATGGATATCGTGGGTCGCGACGACGACGGTGGTGCCGAGGCGATTGAGCGCCTCGAACAGCCCGAGCAGCCGCATCGCCATTTCGGGGTCGACGTTGCCCGTCGGTTCGTCGGCGATCAGCAATTGCGGGCGTGCGATCACCGCGCGTGCGATCGCGACGCGCTGCTGTTCGCCGCCCGACAGCGTGGCGGGGCGCGCATGGGCGCGTTCGCTGAGTCCGATCCAGCTCAACATTTCGCCGACCGGGCCCGACAGATCCTCTTCGCTGACCCCGGCTATGCGCAGCGGCAAGGCGATATTGTCGCGCGCCGACAGGTGCGGGATCAGGCGGAAGTCCTGAAAAACGACGCCGATGCGGCGGCGAAAGCCAGGCAGGCGATGGCGCGGCATCGATACCAGATCCTCGCCGAACAGGCGGACGATGCCGCGGCTCGGGCGCTGCGCGAGATAGAGTAATTTGAGCAGCGAGGTCTTGCCCGCGCCCGATGCGCCGGTCAGAAAATAGAAGCTGCCCGGTTGCAGGTTGAAGCTGATGTCGGCGAGCACTTCGGCGTCGGGGCCATAGCGAAGCCCGACGCCGTCGAATTCAACCATCGCGCCGCCGGGGCGTGGGAGCGTTGTCAATGTCATGGCGTCACCCCGGCGCGATTTCGCGCCTTTGCTTGTTTGGTCAGCAGGGGAGCCTCCGCGCTCATCCCGACGCCTGTTGCACGGCTGTTCGGCGAGGTAAAGCGGCGAGTAATCGCGGGTACATGACGCGGCGCTTGCAACACCGCGACTCAGCGTGTTTAGAGGGATCCCATGATCCTCGCCTGTCCGTCCTGCCACACCCGCTATGTCGTACCCGATACGGCGATCGGTCCAAACGGTCGCACGGTGCGCTGCGCCAGCTGTCGGCACAGCTGGTTTCAGGAACCCGCGGTGGGTGCCGCCACGGCCGCGCCGCTGGCCCCGGCCCCAGCAGCGGTTCCGGAACCGGCATCTGCTCCGACTTCTCCCGCGCCCGTAGCGGCTGCGCAGGTCGATGTTGCGCCGCCGACGGTGGCCGACCCCGCTCCGTCCCCGCCGCCTGAGACTTTTGCGGCACCGACATCGGCGGAACCCGCGCCGCGTCCCACCCGGACGCCCCTGAACGATGCGCCGCTGCCTTTCCGCCGCGCTCGCCGCAACCCGGCGAAACGCTGGACGATCATCGCCGCTGGCGCCGCGGCGCTGATGCTGGGCGCAACAGGTGCGCTTTATTGGTTCGGGTTGCCGAGTTGGGCGCAGGGGCTGGGGCTTCCGGGCGCCGCCGATGAGCCCGATCTGGTGATCGAGCTTCCACCCAATCAGGATCACCGCGAACTCGCCGACGGGACGATCTATTTCGCCGCTTCGGGGGTGATCATCAACCCGACCGATCGCGAACAGCGTGTGCCGCCGATCCTTGCCGAACTGCGCGATGCGCAGGGGACGATCGTCTATAGTTGGACGATCAAGCCGCCGGTGCGGATGCTGCCGCCGAATGAAAAGGTCAATTTCAGCGAAGCGAAGCTCGACATTCCGCGCCGCGCGACGCAGCTGACCGTCAGCTGGGCCTTACCAAAAAACTAAGCGAGCAAGTTTTCATCACCGTTCGCCCTGAGCATGTCGAAGAGCCGTTCTTTCTTTTGGCCTCGGAAAGAAGAGCAGTGCTTCGACAAGCTCAGCACAAACGGAGGTGGGAAGGCCCGTCTTGGCCGTGGCGTCACGGCGTCACAGGCTGAGCGCCGCCGCCAGCGACAGCAAAAAGCTGGTCAGCGTCGCGACGATGATCGGCGCGAAGCTGCGCCAGCCCTGATCGAGCAGTAGCGCGAGCTGCGCCTTCATCGCGGTGGCGACGACCGCGAGCAGCAACAGCGCCTGCGCACCGCTGTTTGCGGCGTTTTGAATCGGCGCGGGGATAGCGATCAGCGAATTGACCGCAGCGACCGCCAGAAAGCCGGTGATGAACCAGGGCAGCCGCAGCGGGATGCGCATCTTGCCGCCTTCGCCGTCGGCGGCTTGGCCGATCCACATTGCGATGAGCATCAGCATTGGCGCGAGCAGCGCGACACGCGCCAGCTTGACGATCGTTGCCACCTCGCCCGCCTCTGGTGAGAAGGAAAAGCCGCCGCCGATCGCCTGCGCGACGTCGTGGATCGACGCGCCGATCAGGAAGCCAGCCTGCGCGTCGGTCAGCCCGAATTCGGCGGCGAGCACGGGGTAGGCCGACATGGCGAGCGCGCTCGCGACGGTGATGCCGACGAGAGTCATGGTGAAGCGCGCCTGATCGACGCGCTTGTCGCCGATCAGCGAATAGAGCGCGAGCGCCGCCGACGCGCCGCAGATCGCGGTCGCGCCGCCGGCGAGCAGCGCGGCATGGCTGTCCTGCCGGAACAGTCGCGCGCTGGCGACGGTGACGATGATCACCGCGAGCATGATCAGGATCAGCAGGGCGAAGGGCAGCGGGCCAAGTTCGGCGAACTGCTGCGCGGTGATCCGCGCGCCGACGAGGACGATGCCGATGCGCAGCGCAGTCTGCGACATCAGGTCGAGCCCGGCGTGGGTGCGTTTGTCCTGCGACAAAAAGCTCATGGAGAGACCGATGAGCAGCCCCATCAGGACCAGCGGCGCGGCATAATGGTCGGCGAGCCACGCGGCGGCGAGCGCGGCGATGCCGGTGACGAGAATGCCGGGCAGATAGTCACGCCAGCGATGCCGCGCAGGCGGATGCACCTCAAGCTGCATCTCGCCATAAAGGTCGGCGGCCATCGGCCAGCGCGTTTCGGATGGTTTCACGTCGGCTCCCTGTGGCGTGGCGGCGGCCCCGCTTTGCACTCACGGATGCGTCTGCGCAATGATCGTGCGATAAGGCCATTGCTGGCGCGCCCGGAGCTTGCTAGAGGCCGCGCTCTACCGGCACCCGTAGCTCAGCTGGATAGAGCGCTGCCCTCCGAAGGCAGAGGTCAAGCTCTCAATTTCAAATAAAACCTCGTTCTAACGCATTGGTTTTCTATGAAATTCGTCCGCCGTCGTAACGAACCATTCTGGTAATTCCCGTTCGCGTAAGCATGACGTAAGCATACTACGTAGTATCATAGAGTACGAAGGGATATGGCAGCGTTGCCGGCTGCAGAGCAAAGTGTCGGCACAGATCGGACTAAACTGAATCGAATCCGTTGACCGATCGCCACTCAAGCGGCTAGGCAACGCCCCGAAGCACCCGTAGCTCAGCTGGATAGAGTGTCGCCCTCCGAAGGCGAAGGTCACAGGTTCGAATCCTGTCGGGTGCACCATCAATCACCAAATTCTTGTTATGTGGGCGACGAAACTCAGCTCGTCGCCGATCGCTTGTCCGCTTGCCGACGGGTTCCTGGCGGTGACGCCGATCTGGTAGAAACTCGGCTAAACCGCTGATTTCGAGTCATTTTGTTTTGAACCTAAGCGGTTGAATCTAATGCCTGAATCTTGTAGGCTCCACCTATGAACGTGCCGCTCTTCCATCAGCGAACGGATAGGGGCTCTACGAGGTATACCCAGAGCGAATTGTCGGTGTCCTATATGCCCCCCGAAGACGTCCAGTGCGTCGATCTTGCCGACATTCTGGCGAGGCGGGGCGGTTCGCCGTTCGGATCCAAGCAGCTTGACCTGATGTTCGGTGGCGAGCGTGATCGGTCCAAGGACATTTTCTATGCCGGCAATCTCGATTGCTTGACGACGCCTGCCGTCGCGATTGTCGGGACGCGAAAAGTGTCGCCGGAAGGCGCAGCGCGGGCCCGTAAACTCGCCAAGGGGTTGGTGAGCGCCGGCGTTGCGGTGGTGTCGGGGCTCGCGGAAGGCGTCGATACGGAAGCATTGAACGCTGCGATTGGCGCGGCTGGACGTGTTGCGGCCGTGATCGGGACCCCGATCAACAAGGTCTATCCGGCAAAGAATGCGCAGCTTCAGGAACGCATCTATCGTGATCATTTGCTGATCTCGCAGTTTTCCGTCGGCGCTCGCACGTTCAAGTCCAACTTCCCCGAGCGCAATCGACTGATGGCGGCGGTATCCGACGCGACCGTTGTCATCGAGGCGTCCGACAGTTCGGGAACGCTTCATCAGAGCGCGGAATGTCAGCGCCTCGGACGGTGGTTGTTCATCGCCAAATCGGTTGTCGAGAATCCGCAGCTCTCATGGCCGAAGCGTTTCCTCCCCTATGAGAAGTGCGTCATTCTCGAGCGCGTCGAGGATGTCTTGGAACGCATCAGTAAGTAGTTCGGCCGAGCGCAACGCACTTCACGAGGTCGGCGCCGGCGTCGAGCAGCAGCTTGCGGCACGCGAGCAGCGAATTGCCCGTAGTCATGACATCATCCAGCAGAAGGATCGAATGCCCAGCAATCGGCTCGGCGTTCTCGATTGCGATCGAGCCCAGATGGATGTCGACGCTGCGATTGCCGCCGTCGGCGAGCTTCTGAATCTTCGTATGCCGAACGACAAGCGAGCTCACATTCTTGCAGTTCACTGCCGCTTCGAGTTTTGCCGCAAGCGACTTTATCCCTGACACAGTCTTCGCCGGATCGTGTGATGGGACCGCGGCAACCAACGAATAGCGGCCGATTCGCGGCGAGATGAAGGTGCAGAAATAGTCGATCCCTTCGGCCTTGCTATCCTTCAGATCGAGGATCCGTCCGCTGTGCGAGGGATAGTTGGAGCCGTCGCCACCCTGTTCTTTGTGATACCGCCACGGCCGATACGGCCCAAGGATCGTGATGTCTTGCCCGTGCAAGCTCTCGTGACTGATATCCATCGACGAACCGTATAAGATTTCGCTCGCTTTGGAAAGTTCGTGCATGTGGGGCGTCGCCGAAGCGGACGCTGCCTCCGTGCGGTGTAACTATTTTAGATGACTTGGGGAATAGGAATGTTGCGGGGGCGCTAATCGGCGCCGATCAGAACATGACAACATATCGTTTCCCGTTCGCTTTCAATGATTTGCCAGAAATCCGGAGGGGTTCCGCCTCCGAGCCGATCCGCAGCCAGAGTGAGAGGGGGCCAGGAGCCCGTGACGGGTGAAGGCTTGGAGAGAGGCTCCAGGCGCTCGTCGCGGAGACTTGCCATGACCTATCCTATCCAACCGGCGACCGCCGATCCCTCACCGGGATACAAGGTCGATATTTCACGCGGCCAGCGCATCGGCCGCGTTTCGTCGGAATGGTTCTCGCGCCCCGATGATGAGCGCTATCTTTCGCTGAACGCGCTTTTCGAGGCGGTTCGGGCCCGCGCAGAGATTGCGACCACCCGCACGGTCGAAACCCGCGCGATTCGGGTCGAGGCTGCGAGCGACAATCCAGAGCGGCTCAGCCTTTTGCTTCCCGATCGCGCCGAGCCGGTGGCGCCGACCCACTGGTCATTCGGCCAGCTTTGCAGCCTCGTGGGCGCACCGTCGGGTTATCTGCGCCAGCTGCCTGCGGCCCTGGCGGGGATCAATATGCAGCATGGCTTGATCGCGCACCGCGGCGAACTCGTGAAGACCCTCGAGACCGGGGATGGCCGAACCGAGCTGCGCGCCGTCACCGGCCCGGACTATGGTCGCATCTGGGACCATGAACTGGTGTCGGCGGTCATGAAGATCGCGGGGAACGGGACGGGCGACACGCGCTGGAAAGTTCCCGGCATGCTCGACTGGTCGACGATGCGACACAACCCCTTCGTCGAGGTGACCAAGGATAGTACCACGCTCTATGCGAGTGACCGGGACGTCTTTCTCTTCCTCGTCGACGACGCGAACCCGATCGAGGCGGGGCGACTACCGAACGGCGAACCCGATCTCTTTTTTCGCGGATTCTATTGTTGGAACAGCGAGGTCGGCTCGAAAACGCTCGGCATGGCGACGTTTTACCTGCGAGCCGTGTGCATGAACCGGAACATCTGGGGCGCCGAGGGCTTCGAGGAAATCAGTATCCGTCACAGCAAGTTCGCAGCCGGGCGCTTCGCGCAAGAGGCAGCACCGGCGCTGGAGCGCTTTGCTTCCTCTTCGCCCGGGTCCTTCCTGAACGGGATCAAGGCGGCGCGCGCCGCTATCGTCGCACAGGATGGTGATGAACGGCAGAGCTTCCTGCGCAAGCGCGGATTCTCGAAAGGCGAAACCGACAAGATCATTGCCACGGTCCTTCAGGAAGAAGGTCATCCCCCATCGTCGATCTTCGACTTCGTCCAGGGCATCAACGCTGTTGCACGCGACCGGCCGCATCAGGACGCGCGCCTAGAACTGGAAGGAAAGGGTGCGAAACTGCTTGCCTCGGTGCGCTAGTCCCGCCCGCGCATGTGTCCGGCGTGGTCCGCTTCCCCAGAGGAAGAGGGCTGCGCCGGAGCCATGACGGGCCAGAAGCCGGGAGAGAGACTCGCGGCGGCCCGTCATGGAGATGAGTCATGACGAAACATGCGAAGATCACGCTCAGCGGTGCGCGGGACATCCCGTTCAGCGCTCTTGTCCTCAGCCAGGCGAATGTCCGCCGGGTCAAGGCGGGCGTGTCGATCGACAGCCTTGCCGCCGATATCGAGCGGCGCGGCCTCCTTCAGAGCCTGACCGTTCGTGCGCAACGCGACGGCGACGGTAACGAGACCGGCTGCTATGAAGTACCGGCGGGCGGCCGCCGCTTCCGGGCCCTGCAGCAACTGGTCAAGCAGCGCCGCATGGCCAAGACCGAACCGGTGCCTTGCATCGTGCGCGACGATGACACCGTGTCGGCGGAGGAAGATTCGCTGGCCGAAAATGTCCATCGCGAACCGCTGCATCCGCTCGATCAGTTCCGCGCGATGCAGAAACTCGTCGAACAGGGCAGCGACATCGACACCGTCGCGGCGACTTTCATGGTGACGCCGGCGGTCGTGAAGCAGCGGCTGAAGCTCGCCGAAATTTCGCCTGCGCTGCACGATGTCTATGCCGAAGATGGCATGACCCTCGAGCAGTTGATGGCCTTCTCGGTCGCGAGCGATCATGCGCGCCAGGAGCAGGTCTGGGAGATGCTCCAGACGAGCTCCAATCAGCAGCCCTGGTTCATCCGGGCCCGCCTCACCGAAGACAAGGTGCGGGCATCGGACAAGCGAGTGCGGTTCGTCACGCTCGATGCCTATCTCGCGGCCGGCGGTCATGTCCTTCGTGATTTGTTCGAATCCGATGACGGCGGCTGGCTCGAAGATGTCGCGTTGCTTGATCGCCTTCAGACCGAGAAGTTCGAGGCCGAAGTCGCGGCGATCGCGGTGGAAGGCTGGAAGTGGGTCGAGGCCGCGGTCGACTTCCCCTACGGTCATACTTACGGCCTGCGCGGGCTCGACGGCGAGGCCGCTCCGTCGAGCGAGGAGGACGATGCCCGGCTCGAAGCGCTTCGGGAGGAAGCGGATCGACTCGAAGACCAATGGGCTGGCGAGGACGAAATCCCCGACGACGTCGCCGCTCGCATCCAGGCGATCGACGAGGAAATCGCGCCCTTGGTCTCAAAGCCATTTGTCTATGATCCAGTTGAGATGGCCATCGCCGGTGCTTTCGTCAGCATCGACGTCGACGGGTCGCTCCATATCGAGCGCGGCTTTGTCCGGCCCGAAGATGAGCCGATCGAGCCGGTTGACGAAAGCGACGTTGAGGCCGGTCAGGACGATGGCGGTGCGGAGCAGATGGGTGAAGGTGTCGACCGGGAAGGGGAAAGCTCGCTTCCGGAAATCGCCGACGAGGAGGATCCCGACGATCTTCTTCGCCCGCTGCCCGACAAACTCGTGACGGATCTGACCGCCCACCGGACTCTCGCGTTGCGGGACGCGGTGGCGTCGAGCCCGTTGGTCGCCTTCGCCGCCATGCTGCACGCGCTCGTTCTCGAAACTTTCTACACCTATGCCTCGGCGGCGAGTTGTGTTGGCATCGCCGTGCGAAGCAATCGGCTCGTTGGTTATGGGACCGGGCTCAATGACACGTCGTCTGCCAAGACCATCAACGAACGGCACGAAGCATGGTCGGCGCGACTTCCGGACGGGACCGATGCGGTCTGGGAGGTGCTTGCGGCCCTTGATGCCGACGAGCAGGCGGCGCTCTTCGCGCATTGCGTCTCGTTCGGCGTCGATGCGACCTGGGAGCCCGCAACCCAATATAATCAGGGCCGTGTGTCGGTGCGTGCGGTCGCAGCCCGCATCGAGCATTCGCATGTCCTCGCCCGGGCGACCGGTCTCGATATGGTCGCGGTCGGTTGGGTGGCGACAGTGACCAACTATCTTGGCCGCGTCACCAAGCCGCAAATTCTCGCGGCGGTCGAGGAAGCCTGCGGGGCCGAGGTCGCTGGCCGGCTCGACGGCATGAAGAAGCCGGCGATGGCGAGCGCGGCCGAAGAGTTGATGCAGGGCAGGGGATGGCTTGCCAAGCCGCTCCGTACGCCCGATCCGGTCGTTGCTGCGGACCTGCAGCCCGCAAATGACGACGAGGCGCCGGATGCCGGCGTAGAGGACAGCGATGGACGCGGCGCGGTGGCCGCTGAATAGATTTCTTCACCGCCAATCGATTGGGAAGTTCGGCTTCGTGCCGGGCTTCCCTTTTTTCTGCCCTAGCCTTGAATCTTCGGATGCCTGCACGAACATCTGATTTCGTCACCGGCAGGGGCCGCTGGGACGGTTCGCGCCGCGTCGCTCGAAGACGGCGGAGGGCCGCGGAGCAAAGGAGCCGTGTATGTCCGGTCCTGCCGCCGATATCGCTCGCCGTCTCGGCAAGTACGCCGAAGCCGTTTGCCGCCGCTATCTTTCGAACGGACGCCGTGAGGGCCATTACTGGTTGGTCGGCGACGTCCATAATACGCCTGGGCGGAGCCTCTATGTTCGCCTCGCGGATCATGTTGACGGGAACGGCACCGCGGGCAAATGGACCGACGCTGCGAGCGGCGACCATGGTGACCTCCTCGACATCATCGCAGCAAGTTGTGGCCATGTGAACTTTCGGGAGAGTTTGGACGAGGCCCGCCGATTCCTGAGCTTGCCGCTGGTGCAGGGTGCGCCGAGGAATCCTGCACCCAAGACGGCTCCGCAGGGGACGCCTGAAGCGGCGCGCAAACTCTGGGCTGCCTCCAAACCATTGCTCGGAAGCCTTGCCGACGCCTATCTCGCGGCCCGGTCTATCGCCCAAACGTCCGACTGCGACTGGTTGCGATTTCATCCGCGCTGCTTTTATCGCCCATCCGAGGACGATGCCCCCGGGGGCCCACCGGCTTGGCCGGCGATGATCGCCGCTGTGACCGACCTGAATGGCGCGATCACGGGAGTCCACCGTACCTGGCTCGATCCGGCGACGAAACGGAAAGCGCCAATCGCTTATCCGCGCCGCGCCATGGGACATCTTCTGGGGCACGGAGTGCGGTTCGGACCGGCCGGCCCCGTCATGGCGGCGGGTGAAGGCATCGAAACCATGCTTTCGCTCCGACAGGCACTTCCCGCCATGCCGATGATAGCGGGGCTCTCAGCGGCACATCTCGCTGCCCTTATGTTCCCCGCATGTTTGAAGCGGTTCTATGTCGCGCGCGACGATGATCCAGCCGGCGCGGCCGCACTGGCGACCCTTGGCGAGCGCGCGGCAGGGGCCGGGATCGAGATCATGCCGCTCGAACCCCGCCGCGGTGATTTCAACGATGACCTTGTCGGACTCGGGCGAGACGGGCTGGTTTCATCGCTGCGGAGCCAGATCGCGATATCCGATCGACTGCGTTACCTCTGACGACGGCGATATGGGCCGGAAAGGACGGGGCGGGAACAGTTCGCCAGCGGCGGATTTGGGGCCATTCTGAACGGAGCCTCGCCCCGGCCTTCGGGAGAGGGCGACTGCGGCAGGCGGCGCGGGCGCCGCAATGGCGGACCGGCGGCTATTTTCCGCCGGGGCCCGCGGCCCCTTTGCATCGCGAGGCAAAATAGCCTTGGTCCGCCATCCTCCGCTGGCGCTCCGGCCCCGGCGTGCCGGGGTGCGGTCCCACACCGCCTGCCGCCTGTCGTCGCCGCGAAGGCCGCGCGAGGCGCGGCACCGAGAGATGGAGACCGACTATGACCGATCCGACCAGCGCTTCCCGCGACCGTGCCACTGAACCCGGCACAACCGCCCATCTCCTCCAGGAGATGCAACTCTTCGGCCATCGCTCGTTCGAAGACGAACCCGATCCGCGGCCCCTTCCCGATGCCCATCTCGCAGGCGGCGCGATCGCCGACATGTTCGATGCGCTCGCAGGGTGCATTGTCGAAACGCGGATCGAGCCCGACCTCGACGATCTGCTCTGGAACCTCGTCAATCTCTTCCACCGCGCCGGCGAACGGGTCGAGCGCAGTCTCGACGATAATGAGCAGCTTCAGCGCCGACTTCAGCGGGAACAAGATGGCAGCGAGGTCCGGTCGGTCGAGTTGGAGCGCGCGACGCAGGAAGGCATTTCGCTGATCGAACGGCGCGATGCGATGGAGTATTTCCGCGAAGCGGCCGCCGATCAGTTTCGTACCTTGATGCGCAAGGCCTGGGCGCCGCGCGCCGGATCGCGGGTCCAGCACCGGACGATGACCGCATCGCTGATCGACAGCCGCGACTTTCTCGATGCCCGGCTACGCGCCAAAGCGGCGGCGCTGTTGCCCGAAGGCACAAGAATCGCCTTTTCGGGCGGCACAGACTGCGGCGATCATGGCATGATCTGGGATGCGCTCGACAAAGCCAAAACCCGGCACCCCGACATGATCCTTCTCCACGGCGCGACCCCGACCGGGGCCGAACGGGCGGCAGCATGCTGGGCCGACAGTCGCGAGGTCGCACAAGTGGCCTTTCGGCCCGACTGGAACCGGCACGGCAAGGCCGCACCCTTCAAGCGCAATGACCGGATGCTCGAGGCGCTTCCGGCGGGCCTCATCATCTTCCCCGGGACCGGCATTCAGGATAATCTCGCCGACAAGGCGATGAAAATGGGCATCGCGATATGGGACTTCCGCAAGCGCCATGCGTGACGCCAAGCCATCAAATCTCACAAGAGATGTCCTCAATCTGGTTCTATCTCTCGAATATATTTGAAATTCCGGCGTTGATCCTGCATTTTGACATCATTGTAGAATCGCCTGGGTCAAGGGCGATCGCATCGTCGCCGGCAACGAGCCTTGTAAGAGAGCATATTTGCCGGCCCTGACGAGGGGCACGCGGACCGACCGGCTCGGAAAAGGGCGGTCGGCGCGCCACGGGTCGCAATGCTGACAATTGACGCTGCGCATGCTTTTGTGCTCGAGATTTCGCAGGTTAAAAATGCGGCGGGTCTCGCCGACCTCCTCCAGGAGGTCTGTGCTTGCATCGGCTGCTCATGGTTTGCGCTGAGCCATCATATAGATTTTCTCGCGGCATCGGGAAAAGGCGTGCGCGTCCATAATTATCCCGAAGACTGGGCGCTTTGGTTCGATGAGCGCCGGCTGGGACTATCCGATCCCGTACACCGGGAGAGCCAGCGCAGCATGGCTGGCTTTCTGTGGCACGAGAGGATCCATCGCGAAACGGCGCGGCCCGGTGATGAGCTGATCCTCACCGAGGCCAGGCGGCATGATATCGGCGATGGTCTCACTATTCCGGCGCATCTGGCCGGCGAGCCCTTCGGATCCGTATCTTTCGCCTGGAAGCCTGGCCGCGCCGCGAGCCCTGCCGCGCTGCTGTTCGCACGGATGATCGGCGGACCTGCCTTTGAAGCCGCGCAGCTCATTGCCAATCCCGGACTCGCCCGTGTCGGTCCGCGGTTGACCGACCGGCAGCGTGAATGCCTGATCTGGACCGCGAAAGGCAATCCGATCTGGCGGGTGGCGCGTAAACTCGACATTAGTTCGGATACGGTGCGCGAGCATCTGCGCAATGCGCGGCTGCGCTACGGCGTCCATGGTGGAATCCCCCTCACCGTGCGCGCGCTTCGAGGTGGCGACATCAATTTTTCGGACATCGCGCAGTTCTGAGTTTTTCTGCCGACACCCCCCTATCATGCTATGGCGCGGCGGCGGAAAGCCGTTCAATTGGAATGCCTCTTAAAAAACGGAGGCAAAACCATGATGTTGATTATCGACCATCAGAACCGGGCTCGCGAGCACCAAGTGCTCCGCTCCATGTTCGAGGCCCGCAAGCGCGTCTTCATCGATCTGCTGAAATGGGACCTGCCCGCGCTGGCGGGCCGGTTCGAGCTTGACCAGTTCGACGATGTCGACGCGACCTATCTGATCGTGACCGACGATATGGGCGAGCATCTCGCATCGGCCCGCCTGCTTCTCACGACCCAGCCCGCACTGCTCGACAGCCTTTTTCCGGCGCTCGTCGCAGGCGATCTACCGCAGGGGCCGAATGTTCTGGAGATCACCCGTTTCTGCCTGTCGCCCGGCATCGGTGCGTGTCAGCGCAAGGTCGCCCGCGATGCCCTTCTCGTCGGGCTTGCCGACTTCGCGTTGGCGAACGCCGTGACCACCTATACGGGCGTCGCCGAACTGCGCTGGTTCCGCCAGATTCAGACCTTCGGATGGGAGTGTACGGCGCTCGGCGAACCGATGTTGCACGCGGGTCAGGCCCTGACCGCACTGCGGATCAATATCGATGGCTCAACGAGCGCGAAGCTCGCTGCCGCCGGCATCGTCAGCCAAGCAAGTCCCGCGCCCGCGGCGCATGCGGCTTGAGGAGGGTGATATGATCGCCAATCCCTCTTCGCTCGCCGCCGCGTCGGAAACGACCACCGCCGGATGCCAACTGATGCAGGACGGTTATACCATCATGCGTTCTGCGGTTCCCGCCGGGCTGATCACGCAGATCGCGGACGACCTCGATCCGCGCTATTCCGAGACGCCCTATTGCAAGGGCGGCTTTTACGGCGCGCGCACCAAGCGCTTTGGCCGGCTGCTGATTCGATCGCCCCATATGACGGACCTCGTGATGCACCCCGACATATTGGCGCTCGCCGAGACCGCACTCGGTCCATGGTGCGATAGGATCCAGCTCAATCTGACCCAGGCGATCGAGCTTCACCCCGGTGCGCTCGCGCAATTGCCGCATAGGGATCAAGATATGTGGCAGGGCGCCATCGGCGAGGTTGAATATCTCCTCAATGTGATGTGGCCGCTCACCGCCTTCACCGAAGCGAATGGCGCGACGGTCATCTGGCCGCGAAGCCACGGGGTGGAGGCCCTCGTCGAAGAACCGGCCGAGGCGCCCATCGTCGCGGAGGCTGAGCCGGGCGATGCGATCATATTCCTCGGCTCGACGCTCCACGGGGCGGGCGCGAACCGGAGTGTGGGCGTGCGGCGGGGTATCATTATCAGCTACTGTCTTGGTTGGCTGAAACCCTATGAAAATCAGTGGCTCGCCTATCCGCCCGAGATTGCGAAGGATTTTCCGCCCGAACTCGCCGCGCTCGCGGGTTATGCGCAGCACCGGCCCAATCTCGGAAATTTCGAGGGACAATGCCCGTCGGTGCTTTTCGGCGGCTATCCTTCCGAACCGATCGCGGCGGTCGATGCGCTGCGGCCCGACCAAGATGCGTTGCTTGCGGACTATGTAGCCGCTCAGCGTCGCGACGACGACGGGGTGCTCGCGGCATGAACGCGGGATCGACAATGGAGCGGGTCTATCTCGACCTGAAGGCGAGGATTGTCGGCGGCGCCTATCCACCCGGCACGCGGCTTGACCCTTTCCATCTCGCGAAGCGGCTGGCGGCGAGCCCAACCCCCGTTCGCGAGGCTCTCCATCGCCTGTCGGGCGAACGTGTCGTCGACAGTTGGCATCAGGAAGGCTTCCGTCAACCGATCTTTGCCGAGGCAGATCTTTGCGATCTCTATCATTGGGCAAGCGCCCTTATCTGGCTGGCGCTCCGCGATCCACCTCTTGATTTGTCGGAACCCGAAGCCTCGCTCCCGAGGATGGAGGTCGAAGACTATCCGGCACGAGTCGCGCGCTTGTTCCGGGCGATCGCTCTCCTCAACGGCAATCGTGAAATTCGCTTCGCAATCTCCAATATGATCGAGCGAAGCGAGTTTTTCCGGGCGGCGGAGGCACGAACCGACCCATCAGCCGAGCAACTTCTCAGCACTATGGAGGTAGCCTTCCGGAATGCGCATTGGACCGAACTTCGTAGCAAGAATGCACTTTTCCATCGGCGGAGAGTCGCGCGCGCGGGGCGCGTCGTCGCCAAATTGCGACCGCGGTCGCAAACAATCGAATGATATTTTGCTGATCCGAAAACTACTTAAACTCTATCTTTTCCATAGGCGTAGCTTTGTTGGTGCCGCAATTCCGCGGCAATCAGGAAGGAAATGAAGATGGAACGCGAAAACGACACCGTCGAGCTCGGCTCGGTCAGCACCGACACCCTCGGCAACTTCGGGCCGCCGGTCGAGATCGGCGGCCATGAACTGCCCGCCGGCATCAGCGTCGATTGAAGCCAGGCGTCCGGGTGTCGGTCCACTAAGGGTCGGCGCCCGGATCGGGCACGTCTCATGGCTTGGACTTTGGCACCCGGCGTCGGTTTCTGCATCGCGGGCGAGGAACTGATTTTCCTCGATTTGCGGGCCGACCGCTATCTCGCACTGCGCGGCGACCAACGTGCGGCCTTCGAGCGTCTTCGCGCGCGCGCGCCGAACGACAGCGATGCGATGACCGGGCTTGTCGCCACCGGTCTTTTTGTGCGCAGCGATGAAGAAAACCAGCTCAATCCGGTCGATATAGCGGTGCCGACGGCTGATCTAGGGAAACGCCGCCGGGGTAGCCCCCCGATGCGGATGGCGGCTTCCGCCGCACGATATCTTTATTGGGCGCGGCGGGCGCAGGCACCCGATCGTCTGGCCGCGACGGTGGCGAACCTTAGCCGGCAGAAGCGGGCGGAAGCAGGCCGTGCGGACGCCGACGCGATCGCCGAAATGGCCGCCGACTATGCATTGGCCCGCACGCTCATTCCCATCGCGCCGCGTTGCCTCATCGACTCATTGGCATTGTTTCGCCTTTTACTTCGCCGCAACCTTGCGCCGACGATGGTGTTCGGCGTCCGGCCGGCGCCGTTCGCGGCGCATTGCTGGCTCCAGTCGTCCGAGCGGGTGCTGACCGGCAGCGTCGATGACGCGCATAATTTCACCCCCATATTCATGCTATGATGGAGCGCGGCCTTGTTGGGAGCTTCGGCGGTCCCGCTCTGGCGGCAAGGGTGGCAGCCGCGGCCGCCCGGCACGGGCTCGCGCGTATCGCCGGGTTTCGGGATTTTCACTTGTTCGCCGGACGAGGGCTTGCGATCGACCAGCGCGATACGGATGGGATCATTGTCGGAGAGCGTTTCGCTGGCTCTGGTTGCGACCGCTGCTCGAGCCCCGACTGGGGGTCGTGGCTCTCTTTCACCGCGCCATCGCGCGGACACTTGCATGCCGCTCGGGCTGCGCTCACCGGATTGCCCCTCTATTGGGTGCGATGCGGCGATGGTCTACTGCTCTTTTCGCACTTGGCGCTCGCTCTCGATGCCGGGCTCAGCCTGCGACTGGACGTCGATTTTGTTCGCCATCTCCTCGCATATAATAACCTCCGGACCGAACGCACCGGTATCGCGGGCGTTCAAGAACTTCTGCCCGGCACGAGCCTTTCGTCATCGTGCGTTGGAGACCTCTTTCGCTGCGATGTCCGCTGCGACTGGTCGCCCTGGCCGTTCGCGGCGACGGCGCATCCGCGCGGCACCGCGGCGCACGAAGTCGAACGGATGGTCGACCTGTGCGTGGCCGCCTGGGCCTCCAGCCGCCCGACCATATTGGTCGAGCTCTCGGGCGGGCTCGATAGCTCGATCGTGGCCGCGTCGTTGTCGCAGTGGGGGTCGCGCGTTGCGGCAGTCAATGTCGCGACGTCGAGCCCCGATGGCGATGAGCGTCGTTATGCCCGCGCGGTTGCGGCACGTCTGGATATCGAGCTCGCCGAAACGCTTTACTCCGCCGACAATTGCGATCTGACGCGGCCACCGGCTTTTCCGAGCCCGCGGCCCGCAAGCTTCGCTGTTCTCGACGGCATTGATGCGGCGCTCGGCGCCGCAGCGTCGGCAGCAGGCACCGCGAGCCTGTTCAGTGGGATCGGCGGCGATAATGTCTTTGCACTGACGCGTTCGGTGGCTCCGCTTCTCGATGCGGTTCGGGCGCGGGGGCCGGGTGTAACGGCGTTACGCGCATTGGCGGATCTCGCGCGCGTCGGCAATGTCAGCCTGTGGCGCGCTCTGCGGCTGAGCGGCCGGCAATGGCGCAGCGGGACAGAGGCACGTTGGCCGCGCGACGAAAGCTATGCCGTTTCCGGCGCACTCCCGCGCGAAGCTTTCCTGCATCCCTGGGATGCCGGGATAGATAAGGTGCCCTATGGCAAGCGGCTCCAGGTTCAGGCCATTCGGCGGATCATGGATTTTCTCGACCGACCGGCACGTTGGTATGATCGTGACGTCGTCGCACCTCTCCTCTCGCAACCGCTCGTCGAGCTCTGCCTGTCGATCCCGAGCTGGGAGTGGATCGCGGGCGGGCACGACCGGGCGGTCGCGCGTGCAGCCTTTGCGGATCGCCTTCCGGCCGAGGTCGCGTGGCGGCGAAACAAGGGACGTCTCGAGACGATGTGCGCGCAGCTCTTTCTGGCGCAGCGCGATGCGCTGACCGAATTGCTTCTCGAAGGCAGGATGGCGCGCGAGGGATTGCTCGACCGAGACAGGATCGAGACCTACCTCGCGCGCGATGGTATCGAGGGCGACTATGATTATTTCCGTTTGCTTGAATTTGTCGACCTCGAACGCTGGATCGCGTCGCTGCCCTGGACGAGCGGCTCGGTACCGAGCTTCGCCCAGCGCGCATATTGTGCGGATTTTTCCGGATCGGGGTCGACATAGCCCTGCAGCCAGTAGCGGAACCAGTCGAGATTGCGCTGGTAGACGGCGAGCTTCTGGCGCGGTTCGGTCTTGAGATGCGAGGCAAAAGGAAAGACATGCGCTTCGCCCATATGCGCGGCCGTGAGACGCGCGATGAGTTCGGGCGACTGCCGTGCTTCCATCTCGGGCATTTGCAACAGGATCGGGGCTCCGATCTTCGCCACATTCAGCGCGGGCGAAAGCAGGCGCCAGCGCGCCGGATCGGAGCCGGGCGGGCCGATATTCCAATAGTGGCGCAGATTATCGCGAAACATGTCGCGTCCGGCGCCCGCATTATACCAATAATAGGCGGGCTCGAGCTGAATCGACGAGATCGATGCCGCGCGGAGCAGATTGCTGTGGATCGCGGTCCACATTGTGACCTCGCTGCCGAAACTGAGCCCGCCCATGCCGACGCGCGAGGCATCGATCATACCTCTGCGGTCGAGATCGGCGATCGCGGCGCGCACGACATCGAGCCCGAGCGCATAGCGCGCTTCGGGCGCGGTGCCGGGATGCGGGAGCGAATTGATGCAAAGCGTGGCAATGCCGCTCGCCGCGAGCGCGCGGAGCGGCCATTCGTCGCCGAGGCCGCCGCGCATATAGCCGACGCAGCGATAATAGGTGACGAAAAGCGGCAGCCGCCCGGGGAACCTCGGGCGGACGAGCCAGCCCGACGCACGGCTGCCGCCCACCTGCCAGTCGATCGCTTCGGTGAGAAGCGGCGGCTGGTCGGGAGGATGGTTCGGTCTGTCGAGAATCTGCTGCGCGCCGTCGGCGAGCGCGATGCGGATGAGGTGGGGAGGGATCGCGGCACTCTCGGCTACACAGAAGAGCGCGTCGATCGAAACGGCACAGGACGTGCGTTCGTCGTGGCCGCCGGTCAGCACGCCCTCGCTTGAGGTAAGAAGACGCAGATCGCCTGCCCCCGCGTCCCACAGGAAAAGGCGTTGGCGTATTCGGCGGTCGCGCGTCGTGAGGGCGAGGCGCCCGTCGCCGATCACCACTTTGGTCCAGAGTCGTTCGCCTTCCGGCGCCCGGCACGGCTCTTCGTCGATGCAGATTGATCGTGCGGTGAGTGCGCTGCGAAGGTCGGCCGAAAGGGAGGGTTCGGCTGGCGTGAGCCGCTTGGCTTCTTCGACGTTCGCCGGACGATCGGCTGTACCCGCCGTGCTGCGAACCATGACCCGGCGCTCGCGTCCGGCAAGCAGCGGTTCGCGATCGAACCAGTAGCCGCTGAGGCGCTGGCTGGCGGGTCGTCCGGCGATCATCGCGCCGCGGTAGAGCGATTGGGCCAGGTCGACGCGAGCGTCGACGAGGATTCCGGAATCGCGCTCGTCATTTTCGGCGCGGTCGATTTCGGCGCGCGAGGGACCAATCTCATAGATGACCGTCCCATCGACCCCGAGTGCGAAGCGCTCGATGTCACTGTCGAGCGTCAGGAACGGCGCGAGGGTCCGCCCTTCGGGCGTGCCCGTCCAAAGCCCGGCAGCGCCGTCGACGCGCGCGATCAGATAGAAGCGGCGGCTGTCGGCTGCCCAGCCGGCCTCTCCCGGCTCGACGGTTCCCGTTCCGTCCCAGCCGGCCGCGCCGCTATCGCCGATCCGGACCGGCGCTTCGCTGCCGTCAGATCGCACCAGATACCAGGCGAGATCGATCCGGCCGGTGATGGTCGACGGGCGCTCGCGGCGATAGAGCAGCCAGCGCCCGTCAGGCGACGGCGTCAGCGCCGAAAAATCCGTCATTTCGACAATCTCGCGCGGGCTGGTCTGGCCGGAGGCCGGGGCGGCGGCGAGAAAGGCCGCCGCCCATGCCAATCGTCTCACCACCGGACCGTCGCCTGCACTGAGACCATGCGGCCGAGCGGATTTGCCTTCTCGGGATCATAGCCGAGCGCCGAGGTATTGGTGCGGTTGTTTACATAGGGCGGATCCTTGTCGAACAGATTGAGGAGGGAAAGGCCGAGCGTAAGTCCGCGGGCGTCCTCCGCTTCCCCAATCCGCTGCGAGAAGGTCAGGTCGACCGTCGTCCACGATGCGACCCGTTCGGCGACCGCAGGGATCTGGTTGCGGTAGCCGCCGGTATAATTGATGAAGGCCGTCGCGGCGAAGCCATCCTTCGACCAGCCCGTGCGCCCGCGCAGTCGCCATTTAACGGGATTGGCGAAAGTGCCGACGATGTCGCTTGGCGCCGTGCCCGGGGTGAGCTGGCGATCGATCTTCAAAATGCGGCTCCCCGCGAGGCCGAGATCAAGCGTGCCGCCCGCCACATGCGGCGCATAGCCGATATCGATATCGAGTCCCGTCTGGCGCACCGCCGAAAGATTGCGCACCTGGCCGTCGAGGATTGCGTCGATATCGCCCGGAGCCAGTCCCAGCGGGTTGGTGAAGGTAGGAAAGGCGAAATAATAATCGAGCAGCGCCGTCGACGGATTGTCGATGACGACGCCCCCGAACTGATCGCGGTCGGTCAGGAAGCGGGCATAATCCTCGCTCGCCGATCCAATGCGATCGCGATAATCGATGTCATAATAGGTGATCGACGCTTTGAGGCCGGGAATCGCCGGCAGTGCGATATCGAACCCTGCGGTCCAAGTGGTTGCGCGCTCCGGCTTGATCCACGGGCCATAGCCGAACAGCGCGACCACATTCGCGGTACCGGTCGGCGAGGCGGGATCGGGAACGACCAGCGTCGTATAGAGCGATACCGATGGACCGATAAGCTCGTCGAAGGCGGGCGCGCGGAAGGAGGTACCGTAGCTCGCGCGCAGCGCGATTCCGGAAATTGGCTCCCAGCGCACGCCGACCTTCGGATTAGTGGTTGTGCCGACGTCGCTATAATCTTCGATCCGCCCCGCGAGCGAGAGGTCGAGTCGCTGAATCCCCGGCATGGCGTTTGCCGCGCCGACGATCGGCACGAGCAGCTCGGCATAGGCGGAACGGACATGGCGCGGCCCCGGCAGACCTGTGAGCGGCGTGATCCGCGGCGTAGCGAAGCTGATATCGTTCGCCGTCGCGTTCCAGTAGCGCTCGCGCCGATATTCGGCACCGATCGCCAGCCGAACATCGCCGCCGGGGAGACCTACGAGCGGGCCATCTGCGCGCAGCGCCGCCGACCAGCTCCGATAATCGTCGCGCGATCCGATGCTGCCGCGGACCTCTGCGATCGTCGCCGGATTGTTCGCGCTGCCATCGCCAAAGACGTTGAAGGCGGTTGCCGGATCGGTGTTGGCGATTGCCGCCGCGAGCCGCGGGCGATTGGGGATGTTGAGGCTGTCGCTGCGGCCCTTCTGACGGCCATAGGCGCCGCCGAGCTGCACGCGCCACCGCCCGAGTTGTTTCTCGAAGCCGCCCGCGGCGGTGAATCCGCGAACCCGGCCGGCGTCGGTCGGCGCCCCCAGATCGTTCGCGAAATTATAGCGCACCGTCACCGGTGAGCCGGTGCCGATCGGATCGACATAATAGGGGTTTGAGGAAGCAACCCGGACCGGGCTCAGATATTCGCCGAGTCCGATTTTGCGATAGCTTCGCTGGGCGGCGAGGAGGCTCGCGCGGAACGTCAGGCTGTCGCTGATATCGAACGATCCTGCCGCATAGAGGCTGTGAATACGCTGGCGCGGCAGGAGATCGCTCGCGGCGCGGCGGTCGCCGGGGTTGCGCGTGCCCGGCGTGAGCTGATCGGCGCCCAGCGCGGTGCCGTCCTGGCCTGCCGGAATGGCGAATGTCTGCCCGTTCGCTGCGGTGATCGTGCCCGGGACGGCAAAGAGCGAGCGATAGTCGGGGCCGCCAAAAGGTCGCAAATCCTCGGTTGCATAGGCGCGCTCCGCCGCCGCCAGCGCGCCGCGCTGGCTGAATTGATAGGCGAGAACAACATGTCCGCGGCTCCAGTGCTTGCCGAAAAGCTGTCCGAACTGCATCTCGCCGAGATCTCCATCGGCGGTGCCGGCGCGAAGCATCGTCTCGGCGCCCTCGAAATCATTTCGCAGCCGGATGTTCACTACCCCCGCAACCGCGTCGGCGCCGTAGATCGCCGAGGCGCCGTCGGTCAGCACCTCGATCCGGTCGATCGCGCTCACCGGAATGAGCGAGATGTCGGCGAAGACGCCGCCGAGGCCGCCGAGCGCGGGGCGGCTGCCGTCGACCAGCACCAGCGTCGAGGACGGGCCGAGCCCGCGCAGATTGACGCTAGATGCGTAGGTGCCGTCGGTTCCCGCGCCATTGCGGGTTGTCGCGCCGAGCGTGGTCTCATTGGGGCCGCCGCCGAAGGCCTGCGGCAGCGCCTGGAGCAATTGCTGCGCCGAACTCATCCCACTCCGTTCGATCGCGGTGCGGTCGAGCGTTGTCACAGGCGAGCCGACGGGACCGGCGCCGCGGATGCGCGAACCGGTGACGATGATCGCCCCATCCGGGGTGTCGCGCGCGATATCGCCCGGCGCCTCAATCGAGCCAGTGGTCCCCGCATCGACGTTTCCCGCGCGGATCACCAGCGTGGCGCCGATCAGTTCGGCGATGAGACCGGTTCCGGTAAGCAGGCGCGACAGGGCGGCGTCCGCCGAAAGCGTTCCGGACACGCCTGCCGAGCGCAGGCCGCGCGCCAGTCCGTCGTCGAACATGACCTCGCGGCCTGAGGCTTCCGAATATTCTCGGAGTGCATCGGCAAGCGGTTGTGCGGCAATATCATAGCTACGCTGCTCGGTTTGCGCGTGTGCTGCGGTCGAACAGAGCGCGCCGGTCGCACAGCCCGTTGCCAAGATCGTGACTAGTAAAGTCTTTCGCATCATTCCCTCCCAGCGGCCTCCATGACCGTCTGAGGGGGCAGGACGTGTTGGTGTAAAACTCTCCTAGTGGTTTATTTTCGGTGTCAGGAGGAAGCCGTCGGCCCGGATTTCGACGCTGAGGTCGAGCGCGGCGGCAAGCTTGCGCGCCAGCGCGCCCGCGTCAGCGACGTCGAACCGTCCGCTAACGAGACGGTTCGCGAGCGATGGGTTCTCGACCCGGATTTGCGTTGCATTGACGCGGTTTGCCCGGTCGATGACGGCGCCCAGCGGTAGACGCTCTGCCACGAGAAAGCTGGTCGGTGCGGGTTCGTCGATTGGGCTTGTCATGGTGAGCGGGGCGTCGGTTTCGCCGGTGCCGATCAGCCTGGGTGTGTCGTCCGCGACCTCGGCGCGTTGGCCGGGACGGAGGCGGAGCGGGGCCTGCGGCTTGGCCTTGGCGTGCACTTCGACCGATCCTTGTATCAGATGGATGACCGGGCGCGTTCCGGTGAGATCGACCTCGAATATCGTGCCGAGCGCGGTCGTCTCGGAGCCGGCGGCTTCGACGCGAAATGGTCGGGCGGCATCGTGCGCGACGGTGAAGCGAGCGCGGCCACCGGTAAGGCGCACGCGGCGTTCGGTCGCGGAGAAGTCTGGTTTGAGGGAGGCGCCATCCATCAGCAGGGCGCGGGTGCCATCCTCGAGAATGATCTCGCCGCTTTCATTCCCCGCGATGATCGGGGCGGCATCGCGGTTGCTGAGCGAGACCCAGGTGAACCCGATTGAGAGCGCAAGGATAAGGGCAGCCGCGAGCGCCCAGCGCGCGCGATTGGGCGCTGCTGCAGTTGGTTCTTCGCCGAGGGTACCGATCTGCTCGGGTGGAATTCCGCCGGTAAGCAGCCAGTTTTCCTTGAACGCGGCATAGGTTGCGGCATTTTCGGGGTCGGCGCACCATTCGTCGAAGGCCGCCTGATCCTGATCGGGGTCGCTTGCGCGCATGCGCGCGAACCAGTAGCCGGCTTCGGTGTCTCGGTCGCTCACTTGCGGTCGGTCCGTGCCTTGCGGATCGCGATCATCGCCTGAGCGATATGCCATTCGACGCCCTTCACGCTGATTCCTTTCGCTGCGGCAATCTCTTCATAGCTGAGATCATCGAAGCGATGCATCAGGAATATGCCCCGCGTTTGGGGTTTCAGGCGGGCGATAGCCTGTTGGATCCGTCGCATGGCATCGCGTGCCTCGAGCGCGGCATGCGGATCCGGACCGGCGACGTCCTGCTCATCGAAGCTATGGTGCGCCGCATGCTGGCGCGCCTCGGCGGTGCGGGCGCGATCGATAAGGAGGTTGCGCGCGATGCGAACCAGATACGCGCCCGGTTCGGCGATCGTTTCAGACGCTGGACCTTTGCGGGTGAAGAGACGGCGGAAACATTCCTGTACCAGATCGCCTATGTCTTGGCGGGGTGCGCGGCGTCGTAAATAGCGGGTAAGCGCTGGTTGATGCGCGCTGTAGATTGCCTCCATACCCGCATTGCGGGTGAAGCCCGTCCAATCCTCGGGCGGCACCGAAACATCCGGTCCCAATTCACGCCTGCTCGTATGTTCGTCGTCGAAGTCCATGCCTTTTCGCCTTCCGGTCGGACGGAAACGGCGATGGAAGCCGGGCGGTAAGAACATACTCGGAAAATATGCGCCGTCGCCTTTGGCCCGAGGGCTTGGACATACGCGACGGCCACCCGGCCAGGATGGGAATCACAAAGGCTCCGAACAAGATTCTTACGTCTCGGCACCGCGGCGCCTTTCTGCCCGATGCCGGTATAGCATAGCCTGACGTTACGTCAGGGCAAGCTTTCTGGATGGGGAATGCCCCCTGTCGAGTCTGATGATTTCGCTCGATCTATGTCCGGGAGGCTGTGAGCATGGAGTCGCACCGAGCTCATTCGAACACCTGTTACTGGGTTTTAGGGGTAACCCAGATGTCGATCGGCGCGGCAAATTTGCCCGGCGCGAGCTTTCCGACATCGATCCGCTCGGCCGTCACCATCTCACCGGTCTCGAGCGTGAAGCTTGCCCACGGCTTGGGCATGCGGTTGAATTTCATCTTCTGGATGGGCTGGCCGGTGGCGCTGTTCATGATCGTTGCGGTGATGCTCATCGGGCGCCGGTAGCGAGACGGAGTCCCGGATGTCCAGTCCCGCTTGGCCGGGACGAGAATATTTCACCGGCCGCGATAGGGCTCGCACGCAATCCCGTCGCCGTCGCCATCCATCTCGGGCCGATAGCCGGGCTGGCCGCGGTACAGCGGCGCGACTCCGGCCGCGCGTGCGGCTTTGCAATTCCTGTAATAGACACCCAACGGCGGCTGCGCGTGGGCTGACGGCGCAGGACGGGGTAAATCGGTAGGACGCCGCTTCGGGCGCGGATGCGCGGCGCGATAGTCGGCCGGCGTCTGAAAGGTGCCGCTCCACAGGCCGCGTTTTGCATCGCGGGCACGGGCTTCGGCCCCGACATAGCGGTCGCTGAAGCGCGGGAGGGCCACGGCAAGTCCGGCGTCCACCATCGCTTGGCTGAGGTCGACCTGGCCGACGCGGCAGGCCGCGACCGTCCGGCCATAGTCGTCGACATCCTTTTGTTCGCACACGACAGATCCTTGGCCAACGAGGCTCGCAAGCTTTTCGGCCGCCTGTTTCCCGCACGGCCACGAGGTAGCGGCGCGCTCACAGCTTTGAGCCAGCGCGGGCGCATCGATGCCGTGGAGGCGCACCGCAATTCCGCCGAAATCGAGCGAGTCCCCGTCGGCCGCGCGCGCGGGTCCACTGACGTCCTGCGCGAAAGTGGGAGAGGCGATGATGAGGAGCAGGGCGGCGATCTTCAATTTCATGTCCGGTCACATGACGTATCGTGGTGAGCAAATCCTTGATGCCATGACCACTGCCGATCTTCGGCCTGGGCCATCGGGGCAGGGCGGCGGGATGAATGGCGCGCCCGCGCGCGCAACGGCGCCGCGCCGCCTTTTTCCCCGGCCGCCTTGCGGCCTCCTCGCGGGCGCGCTTATGCGCTCAAAAAGGCGGCACGCTGCCATCCTCCGCTCGCGCTCCGGCCCTTCGGGTGCGCGCACGGGCTCATTCGCCATTCCCTGTTCGCCGGTGCCCCGGGGATGGCCCCGGGCAATGCAGGAGCAGATATCATGGCCGCAATCGGTCTTGTCAGCGGAACGATCGAGAAGGGCTTTGCCGGCCAGCTTCGAACGCTTTCGATCCGAGCCCCCATCGAAATCCGCCACAACGCGAGCAAGAGCGGCGACGTGCAGCCTGATTACCGGGTCTGGTCCGACGGCGTCGAGGTTGGCGCGGGCTGGCTTCGGCGGAGCGAAGCAACGGGCAATCTTTATGTGTCGCTGACCCTCGCGGCGCCCGAGTTCGGGCCGCGGCGCATCTATGCGAATCTCGGTCGGGCGGCGGGGCAGGACGATCCGACAGTCTATGCACTGCTTTGGAATCCAGCGGATTAGCCGGGGACAAAGCGATGCTATTTACGGGACGGAATATTCTTTGTTTCCCATACGGTTCGCTAGCTCCTATCGGTGCGTCGCCAGCTCGGGGGCTCCGGCTGGCGACAGGGGCCAATCATCTCTCCTCTTCTGACTCCTGTCGGCTGGGCACGCGACCTGCCCGACCGCGCGGCGGCATCCTCGCATCCGGATCAATATCGGGGTGCAAGGGTGTCGCCATCTTGTTAGGGTGACCCCGAAGCGCAGCAGCCTCGATCAGCCCCGACGCCATCCAGTATCTTCTCGCCAAACACACAAGATCGGCCCGCGAGCATCGCCCATCATCAAGCCCATATCGCGCTCAAGACGGCCGCGCTCGCCAAGCTCCAACCGCATCCCCGCAGCCGTACGCGCCGTTCGAACTGGAGGATCGGCTTCTGGCTTTTCTTGATGCCCTGTAGCCAGGGCTGCCGCGACGATCAGAGGTCGGCCTTCTGGCGGAGGCCGTCGAGCCATTCGCGCGACACCGATTCCACGATGTTGCGCAGCGTGCTGACCGCCGTCCTGATGGCCTGCAGGTCCTCCATGTCGATCTCGTAGCTCGCCGAGTAGCGGGCCTCGACATAGGCGCGTTTCGCCAGCTCGAAGCGCCGACGATCGAGTCGGGTTTCCCGCGGCCAGGCCTCGACAAAGCGCGCCTCTCGGTCCTCGGTCAGCGAGCGCAAAAATTTCAGATTATGCGAGCGTGGGACATAATGACTGCGGACGAGCAGGAAGCAGGTGTAGGCGCGCTCCGCCGCCTGGTGCAGCGTGAAAGCGGCGTCTTTGCGCCAGCCAACATCATTCTCCCCCTTGAGCGCCTGTTCCTCTGCCGTGGCCAAAGCCCGGTCGATGCTCGGCAGCCACTCGGTAAAATATCCGCTGGCCATTTCATAGGCATCCGTCGCGGTCAGCGGCTGCGGTGTGGCGAGTGCCGTGCCGTGCAACTCGTAGAGAGCGACACCGTCCTGCGCGATGTCGACCCAGAAGTATTCGCCGCGTGTGAGTCCGCGGTTCACCTCCTCGAGCGTGTGGACGATAATGTTCACGGGCCGCGCGATCTCCGCATCGCGCAGGATCTTGTCCTCGGCAACATACCAATATTCGGCAATATCGGTGAGATTAGCGTGGTTGACGATGATCAGCAGATCATAGTCGGACTGATAACCATTTTCCGGGTCATCGACCCAGTCGTCCCGACCGTAGCTGCCGAAGAGGATGATCTTTTGGACCTTGCCATTCTTCTTCCACGGCTGCGTTGCGCGCGAGGTCGCGACGGCAAACTCGTCCAGCAAAATCCGCGTGGCGCGCGCCAGTTCTTCCTGCTGCGCTGGCGGAAGATGATCAACATCTTTTCTCATTATCGGATTCTCGCCATCTTCACGCCCGGTGGCAAGACCTCATTGCAACCAGCCAGCGTCGATTGGCCCAGGCCGGATGCATAAAACTATGCCGAGCCCATTTTCCCCAAGTTGCTGGAAAACAGCGGCATCCCGTGCGGGCACGGCATGGTCTGACGCTCGGCATCTTCGAAGCACTATGGGATCAGTGAGAATGAGCTCGATTGGCTTGGCGGCGTGGACCGGCATCGGCGTGGGGCCCCGCTCTTACGGAAGCCATTGCATTGATTTTTATGCCTAAATTGGCGCATGCAGGGATGTCGAATGGCGTCTATGAGATCCCCCGGTCAAAGTCGATTTTGTAAGGATATTCAATGTCATAGGTAATGAAAGAACAGGGTCCCGCTTCAACGCAGTTCTACAGTCCATCCGATCAACTTTCCGCGAGCAGTTCGGCAAGAGCGGTCGTCACGAAGCGCGCGGACAAGGCGCAGCCATATTCGTGATACCGGTCATCCTTGTGCGGATTCGCAAGATCGACGACGGTCTTGGCGGCAAAAAATATCCCGGCGCCATTATAGAAGTCGCGCGCGGCGAAGAGGACGGACGCGACCTCCATGTCGATCGCGGCGACCTTCCGTCCCTGCTCGCCAATCTGCTCGCCCACATCGACATCGGCGACGACTTGCGATCCCGATACCATCGGCGGCATCTCGGCAGGCGCATCCGCCAGTTCGGAATTCAACAAGCCTTTGCGTAGCTTCTTGACCCGCTCTTTCTTGAGGAGTCGCGCCAGCGTCGGCTTAACTAATGGCGGGATCCAGACTTGGACGAGGTCGGGGGTCAATTTGCCGTTGACGAACTTCCCACTCTGATAGTTCCAGCTGACTTCAGGCACGATGAGAGCGCCGAGCTCGGTTTCGCCTTCCCTTCCGCCGCAAATCCCCGACATAGCGACCGCGCGCGGTCGAAAAATGGACAGAGCTTTGGTGGTGACGATCGCAGCGGAAATCATGCCCGGGCCCGGTTGCACCACGATCACCCCACGATACTTTCCTATTTCAACTCTTTGGCAATCGAGACCGGCGACATTCTCATGCTCGCCCGCGACGCAGTCCGTGTGGCCATATCCTTCGCGCTCCTTTTCGAGCGCGCAGATGATTAAGAAATCGAGCGGCCGCGTGACATTATTCTCGTGCAGTTTCACGGAGAGCAGCTTTTCCCAATTTTCGGATCCGTCGAAGTGGATAACTGCCACGCCGTGACGCGCGAAGCTGTCGCGGGCGTCCTTGGCAACTTCGGGGAAGCTCGTCATCACGATCCAGGAGGAGGTTTTCCCCGCGAGATGATTCTCGATCACCTCGCACCATTGCTGCGTGGCGTCAGCCGGTTCCGCGTTGTGAAATTGAGGCAACACAAGGTCGACAATGACTAGATCGAAGCGCTCGCCGAGTTTGACGAAACTGTCGTTCACTGTCGCGGCGCGGACGATTTCGACCTCCGAAGCGCCAAGTTCTTCTTTGACTACGACCTCGATCAGCTTTGCCTTCGCATCATCATCTTCAACCAATAAGATCTTCACTCGATCCCCCCAATTGCCTCGAGGAGCGCCTCGCTCCATGGCTCGTCATCGCCAAAGCGCAAAACATCCACGACATTGTAAATATCGTCCCGTCTCAACACCTCGACGAAATCGCGCAGACGCACATGCTTGCGGTCATATTCCACCGTCGGATATTGCGTCAGAATGACTATCTTCTCTGTCCGGTCGTTGGACGAGAGGAAGAGCAGCACGTCGAGCCCGCCCACCGGCTGCGAATAGGTATCGATCGCCCCGACTTCACTCGTGTGGCTTGGTATCGCCATGTCTAGGACGACGAAATCGAATGCCTCGCATTCTAGCGCGGTCATCGCGCCGCGCAGCGATGTCGCCTTCGACAAGGTCGTCGCTCTCGATCCGATAAGTCGCACGATCGCGTTCATTTTGAAGGCGTCGTCTTCAACAACGAGGACTCTCATTCGACCACACCCTCGAAGGGAAACCGCATCACAACGGACACCTTGCCGCGCGGTTCTTCCTCACTCTCAAGCTCGAAATCGAGAATTCGCCTGTCTACCACCATCTTCTTGAGCTTTCGCATCCCGCTCAATCCCTCGACGATGTCGGCGTCCTGCGCCCCCACGTCGCCAGCGTCCCGCATGCGTCGGAGAGCAACATCGGGAGAGTCGCCTGCTCGAACGTCGCTGGTAACCGACAGCCTCAGAACTTTGCTTTCCCCCTGGGGCTGTACATTCGCGCCAACGGCGAGCCGCCCCGGACATGTGCCGTGTTTTGCAGCATTGCGAACGGCGATTGTCAGCCCGTCGTACACGAAGGAATAGTTCGAGCCGCTCAGCTTGAGATCTTCCTCGCCCGAAAATTGAATGTCAGGCGAGAAAGTCGGATATTCGTCGCATGCTTCGCGCAGCACGACTTCGATCACATGCGAGAGGTCCGCGATTGCGGACACGTTGGGCGGCTTCTTGAACCATGATATTACCGTGTTGAACTGATCGGCCAGGGTGAGATTGACTGATTTTTCGAATGCGATCACCTCGGTATCATTGGGATTGTGGCGAAGCTTCAGCATGCCCCACCGGTTCCTCGCATCGCTAATCGACGCCTGGACGTTGACCAACTCCTGCTCGAAAATGAGCCAGCAATATTGCTCGATCTGCATCGGGATGCTGAGAGCGCCATGATCTTTCTGCGACTGCTCGAAAATCGCATTGAGACATACCACGCACGTCTGCCATTTCTGCGGCGTATCGATCTCAGCGCTGATGAGCCCGTTCTTGTGTGACGTCTTGTCGATGAAATGCAGACGCGCGGCTAGCGAATTGACCGAACCGGAAAATTCCTTCGTCCAGCTCTGGTATTGGGCGAGGATGCCGTGCGGCAAGGCCGAGCTAGAAACTTCGGGGATGCCTGTCAGGAGGGTACCGCGGAGCGTGCCATGGCGAATGCGGCGCCCGAGAAAGGACGCGATCCCGAAATCGGCATTTTTGCAAAATTGCTCATAACATTCGATAATCGCGAGCAGGGCGCGCGTCGTGGGCACACGGTGCTCAGACAGAATCATCGACTGATATTTCGATTTGTCCGTCAGTTCTTCGAGGCTCGGGAGATTAGGTGCTTTCTGCCGGATGAAATTCGAAAAGCTGCTGAGTTTGTTCTGGTCGATCCACTGACGAAAGCGAACCGCATCGATGTTCAAGCGCGTCTCATTGATCGCGCCCCGGACCGCCGCAATCTTCCTGTCCAGCCTGAGCTGGCGTGCATTTTCCTTCGGTGCCTCATCATTGGTCGCGTTGCCGTACCATTCGAGAAGTGATGCGCGCGTCTCATAAATCAAGTTGGACGATGCCATGAGGAACGCCATCTGGCTAAGCATTGTTTCGTCGAGAAGCTCGACGAAATAGGAAATAATCTCTGGGCTGAGCGTCCGCGCGCTCTCCATAAAGGCAAGAATATCGCCGTTATGAAATTGCCTAACATAGGTCTGGAACTGTTCTTTGAAATTGTAACTGTCGCGTGTCGCGGAGCTGTGGGCCCGCAGCAGTGTGTGCAGCAGGAGCTTCACAAAGGGGTCCGTGGCGCTTCCCGCGGCTTTGCGCAAAGTGTCTGTCGACAAGAGTCGGTCGATCTCGAAGCTGCTTCCCATCAGGAGCGCCATCGAGGCGGCCGTCAGTTGCGAAAAGTCGGGGTCTCTCTCGCATACCCATACGATGCCGCAGCTCCGTGCCAGGACCTCAGCTTTATCGGTATCGAACGCGTCCGGTAGAGGGTCGCCCCGCCCCGCTGTGGCTGGAACCAGATCGTCGAGACGAGCCACGCCTTCGAAGAAGCACGCAGCGAAGCTGTCGGCGGCAAAGGCCGCCCGGCTCCTAAGAGCGGGTATGTCGTAGAGCGGCTGAAAGGCTGCACGCAGTCGCCGGAAACGCTTATCCTCGAGGAAAGCTGGAGCGGCCCGAAAAGCCTGCGTATCCCCATAGCCGGACTTTGCGTCGAAATAGTCGAATTGATCGCCCAAGGAGGCGCCAAACGCCGCCCAACTCGCCTCGATTGCGGGGGAGATCGGCACGGAGTCTGGAATAAGGCCGAGATCGCGATGGGCAAGAAGGGCAATCGCCGCATCGACCAGGCTAACATCATAGGAAGCCGACACGAGCGCGCGAACATCGTCTTCCTGAAACGCGATCGGTGAAAAACAAAGGTAGGAAATCTTCGGCGAGATGCCCGCGCCACGCGCGATCGTCGCGAATTTGCGAAACCGATATTTCAGATCGAGATAATTGAAATCGCTTCCGATGGAATCGATCATGGCCATGACACCAAAATTTTTCTGGTTGATGCCATATGTCTCGACCAGCTCGAGGCAAAGCCGGTAGGACAGCGTCTCCTTCGGTGCATAGCCGATAATGAACGCCATTTTTCGCGCCAGAGCGAGCGAATGGCCCGATCGCAACATGAGATATTCAATCGCATTCGCCATGCGCGCGTCGTCATCGGTCGCAAGCGCCCGATTGAGTTCACTCAGGCCGTTAAACGCTTCGCAGACCTCCGCCTTGTTCTGGTCGATCCGGAACGCGATATAGTCGAGCGCAACCTCGTCATGGGGCACCATCGGGAAGTCGCGCATGCCATCGAACGGGCTGGCAACGGGGAATTCGGCAGGGATCACGAGATGCTGGAAGAGCCGGTCCTTGCGGATCAGCTCATCGACCACGCGCATGTCTGAACGGTTCACGCCGTCCAATAGCTTGAATAATGTGGATCGCGCTTCGCCAGTCTCCAGATGTCGGTTCAGAAGTCCGCGAAGCAAAGCTCGTGTCTTCATGCTGCGAACATCTCGAATGCCGACGTCTCGAAGAGAGACTGTCACCGCTGCCTTTTGCATCATCCGCTTTAGAATTCCCTCGGCCCCGAAGACCGCTCGCAACAAAAGTGCCATCGGTCAATGCTCTATGGCCGATTGCAATCAGTTTGGATCAATTTGCAAAAGCTTTTGCCTTAAGCTTAGGCTGGCCCCAAGGGTTGCAGCAAAGGCATATCGGGACCCGAAATGCGCGAGTTCATGTGATCGGCGAGATCCTCGAAGACAGTCAGCTCGACAATCTTCTGTGCCGCCTGCCGCTGCAGAACGACAAATATGCGATGTTGGTTTGCGCAGCGATAGGCCGATCATATCCTCTTGCCCAATCGCCTCGATATCTGCCCCCGTCCGCGAAGACGACGATCTCCCTGCGCGGTCGGCTCCAAAAGGAGAGCAAGATCATTCCCAGCATCGGCGAGCGGATCGTCGGCCATGATGCGATGCAACCGGATATGTCGCACCGACCTGACCTTTGGCCCGGAACGGGGAAATGGGGCAAGGGTGGTCCGGTTCGCGCGACCTGCCGCTATGAGTCCAGAACCATGGGCTTTTGCTGACGATGGCCTGACCCCGCGGTTGCGGATGTCCGCCCCTCATTGGCTGCCTGATTACGGGTCTCGGCTCGCCTCTGGCCGTCAACCCCCTGCGGGGGTTCGCCCTCGCGTTCCGCTCGGTGACGGCGGCTCGCGGCCCCTCCTTTTGGCGCCATCGGGGACGGTCCCCGAACAACCCAAGGTAGAGTAGGCGCGAAGCGCCGTGCCACCTCGCGGTGGCCGGTTTCTTCGCGCCTCTCGCCGAACCGGACGTGCGAGTTTCCCTGCATCCGGCTCTCCATGCACGGCCGAGGCCGTGGGTGGCCC
>NZ_NISJ01000008.1:25000-186320 GCF_002205635.1 Sphingopyxis witflariensis | reverse complement strand
GCGCCGGAGGCCGTTCCCTCGCCAGTGTTGCCCTCCGGTTCCGCTTCGCTCCACCTACGGCCAACACTGGCGAGGGAGGCGTCAATGCACTAACAATCCACCCGGACCACTCGGTGGGGGCCGGTCAGTGTACCCGTCGTACTATCAGAGGCACTGCATTTCGGCGGCCGTCAGCAGACGGCGCTAAATGGCAGTCCTATAGTAGTGCAAAGGGCGACATATATTCGTTATGTTTGTCCTGCACGGGGCGCCATTCGCATTCGATGAGTTCAGGCATGATTCGACGCTCGGAGTTGGCAAGCTGTCGCTCGATCATGATGATGTCGGCCTTCACATGGGTAACTTCGCAATCTTCAGCATCGCGCAATATCGCATTGCGGCGCTGACGCGGCAGTGAGTGCACGCGGATTACGTCATATGGACATTGTCGCCGGTGGGCGTCGCAGATCGTCGTCTGCAACCAAGTCTCGTCGGCAGCGCTCGCCGACCGCTTCAATTGGAAGTTCGCGACCATGAAGCCCATTCGATTGCCCTCCTCTTCGAGTTAACACGGCAATCAAGAATCACTCGCAACATAGTTGCGATTAATTCTCAATATCGTTAGGTGCGACCCGAATCATCGAAAAGGGGTAATGGTGGCGCATCTTGGTCTTGGCCTTCCGGCCGTTGTAATATTGTGTCTTTCCGCCGTTCCGGCAAGCGGTCACGAGGCGGATACGGAAAATGTGCCGATGCGTCGCGACGATATTGTCGTCAGCGGGCACCGCGTCCACGAGGGCGCGATTGCGTCCAAGGCCGATATTCCGGTACTTGAAACATCGCAGGCCATCTCGATCCTGTCCGAACAACTGCTGGAGGATCAGGGCGTACGTCGGCTGGGCGACGCACTGTTCAACGTCGCCGGTGTGTCGCGCAACAACAGCTACGGCTTTTTCGACGGATTCAATATTCGCGGTTTCAACGCCACGTCGGGCGCGACCTATCTAGACGGATTGCTCGACGACACCGGTTATGGGACGTCCGAGATCGCCGCGCTCGAGCGCGTCGAGGTGGTCAAGGGGCCGGCCTCGGGGCTGTTCGGACAGGGGCCGCTATCGGGGATCGTCAACCTCGTCAGCAAGCGGCCGCGTGACGAGGCGTTCCTCGACATGTCGATCGCCGGCGGATCCTATGATCTGTTCGAGATGCAGGTCGACGGCAACGCGCCGCTCGTCGCCGACGGCAGTCTGCTCGCGCGGCTGACCGCGGTCTATCGCAACCAGGATTTCTTCGTCGACTATTCGGGACAGCGACGGATTTTCCTCGCGCCCTCGCTGACCTGGAAACCGGGCCCCGACACGAGCGTCACCTTGCTTGGCCGCTATGTCGACGACAAGATCAACCCTTGGTCGCCAACGACCGCCTATGGCACCGCGCTGCCCAATCCCAACGGGCCGGTTTCAATCAAGCGCTCAATCAACGACGGAAAATATCCGGCGGTGCAGGACAATGATTATTGGAGCGTCGGCTATGTCGCCGACCATAAGTTCAGCGACGCGATCGCGGTCCACCAGTCGCTGCGCTATCAGGATTTCCACAACAGCTGGGACAATTGGCTGTTCATCAGCAGCATCTCACCTGACTTCCGCTCGGTCGGCCGCTTCTATTACGGCCCGTTCGAGGAGAATGGCGAGTATTTCCGCGTCGACACCAACCTCAGCCTGCGGTTCGCGACCGGACCGCTCAGCCATTATGTGCTCGCGGGGCTCGATTATGGCCATCGCGACAGCGACCAGACCAATGTCTTCGATCCGGGCCCCTATTGGCTCGACCTTTATAACCCGGTCTATGGCACGGTCAGCGCGCCCAACCCCGCGGTGCCCGGCACGACCTATGCCAGCGTCACCAAGCAACGCGGTTTCTATCTTCAGGACCATATCAAAGTCGGCGAGCGGTTGACTGTCACCCTCGGCGGGCGCTGGGACCGGGCGTCGAGCGCGATCACCAATAATGGCACCGCCAATCCCGAGGTGGTCGACACCGCCTTCAGTCCGCGGGCCGGCGCGACGCTGATGCTCGGCGAGTCGGTGTCGCTCTATGCCAATTATGCCAAATCCTTCAATCCGCAGGGCAGCTACCGTGCGTCCGACGGATCGACACTGCCGCCCGAACGCGGGGTCAATTATGAGGCCGGGATCAGGGTCGCGCGCGCCGACGGATCGCTGCGCGCGATGGCGACCCTGTTCGAACTGACTCGCACCAATGTCGCGACATCCGATCTGTCACCGACCGCGGCGCCGAACACCTATGTGCTGACCGGCGAACAGCGGACGCGCGGGATCGAGCTGGAGGGCGGTTGGCGCCCGATGCCCGGGGTCGAGCTGACCGCCGCCTATAGCTATCTCGATGCCAAGGTGACGTCTGACTCCCGGCTGCTCGTCGGCGCGCGCCTGTCGAGCGTACCGCGCCACATCGTCAACCTGTGGGGTCGTTACACGATCCAGCAGGGGCCGCTCGCCAATCTCGGCGCGGGGCTGGGGGTGCATCATGAAAGCAACCGGCCGGCGAGCACCGCCTCGGCGACTTCGACGCCCTTCTATCTCAAGGGCTATGCGCTGGTCGATGCAGCGCTCTTTTACCGCTTCGATGACTGGTCGGTGCAGGCGAATATCCGCAACATCTTCAACGAGCGCTATTTCCCGACCGCTTCGCTGACCCGCACGACCCCGGGCGAGCCGCGTACCTTCATGATCAGCCTCGCGCGGCGGTTCTGAGCGATGGCGACCAAGGCATCCCGGCCGAGGGGCGTCAGCCGCTGGAATGTGGCGGCGCGCGCGCTTGCGGCGATCCCCGCCAACTATGTGCTGACGTCGCTCGGCATCGCCTGCCTCGCGCGTCTGCTTCCGATGCGGCCTGAGGAAGCGAGCGTCGCGGCGACGCTCGCTTCCTTCGCGCTGTTCGCGGTGCTGGCACTGGCCGCCTTCGCGGTGCGCTCGGTCGCGCGGCTCTGGCTGGCGATGATCGGGGCAGGGATTCTCCTCGGCGGCGGGCTCTGGATTTCGATTGCGACGGGAGGACGGCTGTGAAGGAGAGCCTCCGTCAATCTATGGCCTGGCTCCACACCTGGACGGGGTTGCTGCTGGGCTGGTTGCTGTTCGCCATGTTCGCGACCGGCACCGCAGCCTATTTTCAGGACGAGATCACCCGCTGGATGCAGCCCGAGGTCGCGGGGCGTCCCGATCCGGTTGTCGCGACCGAGGGGGCGGTGCGCTTCCTCCAGACTACCGCACCCGACGCCAAACGCTGGTTCATCACCCCGCCGAACAGCCGGAGCGCGACGACGCAGGTTTTCTGGCAGCCCGAGGGCGACCGCCCGCGCGGAAGTCGTCGCGACACCAGCGCGACGCTGGACGGGCAGGGGCACCGGATCGAGGCGCGCGAGACGCGCGGCGGAACCTTCCTCTATCGCTTCCACTTCGACCTTCATTATCTGCCGGTGATCTGGGCGCGCTATATGGTCGGCATCGCGGCGATGTTCATGCTCATCGCGATCCTGTCGGGGGTGATCACGCACAAGAAAATCTTCGCCGATTTCTTCATGCTCCGCTTCGGCAAGGGGCAGCGCAGCTGGCTCGACGCGCATAATGTCACCGCGGTGCTGGCCTTGCCCTTTCACTTGATGATCACCTTCACCGGGCTGGTCACGCTCGCGACGCTCTATATGCCGTGGGGAATCGCCGCCAATTATGCGAGCCCCGACAGCTTCTTCGAGGCGGTCTTCGCGCGATCCGACGAGGTCGAACGCAGCGGGAAAGCGGCGCCGCTCGCGCCCGTCGGGGCGATGATGCGGACGGCGTCGGCCGAATGGCATGGCGCGGGGGTCGGCTTTCTGAGCGTTTCCAACCCCGGCGATGCCACCGCGACGGTCTCGCTGACGCGTGCGCCCGAGGATGCGATCGGCTCGCGCGGGCCGGCGCTGACGCTCGACGGCACCACCGGACGGCGGCTCGACGCGAGCGTGTCCAAGGGCGCGGCGCTCGAGACCGAGAGCGTGATGATCGGGCTCCATGCCGGGCGGTTTGCCGAATGGGGGCTGCGCTGGCTCTATTTCCTGTCGGGGGTCGGCGGCACGATCATGGTCGGCAGTGGCCTCGTGCTGTGGACGGTCAAGCGCCGAACGCGGCTTCCCGATCCAGAACGGCCGCATTTCGGCTTTCGTCTGGTGGAGCGGCTGAACGTTGCGGCGATCGCGGGGCTGGGGGCAGGGCTCGCGTCCTATTTCCTTGCCAACCGCCTGTTGCCGCTGCGCATGGAGGCGCGCGCCGACTGGGAAGTCCATAGCCTGTTCATCGCCTGGGTGGCGGTGCTGATCTGGGCACTGGTCCGCCCGGCGCAGCGCGCGTGGATCGAGGCGCTTGCCCTTGCGGCGCTGCTGTTCGCGGCGGTCCCGTTCGTCAACGCGCTGACGACCCCGCGCAACCTGTTCGCGAGCCTTGTTGCGGGTGACTGGCTGTTCGTTGCGTTCGATGCCGTCATGCTGTTGCTGGCGGCGGGCTTTGGCTGGGCGGCGCGCAAGGCGGCGCGTCCGCGGTCGGCGCGCGTCAAGCGGCGGGCGTCGCAGGCGCAAGAAACGGTGGTGGCTGCGTGATAGATTTGTTTGCCACCCTGCTCGCGCTCTGCGGCTTTGCGCTTCTCTCCATATCCATGCCGCGGCACCAAGCGGATATGGCGGGGGGCAAGCTTGCCCCTGCCGCATCGCGCCGCGCGCGCGTCGGCGGCTATGCGCTGCTGTTCGCGGTGCTCGTGCTTGACGGTTTTGCGTTCGGCGCCGCCTATGGCGCCATCGCATGGTTCGGCCATCTCAGCATCGGTGCATGGAGCGTGGTCGCATGGCTTTGCGTCTGCGGGCGCGGCACGAATTCCGCTTCAAAGAAAAAATCGACAACCCCCACCAGAGGAGAAAATTGATGCGCTATGCCTTGCCGTTCATCCTTGCCGCAACCGCCCCCACAGTCCCGGCCGCCGCCCATGAAGTGTGGGTAGAGCGCGATGGCGCGGGCGCCGCGCGGATCTATCTCGGCGAACCGGCCGAGCCTGTCCCCGCCGCCGGCGATCCCGAACTGCACCGGTTGAAGACGCCGCTGGTCTTCCTGTCGGACCCGGCGCAACCGGCCGTGACCACGCGCCGCGCCAATCATCTCGAAGCGGCGCTTGGCAAGGCGGGTGATGTTCGGGTCCGCGACGATAGCGTTTTCGATCCTTGGGAGTCGGATGGCGGCATGACTGGTGCGATCTTCTATGCGCGCGCAGGCCGCAGCGAGAGCATTTCGAAGCTCGATCTGGAGTTCACCCCGGTCCGTGCCGGTGCCGACGAGTTCACCGTTCAGTTTCGCGGGCGTCCTGTCGCGGGCGCGAAGGTAAATATCATTTCGCCCGATCATTGGCAGAAATCGCTCGAGGCAGATGCCGCGGGGCGGGTCGCGGTGCCCGACATGGGGAAGGGGCGCTATATTCTGGCCGTTTCGCACAAGGAAGACGCGGCGGGCATGGTGGCGGGAAAGCCCGTCGGCAAGCTACAGCACATCTCGACCCTGACGTTCGTGCGATAACGCGGGCCCGGTCCGTCCTTACGGAGAGGGGCGGGAGGATTTCCTGTTCCATCGTAGCTCCAATAATGGTTCTTTAGGTCGAATAAACAAACCATATAGGAATATTTCAAAGGCGTCCTTGTCGCGCGATGGGTGAATTGTCAGGCGCGGCCTGGGCGGCTAGCTTGTAGTCCAGAGTGGGAGGCGAGCGGATGATGATGGATGCGCCCGGACGGCCAATCGACAATATCATCGTGTGCAGCGTGCTGAGCGACGGCACCGTGGTGTGCCTGCGCACGATCACCCCCGATGATGAGGATCTGCTGCGCGAAGGAATTGCGAAACTGTCGGCCGAATCGCGCTATTTGCGCTTTTTCTCGCCGGTGGCTCAGTTGCCCGACGATGTGATCGAGCGGCTCGTCGATGTGGATGGGCACGACCATATCGCGTGGGGTGCGATCTGCACCGAATGTCCGGGGCAGCCGGCGATCGGTGCGGTGCATGCGGTGCGTTATCGCCACGGCGGACGCGCGGGCGAATATTCGGTCGCGGTGCTTGATGAATTTCAGGGCAAGGGTTTGGCGCGAATGATGACCGCGGCGCTGCTCGTCCAATGCCTTGCCGAGGGGCTGACGGTGCTCGACGTCCACATATTGTCCGAAAATTACGCCGCGACGAAGCTGGTCAAATCACTGGGGGCGATATGGAGGACCGAGGGGGCGGGGGTCGCCGAATATCTGCTCGACGTGGCGGGAGCCATCGCGGTGCTGCGCGCCGATGAGGGCGCGCGCGGGGTGCAGGATGTGCTGCGGACGCTCGAAGGTGAGATGGGTGCGCCCGCGGTTGGAGCGGGCTAGTCCCTTCCGCCGCTTTGGGTCGCTGGGAGCGGCGGAAGGGAAAGTCCGTAGAGCCGTTTCCGGTCCACGCAGTTCTTTTACCGCAAAATGGTGACTCAATAGTGACCAGGATCACAGATTGCGTCGGTTTGTGAAAAAATGCCGGGTATGACAAAGGGCGCCGGAATCGCATCCGGCGCCCTTCACCCTGCCCTTTAGGGGAGGCAGCCCTTATTTCTTGGCGGCGTCGTTCTTTTGCGTTTCGCCCATGCCGCTTTCGGACGGAGCGATTTCGCCATTGTCGTCCATCGCGTTGGCCTTTTCTTCGCCCTTCTCTTCGACGACGTCAGCCTTGGTTTCCATGGCTTCCTTTGCCGGGCCTTCGGGCATCGCGTCGGCCTGCGCGTCGATGACGTCGGCCTGGGCTTCGGCCTGATCCTCGACCTTGTCGGCCTGCGGGCTCTGGCAGGCGCCGAGCGCGAGGGCGGAGGTGGCGGCGAGGGTGATGAACATCTTGCGCATAATGAGTGACTCCCAATGTTGACTCGGGAGCTTAACGCGGGGGTGAACGAAGGGGTTGCAACAAAAAACACAAGTCATTGTAAATGAATATATATTTTTGGACCATCGGTCCGATCTTGCGGGAGGCGGCCAAAAAAAGAGGGCGCGGGAAGCGCCCTCTTCGTCTCGTGATGCAATGCCGCGATCAGAAGCGCTGCTGGCGCTCGTAGAGATCGCGATAATGCTGGATGCGCGTGACGCGTAGTCCCGGCATGCCGCTGCGATCGATCGATCGCTGCCAGCCGGCGAACTCCTCGAGCGTCAGACTGTAGCGTTCGCACACTTCGTCGACGGTCAGGAGGCCGCCATTGACCGCGGCCACAACCTCCGCCTTGCGGCGGACCACCCAGCGGGTGGTGGTGGGCGGGGGCAGAGAGTCCAAGGTCAGCGGTTCGCCTAGCGGGCCGATAACCTGAGCGGGCCGGATTTTCTGGTTCTCGATCATGCTCATTCCATGTTTTCAACGTCGGGGGATGTCGGGGGGACCGACGCATTCGGCTCTAAAGGCAAGGGACTCAACATCGGCTGAAACCCTCTGGTAAACAGGCTGTTCATAATTTCGGGCAGGGCGTTCGCCTCGTCGGACAGTTCGAAGAAGCGAACGGGTCGCGGTGCGATTTGTTCCCCGATCGAACCGCGTCCGCCCAATATTTCGAGGCGCGCGTTAACGCGCGCCCGATAGGCCTCACGAGTCGCCTGCGCGCGGAGCAAGCGCACCGTCGGCAGCATCGCCTGACGCGCGCTTGCGACGGCCGAGACAATGTCAAAGCCGGGCTTCGACAGGCTGGCCGCACCGGCAAGGCGCGGATGATCGGACGGATTGAGGTTCATGAGACTGGTCTAGGCCGAACCACCTAAGGTCCAGTAAATGCCCATTTCATGGCTTGTTAGCGAAGCTTAACCCGCGTCAATATTTTGACACGATGCCCGGAAAAGCTGGATTTTTGATCGCCGCATCCCTAGATGGCGCCGATCATGATTGAGACGATTTCCTCCCCCGCCGGCCTTGCACAGGCCGACTTTCAGCTGGCGATGCCGTTGAAAGACCGGCGAATCGTCGTCGCCATGTCGGGCGGAGTCGACTCGAGCGTCGTCGCAGCGCTCGCCGCGCGATCGGGCGCCGAAGTCATTGGCGTGACGTTGCAGCTCTATGATCATGGCGCGAAAGCGAAGCGCGTCGGGGCTTGCTGCGCCGGGCAGGATATCAAGGATGCGCGCGCGGTCGCCGACCGGCTGGGCTTCGCGCATCATGTCTATGACCATGAAAGCCGCTTTCGCGACACGGTGATCGATCAGTTCGCTGACGAATATTTGAACGGCCGGACCCCGATCCCCTGCGTGCGCTGTAATATGGGGGTGAAATTCACCGACCTGTTCGCGCTGGCGAAGGATCTGGGCGCCGATTGTCTCGCGACGGGCCATTATGTGCGCCGCATGATGGGGCCGAACGGCGCCGAACTGCACCGCGCGGTCGATCCGGCCCGCGATCAGAGCTATTTCCTGTTCGCGACGACGCAGGACCAGCTCGACTTTCTGCGCTTTCCGCTGGGCGGGCTCGAGAAGAGCGTTGTGCGCGAGATTGCGCGCGACCTCGGCCTCGGCGTCGCGGGCAAGCCCGACAGCCAGGACATCTGCTTCGTCCCCGATGGCGATTATGCGACGCTGGTTCGTAAGCTGCGCCCCGAGGCCGACGATCAGGGCGAGATCGTCCATGTCGACGGCACCGTGCTGGGCGCGCACAAGGGGCTCGTTCATTACACGGTCGGCCAGCGCCGCGGGATCGAGATCGGCGGACAGGCCGAACCGCTCTATGTCATCCGCCTCAATGCCGCCGCGAAACAGGTCGTCGTCGGCCCGCGCAGCGCGCTCGCGGTGTCGGGCGCGCGGTTGGGCGAGGCGAACTGGCTGGACGGGGTTGACGGGCGCGACGTGATGGCAAAGGTGCGCAGCATGGCGCGGCCAGTGCCGGCGCGCGTCGAGGGCGATCGACTTGTCTTCGCTGCTCCCGAATTTGGCGTCGCGCCGGGACAGGCGGCTGTGCTTTATGACGCTGCGGACAATAGTCGCGTGCTCGGCGGCGGTTGGATCGACGAAACCTATCCGGTAGCCGCCTGAACCGCCGCATGCGGAATTGATTGAACTTTCCCCGCCGATGCCGCAGCCTTTGCGGCAACAAGGGAGAAGAGCCATGATCAACTGGGTAATGCGCGGCGCCGTCCTGCTATGGGCGGCCCTATTCGCCATCATCGGCCTGCGCGGGGTGTTCAACCCCGCGAGCTATACCGAAAGTTTCGGCATCATCGTCGAGGGCGTCGCGACGAACACTATCCGCGCCGACCTGTCGGCCTTTTTCCTGGTGTCAGCGGGTGCGGCGGCGATCGGGGCGCTGGTCCCCGGCTGGTCGCGTGCGCTGCTGGTCCCTGCGGCGCTTTACGGCACCGCGCTGCTCGGCCGCCTGCTTGGGGCGATGATGGGTGATATGGTCAATTTCGCGATCATCCAGGCGATGATCGTCGAGGCGTTGTCGGTCGGGCTGATGATCGGCAGCTGGTGGGTCTTGTCACGCTCCGCCGTCGGTCGAAATGAATCCGGAGCGGTGACTGACAATTCTGTATAAATAATGGGATGGTCCATCAGAAATGGCGAATTCCCTAGCCTGACGGCCATTCTTTAACCTTTTTGTGATGTAAGCCCGCTCGGGTCGCTCCTTGATTTCCTTTGTGGTGGAGGGGGAAGCATATGCAGTCCGAAGTAGAGCAGCGGATATTGACAGACCGGCGGTCGGAAGATCGACGGGTAGGGACCAGTCGCGATTATAAGGGACCGGAACGCCGCAAGGGCGACCGGCGGTCGAGTGAGGATCGTCGCTCGACCGCATGAGCGCGGCGCGATATGACGGGCATTCTTCGCGGGAGAAATGCCATGACCGAAACGCGCGTGCCGCGCCTGTCCGTCGATATCGTGTCCGATGTCATGTGCCCCTGGTGCATCATCGGCTGGCTGAAGTTCGAACAGGTGATGGCGCATTTTGCCGGGCGACTGGACTTTCGGGTTCAGTGGCATCCTTTCGAACTCAACCCCGACATGCCGCCCGAGGGCGAGGATGCTGCCGAACATGTCATGCGCAAATATGGCATCACCGCCGAGCAGAGCCGCGCCAATACGAGTCGGCTCGCGGCGGTGTCGGCCGATCTGGGCTTCGCCTTCAACCGCGGCCCCGAATTTCGCATGCGCAACAGCTTTGACGCGCATCGGCTGCTGACGTGGGCGGGGGCGTTGGAGGATCCCGAACAGGTTGCCGCGACGGGCGTGCAGACCGCGCTGAAGCTTGCGCTGTTTCGCGCCCATTTCACTGACAATCGCGACGTCAGCGACCATGGGGTTCTAATCGAAATCGCGGCGTCGGTCGGGCTCGATCGCAATCGTGCGGCGGCGATCCTCGCATCGGGCGAGTTTGGCGAGATGGTGCGGACCGAGGAAGCCTATTGGATCGACCAGAATATCACCGGCGTCCCCGCCTTCATCCTCGGCGGGCGGATGCTGGTGCCGGGAGCGCAGGACCCCGAGGCTTTCATTCGCGTGATCGAGAATAAGGTTCTGGCGACCGCCGCCTGAGGGGCTGCGCCGTCGCAGCGCGCGTTGAACCGGTATGTCCTTGCCCGTCGGGGCGTCGTGCCGGGCGGGCCCAGCCATGGAGCTGGTCATGCCCGCAATCCCAAGCGTTCCCGAAAGCGAAGCCCCTTTGCGGGAATGAAAGCGTTTCTTACTCAAACGATCGGAAACGGCGCCGTACCGGGCGCGATTGAACCGCTTTGCCCGTCATAGCGGAGCGAGCTTGGCGGGGTTAGCTGGATCGCCGCCGGTAGGGTTGCGGCATGTCCGGACCCAATTTTCCCTATCCGCAACCCCGTGCCATTCGCCGCCACAGGTTGCCGCATCTGCAAGGGCGTGCTCGATCGAAGTTGTGGCTGACGCAGATGATGGCAATCGTTTTCGTCGCGGCGCTGGCGGGTTTTCAATATGCTCCGGACCGGACGATGGCCAATGCTTTGGTCGCGTCCTTCACGCCGCTCATGCGCGGCGACGCGTCGGCGACGGATGCGCTGTCAGTGCGCTTTGGCCTGTGTCCGAACGGCGGCGGGCAAAATTGCGTGGTCGATGGCGATACCTTCTGGTTCGGGGGTGAGAAATACCGGATCGCCGACATTGATACCCCCGAAACCCACCCCGCGCGCTGTGCCGAAGAAGCGGTGCTTGGCAAAGCCGCGACCGAGCGGCTGCGCAGATGGTTGAATGATGGTGCGTTCAGCTTCGAGGGCATAGGCCGCGACAGCGATGTTCACGGTCGCAAGCTGCGCATCGTGACGCGCGGCGGGACGAGCGTCGGGTCGGTGCTGGTCGCCGAAGGGCTGGCGCGGCCGTGGGAGGGGCGTCGGCGCGGATGGTGTTAATCGTCGCCCGGCGCTCTCCGTAAGACATCGTGGACCGCGCCGCGCCCGAGCGACGGTTTGAAGATGAAGGCGAAAAGGTAAAAGCCGAGCGCGAGGGTGATGACCGCGATCCCGGTGACGGGCTGGATCAAGCTGTAAACATAGGTCGGCAGCCGGATCGATGCCTCAGCGATCCGCGCTGGCAACGGCGGCGGCCTCTGCCTCGGCGGCCGCCTGCGCTGCGTCCGCCGCATCCCCCATCGCGGGCAGTTCTTCGTTCAGCGGCGCATTCGGCCCGGCGAGTTGGCGGTCGATGTCGGCAGCGATCAGCTGCGCCATCGGATTGTCGTCCTCGGCGCCATATTCGGCGCGGCGCGCGGTCAGATAGGCGATGCGCTCGGTCGCCGGAAGTCCTGCGGCTTCGGCGTAAATCCGCACGACCTGCAACCAGGGTGCCTCGTCGGTCAGCACATCTTCGGCCCAGCGGCTGAACGGGCCGCCCGCGGCGCGCCAATGATCGTCCTGCCAGCTGAGGAAGAAGAGGACGCGCGAACCGCGCGGGAACATATAGCGGGCACAGGCGCCGGCGAGGCTTTGCGGGTGCGCCTCCTTGAGCTCATAGGGATTGCTGAGCAGCGCATCGGCACCGGCCGCGATCATCCCCGGCATGGCGAGCGGCTCGGCGGGCATTGCGCCCTTCAGCGCTGCGACGGGCTGAATCTGTATCTGCTGTTCGGAGGTGCTGTCGGGGGCGAAGTCGCCATCCGACACGGTGGCGAGCAGGATCAGGTCGGCGCTTTCGACCAGCTCCATATTGGTCGGGACGCGGTAGCCGGGAACCACCGAACAAGCCACAGCGGGCAGCGGCGCGGTGAGGAGCGCGAGGGCGACGAGGGTCAGGGGGATGCGCATGGCGTCAGGCTAGGCCTTTGCGCCGCGAATGGGAAGCGGGCGCGGCTTTGGGGCGGGTCGTCGGACGGGGTGGATCGAAAGCCACGTCGGGGCGTATGATCGGCATGGCGCCCGAGGGCGATTCCTCCCGGGCTGCGCCAAGGAGAATGACAATGGCCGAGCATGACCATAGCGCGATCAAGGAAAATATGAATGTTGTCGGCGCCGACGGCGTCCATGTCGGCACCGTCGACCATCTCGACGGCGAACGCATCAAGCTGACCAAGGCCGACAGCCCGCAGGCCGAGGATGGCGAAGGCGCGAAGCATCATTATCTGCCCGCCGGCCTCGTCGCATCGGTCGACGGCGACATAGTGCGCCTTTCGGCGACCGCCGCCAATGCGGCCAGCCTGTTCGAAGAGGCCGAATAGCGATTCTGAGATAACAGAGAGCCGGCGGCGCAATCGGGCGCGTCGGCACTGAAACTGGCCCGCCCTGCCCCTCGGGGCGGGCCATTTTCCTGTGCGTGATCAGTGCGGCTTGGCCGCGCCGCCGATCAGCTTGTTGAGGATCGTGATGCGCTGGCGCGCCTGCGTCCAGTCGCGTTCGGGATGCGTGCGAATCTGGTCGAGCAGCACGCGGACCTCCTTGCGGCGGTCGCCTTCGGTTACGGCCTGCATGGGCTTTCTCCTTTCGCTGGCCAGCATAGCATGGATGGGCGGGCGGGTTCAAAGCCGCGCGGGCATTTCGCCGTGCGCGCGCGGCGGCCGGTCTTATGGGGCTTAGGGCGCCGCGGCGCCATGGTCGTAACTGAGGCTTTCGGACAGGCGGAAGCGGGCTTCGGTCGGCATCCATTGCCAGACGTGCATGTATCGCGCGCCGCCGACCATGTCCCAGCGGCTTTCCTTCGCATTCCATTCGAAGAAGATATGCGACGCCTCTTCGAGCGCGCCCCAGTCACCCATCGGACGGATAGTACGCGATCCGGGGACGAGCTGGCGGCGATTCCGGTAACCCGCATTGTCGCCGCCGGGTGCCCGCGCGGCGCATTGCCTTTCCATGCTCGCGACAAAGGCGGCGCGGTCGGCGATCGCGAGCCCGTCCTTGTCATGGATCATGCGGTAACCGGGGGTAAGCAGGTCGGGGAGCGCTCGCGGATCGCACCCTTCGAAGACCGCCCGGAAGAGGCGCGTGTCATTTTCGGCGATCTGCCGGGTGAGCGCTTCGCCCTGGGGCATGGCGGCAGCGGCGGGCGCCGTAGTGGCGAGAGCGGCGGCGAGGGTGAGGGCGGTGACGGACATGGTGACTTCCTGCTGTGTTGCTGGCATCATACAGTAAGGGTGCGGTGAGGCAAGTGATCAGTCGCGCGGCTGCATCCGGTTCGGCGCGGGCGGATTTTCGCGGGGATGCGGCTTGCACTGGCATCGCGCGGCGGCGCTGCTATCTTGTGCAGCGATGACGCATTGGGGTTCGAGAATGATTGTGATGGGGCGGCTCAAGGCGAAGCCGCTGCTGGTGGGGCAGTTGCTGTGCGCGCTGGCGATTGTCGGGCTGGTCGCGCATCGCCTCGATGTGCTGGGGTGGAGCGACGATGTGGAGGGCATCCTGCTGGGCCTGTTGTTCGGCGATCTGGTGGTCACGGCGCTGATCGTCGCGGCGGCGGTCGGCCTCGCGCATTTTGCGCGCCTGTGGCGCCAGCGGAACCGCTATATCTTCCACGATGGCGCACGGCTGTACCGCGGCGACGAAAGCTGGCCGCTGTCGCTGATCCGCGACGTCGTCATTGTGCGCAGCGAGATCGGCATCGCGTCGCTGCGGCTGGTCGTCGATGACGACAGCGAGGTGACGCGCGAGCTGGTGAAGCTCTATCTGCTCGAGGATTCGCCCGAGGCGGTGCGCGGCGCGGTGCAGTTCGCCGTGGCGGGGATGCGGGGGTTTCCGGCGGGGTCGGCGATGAATTGAGCGGCGGGAGGCGCTCTGGCGGTGCCAAAGTTCAGTCAAGTTCAGCCCCATGATCATCCTGCATCGGCATCGCCGGGGGTTCGGAGGCCGGGGTTGCCGGGACCGCTTCGCCACGGTCGTCGCGATACCAGTGCGGCAGCACCCCGTCGCCCATATCGGCAATTTCCAGCGCCACCGCGAGATCGTCGGGGGCCATCAACGCTTCGGGAGCAGCGGGCGGTGCGGGGTGCAGATGGACCAACGCCTCGGCTACCGGGGTAGCGGCTGGGGCCGGCTCGGTTCGGCGGGCGGCGACGTCCCGAAACCGATCTGGGCCATAGGCGCGGATCAGGAACATCAGCAAGCGGTCGCTCTGGCGCAGGCGGCGGCCGATGCGGCGGCCTTTACGGTCGAACACCGGCTCGTCGGTGCCGACCAGCGCGCGTTCGAAGGCGGCATCGAGCAATTTCTTCGACGCCGCATCGATCGCGGCCGACCAGGCGCGGTCGAACGCCTCCGCCCCCGGCGCGCGGCGCAGGCGATAGGCGGAGGATTCGGACATGCCGACACATTGCGCGGCGGTGATGACCGATCCGCAGTCGGCCAGCGCCTCGATAAAGGCGCGCTGGCGGTCGGGCGACCAGCCGTCCTTGCGGCGCTTTTTCAGCACCGGCACCCAGTCATAGGCGGCGGGGTCGTGGCCGTGCGCGTCGAGCGCGGATTGAGACGTGGGGGCGGGGGCCGCGTCGGGCGAGGGGGTGATGTGGCTCATCTGCCAGTTTGGAGCATAAGCGAATAATGTAGGACAGAGGTTTTTGGGGTGGGGCGTACGAAATAGGATTTGGGGGCGTGCGGCGCGGTGCGGAGGTTGGATTTTGCGTGAGGGCGCGAAGACAAGACGATAAGAAGCGCCACCCCCTCTTTCGTCACCCCGGACTTGATCCGGGGTCCATTCCCGCGCCGCCGCATGGATCCCGGATCAAGTCCGGGATGACGAAGAGAGAGGTACGGGCAGTAGGCCTCACCCACCCAGCGGCGGCAGTCCCAGTTCTTCCGCCAGATCGCGCCAATCGGGGTTCGCCGCCTCGATCAACGCGATCTTCCACTTCCGCTGCCAATTCTTGATCTGTTTCTCGCGCGTGATCGCGCCGTACATCGTCCCGGCGAGTTCGAACCAGACGAGCGTTTTGACACCGTAACGTTTTGTGAAGCCGTCGAAGCTGCCGTCGCGGTGCTGGCAGATGCGCTGGATCAGGTGCGAGGTGACGCCGGTGTAGAGCGTGCCGTAGCGCGCGCTGGCCATGATATAGGCGCAGGGCTGGAAGTCGGCGTGCATGGGGTGGAGGCTAGGGGGGCGATGGACCCCCCTGAGTTCACAAACGAAGTGCAACACCTCACACAGGTGTTGCCATGTCGAGATACCGTCAGTTATCGATTGAGGAGCGCTGTTCGATTGCCCGTCTTTATGAAGACGAGCAATCGATCCGGCAGATCGCTACAGCTCTGGATCGCCAGCCGTCGACCATCGCGCGCGAGTTGAAGCGCAACTGTGGAGCCAAGGTCGGTTACCAGCCTGCCTATGCGCAGGCGCAGGCCGATGCTCGGCGCTGGACCGGGACGCGGCTCGAGCGTGACGATGCCTTGCGTGAACAAGTGCTCGACCGGCTCGCGCAGGGCTGGTCGCCTGAGCAGGTGGCGGGGCGTCTGGCCCATGAACAAGGCCATCAGGTCATCAGCCATGAGACCATCTACCGCTTCGTCTATGCCCAGCTCAAACGCACCAACGACCGGCGCTGGCGCTTCTACCTCCCGCGCGCCAAGTACAAGCGCGGCTGGCGCACCAAGGGCGGCTGGCCGCGCTATACCGACCGTCTCTCGGTCCACGACCGCCCCGACAGCATCGCCACCCGCAAGCAGGCAGGCCATTGGGAGGCCGATGCCATGCTCTTCTCCACTTCGGGACAGGCGATCCTGATCGCCCATGAACGCCACTCGCGGATCGCCATCGCCCTGCGTCAGGCCAGCCTCAAGGCCGATCCCGTCGCCGACGCGCTCGTCGGGATGCTGAGACCCCTGCCAGCCGCGCTGCGACGCTCGATCACCTTCGACAATGGCACCGAATTTACCCGCCATCACCGCATCGAACAGCAGCTCGGCCTCAACGCCTACTTCTGCGATCCGCACGCTCCATGGCAGAAAGGCGGTGTCGAAAACGCCATCGGCAGGCTGCGCCGCAACCTGCCCCGAAAAACCAACCTCGACGACTTGTCAGCCAAAGCCATCGACGCCATCATCGCAAACTACAACAACACACCCAGAAAATGCCTCGGATTCAAAACCCCAGCCGAAACCTTCCGCACGTTGCACTTCAAATGTGAATCCACACCCGGATCAAGTCCGGGGTGACGAATGAGGGGGGCGGTCCGGGATAACGGGGGGAGGTGCGGCCAGCGGGCATCACTCACCCAGCGGCGGCAATCCCAATTCCTCAGCCAGATCGCGCCACTCCGGGTTCGCCGCCTCGATCAGGTCGATCTTCCACTTCCGCTGCCAGTTCTTGATCTGCTTCTCGCGCGTGATCGCGCCGTGCATCGTTCCGGCGAGTTCGAACCAGACGAGCGTTTTGACGCCGTAGCGTTTTGTGAAGCCGTCGAAGCTGCCGTCGCGGTGCTGGACGATGCGCTGGATCAGGTGCGAGGTCACGCCGGTGTAGAGCGTGCCCTGGCGCGCGCTGGTCATGATATAGGCGCAGGGCTGGAAGTCGGCGTGCATGGGGTGGAGGCTAGGGCGGCGATGGACCCCGGATCAAGTCCGGGGTGACGAAGATGGGGTTGGAATGGACATTTCTATCGTCATGCCGGACTTGATCCGGCATCCACGCGCGGGTGAGAGTTGTTGCACCTGTCACCTAAACTACAGGTCATATTGAGGAAGACCAGCTTCCGCTCTTTCAATATCGACGATATCAACGACAATGAGTCGTAGATTTTCTCCTTGAGGCGTTTTTACGTAATACGCAGAGACATAGGTTTCTGGAAGATCCATTGCTTCCAGAAGGTCTCTGCGAAGCCTATCTTTTCGATCTGCGGACACGGAAAATGAAGCAAGGCCATTCCATTCTGGATTCCTGAATCTTCCCCATCCAGTTTCCTTGTTATATTGAACTATGCCAATCAAAACGACTTGAATCTCCGGATCAACGACGCTCAACTCTACCTCTTCGATCTGCATTCGATTGGCAGAAAGAATGGGGATTTGACCTTTTTCGTCTCCAACGAGAATTTTAGCACGCTGCGCGCTTCGGCGAAGAGGCACAGACATTTCTTTTAGAAGAGGCGTTGCCATCTTCATCAGACGCGCATCCTGCTCGTCAGATATTTGCCTAAGTTCGTCTTGCCTTCCTTCGAGATATGCCCGACGCGTCGTTTCAGCCAATAGCCTTTCGTACAGCTCGTTATTCTGATCACTTAGCGCCTCGCCTCGGGCGCGGGTTTCCATAAGCAGGTCCAACGTCCGCTGCATTAATTGCTCTTGGCCGGCAATCCTATTTTCGAAGAGTTCTAACAGTTCGCGCTGGGTTGAAAGTGCTTGTCGAAGATTGTCGTCTTCTACTGGCCTGAACACGCGTTCTACAACGTAAGTCCAGAGAGAGCTTAGGGGTAGCTCAATTAGTAGAGGCGCGGCTGCTGCTAATGCGGGGGCCACGACTTCGATAACGAAAGACCCTACTTCATAGGGTCTTAAATCGATCTCCATATTCGCTTGGCGAGTAACCCTATCAGGAAAATTCCCGTTACGGCGAAAGTGATCTAGCTTTACCGCTAAGCGTGAAGCAGCGTACTGAAATCGCGAAACTTCATAGAAGTCCATGCGATTTTCGCTCGCGAGCTTTCCCTCAAATTTGAAACTGACAATATCAGGCAAAGTCTTAACCCCTCTCCCTCGTGAAGGGCGAGGGTAAATCCACGCATCAAATCATTCAAGATACCTAGGTTCGGCCCGCAGTAACGTTAACTAGATATCCTTTTGCGATTTCTAAACCGAAAATCCGCCCGCATTGCGCCGGTTCGAGCCTGCCGCCAGCACCTTCTTGCCCTGTGGGGTCAGCGCCCATTTCGCGCCCTGCTTCACCACCAGTCCCAGCGTGACGAGTTCGTCGCGGATCGGGTCGGTGGGGAGTTGGGGGCGGCGGTTCGACAGGCCTTCGAGCGTCGCGCGCTGCGGCTGGCTGAGGATGATGAGCTTCTGTTTTTCGGTCATTTGGGTTCTTCTGCTTTTTTTGGCGGGGGGGTGTTTTGTGGCTCATTAGCCCACCCCGCTGCGACTAGCGAACAAGTTCGCAAGTCTCGCTGCCCAGTTTCAGGTAAACAGTCCCCCGGACTGTTTAGGTCATGCCGGGGGCATGACCGACCTGAAACTCGCTTGCGGGAGGGGTTAAGAGGATGGCTTATTCGGCGGCGATGCCGGCGGCTTTGAACATGTCCTCGCCGTCGCTTTCGGCGTCATTGATTGCGGGGGCGGTGTCGCTGTCTTTGGCCTTTTTGCGGCTGTCGAAGCTCGACCAGACATTGTTCCACTCGCCGCGGGTCGCGCCCTTGCTATACTCGGTCGCGCGCGTTTCGAAGAAGTTGGCGTGCTCGACGCCGTTGAGCAGCGGGGCGAGCCAGGGGAGGGGGTGTTCCTCGATCATGTAGATGGGTGCGAAGCCGAGCTGGCCGAGGCGCCAGTCGGCGATGTAGCGGATGTAGCGCTTGATTTCCTTGGGCGTCATGCCGGGGACCGGGCCCTGTTCGAACGCGAGGTCGATGAACGCATCCTCGAGCCGCACCGTTTTCTGGCAGGTGTCGATGATGTCTTCCTTCACCGCCTTGGTCAGGCAGTCGCGTTCCTTGGTGAAGGTGTGGAACAGCTTGATGATGCCTTCGCAGTGGAGGCTTTCGTCGCGGATCGACCAGCTGACGATCTGGCCCATGCCCTTCATCTTGTTGAAGCGCGGGAAGTTCATCAGCATCGCGAAGCTGGCGAAGAGCTGCAAGCCTTCGGTAAAGCCGCCGAACATCGCGAGGGTGCGCGCAATATCCTCGTCATTGTCGACGCCGAACTGCTGCATATAGTCGTGCTTGGCGCGCATCTCGTCATATTCGAGGAACATGCCATATTCGCTCTCGGGCATGCCGATGGTGTCGAGCAGGTGCGAATAGGCCGCGATATGCACGGTTTCCATGTTGCTGAACGCGGTCAGCATCATCTTGATTTCGGTCGGCTTGAACACGCGGCCATATTTGTCGTGGTAGCAATCCTGCACCTCGATATCGGCCTGGGTGAAGAAGCGGAAAATCTGCGTGAGCAGGTTGCGTTCGTGATCGCTGATCTTTTGCGCCCAGTCGCGGCAATCCTCGCCCAGCGGCACTTCCTCGGGAACCCAATGGATCTGCTGCTGGCGCTTCCAGAAATCGAACGCCCACGGATATTCGAAGGGCTTGTAGGTTTTGCGGGCTTCTAGAAGGGGCATGGCGGGCTTCCTCGGTTCGATCTCTTGTTTCGTGTGCCCCGGCGAAGGCCGGGGTCCAGTCTGGCTTGGCGTAAGGGCGCTCTGGGCCCCGGCTTTCGCCGGGGAACAGGGAGCGCGCTACTTTATTGGCAGGCCAGGCACTCGTCGTAGTCGGTGCTCTCCAGCTGATACACCGGGGCTTCGGCGGTGTTGTCGGCCTCGACCCCGCCCGCGAAGCCGGCGCGCTGCACCGATTTCGAGCGGAGATAATAGAGCGATTTGATGCCGAGTTCCCACGCGCGATAATGGAGCATGAGCAGGTCCCATTTCTCGACGTCGGCCGGGATGAACAGGTTCAGCGACTGCGCCTGATCGATATAGGGGGTGCGGTCGGCCGAGAGTTCGAGCAGCCAGCGCTGATCGATCTCGAAGCTCGTCTTGAAGCAGTCCTTCTCATCCGTCGTCAGGAAGTCGAGATGCTGGACGCTGCCGCCCTTCTCCAGAATCGAGTTCCAGATATTGTCGCTGTTCTTCGCCTTGTCGACGAGGAGGGCTTCCAAGTGCGGGTTGCGGATCGAGAAGCTGCCCGACAGCGTCTTGTGGGTGTAGATGTTCGCCGGGATCGGCTCGATGCACGCGCTGGTGCCGCCGCAGATGATCGAGATCGACGCGGTCGGCGCGATCGCCATCTTGCAGCTGAAACGCTCCATCACGCCCTGATCGGCGGCGTCGGGGCAGGGGCCGCGTTCCTTGGCGAGCAGCATCGATGCCTGATCGACCTGCGCACGGATATGCTTGAAGACGCGCAGGTTCGACGATTTCGCCATCGCGCCTTCGAAGGGCAGGCCGCGTGCCTGAAGGAAGCTGTGGAAGCCCATCACGCCGAGGCCGACCGAGCGTTCGCGGCTGGCGCTGTACTTGGCGCGCGCCATTTCGGGCGGGGCGCGGTCGATATAGTCCTGCAGGACGTTATCGAGCATGCGCATCACATCTTCGATGAAGCCCTTGTCGCTATTCCACTCGTCCCAGGTTTCGAGGTTGAGGCTCGAGAGGCAGCAGACCGCGGTGCGATCCTGACCCAGATGGTCGCGGCCGGTGGGCAGCGTGATTTCGCTGCACAGGTTCGAGGTGGTGACCTTAAGGCCCAGATCGCGGTGATGCTTGGGCATCATGCGGTTCACCTGATCGATGAAGATGATGTAGGGCTCGCCCGTCGCGAGGCGCGTTTCGACGAGCTTCTGGAACAGCGAGCGCGCGTCGACGCTGCCGCGGACGCTCTGGTCCTTGGGGCTGCGCAGGTTGAACTCGGTGCCGTCGCGGACGGCCTCCATAAACTCGTCGGTGATCAGCACGCCGTGGTGGAGGTTGAGCGCCTTGCGATTGAAATCGCCCGAGGGTTTGCGGATTTCGAGGAACTCCTCAATCTCCGGGTGGCTGATGTCGAGATAGCAGGCGGCCGAACCGCGGCGGAGGCTACCCTGCGAGATGGCGAGGGTGAGCGAGTCCATCACGCGGACGAAGGGGATGATGCCGCTGGTCTTGCCGTTGAGACCGACCGGCTCGCCGATACCGCGCACGCTGCCCCAATAGGTGCCGATGCCGCCGCCGCGCGAGGCGAGCCAGACATTCTCGTTCCACGTCTCGACAATGCCTTCGAGGCTGTCGGGGACCGAGTTGAGGTAGCAGCTGATCGGCAGGCCGCGGCCGGTGCCGCCGTTCGAGAGAACGGGGGTCGCGGGCATGAACCACAGCTTCGAGATATAGTCATAGAGGCGCTGGGCGTGCTCGGCATCGTCGGCATAGGCGTCGGCCACGCGCGCGAAGAGATCCTGGTATGATTCGCCGGGGAGGAGGTAGCGATCCTCCAGCGTTTCCTTGCCGAAATCGGTGAGCAGCGCATCGCGGATCTTGTCGGTCACGACGTTGAAACGACGCGCGTGGACCTTGGCCGCACCGCTGTCGTTGAGCTTCGCCGTCGCCGACGAATCGGCGGTCGATTCGTTCGCGGCCGGAGCGTCATTTTTTGCCAGTTCCATCGTCGCCACGTCGCTCGTCTCCACCCGTTCCGTTTCCCGAAAATCCATCGAATTCGTCCCCGTTTGACCTGCGCCATCGGGCGCAATGTTCCTGTCTTGTTCGACTCGGGACGAAGCCCCGGTCTTAGCATCTAAACCGCCCCGCGTGGGACATATTTTTGGGCGCACAAAGGGTTTTCCCGTGTCCATATGGGATGGACGACGGAAATCCGCCACTTGCAGCCTGATACTAATTCTTGGGGTGCCCCCGTGGTTGACCCACCATCTATAGTGCCACGTCGGCGCTGTGATGCAAGACGGTAAATGACAATATGGGGACTCGGTTCGTCGATATTTTGATTCGGTCTGTCGCGCGCGGGGCGTGGTTTGCGGGCGAAACTATCGCCTTTCCGCGACTTCGCGGCAGATTGGCACGAGGCGCCGGTCGGAGTGAAAATTTTGAGGTCGGCGGGCCCGGCGGATAGCCCCCTATAGAGGTCCGTCATTGTCAAGGCCGCAGTGGCATGAAGGCGGCAAGGGCGCCATGGACGACGGACAAAAGAAAAGGGCCCCGGCGACGCCGAGGCCCTGTTCGCAAATTCGGTCTGGCTTACGCCGAGCTACCACCGTTACCGGAGCCGCCGCCGCCAACCCATCTCCAAAACCAACCCATAATAATTCTCCTGTCGCCACTGCCCACGAAGAACAGTTAACAAGCTGTTTACCATATTTGGTAAGGTTAATCGAGTCTTTCGCATGGGCATTGTTGCCAGTTTGGCAGTTATGCCGAGCGGCTGTGGGGAGGAGACGACAGCGTCGCCAAAAGTTCGGAAAATAATTGTGGTTTACCAAGGTGATAACCTTGGCCTACGTCGCAGCCAAGCTGTTCGAGAAGCGCCATTGTCGGTGCATTTTCAATGCCTTCGGCGACCGCGACGGCACCGAGGCGATGGGCGAGATCGATTGTTGATTTCACCACTTCGAAGTTGCGCTGCGAATCGCGCATGGTCATCACGAATCGCTTGTCGATCTTGATTTCGTCGGCTTCGATCTCGGTCAGATATTCGAGGTTCGACTGACCGGTGCCATAATCGTCGATCGACAGGCGGATGCCGGCGCGACGCAGCTGGGCGAGCGTCTGTCGCGCATGGCGGCTGTTTTCGATCTGCGCGGTTTCGGTGATTTCGATCGTCAGCAGTTCGGGCGGAAGATGGTGGGCGGTCAGCATGACGCGGATCGTCCCGACGAGGTCGGCGTGATCGAGCAGCGCCGCCGACAGATTGACCGACATGTTGATCCGGAGACCGCGGCTATGGAATTGGGCGGCCGACCGGACCGCCTGATCCATGACGAACAGGGTCAGGCGATATATATCCTGGCTTTTTTCAGCCTGGAGGATGAACTCGTCGGGCGGGATCGGCCCGCGGACCGGGTGCGTCCAGCGCGCCAGTGCCTCGACACCGACAAGCTTGTGGCTCGCGATGGAATATTGCGGCTGGAAGGCGACCCATATGTCGCCGCCGGTGAGGGCATCCTCAAGCTGTGAGTGAAAGCTCAATTGCCAGCCTGCATCATCCTTTTGCCGCGGCGTATATTTGGTCCACAGCGAACGGGTGCGGATCGCGCGTTCGGTCGCGACGAGCGCCGCAGCAAGGCGCTGGGCGTTTGATCCTTCGAATTCGTCGTTGACCCCGAAAGCGATGGCGACATCGACGCGCAAATCGCCGATCGTCAGCGGGGCATTGAACAGCGCGGCCAGGCCCGCCAGCTGCGATTCGATCTGGCTGTGCTGATAATAGGGGACCAGCCAGGCAAAGGTGCCGTCGAGATCGTGGTGGAGGGTGGTGCCCTGCGACGCCAGTTGCAGGCGACGCGTGACCTGTTCGACAAGCTTGCCGATGCCGTCGCCGGGGATGAAGGCGGCCAGATCCTCGAAGTTGACGATTTTTGCCGCGACAATGGTGGCGCTGTCGAATGCCGGCTGCGAACGCAGCGCCTCGAAATTCGGCAGGCCCGACACCGGATTTTCCCGCTGCGCCGACTTGCGGCGGCGGGTGCGCGACACATTGGCGCTGAGCGCCGCGATAAAGAAGCAGGCCGCGCCGACCTGCGTCGAGATCAGCGACAGGCTGAGAAATATCTTGGCGGCGATGAGGAGGCCCGTCGTGGCCATCGCCATGCGCGCGTACCAGCGCCCGCCGCGATAGCCGAGCGCCGCCAGGAGAATGAACACGGCGGCGACAAAGCCCGGGAGCCACCCGATATTGACGGGGTCGCCGCGCTTGAGCGCTTCGCCAGCGATCAGGTGAATATAGGCCCCGGGCACCTTGTCATGACCCGGCAGATAATGTTGGTCGAGCGAGGCTGTGGATGCCGCCGCGAAGATCACATCTTTGCCGCGCAGCGACGTCCCGGCGTTGCCGTCCATGATGTCGATCGCGCTATATTGCTGAATCGTGCGGGTGTTATAGGAATAGTCGAGCGTGAATTGTGCCGGTCGATCGACCGGCCGATTGGCGAGCATCGCCGCAAAACTGGGCAAAAGGCGGCCATCGGCGATGACCGCGAGCGGCACTTTCCAGACCTGCCAGAATTCATACTCCCAGCAGATGCAGGCTTGCTTCGCCCGGGTTCCGAACGCCGGATCGGGCCAATTATCGACGATCGCCTCGGTCCCCTGGAAACTGCGCGACGGAACGGCGAGGACGATCCGGTCGTCCATATGCTTCACGGCCGCGATCAGTTTGGGGAAGTCGGCGTCCTTGGCCCGGCGTTCGTAGGAGAAATCGACGAACAGGCGCTTGGCACCGGCGGCATCGACCGCGCCGATCAATTGCGCGTGGTTGGCGACGTTGAAATCCTGGTTGTCGACGGTTTGCAGCGTCTTGTCGTCGATCGCGACAACGACGGTTTCGCCTGATACGGGCCGCCAGGCGACCCGGCCGACTGCGGTTTCGATCATGCGGTCGATCGGCTCGCCCGCGGCAGTGATGCCGACAATGATGCTGAGCAGCAGGGCCAACCCGAGGGTTCGCCAACTGACAATCATCCTATTGCCCAGCTTCAACACGCACGTCTCCAGATATTTCCGGACGTGCCTAGTCGTTGATGGTTATCATCGCGTTAATTATGAACAAAGCCCTGTCGGGAACGCGGGGCTGCCCCGCGTTCCCGGGTTTTCACGCGAGGTGCGGCAAAGGTGCGAGCGCGGCGTCGCCGGCCAGTGCCGAGGCGGCGAGGCCGGTCGCCGCGGGCACGATCTGTTGCAGGTAGAAACGCGTCGAGGCGATTTTCGCTTCGAGGAAGGCGACATCGCCTTGCCCCGCATCGAGTTCGGCGCGCGCCGCCTTGTGCTGGAGCGCCATCAGCCAGCCGCAGGTCGCCGTGGCGAGCATGGTCAGATAGGGATAGCTGCCCGCAAGCCGGTCGGGAATATTGGCATTGCCCATCCAGTCGGTGACCCCGCGGCATGCGTCGACAAGCTGTTGCAATTCGGGGAAATCGGCGGCGCCGTGCGCAATATCGTCGATCAGCCCGCGGACGAGGTCGCCGCCCGCCATGCCGAGCTTGCGCCCGACCAGATCGGCGGCCTGAATCCCGTTGGTGCCCTCGTAAATGGGGGCGATGCGCGCGTCGCGATAATGTTGCGCGGCGCCGGTTTCCTCGATGAAGCCCATGCCGCCATGAACCTGAACGCCGAGGCTCGCGACCTCGCAGCCAATGTCGGTCGCATGCGCCTTGACCAGCGGGATCAGGATTTCGGCGCGCATCGCGGCGGCTTCGTCGCCCAATTTGCCGAAATCGATCTGCGCTGCGGCATAATAGGTGAGCGCACGCGCCGCCTCGGTCTGTGCGCGCATCCGCCACAGCATGCGGCGCACGTCAGGGTGCTGGTCGATCGCGACGGGGTTGCGGTCGGTGCCGCCCGCGAGCGCCGACTGAACGCGCTCGGCGGCAAAACGCTGCGCCTGCTGGGTCGCGCGCTCGGCAATCTGGACGCCCTGACAGCCGACCATCAGGCGGGCGTTGTTCATCATGACGAACATCGCGCGCATCCCGCCCATTTCGGCGCCGACGATTTCGCCGAGGCAATCTTCGTCCTCGCCATAGACCATCACCGCGGTTGGCGAGGCGTGGATGCCCAGTTTATGCTCGATCGACGCGCAATGGACGCCGTTCGAGATCGTCGGCTTGCCGTCGGCATCGAGGCGATATTTGGGGACGAGGAACAGCGAGATGCCGCGCGTCCCTTCGGGCGCGCCCGGCGTGCGCGCGAGGACGAGATGGACGATATTGTCGGTGAGGTCATGCTCGCCGAAGGTGATGAAAATCTTCTGCCCCTTGACCTTGTAGAGCCCGGCGTTCGGGCCTTCGGTCACCGGCTCGGCGGTCGAGCGCAGTGCGCCGACGTCGCTGCCCGCGCTCGGCTCGGTCAGGTTCATCGTGCCGTTCCATTCGCCCGAGACGAGCTTGGGAAGCCAGGTCTGGCGCTGTTCCTCGGTGCCATAGGCCATCAGCGCGTGGATCGCGCCGGGGGTCAGGATGTTGCAGAGGGTGAAGCCCATGTCGGCGGTGCCCAGCGCCTCGATCACCACGGTCGCGAGGGTGAAGGGCAGGCCCTGGCCGCCATAGGCTTCGGGACCGTCGATGCTGCCCCAACCATTGTCGACGAACGCCTTATAGGCTTCCTTGAAGCCCGGGGGCATGGTGACCTTGCCGTCACTCCATTTGGGGTTGGTGACGTCGCCGACGCGGTTGAGCGGGGCGTAAACCTCTGCCGCGAAATCGCCGATGCCCGCGACGATCGCCTCGACCATGTCGGGGGTCGCGGCGGCGAATTTGTCATGGGCTGCCATCGCGTCGACGCGCGCGATGTGGTTCAGAACGAAAAGCTGTTCGGTGGTGGGCGGCGTATACGTCATTTTCGGTCCCGACTTTGCTGGTGATTCCGCATTCGCGCGCGCTATAGCGCGGCATGACCCAAGGCTCAAACGACAGCGTGAAGACTCTTGTCCGCCCTTACGGCGCGCAGGCGATTGCGCGCGCGGCGGCGCTGGTAGCGACGGGGCAGCCGGTCGCGGTGCCGACCGAAACGGTTTATGGCCTCGCCGCCGACGCGCGCAATGCTGACGCTGTCGCGCGCATTTATACCGCGAAGGGCCGGCCCGATTTCAACCCGCTGATCGTGCATGTCCCCGACCTTGCGGCGGCGAAGGCGCTGGGGGTGTTCGGCGACGTCGAGAGCGCTTTGGCGGTGCGTTTCTGGCCGGGGCCGCTGACTTTGGTGGTGCCACGCACTGCGGACTGCCCGGTCGCGAGCATCGCGACGGCTGGGCTCGATACAATTGCGATCCGTGTCCCTGGACACCGCGCGATGCAGGCTTTGCTGGCGGAGAGCGGTGCGCCGCTCGCGGCGCCGAGCGCCAATGCGAGCGGGCGGGTGAGCCCGACGACGGCGGCGCATGTGCTGGCCAGCCTCGACGGGCGAATCGCGATGGTGATCGACGACGGTGCCTGCCTGGCGGGGGTCGAATCGACAATCGCGCGGGTGAAGGACGGTGCGGTCGAAGTGCTGCGGCCGGGGCCGGTGACCGCCGAGATGCTGGCGGAAGCGAGTGGGTTGTCGGTGACAGGCGTGAAGGGTTCCGACATCGTCGCGCCGGGGATGCTCGCGAGCCATTATGCGCCGGGCAAGCCGGTGCGGTTGGGGGCGCGTGCTTTCGCGGTTGATGAGTTTGGGATCGGGTTCGGCGCGGTCGTGGGCGACTATAGCCTGAGCGCGGTGGGCGACCTGACCGAAGCGGCGGCGCGCTTGTTCGATGCGCTGCACGCCGGGGCCGCGAGCGTGAAGGCGCAGATTGCGGTCGCGGCGATCCCGGCCGAGGGACTGGGTGCGGCGATCAATGACAGGTTGAGCCGGGCGGCGGTGTAATATCTCCTCTCCCGCTTGCGGGAGGGGCTAGGGTGGGGCGAGCCATAAGCGAGCGTCTGAGGTCGAGCAGGCCCACCCCGCTGCGACTAGCAAACAAGTTTGCAAGTCTCGCTGCCCCTCCCGCAAGCGGGACGGGAGAACTTCTCTAGGCCGCTGCTGGATCGACCGGATCCTTGTGCGGCACCTTGCTCGCCACGATCAGACACGCCGCGACGATCAGCATCGCGCCGGCGATCGTCGGCAGCGTCACCGGCTCCGAATAGAAAATCCAGCCGAACAGCATCGCCCACAAAAAGCCGGTATATTCGGTGGTCGCGAGAATCTGCGTCTCGGCGCGGGCATAGGCCCAGCTGAGGCATAGCAGCGACAGGATCGCGAGGGTCGCGGCGCCGAGGATGTTGGGCGCCTGCGCGATATCGGGGACGACCGCGAACCAGGGCGCGCCGAGGGCAAGGATCAGCGCGACGAAGAAATTCTGGAAAAAGGCGATCTCCAGCGGCTCGGCCATCTTCGCCTGCCGCCGCGCGAGGATGAGATTATAGGCATAGAAGACAGCCGACAGGAACACCGCGCCGACTGCCCAGAGCGCGTCGTCGGCATAATGGCCGGTCCCAAGCTTGCCCGTGACGATAACGATGATGCCCATCAGCCCGAGCAATGACGCCGCGATCGAGCGCCGCCCGATCCGTTCGCCGAGAAAGATGGCGGCCATATAGAGTGCGAGCAAGGGTGCGACGAAGGCGAGCGCGATGGCTTCGGCCATCGGTAGCCTTGCCAGCGCCCAGAAGAAGAAGAGTGCCATTCCCGCGACGAAGAAGGAGCGGACGGCGTGGATCCGCATCGTCGCGCGGTCGGGCATCTTTGGCCGCGTCGCGAAATAGATCAGGCCGCACAGCAATGTCCCGGCCGCATTTCGCCAGAGCACGGTGTTATAGGCGCCGATGTCGATCGACAGCCCCTTCATCAGCACATCCATTGCCGAATAGGTCGCGATGCCGGCGCATGCGATCAGAAAGGGGATGAGCGGGGATGGCGAATCGGGGCGCATATGGGGGGCTGCTGTATCCGACCTGCTGGCTTGAGGGGAGGAAAGATCCTCCCTGTGGCGAAGCCATGGGGAGGTGGCAGCGCGAAGCGCTGACGGAGGGGCTTTGGGGCTGCGGTCGCTGCCCCTCCACCATCGCCTGCGGCGACGGTCCCCCTCCCCATCGCTTCGCGACAGGGAGGATTGCTTTTGTCAGCGAAAACTCGCCATCCCCGCGCCGTCGATGTTGAGCTTTTGCCCCGAGCAATAAGGATTTGCGTCGCTCACAAACCACAGCACCGCCGCCGCGACATCGTCCGGCGTCGGTACACGGCCGAAGGGGAATTTGGCGTCGAGATGGTGGATGTCGTCCTGCCCGGTGATCGCGCGCGACAGCTTCTCGCCCATGTCGCTGACGGTCAGCGACGGCGCGACGATATTGACGCGGACGCCGTTCTTCATCTCTTCCTTGGCGAGGGTGAGTGCGAGCGCTTCGCCCGCCGCCTTCGCCATATTATAGGGCGCGCCGTTCGCGGCGTGGCTCAGGGTCGCGACGCTCGAGATGATGACGATATCGCTGCGGTCGTGGCTCCGCAGCTGCGGCAGCGCGAGGCGCGACAGGCGGTGCGCGCCGACGGCGTGGACGGCGAGCAATTTTTCGACTTCGGCGGCGTCGGTGTCGGCGACCGTCTTGCCGCGGCTCGCGATGCCGGCGTTGTTGACCATAATCGATATCGGACCAAGGTCGGCGGCGATGCTTGCCACCATTGCGGCGCAGGCATCTTCGTCGGTGACCGAAGCTCGATAGGCTTTGGCCTTGCGGCCGAACGCTTGAATCGCGGCGACGGTTTCGGCGGCGGCCTCCTCGTCGCGGGTGTAATTGACCGCGATATCGGCGCCCGCCTTGGCGAGCGCGATCGCGATGCCGCGCCCGATGCCGCGCGACGCGCCGGTGACGAGCGCGGTGCGCCCCGCGAGCTGGATGTCGGCCATATGTCTCTCCCTATTGCATCAATTCATTATAGATTTCGTCGTCGCTGCGGCTCGCGGCATTGCGCCATTTGGGCGCCGCTCTGCGGTTGAGAACCTCGCCGTCGGCATCGAGGATCGCAACCGTGGGCGTGCCCTTGATCTTGAAGCCGAAGCGTTTGGGTATTTCGGGGTTCCGGACGATGCCGCGGTGCGGCATGCCGATGTCGGCGTAGACGATGTGGTAGCGTTCGCGGACCGGCGCGAAGCGATCGCTCGCGATCAGATTGGCGAACCAGGCGCTGTCGTGACAATCGTTCATGCCCATCACCAGCAGCACATGCTTGCCCGACTGGCGCGCGGCGGACAGCGCGGCGTCGATGGCCGCCATGGGGTCGGCATTTTCGGTGAAAGTGGTGGTTTTGAAAGGGGCCTCGACGCCCGCGATGGTGCGCGTGGCGGTCTCGGCGGCGGTGAGCGGGGCGGAAAAGGCGAGGAAAGCGGCGGCGAGCGCTAGTGTGGTTTTGCGTGTCATCGCCTGACGATAGCAGCGCAAAAGGGGTGGGCAAGGTTTTGCATGACGTTTCCGTCAACGTCAGTTAGCCTTCGCCCCATGAGCTGGAAAAACGAGATCGACGAGCTGGCCGCGCGGCGTGCGATGGCCGAGAAAATGGGCGGCGCGGAAAAGGTCGCGCGCCAGCATGGTCGCGGCAAGATGGACGCGCGGGCGCGGCTTGCCGGGATTGTCGACGAAGGCAGTTTTCGCGAGATCGGAAAGATCGCCGGGCGCGGGACATATGGCCCCGACGGCGAACTCGAAGATCTTGCCGCGAGCAATTTCATCTTTGGCCGCGCCAATATCGACGGGCGGCCGGTGGTCGCGTCGGCCGATGATTTCACCGTGCGCGGCGGCGCAGCCGATGCCGCGTTGCACCGCAAATTCATCCAGTGCGAGGCGATGGCGCATGAATATCGCCTGCCGCTGATCCGCATGATCGACGGCACCGGCGGCGGCGGGTCGGTCAAGACGCTCGAAGATATGGGCTATACCTATATCCCGCATGTGCCGGGGTGGCATGAGATCATCGCCAATCTCGACACGGTACCGGTGGTCGCACTGGCTTTGGGGCCGACGGCGGGGCTTGGTGCGGCGCGCGTCGTGGCAAGCCATTACAGCATCATGGTGCGCGGGTTGTCGCAGCTGTTTGCAGCGGGCCCGGCGGTCGCGGCGGCGATCGGTGACACACTCGATCGCGAGGAGCTGGGCGGAAGCGACGTCCACACGCGCAACGGCGTCGTCGATGATGAGGTCGCGAGCGAGGCCGAGGCGTTCGCGGCGGCGCGGCGCTTCCTCTCCTATCTGCCGTCGTCGATCCATGATCGGGCGGCGCGGACGCCTTGCAGCGATCCGGTGGACCGGCGCGAGGAGAGCTTGCTGTCGGCGGTGCCGCGCGAGCCGAAGCAGGTTTACTCGATGCGGCGCATCGCCGATGCGGTGTTCGACAAGGGCAGTTTCTTCGAAATGGGTGCGCGTTGGGGGCGGGCGGCAATCACCGCCTTCGCGCGATTGGACGGCTATCCGGTCGCGGTGCTTGCGAGCGACCCATCGTACCTCGGCGGATCATGGGACGCAAAGACGAGCGAGAAGGCTGAGCGGTTCGTCAAAATGGCCGACCAGTTTCGCCTGCCGATCGTCCATCTCGTTGACAACCCAGGCTTCATGATCGGTGGCGAGGCCGAGCGGGCGGGGACGATCCGTTACGGCGTGCAGGCGATGAACGCGATTTATCGCGCGACGGTGCCGCTCGCATCGGTCGTCGTGCGGCGGGCATACGGGATAGCGGGGAGCGCGATGTCGAACGCCGAGCGCTTCCAATATCGTTTCGCCTGGCCGTCGGGCGACTGGGGCAGCCTGCCGATCGAGGGCGGGGTCGAGGTTGCGTATAAGAGCGAGCTGGAGGCCGCCGAGGACCCGGCGGCGCATCTGGAGGCGATCCGCGAGCGATTGAACCGGGTGCGTTCGCCCTTCAGGACGGCGGAGAAATATGGGGTCGAGGACATCATCGACCCGCGCGACACGCGGCCCTTGCTGTGCGAGTTTGCCGAGCTGGCGTGGCGGGTGTTGGGATAGCGCAGCTTCGGCCCCACTGTCGTCATCCCGGACTTGATCCGGGATCCAAGCAACGTCGCGAGAATGGATCCCGGATCAAGTCCGGGATGACGAAGGGTCGGGGAATAGCCCAAGCATTTGTGTTGAGCTTGTCGAAGCACCGCTTTTTCTTCTAGCTTCCGCAGAAGGGAAGAACGGCCCTTCGACAAGCTCAGGGCGAGCGGGTTTGGGTGGGGCGTCCGGGAGGGGAGGGATCGTCTGTGACCACGCAACGTCACCTCGGCATGGACTGGCTGCGGATCGGGGCGTTTGGCCTGCTCATCCTCTATCATATCGGCATGTATTTCGTGCCGTGGGGCTGGCATGTGAAGATCGCGGCGCCGATCGACTGGGTGGCGATCCCGATGCTGGCGACGAACAGCTGGCGGCTGGCCTTGCTTTTCCTCGTGTCGGGCTATGCCAGCGCCGCCTTGTTCGCGAAGCTGGGCGGTGCGGGGGCCTTCGTGCGGTCGCGGAGCGCGCGGCTGCTGATCCCGCTGGTCTTTGGCATCATCGTCGTCATCCCGCCGCAGCCGTGGATCGAGTTGATGGGGCAGCATGGCTATGCCCATGGCCTCGCGCATTTCTGGTGGCATGATTATTTCCGCTTTGGCGCGCTCGACGGGATCATCCTGCCGACGTGGCAGCATCTGTGGTTCGTCGTTTACCTGTGGGTTTATACGCTGCTCGCGGCGGCGGTATTGGCGTGGGTGCCCGAGCGGGTGCGAGCGATGGTCGCCGATGGCGCGGTGCGATGGCTCGGCGGTTGGGGCATGCTGATCGTCCCGCTCGCCGCATGGCTGCTGATCCTCGCGCTCTTCCCCGATCATGACGAGACGCACGCGCTGTTCGACGACGGGCCATCGCACCTTCACTATTTGATTCCCTTTGCGATCGGCTGGCTGCTGCGGGTGCGGTCGGCGCTGTTCGCGGCGGTCGCGCGCTGCTGGCGCGCGGGGCTGGTCATCGGCCTTGCGGCGTTTGCTTTCGTCGCATGGGTCGAGTGGAACTGGTCGGGCAATACGCCTGCGCCCGACTGGGTGTCGATGCCGTTCCACATCGCGCGGCTGCTGCAGGGCTGGGCGACGATCGTCGCGCTCGTCGGGATCGCCGACGCATATTGGAACCGCGACCACCCTTGGCGCACGACGCTCGCCGAGGCGGTCTTCCCCTTTTACATCATCCACCAGACGATCATCGTCGTCACCGGCTGGTACCTGTTGCAGGCCGGAGTGGCGGCGCTGCCATCCTTCCTGATCCTCGTCGTGGCGACTGTGGCGGGATGCTGGCTTTTCTATACGATCGGGCGCACCATCGGATGGCTGCGGCCGTTGATCGGACTGCAGCGCATATAGGGGAGAGCGGGCATGGGGGCGTTAAAGGGCATATTGGCGATCGTCGGGGTCGCGATGCTGCTGGTCGGCGGATTATGGGCGCTGCAGGGGCTCGACATTGTGCGCTGGCCGGCGAGCAGCTTCATGCTCGGCGACACGACATGGACGCGCAATGGCGTCATGCTGGCGGTCGTCGGCGTCGTGATGATCTGGTTCGCGCGCAAGCGCTGAGCGCGACCTTCAGGCGGAGGCGGCGAGCGATGTGAGCGCGTCGCCATCGACGCGCATCACCGTCCATTCGTCCATCATCCGCGCGCCGAGGCTTTGGTAAAAGCCGATAGCCGGGGCGTTCCAGTCGAGGACGCTCCATTCGAGCCGTGCGCAGTCGCGTTCGGTGCAGAGCGCCGCAAGGTGGATGAGCAGCGCCTTGCCGAGCCCTGATCCGCGTGCTTCGGGGCGGACGAACAGGTCTTCGAGATAGATGCCCGGGCGCCCCTCGAAGGTCGAGAAATTGTGGAAGAAGAGCGCGAAGCCCTGCGGCGCACCGTCCAGCTCGCCGATCACCACTTCGGCATAGGGACGCGCGCCGAACAGTTTCTCGCCGAGCGTCGCTTCGTCGAAGCGCACTTCGTGGGCGAGCTTTTCATAGTCTGCGAGATCGCGGATGAATTGCGCGATCAGCGGCAGGTCGTCGGGCGTGGCGGGACGGATCGAGAGGGTCACGGCTTATCCTGTGCAGGGGAAGGTCGCGGCTTCCTTAGCGGTGGCGACGCCCGATGGGCAATGGCGCCGCCCTTACAATCGCCGCCTGCTACCCCATATGGAAAGAATGCCGCTGGACCAGGCCGCGTCGCAACGCGGCAGGACATCTGTCGGGCAATGTCTCCTTTCGATCAAAATGACTTTGGTTGGGTTTTTCCGGGACAGGAAATGGTCGCGATTCCGGAAGGCTGACAGCCCGGGTCGGCGATCCGAAAGGCATGGTTTCATGATCGGCTATTTCATCCTCCTCCACCGCTTTCCCGAACAGTTTAAGCGGATGTTTCGCGCGATCTATGCCCCCGGCAACAGCTATGTGATCCATGTCGACAAAAGCTCGGGCCCCGAACTCGCCGCCGATATCGCCGAATTTTTGAAACCCTATCAGGGCGTGGCGATCATCGAATCGCAAAAGGCGCTGTGGGGCGGCTATAGTCTGGTCGAGGCCGAGTTGCGCGGAATGGCCAAATTGCTGACGATGAACAGCAGTTGGAGCCATTATATCAACCTCAGCGGACAGGATTTCCCGCTGAAGTCGCAGGCCTATATCGCCGACTTCCTGCGCGCCCACCCGCACCGCCAATATATTCGGGTGCTCGACCAGCGTGCGATCCGGCCCGACACGCTGAACCGCGTCAGCCATATGTTCATCGAGGCACGCGGGCGGATGTACCGCACCCGCCTGCCGCGCGCCTTTCTGAAGGGGGCAACGCCCTTTATCGGGACGCAGTGGAAAGCGGTGACGCGCGGCTTCTGCGAATTTGCGGTCCATCACCCGAGCGCCGACCGGTTCAAATCCTTTTACCGCCGCAGCTTCATCCCCGACGAGGCGTTTTTCCAGACGCTGATGATGAACAGCGGTGCGCAGGGCGAGGTGATGAACGATGATCTGCGCACGATCGACTGGATCCCCGATGGCGAGATCAAATTGCGCCCGCGCACCTTTGTTGCCGCCGACGCGCTGCGCCTGACGCTGAGCCCCGACCTGTTCGCGCGCAAGTTCAACGAAGAGGAGGATGCGGCGATTTTCGACCTGCTCGAGGCGCATTTGAAGACGCCCGCGGCGAATCTCTATGTCGAGGAGCCGAAGCTGCGGCCGCAGGACCGGACGCTCGAGCCGGCCTGACGAGAGGCGCGCGGGTCAGCCCGCGCGTCTTGCCCGTTTGTGGCGGGAGAAGATGATGGCGAGCGCGACAATGACGAGCAAAGGCTGGCCGATCACCGCGGGCGCATCGGCCCAGAAGGTCGCGGGGCCGCAGATGCCCGCTGCGACTTCATAAATGTGGAGCAGGCCGTGGAGCGCCAGCCACAGCCCGCCGACTGCTGCGGCGCGCCAGTGGAGGGCGGGGTTGGCGGTCGCGTAAAGCAGGATCAGGCCGGAACCGAGATAGGCGAGGCCAATGTCGCGGATGAAATGTGCGTTGGGTGGGCCGGTGGTGACGACGGTGGGGACGAAGACATACCATTCGAGCGGCTTGACCAGCATGAAGGTGCCGTTGGCGATTGTTGTGATGGCAGCGATGAGGAGGAGCAGTTGGACGAGGCGGTCGATGGGGTCGGGTTTTTCCGTCATGTCCGGTTGCTCCTGCAATGTGCAGCGAAGCTAGTCTTTGCTGACAGTGATGTAAAAGCGATTGTGTCTGAGGGATGGCCGATTCCTGAGGTTTGGGCCTCTCCTATTCCGTTTGCATCGAGCGAAGTCGAGATGCCCATCGGCTTGGCGCTATCTCGATGGGTGTCTCGACTTCGCTCGACACGAACGGGAATGGTAAATGTTCGGAAACGACCGGTTGCGGCCTTTCGATCCTCCCTGTGCCGCAGGCATGGGGAGGTGGCAGCCCGAAGGGCTGACGGAGGGGCTATGGGCGCTGACGTCGCTGCCCCTCCACCACCGCCTGCGGCGGCGGTCCCCCTCCCCATCGCTTCGCGACAGGGAGGATCTTCATGTCAGCTTCCCACCCCAAAGCCGACATCGCAGTCCGCTGGTGATCGTCTCGCCTTACGCCGCCTTGCCGTGGAGCGTGTCCATGCTCACCGAACTGCCCGCGTCGATCTCGGCCGCCTTGGCTTCAACGAGCTTGACGATGTGTGCGATCATGTCGGCGTCCTCGACATGGTGATCGGTGACGCCCGAGAGGAACACCATATGCTTGCCGTTGCCGCCGCCGGTGATGCCGATGTCGGTTTCGCGCGCTTCGCCGGGGCCGTTGACGACGCAGCCGAGGACCGAGAGCGACATCGGGGTCTTGATGTGGCTTAGCGCCTCTTCGAGAGCCTGCACGGTGCGGATGACGTCGAAACCCTGGCGTGCGCAGCTGGGGCACGAGACGACACGGACGCCGCGCGTTCTGAGGCCCAGTGATTTGAGAATTTCATAGCCGACGCGGACCTCTTCCTCGGGCTCGGCTGAGAGGCTGACGCGGATTGTGTCGCCGATCCCGGCCCACAGGAGGTTGCCGATGCCGAGCGCGCTTTTCACCGTGCCGCCGATCAGCCCGCCCGCTTCGGTGATGCCAAGATGCAACGGACAATCGACCGCGTCGGCGAGCTGGGCGTAAGCCGCGACCGCGAGGAAGACGTCGCTCGCCTTTACCGCGACCTTATAATCGTGGAAATCATGGTCCTGGAGCAATTTGATATGGTCGAGCGCGCTTTCGACGAGCGCTTCGGGGCATGGCTCGCCATATTTTTCGAGCAGGTCTTTTTCGAGGCTGCCCGCGTTGACGCCGATGCGGATCGCGCAGCCATTTGCTTTGGCGGCGCGGACGACTTCGCCGACGCGCTCGGATGAGCCGATATTGCCGGGGTTGATGCGCAGGCATGCCGCGCCGGCGTCGGCGGCTTCGAGCGCGCGCTTATAGTGGAAATGAATGTCGGCGATGATCGGGATGCGCGCGGCGCGGACGATCTTTCCAAGCGCCGCGGTCGATTCGACGTCGGGGCACGAGACGCGGATCAGGTCGGCGCCGGCCTCTTCGCAGCGACGAATCTGGTCGATCGTCGCCACTGCGTCGCTGGTCAGCGTGTTGGTCATCGTCTGGACGCTGATCGGCGCGCCGCCGCCGACGGGGACGGCGCCGACCATGATCTGGCGGCTGGTCCGCCGCGCAATGTCGCGCCAGGGGCGCAGGCCGGGATTGTGATCGCTCATGGTTGCTGCTCGACAGAGGAGAGATGCGCGCTCTTTAGCCGTCCGGCCGCGGCTTGGCAAAGAACAAGCGCGGATGTGCCCGCTGTTGCGGAAAAGCCACAGTTGATCGCTGATTATGGCCCTCGCGCAATTTTCATTTGTGCATTGCAGCAAAATCGGCAATTTCGAATGCGTTCGTCGTCACAGGCCCGCAACAAGAGGTATGGACGCTTACTGCAGGTGGGACGATCCGTTTCATTCACTAGGGGGATCACCCATGAAGTTTCTCACCAAAGCATGCTTCGGCATGCTGCTCGCGGCTTCGGCCATGTCGACTCCGGCTTTCGCCCAGGAAGAAGAAGACACCGCAGCTATCGGCCCGTTCACGCTTTCGGGCGGCATTGCGGTCACCTCTGACTATCGCTTCCGCGGCGTCTCGCTGTCGAACGAAAAAGTCGCGGTGCAGCCGACGCTGACCGCCAGCCATGACAGCGGCTTTTATGTTGGCGTCTGGGGCTCTTCGCTTCCCAACAGCACCGCCTATGGCAAGTTCGAACTCGATGTCTATGGCGGCTTCAACACCGAAATCGCATCGGGGACGACTGTCGATCTGGGCGTCACCTATTACACCTATCCGGGTAGCCATGACGGCGGCGCCCCGACCGATTATTTCGAAGGCATCGGCAAGCTGTCGCACGATATCGGTCCGCTCTCGGTAACCGGGCAGGTGGCTTATGCGCCGAAGCAGAGCTCGCTCGGCGACGACGACAGCATCTATCTGAACCTCGGCGCCGGCTTTGGCGTGCCCAACACGCCGGTGACGCTGTCGGCCGCGGTCGGTTATACCGACGGTTCGCTGGGCCTCGTCGCACCCGACAGCAATTATATCGACTGGGTTATCGGCGCTTCGGTTCCCGCCGGCCCGTTCACCTTCTCGGTCCAATATGTCGATACCGACGTCAAAAAGACGGGCGTCAAGGCCGTCGATACACTTTACGATCCAACCGTGGTCTTTACCCTCGGCGCATCTTTCTGATCGCTTGACGGAGCAAAGGACCATGCGTTAAGGGGGCGGCTTCGGGGGAGGCCGCCCCCTTTTTCGTGTGAGCAGGGCTTCTGTGTCCCGGGTTTTGCCGGGAACAGGCGAGATCAGCGCCAGCGCAGATTATGGGGGCCGAGATCCGCGAGGGATTTTGCCCCCATCAGTTTCATGCCGCGCTCCATTTCTGCGCGGAGCAGCGCGATCGCGCGCGCAACGCCATCCTCGCCCGCGGCGGCGAGCGCATAGAGGTAAAGGCGGCCTCCCGAACAGGCCTTGGCGCCGACCGACAGCGCTTTGAGCACATGCGTTCCGCGCGTGATGCCGCCGTCGCAGATCACCTCGACCTTGTCGCCGACCGCATCGACGATCTCGGCAAGCGCGTCGAAGGGGGAGATGCTGCCGTCGAGCTGGCGCCCGCCGTGGTTCGATACCATGATCGCGGTCGCGCCGATGTCGGCGGCGCGTTTGGCATCCTCGACCGCAGCGATGCCCTTGAGGCAGAAGGGGCCGTCCCATTGCTTGCGGATCGCCTCGGCGCGTTTCCAGTCGAGGCTCTGGTCGAGCATGGTGGTGAAATAATCGGCGACCGATTTGGGGACGCTCGATCCCTCCGACACATGGGTTGCGAGGTTGGGCAGGCTGAACTTCTCGCGCAGAACATAGTTGAGGCCCCAGCCGGGCTTGGCGGCATAGCTCAGCATATTGCCCAAGGTGAAGCGCGGCGGGGAGGTGAAGCCCGAACGCAGACAGCGCTCGCGATTGCCGCCGACGATCGTATCGACGGTGAGCGCGACGGCGTCGAACTTTGCGTCGCGCGCGGCGTCGAGCATCGCACGGTTGAGGCCTTCGTCGTGATGGACATACAGCTGGAACAGCTTGGGGCCGTCGGTGAGCGCGCCAGCTTCGGCGAGGCTGATCGTCGCGAGACTGCTGATCCCGGCCATCGTCCCTGCATTGGCCGCGGCGCGGAGCACCGCGCGCTCGCCCTGCCAGTGGAACAGCCGCTGGAGCGCGGTCGGGGACAGGAACAGCGGCATCGCCATCTCGCGCCCGAACAGGGTGGTGGTCATGTTGACGCTGTCGACACCGGCCAGAACGCGCGGGATCAGGTCGCAATCGTCGAACGCGGCGCGGTTGCGGCGGCGCGTCACCTCGTCATCAGCGGCGCCGTCGATATAATCGAACACCGGCCAGGGCAGGCGCCGCTTCGCGAGCGCGCGGAAATCGTCGATATTGTGGCATTGGTTGAGGCGCATTTGATCCCCCCAGAAAAATCAGGATGGCGGCGGGGGCGGTGCAATCACGCCCCCCGTCAGCCGCGCGAGGGCCCAGCGCGGCTCGATCGGGCGCGCGGCATCGGCGACATGCGCGGCGACCCGCGCGCCGATCGCGGGGGCGAGCGCAAACGCGCGGCCCGCAGCGCCGCCGACGACCCATGTTCGCGGCTGGTTCGGCATCCGGTCGAGCAGCAGGTCGCCGGTCGTGGTGCGGCAATCATGCACGGCGGCGCTTGCGATCACCGGCGCGGTGGCGAGGTGGGGCAGGCGGCCGGCAATCCACTGGCGGATATCGGCCAGCGCGCGTTCGTCGGCGCGGCGGTCGAAGCTGTCGGGATCGACACTGGCATCAGCGGCGCTCCGCCAGCAGCGTACCCCGGCGCCCTCGACATCGGGGATCAGGTGAAAGCCATAGGCGCGGTCGATCAGGGCGGGCATCGCGGGCGGACGGAATTGCGTGTCACCCTGGCCGGGGCCGAAGTGGAAGATTTGCTGGCGCACTGCCGACAATCGCTGCGGCGTCAACGTCTGCGGGAACAACTCGGTCAGCCACGCGCCGCAGGCATAGACGATGCTGCGCGCGGTGCCGCCATCGGGCAGCACATAGACGTCGCGTTTCTTGTCGCGGAGCGGCGCGGGCATCACGACATCCTCGACCGATATTTGTGCGTCGAGGATGGTTTCGAGCACGCCGCGCTGCCCGGCGAGGATCGCACCTTTTTCGGCAATCAGCGCGCTTTCATCCTCGCGCCACGCGATCTGGGGATAGCGATGGCGCAGCTTCGCTCCGCTCTCGCGGTCGGTGTCGCGCAGATCGGCCATCGCGTCGGCGGCGGCCAGCGTGGTTATGGCTTCGCAGCGGGTGACAATCGGCAGGCTCGCGCTGTCGGACAGTTTTTGCCACGCGCCAAGGCTTTCTGCCGCCAGCGCGGCATATAGTGCGTCGCCACCCTGAACGGGATCGAGCATCATCGACGACAGGCTCGACGCGGCGCGGCCACCGCCGGGGCCATAGGCGTCGAACAGCCGCACGCTCTGCCCGGCGCGGACGAGGTGCCAGGCGGTCCACGCGCCGAGCGCACCGGCACCGATCACCGCGACATCGACATGCCTTTCGGGTGCCTTGGCGCCCTTGCGGCGACGCGACGCGCGCGGTTCGGGTGGATCCTTCCGCTTGGGCTCCTTCTTCGCGGCGCCGAGCGCGAACGCGGCGGGAACGGCGGCGAGCGCGCCCAGCATCCGGCGGCGGTCGATCGCCATGCCGTCAGTCCTTTTTCTTATAATAGCGATAGCCGCCGATCCAGGTTTCCAGCGGGACCATGCGGCGGATCTCGTCGGGGCTGGCGAGCATCGGGTCGGCCTCGACGATCAGAAAGTCGGCGCGCATTCCGGGCATCAGCGTGCCGAGCCGGTCCTCGGCGAAGGCGGCATAAGCGGCGTTGCGCGTGAAGCCGTCGAGGGCGACTTCGCGGCTCACCGTCTCCTCTGGGTGCCAACCGCCAAAGGGCTGGCCCGCAGCGTCGGTGCGCGAGATGGCGGCGGCGATGCCGGGGAAGGGATTGGCGCTTTCGACCGGGACGTCGGACCCGAAGGCGAGGCGGGCGCCGGCGCTGGCGAGGCTGCGCCAGGCATAGGCGCCTTTCAGGCGATCGGGGCCGAGACGCGCTTCGGCCATCAGGCGGTCGCTTGTCTGGTGGACCGGCTGCATCGAGGCGATGACCTTGAGCTGGGCGAAGCGCGGGATATCGACGGGGTCGATGATCTGCGCATGTTCGATCCGCCAGCGGCGCTCGCCGGGCAGGTCGGCGGTGAGGTCAGTGATTGCGTCGAGCGCTTCGGCATTGGCCGCGTCGCCGATCGCGTGGATCGCGACCTGAAATTTGTCCATCGACGCGCGGACCATTTTGTTGCGCAGCTGCGCGGGGGTGAGGAGGGGCAGGCCCTTTTGTCCCGGTGCATCGCTATAGGGCGCCTTCAACCACGCGCCGCGGGAGCCGAGTGCGCCGTCGAGATAGAGCTTCACGCCGACCATGCGGAGGCGGTCGTCATAAAGCCACGGGGTCGGTTCGCCCCCGGCGATCAGCGCCATATTATCGATGTCGCCGCCGTAGGAGAGGATGCGGATCGCGAGCTGTTTCTTGTCGCCGGCGCGGCGATACGCCTGCCAGTCGGCGATCGACGTGCCCATGTCGGCGATGCTGGTGACGCCCTGCTCCATGAGCTTTTGCTGCGCGAGATAGAGCGCGCGGTCGAGATCGCGCGCGAGCGGCTTGGGCTTGGCAGCGTCGACGAGGCTCATCGCGGCATCGATGAAGACCCCGCTCGGCTTGCCGCCCGCCATCTCGATCCGGCCGCCATCGGGCGACTTGCTCGCGGCGGTGATTTTGGCCGATGCCATTGCGGCGCTGTTCGCCCAGCCGGCATGGCCGTCAACGCGCGCCAGCCACACCGGGCGGTTCGGCACTGCGGCGTCGAGGTCGGCGGCGGTGGGAAAGCGGCCGAGGCCCCATTTTTCCTGGTTCCAGCCCGATCCGATGATCCACGGCATTTCGGGATTTTCGGCGGCATATTGGCGGATCGCCGCCTGCGCCTCGGCGAGAGATTTGGTCTCGCTGAGGTCGAGCAGCATCAGCTGGAAACCCAGCCCCATGACATGGCCGTGCGCGTCGATCAGCCCGGGGATCAGGGTGCGGCCCTTGCCGTCCTCCTTGAAATCGGGGCGCTCGGGGCGCTTGTCCTTGCGGTCGAGTAGCTGCTTGACCTTGCCCTGCGTGTCGATGACGAGCCCGGTGAAGCGGACGAGCTTGCCGTCCTTGTCGAGCGTAACGCCGTTAACATTGTCGACCAACGTGTCGGCGTGTGCGGGGGTGGCGAGGGTTAAAGCGGCGAGGGCGGTAAGGATTGCTCCCCTCCCGCAGGCGGGAGGGGTAGGGAGACTTAGGTCGGCGAAGCCGGGCTTAGTCGCAACGGGGTGGGCCAACCGCTCTCGCAGTCTGCCCACCCCGTTGCGACTAGCCAGCGAGCTGGCAAGTCTCACTGCCCCTCCCGCCTGCGGGAGGGGAGGGCTTTGCACGATCCCGCCGCTCACTTCGGCAACCTCGTCACCAGCGAACTCGTGTCTCTTCGCCCATGCCCCATGTCCTGCACATCGGCATAAAATTGATCGACGATCGCCGCGACCGGCAGCGTCGCGCCGTTGACGCGCGCCTCGTCGAGCGCGAGGCCGAGGTCCTTGCGCATCCAGTCGACTGCGAAACCGAAGTCGAATTCATCCTTCGACATCGTGCCCCAGCGGTTGAGCATCTGCCAGCTTGCCGCCGCGCCGCCCGATACCGCCTCGAACACCTTGTCGGTGTCGAGCTTCGACGCCTGCGCGAAACGCAGGGCTTCGGAGAGGCCCTGGATCACCCCGGCGATCGCGATCTGGTTGACCATCTTGGTCGTCTGCCCTGCGCCGGGGCCGCCGATATGGACGATGCGTCCGGCATAGGCGCGCATCACCGGTTCGGCGGCGTCGAACGCGGCCTTGCTGCCGCCGCACATGATCGAGAGCGTTCCCGCCTGTGCGCCCGATTCTCCGCCCGAGACGGGAGCGTCGATGCTGAACAGCCCGAGGGTTTCGGCTTCGACCGACAATTGCCGCGCGATGCGGGCGGAAACGGTGGTGTGATCGACGAACAATGCGCCCTTGCGCATCGCCTTGAAGGCGCCGTCGCGACCGAGCGTGATCTGCGCGAGATCATCGTCATTGCCGACGCAGGCGAGGACGACATCGGCGTCCTTCGCCGCCTCGGCGGGCGTTGCCGCCGCCGCGCCGCCATATTGCGCGACCCAGGCGTCGGCCTTGGCGCGGGTGCGGTTGTAAACGGTGAGGTCGTGCCCCGCCTTGACGAGGTGGCCCGCCATCGGTCCGCCCATGACGCCGGTTCCGATGAAGCTTACGCGCAATTTTTGTTCGTTCATGGGGGAGTTCATAAGCATAGTTTGCGCGGCGCGCCAGATGGGGTAGGGCCTCTATCGCTATGACAGATCAACTCACCCTGACCGCTACCGCCGACTATCCGGCGATCACATTGGACGATGTGCGCGCGGCGGCGGAGCGAATTAACGGCGCGGTGATCCGCACCCCGACGCTCCATTCGCAGACGCTGTCCGAACTGGTCGGCGCCGAAGTGTGGCTGAAGTTCGAGAATCTGCAATTCACCGCCGCGTATAAGGAGCGCGGCGCATTGAACGCGTTGCTGCTGCTCAGCGACGAGGCGAAGGCGCGCGGCGTGATCGCGGCATCGGCGGGCAATCATGCGCAGGGGCTCGCCTATCATGGCAAGCGCCTCGGCGTTCCGGTCACCATCGTGATGCCGAAGACGACGCCGCAAGTGAAGATTTCGCAGACCGCGAGCCATGGCGCCGAGATCGTGCTGTTCGGCGAGAAGTTTGACGATGCCTCGGCGCATGCGCGTGAGCTGGAAGTCGAACGCGGACTGACTTTCGTTCATCCCTTCGACCATCCGCACGTCGCGGCGGGGCAGGGAACGGTCGCATTGGAAATGCTCGAGGACGTCCCCGAACTCGACACGCTGATCGTCCCGATCGGTGGCGGCGGGCTGCTTGCGGGCATGGGCACCGCGGCGCGCGGAATCAAGAATGACATGCGCCTGGTGGGCGTGCAGGCCGAGCTTTATCCGTCGATGTACGCCGAACTTAACGGTGTGGACATGGCGTGCGAGGGCGACACGCTGGCCGAGGGGATCGCGGTCAAGGAACCCGGTGAATATACACGCAAGCTGGTGGCCGCGCTGAACGACGACATTGTCCTCGTCGCTGAACGCCATCTGGAACGCGCGGTCAGCCTGTTGCTCCAGATCGAAAAGACGGTGGTCGAGGGTGCGGGTGCGGCGGGGCTCGCGGCGATGCTCGCGCATCCCGAAGAGTTTAAGGGCCGCAAGGTCGGGCTGGTACTCACGGGCGGCAATATCGACACGCGGCTGCTCGCGAACGTGCTGCTGCGCGATCTCGCGCGTTCGGGCCGCATCGCGCGGCTGCGCATCCGGTTGCAGGATCGCCCCGGTGCGCTGTTCAAGGTGATGAAGCTGTTCGACGAGAAACAGGTCAACATCATCGAAATCTATCACCAGCGCATCTTCACCACGCTCCCCGCCAAGGGGCTGATCACCGACATCGAATGCGAAGCGCGCGACCGCGAGCATCTCGACAGCCTCGTCACCGCGCTGCGCGATGCGGGCTATATGGTGACGACGGTGGAATTGGCGTAGAGCTTAAGAGTCTTCCTCGTCATTGCGAGGAGCGAAGCGACGCGGCAATCCACAGCCCTCGGCGTAGGGCAAGCTGGATAGCTGGAGATTGCTTCGCTTCGCTCGCAATGACGACGACTTTAGTCTTGCAGCTGTTTTGCGCTAAGCATCGCCCATGAAAAGCTTCACTCTCAACCTCACCGCCACCCCTGACGCGATCGACGAGCTTGGCCATGTCAACAATGCCGTCTGGGTCCAGTGGATCCAGCAGGTCGCGACCGGCCATTGGGACGCCGCGGCGCCGCAGAGCCACAAGGACGCCTATATATGGGTCGTGGTGCGCCACGAGATCGACTATCTGCGCGCGCTGGGGCCCGGCGAAAGCGTGACCGCGCGGACGTGGGTCGCCGACAAACCGCAGGGCGCGAAGTTCGACCGTTTCATGGAATTCACCGGGGCCGATGGCAAAGTCCATGTGCGGGCGCGGACCGTGTGGGCGCTGCTCGACAAGGCGAGCGGCCGGCCATTGCGCGTCACCGCCGACGTCGTCGCGCCCTTTCTCGGCGATGCGGCATGAGCGGCGCGGGCGTGTGGCGGCCGATGCGCGCGGATGATTTGCCGACGGTCGTTCGCATTTCCGACGCGGTGCATGGCGACTTTACCGAGCCGCTGGAAACCTTCGTCGATCGCCTCGCGCATTATCCCGCGGGCTGTGCGATCCTCGATCGCGATGGCGAGGCTTTGGGTTATTTGATCGGCCACCCCTGGCCGCGCGATGCCGCGCCGCCGAAGCTTGGGGTGCGGATGGATTCGATTCCGACGTCGGACAGCTATTATCTCCACGACATCGCGCTGCTGCCAGCGGCGCGAGGAACCGGCGCGGGGGCGACGGCAACTGCCTTTGTTGTGCATCAGGCCGAAGTCGAAGGCTGCCGCGACGTGCGGCTGGTCGCGATTCAGGGGGCCGACAGCTATTGGCACCGGCAGGGCTTCGATTATGTCGCCGCCGATCCCTATGGGCCGGGCTCGCATCTGATGCAGCGGGTGCTTTAGCGCGCGGTAGTACCGATTTTTTGGCCGTTTCTGATCATTCGTCACCTCGGGCTTGATCCCGCCAAGCGTCACTGATAGGTCCGCCCATGATGACCAACGACCAATCCCTTCGATTCAAGGCCTATTGGCGCTCCTTTATCTAGGAGCGGCATGGCATCATCTTATGACCATCGCCGCCGTGTTCGGACAGGCGAATGGTCATCATCAAACCACCACCACCCCGGCCACGGCGCGCGCTTTTGAAGAAGACGCGACATGACCGATACATTGCTTGCCCTGTCGACCGAAAATTGCCGCATCGCGCCGTTGCACGCCGATGATGCGCGCGCGCTGGCGTCGATCACCGACGAAACGGTGACCTCGCAGGTCCATTTCCTGCCCACCCCCTTCACCGAAGCCGCTGCCCGCGCGCTGATCGCCGGATCGGGCGGCGGCGATGTCTTTCATGCGGTGCGCGACGCCAGCGGTACCGAGCTGAACGGTGTGATCGGCGTCCACAGCCGCGCGGGGCAATATGAGATTGGTTACTGGTTCGCCGCGCGGGCCCGCGGTCGCGGTATCGCGACCGAAGCGGTACGCGCAGTGATCGACGCGCTCGTCGCGTCGCGGCCGGGCTGCGCGATCGTCGCCGAATGTCGTCCGGAAAATGACCGGTCGCGCGCGCTGCTGCGCCGCGTCGGTTTCGTGCCTACGGGGCTGGCGGGGCGGCGTCCGGGTCGGATGCTGCTGTCGTGGCGCGCCGCACCGGCCTATCGGATCGACGTGTGCTGACCGCTAGTCCGGTGTTGCCACTTCTTCGGTCAGCGCCTTGACGATCGCCGCCACCGAGGTCGGGGCATAGGCGAAGCCCATATGGCCGCAGTCAACCTCGACCTGCCGGTCGCTCTCGTGACGCTGCCCGCGCGCGCTGTTCACCGCGACGACCCCGTCATGCTTCGACCAGAGCGCGAAGGTCGGCATTTCGGGGCGCGGGGCGGGGTGGAAGTCGATCGGCGGATTGTCGACCGGGTGGCGCGCGACGAGGTGATAGAGCCGCCATGCGCGGTTGGCGCGGCGGCTTCCCGAGAAGGGCGAGCCCAGGGTGACGACGCGCGCCACCTTGCCCGGATGATGCTTGGCATATTCGCGGGCGTAAATGCCGCCGAGGCTCCAGCCGACGAGTGCGGGTGCGTGACCCGTGCGGTCGATGATCCACTGCACCCGGCCGTCGATGCGCTCGATGATATCGGGGGTCGCGCCGCGGTTGAAGCCGAGGCCCCAGGCATAGCAGCGGAAACCGGCACGGCGCAGGTCGGCGCGCAAAGCCTTGGTCGCCCAGTCGCCCGACAGAAATCCCGGCAGCACCATCACCGGCGGATGGTCGCTGTCGGGATTGGGCTCGGGGGGCATCGGGCGGATGCGCCCGGCAATCGCGCGCGCGAGCCCCCCGATCTCGCGCCACAGCAGCTTGAGTGGCGGCGCGGCGTCGGGGTCGGGGATGCGCGCGGGCCATTCGGCTCGGCGGGTGAGGAAGCTGCGGATCACTGCTTCGGGACGAGCTTCACCAGCTTGCCGTCCTCGCCGTCGGTGAGCAGCCAGACGGTGCCGTCGTCGCGGACCTCTACTTCGCGGATGCGGGTGCCGAGGTCCCAGCGGTCCGATTTGTGGAGCGTGTCGCCATCGATGGCCATGCGAATGAGCCCCTCGCCCGACAGGGCGCCCATGAGCAGGCTGTTCTTCCAGCCGGGATAGACCTCGCCGCCATACCAGACGAGCCCGCCTGGCGAGACCGACGGGTTCCACCAGAGTTTCGGCGCGGCGAATTCGGGCCGGGTTGGGTGGTCGGGAATGGTCTTGCCGTCATAATGGTCGCCGTTCGAGACGATCGGATAGCCGTAATTGGCTTTCGCCTCGACCAGATTGACCTCGTCGCCGCCCTTCGGCCCCATTTCCTGATTCCACAGCTTGCCGCTGCCGTCGAAGGAGAGGCCGAGGATGTTGCGATGGCCGAGCGACCAGATTTGCGCCGCGACGCCGCCCCGATCCGCAAAGGGATTGTCGGTGGGGATGCTGCCGTCGGGGTTCAGCCGGAGGATCTTGCCGAGATTGGCATCCATATCCTGCGCGGGGTCGAATTTCTGGCGCTCGCCTGACCCGATAAACAGATATTTGCCGTCGGGCGAGAAAGCGAGGCGGTGCGAGAAATGGCCGCGGCCGGTGACCTTGGGGCTCTGGGTCCAGATGGTCTGGAGGCCCGTCAGCTTTGGCGCGTCACCCTGTTCGAGTTTGGCGCGCGCGACCACGGCGCCGAAGGTGCCGCCGTCGCCCGCCTCGACCCAGCTCAGATAGATGTGGCCGCTGGTCGCAAAGTCGGGTGCGAGAATGACGTCGCCGAAGCCGCCCTGACCGCCATAGGCGACGCTCGGCACGCCCGCGACATCAAGCACCGCGCCGCCCTCTTGCCAGAGTTTGAGCTTGCCCGCCTTTTCGGTGACGAGCGCGAGGCGGGTGCCGGGGATGAACGCCATCGCCCACGGTTCCTTGAAATGCGCGACATCCTGCACCGTGAACGGCGCATTGGCGACCGGGGTAGCGGGCTGTGCGCCCGAGGCGTCGAGTTTCGCAGTATCGGCTGGCGCAGCGTTGCTGCTGGTCGTGCCCGCCGAACAGGCGGCGATGACCATCGTGGCGGACAGCACGAGAGCAGGGAGCTTCATCATCGGGGGAACTCGCTTTGCTGAGAGAATGGATGCGCCATTTTGGCGCGTCGGCATGGCAAAGTCGAGCGGATGATCGTGCGCCTCAGCGGCCCTCGGCCTCGCGCCGCGCGGCGATCGTCTCGACGCTGTCCATGATTGCGTCCATCGCCTCGCTGGCGGGCGGCGCATCGGCGCGCTTCTGCGAAAATTGCCCGCTGGTCATAATCTCTTCCAACGCGGCGCGCGCGCGCGACACGCGGCTTTTCATCGTGCCGAGCGCGCAGTCGCAGATTTGCGCGGCTTCCTCATAAGACATGCCGCCCGCGCCGACGAGGATCAGCGCTTCGCGCTGGTCCTGCGGCAATTCCATCAATCCACGCTGCAAGTCGGCCATTTCGCCGCTGTCTTCCTGGCTGGCGGGGGTCGACAGCGTGCGTTCGACGGCGCTCTCGTCATATTCGCCGCGAAATTTGTTGCGGCGCATCTGCGACAGGAAGGTGTTGCGCAGGATGACGAAGGTCCATGCCTTGATCGAAGTGCCGCGTTCGAAGCGATCGCGCGACGCCCATGCCTTGACCATCGTGTCCTGCGTCAGATCGTCGGCGAGGTCAGCGCTGCCCGACAGGCTGCGGCCATAGGCGCGCAAATGAGGGATGACGTTGGCGAGGAGCGTCTTGAATTCGCTGTCGGCGAGGCTGGTGCCAGCCTCCGCCTGCGTCGCAGCGGTCGCGCGGGTCATTACTGCTTCGGGCTTTTCTGGTCGAGTTGGGACAGAAGGTCGAGCATATTGTCGGGCAGCTTTTCGGCAACGATATTGCCATAGATCATGCGCAGCTTGGCGCTGACCGGTTCGGGCGACTGGCGCCCGGTCAGCGTGCGATGCCACTGATCGCCACCGGTGCCGGGAAAACTTCCCAGCGCTCGGCGCGAGGCATCGGTTGCCGCGTGCAGGCCGCCTTTGCCGTTGATCCTGTTGTTGCCGTGGGTTGCCATGTCGAAGCAACGACACAAGAGGGCGCAAGTTCCCGCCGTTCCTTAATTTTGCGATATAGTGTTGCGGGGAGGGCACAGTCGCGGATGGAGACAGCGATTTGTGCTTAGGCTTTGCATCGGCCGAACGAGGCGCTAAGCCTGTACGGCGTCAATGATAGAGAATTTCGCAACAAAGGTTAGTTTATCAGCGATTTAATACCCCAACCCCTCGACGATGACAGCTTCAAGCGCGAGCTGGCGGCCATGCTGCCGCACTTGCGCGCCTTTGGTCGCAGCCTCTGTGGCAATGCCGACCTCGCCGATGATCTGGTCCAGGAAACGATGCTGAAGGCATGGAAGGCGCGCGCGCAATATGTGCCGGGGCCGTCGAGCATGAAGAGCTGGGCCTTCGTCATCCTGCGCAATTGCTTCCTGTCGCAGATGCGGCGCAAGAAATTCACCGCCGAATATGACGAGCAGGCCGCCGAGCGATTGCTGGTCGCCCCCGACGATCAGGACGACAGCCTCCACCTCGCCGATGTGCAGCGCGCGCTGCTGATGCTGCCGGTCGATCAGCGCGAGGCGCTGGTGCTGATCGGGGCCGGCGGGCTGAGTTACGAAGAGGGCGCCGAGATCTGCGGCTGCGCGGTCGGCACGATGAAAAGCCGCGTGTCGCGCGGGCGCATCGCGCTGCAGGTGATTTTGGACAGCGGGACGATGCCGCTACGTAGCGATGACCTCGCCCCGGGAAGCGAGGCATTTGCCGCGATCATGCACGATGTCGATGAGCTCACCGCGAACGGCCCGAGCGGGGACTAGGGCTGGTCTTGGTTGACGTGCTTCCCCTCCCGCGGGCGGGAGGGGAGAAGGGGGACTGCTATGCCGCAAGCTGCGGCGTGAAGAGCAGGCTCTGGCTGATCGCCGCGCGCACGGTGTTTTCGCGGAAAGGCTTGGAAATCAGGAAGGTCGGTTCGACCCGGTGGCCGGTGAGCAGTCGTTCGGGAAAGGCGGTGATAAAGATCGCCGGAACGGGTGCCAGCGCCAATATATCTTCCACCGCATCGATTCCCGACGATCCGTCAGCGAGCTGGATATCGGCGAGGATGAGGCCCGCGTCGGTTGCCGCGAACGCCGCGACGGCATCCTCATGCGTCGTCGCGATGCCCGCCACCTTGTGGCCGAGCGCGCGGACGATCGCTTCGAGTTCCATCGCGATCAGCGGCTCATCCTCGATGATCAGCACCGATGTGCGCGATTCGCGATCGAGATCACCGACCGCTTCGGCAAGCAGGCCTTCGACCGTCGCGACGTCGGTGCCGGTGATGATCGCAGCCTCCTCGACCGAAAAACCTTCGAGTGCGGTCAGCAACAAAATCTGTCGCCCGAGCGGGGTGATGCGCGCGAGGCGGCGGTTGGCGGCGCGGACGAGCGGGTCTTCGCCATCGTCGCTGCCCTCGCCGTCTTCGATAAAGGCGCTTTCCCAGATGCGGTGAAAATGACGATAGAGATCGATTCGCGTTCCGTTGCCGACATTGAACTCGTCCGGCGCCGCAACGATGACCTCCAGCGTCGTGTGAACAAAATTGTCGCCATGATGCTGGCTGCCGGTCAGCGCGCGTGCGTAGCGGCGCAGGAAGGGCAGGTGCCCGCGGATTTCTTCGCCCAATGGCATTTAGGATCCTCCCGTTGATATTATGTCATACGCGCCCCGGAGCAATCGGGTTCCGGGCAAAGGGGCAAGAGACGGCCCGAATGACTGCAACTTGTCATGTCATGGCGCGTAGACTCGGGCGGGACGCAGTGAAGCCAGCGCGCAAGCCATGTGGCGAGGGTGCTTTTGCAGGAACCATATTCATGGCACAGCTGCCCCGGATGAATAAGGATGCAACCGCATCACAAGCGAGCAAGGGGCGGCATTTGGCGGACGGCGGTGACAGGGGGGCAGCACAGGCCGAACGTCTGCGGCTCGATACGCTTCGCGAATATCGCATCTTGGATACGGCGCCGGAGCCGGCGTTCGACCGGGTGACGAAGCTGGTCGCCGACCTGTTCGACGCGCCGATCGCGCTCGTGTCGTTGGTCGACGACTGCCGCCAGTGGTTCAAGTCGGCGCACGGCCTCGGCGTCACCGAAACCCCGCGCGAAATCAGTTTTTGCCAGTATGTTCTGGCCGATGGCGAACCGCTGGTCGTTACCGACGTCGTCGGCGATCCGCGCTTTCGGGACAATCCGCTCGTCACCGGCGATCCGGCCATCCGCTTCTATGCCGGGATGCCGCTGCGCGCCTATAATGGCGCGATCCTGGGTACGCTGTGCGTGATCGACCGCAAGGAGCGGCCGGCGCTGACCGGGCATGAACTGGCGCGGCTCGGCGATTTCGCGGCGATCATCATGGCCGAGGCCGATCTGCGCCGGACCGCTGCCGAACGCGATGACGCACGCCAGATGCTCGAACGGGCGCTCGATTTTTCAGGAGTGGCGACTTGGCAGGTCGATCCCAGGACCGAAGGACTGACCTGGCGCGGCGCCGTCGCTGACCTGTGGGGCGCCGATTTCGAGACGGCGCTCGCGGACATCAACGGCTTCCTCGCCCGCGTCCACGCCGACGACCGCGATGCGGTGGCGGCGGTGCTGGGCGAATCGATCGCGAACGGCACCCCCTATGCGACCGAATATCGTATCATGCATCCCGAACGCGGGGTGCGCTGGATCGCCGGGCGCGGCGACTGGGATGTCCGGTCGAACGATGCGATGCTGACCGGGATCAATGTCGACATCACCGAACAGAAAAGCCGGCAGGAAAATGCCAATCTGCTGATGCGCGAACTGCACCACCGGATGCGCAACCTGTTCGCGACGGTCAGCGCGATCATCTCGCTCACCCGCCACGCCGCGCGCGATGTCGATGATTATGTCGAGCGGATCAGCAGCCGCCTCGACGCGCTCAACCGCGCGCAAAATGTGCTGCTCGGCGCCAATTTCATGACCGGGTCGATGCATGCGCTGATGCGCGAGGTTCAGGCGGCCTTTCCGCGCATCCGCTGGTCGGGCCCTGACCTGTTGCTTCCCGAAAATGCATTGGTTGCGATGGCGCTGCTGTTCAATGAACTCGCGACCAACGCGGTCAAACATGGCGCGCTCGTCAGCGACGAAGGCCGCGTCGAGGTGCATTGGACGCAGGATGCCGATGGTGGCGAACCGCGCCTGTTCCGGCTGACCTGGACCGAGAGCGGCGGCAGCGGTCCGATCGGCCCGCCCGAGCGCACCAGTTTCGGTACGCTGCTGATGGAACGCAGCGTGCGCAACAATCTGGGCGGCACGATCGAACGCCATTGGGAACCGACCGGGCTGGTGTGCGAAATCGCGTTGCCCGCGAAATGGCGCGAGGCCTGACGCGTCCCCGATGGGCGCGGCATAGTGCGCCGGGGATCGACGAGACGCTTCTTTTGTCTGAAAAATTCCGCGTACCGGGGTTGCAACCGCATGGGGTCATCCCGAGTTAAAGGCCCCGAACCCTCAAAGATAATGACGGAGACTGCCATGACGATCGCCCATCCTCCCCTGCCTTATGCTCAGGACGCGCTGGCGCCGCATATTTCGGCCGACACGCTCGCGACGCATCACGGCAAGCATCACAAGGCTTATGTCGACAAGGTCAACGCCGCGATCGAGGGCACTGAACTCGCTGACAAGTCGCTCGAGGAAATCGTCCACCACGCCGAAGGCGCGGGCAACAAGGGCCTGTTCAACAACGCCGCCCAGTCGTGGAACCACGCTTTTTACTGGGAAAGCCTGTCGCCGACCAAGACTGCGCCCGCAGGCGACCTGCTCGCCGCGATTGAGCGCGATTTCGGCTCGCTCGACGATCTGAAAAAGAAGCTCAAGGAAACCGCGGTCAATCATTTCGCGTCGGGCTGGGCATGGCTCGTCTCGCGCGACGGCACGCTGTCGGTTACCGATACGCATGACGCGGGCACCGAACTGACCACGGGGATCAAGCCGTTGGTCGTGATCGATGTGTGGGAACATGCCTATTATATCGACCGCAAGAATCTGCGTCCGGCCTATGTCGATGCGGTGGTCGATGAGCTGCTGAACTGGGATTTTGCGGCGAAGAATCTCGCAAGCGACACGACCTGGACCTACCCGGCCTAAGCCGAAGATCCTCCTTGCGGCGCAGCCGTGGGGAGGTGGCAGCGCCCTTCGACTGCCTTGCAGGCGCTCAGGATAAACTGCGTCGGAGGCGCAGCGCTGACGGAGGGGCAATGACGCAAGGTCGCTGCCCCTCCACCACCTTCGGTGGTCCCCCTCTCCATCGCTCCGCGACAGGGAGGATTTATTGCAAGCCGTAGCGAAAATTGGCCTGCGCGGGCCTATCCCGATGGCATGGCTTCTCCTATAGCGCCGCCATGACGATCAGCCTCTTCGAACTCTTTAAAATCGGTGTCGGCCCCTCGAGCTCGCACACCGTCGGTCCCATGGTCGCGGCGCGCCGCTTCACTGTCTGGCTCGACGAACAACAACTGCTCGATCGCACCGCGCATGTCGAAGCCGATCTTTATGGCTCGCTCGCGCTGACCGGCAAGGGCCACGCCGCCGACACCGCGATCGTTGCGGGTCTGGCGGGCGAGATTCCGGCCAGCACCAGCCTCACCGCGATCCGTGCGCATTGGGATCGTGCGACAAGCGAAGGCTGTCTCTATCTGCTCGGGCGTCAGCGCGTGCGTTTCCAGCCGGCGCGCGACCTGCATTTCCAGATGCGCCAGCGCCAGCCCTTTCACAGCAACGCCGTAAGTTTCACCGCACGCGACGGCGACGGCGAGATCCTCGCAAAACGCATGTATTTCTCGATCGGCGGCGGCTTCGTCGTCGACGAGGATGAGGCGGGGCGCAACAGTCGCGGCGCCGAGGACGAAGTGGCATTGCCCTTCGCTTTCACCTCGGGTGCTGACCTGCTTTCGATGGGGGCCGCATCGGGCAAGAGCTTCGCCGAAATGATGCTCGAAAATGAACTCGTTCACCGCCCGCTCGCCGAAGTCGAGGCCGGGCTTGATGCGATCGCTGATGCGATGGACGCATCGATCGATGCCGGCTGTTCGAGCACCGGCATTTTGCCCGGCGGGCTCAAGGTCAAGCGCCGCGCGCCGCAGATCGCCGACGACATCCGCAACCGGCACGAGGCCAATCTGACCGACCCGCTCGCGATGATGGACTGGATCAATCTGTGGGCGATGGCGGTGAATGAGGAAAATGCCGCGGGCGGCAAGGTCGTCACCGCGCCGACCAATGGCGCCGCGGGGATCATTCCGGCGGTGATCCGCTTCTACCGGCGCGGCTATCGCGGCGATAACGCCGGGGTACGCACCTTCCTGCTCGCCGCAGGGGCGGTCGGCGCGCTCTACAAGCGCAACGCCAGCATCTCGGGCGCCGAAGTCGGTTGCCAGGGCGAGGTCGGGGTCGCCTGCTCGATGGCGGCGGCGGGGCTGACCGCGGCGCTGGGCGGGACGAACGCGCAAGTCGAAAATGCCGCTGAAATCGGCATGGAGCATAATCTCGGTCTGACCTGCGATCCGATCGGCGGATTGGTCCAGATTCCGTGCATCGAACGCAACGCGATGGGCTCGATCAAGGCGATCGACGCGAGCCGCATCGCGATGATCGGCGACGGGACACATGTGGTCAGCCTCGATACCGTCATTGTAACAATGTTGCAGACGGGGCGCGACATGCGCGACAAATATAAGGAAACATCGAAAGGCGGGCTTGCGGTCAGCGTCGTGGAGTGCTGATAGCATCGCGGCCAGTTCGTTCCCCGGCGTAAGCAGGGGCCCATGGACGCCGCATTTGGGGATGACATCTGGACCCCGGCTTGTGCCGGAGAACAGGAAGAATAGGATCGAAGCCATGAAGACCCGTGCCGCCGTAGCGTTCGAAGCCAAGAAGCCACTTGAGATCGTCGAACTCGACCTTGAGGGGCCGAAGGCGGGCGAGGTTCTGGTTGAGATTATGGCGACGGGGATTTGCCATACCGATGCCTATACGCTCGACGGCTTCGACAGCGAAGGCATCTTCCCGAGCGTGCTCGGCCATGAGGGCGCGGGCATTGTGCGCGAAGTCGGCGCGGGCGTCACCAGCGTCGTCCCCGGCGACCATGTCATCCCGCTCTACACCCCCGAATGCCGCCAGTGCAAAAGCTGCCTGTCGGGCAAGACCAACCTCTGCACCGCGATCCGCGCGACGCAGGGCAAGGGGCTGATGCCCGACGGCACGACGCGCTTCAGCTACAAGGGCCAGCCGATCTTCCATTATATGGGCTGTTCGACCTTCTCGAACTTCACCGTGCTGCCCGAGATTGCGGTCGCGAAAATCCGTCAGGACGCGCCGTTCCAGTCGAGCTGCTACATCGGCTGTGGCGTGACCACCGGCGTCGGTGCGGTGATCAACACCGCCAAGGTGCAGGTCGGCGACAATGTCGTCATTTTCGGGCTCGGCGGCATCGGGCTCAACGTGATCCAGGGCGCGCGCCTCGCGGGCGCCGACAAGATCATCGGCGTCGACATCAATCCCTCGCGTGAGGAATGGGGCCGCAAGTTCGGCATGACCGAGTTCCTCAACTCGAAGGGCATGAGCCGCGAGGAAGTCGTCGCGGCGATCGTCCAGATGACCGACGGCGGCGCCGATTACACCTTCGACGCCACCGGCAATACCGAGGTGATGCGCACCGCGCTCGAAGCCTGCCATCGCGGCTGGGGCACCTCGATCATCATCGGCGTCGCCGAGGCGGGCAAGGAGATTGCGACGCGACCGTTCCAGCTCGTCACCGGGCGCAACTGGCGCGGCACCGCTTTCGGCGGCGCGAAGGGCCGCACCGACGTGCCGAAGATTGTCGACATGTATATGCAGGGCAAGATCGAGATCGATCCGATGATCACCCACGTCATGGGCCTCGAAGAGATCAACAAGGGTTTCGACCTGATGCATGCGGGCGAATCCATCCGCTCCGTCGTCGTCTTCTGAGGCCGGCATGTTCAGCCATGTCGCGCTGGGCGCCGACGATATCGAAGCCGCGCGCCGTTTCTATGATGCAGCACTGGGTGCGCTCGGCGTCCCGCCGGGGACCGTCGATGCATGGGGCCGGTTGATCTATTCGCATGCCGGCGGACGCTTCCTGATTACCAAGCCGCTCAACGGCGAAGCGGCGCATGGTGCCAATGGCGGAACGCTGGGCTTCGCGGCCGCGTCGACCGATGCGGTCGATGCGTGGCATGCTGCGGGTGCGGCGAACGGCGGCAGGATGATCGAGGATCCGCCGGGCATCCGCCACGGAACCGAGGGCCGGCAGCTTTATCTGGCCTATCTGCGCGATCCTGCGGGCAACAAGCTGTGCGCAACGCACCGGGTCGCCTGATGGAAACGCAATCGCCCGCCTTTGTCCTCACCTTCAGCTGCGTCGATGCGGTCGGCATCGTTGCGGCGGTGACCGGGTTGCTCGCAGAGCGTGACGGCTTCATCCTCGACAGCCAGCAATATGCCGACCTCGATTCGGGACGCTTTTTTATGCGCGTCGCATTTCGTGGTGCGGGGCCGGCCTTTCCGGATGATCTCGCCGGGATCGAAGCGGCCTTTGCTCCGATCGTTGAACGCTTTGCGATGGACGCGCGAATCAGCGACAGCGCCGCCAAGCCGCGCTTCGTCATTGCGGTTTCGCAGGGGAGCCATTGCCTCAATGACCTTCTCCATCGCTGGTCGACGGGCAATCTGGCGATCGATATCGCGGGTGTGGTGTCGAACCATGAGCATCTGCGGCGCCTGACCGAATGGCATGGGGTGCCCTTTCATCATTTACCGGTCAGCGATGCGAACCGTGCCGAACAGGAAACGGCGATCCTGCAGGTCATGGCCGATGCTGGCGCCGACTATCTGGTTCTCGCACGCTATATGCAGGTGCTGTCGAGCGAGCTGTCGGCAAAGCTCGCGGGGCGTTGCATCAATATTCACCACAGTTTCCTGCCGGGATTCAAGGGCGCGAAACCCTATCATCGCGCGCATGAGCGCGGGGTCAAGCTGATCGGCGCGACCGCGCATTTCGTCACCGGTGACCTCGATGAGGGGCCGATCATCGAACAGGCGGTCGAGCGGGTCGACCACCGCAACAGCGTCGAGGATCTGATCCGCACCGGCCGCGATATCGAGGCGCAGGTGCTCGCGAAAGCGGTGCGCTGGGTTGCCGAACAGCGCGTGCTGATCGACGGGCGAAAGACAGTGGTTTTTCGCTGAGACAGCGCGCACAGTTCCGTAGCGATTCGCAACGAAAAAAGGAGAGAGCGATGTACAGCCATAATATGGTCGGGGCGAACGACCTCGACGCGGCAAAGAAATTTTATGATGCGACCTTCCAGGCGCTCGGCGGCAAGCCGGCGATCCAGGACGACAAGGGCCGCCTCATCTATATGCACAATGGCGGACTGTTTCTTGTCACCCCGCCGATCGACGGCGAACCGGCAACGGCTGGCAATGGCTGCACCATCGGCTTTGCCGTGACCGGTCCCGAACAGGCCGACGCATGGCATGCGGCGGGCGTCGCTGCTGGCGGCAAGGCGATCGAAGACCCGCCGGGTGTGCGCGAAGGCAATGGTATGAAAATGTATCTCGCCTATCTGCGCGACCCGACCGGCAACAAGGTCTGCGTCATGCACCGCATGGTCTGACCCATGATGCGCGGCGAAGCGGGATTGCTGGCGGACCTGGGTGCGCTCGCGGTCCCCTTCGCCGCCCATGAACATGATGCGGTGTTCACCGTCGCCGAGAGCGACGCGGTGCACGCCGCCATGCCGGGGGCCCATACCAAAAATCTGTTTCTGAAGGATGCTGGCGGAGCATATTGGCTCGTCACGGTGCCCGCCGAAGCGCGCGTTGACCTGAAGGCCCTGCCCGCCGCGATCGGCAGCAAGCGCGTGAGCTTTGGCAAAGCCGAGGATATGGAGCGTCTGCTCGGCATTGCGCCCGGATCGGTGACCCCGCTCGCCGCGATCAACGCGGCACCCGGAAGCATCGCGGTCGTTCTCGACGTCGGGCTGGCGGTGTCCGATCCGGTTAATGTCCATCCGCTGCGCAACACCGCGACACTCGGGCTTTCGGGGGTGGCGATACTGGACCTGCTACGCCATTGGGGGCATGCGCCAATCATTGTCTCCATTCCCGTGCAGGAACCCAAATGACCCTCGAAATCCTTTCGACCAATCGCAGCCATGGCGGGACGCAAGGCGTCTATAAGCACGCTAGTACCACCACCGGCACCGACATGAGTTTTGCGGTCTTTGTCCCCGATCATGCGCCGGGCGCGAAGCTGCCGGTGCTTTGGTATTTGTCAGGGCTGACCTGCACCCACGCCAATGTGATGGAGAAGGGCGAATATCGCGCCGCCTGCGCCGAGCATGGCGTCATCTTCATCGCGCCCGACACCAGCCCGCGCGGTGAGGGCGTCCCCGACGATCCGGAGGGTGCGTGGGATTTCGGGCTGGGCGCGGGCTTCTATGTCGATGCGACCGAAGAGCCGTGGGCGGCGAATTACCGAATGCGATCCTATGTCGAGGATGAGCTGCCGTCGCTGATCCTGCGCGAGTTTCCTGCCGCCGATATGACGCGGCAGGCGATCAGCGGCCATTCGATGGGCGGGCATGGCGCGCTGACCGTAGCGCTGAGGACGCCCGATCGCTTCCGTTCCGTGTCTGCCTTTTCGCCGATCGTCGCGCCTTTGCAATGTCCGTGGGGGGAGAAGGCGCTGTCGAATTATCTGGGCGAGGATCGCGCGGCGTGGAGCGTCTATGATGCGTGCGCGCTTATCGCGGGCGGGGCGCGGGTGCCCGACCTGCTGGTCGATCAGGGTGAGGCTGATGGTTTTCTGGCAGAGCAGTTGAAGACGCATTTGCTGGTCGAAGCGTGCGAGCTGGCTGGGCAGAAGGCCGAGATCCGTATGCAGCCGGGGTATGATCACAGCTATTATTTCATTTCGAGCTTCATGGCCGAGCATGTTGCATGGCATGCGGAGCGGTTGAAGGCTTAGACCGCAATGACTTTGCGTTGATTATCCTCGTCATTGCTAGGAGCGAAGCGACGCGGCAATCTCCAGTCATCGATCGTGCGCAGGGCTGACGGCTGGAGATTGCTTCGCTTCGCTCGCAATGACGATACAAATCAAGCCGGAAGGGATGTTTAGGGTATCAACAAAGTCGAACCCGTTGTCCGCCCCGCCTCCAGATCGGCATGCGCCCTTGCTGCATCCTGCAGCCCGTAACGCTGGCCGACGGTGATTTGCACCGCGCCCGATGCGATCATCTCGAACACCCGCGCGGCGCCGGCGGCGCGCTCGCCGGGGTGGAGATAATAGTCGAACAGCGTCGGGCGGGTAACGAATTGCGAGCCATGCTGGGCGAGGATGCCGAGATTGACCCCGGTTACAGGCCCGCCGGCATTGCCATAGCTGACGATCAGCCCGCGCCGCGCAGTGGCTTTCAGTGAGACATTCCATGTTGCCATGCCGATGCCGTCGAAGGTCACGGGCACGCCCTGACCGTCGGTGATCTCGCGGACATGCGCGGCGACATCATCCTGCTTGTACATCAGCACATGGTCGGCGCCGGCTTCGCGCGCGGCGTGCGCCTTGGCTTCGGTGCTGACAGTGCCGATCACCGTCGCGCCGACCGATTTCAGCCACTGGACGAGGATCAGCCCGACGCCGCCTGCGGCGGCGTGGACGAGCACCGGCCAGCCGGCCTCGACCTTGGCGCAGCGTTCGACGAGCATCTCGACCGTGCACGCTTTGAGCAGCGCAGCGGCGGCGGTTTCATCGTCGATATTTGCGGGGAGTTTGAACAGCGACGCGGCGTTGAGGATACGCGCGCTGGCATAGGCGTTGCGTTCGGGGCCGAAGGTCGCGGCGCGGTCGCCGGGTTTGAAGCCGGTGACGCCTTCGCCGACGGCGATGACTTCGCCGGCCGATTCGACGCCGAGCCCGCCGGGTAGCGCGATCGGATAGGTGCCGTCGCGGTGATAGGTGTCGAGATAGTTGAGCCCGACCGCAGTCTGGCGGAGCAGGACTTCACCCGGACCGGGCTTGCCCAATGTGACCGTGCGCCAGTCGATGACCTCGGGGCCGCCCTGGCTTTCGATAAAGGCTTCGATCGCTTGCATCGCTGCTCTCCTGCTGTCCGGCCCATTTGGGGCGGCGGGGAGGGCGGCGCAAGGGCGGTGCGATCAAAGCCCCTCCCCCGGGGAGGGGTTGAAGACGCTTAGCGGGTGGGCTTGCGCGGTCCGCCCTTGTTGCCAAAGGGCTTCGCCTTGTATGGCGGCTTGCCGCCCGGGCCGCGGGGACCAGCGCGATCGCCGAAGCCGCCCGGGCCACGCGGGCCCGAACGATCGCCGAAGCCGCGGTCGCCGCCGGGCGCGCGGCCCAGCGTCGAGCGCGGAGCGCCGTCGCGCGGGCCGCCCTGATGGCCACCTTTATCGCGGCGCGGCGGATAGGTCGGGCCGTCGGGTGCGGGGGTGATCGCGACGCCGCTGTCATCCTCGCCATCGGCATTGGCGCTGCGCAGCACCGCCTCGGCAAAGCGATCGGCGATCGCGCGCGGGATGTTGAACATCGTTTCCTTGGGGCCGATGCGGATTGCACCAATCTCACCCTTGGTCACATGGCCACGGCGGCAGAGCAAAGGCAGGATCCAGCGCGGATCGGCATTCTGGTGGCGGCCGATGTTGATCTTGAACCAGACGGCATCCTCGAAGCCTTCGCGTTCGCCGCCAGCGCCACGCTCGGGGCGTTCGAAACGCTCTCCGCGCTCAGGGCGGCCGGCGCTGTCGCGGCCGCGCGGGCTGTTATCGAGCAGATCCTCGGGCGGCGGCATCAGCGCGCGGTGCGCGCGGACGAGCGACGCGGCGATATCTTCGGCGCTGCGTTCGGCCATCAGGCGCTGCGCGAGTTCCAGATCCTCCGGCTCATGCTCGACGGGGGCAAGCAATTTCTCGATCAGGCGTTCCTGATCGCGCTTGCGCACGTCGGCGGCGGTCGGGGCGTCCATCCATTCGGCCTCGATCCGCGCACCGCGCAGCATGCCGTCGACGCGGCGGCGGCGCGGATAGGGAACGATGATGACCGCGGTGCCCTTTTTGCCCGCGCGGCCGGTGCGGCCCGAACGGTGCTGCAGGGCTTCGGCGTCGCGGGGGATTTCGACATGGACGACGAGGCTGAGGGTCGGAAGATCGATGCCGCGTGCGGCGACGTCGGTCGCGACGCAGACGCGGGCGCGGCGATCACGCAGCGCTTGCAGCGCGTGGTTGCGTTCGTTCTGGCTATGCTCGCCCGACAAAGCGACGGCGGCGAAGCCGCGCTCGACGAGGCTGGCGTGGAGGCGACGGACATTGTCGCGCGTCGCGCAGAACAGCATCGCGGTCTCGGCATCATGCAGGCGCAGCAGGTTGACCACCGCGCCTTCGATGTCGGCGGGGGCGACGGTCACGGCCTGATAGGCGATGTCGCCATGGCCGCGATCTTCGCCGACGGTCGAGATGCGCAGCGCATTTTGCTGATAGCGCTTGGCGAGCTGAACGATCGGCTTGGGCATCGTTGCCGAAAAGAGGAGGGTGCGGCGCGTCGCCGGGGTGGCGTCGAGAATTTCCTCGAGATCGTCGCGAAAGCCCATGTCGAGCATTTCGTCGGCCTCATCGAGCACCGCGACGCGCAGCGCCGAGAGGTCGAGTGCGCCGCGTTCGAGGTGATCGCGCAGGCGGCCCGGGGTGCCGACGACGACCTGTACGCCCTGACTGAGCGCGCGGCGTTCCTTGCTGGCGTCCATGCCGCCGACGCAGGTCGCGATGCGCGCGCCCGCCTTGGCATAGAGCCAGCTGAGCTCGCGGCTGACCTGGAGTGCGAGTTCGCGGGTCGGTGCGATGATGAGCGCGAGCGGCGAGGTCGCGAAGGGCATTTTATCGCCCTCGAGCAGCTGATCGGCCATCGCGAGGCCAAAGGCGACGGTCTTGCCGGAGCCGGTTTGCGCCGACACGACGAGGTCACGGCCCTGCGCTTCTGATTCGATCACGGCGGACTGGACGGGGGTGAGGGCTTCATAGCCGCGCGCGCTGAGCGCGTCCGAAAGGACGGGGGACATATTTTCAAAAGACATTATGATCTCAATAGATTGCCGTCACCCAAGTGGGTGGGGGCAGAGGGACAAGGGGTTAAATCGGGTTCAAATCGCCTGGCCCGCAGCGTGTCCGCTGGCCCAAGCCCATTGAAAATTATAGCCGCCTAACCACCCTGTGACATCTACGGCCTCGCCGACCGCATACAGGCCGGGAATGGTTTTGGCCACCATTGATTGCGATGACAGCCCCGCGGTGCTGATTCCACCCACGGTCACCTCGGCCTTGGCAAAGCCTTCGGTGCCATTGGGATGGAAGCTCCAGCGCGCGAGACGCGCCTCGGCATCGGTCAATTTGCGGTCGGTCTGGGCGGCGAGTTCGCCGGGCAGCGCCAGCCGTTCGGCAAGCGTTTCGGCGAGCCGGTCGGGAAGCTGTGCGCCGAGCACCGCACGCACGGTCGCACGCGGACGGTTGCGCTTGGCGTCGAGCAGCCAGCCCGATGACATGTCGGGGAGGAAGTCGATCGTCACCGGCTCGCCGTGACGCCAATAGCTGCTGATCTGGAGGATCGCCGGACCCGACAGCCCGCGGTGGGTGAAGAGCGCGGCTTCGCGGAATACCGCCTTTCCCGCACGCGCCGCGACCGGCGCGGCGATGCCGGAGAGCTCGCGGAACAGCACATCGTCGCCGCCCAATGTCAGCGGGACGAGCGCGGGGCGCGGCTCGACGACCTTCAATCCGAACTGGCGTGCGAGGTCATAGGCGAAGCCGGTTGCGCCCATTTTGGGGATCGACGGGCCGCCGGTCGCGATGACCAGGTTGGGGGCGGTGAAGCGGGTGTCGCCGAACTGAACGCCGAAACGGCTGTCGGCGTGGGTCACTTCGCCGACCGGCTGGCCGACACGGACATCGACCCCGGCTTTGGCCGCTTCGTCGAGCAGCATCGCGACAATCTGTTTCGCCGATCCGTCGCAGAAGAGCTGGCCCAGCGTCTTTTCGTGGTGCGCGATGCCATGCGCGTTCACCAGCGCGATGAAATCGGCGGGCGTGTAGCGCGCGAGCGCCGACTTGGCGAAATGCGGGTTCGCCGAGATGAAGCGGTCGGGTGCGGTGTTCACATTGGTGAAGTTGCAGCGCCCACCGCCCGAAATCAGGATCTTCTTGCCGACCGCATCGGCATGGTCGAGCAACAACACGCGCCGCCCGCGCTGTCCCGCGGTCGCGGCGCACATCAGACCGGCCGCGCCGGCACCCAGCACGATGGCGTCAAAGTCAGGGATGGACATAGGGGGCCTAGCGCAGCTTCGCGATCGGGAGGCTGTCGGCCTTGGCGCGGTCTTTCACCGATTCCTCGCTACGCGTCAGCGCCTTGGCGATGGCTTTGAGCGCCATGCCCTTTTTGGCGAGCGTGTGGAGCTTGTCGATCTCGGCCGCGGTCCATGGCTGGCGATGGCGTTCGAACTTGTCCTTCATGCCTGTACCTCCGGGTCGGCGTGGGCGGCGAGGATTTCAATCGCATCCTCGCGGTCCTGATAGGCGACGCTCTCGCCCGCTTCGGCGCCCATCATCGCGCGGGCGAGCGGGGCCGAAAACGCGATGTGGCCACGCGCCGGATCGGCCTCGTCGCCGCCGACGATGGTGATCGTGCGTTCGGCGCCGTTGAAGCGATAGGTCACGCGCGCGCCGATGCCGACGCTGCCGTCGGCGGGCGGGGCCTGAATCTCTGCCGTGATGTCGCGGGTGGCGAAGTAGCGCAGCTGGCGCTGGAGCTTGTTGCGCGGCTCTTCTTCGGCGGTCGCGGCGACCAGCGCGTTCAGTCGGACGATTTCTTCGCCGAGCAGGCGCTTGCCGCGCGGGGTCACCAGGTTGGGGCCGACCGCGATGGGCAGCTCGAACGCCGGTTCCTTATGCTCGTCGTCGCTTTCGCGGCGAAACGCTACGCTCATCGTTGGTCTCACTGGTCGAGGGGAAGAAGCGCCTTTGTACTGCGAAGGTGGCGACAAGATGGCAGGGCTGCTGGACAGCCTCGATCATCGTGTGTTATGTTTACAATACACAAAGGAGATTTGCGATGCGGAACTGGATGATGGCGATTTTGCCGCTGGCGCTTGTGACGGGTTGCGGCGGCACGGCACCGGGCGATCAGAAGCAAGGTGAGCAGAATGAAGCGGGGCCGCCCGCTCAAGTCGGACCGATCGTCAGCCAATCCTATGCGCTGGCCGGCTTCACCGGCGTTGAGGTTTCCGGGCCCGACGATGTCACCATTCGCCAAGGCGACGCCTTTTCGATTACCGCGCGCGGTCGCAAGGAGACGCTCGACCGGCTGGAGATCAAGCTCGACGGGACGCGCCTGACGATCGGACGCAAGCGCGAGGGCTTCCAATTAGGCAGCCGCGACGAGAATGATCTGGATATCGCCATCACCATGCCACGGTTGAGTGCGGTGCGGCTGACCGGATCGGGGTCGATCGACGCCGACCGCATTGAAGGCGACGCGGTCGAGGCCGAACTGACCGGGTCAGGCGACCTGAAGATCGCGAAGCTCAGCGGCAAGCGCGCCGAAATCACCCTGTCGGGGGCGGGCGATGTCGAAATCGCTGGCGGAACGATCGGGGCGGGTGATGTCAGCGTGACCGGCGCGGGTGATGTCGATGCCGAGGGTCTGGTCGCCACGAATCTTGCTGTTTCCATCACCGGGTCGGGTAATGTCGAGGCACAGGCGACGGGCACGGCCGATGTCCGCATCCTGGGATCGGGCGATGCGAAGATCGGCGGCGGCGCGACCTGCACGACCAAGCAGGTGGGTTCGGGCACCGCGACCTGCAAATGACGATTGCATGGCGCCGCCGCGGCGAAGCGGCTAGAGCGGCGTCATGACCCATGACCTGCGATGGGCCGCGATCGCGGCCGCGACACTGCTTGTTTCCAGCCCCGCGACGGCAGCGGAAAAACGCTATGGACTGACCAGCTTCGAAGCGATCGAGGTTATGGCCGATGTCGCGGTCGAAGTGACGACACGCGCACCAGTGAGTGCCGTCGCGACCGGACCGCAGGACGCGCTTGATCGGATCAGCATCGAAGCGCGCGACGGCAGGCTGGTGATCAGCGAACGCAAATTCGCCGGCGATGAAAAGCGCCGGACGCCGCGCGGCGCGGTGACGATCCGTATCAACGCCGCCAATCTGCGTTCGGCGATGCTGGCCGGCGCGGGATCGTTGCAGATCGACCGGTTGAAGGGAACGCGCGTTGCGATCGGACTGCGCGGCCCGGGGCGGGTGTCGGTTGGCACGATAAGCAGCGACCGGCTGTCGGTCGCGATGGTCGGCAATGGTGCGATGACGCTGGGCGGCAAGGTCAAGCAGGCGCAGATGAACCTGTCGGGCGCGGGCAGGGTCGATGCCGCCGCTCTGGCGGTCGATGCGCTGACCAGCGACAGCGAGGGCGCGGGCGAGCATATGCTGCGCGCGGTCAAGACCGCCGCGATCACGGCGCGCGGAGTCGGAAAAACGGTAGTGCTCGGCAAGCCGGTGTGCACGGTTCGCAATATTGGCAGCGGCACGGTGATGTGCGGGACTGGGAAGTAAGCGGAACTTTTACTTTCCCGTTCGCATCGAGCGAAGTCGAGATGCCGTGAGGCCTTGCGCAGACGATGGGCGTCTCGACTTCGCTCGACGCGAACGGAAATGGGGTATTTCGCGCCTGAGAGGCTAGTGCCCCGAAACCGCGCCCAGCCGATCGATCTTCTTCGCCTGGCGCATGATTAGTCCGGGGAACCAGCGCGCGATGCGCGCCATGCGTTTGGCCATCTTGCCCACCGGCGTATGGACCCGGTCACCATGCACCGCCTCCCACGCCGCCTCGGCGACGCGTTCGACCGGGGCGATTTCGAAGCCGCCGGCCGACAGACGCTCGCGCGCCGGTTCGTTGCTGTCGGCGCTGACCTGATCGAGCAGCGGTGTGTCGATGAAGCCCGGCATCAGCGAACGGACCTTGATGCCCTCTTTCGCAAATTCGATCTCCAGCGCCTCGGTCAGCCCGCGCACCGCGAATTTGGTCGCTGAGTAGACGGCAAGGCCTGCGACGCCATAAAAGCCCGATGCCGATCCGGTGTTGAGGATCGTCGACCCCGGCGTCGCGCGCAGCAGAGGCATCGCGCAATAGACGCCGTTGACGACGCCGCCGAAATTGATCGCGATCAGCCGGTCTGCCTCGGCGGGGTCCATGTCCAGATATTGGCCGCCCGATCCGATGCCGGCATTGTTGAACAGAACATCGAGCCGCCCGCCGCTGGCCGAGGCAAAGGCGTCGAGCGCGGCGTTCCACTGGTCGCGGTCGCGCACATCCATGACGTGACGCGACGACGCGCCGTCGGGCAGCAGTGCCGCGGTTTCGTCGATTCCCTGCACATTGACGTCGGCGATGCCGACGAACCAGCCCTGACCCGCAAAGTGGCGCGCGACCGCGCGGCCGATCCCCGATCCGCCGCCCGTGATGAAAATCGCCTTCCGCGCCATTGCACTCTCCCTCTTTACATTCTTGTCAATAGATGGTGCGAAGCCGTGTCGCGCGTCAAGCGGCAATTGGGGCTTGGCAAGCTTTCGTGGGACTGTCAGGCGCAAGCGATACGGGCTGAAATGGGGGAGAAGCGGGCAATGCTGTTTGGAGGATTTTCGTTTCTGTTTGTGGCCGGGCTCGCTGCGCCCTCCGTTGTGGCACCTCCTGCGCCACCCTCAACAGCCAGCCTTGCTGTTCAAGGCAGGCCCGCCAGCAATCCCGGGACATGGGTAACCACTGGTGACTATCCGGCGATCGCCATGCGCGAGCGGCGTGAGGGGGCGACGGGTTTCCGCCTGACCTATGATGCGAGCGGCGTGCCGCAGAAATGCGATATTATTTCCAGCAGCGGTCATGCCGTCCTCGACGCCAGGACCTGCGAACTGGTGATGATCCGCGCGCGGTTCGAACCGGGCAGGGATGCTGCGGGCAGAGCCTTGGGAGGCACTTACAGCAATCGCGTGCGCTGGTCGCTTCCCGAAACCGGACCGGATATGGGCGAGCCCTTTCCCTTTGCCGAATCGGGCAATATGGCGCTCGACTATCTTGTCGATGCCACGGGGGCCGTCGCGCGCTGCGACGTACGTATTCACGGGCTTGTCGGCGAGGGGGCGGATCAATCGGACGTCGGCGATCCCTGTGTGGAAATCCGGGCGGCTGCGCCCTATCCGCCGCCGCATGATCGGGATGGAAAGCCGGTGGCCAGACGCTATCGTATGACGATGGATGTCATCGTCGAGGATATCGGTGCGGAAGACACGCCGCCGAAATGATGTCGTGAATGCTAGACGTTGCGGGGCTTTCACCCTATGTTCAGCGTAGAGCGCGCTATAACTGGTGCGTTCGACGTAATGAGGGGCTTTTCTTGCGGTTGTTGCTGACCCTTTTGGCATTGCTGACCGGCTTGGCGACCGCCGACCGGGCCGTTGCCGCGCCTGCCGTCCCGGCGGCGATGGGGGCGCTTGTCCTGCTCGCCGAGACGGGCGCGCAGGCGGAGATCGGCGACAGCGAACGTCGCCCGGCCGCAACCACCCCGACGCGGCGCACGTCCAGCGGCTCCGGCCGCAAGACGCGCAAAGCCGCCGCGCCGCATCTTCCCGGATTTCTCACCGGCAGCGACCGCGCGCTCGAATAGCCGCGCCGTCCCGCGTCCGCGTGCGGACGCCGCCCCGACATGTGGGGCCCTGATCCATATTCTGACGGCCGTCCGGCCGCGATAACCGTATAAATATCCAAGGAAATTTCTATGTTTGCTGGCCTCGCCAAGAGCCTTTTCGGTTCGTCCAACGACCGTTATGTCGCCTCGATCCGCAAGATCGTTGAGAAGATCAATAGCTTCGAACCCGCGCTGGAAGCGCTCGACGACGACGCGCTGCGCGGACAGACCCAGTTGTTCCGCGACCGGCTGGCAGGCGGCGAGACGCTCGACGATATTCTGCCGGAAGCCTTTGCGACGGTGCGCGAGGCGGCAAAGCGCACGTTGAAGATGCGCCATTTCGACGTCCAGATGATCGGCGGTATCGTCCTCCATCGCGGCGAGATTTCCGAAATGGCGACGGGCGAAGGCAAGACGCTGATGGCGACGCTGCCCGCCTATCTCAACGCGATCGAGGGCAAGGGCGTCCATGTCGTGACGGTCAACGATTATCTCGCCCGCCGCGACGCCGAGTGGATGAGCGCGGTCTATGGCTTCCTGGGCCTGTCGACTGGGATCATCGTCCCGAACCTCAACGAAATGCAGCGCCGCGACGCCTATAACGCCGACATCACCTATGCGACGAACAACGAGCTGGGTTTCGATTATCTGCGCGACAATATGAAGTTCGACCGCCAGCAGATGGTCCACCGCGAATTCAACTTCGGCATCGTCGATGAGGTCGATTCGATCCTGATCGACGAAGCGCGTACGCCGTTGATCATCTCTGGCCCCACCGACGACAAGTCGGAGCTGTATATCCGCGTCAACGAGGTGGTGCTGAAGCTCGGCGAGGATGATTATGAGAAGGACGAAAAGTCCAAATCGATCAACCTGACCGAAGACGGTACCGAGCATGTCGAACGCCTGCTCGAGGACGCCGGCCTGCTTCAGGGCAATAATCTCTACGACATCGAAAACACCCAGATCGTCCATCACGTCAATCAGGCGCTGAAGGCGATCGTGATGTTCCGCATCGACACCGACTATATCGTCAAGGACGACAAGGTCGTCATCATCGACGAATTCACCGGCCGCATGATGGACGGGCGCCGCTGGTCTGACGGCCTGCATCAGGCGGTCGAGGCGAAGGAGGGCGTGCATATCGAGCCCGAGAACCAGACCCTCGCATCGATCACCTTCCAGAATTACTTCCGCATGTATCCGAAGCTTTCGGGCATGACCGGCACCGCATCGACCGAGGCGGCCGAATTCTTCGACATCTACAAGATGAACTGCGTCACCATCCCGACTAACCGGCCGATCGCGCGGCAGGATGACGAGGATGAATTCTACAAGAATATCACCGACAAGTTCGGCGCGATTGCGCGCACGGTCCGCGAGGCGCAGGACCGCGGCCAGCCGGTGCTGGTCGGCACCGTGTCGATCGAAAAGTCCGAGCTTTTGTCCACCTTCTTCGAAAAGGAAGGCGTCGCGCACAGCGTCCTCAACGCGCGCTTCCATGAGAGCGAGGCGCATATCGTCGCGCAGGCGGGGCGCACCGGCGCGGTCACCATCGCGACCAACATGGCGGGCCGTGGCACCGACATCAAACTCGGTGGCAATGAAGAGTTTCGCATCGACGACGAACTGAAGGATGTGCCCGAAGGCCCCGAGCGCGAGGCCGGCATTGCGCGTATCCACGCCGAGGTCGCCGCCGAACGCGAAGCGGTGGTCGCAGCGGGCGGGCTGTTCGTGCTGGCGACCGAGCGCCACGAAAGCCGCCGTATCGACAACCAGCTGCGCGGCCGTTCGGGTCGTCAGGGTGACCCGGGCCTCAGCAAATTCTACCTCTGCCTCGACGATGATCTGCTGCGCATTTTCGGTCCCGACACGCTCTTCTCCAAGATGATGAACAAGAATCTGGAGGATGGCGAAGCGATCGGATCGAAGTGGCTGTCGAAGGCGATCGAGACCGCGCAGAAGAAGGTCGAAGCGCGCAACTATGACATTCGCAAGCAGGTCGTCGAATATGACAATGTCATGAATGACCAGCGCAAGGTCATTTACGAACAGCGCGGCGAGATCATCGACAGCGAAACCGTCGACGAGGTGATGATCGCGATGCGCGCCGAAACGGTCAATGCGATCGTCGCCGACGCGTGCCCGGCGGGCAGCTATCCCGAGCAGTGGAATATCGAGCAGATGAAGGAGCGGACGCAGCATATCCTCGACCTCGACCTGCCGATCGACGCCTGGATGGAGGAAGACGCCGTCGACCCCGAAATGTTCGAGCTGCGCATCCAGGAACAGGCCGATGCCGTCGCCGCCGAAAAGGCGGCGCAGGTCGACGAGGAGACATGGAAGGGTATCGAGAAATCGGTGCTGCTTCAGACGCTCGACCATCACTGGAAAGAGCATCTTTCGACCCTCGATGCGCTGCGTCAGGTGGTCTTCCTGCGCGCCTATGCACAGAAACAGCCGATCAACGAATATAAGCAGGAAGCCTTTGCGCTGTTCGAACGCATGTTGTCGAACATTCGCGAGGATGTGACGCGGACCATCGCCCGGCTCGAGCTGCGCATGGACGAACCCGAACCGATGCCGCTTCCCGAGCTGCCGGACTTTCTGACCACGCATATCGATCCCTTCACCGGCGACGACAACAGCGCCGACATCGATGATGGATCGATCGGGGTGATCGCCAACACGCTGCCGCCGATGCAGATCCCGCGCCCCGATATGCCGCAGGGTGAAAATCCCTATGCGGACCTCGAACTCAGCCGCAATGCGCCGTGCCCGTGCGGTTCGGGCCGCAAATATAAGCATTGCCACGGGGTGATTTGACGCGACGACTCCTCTTTATCTTCGTCACCCCGGGCCTGACCCGGGGTCCATTCCTCGCCGCTGGAATGGATGCCGGATCAAGTCCGGCATGACGAACGAAAGGTGGCGGCAGGCGATCCTGTTGTCGTATCAAATGACCCTATGACGCCGCTTGCCAAGGCACGCAGGCGCGATTAGCATCCCTTCCCATAAGCTTGGTGGCCACGTAGCGGCCAAGTGACGCAGCAGCTGGAACATAAGGGGTCGCGCCGCGCGCGGCCGGATGATGGCATGTTGCGTGGAAAGGGCTGGCGCATTTCCGTTTTTTTCGATGAGATGATGAGCCAGGAGGGTGGAACCCGGTCGCCCTATCGAGATTATTGCGGGTGGTTCGAGGCTGAGGATGCGGCGCGCATCCAGCGCAAGACCCAGCAGGCCGAAGCCTTTTTCCGCACCACGGGGATTACTTTCAACGTTTATGGTCAGGCGGACGCCGACGAGCGGCTGATCCCCTTTGACGTCGTGCCGCGCATCATTTCGGCCAGCGAATGGCGCCGCCTGTCGCGCGGGATCGAACAGCGGGTGCGCGCGCTCAACGCGTTCCTCCACGACATTTATCACCGTCAGGAAATCCTGCGCGCTGGCCGCGTGCCGACCTCGCTGATTGCGGGGAATGAGGCTTTTCTGCCGATGATGATGGGGCTCGACCCGCCGGGAGGCATCTATACTCACATCAGCGGCACCGACATCGTGCGCACCGGCGCCGATGAATTTTACGTGCTGGAGGACAATGCCCGCACTCCGTCGGGCGTGTCTTACATGCTCGAAAATCGTGAAACGATGCTCCAGATGTTTCCCGAGCTGTTCGCGAAAATTCCGGTGCGCGAGGTTAGCGACTACCCAATCAACCTGCTGAAATCGCTGGCCGCCTGCGCGCCGCCCGCATGTCAGGGCACCCCGACGGTCGCGGTGCTGACCCCGGGCATCCACAACAGCGCCTATTATGAGCATAGCTTCCTCGCCGACCATATGGGCGCCGAACTGGTCGAAGGGCATGATTTGCGCGTCGTCGACGGGCGCGTCGCGATGCGGACGACGCAGGGGTATAAGGCGATCGACGTCCTCTATCGGCGCGTCGACGATGATTATCTCGACCCACTGAATTTTCGTCCCGATTCGATGCTCGGCGTTCCAGGTATCTGGGACGTGTATCGCGCCGGCGGCATCACCATCGCCAATGCGCCGGGCACCGGCATCGCCGACGACAAGGCGCTGTACAGTTACATGCCCGACATCATCGAATTCTACACCGGCGAAAAGGCGCTGTTGCCCAATGTGCCGACGTGGCGCTGTTCGGAGCCCGATCATCTGCGCGAAGTGCTCGATCGCCTGCCCGAACTGGTGGTCAAGGAGGTCCACGGGTCGGGCGGCTACGGGATGCTCGTCGGTCCCGCGGCGAGCAGAAAGGAGCTTGCGGCGTTCCGCGCCAAGCTGGAGGCTAACCCCGGAAATTATATCGCGCAGCCGACGCTGTCGCTGTCGACCGTGCCGATCTTCACCAAAAAGGGGCTGGCGCCGCGCCATGTCGACTTGCGACCCTTTGTCCTGATGTCGCCGCAGGGGGTGACGATTACGCCGGGGGGATTGACCCGCGTTGCGATGACCAGCGGGTCGCTGGTGGTGAATTCGAGCCAGGGTGGCGGGACGAAGGATACGTGGGTGTTGGAGGATTGATGGCGGTGCTTGTGTCGCGTGCTAGTTCCAGTCCCCTCCCGCCAGCGGGAGGGGCAGCGAGGCTTGGCAGCTTGCTGCCTAGCCGCAGCGGGGTGGGCCGTGGACGCTGCGGTGATGCCCACCCCGTTGCGACTAGGCCCGGCTGCGCCGAACCAAGTCTCACTGCCCCTCCCGCTGGCGGGAGGGGAGGAAATGCACTCACCATGCGAGGCGGTGCCCCATGCTAGGCAAAACCGCAGGCTCGCTCTTCTGGATGGCGCGCTACCTTGAACGCAGCGAGAATAATGCGCGGCTGATCGACGCGGGGTTTCGCATCGCGCTCACGCGGTCGGCGACCGCGCCCGCCGAGTGGAAATCGGTGCTGGTCACCGCAGGGGTCAATCAGGCGTTTCAGGCGACGCATGGCGACTATAGTTCGGCGCGCGTCATCGATTTCCTGCTGCGCGATCCCGCGAATCCGTCGAGCATCATATCGGTGGTCAAGCAGGCGCGCGACAATGCGCGCACCGCGCGCACCGCGCTGACCCGCGAGACGTGGGAGGCTGTCAATACGAGCTGGATGACGCTCGTCGCGCTGCTCAAGCGGCCGGTGCGCGAGGATGATCTGCCCGACGTGCTGACGACGATCCGTCAGCAAAGCGCGCAGGTGCGCGGTGCGATCAACGGGACGATGCTGCGCAACGACGGCTATTATTTCTCGTTGCTCGGCACCCTGCTCGAACGCGCCGACAACACCGCGCGCATCCTCGACGTCAAATATTATCTGCTGCTGCCCTCTGTTGCGCATATTGGCACGACGATCGACAATGTGCAGTGGGAAACGATCCTGCGGTCTGTGTCGGCGCACCGCGCCTATCGCTGGCTTTACGGCGCCGAGATCAGCGCGCTGAAGATCGCCGAATTCCTGATCCTCTATCGCCAGATGCCGCGCAGCCTGGCCTTTTGCTGCGAGCGGATGGAGGATAATCTGGGACAGCTGGCCGAGGGCTATGGCGAGCCGACCGAGGCGGGGCGGATGGCAGCGGCGCTGAACCGCGAAAGGCTCGCCGGGCCGATCCAGTCGATCTTCGACGGCGGGCTGCACGAATATGTCACCGGCTTTCTTCGCGCTACCGCCGCGCTAGCGCGGCAGATCGAGCGCGATTACCGGTTTGTGGAATAGGGTCCGCTCATGAGACTGCGCGTCGAACACACCACAAGTTATCAATATGACGCCCCCGTCGGCTATGCGTTGCAGCAGCTCAAGCTCATGCCCAAGGACAGGCCGGGGCAGCAGCGCGTGATCGACTGGACAATCGACGTCGAGGGCGGCGCGCAGCAGCTTCACTACACCGACCATCATGGCAATGGCGTCGACCTGATCGCCGTCGCGGGCGGCGCGCGCGAGCTGGTCATCCGCTGTCACGGCGAGGTCGAGCTGGAAACATGGGACGGGGTGATCGGTCCGCACCGCGGCGCGATGCCGCTGTGGACTTTCCTGCGGCCGACTGCGCTGACGCGCGCGGGGCGGCAGGTGCGCGCGCTGACCGCGCAGCTGGGGCGTGACTATGCAAGCGAGATCGAGCGCGCCCACGCGCTGTCGGCGCTGATCATCGACCGGCTGGCCTACCGGATCGGGATGACCGATGCCGAGACGACCGCCGAGCAAGCGCTGGGTGGCGAAGGCGGGGTGTGTCAGGATCATGCGCATATCTTCATTGCCGCGATGCGCCACCTTGGCCATCCGGCGCGCTATGTTTCGGGCTATCTGATGATGAACGATCGTACCCATCAGGACGCGACCCATGCGTGGGCCGAGGCGCATTTCGAGCATATCGGCTGGATCGGCTTCGACGTCAGCAACGGCCATTCACCCGACCAGCGCTATATCCGCGTCGCCACCGGGCTCGATTATCGCGATGCCGCCCCGGTTCGCGGGATGCGCTATGGTGCGGCGCAGGAAAATCTGGTTGTTCAGTTGCAGGTCCAGCAATAAGCCGGGCCGGGGCAACCTCAGGAAACCGGAAAAACATGACTTATTGCGTCGGCATGCGTTTGAACAAGGGGCTGGTGTTCATGTCGGACACCCGCACCAATGCGGGTGTCGACGACATTTCGCAGGTCCGCAAGATGCGCAGCTGGCACGTCCCGGGCGAGCGTGTCATCACCTTGATGTCAGCGGGGAATCTGGCGACGACGCAGGCAGTGGTGAGCCTGCTCGACGAACGCACCAAGGCGCCCGAAGAGCGTAACCCGTCGATCCTTGCGGCGCCGTCGATGTTCGCGGTCGCGACTGTCATCGGCGAAACGCTGCGCCAGATTGTGATGCGCCACAATCCCGAGGGGCCGGCCGCCGAATCGCTGTTTCGCGCTTCACTGATCGTCGGCGGGCAGATCAAGGGCGCCGAACCGCGGCTGTTCCTCATCTATCCCGAAGGCAATTTCATCGAGGCGGGCGAAGATAACCCCTTCTTCCAGATCGGCGAGACGAAATATGGGCGGCCGATTATCGTGCGGTCCTATGACCCCGCGATGTCGTTCGAGGATGCGGTGAAGCTGCTCTGTGTCTCATTCGATTCGACGATCCGCGCCAATGCCGGGGTCGATTTGCCGATCGACCTTCGCGTTCACGAGCGCGACGATTTTACGACGGTCCGCGAACGGCGGTTCGAGCGCAATGATCCCTATTTCGAAAGCGTCGCCGACGGCTGGGCCGAGGCGCTGGGGATGGCGCTGGCCGAATTGCCGGACTTTCATTTCTGACGCAGCGATAGCGTATTTATCATCGTCACCCCGGACTTGATCCGGGGTCCACAGCTGCGCCGTCGGAATGGATCCCGGATCAAGTCCGGGATGACGATAGTAAGATTACCTGTTCTTCCGCCCTTCGATCAGCCCGTCGACCAGGCTCGGATCGGCCAGCGTCGATGTATCGCCCAGCGACCCGAAATCATTCTCGGCAATCTTGCGCAAAATCCGGCGCATGATCTTGCCCGAGCGCGTCTTGGGGAGCGCCGGTGTCAGGTGGATATGGTCGGGGGTTGCGATCGGGCCGATTTCGGTGCGGACCTGCTGTTTGAGTGCGGCGGCAACCGCGTCGGTCGGCTCGACCCCGGCATTGAGCGTGACATAGGCATAGATGCCCTGACCCTTGATGTCGTGCGGGAAGCCGACGACCGCGGCCTCGGCTACAGACGCGTGGAGCACCAGCGCGCTTTCGACCTCGGCGGTGCCCATGCGGTGGCCCGAAACGTTGATGACATCGTCGACGCGGCCGGTGATCCGCCAATAGCCGTCGCTGTCGCGGCGGCAGCCGTCGCCGGTGAAATATTTGCCCTTATAGGTCGAGAAATAGGTTTCGGCGAAGCGCTGATGGGCGCCGTAAAGCGTGCGGGCCTGTCCCGGCCAGCTGTGGGTGATGCAGAGATTGCCCTCGGTCGCGCCGCCGATCTGTTCGTCGGCGAGGACGCCGCCCTCGGCATCGACGAGCTGCGGGCGGATGCCGAAAAAGGGACGCCCCGCACTGCCCGGCTGCATCGGGTGCGCGCCGGGGAGAGTGGTGATCATGATGCCCCCGGTTTCGGTCTGCCACCATGTGTCGACAACGGGGACGCGACCCTTGCCGACGAGCTGATGATACCAGCGCCACGCTTCGGGATTGATCGGTTCGCCGACGCTGCCGAGCAGGCGGATCGAGCTGAGGTCATGGCGGGTCACATAATCGTCGCCCTCGCGCATCAGCGCGCGGATCGCGGTCGGTGCGGTGTAGAGGATGTTGACCTGATGCTTGTCGACGACCTGCCAGAAACGGTCGTGCCCGGGATGGTTGGGGACGCCCTCGAACATCAGGCTGGTCGCGCCATTCTGCAGCGGGCCATAGACGACATAGCTATGGCCAGTGACCCAGCCGATGTCGGCGCTGCACCAGAAGACCTCGCCGGGGCGATAGTCGAAACCATAATGGAAGGTGCTGGCGGTCCAGACGCTGTAGCCGCCCACCGTGTGGAGCACGCCCTTGGGCTTGCCGGTCGAGCCCGAGGTGTAGAGGATGAAAAGCGGGTCTTCGGCATTCATCGGTTCGCACGGGCAGGTGTCGCCGACCTCGGATGAGAGCGCGTCGTACCAATGGTCGCGGCCTTCCTTCATTGCGATGTCGCCGCCGGTGTGCGCGACGACGAGCACGGCCTTCACATCAATGCGTTCGAGCGCCTTGTCGACATTGGCCTTCAGCGGAATCGTCTTGCCGCCGCGCAGGCCTTCGTCGGCGCAGATCACCCAGTCGCTCGCGCAATCCTCGATGCGGCCGTGGATCGCCTCGGGCGAGAAGCCGCCGAAGATCACGCTGTGGACCGCGCCGATGCGCGCGCAGGCGAGCATCGCCACCGCGCCCTCGGGGATCATCGGCATATAGATGGTGACGCGGTCGCCCTTTTGGACGCCCAGCTTTTTCAGCGTGTTCGCCATGCGAATGACGTCGGCGAGCAGCGCGGAATAGCTGATCGTACGCGTCTCGCCGTCGGGGGCGTCGGGTTCGAAAATGATCGCGGTGCGTGTCCCATGGCCGGCGGCAACATGGCGGTCGATCGCATTGTGGCAAAGGTTGAGGACGCCATCCTCATACCATTTGATCTCGACGGGATCGAAGGACCAGCCCGCGATCTTCGTCGGCGCCTTGATCCAGTCGATGCGCTTGGCCTGTTCGGCCCAGAAGGCGTCGGGATCGGCGATGCTCTGGGCATAGAGCCGGTCATAGTCAGCGGCGGTGCAGTGCGTGTTCGCGGCGGCATCGGCCGGGACCGGGATCAGGGGTTCGGAGGGGGGCAATTCGGACGACACGTTGACGACTCTCCCGCTTGGCTTTGCAATGCGCTCATGGTGCGATAGGCCGATTGTCGCAAGAGGCAAGGGGCGGCCGGACTGCCGACGGAGGGACGAATAATGAGGGAAATGGGCCAGAAGATCGGACGGCTGCTCGGCGGGCTGGGGGTCGACCCTGCGCTCTGGGCCGACGGATCGATGCCGTCGGTGACCCCGCTGACCGGCGAAGAGGTCGGGCGAGTGCGCGTTGCCGATGCGGCGGTGATCGACGAACGACTGGAGCGTGCGACCGCAGCGTTTCGCAGCTGGCGCCATGTGCCGCCGCCGCGGCGCGGTGAGTTGGTGCGCTTGTGGGGCGAGGAATTGCGCGCCGCGAAGGATGATCTCGCGCAGCTGGTGACGATCGAGGCGGGCAAGATCGCGTCCGAAGGGGCAGGCGAAGTGCAGGAGATGATCGACATCTGCGACTTCGCGGTCGGCCTCTCGCGGCAATTATACGGGCTGACGATCGCGACCGAACGGCCGGGGCACCGGATGATGGAGCAATGGCATCCGCTGGGCGTCGTCGGGGTGATTTCGGCGTTCAACTTTCCGGTCGCGGTGTGGGCGTGGAATGCGGCGCTGGCGCTGGTGTGCGGCAATAGCGTCGTGTGGAAGCCTTCGGAAAAGACCCCGCTGACTGCGCTGGCGGTGCAGGCGATTTTCGATCGCGCGGTGGCGCGCTTCGGCGATGCGCCTGAGGGGCTGGCGCAGCTGTTGATCGGCGGACGCGAGGTGGGCGAGGCGCTGGTCGACGACCCGCGCGTTGCGCTGGTGTCGGCGACCGGATCGACGCGGATGGGCCGCGCGGTGGCGCCGAGGATCGCGGCGCGCTTTGCCCGCGCGATCCTCGAACTCGGCGGCAACAATGGCGCGATCGTCGCACCGTCGGCCGACCTCGATCTGGCTTTACGTGGCATCGCCTTTGGCGCGATGGGGACCGCGGGACAGCGCTGTACGACGACGCGGCGCCTGTTCGTTCACGACAGTATTTACGAGGGCTTCGTTGGGCGGTTGAAGGCGGCTTATGCCAGCGTTGCGGTGGGCAATCCGTTGGAGGGCGAGGTGCTCGTTGGGCCGTTGATTGACCGCGCGGCGTTTGAGGCGATGGAGGCGGCGCTGAGCGCAGCCCGTGCCGCCGGCGGTGTCGTTTTCGGCGGCGAGCGGGTCTGCGAGGGGGCGAGCTATTATGTGAAGCCCGCGCTGGTCGAAATGCCGTCGCAGACCGGGCCGGTGCTCGAAGAGACCTTCGCGCCGATCCTCTATGTCATGCGCTATGACGATCTTGATGCGGCGATCGGCCAGCACAATGCGGTCGGCGCGGGATTGTCGTCGGCGATCTTCACCCGCGATTTGACCGAAGCCGAGCGCTTCCTCGCCGCCAGCGGCTCCGACTGCGGCATTGCCAATGTTAACCTTGGCACCTCGGGCGCCGAAATCGGCGGGGCGTTCGGCGGCGAGAAGGAAACCGGCGGCGGGCGCGAAAGCGGATCGGATGCGTGGCGCGCCTATATGCGGAGGGCGACCAACACGATCAATTATTCGGACGCGCTGCCGCTGGCACAGGGGGTGTCGTTCGAAATCGAATAGCGCGACAACCTCCAAACCCCGTTCGCATCGAGCGAAGTCGAGATGCCCATCGGCCTTGCATTATCCCGGCGGGTGTCTCGACTTCGCTCGACACGAACGGAAAGATTGGGTTCTTTAGGCCGTCCGCCAGCCGAAGCGCTCTTCGCCCAGGGACACAATCTGACCCGCCGTACCCACCGGCTCCGTCGTCCCGTCGGTCAGAAACGCCAGCATTGCGCCGTCGCTCACATCGACATGCGCCAGCGTCCGCGCGCCTTCGGGGGTGCGAGCGACGACAACTCCGGCCTTGGGGCTGCCGTCGCGACCGTAAAAGACGGTGTAGCTTTCGATCGTCGCGGCGCCCGCATAATCCTTGACCAGTTCGGGCACCGCGCCGCGCGCCGCGTCGGCTTCGGCCTGATAGTCGAAATCCTGCGGGAAGTTTGCGGCGGCGATGCGCTGTTTGCCCAGCACGATGCAATGATTGTCGGTCGCGAATCCGCCATTGGCGAAGAGAAAGCCATAGCGGCCTTCGCTGCGCAGCTTTTCGACCATCGAGACGATCGCGTGGCTCATATAATTGGCGATCGGGCCACCGCCGAAGGTCAGCCCGCCGAACACGGTGGCGGGGCGGTCGAACGGCCAGCCGAGCGTACGCCGCGCCATTTTTGGGACGCAAGGGAAGCAGCTGTAAAGTTCGACATGGTCGAAATCCGCGACACTCATGCCGTTGAGGTCGAGCGTGCGGTTGATGCTCGTCTCCATGCTGACGCTGCCGTCGTAGCGGTCGCGGTGGAGGATGTTCGCGGGCTCCTTTGCCGCCGCGCCCATGCCGATATGGATCAGTCGGTCTTCGGGGATGCCGCGCCGCCACGCTTCGGCGATGCTCGTGACGATGAAGCCCGCGCCCTGATTCACCGAACTGTTGGCGACCATCAGCTTTGAATAGGGAAAGGCGATCGGGCGGTTTCGCTCGTTGATGGTCAGAATGTCGTCGGGGCTCGCGGGCTTGCGGATCCACGCGCCGTCGTTTGCGGCGGCGACTTCGGAGAAACGCGACCAGATTTCGGCGCTTTCAAACTGCGCTTCGGCTAGGTCCTGTCCCCATGCGGCGCGGGTCGCATTTTCATAGAGCGGATAGACGTCGACCGGCGCCGACAGGCCGTGGGCTTGCGCATAATTGGGCTCGCGGCGGTTCGACACCGCGCGCACCGCATTATAGCTTTTGTCCTCGCCCTGTGCGCGCTTGGCGGCGCGGCCGGCGGCGGTGCGCAGCGCCTCGCCGCCGACGATTGCGGCGAGTTTGATTTCGCCCGCGCCGATGCGGTTCGCCGCCTCGTTGAGCAGGCGCACCGGGGTGTCGCCATGCGGCGCGGCCGACTGATAATTGACCGCCGGGGTGGCGCCGATCGCGGTAGCGAGGGGCTCGCACAAATTGCCAAGGTCGCGAAAGCTGATCTGGTCGACGATCGCGAGGCTGTCGAGATCGGCCAGCAATCCGCCGCCGGCGTCGGCCTCGGCCGCCTTCAGCGCCGCGACCATCAGCCCGAGCGAGTCGAGCCCCTGATCGGGGTCTTCGGGCCGGTCATTGACCTGCCCGACACCGATGATGACGGGAATGCGTTCGGGATCGGTCATGATCATGGTCAGCGGGCCTTCCACTCGGGCTTGCGCTTCTGGGCGAAGGCGAGGGGGCCTTCGCGCGCATCCTCGCTGGCCATTAGCTTTTTGCGTTCGCGGCTGTTGTCGGCCCAATGCGCGTCGTCACCGGCGATCTGGCCGTCGGCGATGCGGAGCGCGACGCGCTTCGACGCTTGCACCGACAGCGGGGCGTTGCCCGCGATCTTTTCGGCGAGCGCGACCGCGGTGGGCAGGAGGTCGGCGAGGGGAACGACGCGGTTGGCAAAGCCATAACGCAATGCGGCCTGCGCATCGAAGGGATCGCCGGTGAGCAGATGCTCCATCGCGATCTTTTGCGGCAATTGCTTGACGATGCGGAACGCGCCCCCGGCGGCTGCGAACAGCCCGACCTTGACTTCGGGCAGGCCGAATTGCGCGTGATCGGCGGCGACGACCAGGTCGCTCATCAGTGCGATTTCACAGCCGCCGCCAAAGGCGAAGCCGTTGACTGCGGCGATGATCGGTTTCGAAATCGGGTGCGCGGTCATGCCCGCGAACCCCCATGCCTGCTGCGCTTTGTCGGCGGGCTGGAGCATTTCGCCGCGCGACAGCGCAACGAGGTCGGCGCCGGCGCAAAAGCTTTTTTCGCCCGCGCCGGTGATGATGACGACGCGCACTTCGGGGTCGTTTTCGGCCTCTTCGAGCGCGGTTCCGACGCCGACATGGATCGCGGCGTTGATCGCGTTGCGCGCCTCGGGCCGGTTGATCGTGACGATCAATATATGGCCCTGACGCTCCGTGAGGACGGCGGGTGCGGCGGTGTCGGTCATCAAATCTCTCCCATTGGCCGGGATCGCGACAAGGCGAATCCCGACTGTCAGGGAAAACTATCGACCGAAGTTAACGTTTACGTCAACTGGAAAGGGTGGCGGCTATCAAACTCTCGTCATTGCGAGCGAAGCGAAGCAATCTCCAGCCATGGACCTTGTTCGAAGCTGATGGCTGGAGATTGCCGCGTCGCTACGCTCCTCGCAAAGACGCGTGTTCGATCAGATCGACTGGCCGGTCTTCGCCCAATCGGCGAGGAAGCCTTCGATGCCCTTTTCGGTCAGGATATGCTTGAACAGGCCTTTGATCACCGACGGCGGGGCTGTCATCACGTCGGCGCCGATCTTGGCGGCCTCGAGGACATGGATGCCGTGGCGGACGCTCGCGACGAGGATCTCGGTGTCATAGTCGTAATTGTCGTAGATCAGGCGGATGTCGGCGATCAGCTGCATGCCGTCGAAGCCATTGTCGTCGTGACGGCCAACGAAGGGCGAAACGAAGCTCGCGCCCGCCTTGGCGGCCAGCAGCGCCTGCGCGGCCGAGAAGCAGAGCGTCACATTGACCATCGTGCCGTCGCTGGTCAGCGCCTTGCAGGTCTTGAGCCCGTCGATCGTCAGCGGCACCTTGATGCACACATTGTCGGCGATCTTGCGGAGGATTTCGGCCTCTTTCATCATCGTTACATGGTCAAGCGCGACGACTTCGGCCGACACGGGGCCGTTGGTCAGCGCGCAGATTTCGCGGGTCACTTCCTTGAAATCGCGGCCCGACTTGGCAATCAGCGACGGGTTGGTGGTGACGCCGTCGAGCAGGCCGGTCGCGGCGAGCTCTTGAATGTCGGCGATTTCGGCGGTGTCGGCGAAGAATTTCATGGCGCAAGCTTCCTTTCGGGGGGCGATTCGGTCGTTGTCGATCCCCCTAAAGCCCTTTCTTCGTCATTGCGAGCGAAGCGAAGCAATCCAGGGCGGTTTACGCAGGCTCTGGATTGCCGCGTCGCTCGGCTCCTCGCAATGACGCTGGTTTGAAAATGCTGGCGTTCGTTGTTTGTTCTGACTAAGCGAAGCCCCATGGCCAAAGCGAAACGTCAATATGTCTGCCAGAATTGCGGGTCCGCGACCTATCGCTGGCAGGGGCAGTGCGCCGATTGCGGTGAATGGAACACGCTGGTCGAGGAGGCGGGAGAAACCGTTTTTTCGGCGAAGCATGACCTCAGCAAGGGCGGGCGCACGCTGGTGCTTGAAACGCTCGATGCCGACAGCAAGATGCCCGACCGCATGCTGTGCGGAATCGCCGAATTTGACCGCGCGCTGGGCGGCGGTTTTGTCGCGGGATCGGCGACGCTGATCGGCGGCGATCCGGGGATCGGCAAGTCGACTTTGCTGCTGCAGGCGGCGGGACGGCTGGCGAAGTCGGGCAAGTCGGTCGTCTATATCAGCGGCGAGGAAGCCGCCGCGCAGGTGCGGCTGCGCGCCCAGCGGCTGGGGCTTGGCGATGCGCCGGTCGCGCTGGCGAGCGCGACCTCGGTGCGCGACATTCTTGCGACGCTTGACCGGAAGTCGGCCGATTTCGTCGTGATCGATTCGATCCAGACGATGCACAGCGACCTGATCGACAGCGCGCCGGGGACGGTGAGCCAGGTCCGCGCGAGTGCGCAGGAGCTGATCCGTTACGCCAAGGACGGCGGCGCGGCGATCGTGCTCGTCGGCCATGTCACCAAGGACGGGACGATCGCGGGCCCGCGGGTTCTCGAACATATGGTCGACACGGTGCTGGCGTTCGAGGGCGAGCGCAGCCATCAATATCGCATCCTGCGCGCGGTGAAGAACCGCTTCGGCGGCACCGACGAGATTGGCGTCTTTGCAATGGGTGAGGAGGGTTTGGGCGAGGTGTCGAACCCGTCGAGCCTGTTTTTGACCGACCGCAGCCGCGATGTGCCCGGATCGGTGGTGTTCCCCGCATTGGAAGGCACGCGCCCGGTGCTGGTCGAGGTGCAGGCGCTGACCGTGCGGCTGGCGAGCGGGGCCACGCCCCGGCGCGCCGTGGTCGGCTGGGACAGCGGACGGCTCGCGATGGTGCTTGCTGTGTTGGAAGCACGCTGCGGCCTGCAAATGGGGGCGGCCGAAGTCTATCTGAACATCGCGGGCGGTTACCGGCTGACCGATCCCGCCGCCGACCTCGCTGTCGCCGCGGCGCTGATTTCGGCGTTCACCGAGCGGCCGGTACCCGCCGATGCGATCGTCTTTGGCGAATTGTCGCTGTCGGGTGAGGTGCGGCAGGTTTCGCACGACGGGCTGCGCCTGCGCGAGGCGGCAAAGCTCGGTTTTTCAACCGGCTGGGGTCCCAAGGGGATGAAGGCGGTGAAGGGGATCAGCGTCAGCGGCTTCGGACGGCTCGGCGAACTCGTTGACCTGATGCTTGGGCGCGACTAGCGCACGGCAAATGGGAAGTCTGACATCATTGGATATTGCCGTGCTGGCGCTGGTCGGCGGCTTCGCGGTGCTCGGCTTCATGCGCGGGCTGGTGCAGGAGGTCGTGAGCCTCCTTGCCTGGATACTTGCGATCGCGGCGGTGCGCTTTTTTCACCCGGTCGTGACCGATTTCGTCAGCGACTGGGTCGGGACCGAGGGCGGCGCCGCGATGCTGGCGTTTGTGCTGCTGTTCGGCGGGGTGTTCATCCTTACCAAATGGGGCGGGCGGGCGATGGGACAGCGCAGCCGCGCGTCGATCGTCGGCGGTTTCGATCGCGGGCTCGGCGCCGGTTTCGGCGCGGTGAAGGGGCTGATCGTCGCGACCATCGGCTTTATGATCGCGACGCTGCTTTACGACATCGGCTATGGCAATGCCCAGCGTCCGGCGTGGCTGACCGACAGCCGCAGCTATCCGGCGCTGAGCGCGACGAGTCAGGCGATGAGCAAGGTGATCGCCGACCGCCGCGCCGAGGCCCGCGCGGCCGAGGCCGATGCGGCCCGGCAGAACGCGGGCGGGCAATGAGCGCGCCGCTCTATAACCGCGACATCCTGTCGCTGGCGGTCGCGGCGGCCGAGCATCTGCCGAATCCCGATGCGCGGCTGCGCGTCAGCGCGCGCGCGCCCTTGTGCGGCAGCGCGATCCTCCTCGACCTCGATACCGATGCCGCCGGGCGCGTGACGACGGTCGGCATGCATGTCGAAGCCTGCGCGCTGGGGCAGGCAGCGGCGACCTTGCTCGCGCGCCATGCACCGGGCCGCGACCTCACCGAATTGCGCGCCGCGCGCGATGCGATCGCGGCATGGTTCGGCGGATCGGACAGCACGCCGCCCGAATGGCCGGGCTTCGACCTGCTCGCTCCGGCACGCGATTATCCGGCGCGGCACGGTGCGATCCTGCTGCCCTTCGATGCGGCGATCCAGGCGCTTCAGGAGCAGGTGGTCGGGGCATGACGATGCTCGGCCTCGCGTCCGCCGCCGTAGAGGTCGCTGCCGAGAATGCTGCCGATGCGCAATTGATCGAAGGCGCGATCCTGCTCGGGGTCGCGACGCTATTTGTATTGATTTTCCGCCGTCTCGGCCTCGGCGCGGTGCTCGGTTATCTCGTCGCGGGTGCGCTCGTCGGTCCGCATGGGCTGGGGCTGGTCGGTGGCGGCGAATCGAAACTCGCCTTTGCCGAAATTGGCATTGCCTTTCTGCTCTTCCTTGTCGGGCTCGAACTCCATCCAAGACGCCTGTGGGAGCTTCGCCGCGCGATTTTCGGCATCGGCCTCGCGCAGGTCGTGGTCACCGGGCTGATCCTGACCGGACTGATCTTTCTGGCGCTGGGCTTCAGCTGGCAGGCGTCGCTCGCGCTCGGGCTGCCGCTCGCGCTGTCGTCGACCGCTCAGGTGCTCCCCGGGCTTAAAAGCTCGGGCCGGATCAACTCGCCCTTTGGCGAGAAGGCCTTTTCGATCCTGCTGTTCCAGGATCTCGCGATCGTCCCGATGATCACCATCGTCGCGGCGCTGTCACGCGCGCCCGCTGACCCCTCGGCGCCGCCGGGGGCGATGATGGCGCTTTATACGGTGCTGGCGATCGTCGGACTGGTACTGGTGGGGCGCTTCATCCTCAACCCTCTGCTCCGTATCATCGGCCGCTATGGCGAGCGCGAATTGTTTGTCGTCGTCGGCCTGCTCACCGTGCTGGCGAGCGCGGCGCTGATGCACAGCCTGCACCTGTCGCCGGCGCTCGGCGCGTTCATCGCGGGCGTCATGCTCGCCGACTCGCCTTACCGGCACGAGATAGAGGCCGACGTCGAACCCTTCCGTCTGATCCTGCTCGGGCTTTTCTTCCTCGCGGTCGGCATGGTGCTCGATATTGGCGCGGTGATGGAGCGCCCATTGCTCGTCGTCGGGTTGGCGGCGGGGCTCGTCGTGGTGAAGCTGTCGGTCCTTACGGTCATTCTGCGCCTGTTCGGCAAGACGTGGAAGTCCGCGCTGGGGCTTGGCCTGTTGCTCAGTCAGGGCGGCGAATTCGGCTTTCTGCTCTTTACCCAGGCGTCCGACGCGCTGCTGATCGAGCCCGAAGCGGCGAGCCTGTTCAGCGCCGTCGTCACGTTGTCGATGGTGACGACGCCGTTCCTGATGCTGTTCGCGCGCAATCTGGAATTTGCACCCGACCGCGATGGGCCGGAGCTGGAAGACCCGAAGGACGCGCCGCGCGGGTCGGCGATCGTGATCGGCTATGGCCGCTTTGGTCAGACCGTCGCGCAGATGCTGCACGGCGTCGCCTGTTCGGTGACGCTGATCGACAAGAAGCCCGCCCAGATCGAACGGTCGGGGCGTTTCGATACCAAGGTCTATTTCGGCGACGGGCTGCGCCCCGATCTGCTGCGCCGCGCGGGCGCCGATGAGGCGCGGCTGATCATTTACTGCATCGACGACGCATCGGTCGATGCCGCGACGCTCAAGCCGATCGTCGATGCCTTTCCGCAGGCAAAAGTCCTGATGCGCGTCTTTGATCGCCGCCAGCTGATGGCGATCGACGGCGCAGGGACGAGCGGGGCGGTGCGAGAAGTCTATGAAAGCTCGATCGCGCTCGGGCTGATGGCGCTGGAACAGCTGGGCGTCGATCCGCGCGAAATGGAGGATGTCGAGACTGCGCTGCGCCATATGGACCAGACGCGCTTCGATGCGCAGATGGTCGACGGCGACCTGTCGGCGGGCATGGACCATCGCTTCAAGCCCGGCGGCGGACGCGAGGCGGCGAGCGTCCTCGAAATATTGCGCCAGCGGCGCCTCGCGGCCAAGGCCGCGAAGGAAGAGGAAGCCGAACGCGCCGGCCAATCAGCCGCGCGCTGAGCTTTCGGCATCGAGGAAGGCCGCGACGACATCGAGCCCATATTCGTCGGTGACGAAGCTCTGGCCGATTCCGCGCGTCAGGATCAGCGGCAGCTTGCCGCCGCGCACCTTTTTGTCATGCGCCATATGCGCCGCGAGCGTCGCGCCATCGGCGGTCACCCCGGCGCTGGCGAGGTCGTGCGGCAGGCTGATGGCGGCGAGATGTGCCGCGACGCGGTTGGCGTCGGCGGCGGAACACAGGCCGTTCGCGGCCGAAAAGCGATGCGCGAGCGCCATGCCCGCCGCGACCGCTTCGCCGTGGAGCAATTTGTCCGAATAGCCGGTCTCGGCCTCCAGCGCGTGGCCGAAGCTGTGGCCGAGGTTGAGCAGCGCGCGGACGTCCTGCGTCTCGCGCTCGTCGGCGGCGACGATGCGCGCCTTGGCGGTAACGCTATGGGCAATCGCCTTGTGGCGCGCCTCGCTATCGCCGTCGAGCAGCGCGGCGCCATGCTCCTCGCACCAGCCGAAGAAAGCGGCGTCGTCGATCAGGCCATATTTGACGACTTCGGCATAGCCCGCAGCGAGTTCGCGGCGGGGCAGGGTGGTGAGCGTCACCGGATCGATCAGCACCAGCGCGGGCTGGTGGAAGGCACCGATCAGATTCTTGCCCGCGGGCACATTGATCGCAGTCTTGCCGCCGACGCTGCTGTCGACCTGCGCAAGCAGGGTGGTCGGAACCTGGATGAAGGCGCAGCCGCGCTTGACGATGCTGCACGCGAAACCGACGAGGTCGCCGATCACGCCGCCGCCCAGCGCGACAACATGGTCGCTGCGTTCGACACCTTCGCCGATCAGCCATTCGGTCAGGCGCGCAAGGCCGGCCCAGCTTTTGCTGCCTTCGCCCGGGTCGAGGACGAGCGATGACACGCTGATCCCTGCGGCCGTCAGCGAGGCTTCGACGGTTGCCAGATAATGCGGCGCGACATGGCTGTCGGTGACGACCATCGTGCGCGGGCGGCGCAGCAGCGGTGCGACATGCGCGCCGATTTCGGCAATCAGGCCGTCGCCGATCAAAATCGGATAGCTGCGCGCGCCCAGATCGACGGTTACTTCTTGCATGTTGCGAGAGCCTCCAAAATCGCCTGCACCGTATGTTCGTGCGGATTGCTCGCCGAACTGACGCGCAGATGTGCCTCGGCATAAATGGGGTTGCGGACCGCCGCGAGTTCGCGGAGCACTTCGGCGGGGTCGCGATCCTTCAGCAACGGGCGGTGGCTGCGGCGCCCGACGCGCTCGACCAGCGTCGGAATGTCGGCGTCGAGCCAGATGCAAAGGCTGCTCTTCAGAATCAGCGCGCGGGTTTCGGCATTGATGAAGGCGCCGCCGCCGGTCGCGAGAACCAGCGGCTTGCCCTCGAGGATGCGCGCAATCACGCGGCGCTCGCCGTCGCGGAAATGCGCTTCGCCGAATTTGGCGAACATTTCCGTAATCGTCATCCCCGCGGCATGTTCAATCTCGTCATCGGCGTCGGCAAAGGCCATGCCCAGCCGCGCCGCCAGACGGCGCCCGATCGTCGATTTTCCCGACCCCATCAACCCGACGAGCACGATCGGCCGCTGGCGGATCGACGGCGGGATCGCTGATGTCGGGCTTTTCGGGTTTCGCGTCATGGTGTGCGCGGCTATACCGCCCGCACCGCGCGGGACAATGTTTTTGCATCGTGGCGGCAACGCGATGAGCTGTGGGCATGGGATATTGCACGCGAAGGACAGATCGGGAAAAGGCCGCTGGATTGCACGGTTGATCGTGCTGGCACTGTTGCTGGCGGCTTTCTGGTTACTGCTGTTCTACATGGGTCGGCCGATTGCGCCACGAATGATTGAGGTTGATGTGACCGACAAGATTGCCGAAAGCGCTCCGTGATGAAGAAAAAAATGATTTCGCTGAGCCTCGGCCTGTCAGGCGCCGCGCTCGCTGCCGCGCTGGTGCTGCCTGCGCTCGCGCAGGAATCGCTGTTGCCCGAGGGCTTCGGCAAACCCGCAGACACCCCGGCGCCCGCGCCGCGACCCTCGCCGACGCCTTCGTCCACCCCCACTCCGACATCGACGCCCAAGGCGGGAACCACCGCACCGTCGGTCACGCCGACGGTCGGCGGTAGCGGGACGAGCGCCGCGCCGTTGGCCACCACCGCGGCCGCGACCGACGAAGAGGGTGAAGACGGCGAAGAGGTTGCGCCCGGCACGCTGAAATATGATTTGCCGCCGGGCGCGCGCCGTTTGCTGACGCGCATCGGCCCGCTGACCCCCGAAACCGGCGGTCTTGCGCCCGACGCATTTGGCGTGCGCGGCCAATATGCCGCCGCGATCATGCGCGGTACGCGCGGGACGATGGCGTCGCGCTGGGGACAGATTTTGCTCCGTCGGTCGTTGACTTCGGCCATCGACACGCCCGCGACGATCAACGGCGCCGACCTCGCTGCCGATCGCGCGGCGCTGTTGCTGCGCATGGGCGAATCGATCGCAGCGCGCTGGATCGTGCAGTCGGTCGATTATGACCGTGCGAGCCCGCGGCTGGTGTCGATTGCGCAGCAAACCTATCTGGCCAATGCCGATCCGGCGGGCCTGTGTCCCTATGTTCCCGCAGGCCTTGCGCATGGTGACGAACAGGGGTGGAGGCTGTCGTCCGCAATCTGTTCGGGTCTGCAGGGCGACGCGGGGCCGGCGGGCTGGGCGATCGGGCGTGTCCGGTCGAGCGGCAAGATTTCGAATTTCGACATATTGCTGGCCGAGCGCGTGCTCGGGGCAACGGGCGCCGGGCGGCGCTCGACGACGATCGAGTGGGACAAGGTCGACCGGTTGACCAGCTGGCGATTCGGTATGGCGACTGCGACGGCGATTCCGATCCCCGACCCGCTGCGCGCATCGGCACCCGCCTATATGCAGGGCTGGACCGTGCTCGCGCCGATGACCGAGATGGCGAACCGCGTCGCCGCCGCGCCCGACGCTGCGGCGCGCGGCGTGCTGTCGAGCGAAGCCTATGTCTCGCTGCTCAGCGCGGCGGCGAGCGAGGAAGAACCGGGCGACGCGCTCGCGAACCAGACGAGCCAGCTGCGCAGCGCCTTTGGCGCGCCGCGCGGCGCCGATCGCTATGCCGCGATGGAAGGCCTGTGGGGTGCAAATCCTGCGCAAACCTATGCCGCTATGGTCGCGACCGCGCGCGCTGCGGCGGCGCTGCCGGTGAGCACCGAGGTCGGCGATGATCCCTGGCAGCTTTTGGGATCGATGCTCGCGGGCGGCTATGACCGCAACGCGATGGCGTGGGCGCCAAAGATTTCGGTGGGCAGCCGTGCGTGGGGCGTACTCGCGGTCGGATCGCCGCAGCCGCTCAATGGGACGACGGCGGGCCGCATCGGCGATTTCGCGGGCAGTGACGACAGCGCCGATTCGCTGCGATCGAAGTTCCTGCTCGCGGGCTTGGCCGGGCTTGGCCGGATTGATGCAGGTGATACCGCGTCGGCGGCGAGCGACCTTGAGGTCAATTTCGGCAAACAGACGCGTTGGTCGCGTGCGATCATGTCCGCAGCCGAACGCCGCGAACCGGGGATGGTCGCGTTGCTCGCGGCGGCGGGGATGCAGGGCGACTGGTCGAAAATGCCGCCCTATCATCTTTATTATATCGTCCGGGCGCTGCGCGAAGTCGGGCTGGCGAACGAAGCGCGGATGATCGCGGCCGAAGCTTTGGTGCGTGTCTGACGGGCCGCTGATCGAGCGCTTTTTGGAGATGATGGCCGCCGAGCGCGGCGCATCGCGCAACACACTGGCGGCCTATCGCCGCGACCTTGAGCAGGCAGCCGAATGGACCAGGGGCGCGTTGTCCGACACCGATGCGGTGGGCCTGCGCAAGCTGATGGCCGATTATCATGTCCTGGCGGCGAGCAGCGCGGCGCGCAAATTATCGGCGCTGCGCCAGTTTTTTGCTTTCCTGCTCGACGAGGGTGAGCGCGCCGACAATCCTGCGCTCGACATCGCGCGGCCGACGACGCGGCGGCCGCTGCCGCGCATATTGACGCATGACGATGTGAACCGGCTATTCGCGCAGGCGGGCGAGGAGGCCGAGGGTGAGGCGCCGCCCGCCGCGGCGGTCCGCATGCTGTTGCTGCTTGAGCTGCTCTATGGGTCGGGGCTGCGCGCGAGTGAATTGGTGTCGCTCCCGCGCCGCGCGCTCACGGGCGAGCGCGAATATCTGATCGTGCGGGGGAAAGGCGACAAGGAGCGGCTGGTGCCGCTGTCCGAGCGGTCGCGCGCGACCCTTGACCGCTGGATACTCTTGCTGGCCGATGGATCTCTCTGGCTGTTTCCGTCGGGCAAGGCGCATCTGTCGCGGGTGCGGCTCTTCCAGATGCTGCGCGAGCTGGCGGCGCGCGCAGGGCTCGATCCTGCGGGGGTCAGCCCGCATGTGCTGCGCCACGCCTTTGCTACCCATTTGCTGGAGGGCGGCGCGGATTTGCGCGCCTTGCAGCTGATGCTCGGCCATGCCGACATCGCGACGACCGAGATTTATACCCATGTCGACAGCCGCCGACTCGTCGAGCTGGTCAACCGGCGGCACCCGCTCGCGCGCATGGCAACAGGGCATGACGCGCCGCCAGACGTTGACGTTGCGGCGCCATCGGCTTAGCGGTCCGACGATGACAGCCTTTCTGGATTTTGAAAAACCCGTCGCGGCGCTCGACCGCCAGATCGCCGAATTGCGCGAGATGGGCGACGACCCGACGCTCAACATCGACAATGACATTGCGCGGCTGGAGGCCAAGTCGGCGAAAATGCTGCGTGATATCTACACGCGGCTGACGCCGTGGCAGAAGACGCAGGTCGCGCGCCATCCCGACCGGCCGCATTTCAAACATTATGTCGCGGGTCTGTTCGACGACTGGATGCCACTGGCTGGCGACCGTAATTTCGGCGACGATCAGGCGATCATGGGTGGGCTCGCGCGTTTTCGCGGTCGCCGCGTGATGGTGATCGGCCATGAAAAGGGCGACGATATTCCGTCGCGCATGAAGCATAATTTCGGGATGGCGAAGCCCGAGGGTTATCGCAAGGCGATCCGGCTGATGCAGTTGGCCGATCGCTTCGGCCTGCCGGTGGTGACGCTGGTCGATACGTCGGGGGCTTTTCCGGGAATTCAGGCCGAAGAACGTGGGCAGGCTGAAGCGATTGCACGCTCGACCGAGCAATGCCTTGCGCTGGGCGTACCGATGATCGCCGCGGTCGTCGGCGAAGGCGGGTCGGGCGGTGCGATTGCGCTGGCTGCGGCGAATCGTGTCCTGATGTTCGAACATGCGGTTTATTCGGTGATTTCACCCGAGGGCTGCGCGTCGATCCTGTGGCGCACGTCGGACAAGGCGGCCGATGCGGCGGCGGCGATGAAGATGGCGGCGGAGGATCTGCTGGCGCTGAAAGTGATCGACCGCATCATTCCCGAACCCGTCGGCGGCGCCCACCGTGCGCCCGATGTGGCGATTGCCTCGCTTGGCGATGCGATCGCCGCAGAACTCGACACGCTGTCGGGCCTGCCGCGCGATACGCTGCTCGCAGCGCGTGAGGAAAAATTCCTGGCCATGGGCCGCGCCTGACCGGCTCATCGTCCAACCGGGATTGCGGGGGCCGGCCGATCGCCGGGGCCGGAACCCGAACGGCCATATCGCGTTCCACTACACAAAGCCGGCATGCCGTGGTTCATCCGTGGCTTGCCTTGTGGCGAATCGGGGATATTCCCTGACAATGAGAGCATAAGGGAGGCACGTCGATGACTCGGAAGAAAAAAAAAGGTCTGGCTATCAAGCTGGTGGCATCGGCGGCTCTGGGCAGTCTGGCCTTTACAGGCGTGGCCGATGCCCAGCTCAAGGCGATCCAGACCGCGACGAGTATATCGGCCACCGACCGCAAGCAGGGGAGTGAGGCGCATCCCGAGCTGATGGCGGAATTTGGCGGTGCCTATACGGGGCCGCAGGCGAGCTACGTCAACCGGATCGGTCAGAATATCGCCGTTCAGTCGGGCCTGTCGCGCTCGCCCAGCGACTTCACCGTGACCCTGCTCAACTCACCTGTGAACAACGCCTTCGCGATCCCCGGCGGCTATGTCTATGTCACCCGTCAGTTGATGGCCCTGATGAACGACGAGGCCGAACTTGCAGGCGTACTGGGGCATGAGGTTGGTCATGTGGCGGCCCGGCACAGCAAGAAACGCCAGTCGGCGGCGACGCGCAACCAGATCCTCGGCGTGCTGGGCGCGGTGCTGGGCGGGGCGATCGGTGACAATGGCGGCCTGCTCGGCGGGCTGGGCGGATTGCTTCAGAATAATGCGATGCAGGTCGCACAAATGGCGACGCTGGGCTTTTCGCGCGGGCAGGAATTGGAGGCCGATCAGCTTGGCGTCCAATATCTGCGCAGCGCGGGCTATGATCCGATGGCGCTGTCGACGATGCTCGCCAGCCTCGCCAACCAGACCAGCCTCGAAGCGCGGCTGGCGGGCGGCGACGCGCGCTCGCTGCCCGAATGGGCGAGCACCCACCCCGACCCCGCATCGCGCGTTCGCAATGCCGAAACGCTGGCGACCCGCGTGGGCGGGGCCGGGGGGAAGCGCAACGCCGATGCCTTCCTCGCCTCGGTCGACAATGTGCTGTACGGCGACGATCCGGCGCAGGGCGTGGTCGAGGGCAATGAGTTTTTGCACCCCGACCTCAAGCTGCGCTTCGCTGTTCCGAACGGCTATGGGATGCAGAACGGCGCCAGCGCGGTGATGGTCAGCGGCAATGGCGGACAGGCGCAATTTTCGACCGGGCCGTATAGCGGCGATATGAATTCCTATGTTTCGGCGGTGTTCAAGGGGGTCGCGGGCAATACGTCGATCAGCCCGAGCAGCCTGCAGCGGACGACGGTGAACGGCATTCCCGCCTATTATTCGACTGCACGGGCGAATAGCCAGTCGGGGCAGGTTGATGTGACCGTCTTTGCCTATGAATTTTCGCGGAGCAGCGCCTTTCACTTCGTCGCGCTGACAAAAGCGGGCGGGGCCAGCGTGTTCAATTCGATGTTCAACAGCGTCCGGCGGCTGAGTACGGCCGAAGCGGCGGCGATCAAGCCGCGGCGTATCGATGTCGTGACCGTGGGGCGCGGCGATACGGTCGCCACGCTCGCCCAGCGCATGGCGTACAGCAATTACAAGGCCGAGCGCTTCCAGGTGCTCAACCGGCTGTCGGCCACCCGCCGCCTGACTCCGGGGCAGAAGGTGAAGCTGGTCGTTTACGCGGCCCGATAATGCGAAGCGTATAAGAAAAGGGCGGTGGATCGCTCCACCGCCCTTTTTTGGCCTGCCGAGGCAGGCGCTGAATCTGCCTGGCTTTACGGAGCCTTGGTATTGGCGGCGCTCAGGCCGGTCTTGACCTTGTCAAAGGTCGTGTTCACTTCGCCGCCAACGAGGCCAAGCGTGGTGATCAAACCAACGGCGATCAGAGCGGCGATCAGGCCGTATTCGATGGCGGTCGCGGCCTTGGTGTCGCGCCCGAACTTTTTAATGAACTTCATGTCTGGTCTCCTGACAAGTCACTTACCCTGTTGACGGTCTGGTCGTGGTCAACGCTGCCGGTCTAGGTCGAATAGGTTTTGAAATTCTTAACTTGGTCGCATGTCGATGCATCGGGCGGATGTCTGTCCGCCTAGCGGCCTACATTGCGGCATCAATCTCCGATCCCACATGGCGCCACATCTTGCCCGTCTCTTCGCCGACAGCCGCGATGGTCGCCATCGCAGCGATAAAAATCAGCGCGATGATCAGGCCATATTCGATCGCTGTCGCGGCCTTGGTCGACCGCATCATCCCGGCAAATATCTTCATCGTTCCGCCCCTGTCTCGAACCGGGCGCAGCATTCCTGGACAGCACGGCGCTCGCCTGGCTTCGATCGGTCTGGTCCCGATCGCCTGAAACCTCAGCCGTGCAATCCGGGGATTCTGGCCCTAGAGTTCCCGATCGTGCCCGTCGTCGCACAGGAGGGTTAATAATTTGTCGGTTTCGCAGCAGGGAAAGTCGTTGGAAAATTGTCTCATTGTGGTTGCGGCGGCGCTGGTCGACCGCGATGGTCGCCTGTTGGTGCAGCAGCGCCCCGAAGGCCTGTCGATGGCCGGATTATGGGAATTTCCCGGCGGTAAGATCGAACCCGGCGAAACGCCCGAACAGGCGCTGATTCGCGAATTGGAGGAAGAGCTGGCGATTGACGTCGATCACGCCTGCCTCGCTCCCGCCTGTTTCGCCAGCGAGCCGCTGGGCGACAAGCATTTGCTCCTGCTCCTCTATGTCTGCCGCAAATGGCGTGGGACGCCGGTGGCGCAGCATGCAAGCGCGCTGCGCTGGGTGCGTCCGGTCGAACTCCATGGCCTTGCCATGCCGCCGGCCGACGAGCCGCTGATCGGCTTGCTCGAGGCACTGGTTTGATCTGACCCTTCGTCCCTGCGAAGGGTGACGTTCATTTCTGCGGTTTCAGCGCTTCGCTCAGCGACGCGGTGCCGCTGCCGCGCCGTGCAGGTTGCGGTTGGTCGGGATGCGGCGCCCAGCCGCTGAAATGGACGAGGCGAAACTGTTCGCCGATGCGGCCGTCGGGGTCGGCCTCGGCCGCGAAGGCAGCGGCGATTCGCGCGGCCTCTTCGCGCGTCAACGGGGCCGGGGCCGGGGACAGCCGACTCGACAGGCCGCCCGCGCGCAGGTCGCGAACCAGCGCGAACATGTTTCCATAACGCACCGTCAACGCTTCGACATCGACCACAGGCAGCGCGAAGCCGACCCGCTGGAGCAAATTGCCCATTGCGGCGAGGTCGATCTGCGGATGCATCCGCGCGATCGAACGCACGCCGTCGGCCATCACGGCGCGGCGCAGCCGGGGCAGGCTGCCGTCGCCAACGAATGCGCCGAGCAGCAGCCCGTCGGGCGCGAGCAGCGCGCGCAGGCGGACGAGCGCGCCGGGCACATCGTTGATGCTGTCGAGCCCGCCGGGCCATAGGATCAGATCGAAGCTGCCGAACGGCAGGTCGATGGCATCGGCCTCGACCGCCAATGCGCCATTTTCCGCGGCCAGTCTCGGGCCTGCCTCGGCTATCGTCAGTTCGGTGCCGGTGCCGTTCAGATGCGCGATCAGCGACGGATCATGCGCGCCGACAAGCAAGCACCGTGAAAATTCGCGAGTCACCATCGTCAGCCGGTCGAGCAGGGTGTCGGCGATGATCGGTGCGAGGAAATTGGCTCCGGCGGGCTGACGCGCCATACGGTCGCGCTGGGCGCGGGTGCGGAGGGGAGAAAAGAGCGGGCTTTGGGACTGCGACATGCCGCGCTTGTGCCGCCCCGGGCGATGCTTCACAAGTCCGTCATGGCGACGCAAACGGGGGACGCCGAAATCGATGTGCCGGCGAGGGCTGGAGAGGGGCTGTTGCGCGCTCTGCGCAAGGCGGCACGCGCTGTCGTCGATTATGCCCTGCCGCCGCGTTGCCCCGGCTGCGGCGTCATTGTTGGCGAAGACCGGCAATTTTGCCTGACCTGTTGGTCATCGCTCTATTTTCTCGATGGCCCGGCCTGTTCGCATTGCTCGATCCCGCTGCCGACGGCCTTGCCGGACGTGGCGATCGCGTGCGGCGCCTGCCTTGCCAGCCCGCCGCCCTTCGATGGCGCACCGGCGGCGGTCGCCTATGGACCGGTGGCGCGCACCGTCGCGCTGCGGTTCAAATATGGCCGCCGGCTCGGTCATGCCCGCCTGATGGCGCAGTTGATGGCGCGGCGCGTCGTCGCATTGGGTGCGCCAGAGGCGATGCTGCTCGTCCCCGTGCCGCTCCATCGCTGGCGGCTGTGGTCGCGCGGGTTCAACCAGGCGGCGCTGGTCGCGGATGCGCTGACGAAGGCGACTGGCGTAGCGCATGATCATCATCTGCTGCTGCGAACCAAGGCGACGGCGGTGCTGCGCGGCAAGGGCCGCCGCGAGCGCGAGCGCATCGTTGCCGGGGCTTTCGCGCTGGCGGCGGAGGCGAAAGATCGGGTGGCCGGACGGCATCTGGTGCTGATCGACGATGTTCACGCGAGCGGGGCGACCTTGCGCGCGGCAGCGCGCGTGCTACGGCGCGGCGGCGCGGCGCGCGTATCGGCGCTCACCTGGGCCCGCGTCGTTCCCGATGCGCTGATGACAAGCAACATATTTGACTTTGCGTCGTTGGATTCCGATATCGATGACGAAAGGATGACAGGATAGCCGCATGGCAAAGATAGAAATCTATACCAAATTCCTCTGCCCCTATTGCACGCGGGCCAAGGCATTGTTCGACCGCAAGGGCGCCGAATATGAAGAGATTGACGTGACGATGGACCGCGCAGGTTTCGATAAGATGGTTGATCGCGCGCGCGGTGGCCGTACCGTGCCGCAGATATTTATCGACGGAAAACATATCGGTGGCAGCGACGATCTGGCGGCGCTCGATGCGCGCGGCGGTCTCGATCCCTTGCTCGGGATGGCCTGACCTTGATCGTCTTCGACCTTTGCTGCGCCGCCGGCGATCACCGGTTCGAGGCATGGTTCGCGAGCAGCGACAGCTTCGCCGACCAGCAGGCACGCGGGCTGATTTCCTGCCCGGTCTGCGGTGACAGCAAAGTCAAAAAGGCGGTGATGGCGCCGCGCGTCGGCGCCAAGTCGAACCGGCAGGTCAGCGTGCCCGCGAAATCTGGCAGCGGCCCGGCGCAGGAGCCGGCTGGTGGGTTCTCACCCGAACTGGTGCGTCAGCTGATGGCAGAGATTGCGGCCAAGCAGGCCGAGATGCTGCCCCAGTCGCGCTGGGTCGGGCGCGATTTCGCCAATGCGGCGCGCGCGATGCACGAGGGCCGCGCGGCCGAGGACCTAATTCACGGACAGGCCTCACCCGAAGAGGCCGAGGCGCTGCGCGACGACGGCATTGCGGCGATGCCGTTGCTCGTCCCGATCATTCCACCCGATCTCGCCAATTGACGCTGCCAGCGCCCTGCCGCTACACGGACCCCGGCGCACCCGTAGCTCAGCAGGATAGAGCATCAGATTCCTAATCTGGGGGCCGTGGGTTCGAATCCCGCCGGGTGCACCATATTTTCAATGACTTAGCGATTAAATCGCCCCTCTTCTGACTTTCTCCATGTAACACGGAGTTTCAACGATTTTCGCTGATTTTCAGTGCGTTTCGGTGACTCGATGCAACATGGATGGAACATGGCGGCTACTTCTTTTCGAGAAATCCGAGCAGATATGCTCGCGCCTCTTCCACGCTGGTCGAACCGATCCTCTTTGGGCGAATTTTGGCGCGTGGCGCGCGTGGGATATTTCGCCTCTTCGGAGCGTTCGGGGTGGGCGCGATAGTGTCGGTGGGCGCAATATCGATGACCGGTTCCGGTGCTGGCGCGATCGTCTCGAATCGCTGGACCTCGGCCGCAGGAATGCGGATGAGGCTGCCAATACGGAAGCATTGCAGCTCACCCTGGTTGATCAGCTTGCGGACGACATTGCCGCTGCATCCCCACCGATCGGCGAGTTGGGCGACGGAATATGGCCGGACGTCATGCTCGGGTAGGATATGGCTCTGGTCGCTCATCGGCGGCGCAACTGTTCGGCACGCTGTGCGATACGGGCTTCACTCACTTCCTTGAGGTCTTTCGCCACGGCCACGCTCCTTTTTTTCGCGCATTAGCTGCGAGAAGGGAATGATCCCGTCGGCCCGCTTCCTCGAGGTTCGCCTTTCGGTGGGTTGCAACGGAGTGTTCTGGCGGACGCGCGACGCGATGTAGTTGTCGCAATCCTCAAGGCGATAAAGGATCTTGCGCGCGCTTATCCTGACATAGGCGATTTCGCCGCGGCCTCGGATGTCGCGCAGCGTTCTTTCGCTGATCCTCAGCCGTGCGGCGGCTTCCTTTTCGGTCAAAAGCTCGATCATCATTTCCGCCTATATTTCGGATCATCGGCATAGAGTGGACTGTCGGCGCGCCAATCATATGGATCGCCGTTGACGATGCGCTCAAGGTGCTTGTCGAGCGTCGGCTTGTGCCAATGATCGCGCCCGCCAAGGATGACGGGGACCGGCAGGCGACCGGCGATAATCTCGCGCTCGAATTGCGCCTCGCTCAGGCAGCAATAATCGGCCGCCAGCTTGCGGGTCATCATCGCCGGCCAGTTCGGGATGCGCTCGATGCGGGTGGTATGGGGCATGGGGCCTCTCAATCTGGGGCCATCCGAATCGTGACCCTCAATTTGGAGCGATGCTATCGAGATGTCCGGCCAGCTGACACCCCGGTTTTGAGACGGGGCGCCACAAGCGACAACCGCGAACTCATCTGTGCATTGCTGCCATTTTGAATGCTTTCGTTCCAATCTCAGCTTTCCCGCGGGTTAGAATAGGACTATCCGCCCTCGCACCATCAACGAAGTGGGGGGAATATATGTTCAAGTATGCAATTGCTGCGGCCGTCGTCGCTGTCAGCATCGCGCCAGCACAGGCGCAAGATTTTCCGGGCCTTCGTGTTGAGGCCAACGTCGGTTTCGACAGCACGCGGGGGAAGCTTTCCTATAAAGACACGGCCGCACCTGAAGATGACTTCTCAGTCGGTGAATCGACAAGTGGCGTGACCTATGGCGGGACCATTGGGTACGATGCCAAAATGTCGGACAGCATCTATCTCGGCTTCGAGGTGTCGGCCGACTTCGCCGACAACAAGCGGTGCGAAGAAGTGTTCGGCGATGATGCGGCTTGCTTCTCGCTCAAGCGCAACCTGGCTGCGGGCGTTCGCATCGGTACTGCGGTCGCGAAGTCGACCCTGTTCTATGTCGGCGCCGCATATGTGAACGGCAAAGCGCGGGTCAGCTACACCGATGAGCTCGACGCATCGAACAACATTTCCGATTCGGATGCGCGCGACGGTTACCGGCTGAGCGCTGGCATCGAACACCGGCTGAGCGGCAACATCTTCGCGAAGGCCGAATATCGCTACAGCGATTACAAGGACTATAAGCTGGCCGACGGGACCGAAAGCCTCGCGCTCGGGTTCAGCCGCCACCAAGGCGTCGTGGGCGTCGGCGTCCGCTTCTAAATCAGAAAGGCCCCGCCAGTGGACAGGCGGGGCCCTTCCGGCCTCATGCGCGTATTACAACCCACAGAGGCAATCTCGCCCCGCCGATCTTTGGGTCGCAGGGACCGACGGGTTCTCTGCGATGATAGCAAATGGAGTGGGAGTCAATTCGGATGAAGGCGGCGCTGGTTCAATGCGGGACTCACAAAAAGCCCCGCCGGTAAGGGCGGGGCAAGGGGGAGAGGTATCAGAAAAAAGGGCCCAGCCCGCAAGGAACTGCGGGACAGGTTGGCGCCTCTAAGCAGACGGATTGTTACATGCAAGTGACGGGCGTGAAAAACCCCGCCGGGCGCGGGGCTCGACGGGGTGGGTTGGCGGCTAAATCTGGAATTGTGCTTATGCGGCCTTCTTCATTTCGACCGGCTTATCATTGGATCCAAACATGGAAGTGCGCTTCAGCGACGACAGCCCTTGTGACCTAATCGCATGCGCAAATACGGCCACAAAGGCCGTGTCCATAGCTTTGACGTTCATCCCACTTCTCCGTTAGCACCCTTCGTCGGCGCAATGTTGAGGGTTAGATATAACCATGCGCCGCGCATTGCAACGCTGCTGAATATAGCGAAGTCCTTAAGCATGGATAAAGCGGACGAAAAAAATTGTCGATCCGCAGGACTACGTAGATGGAATTTCACATGCGCGGAAGGCATCTCGGATGCAGCAAGGTAAACTGTGCGCGAGAACATTCGCCCCATGATGTTCGCATAATCTTCGAGGGAGAGTTCGCCGTAATCAAGCGTCGGGGACAGAAGGAGATGTCGCACGCGCAAAACCTTACCCTCATAGCCAGGCAGAAGTGTACTGTTCACTTGTGCGATCGCTGCATAGCTACCGTCATCACCGCGGAGAGCAAAAACGCCAGCGTCTTTGGGCGATTCCGTTGCGATAGCGCGCAAAACCGGTAGGGACCCAACAGCATACTGATCGAAATCTTCACCGAACGCCTCACATTGAGCGCGCCAGTCCGTCTCAAACAGGCCCCATGTTCCTGTTGAAACCAACAACTTTTCTAAATGATGATCCATATTCCCTCCCCGTTGGTCGGGCTGCCCGACGAAAGGAACTGAGTCAATATCGAGATACCGAAAAGAATTATTCTGACCAAGTTATGCACAGGCCGGCGCTCCACCACCCATGGACGACCTGTGAATGGAACTAGCTTCCGAATCCGCCCTCCCCGGTCACAAGAGAGGTAGAGCTAGGGCTTGCGGGTCGGAAAAAGCCATTCCTCCCAGAATGTCTGGAGGCGGCGGTTCGTTTCCTCCAGGTGGCGATTAGTTGCGATCAGCGTCAACCAAAGGACGGCGCCGACACCAATTATGGCCCAAAACTCCGCGCTCATGCTAGCGCCGGTTCCGCGCCGTTCATGGCCATCATTTCGACCATAAGGCCTTGGCGCATCTCGGCGCGTTTCTTGCGCAACATGTCGGGAATCAGGAACGCGTCGATAAGAACCCAAATGAAACCGACCAAGATGAAGTAAGATAAAATCTGTAGAATCGCGCTGGCGGGGCGCCCCAAATAAAACCGATGGCCACTCACAAACCAGAGGAACAGCCAGAGCAGATAGGCAATTGCAGTGCTTGGGCCGTCATTTGTCACTCGCTGTTCGATAAGCTGTAATTGACCAGTTGAAAGCGCCATCATTTCCCTCCCATGACATCCCCCGATGTCTAATGGCTCAACCTCACAGCTATTGCTGAAGATCGCAAGTAATCAATCGTCGTTGGCGGCCTCGATCGGCTCCCCCTCGTCGAGCAGCCCCGATCGCTTAAGTTCGGCTTCGATGATGCCTTGCCCCCGATAGGGCTGCTCGACGAGCTGGGGAGAGCCGATATTGATGCTGGGAAGACCGGCGGGCAATCCATTCGGGAACATGCGTTCGACAAGTTTGGCCATCGCGCGGCTCAATTCGGATAGCCCTTCCGGGTCCGGTGCGAGACCGGCCTGGACAAGATGGTCGTGCAAGGCGCCCATCGTTTCGCTGAGTTTCTTCAGTCCTTCCGGATCGATGATCGTCTTGTTCGTCATATCGTCATCCTTTCGCTGATTTCTTCGCCGCCCGGGCTGCGGCCTTGGCGATTTCGTCCCATAGTGCTGGTGCCATGCGTTCGACGGCCTTGTGCTTTTCCCGTTCGAACGCGGGTCGCATGAAGGGCTGGGGCGCCATGCTCTCCGTCCCATATTCCACGAAGATCGAGTATGCCGCAACGCCGCCGCTGTTCTGCAGGAAGCGCGTTTTGCGCTTGTTGCGCCGGGTCTTCGATTCCTTGGGGGGCAGGACCGATCCGTCGATGCCAATGAATGTATAGACGGTGTCGTCCTTGCTCCGCAGCGAGCGGCCCCGGCCCATGTTGGCCTTCGTGCCGATCTTGATGGCCTCGCGCAGGTTGCCCTTGTCCTCGGGTGCCAGGCGCCGGGCTTCCTCGGCGATCGGCTCGGCAGCGACCTTGAGGGCGCGGGTGGCGATATTCCGGGCAGTCGCCGTCTTGCCGATCTCGCGCAATGCTTTCTCAAGCTCTTTGCCGCCTTCGAATTTGAAGCGTGATGACCCGGTGCTCATGGCTTTGCCGAAAGCAGTCGCCGTGCATCGCGCTGCATCTGGCTCTGGCTCTTCCGAAAACTGTCTGCGTTGGGTGTCGTCACGTTCCAGACGAAGGTGTTGCTGCGGCCGCCATCTCTGGCGCCGCGATCCGGCGCGTCTCGCAACGCATGGTTAGGGATGACCTGTCCCGATTGGCGTGGTGTGAACAGCTCCGGACCCTTTTCGCCAACCAGATATGTGCGGCCCGACATTGCGGGGCCGCCGCTGGCAAGCGCCCCGTCGATCGGGAGGCCCATTGCGATGGCGAGGGGGCGAGTGATGAGCTTCTGGATCGCCAGCCGAAGGAGGTCCGCGAGGATGGACTGGATCGCCCGGTGGGCCAGTTCGCGGAGGTTCCCGAACTCAATGCCGGCGGTGACCAGCGTCTCGGTCAATGTGTCGAGAGCGCGAACCCCGACCTGTTGCAGCGGGCTCAGGTCAATCTTCTGGATCGCGTCGTTGATCCGCTCCATGTCCTCGCCGAAACGATCGCTGATCTGCGCCGAAGTGTCCTCGATCGATGTTGAGCCCCGCGACAGGGTTATTGCGGTCGGATCGTCGTCAACGCCGCCGGGCCGGTCGCGATGCAGGCCCGCATATTCGCGATTGAGGGCGCGGACGGCGGCGGCATGTTCATCGGCCGAGAGCTTCCCGGCTTTGTGATAGGCATCCAGCGCAGCCCGCTCATTCTCGAAATCGATGCGGAGTGCCTGCTCGGGGAATAGCCGTGCCAGAATTCCGGCGACCGTCTGCTGAAGCTCACGGAACGCTTCGGCCGCTTTGCTGGTCGCAGCTTTGACCGGCTTGACCATCTCGGCGTCGAGGCGCTGCATGTGCTGGCCGATCTGGTCGACCATGTCGGGAATGTAGCTGTGGCCGACAACCGCGTCATACAAGCCATAGAACCAGCCCTTGACGGCTTCGACCTTCGCTTTGACGCCCTCCCAGATGGCGTTGAGCTTGGCGCCCATCCACGACCCGATGCCCTGCACCATTTGGCCGATCCAGCCGATCACCTTCGCGGGCAATCCGCCGAAGAGGCTGTTTATCGCGCTGCCCAGATGCTCGAATGCGCCAACGATATCACCGCGGAACAGTGACCCGATGGCCCGGCCAAATTCGAGCAGGGTGTTCAGAACATTCCCGACCGTCTGGGCCATCAGCTTGAGGGCGCCGAGGATGACGGGGCCGAACGCATTGTTGAAGGCCATGTAAAGCTGCCCGAGCAGGCCGATCGCGGCGCTGATCGCCGGACCCAGCGGGCCGTTCCATAGCTCGGAGAACATCGAGGTGAGGGTGCTGACGATCTCCTGAAGCGGCGGGCCGAGCGTGTCGCTGATCGTCTTCCAGAGGCTTTCGAGGACCGGGGCGATTTTGTCCCAGTTCTGATAAATCAGGTAGCCCGCAGCGCCGATGGCTGCGGCTGCGGCGATCCATGGTGCGGCAGCAATGGCGAGGGCCGCGAAGCCTGTCGATGCGCCCCCTGCTGCTGCACCGGCCGCTGCGGATGCTGCCGCTGACGTTGTGAAGGCGGCGGCGAGCGGCGCGGCGAGTTTCACGATGCTGCCGGCGACAGCGAGGAAGGGGCCGAGCGCGGCGGCGATGCCTCCCCCGATCACGATGGCCTTTTGCATCTCGGGCGAAAGGCCGGTGAAAGCGCCTGCGAGTGACTTGATCGCGTCGGTGATGACAGGGATGACAGGGAGGATCGCTTCGCCGATTCCGTCCATCGCCTGATCGATCGCGACCTGTGCCTGGCGCCATGGCTGGGTGTCTGCGGCGGCCTGCGCGGCGCCTCCGAACTGCTTGGCGACCTCGTCGAGGATGATCCCCTGCGCCCGCGCGGTCTGCCCCGTCTTGGTGAATGCTTCGATCTGGGCCTTCTGCGACGCGGTGAACTGGACCCCGACCTTGGTCAGGGCCGTGATGCCCTTGATCGGATCGTTGAGCGCTTTGCCCAACATGATGGCGGCGGACTGGGGATCGCTGCCCATGCGGGTGGCCATGTCGATCGCGGCCTGCTGTGCGCGATCGAACTGCTCCCCGGCGACATTCCCGAAAGTCAGCAAATTTGCCGTAACTTTGGTCAGGATTTCATCGGCGGCGAAGAGAGACCGCATCTCCATCTTGTCGGCGTTCTTCGCCAACTCGTCGGCCGTCTTGCCCGATACCGCGCCCATGGAGGTGAGCGCTGCCTCGACCTGGCCCATGGCGGCGCGCTGTTCCTGTGCGCCCTTGACCGCTGCGGCGCCGATGGCCGCGAGTGGCAAGGTCAGCCCGATCGTGAGGTTCTTGCCAAAGTTCTGCATCGACGAGCCGATCTTTTCGAACCGCTTCTGCGCGGCGCGAAAATCCTTCTCGGCAACACCGAGCCCGGAGCGGAATGTACCGGAATCGAGCCCGAGCCTGACAAGTAGGGAGCCGACAGTTTCAGCCATCTCGTTTCACCCTTCGTATGGTCATGTTGTTATTGTCGCTCGCTGCAATGCTGCGGAACATCGCCAGCACCTTCCGGGACCCAGCTTCGCGTTCGGCCATCTCTTCATCTTCTGACAGCGGCGGCTTCGGTAGATATTCAGCGAGCGGCTTGACCTTCTTCTCGTGGGCGAAAAACTCACCCCACCAAGCCCCAGCGATCACATGGGCGTAATCATCGCGACGGCGTTTGGCGGCGCCGAGCATCGCAGCGTTGAACGTCGCGAAGGTCTGGTCCCAGAAGAGGTCCGGTCCCAAACCCGCAGAGGCCCAATTGGTCAGCATCGCCATGTAATCTACGGGTGCGTCTGTCCGGTCTTCGGCGCGTTTCCCGGCGCGCCCTCGGGGGAAGCTTTGCCGCCGCCGAAATATTGCCCGAGACCTTCAACGAGCCAGGTCGTCACCTGTTCGAGTCCCGCGGCGTCGATCAGCTCGTCGGCCGCTTCACGCGACATCGGGTGGTTCGCTTGCAGGGCGGCCCACCACACGGCCGAAATGGTGTTCATGGCGGCGGAATTCTCACGGAAGGCGCTCATCAGGCTGACGCCGAGTTCCTGTTCGGCGAGGCGGGCCATGCCGAAGTTGAATTTCAAGGTATGGGCGGTGCCGCCGATATCGACGATCTTTACCGAAGGGGTCGTTGCGTTGGTCACGGATATTTCCTTAGTTGGGATGTGGCGGCATCGCCGCGCGGGTTGCTAGATCACGGAATATTCGGCTCGGGGGCAGCGCGAGAAGCGCGGTTCATTTTGTCGAGCGCATTGACGGCTGCGACCTTTCCGGCTCGGGCCGCGTCGAACAGTACGTCGATCAATTCCCGACGGCGCATCGCGTACCCGTCGGCAAGCTCGTCGGCGAAATGCTTGCGCATCGTGTCGGCATCAATGCCGAGCGCCCGAGCAATCGTAATGTCGGACTCTCCGCAGAACTTCATCCGCTCGACGGTCTGACGCGCTTCGAACGTCACGCGATATGCGGGGCGACCTCGACTATTCAGTTTGATTATTTCGGTCATTTCACCGTTTTTCCTGAAATTTGCCCGTCACGAAAAAAACTCTCTTTATGCCTCCCCAACCGGTACGCCGTCCCCATTGCCTCTGGAGTCTTCGACGGCCCCCCCGGCCTCGGGTGCCTCATCGGCCTTCAACATCACGCCAAAGGCCTTCAGCCAGAGCGTGCGGTGGAGTTTGCCGCGCGCTTCGGTCACGCGCTCCTTGTGAAATTCCGCAGCATCGGCGATTTCAGCATCGGGGCGACCGGCCTCCTGCAATGCGGTGGCGGTATTATCCCATGCCCGCTGGCAAAGCGTATCGTATGCTGAGAGGCCGGCGATCACGACGCGGTCGACGTCGATCAAGGTGTCAATGAAAGTCATGGGCGGTTGCCTTCGCTGGATAGTCGAGCGGAACACCCGCCCGTTTGATCTCGGTGGATACGAGCTGGCCGATGTCGGCCCGCTGCTTGGCGAGGTTGTCGAGGCAGGCGGCGATGTAGATATCGATCTCCTCTCGCGACCGACCCTGCGCAGCGAGCAGAAGCCGGGTCTCGGTTTCCTTCTCCTCGACCAGCCGATCGAACTCGGCGAGCGCGCGCTCCTTCATTTCTTCTTCGACGGTCATGCCGGGGGCCTCGAGTCTTTGCCGTCGCGTCCCTTGCGGGCGGCGATCATCCAGCCACTATCGGGCGTGTCGGGCCGGTCGCAGGTCCTGCGGAGGGCCGACCAGGAACTGCCACCCCAAACGACGGTATCTCCATGGGCGTATGTCTCGCCCTCTTTCCAAGCGCCGCGGAAGATGGGCACAGGGATTTCGAAGGACTGGTCGCCGGTCGCCGATTTGAACGTGAAGGTTCGGCCGTCCTCACCCTGTTCGATCTCGAAGGCGACTGCCGCGGGGCCGGCGCTCTTCGTCATCAAGCCCTTGGCCTTCCGAAGTTCGCCTTCCAGCTTGGCAATGCGCTCGAAGGCGTGGGTGATGAGCGCGTCGAACTGAAAGCGCAGGCCGCCGCATTCGACGTGAATTGCATAATCCGCAGCCGAAGCCTTCTTCCCGGCGAGTTTCGCGATCCACTTCTCCGTAAAGCGATCCGCCTTGGCATCATCGACCAGTGTATCCAGGTCGGGCACATGGCTGCGCGCCGCCGAGGATGACCGGGACGCGCTGGGCGTGGCGCGACGGGATTTCGCCAACGTCACAGGCGCACGACCCTGACCTTGCCCGATTGGCGGGGGCGGGCTGTTCGCTGATCGCGGCGAATGCGGTCGTGGGCAAGGTGGAGGTCCACGGGACCGAGTTTGACGACCGGGCGTGGAATACCCACTCGCTCGCGAGCGGCACGCTTCAGGGCCGCTTCGGTCTTCCACTTGCCGATGAGCTTTTCCTTCTCGGTGAGCTTCACGACGCGCAGGGCGGGCTTGCCGACCGTGATCTGTCGGACGCTGCTTGGCGCGCGCTTCAGGCCGGTGATCTGGGCTTCGGGATTCATCGGCACCGCGCAGGCCGACAATTCCAACCACTCCCACCGCGTGAACCGTGCCCCGCCACCGGGGAGGTTCACCCAATCAAGCGCCCTGAAGCCGATCGACACAGCCTTGCGGGTGCCGGCGCGGAGAAGATCCCATGCCCGGTCCAGAAAGTCCTTGGCGAGACCGGGATGCGCGATCTTGTAAATGCGGGCACGAAACTTGATGCCTCGAGAGGTGACTTCGGCGGCCTCGATTTCCCCAACTGCCTGCGAATGATCGTGGTCGAACAAGAATGGGATCGGGCGTGCCACGAGGTCGAACTCGACGCCATCGGGCTCCACGATATCGCCCGCGCGATCGATGGCGTTCGTTGTGGCCCAGCCCTCAACGATGCGCTGGTCTTCGTCGATCGTCTTCAGTTTGAGATTGGAAAAAACTCGATCCATTCGGGCCTCCTATTGACCCGAATATCCCTCACCGTCGCTGCCGTGGCGATGTGGTTTCGTGCGGTTTCGTGCGGTTTCGTGCACCTATATTTAGCCCGGAGCCCCCGTTTCGATCATCCAGCGAGCAACATCGTTCAGCCGATAGGAAACACGGCCGCCGAATTTGGAGAAGGTGATCGGGCGATTTGCCATGCGCCAATTGCGCAGGGTGTCTGGCGCCTTGCCAATCAACCAGGCCGCAGTTTTCTCGTCTACGCGATCGTCGCCGAAGACGCTCTTGCCGTTCGCTTCACAGGCCATCCGCAAGCTGATGGCGGTCGTTTCGATTTCGAGATCATCGGCGCCATGCACGAAGCCTGTCCCGTCGCAATGCCGACATGGGATCATCGTGCGATCTCCCCAAGGGCACGCCACATTGAACACTTTCGATATTCAATCTGGCATCGCGGAAATTTCAGACCCCCCACGGTGTCCACCTCCCTGTTACGGAAATTGGAAATGCCCCCGGTCATTCTGCCATCTCCATCGCGAGATGCTCGGCCAGCGCTTGGCGCCGGTCGTCGTCGAGCTCGGCCGCCAACAGGTTAGCGCCGATGGGATCGTGCCCGGGCGGGCGGATCAGGTGGCCTGCTGCCCATCCGCCACCGACAGCTGCCCATCGGGTCAGCCAGGCGGCGGGGTTGAAGGGGTCAGGCTTTTGCATCGGCAATTGCATCGGCAATCTCCTCGGACAGGCGCAGCGCTTGCTGCCCCGTTGGTTGGTCGATGTATTCTTCGAAAACCTTGCCCAGCCAGGCGACCAGCATCTCGGCGTCATCGGCTCTGATCTTGGACCACCGCATGCCTATCGAACGCCATGCCCGGTCGAAGCAGGCGACCCGAGCGGAGACCGGCAAGTCCGCGATATTGTCGGGCAAATGATCTCGGAAATGATCCCCTGATTGCCCCGCGATTTTTGAATCGCGCCGCTTAGCGGAATTTCTTTTACCCGTTTCTACGGAATATCTTTCCCCGCTTTGCGGAATATATTCGAGAGAACTTTCGGTGATATTTCCGTTGCTTGACTGGGGGGCAGGGCAAACTACTTTTTGGACCTCTCCAGTCTCAGGGCAAACTATCTCGCGGAAATTGTTTGTGTCAGGGCAAACATTATTGAGGGGATTGTTTGCCTCAGGGCGAAGAAAATCCTCGGTCTGGGGCAGGACATCATCATCGGTATAGACCACGCGATACGTGTGCTGCCGCTTGTCGGTTTCGCGCGGTTCGCGCACGAGATATCCAAGCCGGATCATCTTGTTCACTGTGGCGCTGAAGTTCGAATAGTTGCGATCGATCCAGCCCGACATGAGCCTATGAGAAGCCCATGCACCCTGTCCTTTGCCGGTCGAATGACTGAGCCGATCGAAGGCGGCGATGGATGCGAGCACCCGAAGATCGCCATCGGTCAGATTGCTATCACCGACAGCGCGGAGCGGTATGGCTGCGAAATATGCTTTGCGCGCCATCAGCGGGTTTCCCCATTATTACGGCTTGCCGTAGAAACCGGCGTGGGTAGCAGGCGGGTCAGTTGCTGGCGCTCATCCTCTTCGGCGGCGAGCGCAGCATTCATGCGTGCGATGTCGACGATCTTCTCAATCTCAACCTTGAGCAACGCGGCGATCTGGTCAGGTGCAAGGGCCTCGAGCTGGCAGGTTTCGCCCGTCCAGCCTTTCGATCGGCTGTCCGTCGTCTTGGCCGGGGACGTGGGCAGGTGATAGGCCGTCACCTGCGCCCAGGTCAGCGCGACACGGACGAACTCGACCTTTACCAGCCCATTGGCGCGATCGGCTTGAACGAACGCCTGCACGTCCTCTGCGGCCACATCGAACATGGACTTCCCGGATGGATCGAGGTCGCCCAGGTGCAGGATAAACGCTGGCTTGCCGGTCGCACAAATCCTGTCCGCGAGCGCCTTCTTCGCGGTCAGGCTGTCGAAGCCCGAACTCGAATAGGCGCGGATGGAATATTGATGTCCGATCCGCGCGAGCTGTTGAACCATCCCGGCCGCCTCGCACCAGATTTCCGTATGCACGTCCTGATCGGCCATCAGGTCGCGCCGGTAGTTCTCGGCACGTTCACGCATTACCGCCCTGAACGCATCGGCATCGGCGTAGTGGTCCATTGTGAGCGTCATCACGCCGTCGTCGCGGATAGCAGCGAACGGGATCAGCCGCGCGCGCCGGGCGTTCGCGACATGATGACACAGCGTCGAATAGAAGGCCTCGCTCTTGTCGAAACCATGCGCGCCGACGAGGCGATAGAAAAGCTGCCGGGCGGTGAGCGGCCAGTGCTCGCGATATTCGTCGAGCACCGCTTGGACGATCGCCAGCAGGGCAAGGGTGCGGGACTGCGGGCGATAGTTATCGATGTAGCCGCGCGGGCGCCCCACCTTGCGAGGTGAGGCGTCGCGCGCGGAGGGGATGAGGCCCGCCATGCCTCAGACCCCGTCGTCGCAGATGTCGTCGTCGGCCACGCCGCAACCGGGGCCATTGCCCAGCGTCGCGAAATAGGCGCACTCGTCATCCTCTGCGCGGTTGCCGTCCGTCTCGTCGCCGGCAAGCTCCAGGTCGGGGTCGCCGTCCGCGAGGTCGAGCAAGGCGATCGCCACCGCAATGAAGCCCTCCAGCTCTTTGCGGCTATGCTGGGCGAGGATGCGCAGGACGGGAGCAGGGGGAACGCCGCGCGCGATGCTGTTCAGCGGGATAGGGGCGTTCATGACCCGGCCCCTTTCGCGATGTTCGCCTGAATCTGACCCATCGCCTTGTCGATCGCGGTCAAATATTCATGCGCGACCGTCAGAATGCACATGGCATCCGCGAATGCCCTGTCCTGAGCTTTTCCCGGTTCCATGCCGTCTTTCGCGAAGCAGGCGGCTTCCTGCGCCGTGTCGAGCAGGATCAATGCCCGCTCATGCGCGCAGTGGACGACGTCGAATTGCAGGAAGGGCGAGTCGGTGGGGTTGAGCACGATCATGCCGCACCGCCGATCGCGGCCAAGGCCGCCGCATCCGCTTCAAGGCGCGCCATCACGGCATCCCAGCAATCGTGCCCGCCCGCCATGCCGCCCAGGCGAATCTCGACTATCTTCTCGTGAAGCTCGGCAGGGGTTGTCGCGGGGGTCAGCAGCAGTTCGACCCGGCGATCGTATGTGGCGCCATAGATGGCGTCCGCGATGATCTGGGTTACGTCGATGTCTTGTCCCGGCGGGTTCGGATTGCCCTCGAAGGTTTCCCAGAATGTTTCGGCGGCTTTGAGTTCGGCCAGGCATTCGCGCGCGGTCTCGAACGCCTCTGCGGGCGGCGATTTGCTCATGGTCGGGATTCTGCTATGTGCATTCATGTCGATTTCACTCCTAGCGGGGGTTTCGATCCGGCCGTCGATCGGGGTCCACTCCTGGTCGGCGGCCTTTTGCGTTCACGCGGCATCGCTGCGGAACGCGGCATTGATTTCGCTGCGACGTGCAAAAATCTTGCGGCCCCGCTTGAACGCCGGGAGCAGGCCTTGTCGGATCAGCCGACCCGTCACCTGCTGATCTTCACCGACGAAATCGGAGATCTCTTTGACCCCAGAGAGGAGGTCGTCTTTTAGTGCGTTCATGGTGCATTTTCCTTTCGTTAGCTTTTAATGGGATAGAGGTGTATCCGTAATCCTCTATGACCTTGCGCTGGGCGCGCGTCAAGGGATAGAGGTGTGTCTCTATTCAAGGAGATTCGGTTGTCCGTCGAAATGTCATTCGCAACGCTTGAGACGACGCTGGCTGTCCACTTCGGGATACCTCCCGATGATTATGGAAAGTTCAGGGCGCGCATTAAGCAATTGCAGCGTCTCGGATTCCCGCCAGGCGTAAATGTCGGTCGAGGAACGAAATTCGCCTATACTGTAGATCATTTCCTTCAGTCGGGTATCGCGCTCGAATTGCTGAACAGCGGGCTCACAGGAAAGCTCGTTACCGACCTAGTTACGGAACATTGGCAAAAGATTGGTGCCGGTATTTGGGCCGCACACGATAGGAGCCCGAGGAACCCTTGGTCTGAACATAGGGGGCCTGATGTGCATCTCGATATCGAAGTGCAAGGCTTGAAAAACTCAGACGGAAAATTCGCGCGGATCCAAGTCGAAGACGATTACTCACGCCTTGAGCCCATCTTTTCAGTTGGTCGCCAGCGGTGTGTGGTCTCTGTAAATCTGACAGCATTTTCTAATGATATTTTGGAGAACCTTTTTAAGGTTGGGCAATTTTCTGAATACTCGGTCCAAAATGCTATAAAGAAATACGGCAAGATCATTCCAGAGCTGAAATCACCCAGTTTTTTGAACAAAGGGTTTGAGTGGTATCGGGTCGGATTATTTGATTCTGGGGGCAATGATTTGTCTCATGGCTAGCATCCGCAAACGCCTCTGGCCCGGCCCCGACGGCACGGAAAAGCAGGCCTGGATCGTCGACTATCGCGACGGCGCCGGCAAGCGTCGCTTCAAGCAGTTCCCCCGCAAGAAAGATGCCGACGCATGGCTGACCAGCGCGGCGTGGGAAGTCTCGCGCGGCACGCATACCGCCGACAGCCAAAGCGTCACCGTCGCCCAAGCGGCCAACCTATGGGTAAAGGCGGCTGAAGCGAACGATCGTGAGCGCGGGACCATCGAGCAATACAAGCAGCTGCGCGACCTGCATATCGTGCCCCTGATCGGCGCTGAGAAGCTTTCCCGGCTATCCCAGCCCAAGGTCGAGGCATTCCGCGACCAGCTTCTCGAAACGCGATCGAGGGACATGACGGGGAAAGCGGTGCGCGCCCTGTCTCGGATCCTCGGGGATGCGCAGCGCCGCGGACTCGTGGCGCAGAACGTGGCGCGCGACGTGAAGGTCACGCGGTCGAAGCGCGACAAGCCGAAAGTCGTCATCCCGGCCAAAGAGGAATTGAAGGCGCTGCTCGACAATGCCGAAGGCGGGCTGAAGCCGCTCGTCATGGTTGCGATATTTGCCGGCCTTCGCGCATCGGAGCTTCGCGGCCTCCGTTGGATGGATGTCGATCTGCAGGCGATGACGATCACCGTTGCCCAGCGAGCCGACAAATATTGCCAGCTCGGGCCGCCGAAATCCGAGGCGGGATATCGCACCATCCCGATCGGCGAGGCGCTGGTGAATGAGTTGCGCGTCTGGAAGCTGCAATGCCCTAAGGGCGACCTCGGGCTGGCCTTCCCGAATAGCGAGGGCGGGGTGATGGATTATTCTCACCTCATGAAACGCCGATTCGACCCGCTCCAGGTCAAGGCCGGCGTCTGCGATCCCGTGCTGCTCGATGGGAAGCCAAAGCTGGACAAGACGGGGATCGCCGTCATGCGCGCGCGCTATGGGCTCCATAGCCTTCGCCATGCTGCCGCGAGCGCCTGGATCAAGCAGCGCATCGACCTGAAGCGGTTACAGGTCTGGATCGGGCACGAGAACATCGAATTGACGCTAGACACCTATGGTCATTTGATCGCAGACAGCGAGGGAGACGCTGCGCTGGTTGCTGCGGCGCAGGCGGAGTTGTTGGCATGACCCCTCTGGATGGCGCTGCAAAAGCGCTGCACAAAAAGTTGCGAGAATATCGGCCTGATCGCGAACAGGAGGACCCGCTGGACCCGCCCGCCGTCCAGCAGGCGCCGCTCGCAGAATGGGAAACACTGCCCAAAGAAGCTCACGATCATTATCGCGAACTTGTGCTTTTGGTCCTCAAGGCGATCCGCGAACCTAATGACTTTATGAGACAGGCGGGCGGTGGAGCATTGGCCGAGGCGGTCGGCAATGATCCTGACGAACCGCTGGACGTGATCGTCGAACAGGCACTTATGATACCATTCGACGAAGAAGCGGATTTTGACCCTGCTCGTGACAAGCTGGCGGATCATGCGATCAAGGTTTGGCAAGCGATGATCGACGATGCGATGGATGATGGTCAGTAATTCTTGATGCAACACGGATGCAACATGGGATGCTGAAACCCCAGTAAAACTGCGCTCTATCGGAAGCTTCCTAATCTGGGGGCCATGGGTTCGAATCCCGTCGGGTGCACCATTTTCAACGACTTAGAGCAATCTGGCCACCAGACTTCGACAACTGGGGGGGGGCGCAGTCGTTGGGTGTTCAAAAGAACCTTCATCTCTCGGAAGTTCTGGGCGGGATTGGCGTAGGTAGCCCTCGACAGCAACCATATAGCAATCACGAGGACCGCGGCGGCCGCGTTTCGGCGTCTGCTTTACGCCGGCAGGTTCAACGGGTCATCGCAACACGTTCTATCATGTTAGGTGAGGAGAATGGCCATATTCGGCCGCCATGGACCCATTTCCGTAAGCGCTCGTTCGACTAGCCCCGCATTAATTCGGGTTGCGGTGAAACACAAATGTGCGGAAGTATCCCGATGAGCCCAACAAGATGAGAGTATAGCGGTGAAGCACAATATTCTGATTGTTGACGATCATCGCATCACGCAGAGTGGACTGCGTTTTCTGTTCGCTTCGCTCGACCGATACGCGATCGTCGGCGCGCTGGATTGCGGAGCCGCGGTCAATGCCTTCGTCCAGTCGCAGCCCGTGGATCTTGTGATTCTGGATCTTAACTTGCCCGATGTTCGCGGCATCAACGTACTGGCCGAGATCGTTGGATCGCGCGACATGACGGTGATCATCCTGACCGGCGAAACGCATCTCAACGAGATTCAGTCGGTCCTCAAGCTTGGCGCGCGCGCCGTCGTCAGCAAATCGGACCCGCTCGATCATATTGTAGCAGCCTGCGACGCGGCCCTCGCCGGCGAAATCTATATCTCGCCGCATATCAGCGAGGCGTTGGGCAAATTGCAGCAGCCGCCAGTCGCGCTGTCGTCGCGCCAGATGGCGATCCTGCACTATCTGGCGCAAGGCGAGACGAACAAGGAAATTGCCTATCGTCTGGCGATCGCTCCGCCGACGGTCTCGTTTCACATCGCCGAGCTCCGGCGCAAGCTAGACGTCCCGCACAATCGCAAGATTGTCGAACGAGCGAACGAGCTAAATCTGCTTTGATTCATCCTGTACCATGGGGTGATCCAACAGTTCACGGCAGGCGGGCTTGACCACCATCATGGCGACGAGGTCGCTCAAGCGGCCGCGCGTGACTGTCGTATCGTCATAGGTTAGCGCGACGATCCTGTCCTTCTCCGCATCATGGGCTTTCAATCCGCTCTCAAAGTCGGCGCGTCGGTCGAAGTCGAGAATGATCCACCCCGCCAGTCCTGCTTGCAGATCTTCCGTCGAAATGGCGGTCACGGCTGTAAAAGCAGCGGGCAGCACGATGCGAAGTGTTGTGCCGGCTGGCGTGGAAGAAAGAATCTCAATCGATCCCTGCAGCGTTTCGATGATGCGTTTGGCCGATCCGAAGCCGGAACCCGTCCCCTGTATGCTTTCATCTGCGCGAATACGGGGCATTAAATTGCTGTTCAGCGAAGCTGCGACATCGGCTGGCATGCCGTTGCCGCTGTCGGAAATGGTGATCACGGCGCACTCGTTCTCGCGCGCAAGCGTGATGCTGGCACCACCGACATCAGTATATTTGAAGCAGTTGCTGAGAAGATGGGCGAGCGCGCGCATCAACAACGGTCTGTCGCTTATCAGCGTCACCTCTCCCTCGACGCGGACGTCGAGAGATAATTTCTTGTCAGCGAACGGTGCCTTGAACATCATCGACAGCGGTTCGACGAGCGCCTGGGCTCGAAAACTGCTGAGCGCGACAAAGCCGGAACCGTTGGCGGCGATATTGGCGCCAGAGATCGTCGTTGACACGATTTCGTTCAGATAGTCCGACGAACTTTGAAGCATCTCGACCAGTTCGATGTCGGCGCCCGACGGCCTCTTCCGCTTCAGGGCTTCGACGGCGCTGTTGAGGGCGAGGATCACCTGTCTGCTGTCATGGCCCGAGGCATGGAGTAGCGCATTCTGGCTATTCACGGTTTCGATTGCGAACGCCTTTTCTTCGGCTAGCCGTTTGGCGTGCTCGCTGATCTCCAGCTGCGTCGCGAGCGAACGGGCGTAGTTCCTTTCGGCGACAAACTTGTCGCGCTGAATTTTCCTGAGGTTCAAACCCAGCGCGATCGTGACCATGACCGATTCGAATAGTCCGACCGGGCCGGCCAGGTGCCAGTTGACCGGCAGCCATGCGAAAAAACCCATCGATGCGATAGCAGCATAGATAATGAAAAGCGCGAGGCTGGCCCAGCCGACAAAGAGTGGCCATAGCTGGAAACCGAACCGTTTCATCGCCGCGAAACCGACGAAGGGAAGGAAGAGAGCTGCTGCGATGGCGACGAGCCACCCCGACAAGTGCAGAATGGAGCGGAACTCGGGTGGATAAAATGCCAGTCCCGGCTGGAGCAGCATGACGGCGAGCGCGAACAGGACAAGCGCTTTCAGCGGGATATCGCTTTTTGGAAAATAAATCGGTGTTTTGATGAAGATGCGCCCGAATTGCACCATGGCGCCGGCAAAGCCGCATTTGAAGAAATCTTCGACGGCCACCCCGGCCAGCGGCTTGTCATAGAGGAAGAAGATCGTGAAATAGCCTTCGGAATGAACCGTGTTTAACGCGAAAAACGCCTCCGCAATGGCCAGCCATAAAAATTCTTTAAACCCCGTGATCGAAAAGAACAGAAAGTTGAGGAGCAGCAGCGTCAGCGCGCCGACCACGACGCCAGAGACCATTGCGATGTTGGCGCGGCGGTCCTTGAAGAAGCTTCCGTAAGAGTTGATCTTGAGCGGCATGAAGGTCGAATTCTCGGAGAGAAATTCGATCAGAATTAGCTTTTCCTGCGTGGGGTCGAGGACCAGCTCGGTGCTGAAGGCCTGATAAGTCCCGAGGTTTTTCCGGGCGTCCTCGGAGCTCGTGCCATCGACGAGCAGCACGAGTTTTTCTCCCGCGGCTTCATAGAGACGAAAATGTTTGAGCGAACCGCGGCCCGTGGTGAGGATCCAGCTTCCCTGTTCGCTGCCGGCATTTCGGATTTTGAGCAAGACGGCTGTTTTTGAGCCGGGAGGTCCGAAGTGGATCGTGGGTCCCGTGATGTTTTCAAGCGGCCCATTCAAAAGTGGTTCCAATTGCGGCGTCTCTGTCTCGCCATGTTGTTTCGTGAACCGAATGAAGGGAGCGAGCGGCGGGGCATCTTCGCCTGCGCGTAACTCCAGCACTGGCAGCTCGGCTGCATCGGCGCATGCAGGGCGCGTGATCGCAAGGACGGCAAGGATCAGGAACACAAGCAGGCTTTTCATCATGGCACCCGTCATTTTCGCTACGAGGCCAGTGAGCACCATCGCGCTCGACAGGCGAACGCCTGAAATCATGCGGTCCTGTTGATTGCTAGTGCCCCACCCCCCGGTGTCTATTCCATCGTAACGGCGCAAAGCACCTTCGTGCAAGAGCGGCGCAAACAGCCCGCCGCAAATTCACCCCAAACAACATTGGGTAGACGGTCGGGGGCGCCGCCAACTACGGAACCGGCACAAAGCTGAAGATGTCGATCATCCAATCAGCTGGGGGACGCAAATTTCGAGGTGGGGTGGACCAGCCGGAGAGCCAATGGCTCTCCGGCGAACCCCTTGCCATGCTTATAATGTCGAGGGGAGTCCCATTTCATGTCGCCTATTTCGAAATCCCGCCTGCTGACGACGAGTGCGATTGTCGGCTTGTCGTTCGTTCACATCACGTCGCCGCTGGCTGCGCAGGAGACTTTCGGCATCCACAACGACCAGCCCGAACTGCTGGAAGTCGTCGTTGCAGATGGCGAGGTGGTCGAAGGCAACGACATCGGCGTTTATGGCGACAACGGTCCGGTCGAGGTTGAGAACGCCGGTACAATCCGCGGCAATGGCACCAATTTCGGCAGCATCCAGAACCGTCCCAGCGGTGGCATTGTCATTGCGCAACCGGGTTCGAGCATCACCAACGGCGGCACTATTTCGGGCGGCTCCAACGGCGTCACGACAGCCTATTTCTTTAGCGAAGACGAAAATGGGGATGAACTGCCGCCCGAAGCGCGGGCTGCGGGCACGACCGTCATCAATACGGGCCTGATCCGCGGCGATGCCGGCAGCGGCGTTGCTTTGATCGGCGGCGGCGATCTCGTGAACAGTGGCACGATCCAGGGATTAAACGGCAACATCGGCAACGGCGCACAAGCGATTGGCGTGGTCATTGCCGAGTTCCCCGAAGCGACGAGCGCCACCGCGACTGGGGTCGGTACAATTACCAACACCGAAACCGGGCTTATCGAGGGGCAGTTGTTTGGCGTCCTGTTGTCGGGCGGCGGGACGATCGACAATGACGGGATCATTCGCAGCACCGGTACTTTCAATCCCGCTACGCCGAATGTTTCGCCCTTTGGCGTCATTCTGACCGCCAATACCAACCAGCCCAATCGTACCGCAACGCTCAACAACAGCGGTACGATTTCGGGCTTTCTGGGCCTGCTCGCAAATCAACAGCTGGCGACCGCGATCATTAACAACAGCGGGATGATTTCGGGGCAGCAGACCGGCATCATCGGACTCAACAGCGGCGACCTGGTGATCAACAATGGCGTGGACGGCCAGATCATCGGCAATGGTCCCGGCATCGCGTCGAATGCCGGCACGCTGACGGTCGACAATCAGGGTTTGATCCGCAGCAATGCGCAGGCCGGCATCAACATAACGACTGCCGATGCGGTGATCGATAACAGCGGGACGATCCAGGGGGGCACTTTCGGCATTACCACCAACCCGTTCCAGCCGACTCCCGGCGTTTTCGAGGACCGTTCGGTCAATACGACCATCACGAACAGCGGATCGATCATCGGCCTCAACAATGACGGCGTCCGGCTGCAGGGTGGCGGCAACGTCACCAACAGCGGGACGATCAGCGGCCAGCAAAATGCCCAGTCGGACGGCGTCGCGATGGTTGCGCTGGAGACACAGGATCTTGCGACCTTCACCGCCGCAGTCACCAACACCGCCGAAGGAACGATCAACGGTGTTCGCGCCGGGGTCGCCTTCTCGTCGGGTGGCACGATCGAAAACGCTGGCGCCATCCAGGGCGGCGGCGCGGGCGTCTTGGTCCAGAACGGGCTTGGCGGGACGCCGGTCAGCGGCACGATCCTCAACAATGGCACAATCGTCGGCGGTAATGGCGGCGCGGGAGTGGGTGGCGAAGGCATCGTCGGCTTTGGCCTGTTCGACACTTTTTCGGTTGCGAACAGCGGCGAAATTCGCGGCGGCGCCAGCGACGGCATCCATGCGAATATGACGAGCGCCACCGCAATCACGATCGGCAATGCCGAAGGCGGCATGATCGTTGGCGCGGCTTCGGGGATTGAAACCGTGCTCGGGTCGCTCACGTTGACCAACGCCGGGACGATACGCGGCAACGGCACCAACCAGGGCTTCAACGCGGCGCCCGACGCGGGCGTCACCATCACTGACGGCGGCAGTTCGGTGACGAACAGCGGGACCATCTCGGGCAATCGCCTGGGCATCACAACCGCCAACCATTTCAACGCCGCGACAGGCCTGCTCGAAGGGCGGGCGGTCGATACCGCAGTCGTCAACACCGGAACGATCATCGGCGAAAATGATGATGGCGTTCGCCTGATCGGCGGCGGCAGCATCGTCAACAGTGGTGAAATTCGCGGCCTGACTGGCGATTTCACCGACGGTGTGTCGATGTTCGCCTATAGCGAACAGGCGAATGAGGATTACAGCGCGCTCGTCACCAACGAAGGTAGCGGCGAAATCAGCGGCAGCCGTTTCGGCATCGCCCTCTCGGGCGGCGGCGACGTTATCAATGCGGGCGACATTCAGGGCGTCGTCGGTGGCATCTTCATTCAGGGCACCGCACTGGATAACGACCCGGACGAAGACCGCAGCGGGTTGACCGCCAACGTTGCAAACAGCGGCACAATCCGCGGCACCGGCAACCTCGGCGGCAGCTCGGGCGACGGCTATGGCGTCGGCTTCGGCAGCGATATGTCGACCGCGACGCTGGACAACAGCGGGACGATCAGCAGCGAATTCGGTGTCGGCGTCGCGCACGGGTCGCGTGCCGATCTGACGATCACTAACGCTGCGGGCGGCGTGATCGCCGGCGGCACGTCGGGCATCTATTCCTATGCAACGGGAGCGCTGACGGTCGACAACGCGGGCATCATTCGCGGTGAAGGAGCTTATGACGGCTTCGATGGGCCTCCGGACGCGGGAATTACCATCGGCACCGGCGGATCGAGCGTAACCAACAGCGGCACGATCACGGGTGCCGGTGCGGGGATCACCACAGCCTATGTGTTCGATGAGACGACCGGAGAACTGGTGTTTCAGGCCGCCGGTACGACGGTCACCAACAGCGGTACGATTGCTGGCGAAAGCAACGACGGTGCGCGCCTGATTGGCGGTGGCAGTGTCACCAACAGTGGCGCGATATCGGGCGGCGGTTCGCCTTTGGCGGACGGCATCTCGATGTTCCGCGCCGAAGGACAGGAGGTCGACGACTTTGCCGCATCGGTAGCGAACAGCGCGGGCGGCACGATCGACGGCGCACGTTTCGGCATTATCCTGTCGGGCGGCGGCGGCGTGGAGAATGCCGGGACGATCGGCGGCGGGCTTAGCGGCATCGTCATTCAGAGCCAGTTCGATGGCGAAAACGCCGGGTTGACCGGGGCGCTCATCAACAGTGGCACGATCAGTAGCGTCGCCGGGGCTGGTGCCCAGTTCAACGCGGGGTTGGGATCGGTCGTCGTCAACAACAGCGGAACGATCAGCGGCGCGACAATCGGTCTCGGCCACGGCACCGATGGCACAATGGCGCTCACCAACAGCGGCACCATCGCTGGCGGGATGACCGGCGTGGAAAGCAACGCGGGCGGTTCGGTGACATTGGTGAACAGCGGCACGATTTCGGGAGAAAGCGGCGCTGCGTTCACCTCGCTGACCCAGACCAGTCTCGACAATTCGGGCACCCTGTCCGGCGGATCGGGCATCGCGGTTCAGCTTGGAGCGTTCGACGACGGCGTGACGCTGCGTACTGGCAGTGCAATCACTGGCGCCATTGATGCGGGCGACGGGGTCGATACGCTGACGCTCTCTGGCGACATCCTCGAGCTCACCGAAGCGCAGCGGCTCACTGCATCCACCGGCTTCGAACAGCTCAATGTCACCGCGGGCTATTGGTCGACGTCGGGTTTCGTGGGCGAATTTGGCAATGTGACCATCGGCGAAGGCGGTGCGTTACAGGTCAACGAGGCCGATCTTGGCGAAGACGGCCCTTCATCCCCGATCCTCACCCCGACGGCCCGGACCAACGGCCTGCTTATTCTCAACTTCGGTACAGATGAAACCGTCTCTGCGCTTGATGATCTGACGATCGACGGAACCGGGCAATTGCAATTGATCGGCGATGCGGTGTTCACGGTTGATACGGCCAATGTCGCCCATACCGGCGGAACGATCATTTCGAACGGCGGGCTTGTGCTCACCGGCCTTCTTCAGGGCGATGTGAAGACCGAAGGCGCCGGTTTCTTCCAGCTGGGTGCCGGCGGAGCCGAGGGCAGCTTCGCGGGCAACGTCGTCAACGACGGCCGGTTCGTCTTCAATCGGTCGGACGATTATGACTTCCTTGGCGCCTTTTCTGGCAACGGCGTCCTCGACAAGATGGGCGACAGCGTTCTGACCTTCATGGGCGATTATGCCTTCCAGGGCGTGACGAACATTCTCGGCGGCGCGGTGCGCATCGGCGGGATCATTGACCCCGAAACCGACTTTGACCTTGGCGCTGGCGGCACGCTCGACATCACCGGCAACAACCAGACAATTGGCGGTCTGGAAGGTGACGCGGGTTCCAGCGTCGTCATCGGGGACAGCGAACTGACGGTCGATCAGGGCGACGACACCGAATTTGGCGGTGACATCTCGGGCACGGGCAGTTTGGTGAAGGACGGCGACGGTACGCTCAACCTGACGGGCGACAGCAGCTATACCGGGCCGACGTCAGTCAATGGCGGGACGCTGGCGGTCAACGGGTCGATCGCGTCGCCGGTCACGGTCAACGGCGGCGGCACTCTTGGCGGTAACGGAACGGTCGGCTCGACCATAGTGGGCAACGGCGGTACACTCGCGCCGGGCAACTCCATCGGCCAACTGACGGTAAACGGCGACCTCGCCTTCGCCGCCGGTTCAACTTACGAAGTCGAAGTCAACGCCGCGGGCGCGGCCGATCGGCTTGATGCAACCGGCGCCGTGGCGATCGCAAGCACCGCGAATGTCGCCGTCCTCGCCGAGGATGGCAATTACAACCCGCGGACCGACTATGTGATCCTGACGGGGGCGAGCGGCATCACCGGAACCTTCGGTTCGGTGACGACCGATCTTGCTTTCCTTGATCCGCTGCTGCGCTACAGCCCCAATTCGGTGACGCTGTCGCTCTATCGCAATGATATCGATTTTGCGGACGTTGCGGTCGGCTTTAACCAGATCGGCGTCGCCGGTGCGGTCCAGGCGTTGGGGATCGACAATCCGCTATACGAAGCGGTCTTGGTCCAGAATGCCGCGACGGCACAGATGAGCTTTGATAATCTGTCGGGCGAAATCCTCGCAAGCGCGATCGGCGGCCTGACCGACGACAGCCGCCATCTTCGTAACAGCCTGATGGGGATGCAGGCGCCGGAGGAAGGCGGGGCCTTCGTCTGGGGATCCGCCTTTGGCGGCTGGGGCGATTTCGATGCCAATACGGACAATTTCGCCATGGATACGGGTCATAAGGGCCTCATAGCCGGCGTCGGCTTTGGCGGGAATGGTTTCGCTGCAGCGCTTTCGGCGGGCATCGGCGGATCGGACTTCCACTTCGGCGCGCGCAACGACCGGGCCGATGTCGAAAGCAAATATCTCGCAGCCCACGCCACCTATGGAGGTCCGGGCGGAGTTCGCGGTACGATCGGCGTCAGCTATGCTTGGCACGACATCGACACCACCCGTTCGGTCAGCGTTGCGCCGCTGGCGCAAACGCTGACCTCAAAGCGCGACGCCGACACGCTGCAGATATTCGGCGAGATCGGTTACGAGATCGTCGCGGGCAAGATGGCGGTCACGCCCTTCGCCCGGGTTGCGCATGTCGATACGGGCAGCGATGCCTTTACCGAAGCGGGCGGCAGCGCGGCGTTGACGGTCGGGAAGGCCGATCAAAAGACAATCTTCCTCAGCCTCGGCGGGCGCGTGCAGCTCAACGCCGGCGAGCCAGGATTCCAGCCCTATGTGTCGGCCGCCTGGAACCGTGCGCTTGACGATCGCAGTCCCGCGATCGTGTCGCGCTTTGTAGCGGGAGGGCCGACGTTTGATGTCCTTGGCTCGGCGATCCCGAAAAATTCGGCCGAGATCGATGCCGGGTTCGAACTCACCACCGGATCCCTCCGTTTGGGTGCCGCTTATACCGGCACTCTGGCATCGGATCGCAATAGCCATGGCGCAAGAGTAACCGCGCGGTTCGCCTTCTGATTTAGCGACCCGGTCAGAAACGATCACGCGGTGTGAGGTCGAGGCAATCAATGTGCCTCGGCCTCTTCTTATATTTACATCAAACTTTTTTCGCTTGGGTCGCAGGTTCCCCCTCCTATTCATGATTATAGGTCGAAACAAATGCGCAGGACGAGCGACGTCCGCTTTTCAGACTTGTCATCCAAGACCCGACAGACGGCTCACGGCCAGCTCAAGCTGTTCATTTTCGCTGGAACTAACCGTCGAAACCGAGGAATTCCGCCTGCTCGTCAAGGGGCACGTGCTCGCTCGAAACCGTTGACCGCAGCGTCGGCGGCGAGCTTCGTGCGGGCCTGAAGCACTGCTCTGGGAAGAAGCGACAAAATATTTGCCAGTTGCGGGGCAAGATTGTCTAAAGCGGCTCCGATGATCAGGGCAGGGACAAGACGCGAGCGCCGGTCGCAGGCGGATCGGAGCAGCGCATCGGAGCTGAAGCTTCTCAGTGCGGCGGCGCTTGTGCTGGTCGAAGAAGGCTATTCTGCCTTGACCTTCGACCGGATCGGTGAAGTTTCGGGCTTCTCCCGCGGGCTAGCGAGCCAGAAATTCGGTTCGAAGGACGGGATGGTTCTGGCCGTCGTCGATTATCTGAACGCGCGCCTGGATTCCCGATATGCCGAGGGCAGGGATGCGGCCGGCAATCCGCTCGACGAGGTCATTGCCTATGTACGGACCTTTCTCGAAGAGATTGCGGTCGATCATCTCAGCCTGTCCTATTTCGTGCTTCTCGCTGCGACGATCGCGAACAAGGCGCCGACTCAGCCCGCCTTTGTCGAGGCGCATCAGAAGGTCAAAAAGGCACTCGTCCTGATGATCGAGCGCGGACAAAAGTCCGGCATCATCCGCACGGATGTCGACCCCGAGACCGCAGCGCTGTCGATCGGCAGCTTTCAGCTGGGGGTCGCGACACAGTTGCGGCTCGACCCGACGCTCGACGTCGGCAAGATCAGCCGCTGGATGCTGCCCGCGATCCGTGCGGCGCTGGAAGTGCCCGGGCGGCCCGACCCGGACTAACCTCCTGGTCCAATAGTTTCCTTTTCTAATCAGAAGTTTCTCGCGTGAACTGTGCGGATCGCGCGCCATCCTCACGTCGTTCGGTTGACAGTTGTTGGACGTATATATACTTTTCACACAAACGATAAGAAAACCATAAATGAGGAGGATGTTATGAAGGATCTCAATAGGCTCTCTGTGCGTGCGATGAGCGCGCTTCTTTTGTCCGGCGCGGCTTTCCTTGCCGTTCCGGCCTTTGCGCAGAACGCTGCGGCGGGCGGCGAAAACGCAGCAACCGGTGAAGAGGGGCTCACCGAAATCCTCGTCACCGCACAGCGCCGCGAAGAGCGTCTTCAGGATGTTCCGGTCGCGATCACCGCCGCCAATTCCGAAGCGCTGGCGGTCGCGCGTATCGAGAATATCGCCAATATCTCGAATATTTCGCCGAGCATCGAGTTTCGCGCGTCGAACATCTCCTCCTCGAGCGCGAATGTCGTGATCCGCGGGCTCGGCACGACGGGGAACAGCCGCACCTTCGAGGGGGCTGTCGGCATCTTCATCGACGGTGTCTATCGGACGCGCGCCGCATCGGCATTGCAGAATTTCCTCGACATCGACTCGCTTCAAGTCCTGCGCGGGCCGCAGGGAACGCTGTTCGGCAAAAACACATCGGCCGGCGCGGTGCTCGTGAGTTCTACGGCGCCCGACATCGGGGAACTGACCGGCAATTACGAACTTGGCTACGGCAGTTACAACGCCCTCGACGTCAAGGGCGCGGTCAACGTCCCGCTCGGCGACGTGGCGGCGCTTCGGGTGGCGGCGCTCTATACCGAGGATGATGGCTTCGTCCGCGACCCGAACAGCGGGCGGCGCTACAACAGCCTCAATGCACAGGCGTATAAGGCGCAATTGCTGATCGAGCCGAGCGACGATTTCTCGATGCGGGTGATCGGCGACTATTCGAAAACCACCGGCGACTGCTGCTATGCGACGGTCGATTATATCGATGGTCCGACCCAGCCGCTGGTCGACGGGCTGACGCTGGCGCGCGGAATGAAGTTGCCGTCGAAGCGGCTGAAGGACCGCCAGCAGGTGCTGAGCGCCAATTCGCGCCAGCGGATCGAGGATTATGGCGGCACCTTGCTCGTCGATATCGGTATCGGCAGCGGGACATTGAAGTCGGTGACGGCGCTGCGCGAGTTCAATCTCGCGCAGATCGGCGCCGATGCCGATTTCTCGGGCGCCGATATTTTCGAGCTCGACGAAACCTTCAAGAGCCAGTTCTTTTCGCAGGAATTGACCTTCAATGGCGAGGTTGAGGCGCTGAACGCCGATTATGTCTTCGGCCTCTTCTATTCCGACGAGCGGCTCGACATGACCCGCGATCTGTCATGGGGCACCCAGGGACAGACCTATATGGACGCGCTGTTCGGCGCCCTGAACGCGCCTCCGGGAACCGCCTACGCCGCACCGGGCCAGTGGGCGGGCGAGCGGATGCGTGGCAATGCGACATCTTACGCAGCCTTCGCGCATCTCAATGCCGATATCAGTGACAAGGTCAGCCTGATCGCGGGACTGCGCTATTCGATCGAGAAGAAAGAGGGTGCCTTTCGCAACAGCTTTTACCGGCCGCAGTTGAACGACGCCTTCCGCCTGCTCGGCGTCCAGCCGGGCCCCTCCTATGACGTCTCGACGACCGATCGGGCGCTGAGCGGCACCGCCGGCGTTCAGTTCCGCCCCACTGACGGTGCGATGATCTATCTGACCTATAATCGCGGCTTCAAGGCGGGCGGGGTCAACATTGACTCGAACGGGGGCGGTACGCGCCTCAACAATCCGGCCGAATTCCCCGGTGCCGTCGTGCTCGATCCGCGCTTCAAGCCCGAAACGGTCAACGCGATCGAGCTTGGCGCAAAGCTCGATTATCTCGATCGCCGCGCGCGCACCAACATCGCCTTCTTCTACAACGATATATCTGACCTTCAGGTCGCGCAGTTCGTCGGGCTTCAGTTCACCGTTCTGAACGCCAAGTCGGCGGAAACCTATGGTGCCGAAATCGAATCTCTGTTCGAGATCACGCCCGGCCTGACGCTCGGCGTTGACGGTATCTGGCTGCCGCGCGCGCGTTACGGCACCGACCCCAATCTGGCGGCGGCGCTGTCGGGGCAGCGTTTTCGCTATGCCTCGAAGTTTGCAGGCAATGTCAGCCTCAGCCTTGATCAGCCGGTGACGAATGACCTCGGCGTTACCGGCCGCGTCCAATATCAATATTCGTCCAGCCAGTTCATCAACACCGCATCGTCCGCCCGGCGCGGTGGGGCCGGGACGATGAACGCCAATTTGGGCCTCAAGTCCGAAGGTGGCGGCTGGCAGATTGAGGGCTGGATCCAGAATGCGTTCGACAAGGCCTATCCGACGCTGTCGTTTAACACCCCGATCCAGACCGGCGACGAAAACGCCTATCTGTCAGCCCCGCGCACCTATGGCGTCACGCTGCGCGGAAGCTTCTGAAACATGGCGCGGCGGTTGCGCCGCGCGGAAAGTGGAGCCGGGCATCGGCCCGGCTCCGGCTGCCGGCGCGAGGCCCCCTAAGGAAGAACTGAGAGTCTGAAGATGCACCCCTCGATCCACGCCCGTCATGCGTCCGAAAAGCCCGCCATTGTGATGGCGGCAAGTGGCCGGACGCTGAGCTATGGCGAACTTGATGCACGCTCGAACCAGGGAGCCCGTTTGTTCCGTCGCGAAGGACTGGGCCACGGCGATGTGATTGCGATGTTGATCGAGAATCGCCCTGAATATTTCGAGCTCGCCTGGGCGGCGCAGCGGGCTGGGCTCTATTATGTTTGCATCTCGACCCAGCTCACCCCTGCTGAGGTCGAATATATCGTGAAGGACAGCGGCGCGAAGCTGCTGATCGTCTCTCCTGACCAACGGATCGCCGCGGCGCTCCCCGCGCTGTTGCCGGACGTAAGCTTGTTCGCGCTGGGCAAAGGCGGCGAAGGTTATCGCTCGTGGGATGACGAAGCTGACGCCGAACTGGCATCGCAGGTGCCTGACGAACGCGGCGGGACCGACATGCTCTATTCCTCGGGGACGACGGGACGGCCCAAGGGGATCAAGCCGCCGCTGCCGGACGATCCGTCGATCGCGGCGCCGACGTCGCTGACCGATGTCGCCGATCGTCTCGGTTTCGGTTCGGAGAGTGTCTATCTGACGCCCGCTCCACTCTACCACGCCGCGCCGCTACGCTGGAGTATGCTCGTGCATCGGCTGGGCGGAACAGTCGTCGTGATGGAGAAATTCGATGCCGAAGCCGCGCTTCGGGCGATCGAGAGGCACCGCGTCACGCACAGCCAGTGGGTGCCGACCCATTTCATTCGTATCCTGAAACTGCCGGCGGACGTCCGCGCACGCTTCGACCTTTCCTCGCTTCGTCTCGCCATCCACGCCGCGGCGCCGTGCCCGGTGCCGGTCAAGCAGGCGATGATCGATTGGTGGGGACCGATCCTGCTCGAATATTATGCCGGCACCGAATCGAATGGGATGACGATGATCTCCTCGGCCGAATGGCTGGCCCGTCCCGGCTCGGTCGGTCGTGCTGTCGTCGGTGCGCTGCGGATCTGCAACGAGGCGGGTGAGCTGCTTCCGCCGCGTGAGGAAGGTACGGTCTATTTCGAAGGCGGATCGCGTTTCGCCTATCACAACGACTCCGCCAAGACCGAAGAGGCGACCAATGCGCATGGCTGGACGACGATCGGCGACGTGGGCTGGGTGGATGAAGACGGCTATCTCTATCTCACCGATCGCAAGAGCTTCATGATCATCTCGGGTGGGGTGAACATCTATCCACAGGAGATTGAAAACCTGCTCGCGGTCCACCCCAAAGTGAGCGACGTCGCGGTCATCGGCGCACCGCATTCCGAGATGGGGGAGGCGGTCGTCGCGGTTGTTCAGCCGCAGGACCAGACCGACGCCACGCCCGCCTTTGCGGCCGAACTTACCGAATGGCTGCGTCCCCAATTGTCGGGCGTGAAGATGCCGCGCCGGATTGATTTTACCACGGAATTGCCGCGGCATCCGACTGGAAAGCTCTACAAACGGCTCATCCGCGACAAATATTGGGGGAATAGCTGATGTGCAGCGAAACGCAGAGCGTTCACGCCGCAGTGGTCGATCGCGCGGGCGAAGCCTTCACGCTGCGCGACCTGACGCTCGATGCGCCGCGGAGCGATGAGATTCTGGTGAAAATCGCAGGGGTTGGCCTGTGCCACACCGATATCGTCGCACAGGCCGGGGCCTTCGGCTATGCGGGGGCGGTCGTCCTCGGGCATGAGGGGGCGGGCGTCGTCGAGCGCGTCGGCGATGCGGTGGCGGACTTTGCCCCGGGCGACCGGGTCGCCATCAGCTTTCGCTCGTGTGGCAATTGCGTGCAGTGCGGCGCGGGCTATCCTTCCTATTGCCAGACGATGCCGCAGCTTAACTATGCGGGGATGCGGCCCGATGGATCGACGGCGCTTCACGATGGTGCGGCGCCCGTCGCCTCGAACTTCTTCGGCCAATCCTCCTTCGCCTCGCACGCCCTCACTTATGCGCGCAATCTGGTCCGCGTGCCCGATGATTTTCCGCTGGAGCTGGCGGGCCCGTTGGGCTGCGGTATCCAGACCGGGGCCGGGGCGATCATGCGATCGATGGCCTGCGAGCCCGGTTCGGCGCTGGTCATCGCGGGCGGCGGCTCGGTTGGGCTCAGCGCCGTGATGGGCGCCGTGATCCGCCGCTGCGCGGTGATCATCCTTGTCGAACCGCATGCTGAACGCCGCGCGCTGGCGCTTGAGTTCGGGGCGACACATGTGATCGACCCGTTTGCCGTGGATGATCTGGCCGCAGCGATCCGTGCGATCATAGCCGAAGGCGTTGGCTATGCGCTCGATACGACCGGGCGGCCCGACATATTGCGCGCGATCCTGTCGAGCCTCGCCCCGCGCGGCCTTTTGGGGCTGGTCGGCATCGCCGCGCCGGGCACCGCCCTTCCGGTCGAGATCAACACGTTGATGACCTTCGGGCACCGGGTCATGGGGATTATCGAGGGCGATAGCGACCCTGCGACCTTCATCCCCGAACTGATCGATCATCATCGCGCCGGCCGGCTGCCGTTCGATCGCATGGTGACTACCTATCCGCTGTCGCAAATCAACGATGCGGCGCGCGACCAACATGACGGGCGCTGCATCAAGGCCGTACTCCTTCCCGATTGACCAAAGACAGGGCTGAAAATGGACTTTCAGATCAACGATATCGCCAATCCGAAGCTGTACGGTGACCCGGCGCGGCTACAAAGTTTTTATGCCTGGCTGCGCGCCGAGCATCCGGTCGCCCGGGCGGAGCCTGAGGGATTTCGGCCCTTTTGGGTGGTGTCGCGCCACGCGGCCATTCGCGAAATCGAGCGCCAGCCGGAGATATTCAACGCGGGGCCCCGGAACACGCTGATGCCGATCATGGTCGAACAGGCAAACCGGCAATATTTCGGGTTCGAAGCGGGGGTCTACTCGCTCGTCGTCATCGATGGCGAGCGGCATCAGGAGCTTCGCGGTCTGACGCAAAATTATTTCCTGCCCAAGAATATCCGCAAGCTCGAGGCGCTGATCGGCGATCTGGCGCGTCAATATGTGTCGCGTCTCGACGACTTGGGCGGCGCATGCGACTTCGCGGCCGACCTTGCCTTTTGGTACCCGCTACGCGTCGCGATGACGATCCTCGGCATCGATGAGACCGACGAGGCGCGCATGCTGCACCTCACGCATGAGCTGTTCGGATCGTCCGACCCCGATATCGTCCGGCCGGGCATGACACAGGCCGAGCATCTGGTTGCGGTAAATCAGGATTATGTAGCGTTTTTCGACGAAGTGACGAAGGATCGTCAGGCCAATCCGCGCGACGATGTGGCGACGCTGATCGCCAATGGCAGGCCCGGCGACCGCGATATGACGCCCGCCGAGCGGATGGGCTATTACATCATCATCGCGACCGCGGGGCATGACACGACGGCGGCGTCCATCGCCGGAGGCCTGAAGGCGCTAATGGACATGCCCGGCGAGATCGAACGGCTTCGCGCCGATCGCAATCTGGTCAAATCATTCGCCAATGAGGCGATCCGCTGGACCGCACCGGTGAAGCATTTCTTTCGCAATGTGGTAGAGGATTATGAGCTGGGCGGGGTGATGCTTCGGCGGGGCGACCATGTCATGCTGAGCTATGGCGCGGCAACGCGCGACGAAGCGGCATTCGAGCAGGCGGATATGTTCCGTCTCGATCGAGGTCTAAATAACCACCTCGCGTTCGGCTATGGCCCACATATGTGCTTGGGGCAGTTTCTCGCGAAGCTGGAGATCGAGGCCTTCTTCCATGCTCTGCTCGACAAGGTGGAGACGATCGAGCCCCATGGTCCGGCGATCTATACCGAGGCGGCGTTCGTCAGCGGGATCAAGTCATTGCCGGTGAAATACAGGCTGAGGGAGAAGGACGGCTTGACTGAACCCACCGGCCGGCCGGAGATTGCGGCGGCGCAATAGCAGCGGTGTCGCGGCGGTGACCGTCGGCCACCGCCCGCGCGATCAGTGGCGTCCGAGTTCGTCGCGGCCGACGACCATATAGTGGACCTCGTCGGGACCGTCGGCAAAACGCAGGTGGCGCACATCGGCATAGAGGTCGGCGAGTGGGGTCCAGTGCGAAATACCGGTCGCGCCGTGGATCTGGATCGCCTGATCGATGATCTGGCAGACCCGTTCGGGAACCATCGCCTTCGCCATGCTCACCCAGACGCGCGCCTCGCGATTGCCGAGCAGATCCATCGCCTTTGCGGCCTTGAGCACGATCAGGCGCATCGCTTCGATATCGATCCGCGCCCGCGCGATAACCTCCATATTCTTGCCGAGCTGCGACAGCGGCTTGCCGAAGGCAGTGCGCGAATTGCCGCGTTTTACCATCAGGTCGAGCGCGACCTCGGCCTTGCCGATCGTACGCATGCAGTGATGGATGCGGCCCGGCCCGAGGCGCATCTGCGAAATCTCGAACCCGCGGCCTTCGCCGAGCAGCATATTATCCTTGGGCACGCGGACATTGTCGAAGCGCATGTGCATATGGCCCTGCGGTGCGTGGTCGTCGCCAAAGACGCGCATCGGGCCCAGCACCTGCACGCCGGGCGTGTCCATCGGGATCAGGATTTGCGAATGCTGCGCCTTCCGTGCAGCTTCGGGGTTGGTCTGGACCATGCAGATCAGGATCTTGCAGCGCGGATCGCCTGCGCCGCTGATGAAATATTTCTCGCCGTTGATGACCCATTCATCGCCCTCGAGCCGCGCACTCGTTTCGATATTGCCTGCGTCGGATGAGGCGACATTGGGTTCGGTCATCACATAGGCCGAGCGGATTTCGCCGTTGAGCAGCGGCTTCAGCCAGCGCTCTTTCTGATCGGGGGTGCCGACCATTTCGAGCACTTCCATATTGCCGGTGTCGGGCGCCGAGCAGTTCAGCGATTCCGACGAAAGCGGCGACTTGCCGAGTTCGGCGGCTATATAGGCATAGTCGAGGTTGCTGAGGGGGGTGCCCGTGTCGCCATGCGGCAGGAAAAAGTTCCAAAGGCCCGCCGCCTTCGCCTTGTTCTTCGCCCCCTCGAGCAGTTCGAGCTGTCCCGGTGCCCAGCTCCAGCGATCTGCGCGCCCCTCGCCAAGCCGGAAAAATTCCTCGGTGATCGGATCGACATTCTCGGCGATGTGGCGCTTCACCGCGTCGAAAAGCGGCTGAGCCTCCTTCGACATTCGAAGGTCGTTGAGCTCGGCTTGCAGTTCGATCTCGGTCATGGGCATCTTCTCCAATGGATTTCGCCGCCAAGGCTAGCCGCGCCATGTCATTTAAGAAAATGATAGGATCGAATATACGATATTCGTCAGGCGAATGACTTGCCCGTCGCCCCCAACTCTTCGACGATGATCGCGCGCAACCAAGCAAGCCCCGGATCGGCCTGCGCCGCTTGATGCCAATAGAGATAACTTCCGCTCTGTTCGACCGGCAGCGGCAGTTCGACGAGCTGCATCGGCCACATTGCATCGAGCACCTCGGCATGGGATCGCGGGAGTGCGAAGAGCATGTCGGACGAGGCGACGATCTGCCACGCGGTGATCGCATGCTGGCAACGCACCGCGACGCGCCGGACGAGACCCATGCGTTCGAGCGCCATATCCTCGAGCCCCGGACCATAGGGCCGCGCGGTCGCGATGATATGTTCGAGCGAGAGATAGGTGTCGAGGTCGATCGCGCCGTCCACACGCGGATGTCCCTTGCGCGCCGCGACGACGATCGGTTCGGTCCCCAGATATTGACTGCGGAGCCGGTCGTCGGCGGGGAGGCCCACATCGAGTGCGAGGTCGAGGTCACCGTTCGCGAGCGTCATCACCAGATCGCGCCGTCGAAAGGTCACGCTTGCCAGCGCGACATGCGGGGCCTCGCTCCGCACCCGCGCCACGAGCGACGAGAAACGCGGCATCTCGCCCGACAGGCGCACGCCGATGCGAAACTCGCGCGTCGCCTCGGCGGGGTCGAACGACGTCGCGGCATCGAGCGCGACATCAAGCCCGCGCAATGCCTCGCGCACCGGGCCGGCGATCGCTCGCGCCGCCGGGGTTGGCACCAATCGATTCCCCTGTCGCACGAAGAGTGGATCGTCGAAGGTGTCACGCAGCTTGGCGAGCGCATGGCTGATCGCAGGCTGCGACAGGTTCAGATGCCGCGCCGCCGCCGATACCCCGCCTCTGGCAAAGATTGCATCGAATATTCTGAGCAGGTTGAGGTCGAACCGGGCAAGGTGCCGCAAGGCTTTCTCCTGAGCGAAGTCGGCAGATTGGTGTTGCTAGGCCATAACGGTCAACGGCGGGGAAGTGAACCGGCATCGCGGTGGAATTGCGCCAAAGCCGCCGCCCCAAGGCGAGGGCGTCGTTCCTCGGCGAATCGAGCGCCTCGGTTCAAGCCTGGCCTCGGCTCGCCGCCCGAAAGATTTTCTTCCTCGCAAAAACCGGCTTCGATCGTTGACGAATCCAATATCAATCGTTTAAGTTGACTTTGTTGCTCGGGACTGGTCGAGACGGGCGACGAGGCTCTCCCCATTGACCCGCGGCTTTTGATCGGGAAGCAGCTTGCTCCGCGTTACCAACGGCTAAAGCGCGTGATGCTCGGGCGACATCGCCAGGCATTGCGTTCTCCCTCCAGATAAGGGGTTATTGCGATGCATATGTGTAGCATCGACATTTAGACGATCGTCGATCCTGCGCTTGGGGCAGCGGACTGACCGCATCCCGCTCCACGCAGCGAGCCTCCTTCTCTCCAGTCGCGCCTCCTCACGCGGGGCGTTGCGACGCCATGTCCGGTGCGTTCTGCGCGCCGGCGCGAGGAAAATCATGCCTTTGCTGACCCAATCCGACCTGTCGGATCTGGCTCGCTATCCTGCGTCCCTACGCAGCGCCGCCCGTGCGCTGTGGGGGACCGAGCTGGCGGCTGCCCGATCCGGCGCGGCGCACCGCGCCCCCATTCATCACATCAGAAAGGGCGCGCAAAAGCCACCCGGGGACATCATATGATGACCGCTTTCTCTCCCGAACATCGTCTGAAGCTTTTGGCCGGCGCCGTGCTGCTGACACCCGCGGCCTGTCGCTCGATGATCCCGAACGCAAGGCGGTGCTCGCGGCCGCGTGGGAGCGATATGCGCACGAGGTCGGCGTTCTTCTTCCCGACACCATTCCCTATCGACCATGACGCGCGGTGCTTGGGCGAGGCGGCATGTTGCCAAAATGGCCAAACGGGCTATTCCATCGACGGATGAAGGCCGAAATCCTTGCAGTACTCAACGGAAAAGTCGGCGCTTTTCGCGGCGACGACGAACCGAGCGCGATCGACAAGCGGCCCGTTGCAGGACCCGTCGCGATCGGCGCGCTTGGCCTTGCCGGCGACGAACAGGCCGACCGCGTTCATCATGGCGGAATCGACAAGGCGATCCATCACTATCCCGCGGATCATTACCCCTTCTGGCGCGAACATCTGGGCGACGTGCCGCTGCTCGGCGGGCCGGGGGCGTTTGGCGAGAATATCTCGACCGCGGGTCTCGACGAAGACAGCGTGTTCCTCGGCGACCGTTTTCGTCTCGGCACCGCGCTCGTCGAAGTGAGTCAGGCGCGCCAGCCGTGCTGGAAGCTCGACCATCGATTTGGCGTCAAGGGGGTGATGGCGCGGGTCGTCACGACGCGGCGTTCGGGTTGGTATTACCGCGTCCTCGAGTCGGGGCAGGTGCAGGCGGGTGACGGGCTCATACTCGTCGAGCGTCCCTATCCCGAATGGTCGCTGTCTTCGCTGTTTGCGCTCTTGATCGGCGGCGAAGCCAAAAGCCGCCCCGATGATCTTCGCGCGCTGGAACGGGTGCCGGTGCTGGCCGAAACCTGGAAAGTCCGCCGCGCCAAACTCGCCGAGCAATATGGTGTGACCTAGGGTCCGTACTCAATTACTGCGGCGCGGAGGGCGCCCAAATGGCGAACGGTTCGGGCAGAAAGGCGCGCCGGGAAGGCTTGAAATATCGACATATTCCTAGGCCTTCCCTCCTCGCACTGAGCCATTTCGCTTCGAACCCCGGCCGCGTGGTGGTTGAGTGCGGACCCTAGTTGGAGCGGGCCTCCAGCCAGGCCGTGAGACGCGCCACCTCATCGGCGGTGAAGTGCAGCCCCAGCTTGCTCCGCCGCCACAAAATATCGTCGGTGGTCCGCGCCCACTCCTGTTCGACCAGCCAGGTCGCCTCGGCGGCGCTCAGTCCATGGCCGAGATCGCCGCCGAGCGCGTCCCAACCGTCGGCCGCGCCCAGCCATTGCCGCGCGTCGCTGCCATAGGCCTTGACGATGCGGTCGACTGCTGCGGCGGAAAGGAAGGGGTAGGCGAGCTTATATTCGGCCTTGAGCGCCGCAGCGCCGTTCGTCGGGAAATCGCCGCCGGGCAACGGCGCCTTGCCGGTCCAGGCCTTCCCCGACAGCGCCTGTATATGTTCGGCCAGCACATCGACGGCGGCCTCGGCGACATGGCGATAACTGGTAATCTTGCCGCCATAAATAGTGAGCAGCGGCGCGCCTTCTTCCATGTCGAGGTCGATGCGATAGCCGCGGGTCGCCGCCTCGGGGCGTCCCGACCCGTCCTCGATCAGTGGCCTCACCCCCGAATAGGTCCATACGACATCGGCGGGGGTGATGGGCGCGCGGAAATATTCGCTCGCGCCCTCGCATAAATAGGCGATTTCCTCGGCGCTTGCGCGCGCCTCGCTCGCCGGCCCGTCATGGTCCTGATCGGTCGTGCCGATCAGCGTGAAATCGCGCTCATAGGGAATGGCGAAGAAGATGCGCCCGTCGGGAAGCTGGAAGAAATAGGCATAGTCATGCTCGAACAATCGCCGCACGACGATGTGCGACCCGCGCACCAGCCGCATCTGATGATCGGGTTCGGCATCGGCGCGTTTGAGCAGGTCGAGCACTGCGGGCCCCGCCGCATTGACGACGCTGCGGCCGGTGAAGCGGTAGCTGTGACCGCGATCGTCCGCCGCATCGACGACCCATAATCCGTCCTCGCAGCGCAGCATGTCAGCGCGGGTGTGCGTGCGGACCCGCGCGCCATGCAGGGCGGCATCGCGCGCGTTGAGCACCACCAACCGCGCATCGTCGACCCAGCCATCCGAATATTCGAAGCCGCGCGCATATTGCGATTGGAGCGGGGTGCCTGCCTCATGCTTGCGCAAGTCGATCGAGCGCGTCGCGGGCAATTTCTTGCGCCCGCCGATATGGTCGTAAAGGAACAGGCCGAGCCGCAGCAGCCAGCGCGGGCGCAATCCGGTGCGATAAGGCAGGACGAAGCGCAGCGGCCAGATGATGTGCGGCGCGATGCCCCACAGGATTTCGCGTTCCTTCAGGGCCTCGCGGACGAGGCCGAATTCATAATGTTCGAGGTAGCGCAGACCGCCGTGGATCAGCTTGGTCGATGCCGAGGAAGTGCCCTGCGCGAGGTCGCCCGCCTCGAGCAGCAGCACCCGCGCGCCGCGCCCGGCGGCATCGCGCGCGACCCCGGCGCCGTTGACCCCGCCGCCGACGACAATGACATCATAGGGTTGCGGGGCGTCGATCATTGAGGCGCTTCCTAAGCCAAGCGCGGGGCTTTTGCCAATGGAGAGACATCGTATGCGGCCTACGTATGCGCGTTGCAATCGCACGGCGCATCCGCCACTTCTTCATCGGGATATCAAGGGGATTTTTGTGAGCGTGAAAGTCGAAACTCTGGTTTTGTTCGGCGCGACGGGCGACCTGGCGCAGCGCATGCTCTTTCCCTCGCTCTACAATCTCCATCTCGACGGATTGCTCGCCGACGCGCTCACGATTATCGGGTCGGGCCGCTCGCCGATGGACCGCGCGGCTTTTCACGGTCAGGTGCGCGCGGCGCTCGCCGAGCATCTGCCTGAAGAGCGACTCGATGAAGCCGCTGTCTCGGGCTTTGTCGAACGGATCGATTATTGCCCGGTCGATGCGGGTGCCGGCACCGGCTTTGACGATCTGGCGACGCTGTTGGGTCATCGTCGTTCGCGGCCCGTCGGCGTGTATTTGTCGACCCCGCCGTCGATGTTCGGTCCGATCGCGCAGGGGCTCGCCGCTGCGGGCATCGCCTGCGCCGACTGCCGCATCGCGATGGAAAAGCCGATCGGTCACGACCTCGCCTCTTCGCGCGAGGTCAATGCGCAGGTCGGCAGCGCCTTTGCCGAGGACCGGGTGTTCCGCATCGACCATTATCTCGGCAAGGAAACGGTGCAGAATCTGCTCGCGCTGCGCTTTGCCAATATGTTGTTCGAACCGCTGTGGAACGCGCAGGCGATCGACCATGTCCAGATCACCGTCGCCGAGACGGTCGGGCTCGAGGGCCGCGTGTCTTACTATGACGGCGTTGGCGCGCTGAAGGATATGGTGCAAAACCATATGCTCCAGCTACTCGCAATCATCGCGATGGAGCCGCCCGCCAGCGTCACCTCGACCGCGGTGCGCGACGAAAAGGTCAAGCTGCTGCGTAGCCTGCGCAAGATGACCGCCGCAGACGTCAAGACGCACAGCGTCAAAGGCCAATATAGCAGCGGCGCGGTGAACGGCGCCCCGGTTGCGGGCTATGCTGATGAGCTTGGCCAGCCGTCGAACACCGAAACCTTCGTTGCGCTGAAGGCCTATATCGACAACTGGCGCTGGAAGGGCGTGCCCTTTTACCTCCGCACCGGCAAGCGGATGCCCGAGCGCAAGTCCGAGGTGCTGATCCAGTTCAAGCCGGTACCGCACAATATCTTCGCCGATGTTGGTGGCGCGCGGCTCGATGCCAACAAGATGATCATCAACCTGCAGCCCGAGGAGAATATCCGGGTCAAGGTGATGTCGAAACAGCCGGGGCTCGACCGCGATGGTGTCAAGCTGCGCGAAGTGACGATGGACGTTTCGCTGTCGCACAGCTTTGCGGGCGAGCGCCGCCGCATCGCTTACGAACGCCTTCTGCTCGATTTCATCGAGGGCGACCAGACCTTGTTCGTCCGCCGCGACGAGGTCGAGGCGCAGTGGCAGTGGATCGACTCGATCCGCGACGCCTGGGCTGCAGTCGACATGGCGCCGCAGAACTACACCGCTGGTAGCTGGGGCCCGTCGAGCGCTATCGCGCTGATCGAGCGGGATGGGGCGAGCTGGCATGATTGAACGATCATCGCGCCCCAAATTTCCGTTCGCCCTGAGCTTGTCGAAGGGCTGTCTTTTTCTTTGTGCGTCACAAGAAAGAACGGTCCTTCGACAAGCTCAGGACAAACGGATTTTGAATTATGACTGACCTTCACCCCACCATCGCTGCGGTCACCGACCGCATTATCGCGCGCAGCGCACCGCGCCGCGCCGCCTATCTCGAGCTGATGGATCGCCAGCGCGAGGCAGGCACCAATCGCGGCAGTCTGTCATGCGGTAACCTCGCGCATGCTTTCGCGGCATCGGGGGAGGACAAGCCCGCGATCCGTACCGGTGCGGCGATGAACATCGGGATCGTCACCGCCTATAACGACATGCTGTCCGCGCATCAGCCCTATGGCCGTTACCCCGAACAGATCAAATTGTTCGCGCGCGAGGTCGGCGCGACGGCGCAGGTCGCGGGCGGCGTGCCTGCGATGTGCGACGGGGTGACGCAGGGGCAGGCGGGAATGGACCTGTCGCTGTTCAGCCGCGACAATATTGCGCAGGGGACGGCGATCGCGCTCAGCCATGCGATGTTCGAAAGCGTCGCCTTGCTTGGTATCTGCGACAAGATCGTCCCCGGGCTGCTCATCGGCGCGCTGCGTTTCGGGCATCTGCCGCAGATATTGATTCCCGCCGGGCCGATGCCATCGGGCCTCGCCAACAAGGAAAAGCAGCGCGTCCGCCAGCTCTATGCCGAGGGCAAGGCGACCCGCGACGAACTGCTCGAGGCCGAGGCGGCGAGCTACCATGGCGCGGGCACCTGCACCTTTTATGGCACCGCCAATTCGAACCAGATGATGATGGAGCTGATGGGGCTGCACATGCCCGGCAGCGCCTTCGTCAATCCGGGCACCAAGCTGCGTCAGGAACTGACCCGCGCCGCAACCCACCGGCTCGCCGCGATCGGGTGGGACGGCGACGATTACCGCCCGCTCGCGCGCTGCGTCGATGAAAAGGCGATCGTCAACGCCGCGATCGGCCTGCTCGCAACCGGCGGCTCGACCAACCATGCGATCCATGTGCCCGCGATCGCGCGTGCCGCCGGCATCATCATCGACTGGCAGGATTTCGACGAATTGAGCCATGCGGTGCCGTTGCTCGCGCGCGTCTATCCGAACGGTGCGGGCGACGTGAACCATTTCCACGCCGCGGGCGGGATCGGCTATGTCGTGCAGGAACTGCTCGGCGCCGGGCTGCTCCACGGCGATGTGCTGACCGTCGGCGGAACGATGGCCGATTATGCGTCCGAGCCGGTGATCGTCGATGACGAACTACATTGGCAGGGCGCGCCCGCGACAAGCCGCGACGATGCGATGCTACGCCCCGTGGCGGCGCCCTTCTCGCCCGACGGCGGCATGCGGCTGCTTGCGGGCAATCTCGGCCGCGCGATCATCAAGACCAGCGCAGTTGCCGAGGATCGCTGGACGATCGAGGCACCCGCGCGCATCTTCGACAATCAGGATGCGGTGCTTACCGCCTTCAAGGCGGGCGAACTCGAGCGCGATGTGATCGTCGTCGTCCGCTTTCAGGGTCCGCGCGCCAACGGCATGCCCGAACTGCACAAGCTGACGCCCGCGCTCGGCGTCTTGCAGGACAAGGGTTTCCGCGTCGCGCTGCTCACCGACGGCCGCATGTCGGGCGCCAGCGGCAAGGTGCCTGCGGTGATCCATTTGTCGCCCGAGGCGCTGCCGGGCGCCGATGGGGTCAGCGGTCCGCTCGCCTTTTTGCAGGACGGCGACATGGTTCGCGTCTGTGCGCGCAACGGGGAGGCGACTGCGCTCGTCGATCCCGCCGTCTGGGCTGCGCGCATGCCTGCCATCGCCCCGCCGCCTGCGCTCGGCGTTGGCCGCGAATTGTTCGCGCTGTTCCGCCATCACGCTGACGAAGCCGAAAAGGGCGGATCGGCGATGCTCGCGGCGATGGAGCAGATAATTTAGTTTTTCCCGTTTGTGCTGAGCTTGTCGAAGCACCGTCCTTTTTTCTGCGTAGCGAGAATAGAAGAACGGTGCTTCGACAAGCTCAGGGCGAACGGCGTGTTGAGTTAAAACGGAGAATAATATGACCGACAAAAGCATCGACCAGCTCATGCGCCTCGCGCCCGTCATCCCCGTGATCGTGATCGACCGGGTCGAGGATGCGGTGCCGATGGCCGAGGCGCTGGTTGCGGGCGGCCTGACCGTGCTTGAAGTGACGCTGCGTACCCCGGCTGCGCTCGACGCCATCACGGCGATGAAGAGCGTCAAGGGCGCAATCGTCGGCGCGGGCACCGTTCTCAATCCGGCGATGCTCGGCGCCGCGATCGATGCGGGTTCCGAATTCATCGTCTCGCCGGGCCTCACCGACAATCTCGGCAAAGCGGCGGTCGCCAGCGGGATTCCGTTCCTCCCGGGCATCGCCAATGCGGGCGATATCATGCGCGGGCTCGACCTCGGGCTCGAGCGCTTCAAATTCTTCCCCGCGGCGACCAGCGGCGGCATCCCGGCGCTGAAGGCGCTCGCGGGTCCGTTCGGTCAGGCGCGCTTCTGCCCGACCGGCGGGATCAGCGCCGCGAATGCCCCCGAATGGCTCGCGCTGGGTCCCGTGCTGTGCGTCGGCGGCAGCTGGGTCGTCCCCTCGGGGCCGCTCGACCCAGCGCGGATCGAGGCATTGGCAAAGGAAGCGGCGGCGCTTCGTCCCTGACCGTTATCCCGGCCTCTGCGACTACCTGCAGGCACAGAGGCCGGAATGACGATTTTCTGTGAACTGGCTGCATTGATTAACCCCATCTTACCTGCCATCGTGCAGGCACAAGGCGGCAAACAAGCCGCTGTGGGGAGGGTATGTGCCAAGACCACAACCGCATTTGGAAGAAGTTCTCCAATCCGAACCCGGACCGCATATTGCGGCGCTCTTCGATTTCGACGGCACCATCATCTCGGGCTATTCGGCGACGGCGATGCTCCGCGAGAAATTTCAGCGCCGCGAAATGTCGGTCGAGGAAATCGCCGAGACCGCACAGGTGATCGCGCAGCACAGCCTCGGCACCATCGGCTTTTCGGGGCTGATGTCGGGCGCAGCCAAATTCATGAAGGGCGTCGAGGAAGAGAGCTTCATCGAGTTTGGCGAAGAACTTTACAAAAAGCATATCGCGCGGAAGATTTATCCTGAAGCCCGTGCGATCATCGAGGCGCATCAGGCGAAGGGGCACCGCGTCGCGATCATCTCGTCGGCGACCATCTATCAGATCGAACCGACCGCGCGCGATCTGGGCATCGAGGATATCAAATGCTCGGCCTATGAGATTGAGGATGGGGTGTTCACCGGCGAGATCATCCGGCCCTTGTGTTTCGGCGAGGGCAAGGTGCTCGCCGCCGAGGAGCTCGCCGCCGAATATGGCCTCGATCTCGACCAGAGCTTTTTCTATTCGGACAGCGACGACGATATCGAACTGCTCGAACGCGTCGGCAAGCCGCGCCCGCTCAACCCCAATCTGAAACTCAAGGCGATTGCCGAAGAAAATGGCTGGCCGGTGCAGCGCTTCGGCAGCCGCGGCACGCCAAGCTGGGTCGATTATACCCGCACCATCTATGCCACCGGCTCGCTCGTCGGCGCCTTTGCCGCGGGGCTTCCGATCTGGGCGCTCACCCGTTCGCAGCGCGAGGCAGCCAATTTTTCGATCGGCCTGTTCGGCGATTTCGCGACCGCGATCACGGGGGTCGAACTCGATGTCGAGGGCGAGAAGAATCTGTGGGCGGCGCGCCCGTGCGTTTTCATCTTCAACCACCAGAGCAAGGCCGATGTGATGATCCTGGCCAAGCTCATCCGCCGCGATATGGGCGGGGTGGGGAAGAAGGAAATTCGGGACATCCCGATCCTCGGCAAGTTGATGGAATGGGGTGGCACCGTCTTCGTCGACCGTGCCGACGGCAAGAGCGCGATCAAGGCGATGGAGCCGCTGGTCGATGCGATCAGGATCGAGGGAAAATCGATCTGCATCTCGCCCGAAGGCACGCGCAGCCTGACGCCCAAGCTCGAACCCTTCAAAAAGGGCGCCTTTCATCTGGCGATGCAGGCGGGGGTGCCGATCGTCCCGATCGTGATTCATAACGCCACCGATGTCGCGCCGAAGAATGAGTTTGTGATGCGCCCTGCGACGGTGCGTGTCACCGTGCTCGACCCGGTCGAAACGTCGAAATGGAGCGCCCGGACGCTGAACAATCATGTCCGCGACGTCCGCAACATGTTCCTGCGCACGTTGGGGCAGGCGGAAGAGACGGTCGCGGAATCGGTGGCGAAGGACGCGCCGCCGCCCGAGGCGAAGGCCGAAAAACCGGCGCCGAAAAAGGTCCCGGTCAAGAAAGTGGCGGCGACGAAAAAGCCGCCTGCGAAGAAAGCCTCCCCACGAAAGGGAGGAGCGACCTAAAATATGATGCACCCCGTCATTGCGAGCGAGGCGAAGCAATCTCCAGCTAGCGGCCATAACAGGCCGGTAACAGGAGATTGCCGCGTCGCCTTCGGCCCCTCGCAATGACGGACGGCATCCGGATGGCGAGGGCCGATTGATGGCTGACGGAACGCCCCGTTTGCCGCTCGCGGCGGAAACCGAAACGGCCGACCGTCTCTACATCATTGATGCCCGTAACCGCGTCGAGCGGCGCGTGCTGCTCGACTGGATCCACGCGACATCTGGCGATCAGGAACCCGAGTGGGTCAGCCTGGCGATCGCCGACGGCGATCATGCGCTCGACCTCGATCAGTTGAAAGCGCGTCTCGCGGGTGCCTCCGAACGGCCGGTCGTGCCGCTACGCGTCGCGTGGCGCATCCCCAATTTCGAGCGCGACCGCGCGCTCAAGCTCCGCCATCTGATCTTCGGTGACCCGCGCCAGCCGGGATCGCTGCGCGCGCGGCTGATCCTGTGGCGCGACCGTCGCCGCGCCCAGATTTTGGTGGGGGAGGCGGCGACGCAGGCAGCGCTCAAGGCCCGTTTTCTCGCCCAGACCGGGGGCGGTGACGAGGGCGACGGCGAATTTGCGGGCTTCGTCGCGCGGCAGGCGGGGCTGGCGCTCGACGTCGCCGAACGCGGCATCCGCGGCAGCCGCTACAAGGTGCCGCGCTTCGTTGCCGACAGTCTGCGCACCGACCCGCGTTTCCGCGCCGCGCTCGCCGACTTGTCGGCTTCGCTTGATCGCCCCGTCGCCGACCTGCTGCGCGAAGCGCGCCCGATGATGAAGGAGGTCATCGCGCGGCCGAGCGCGCTCTTCCTCGATCTGCGCGCGCGGCTCGATCGCATGATGTTTGGCGGCTATGCGCCCGCGATGGAGATCGATGCGGTGGAGCTTGCGAAGCTGCGCGGGATATTGCGCGAGCATCCGACCTGCATCCTCTTCACCCACAAAACCTATATCGACGGCGCGACGCCCAGCCGCCTGCTCTATGAGAGCGACATGCCGATGCTCCACAGCTTCGGCGGCGCCAATCTCGATTTTGCGGTGATGGGCGAATTTTTCCGCCGTTCGGGGATGATCTTCATCCGCCGCAGCTTTCAGGATCAGCCGGTCTATAAGGCGGTGCTGCGCCATTATATCGCGTGGCTGCTCGCCAAGCGTTTCCCACTGTCCTGGGCGTTCGAAGGTACGCGCTCGCGGCTCGGCAAGCTGATGCCGCCCAAATATGGCCTCATGAAATATGTTCTCGACGCCGCGCACGCAACGGGGACGCGCGACGTGCATTTCGTGCCCTTTGTGACCAGCTTCGACCTCATCCGCGATGTCGAGGAATATGCCGCCGAACAGACGGGTCGGAGCAAGAAGCCCGAATCGCTGAGCTGGTTCCTCGGCTATATGAAGAGCCTGAAGGAACCGTCGGGGCGCATCCGGCTCGACATCGGCGAGCCGGTGGTGATCGATACGGCGCCCGCCCCCGACGACAAGCGCGCGCTCGAGAAAATCGCTTTCGCCGTCGCGGTCGAGGCGAACCGCGTGACCCCGCTCACCGTCACTTCGGTGATGTGCCTGATCCTGCTCGGCACCGCGCCGCGCGGCGTGACCGCCGCCGAACTGCTCGCCACCATCGGCGCGGTCACCGATTGGGCGCGGGCGCGCGGCATCCGCCTCAGCCGTGAACTCGAAAGCAGCGACAACGCCGCGCTGTCGGCCACGGTCGACACGCTCGTCGCGAGCGGGCTGCTGACGCGTTACGAGGCGGGCAGCGAAAATGTCTATTCGATCGAGCCCGCCAAGCATCCGATGGCGAGCTATTATCGCAACATCATCGCGCATCATTTTCTCGACCGCGCGATGATCGAACTCGCGCTGTGCGAACTGCGCGACGCCGACAGCCGCGATGCGACCGCTGCCTTTTGGGCGAAGATCGACCGGCTGCGCGATCTGTTCAAATTCGAATTTTTCTATCCGCCGCGCGACGAGCATCGCGCCGCGCTGGAGGCCGAACTCGAACGCATCGACCCGGTGTGGGACCGCCGCCTCGCCAGCGGCGATCGCGGCGTCGCGCAGCTCATCCGTCGCTGCCAACCGCTCGTCGGCCATGCGATATTGCTGCCCTTCGCCGAGGCTTATTCGGTCGTCGCCGAGATATTGGCGCGCGCGCGGCCGGGCGATGAGGTCGATGAAAAGGCGCTGCTCGACGCCGCGCTGACCGAGGGGAAGCAGGCCTATCTGCTCCGCCGGATCAGCAGCGAGGCGGCGATTGGCAAATTGCTGTTCGCCAACGGCCTGTCGCTGATGCGCCACATCGGGCTTGCCGACACCGCGACCCCTGACAGCCTGATCGCGCGCCGCGCGCTGCTGATCGAATTGCGCGGGCTCGCCAATGTCATGGAATCGATGCGCCTCACGACACTGGCGCTCGCCGATCGTTTGCCGACCCCAGGAGGATCAGATGCTTAAGCAGCTAAGCGCGCAGGACGCCCAGTTCCTCTACACCCAGACCGCGAACAATCTGACGCACATCATGGGGGTCTATATCTACGATCCCTCGACCGCGCCGGGCGGCTTTGTGCGTTTCAAGGACATCATCCGCCACGTCGAAAGCCGCGTCCACACTTCGCCTCTGTTCAAGCGTCGGCTCCACCGCCTGCCGTTCGACATGGATCATCCCTATTGGGTCGAGGACGAGCATTTCGATATCGAGGCGCATATGAGCCACGCGCGCCTGCCCGAACCCGGCGACTGGCGGCAATTCTGCATCGCGGTCGCGCGCCATTTCTCGAAGCCGATGGATATGAACCGGCCGCTCTGGGACATTTACATCATAGAGGGGCTCGACCGGATCCCGGGCATCCCGAAGGGCAGCTTTGCGATGCTTCACCGCGTCCATCATGCCGCGGTCGACGGTGCATCGGGTGCCCACGCCTTTGTCGCGATGAGCGATATTGATGCGAAGGGCACCCCCGCGATTGCCGAACCGCCGCCGGTCGAGGATCTGGGCGACGCGCCGACGAGCGCCGAAACCCTCTCGCGTGCCTGGTCGGCGTCGATGCAGTCGCCGGTCAAATTCATGAACGCGCTGATGAAAATGTCGCCCGCGATCATCTCCGCGGCGCGCAAATCGATCGCAGAGGGTGGCATGACTGCGGGAGTTCCCGAAACGCGCTTCAACGCGCCGGTCGGCCCGCACAAGATGTTCGACGGGACGTCGGTGGCGCTCGCCGATGTCGCGGCGATACGCAAGAAGGTGCTCGGCGCGACGGTCAATGATGTCGTCCTCACCACCGTCGGCGGGGCGCTGCGCAAATATCTGGCGCAGCATAAGGAGTTGCCGAAGGACAGTCTGGTCGCGGTCGCGCCGATCAACTTGCGCGGCAAGGGTGGCAAGGCGTCGAAACCGGGCAATCAGGTGTCGGCGATGAGTGTTCCGGTACGCAGCGACCTCGCCGATCCGCTCGCGCGGCTGGCGGCGATCCGCGACTATACGGTCGAGGCGAAGGAGGCGAAGGCCGGGGTCAGCGCGCGGATCATGACCGACCTGTCGCAGCATATTCCGGGCGCGACGATGGCGGCGGTCGCGCGGCTCGTCACCAGCGAGCGTTTCGCGGTGCGCGGCACCAATCTTTTCATCTCGAACGTGCCGGGGGCGCAGGTGCCGCTCTATCTCGCGGGCGCGCAGCTTGTGACGCAGCATGGCATGGCGCCGCTCGCCAACAATATGGGGCTGTTCGTCGCTACGCCCAGCTATAACGGCCGGATCGCCTTTTCGATCGTCTCCGAACGCGCGGTCATGCCCGACATCGCCTTTTTCCGCGAGTGTATCGAAGATAGCTTCGCCGATCTGATGGCGGCTGTGCCCAAGTCTGAAAAGGCGAAAGCCGCTACGGCAGAGCCGAAGGCTGTGCCCAAGGCGAAGGGCGCGACGAAAGCGCCGGCGAAGGTCACGCGGAAACCGGTTGCCAAAGGCAACGCAACCAGCAAGACTCAGAAAAAATAAACCATGTCTTGCAGGACGACCGCATGTTTTTCACCCCGACGCTCAGCGCCGACCGCGATCTCGTGACCGCACCTGACTATGCCGCCTGGTCGCAAGCGGCCCGGGACCATGACCGGAAATCGGGATTGCAGGCGTGGCGTGACAGCGACGAGAGCAAGCATTTCGACTATAAAGCGATCCGCGCGCGGCTCGACCGGCTGCGTAAATTGTCGGCGGCGGGCGACGTGAAGGGGCTGCTCTTCGTCCTCAATGAAGGCATCCACGGTAATATCGACGGCATGGGCCACGAACGGCTTTACCAGAAGGCGCGCTTCGGTACGAAAAAGCTGATCGAGGATTATGTTGCGGAGGTTGTGTCGGCGTTGGACCGGATCGCCGCGGCGCGCAGCATCGACCGCGACGAAAAACGCGATTTTTTCCGCCGTGCCCAGCATTGTTACGGCCGCTCGGCGCTGCTTTTGTCGGGATCGGGCAGCTTCCTTTACTTCCATGTCGGGGTCGCCAAGGCGCTGTGGTCCGAAGGCGTCTTGCCCTCGATCCTGTCGGGCGCCAGCGGCGGGTCGATCGTCGCCGCAATGGTGTGTACCCGCGCCGACCGCGATATTGGCGCTTGGCTCGATCAGGGCATGCTCGCCACCCCGGCGGTCGAGCGCGACTATCGGCGCATGGCGGCGGCCGATGTCGCCGACCGGCTCGCCGAACTCATCCCCGACCTGACCTTTCAGGAAGCCTATGAGATCAGCGGCCGCCACCTTAACGTCTCGGTCGCGCCCGCCGAAAAGCATCAGAACGGCCGGCTGCTCAACGCGATCACCGCGCCCAATGTGCTGATCCGCGAAGCCGTCGCCGCTTCGTGCGCGGTGCCCGGCGTGTTCCCGCCGGTGATGCTGATGGCGCGTGACGAAGCGGGCAACCGCGTTCCCTATCAGCCCGACCGGCGCTGGGTTGACGGGTCGGTGACCCATGATATCCCGACCAAGCGGCTCGAGCGCCTCTATGGCGTCAACCATCATATCGTCAGCCAGGCGAATCCGATCGCGCTGCCTTTCGCGACCGACACGCGCAAGCAGATGGCGCCGATCGAGGCGATCCAGCACGCTTCGATGGCGACCTTCAAGGCGTGGCTCAACGCCAATATGGTGATTTTTCAGAAGCCGCTGGAACTGGTGCCGCCGCTCAACAGCCTCGCCAATCTCGCGCGCTCGGTGATCAATCAGGAATATACCGGCGATATCAACATTATCCGCCCACCCAAATTCTGGTCGCCGACCAAGATCCTCTCCGATCTGCGTCAGGAGGACATCGACGAACTGGTCGACACCGGTCAGCGCACCGCCTGGCCCAAGATCGAAATGGTGCGGACGCAAACCGCGATCAGTCGCGCGCTGGAAGGGATTTTGGCCAGGATCGACAAGGCGGGCGACGACGGCCCGGGCCACCGCAGCGGCGCGCTTCAAAAGGCGGTGCGCTGATCATGGCGGCGGGCGCGGTGATTCTGCCCGCAGGATCGGCGGGCGCCGGCGCAAAGCTGCACGTCACTCACTGGCTGCCCGAAGGCCGCCCGCGCGCCATCGTCCTGCTTGCCCATGGCTATGCCGAACATGCCGGACGCTATAACCATGTTGCGAAGCGGCTGACCGATGCCGGCTATGCGCTTTACGCGATCGACCATTGGGGACATGGCCGGTCGGACGGCACCCCCGGTTTCGTCCCGCGCTTTTCGGCCTTCACCGACGGGATGGCCGAGTTGTTGACGCTGGTTGAAGTCAATCATGGCGACACGCCGCGCCTGCTGCTTGGGCACAGCATGGGCGGGTTGATCGCGACCCTGTTTTTGATCGAGCGGCAGCAGGCGTTCGTTGCCGCGGCACTGTCGGGCCCCGCGATACTGCCTGCCGCCCCGCCGTCGCGCTTCACCGTCTGGATCAGCCGTTTTCTGTCGCGCTTCTTCCCGCGCCTCGGCGTTCTGGCGCTCGATGCCAAGGGCGTGAGCCGCGATCCTGCGGTGGTGGCCGCCTATCAGGCTGACCCGCTCGTCTATCCGGGCAAAATCGGTGCGCGGCTGGGCAAGGAGTTTATGGATGCTATGGCTGCAGCGCAGGCCGGGGCGCCTGAAATCACGCTGCCGATCCTGATCCAGCATGGCGAGGCGGACCGACTGACCTCCCCCGACGGTTCGCGCTATTTGTTCGAGCATGTTTCGTCGGCCGACAAGCTACTCAAAATCTATCCCGGCTTGTTCCACGAAATCTATAACGAGCCCGAACAGGGTGTGGTGCTTGATGATCTGGTCGGCTGGTTCGACGCGCATATCGCGGACTGATCGGCCCCGCACCGGAACCCCCTGCATCGGAAACCGTTCTTTTCCTCAAGGAGAAGGACATGGCCGAAACCAAAATCTTCGCGCGGCTGAAGGCCGATCATGATCGCCACCGCAAATTGCTGGGGCAGATCGACGACACCCACGGCGACAGCCCCGAGCGCGAAAAGCTGTTCGAGGCGTTTCGCATCGAGGTGACCGCGCATGCGGCGTCGGAAGAAATGTCGCTCTATGCGACAATGCTCGGCAAGCCTGACCTGCGCGACGAGGCGCAGCATAGCGTCGCCGAGCATAAGGAAATCGACGATCTGCTGACCGAACTTTACGAGATGGATTTTGCCTCGACCGGCTGGCTGACCCGCTTTCGCACGATGAAGCACCGCTACCTCCACCATATCGACGAAGAGGAGGAAGAGATGTTCCCCGAGGCCGAGGAAGGTCTGTCTGAGGCGAAGAAAAAGGAGCTCGCGGCGATCTTCGACAAGCAGAAGCCGAAGGAGAAAGCCAAGGCTGCGGCTGACGAGCCTTCGAGTGAGGAGGCTAAGGAATAGCTCCGTCCAGATCCTCCCTGTGGCGAAGCCATAGGGAGGGGGCCGCCGCTGCAGGCGGCGGTGGAGGGGCCGCAACGTCAGCGCCAAAGTCCCTCCGTCAGCGCTTCGCGCTGCCACCTCCCCATGCCTACGGCACAGGGAGGATCGGTCGCCGCCTCGACTTTTGGCACTTTGCCCGCCATAGGCGCGCGCCATGACCGACCGATTCACATTCTCGATCGCCGCAACCGACGGCGCTGCGCGCACTGGCACCATCGCGATGAAGCGCGGAGAGATTCGCACTCCCGCCTTCATGCCCGTCGGCACCGCGGCGACGGTGAAGGCGATGCGGCCTGCCGAAGTGCGCGCGACCGGCGCCGACATCATTCTTGGCAACACCTATCATCTGATGCTGCGCCCCACCGCCGAGCGGATGGCGCGGTTGGGCGGGCTTCACAATTTCATGGGCTGGGATCGCCCGATCCTGACCGACAGCGGCGGCTATCAGGTGATGAGCCTGTCGGCGCTGACCAAGCAGAGCGAGGAAGGCGTCGCCTTCAAGAGCCACCTCGACGGCTCGCGCCATATGCTGACCCCCGAACGCTCGATGGAAATCCAGCGCCTGCTGGGCAGCGACATCGTGATGGCGTTCGACGAATGCCCGCCGAACGGCGTCGATGCCAAGCGCGCCGAGGCGAGCATGGATCGTTCGATGCGCTGGGCGGCGCGCAGCCGCGCCGGTTTTGACGCCGGGGGCGAACATGCCGAACGGTCGGCGCTGTTCGGGATTCAGCAAGGCTCGCTCGACGAGACATTGCGCGCGCGTTCGGCGGCGGCACTGACCGATATTGGCTTCGACGGCTATGCGATCGGCGGGCTTGCGGTGGGTGAGGGGCAGGAGGCGATGTTCGGCGTCCTCGATTTTGCACCGGCACAGCTTCCCGCCGACAAGCCGCGTTACCTGATGGGGGTCGGCAAGCCCGACGATCTGGTCGGTGCGGTCGCGCGCGGGGTCGATATGTTCGATTGCGTGCTGCCGACGCGCTCGGGACGCAACGGCCAGGCCTTTACATGGGACGGTCCGGTCAACATCCGCAACGCGAAGCACGCCGAGGATATGGGGCCGCTCGATGCGTCATGCGCTTGCCCGGTGTGCACCACCTGGTCGCGCGCCTATCTTCATCATCTGGTGCGTTCGGGCGAAATGCTCGGCGCGATGCTGATGACGCAGCATAATCTGCATTTTTATCAGGATCTGATGCAGGGGATGCGCGATGCGATCGCCGCCGGACGCTTCACTTCGTTCCAGAGTGACTTCGACGCGCGCTATAAGCGCTGATCAATCCAGCTTGTTGAGCAGGTCCAGCATCGACTGCGGGATCACTTCGTCGACCGCAGACTCATAGGCCCGGCGCAGGGCGATGTTCACATCCTGCGACTTTTTGGGGATTTTCTTTTCCGCGTCCTTTCCGGCCGGCTTTTGAGGCGACGGGCCGGATTCAGGTGACATTATCGAAGTATCCGTTGGACATAGGACCTATTGCTAACGGCGCACACACCAAACTGCAATGCGCCTTTGTTCTGTCCACATGAAACTATTTTGCGGCTAAATCGTTCCGCTATGGCATAATTATGTCGGGCGCGGGCGATGTGCGCACGCTATTGTCGTGCTTTTGCGTGGGTTTCGAGGCAGGCTCGGTCCTGTATGAGGAGGTTTTACATGTCATTGGGTCAGGCGATCGCGCCGCATCTTCCCTATCTGCGACGCTACGGCCGCGCGATTTCGGGGAGCCAGCAGAGCGGCGATGCGCTGGTCGCGCGCCTGCTCGAGACGCTGGTGGCGCATCCGGACGCGGTCGATATCGAGAGCGACCTCAGAATCCAGCTCTACCGGATGGTTCATGACAATTTCGGACTGGTCTCTGAACGGGTTGCCGCTGACGAATCGGTCACCGCCGACATCGCGATCGCCGACGCGCGGTTACGCCGGATCCCGTCGCTTGCGCGTCAGGCCTTGCTGCTGACCGCGGTCGAGGGTTTCAGCGCGGCTGACACCGGCCGCATCATCGGCCGCGACGCCGACTCGGTGCGGGGCCTGATCGCCGAGGCGACCGACGAAATCGACCGCCAGACGCGCGCGCGCATCCTGATCATCGAAGACGAGCCGATCATCGCGATGGATATCGAAATGATCGTCCGCGACCTCGGCCATGACGTGGTCGGCGTCGCCACGACGCACCGCGAGGCGGTCGACGAGGCCAAGACCCACAAGCCCGGGCTCGTGCTCGCCGACATTCAGCTCGCCGACAATAGTTCGGGGATCGAGGCGGTGCAGGAAATCCTGACCGGCATGGCAGTGCCTGTCATTTTCATCACGGCTTTCCCCGAGCGATTGCTGACCGGCGACCGGCCCGAACCGGCCTTCCTGCTCACCAAGCCCTATCAGCCGGCGACGCTGCGCGCGGCGATTTCGCAGGTGCTGTTCTTCGACGAATCGACCGTTCCGGCCTGATATTGTCCGGCGTCCAAACCCGTCGTCATTGCGAGCGAAGCGAAGCAATCTAGGGCGGCTTGCGCCCACTCTGGATTGTCGCGTCGCCTTCGGCTCCTCGCAATGACGTGGTTGAGCCGTGGCCCTTGCCTCGCATTGCATCGCGGGCGATAGCGGCGTTTGATGACTATCCTTGATGTTCCCTGCCGCCAGTCGGCGCTCGACCGGCTCACCGCCAACGCGCCCTTTCTCGCGCGGCTGGCCGAGCTCAATCCCGACGATGTGACGCGCTTTCTGGCCGAAGGCACCGATGCGGCACTCGCGACGGTGACCCCGCCGCCCGTCGACGACGATATCATGATACGCCTGCGCCGCTGGCGCGGCCGCATCGCGCTGCTGCTCGCGCTCGGCGATCTTTCGGGCGAGCATGACGTCGCGGCGACCACCCGTCATCTGACGGTCTTTGCCGACGCCGCTTGCGATGCCGCGCTTGCAGCGGCCTTTGCCGAACGCCTGCCTGACGAAGTGCCGCAGGGACTGGCGGTGATCGCACTCGGCAAGCTGGGCAGTCATGAGCTCAACTATTCGTCGGACATCGACCCGATATTGATCTTCGACCCTGACACGCTGCCGCGCCGTTCGCGCGACGATCCGGCCGAAGCGGCGGTACGGATCGCACGACGGATGGTCGAAATCCTCTCGGCGCGCACCGCCGACGGCCATGTGCTGCGCGTCGACCTGCGTTTGCGCCCGCACCCCGAAGTGACGCCGATCGTGTTGCCGGTGAATGCAGCCATCTCCTATTATGAGTCCGAGGCGCTGGCGTGGGAGCAGGCGGCGTTTATCCGCTCTCGCGCCTCGGCGGGCGACCGCGCATTGGGCGCCAGTTTCCTGTCGGCGATTCAGCCTTTCATCTGGCGCCGCAGCCTCGATTTCCGGCAGCTCAAGGAAATCGGCGCGATGAGCGACCGCATCCGCGATCATTTCGCGCAGGGGCAGGCCTTTGGCCCCGGCTATGACCTGAAGCGCGGGCGTGGGGGTATCAGAGAAATCGAGTTTTTTGCGCAGGTCCATCAACTGATTTACGGCGGTCGCGATCCGTCGCTCCGACCGCCGGCAACGGTCGATGCGCTTACCGCGCTGACCGCGGCGGGGCGTATCGAGGCTGATGTCGCTGAGCGGCTAACGGGCCATTACGCGACGCTGCGCCGGATTGAACACCGGTTGCAGATGATCGAGGATCAGCAGACGCACAGCCTGCCGACCCAGCCTGCAGCGCTCGATTGCGTTGCGCGGCTCGATGGCCATGCCGACGGTGCGGCGCTGCTCGCGATGCTCCTGCCTGTCGTGACCGACGTCGGCGCCTGCTACGACCGGCTCGTCGTCGAGCGCGCGGTGACCACGGGCCTGCCGCGCGACGAGGGCGATCTGGCCGTCCAGCTAAGGGCCGCGGGGTTCGACCCGCCCGACGCCGCGCTGCGCGCCATCGCCGAATGGCGCGCCGGAAAATTGCGCGCGCTGCGCAGCCCAGCCGCGCTCGATGCCCTCGAAACCGTGCTGCCCGAACTGGTCAAGGCGCTCGGCGCCGCGCCCGACCCGCAGGGCGCCTTGCTGCGCTTCGACAAGCTGGTCGCGGGATTGCCCAGCGCGATCAATTTCTTCCATCTGCTCGCCGCGCAGCCCGCGCTGGCGAAGATTGCGACGCGCATCCTGTCGATCGCGCCGACGCTCGCCGATGCGCTCAGCGCGCGGGTCGAGTTGATCGAAGGCCTGATCGATCAGCGCGCTTTCGATGCGCCCGCGACCAAGCAGCAATTGCGCGCCGAATGGGCGCCGGGGCTCGCCGGGCTCGACTATGAACGTCTGCTCGACCGGGTGCGCGACCGGGTGGGCGAGCGGCGCTTCGCCTATGGCGTGCAGTTGATCGCCGGGGCGACCGATCCGCTCGTCATCGCCTGCGGCTATTCCGAACTCGCCGAGGCTGCGCTCGGCGTGCTCGCCGACGCGACCATTGCCGAATTCGTCGCGGCGCACGGGCGGATCGCCGATAGCGAACTCGTCGTGCTGGCGCTCGGCCGACTCGGCGGGCGGGCGCTCACCCATGCGTCCGACCTCGATCTCATCTATCTCTTCACAGGCGATCATCTCGCCGAATCCGACGGGCCGCGCCCGCTCGGCGCGACGACCTATTACAACCGCCTCGCGCAGCGCGTGACCGCGGCGATGTCGGTGCCGACCGCCGCGGGCAAGCTCTATGACGTCGACACACGGCTGCGGCCGCAGGGCGCGCAGGGGCCGCTTGTCGTTACCCTCGACAGCTTCGAACGCTATCAGCGCGAGGAAGCCTGGACGTGGGAGCATATGGCGCTGCTGCGCGCGCGGCCGGTCTATGGTTCGGACACTGCACGCGCCGAGGTCGATCGCGTCATTGCCGACCTGCTTGCGACCCCTCGCGATCCCGCCAAGTTGGCGGCAGATGCCGGGGAGATGCGCGACAAGATCGCTGCGCACAAGCCAGCGAACGGTACGCTCGACATAAAAGGCGGACCGGGCGGACTCGTCGACCTCGAATTTGCGATGCAGGTGACGCAGCTTTCCAGTGGCCGGTGCCACGATCCCAATATCGCCGCCGCGCTTGCGTGCATGAAAGCGGTGGGGCTTGTCCCGGTGGAAGTTTGCGAAGCCCATGGCCTGCTTGCACGGATGCTCGTGATGCTGCGGCTGACGGCACCCGAGGGCGAACCCGCGACTGCAGCTGCGCGGCAACTTGTCGCCAGCGCATGCGGTGAGCCGGGCTGGCCGCAACTGCTTGCCGCGCACGACGCAGCGCGGCAGGAGATCGCCAACTGGTGGGCGTCGATTCGGCTCACCGCACGCCCCCAACAGGAGACAGCAATATGAGCGGCCTTTCGATCGGAGACGCGATTCCCGCGGTCAAACTCCAGGACGCCGACGGAGCGACGATCGACCTCGCCGCAATGAAGGGCGCGCCGCTTGTCGTCTATTTCTATCCCAAGGCCGACACGCCGGGTTGCACGACCGAAGCGCAGGACTTCACCCGTCTCGCACCCGAATTTGCACATCTGAACGCGCAGGTTCTCGCGGTATCGCGCGATGCGCCCGCGAAACTCTGCAAATTCCGCGACAAATATGGCCTGACCGTCCGCCTTGCCTCCGACGAGGAGGGCGCGGTGTGCGAAGCCTTCGGCACCTGGGTCGAAAAGCAGAATTATGGCCGCACCTATATGGGGATCGAGCGGTCTACCTTCCTGTTCGGCGCCGATGGAAAGCTGACCAAGGAGTGGCGCAAGGTTCGCGTGAAGGGCCATGCCGATGCGGTGCTGGAGGCTGCCAAAGCCCTGTGACCAGCCTCGGCGAAGCCGCGCGCGCGGTCCTTTTGACCCCTGACCCGCACGACAAGCGCAAAGCGGCGCGCAGCTTGGCGCGCGCGTGGCGGCAGGCGCGGCTTGCTCATCGCTGCGACGTCCGAATGCCCGACCAGCCTGCATGGCCCGCTGCGCCCGAGCTGCTTGCGCCCAACCAAATGCCCAAGCGCGGCAAGGGCGGGTCCGAGCGCGGTCGCATCGCGCTGCTTCACGCGCTCGCGCATATCGAATTTGTCGCGATCGACCTCGCGGTCGATATGGTCGGCCGATTCGGCGGCGAATTTCCGCCCGCCTTCGTCGACGACTGGATCGGGGTCGCCGCCGACGAGGCAATGCATTTCGCGCTGCTCGACCGGCGCTTGCGCGCGCTCGGTAGCCATTATGGGGCTCTGCCGGCGCATGCCGGGCTTTGGGAGGCCGCGCAGATCACTACCGATGACGCTCTGGCGCGGCTTGCGATCGTGCCGATGGTGCTCGAAGCGCGCGGACTCGATGTCACCCCGGCAACGATCGAACGATTCGAAGCGGCAGGCGATATGGTGTCCGCGGCGATCCTGTCGCGCATCTATGTCGACGAAATCCGGCATGTGAGCGCGGGCACAACATGGTTCGGCTGGCTGTGCGATAGAAGGGGATTCGAGCCTGCGGTGACATGGCAAAGCCTCGTAAAATCGCGATTTCGCGGCTCGTTGAAACCACCATTCAACGACTCAGCGCGCCACGATGCCGGTTTAACGCAAGAATTCTACGCCGTTATTGCTTCGTAAGGATTGGAACAGCACACAGGCTTCGCGGGGGATGAGCAATCATCCAAACCAACAAACACCGGCGCCAAGGCCTTTTGAGACTTTGGCGACATGGCAAACGCGGGGTCGTCGCTTTGATTAACACTCTTCTGGCTCAGAAGTTGCACCAAGCCGCCATCCTTTGTGCGGCAGCATGTTTCGGACTGGCCACCCCGGCCGTCCACGCCGCCGAAGCCGGCAGCTCGGCCGCTATCGTCGTTCCCGACGAACCCGATGATGACAGTTTCACCGCCGGTGTTCCGGCTCCCAGCGAAGACAGTGAAGCCCGCGCGATCTTCCAGGCGTGGAAGCGTCTCGACACCGGCCTCGCCGCTTCGGTCGGGGTTGCGGTGCCTTCGCGCCGCCCGATCGATGCGATGTCGCTTTCTTCATCCTATGGCATGCGCGTCCACCCGATCACCGGCAAAGTCGCGCGCCACAATGGCATCGATATTCCGGCGCCGCGTGGCACCGCGATCTACGCGACCGCCGACGGTATCGTCGGCCGCGCCCAGCGCCTTGGCGGTTACGGCAATTATGTCGAGATCGAACATGGCAACATGATCCAGACGCGCTACGGCCATATGTCTTCCTACATCGTCCGCCCTGGCCAACAGGTGAAGCGCGGCGAGATCGTCGGCTATGTCGGTTCGACCGGCCGCTCGACGGGCAACCACCTTCATTATGAAGTCCGCATCGAAGGTGCTCCGGTCAATCCGATGCCTTTCGTCCGGTCGGATCAGATGGCGATCGCGGCACTAACGGGAGACAAGCTCGCAATGGGCGGTCCCGAATAAAATAGCTTTCCTGGGTCGGAGAGGGAGGGGCGCCCTCCGGTCAAAAGGCCGGGGCGCCCTTTTTATTTGCGCCAAAGTCCCTATGTTGGGGCCATGGCCACGCAGCTTTCCGAAATCACCCTGTCCCCCGCCGCTGCCGCGCGCGTTCGCTGGATTGCGACACGCAAGGGCGGAACCGATGCCGCGCTGCGTCTCGCCGTCGATGGCGGCGGCTGTTCGGGCTTCTCCTATCGCTTCGGCCTCGCCGACAGCATCGATGACGATGACATTGTCACCGAAACCGACGGGGTGAAGCTCGTCGTCGATTCGGTCAGCATCGACCTGGTGCGCGGCTGCATCGTTGATTTCGTCGATTCGCTCGGCGGGTCGTCGTTCAAGGTCGAAAATCCCAACGCGGCCTCGGGCTGCGGCTGCGGGTCCAGCTTTTCGATCTAAAATCGTTTCCGGTTTCCGTTCGTGCTGAGCTTGTCGAAGCACCGTCCTTCTTTTAGGCAGAAGGAAAGAACGGCCCTTCGACAAGCTCAGGGCGAACGGAAAGAGAAGTCCGCCTGTGACCCTGAAAATCGCGACCTTCAATATCAACGGGATCAAGGCCCGTTTGCCGCGCCTCGTCGAATGGCTCGAAGAAACCCAGCCCGACATCGCCTGCCTTCAGGAACTGAAGTCGAGCGACGAAACCATGCCGACCAAGGAGATTGAGGCGGCGGGTTACGGCTTCCTCTATCATGGGCAAAAGGGCTTCAACGGCGTCGCGATTCTCGCCAGGGGCGCGCAGCCGGTCGAAACCCAGCGCGGGCTTGCCGGCGAGGATGAGGATGAACAGTCGCGCTATCTGGAGGCCGATGTGCACGGCGTCCGCGTCGCGTCCATCTATCTTCCCAACGGCAACCCGCAACCGGGACCGAAGTTTGACTACAAGCTGCGCTGGATGGCGCGGCTGCGCGAGCGGGCAAAGGTGCTGCTGGCGTCGGAGATTCCGACGATCCTGACCGGCGACTATAATGTCATCCCGCATGACGATGATGTGTGGGATCCGCGCGGGGGCATGGCGAACGACGCGCTGATGCAGCCCGAATCGCGCGATGCCTGGTTCCGCCTGCTCGGCGATGGCTGGACCGACGCACTGCGCAGCCGTCATCCGGCGGGCGGGGTCTGGACCTTCTGGGACTATCAGGCGGGCGGGTGGCAGCGCGACCATGGCTTTCGCATCGACCATCTGCTGCTCAGCCCCGCGCTAGCGGACCGGCTGGAGGGCGCCGGGGTCGACAAGGATCATCGCGGCCGTGAAAAGGCGAGCGACCACGCTCCGACCTGGGCGAAGCTCTCCTGAGGTTTAGGCGATCGCATCCATCAGGATGAAGGTGCCTTCCTGCCGTTGGTGCGCGTTGATCAGCGGTACCAGCCGCGTGAAATGCTCGGTCCGGCAGTGGATATCGAGCGCCGCGCGGTCGGGCCATTCTTCGATGAAGATGAAATGACCGGGATTCTTCTGATCGGTGAACAGCTCATAGGCGATGCACAGCGGCTCGGTTCGCGTTTGCTCGACCAGTTCGCGATAGAGCGGCAGGACGATTTCCACCGCTTCGGGCTTGATGAAATCTTCCGCGATGACCTTCAGCATCAGGCCCCGTCCGGGCCCAGCGCCTTGTCATAGATTTGATAGACGCGGTTGACCTTCGCCTCGATCGCCGCAGCGACCGCGTTCATCCCCTGATTGTCGTCGAGTACCCATCCGATGTCGCCGCGCTTCGCGCCATAATCGCGCACCGCATCGCGGCGGATATATTCGATCATCATGAACGCCAATGTGCTCGCCATGCGGCTGTTCTGCAGGCTCTTGACCACACCCATCAGCGGCACGCGCATCGCCTTGCTCTTGGGCTTGCGCAGCCACCACAGCAACCGCGCCCAGTTGAAGGGGAGGAGCGACCCTTCCATGTCGATCAGCTGCTCGTTGAGGTTGGGCAGCACGATCATGAAGGCTACGGGTTCGCCATCGACCTCGGCGACGCGGATCAGATCTTCGAACACCATGGTTTTCAGCTTTTTGCCGACAAAGGCGATTTCGCTGTCGGTCAACGGGACAAAGCCCCAATTGTCCGACCAGGCGTCGTTGAGGATCCCCATGATCAGCCGCGCTTCGTCATCGAAGCGGCGCTTGTCGACCTTGCGAATGCGGATGCGCGCGTTCTTTTCGCCCGCCGCGACGATACGGTTCACCAGCGGGGGAAAGCCCTCGACGATATCGACCGTGAAATTCAGCAACTGCTTGACCGGGCGATAACCGGCATCCTCGATCCAGCCGCGATAAAGTGGGCTGTTGTGGCCCATCATCACCGTTGGCGGTTTGTCGAAACCCTCGATCAGCAGGCCGGGCTCGTCCCAGATCGAAATCGACAGCGGCCCGAGCGCGCGGTGCATTCCCTGTACGCGCAGCCAATCTTCGGCTGCGTCCAGCAGGGTCTGTGTGGTGTCGCTATCCTCGGCTTCAAGCAGGCCCCAATTGCCGGTGCCGGGCCCCATGCCCTGCTCGGCGGGCTGGGCGAGCGCGAGCTCGTCGATATGCGCGGAGATGCGTCCAACGGTGCGTCCGTCGCGCCGTGCCAGGAACAGCTGCGCCTTGCCATGTTCGAACCAGGGATTCTTGCCAGGGGTAAGCAGCGCGAAAGCCTCGCCTTTCAGTGGGGGAACCCACGCCGGATCGCCGCGGTTTAGCCGGAAGGTCAGCTCGACAAATTCGCGCAAATCGGCTTTGTTTTTGACAGGGTGGATAGTGATCGGGCCTTGGGAATGCGCGGTCATGTCTGGTTTCCTGAAATGGGCGTCCTATATTCGGCTCGACGCATTAGGGCATCGCCGCCGCCGTGGCGACCTGCTTTTGGCCATTTTGCTGCCATGAAATCATGATGAAGAGCGAAGCTATGTTAGCGATGAACACTCTTGTCGATCGGCTGTCGGCTCCCTCCGGGGTGGCGATGCCGAAATCTGCGATTGCCGATGATATGGCGATGATCCGCGCCGCGTCGGAATTGACGCGCGATCTCACCGCGCCCAGCGCACGTATCTATTGGACTGATTTTCTCGCCTCGACCTTTATCGGCTATGCGGGGTGCGCGGCGGCGATTTTCGCGCCCTCTGCAGCGTGGATGCTCGCCGCTGCTTTCGTCGCGGTACTCGCACTCTATCGCGCGGGCAGTTTCATCCACGAACTGACCCATATTCGCAAAAATGCGCTGCCGGGTTTCCGCCTGACGTGGAACATTCTCGTCGGTGTGCCGATGCTGATCCCGTCCTTCCTCTATGAAGGCATCCACAGTCTGCACCATAACCGCACCAAATACGGCACGGCCGACGATCCCGAATATCTGCCGCTCGCGCTGATGAAGCCGTGGACGGTGCCATTGTTCGTCGTTGCGGCGGCCTTTGCGCCGCTCGCGTTGCTCTTCCGCTTTGCCGTGCTCACCCCACTGTCGTTCGCGATTCCGCCGCTGCGCCGGATCGTGATGGAGCGCTATTCGGGGCTGATCATCAACCCAATGTTCCGCCGCCGCCCGCCCGAGGGCGAGTTTCGTCGGCAATGGGCGTGGCAGGAAGGCGGCGCCTGGGCTTGGTCGACCTTGCTGATCGTCGCGGGCGTTCTGGGTTGGGTGCCGCTGCGCGCGCTGCTGATCTTCGGCGCGATCGCTTCGGCGACACTGGTGCTCAACCAGATTCGCACGCTCGTTGCGCATCTGTGGGAAAATGACGGCGACGTGCTGACGGTAACCGCGCAGTTTCTCGACAGCGTCAATGTCCCGCCGCCTGGCGTGCTGCCCGAGCTGTGGGCGCCGGTAGGGCTGCGCTATCATGCGCTGCATCATCTGCTGCCGGGGGTTCCTTATCACGCGCTGGGCGAGGCGCACCGTCGTTTGAAGGACGCGCTGCCCACCGATTCGCAATATCATGCCGCCAATTATCGCAGCCTGCCGAAGTTGGTGATCAACCTGGTCGCTGGTGCGGCGCGCGGCGGCGCCGCAACCTGAGCACCCAAGGTCCGGAGCCATCGGGTGATGGACGGGGCTGTTGCGCTGCGCCCACTCATCTTCGTCATCTAAAAATATAGGCTTTTGGGCCAGAGCCCGGTCAGACCCAAGGCTCACTCGTTGGAATGGCGCTAGGCTGCAGCCGTCAGCATTATAGAGCCACTGCATAGAGCGACGGCATCGATCCAGCCCTCGCTCGCGGCACCTGTTC
>NZ_NISJ01000008.1:0-20000 GCF_002205635.1 Sphingopyxis witflariensis | reverse complement strand
TCTGTGGCGGGTAGTTTGACTGGGGCGGTCGCCTCCTAAAGAGTAACGGAGGCGCGCGATGGTAGGCTCAGGACGGTTGGAAACCGTCTGCAAGAGTGCAATGGCATAAGCCTGCCTGACTGCGAGACTGACGAGTCGAGCAGAGACGAAAGTCGGTCATAGTGATCCGGTGGTCCCGAGTGGAAGGGCCATCGCTCAACGGATAAAAGGTACGCCGGGGATAACAGGCTGATGATTCCCAAGAGCTCATATCGACGGAATCGTTTGGCACCTCGATGTCGGCTCATCACATCCTGGGGCTGGAGCAGGTCCCAAGGGTTTGGCTGTTCGCCAATTAAAGTGGTACGTGAGCTGGGTTCAGAACGTCGTGAGACAGTTTGGTCCCTATCTGCCGTGGGCGTCGAAATTTGAGAGGAGTTGACCCTAGTACGAGAGGACCGGGTTGAACATACCTCTGGTGTACCTGTCGTGGCGCCAGCCGCGCAGCAGGGTAGCTATGTATGGACGGGATAACCGCTGAAAGCATCTAAGCGGGAAGCCTCCCTCAAGATAAGATTTCTTAGAGCCGTGGAAGACCACCACGTTGATAGATCGGATGTAGAAGCGCAGCAATGTGTGGAGCTAACCGATACTAATTGCTCTATTCGCACTTAAGAGTCCCACCATCAACGACAATCCTGAATGGCCAAAAGCCTCAGGAACGTCCGCGAAGTGGATGATTGTAGTCAGACAAATATTGCACGGACATCGATTGAAACCCGATTTTGACCCACGCCGGCCTCATTGCTTGGTGACCATGGCGTCAGTGACCCACCCGATCCCATCTCGAACTCGGACGTGAAACCTGACAGCGCCGATGGTACTGCTGCTTAAGCAACGGAAGAGTAGGACGTCGCCAGGCATTGTGGCCGACGTGCGGTACGAAATCAGAAAAACCCATTCACAAAGTTAAAAGGCCGGCAGAAATGCCGGCCTTTTGCTGTTTTACGGATCAGGCCGGTTGAACATCAACCCATCGATCCGCATATTGGTGGCGCGGGATGGAGCAGCCCGGTAGCTCGTCAGGCTCATAACCTGAAGGTCGTAGGTTCAAATCCTACTCCCGCAACCAATCACACCCAACCTCAGCACATCAACATACGCCCCCTCCGCCACCCGCCGCAGGGGGCCTTCCTGCGGCCGATCCACCTGCATCCGATCCATCCGCAGGCTCGGCCCAACGGTATCAGCGCGCTACCACCATGGAGCGCTGCATCAACGGAACTCTATCGATTCTGGCACTTCCAATGCAGTGCGCGCACGGCTTCGGCTGACATTCTTCCTGCCGTTCTCGCAATGACCATGGATATTATCCCCGCAGCTACGAGGATGCGGGTGCATCACCGACAGATGATGACCCCTGTGGATTCACATTTGAAGTGCAACGTGCGGAAGGTTTCGGCTGGGGTTTTGAAGCCGAGGCATTTTCTGGGTGTGTTGTTGTCGTTTGCGATGATGGCGTCGATGGCTTTGGCTGACTGGCCTGCTGCCGGTTTGGTGGACACCGAGATAGGGTGTTTCCACCTATCGGAGGTCCACAATGCAAAGAAGGAAGTTCAGCCGCGAGTTCAAGCTTGAGGCGGTGAGGATGGTCCGCGAACGCGGGGTGACGATCGCCCAGGCGTCGCGCGATCTGGATGTGCATGCGAACGTGCTGCGTAAATGGGTCCGGGAGCTTGCCGCCGATCCGGGTCATGCCTTTCCCGGTCACGGTCAGATGAAGCCGGAGCAGATGGAGATCGATCGCCTGCGGCGCGAGCTGGCCAAGCTGAAGGCGGAACGCGACATCCTAAAAAAAGCCGCCGCCTACTTCGCGAGGGACTCGATATGAAGTTCCAGTTCATCGCGAAGCACCGAGGGATCTGGCCGGTGGCATGGATGTGCGGGGCGCTCGGTGTCTCGCGAAGCGGTTTCCATGCCTGGCTGATCCGCCCGCCGTCGCAGCGTGCCCGCGACGACGAGGTGATCGGTGCCAAGGTCCGTGCCAGCCATGTAGGAAGTTATCGCACCTATGGTGCGCGCCGTGTCTGGCACGATCTGCTGGCCGACGGGGTATCCTGCGGCTTGCACCGGATCGAACGACTGATGCGGGCGCAGGGTCTGCGAGCAAGGCCGCGGCGACGCGGGCTTCCCAAGGATCATGGCGAGCGGTCGGTCATCGCCGGCAATGTGCTGGATCGCCAGTTCACGGCAGACAGGCCGAACCAGAAGTGGGTCGCAGACTTCACCTATATCTGGACGGCCGAAGGATGGCTCTACGTTGCTGCGGTGATCGACCTGTTCTCGCGCCGGGTAGTCGGATGGTCGATGAGCGCCACCATGACAGCCCAGCTCGTCACCGATGCGCTGATCATGGCGATCTGGCGGCGTGGCAAACCCGACGCGCTGCTGCATCACTCGGATCAGGGAAGCCAATATACCAGCGAGCAGTTCCAGCGGCTGATGGCCGATAATGGGGTTACCTGCTCGATGAGCCGGTCCGGCAATGTATGGGATAATGCCGCCATGGAGAGCTTCTTCTCCTCGCTCAAGACCGAGCGGATCGGGAAGAAAATCTACCGCACGAGGGCGCAGGCGAAGGCCGACGTGTTCGATTATATCGAATGCTTCTACAACCCGACCCGGCGTCACTCGACCCTGGGTTACCTCAGTCCCATCGACTTCGAACGTGAAGCTGGGGTAGCCTGAATGAACTTATCTCGGCGTCCATCAAACCGGCAGCAGGCCAATGTGATCCCGTTCGACAAGTTCACGACCTTTTTCGAGCAGCACCTGGCTGGAGGCAAAGGATGAAACTCCTGACGGTAATTGCCTGTACCCTTCCATTGCTGGCGTGCACGCCGGAGCCCCAACGAGGCTCGCCCGCGCTAAGCGAGGCGACCGATGTGCGTAGCGCTGCCGCCGATGGTGCGGGGATGGAAGTCAGTCGGAGCGCGGCACGACCGCCCGCCCGCGGGCCAGACGCATGGTTCACGGGCCCCGTCACCATCACCCCGCTGTTCAACCCGAAAGGGCAGTCGCAGGTTGGTGCGGCCTTGGTGCGCTTCGAGCCGGGCGCCCGCACCGCGTGGCACAAGCACCCGCTGGGGCAGCGTCTCGTGGTTCTGGAAGGGAGCGGGTGGACCCAGGTCGAAGGCGGTCCGATTGAGGCCATCCATGCCGGCGATGTCATATGGTGTGCGCCTGACGTGCGCCATTGGCATGGTGCAACTCCGACCAGTTCGATGGCCCACATCGCCGTACAGGAAGCCGATAATGGCTCACCCGTCGAATGGATGGAGCATGTGCATGACGATCACTATGCGAACGGGCCCCAGTGATGCGCCGAGCGGCGATAGCGATTGGCGCCTTGACGCTAAGCGCTTGCAGCCCTCCTGCAGCGTCGAGCAGTTCGAGTGTCGAACCTGGAGGTGACGTCCACAGGGAATCCGCCACGCAAATGGGTTCGCCAATCACTGCAACTGAGAAAGGGATCGGCATGCATCCGATGGAGATACTGATTGCATCCGATAGGACTCAACTGAGTGCCAAATTGGCGGATAACGAGGCGGCGCGGGCGCTCGCAGCGATGCTGCCGCTGAAAATACAGATGCGCGATCATCTTCGCCAGGAGAAGACGGGCGTCCTCCCGTCGGCGCTGCCCGGTGGCGGCCGGCAGACCGAATTTTCGGTCGGCACGCTGGGGTTATGGGGCGACCGGGATTTTGTGATCTACTACCGAGCGGGACATGTGCCTGCGCCGGGCATCGTCGTCCTTGGGCACGTCCGGGGCGATCTCTCCCTGTTCGACAATTCTGATGGCGTCTCGATTTCGCTTCGGCAAGCCGACTGATGAACGCTTAGCTCTTCACAGCGAACGGCTGCTTCTTTCGATCTGAACCTGAAAGCCGACCGACCGCAATCGGCCAAGAGCCCTTTTATTGGCTGGTTGGCGACAGGAAGAATGACAGGAAATGGGCATCGGACCAGCCACTCGCCTTGCCGGCGGCGAGTGCTGCGATATCGAGCTTTGCCTGCCGGACGATCGTCAGGCGCCGCGAGGGGATGACATACAGACGCTGATCGCCCGCGCCCGCCGCGACCACGAGGTCGGCGGGGAGCTTGTCGGCGTGCTCGACGATGTCGGTGGAGCGCGTGACGGGGTCGCCAGCGGCACTTGCTCGCGGTAGCCACCAGGTCAGGCCATAGGCCGGGTTGGCGTCGCTGCCCCTGAACAACTCGACAAGGGTCGCCGGATCGATGAGCGGCGTTCCATTGAGGGTGCCCCCGCTGCGAACGAACTCGCCGATCCGGGCCCATTCATCCGCCGCGAGCACAAGGCCTTGTGGCATCAGCGGTGCGCCGTCGGGGCCGTTCCGCCAGCTTCCGATCTTGACGCCTATCGGGGTGAGGATCCGGTGCTCGATATAGGTGCGGGGATTGGGGTCGAGACCGGCGACGGTGAGCTTACGGCGCATAATTTCGCCGATGATTTGCATCGGCGCTGGGCCATATTGGAATTTCGCCCCCGGCGCGGCGGTCAGCGGTGCCCTGGCAGAATCGAGATAGCCCAGCGGCCTGCCGACGGTCGAGGCCTGTCCCCCCGTCATCGTGAGCAGTTGGCGGATCGTGATCGCCGCCCTTTGTGGATCGTCCCGCCATTCGGTGAGCGTATCCGCCGCGCGCTCGTCGAGCGTGAGCAGGCCGTCCTGAACCGCCGCCGCCGCCATCAAACCGACAAGGCTTTTGGTCCCCGACCAAAGCTCCTGCGGCGTTGAGGTGTCGGCCGAACGGCAGCGAATCTTCCCGTCCTCCAGCACCAGCAGCGCGACTCCGTTATGAGCTGACGAATAGACGAGCGCTTCGGCGCAGCCGGGCAGAGGAGAGGGCTTGGCCTGTGCGGCGGGGATGGTGGCGCAGCCGGCGAGAAGGAGAAGAAGGGGGGCAATGCGTTTCAAGTCCGGCTCCATTTCCATTGCTTGTCTTTGTAAATATTATCGATAATAATGTCGTTTGCAATCATCATTTGCGCGTGTGGGCCGTCCGATTAGGATGGTGGCGCGAGCAATAGCCCGAACGGAGAACAATGGCCGCGACGAAGACCGAAGACGACAGCGCGCCGACGCAGGACCGCGTGATCGCGCGCCTGTTGATCGACGACATCGTGGAATGGCGCATCCCGCCCGGAACCTGGCTGCGCGAACGCGAGATCGCGGCGCGTTTCGATGTAAGTCATGCTCCTGTTCGTGAGGCTTTTCGTCATCTCGCCAGCATCGGACTGGTCAAGGTCGTGCCTTGGCGCGGCGCTTATGCGATCGACGTCGACGATCATGGCGCCGATGAAATCTATGAGTTGTGGAAGGCGCTGTTCGGCGTCGTCTGCCGCCTGGCCTGCACAGCGATGAGCGACCGCGACGGGCGCGAACTGATGCACCGGCTGATCGAATATAAGGATGTGACCGAGCGGACGTCCAACTCTGCCGAGCATTTGCGGGTCTCCAACCGGATCGGGCGCTTCATCGCCAAGCGCTCGAACGCCCCGATGGCGCTGGAGCTGCTCGACCGTCTGGCGCTGCTCGCGCGCTGGCAGCACAATGTCTACACCGACGAGTTTATCGCGGCGCATGGTGAGGGCGAGGTGGGCCGCCGCTCGGCGGTGCTTTACGAACAGCTTTGCCGGCACATCGTTGCGCGTGAGCCTGACGACGCCGATCGCGTGGCGCGGGACCTGATCGCGACATCACAGCAGAATTTTGCTGAGGCGATGGCGGAATATAAGGCGCGGCGGAGCACCGCAAAATCCGGCCGCCGCCGGGCGCGTACGTCGTGACGGGCGTATGGACCGACCGGCGGAGCCTGCTCAAGGCGGGAATCTCCGCGCCGATCATGCTGGAGGCAGCGTCCGCCGCCGCTGCTGGGGGCAGCGACCCATTCGCGTCCGAGCGGCTGTTCGCCGATGTGAAGACCTATGCTGAAGCAGGTAGCAAGCAGTCGGGCGGGATCGGAGACCGCTGGATTGCCGACTGGACCGCGCGGCGACTGTCTGATGCCGGTTTTGCAGTTGAGCGCCAGTCGTTCGACGCGCCCTGGTTCGAGGCGGCGACAAGCGAATTGAGGCTCGACGACCGGAAAATTCCTCTGGTGGCGCAGCCACTGGCGGTTCCAACAGGGCCCGGCGGGATTGACGCACCGCTGCGGCTTGCCGATGTGAGCGATAACTTGGATGGAGCGATTGCGGTGGTGCGCTTGCCCTATCGTCGCTGGTCGAGCCTGCTCGACCGGGCGGTGTGCGATCCATTGACCGACGCGCTGACGCGGGGGGCGGCTGCGGTGATCCTGGTGACGACGGGGCCGACCGGCGAGGCACTGCTTCTCAATGCGCCGGCCGATGCGCCATTGTCGGACAGGCCGCTCGCATTGCTGGCGCCCCGGCTGGCGTCGCCCGTCATCGAGGCGGCGCGGCGCGGCCTGTCGGCGACGCTGGTGCTGGACGGTAAGGGCGGTTTGCGGGCCGCAGAGAATGTTGTGGCGCGGCGCGTGCGCGACGGGCGCCGTTGGGTGGTCGTATCCACGCCGCGTTCGGGCTGGACAGATTGTGCGGGCGAACGCGGCCCGGGGCTCGCGATCTGGCTGGCGCTGGCCGAGTGGATGCCGCACGCTTTTGCCGATCACAGCCTGCTCTTCGTCTGCAACAGTGGGCATGAATATGAGAATCTGGGTGCGAGTCATATCGTCGAAAAGGTCGGGCCGCCGCCCGCCGAAACCGATCTCTGGTTGCACCTTGGCGCGAATGTCGCGACGCGTGATTATCAGGAAATGCCGGGGCGGCTGCTGCCGCTGCCGAGCGCTGACCCGTTCCGCTTCCTAATGACTTCGACGGCTTTCGTTGATCGCGCGCGGGCGATTTTCAAAGGGCTGCCTGGGCTTGAGATGGCTTACCCTTCGAGCGAGGGTGTGGCAGGCGAACTCTCTGAAGTGGTCAAGGCGGGCTATCCGTACCACGCTGGAATCTTCGGCGCGCACCGCCATCATCATGCGCCGACCGATGATCTTTCTGTCGTCGCGCCTGAACCGCTTGCCGCTACGGCACAAGCGGTTCGCGACTTCCTGACCGCGATCATTCCCGCCCACCGCTGACTGGCGTCGCCGCTGCGGCGATGTTTCCGGCTTGACTCGCGCGTTCATTTGCACAAAATTATCGATAATAATCGCAATAAACACATGGGAGAGACTTATGGGACGCAAGGCGCAGCTTCTTTTCGGCACGGCCGCGCTCTGGGTGTTCACTGCGGCGCCTGCTTCCGCTCAGGATCAGGCTCCCGAGGCTCCCGAGGCTCCCGAGGCTCTCGCGGCTGGTGCGGCGGAGGAAGCGGGCGATGACGGTGCGATCGTCGTGACAGCGCGGCGGCGCGAAGAACGGTTGTCCGATGTGCCGACTGCGGCGTCGGTGATCGACATAGCTGCGCTTAATGATCGTGGCGGGGCGACCGGCAGCGGCGAACTGCTGGCCGATCAGCCAAGCGTGCGCTTCAACAACCTCAACTCGTCGATCACGTCCGAGATATCGATCCGGGCCTCGTCGACCGCGCGCGCGACCAATGGCGACCCGAGTGTCGGCCTCTATCGCAACGGTGCCTATATCGCGGGCGGGCCGGTCGGCGGGCGCAACTACACGCGTCTCGACATGCTCGATATCGGCCGGGTGGAGGTGCTGCGCGGCACGCAGGGCGCGCTTTATGGCCGCAACGCGGTCGGCGGCGCGATCAACATCATCTCGGCCGAACCCGAATTCGACCTGTCGGGCTGGGGCAGCGTAAGATACGGCTTCGAGACGAACAGCCTGCAATTGCAGGGTGCGGTCAATGTGCCGCTGGGCGACGGCATTGCGGCGCGGATCAGCGGCGACCTGATCGAACAGGACAAGGGGTTCTTCTACAATCCCGACAATGATGTCTATTTCGACCGGCAAAAGGGCCATGGCTTGCGTGGGCAGATCCGCCTGAAGCGCGGCCCGGTCGATGCGATCATCATGGCCGAGACGCAGCGGTTGACGACGCCGTCGATCCATTATCAGATCTTCATTCCGGCTGGTACGCCGGGTTTTCCCGGCGGCTATATCCAGGACCGTTTCCGTTATCCATGGAGCACCGCGCCGCGCGCATCGCAGGATGTCGACGGGTTGCAGGCGATCTTGCGGGTCGACCTTGGCGCAGCGAATCTGACCTCGACGACATCGTTCCGCAAACGCCACAGCGAATATGATCTCGACAATGATGCGGTCAGTCCCGCCGAACTGGCGCGTGCCCGCGCTGCGGGCGAAGTCGGCCCGCTGACCCCGCTCGACCCGAGCAGCGCCTCATATGTGGTCGATACCACCGACAATTTCTCGCAGGACATCCATGTCAGCGGATCGGGCGACCGGTTGACCTGGTTAGTGGGCGCGGAGATGCTGCTCCTCGATAGCGATTTCTCGGTAACGACGACGCGGACGCCGACGCTTGCCAATGTATCGCCGGGCAATATCGCGCCTGCACGGCTGCATTTCGAAAGCTACGCTGCTTATGGGTCGCTCGGTTTCGACCTGACCGACAGCCTGAATATCACTGGCGAACTGCGTTATACGCACGATAGCCGCAGCATCACCGCGCGGCTTTATGATCTGGGCACCGGGCTCGAAACCGGCGGGCCTTCGCGGATCATCGATGATAGCATTGCCGCCGACAATCTGTCGTATAATGCCACGCTGTCGTACAAGCTGACGCGTGATCTCCTCGCTTATGCCAAGGTCGGGAGCAGCTATCGCGCCGGCGGCTTCAACACGCGTCTGTCCGATCCACGCGCGCCAAGTCCGGTGCAAGTGCTGTTCGGCAACGAAAACAGCACCAGTTATGAGGTCGGCTTCAAGGGTAGTCCGATGCGTCGCGGCTATTTCGCCGTTGCGGGCTATTATACCGAACTCGAGGATTTGATTGCGCAGGTTGATGACGGCTGTGCGCTCACCAACCCGACCTGTCCGGTTGCGGCGGTCAGCTATCTTACCAACGCCGGCGATGCGAAGAGCTGGGGTGTCGAGGCCGAGTATAGCCAAGGCTTCGACCTTGGCACTGGCAATGGGCGCCTGGCGCTGAGCGGATCGCGGCAGGGCGGGAAGGTGAAGAGCGGGCGATACGACGGGCTGGACCTGGCGCAGGTGCCGGACTGGCTTGCTTCCGCCAATCTCAACCTGCGCTATCCGGTCGTGAAGGATGTTTCGTTGACCGGCAACATCCTTGTCAGCGGCCAATGGGGCGGGAAGCAGGAACTGACCGCGACCTCGGTCGACCTTGACGATTATGTGCTCGTCAATCTGCGCGTCGGGGTCGAGTTCGGGAAGATCAGTATCAGCGCCTTTGCGAACAACCTGTTCGACAAGACCTATTATGTCGCGCAGGCGCCGACGATCAATCGATACAGTCAGCCGCGGGTGATCGGCGTTGAAGGACGAATCTCGTTCTGATCAGGCGGCGATCACGCCGCATTCCACCGCGCCTTTGTGCGGTGCCTCCTTTCGAAGCGTGCAACGAAGAAGACGGGAGAGACGATATGGTGACAGGAAAGACATGGGCCTGGCTTGCCGCAGGCGTGGCGGTAATTGGCGCGGGTGCCTTTGCGCAAGGTGGCTTGATGGGCGGCGAGGCGGACGATGCCCGCCCTATGGTTCAGTTGCCGCCGACCGCGGCGGTCGCTGCGAAGTCTACTGCATTAGTCTCAGCGCCGGTAGCCCCGGCGAGCCTGACGGCGACCGTCGGCGGCTATACTTATGACTGGACAGCCTTGCAGGCGGCAATCGATGCCGACAGCGAGGTCGCCAACGCCTATATCATCGTCGGCAATGCAACCGATCCGGACTATCTGTTCGCCTATGAAAAGGGCAGTTTCGGGATCGACCGGGTGACGCCGCTGGCGTCGGCGTCGAAATGGTTCGCTGGCACGCTGGCGATGCGGATGGCGCAGGCCGGCATCGTCACGCTGGAGGACTCGATGCGCCCGCCGCTTGCGTTCTGGACGACGATCGGGACCAAGAAGGACGTCAAGCTGAAGCATGCGCTGTCTATGACCTCGGGCTTCAACGCCAGCCCGCTCGTCGGCGGTTGCCAGCTTTTGCCCGCGATGACGATCTATAATTGCGCGAAGAGTATCCACGACCTGCGGTACGACATCCTGCGGCCCGGCAATGCGCCGGGGGCGCAATATAGCTATGGTCCGCACGGCATTCAGGTGGCCGCCGCTTATCTCGAGGCGAAGGACGTCAGCATCCAGCCCGGAACGACACCCGCGCGCGAGCGGAGTTTTCATGAACTCTTCGCCCAGCATGTGACGACGCCGCTCGGAATGACCAGCACGACATGGTATGATCCGTCAGGCAGCGCGCCGACTAACCCTTGGGTCGCAGGCGGCGCCTATTCGACGGCCCGAGACTATGCCAAGTTGCTCCGCGCTTTGCTCGGCGGCACCTTCATCACCGACATGACGGGATTCACCCAGCCGCGCACAACTGGCCTGCCGCGCGTTTTCGTCCCGGGTGGTGCAGCGAACTGGGAATATGCGCTCGGATCTTTCGTCGAATGCGATACGCCGTCGGCCTGCGCGACGTCGAAGATCAATTCATCGCCGGGCGCTTATGGCTGGGTTGGCTGGATCGACCGCGAGACCGGCTATTATGGTCTGATTGCCGCCGAGATTTCGACCGGCGGCGACCGCAAGGGCACGGAGTTGGAGCAGGAAATGCAGGGGCTGATCGAGTCCGCTATCGAGAGCCGCGTACCTGCGTCCTAAGCTCTTGCTTCGCAGCGTTTTTGGTCCGGATGTCTGCTTCTCCAGATTCCGGACTAAAATCGGTCCGTCCGCTTCCGGCCAGCATCGGTAAGCACTGCGGCTTAGGCGATCGTGATCGGCTTCGATGTGAGATTCTCACTTCAGCTGCATCTCGATAGTGAATTCGCCGGCGGACGGCCCTGGGGCAGATAGGTCGCGCTGACCTTTCGGTCCGTCGGCATAGGCTTGAACGATTATGAAATATGTTCCGTCGGCCGGCAGGTATCGATCGAGCACGCTGTCATAACCCACGTCGCCTTTATACTGGGCGTCACTCGAACGGAGCATTTTCGGATCGCTCGGGCCGCGCGCTATCCAGACTAGGCTGTGGGCATCGGAAGAACGCACCGCTACCTTCACGCGCTGCGCCAATCGCCCTTCGAAGCGGTAGAGGACGGCCGCCCGCGCTGGGTCGAACCGGGACACAGCCGCCTGTGCAAAATTGCCCGAGATTAATTGCCCGGGAGCGATTGGGAATGCCGGTCCGTAATCGGTCGCGATCGTCGGGAGCTTCGTGATTCTGCGCATCCAGTCCGGTTCTGGCGGCGGCGGGGGAAGTGCCAAATCCAGCGACAACTCGAGTTGTGAACCCGGCGGAGCAATGGGCGCGAGATAATAGACTCCGTCTTTGGGCAGTTTTTGCCGAATGCGCGCGACGGTCGTCGCCTCCCGCGCGGCAAGGGCAGTGCCTTCGGCGTCATAAAGGACTGCAGCGATGAGGCCTGTGCCACGCAGTGTGATTGTGATCTCGCTTCCGGCCAGCGCCACAAACTGCCGCAGATTGGCGTCGCCCCCCGACATCTTCACCAGCGTGCCGGGAATGATGCGGGGGGGCGATCCGCGCGGTGGCGATGGTTCCGGTGGCGTCGTCTCGCGCAGATCGGGGAACGTCTGCGCGCTACCCGTAGGCACCTGCGCACCGGCTATCGGGATCGCAAAAAGGCTGGCCGCAGCCAGAAAGGCCTTCATTGGGCGCGTCCTCGGCGGCGCAGTTCCTCGAAAAACTTGCTGAGCTTTGCTTGATATTCAGCATCTGCTTGCGCGGCACGGGCTGCCGCACCGACGCGAGCATCCACTTCGCGGCGCTGCGCGATTATTGCGGCCCGCGCTGCCGCTTCTGCATCAGGCTGTGCGACAGGGGCCGCTTCTACCGTCAGAGCGGCTCCGGCGGGTTTAGGCGCCGGCTTGCCGGTGATCGCATAGGGACCGGTCCATCCTGTTACTGTGAACTGGCGCTTCTCCTCGGTCGTGATCACGTACTGCCGCCGGTTGAAATAGTCTTCGCCTTCGCTGGGGCTGGAATAATAGAACCAGCAGGTGACGCTCTCTTCGGTTCCAAGAGAAGCGCGAAAAGCGTTCTCGATGTCGACCGTGGACGTGCTCGGCGATTTTTGCATGAGCCCTGACATGCGATATATGTCCGTCGGTTCGCGCCGTTCGCACCACCCATAGGTCGTTTTTTCTGCCGCCTGTGCTGGCATGCTGATCAGACATATTGAAACCAAGATTGGCCAGGCTCGCATAGGCATTTCTCCCGGCTCCGGGCTAACCGACACGTCGTAGCGAAGCAATTTGGAAATATGGCGGGTAGCCGCTAAGCAAAACGCCGGACCGTAAGTCGCGGAATTCCATTGACGGACGCTGGCGACGCCAAAGCCGCCGGAATTTTATCGGGAGAAGTCATTGCCCATCGTCAGCCGCTCATTGCTTGCGCTCTTCTTCCCTTCGATGCTAATGGTCACACCGGCCTTCGCGGCACCGCCGCCGCCGCGGATCGATGTGATTGCCTACTCCGCTGACCTTGGCGAAGAAGGCCTTGCTGAAGCCTATGTTACGCTGGCGGCCTACTCCGGCGCGTTCGAGCGGGCTGCCCCGGGGACTGATCGCAGTAAGGTGCGGGCATGCGCAGCCTCGAATAGCGAGGCCTGCATTCGGGCCATCCTCACCGCACGTGGAGGGGCAGCTGTGATCATCGTCGTGCAAGGGGCGGGAGTTGGCATCCAGAAATGGACTTGCTTCGGCTCGGGTGGCACCCCGGTCGACGCCGCAAAACAGACAGCCACGATCAATTTGCAAGTTGCTTTCTTTGGCGAACGGCAGGCTAAATTTCAGCAATCTCTGTTTGCGACTGCCTGTATCATGTCGGCTGCCGCCGAGAGTGGGTGGTAAAGATCACCGTGAAGTTGTCGACGAACGCCAGTTTCTAAGCCCGAGTCCTCGAAGTTGCAAAATGGCGATCTCCCAGATGCTGCGGCCGCCGCACTCTTTGACGTTCGTCACATTGGCAAGGTCCGCTATACCCGGTTCGGTGCCAAGAAGCGGTCAGTCTCCTACCGGCCAATTACTGTCCAACGTGAGGTTCTTCTTGGGCCGCCCTCGACCTCAATCTGAAAGCGAACGACAGAGATGCTTCCGGCCCGGCTTCAAGAAGGCGCCAGTTTCGTTTGCAGAGGTAGAGGCCTGGAAGAGGCGACGTTCAATATTCGGAAGGAGGCCGGGAGGACTTGTTCCGCTAGTTGAATGGCTCACTCGACACGCTTGGCCGCGAGGATACGCGGGCATGCCAAGCTTCTACAGCCGGGTTCCCCGCCACAGGATCGAGCCCGATTAGCGCTGCGAAATCGATGACCGTAACGGCGGCGATATCGGCAATCGTGAACTTGTCGCCGGTCAGGAACGACCGGTCATCCGTTAAATCGGTATCGAGCCACTGCATGGCGCGCGCCAGCACCGTTCGGTTGGATTCGCCAAAAACTTTGTGCTGTTCGATCAGCGCGGCGGTAGCCGGATGCGCGTGGCGCCAGAACATCTTCGTGGGCTCCCCGATCTGGATATCAATCCGGCGCGTCCACATATCGACCATCGCCCTTTGCTTCGCATTGTCTCCAAATAGTGGCGGATCAGGGTGCAGTTCGTCGAGATATCGGCATATCGCGATCGTTTCGGAGATCGTCGTGCCATCGTCCAGTTCAAGGACCGGCACCTGACCCAGTGAATTGCGGCCAAGGTGAGCGGCCGACCTATGCTCGCGATCGGGCAAGCTCAGCATAACCTCGGCTGTGAATCGGCACCCAAAGCCGGACCCCGGCTAATTTGAGCTATCACACTGAAATTGTGCCAGAACGACAGTTGACGCAGTACTGGGATCGGCGGCCATCGGGACCCCTCAGGCGAGCAAAAAAGGACACATTCTCAGCAACCTGTTTGAAAGAACGGTGGGGTCCCGGATTGCACGCCTATCGACAGCGTGAGGCCGCAGAGAGCCGCAGGTCTATGCTGCGCGAGGCGCGCGAGGCTCTCCGCGACGATCGGATCATCCCCTTCTATCAGGCAAAGATCGACCTTCGCAGCGGCGACGTCATCGGTTTCGAAGCTTTGCTGCGCTGGCACCATCATCGGCGCGGTCTTCAGCCCCCCGACAGCATCCAGGCCGCCTTCGATGACAGCCTGCTGGCGAGCGAGCTGACCGACCGGATGATCGATCGCGTACTCGCTGACATTGTGGAGTTTGGCGATAAGGGGGTTGCCTTCGGTCGCATCGCGATCAACGGCGCGCTTGCGGACTTCAGGCGTGACGACTTCGCGGATCGCATTCTCGAAAAATTTAAGCGGGCTGGCCTGCCACCGACTTTGCTTGAGCTTGAGGTGACGGAAAGCGTCTTCGTCGATCATCTCGCGCTCAATGTTGAGCGGGCTTTGCGAGCGCTGGTAGCCGAGGGCGTGTCGATCGCGCTTGACGACTTCGGGACGGGCTATGCTTCATTGACGCATCTGCAGCAGTTTCCGGTCGATGTGCTGAAGATCGACAGATCGTTCATTTCACGCCTCGACAGCGCGGACAGCGCCGATTTCGCAATCGTTCACGGCGTGATCGACATTGCGCATCGTATGAACATCGTCACGGTCGCGGAGGGAGTAGAAAACGATAATCAGCTAGTCCAGCTGCGCAGCCTGGGCTGCGATATCGCGCAAGGCTATCTTTTCAGCCGCGCGATCAGCGCCGAGCGCGTACCAGCCTGGCTACGAAAATGGGCACAGAATCTTCCGGTCTGGTCGGAGGCGGCGACCGGCCGGGCCACTGCCGACCCGCCCACCCGCTCGGCATGACCGAAGGAAGCCCTCTCCCGGCTACTCGCGCCCAGGCCGCTAACTAGCGAGTCAGCTTCCCTCGGCGCCGAACGGTCCGCCGCTTCCGATCAGCGATCAGAACCGACGGCCTGTCGTCGATCATTCCCTGCCAGGCGTTAGTGCGGAACCGCGCCGAGTTCGAAACCGGTCTTGTCGTGCAGCGCAAACTTATCGACGATGTCGGCGCTTGCCCGGTTGTAGCCGACGACCTCGACCGAGTGGCCCTTGCGGTGCAGGCGCGCAATGACCTTGTCGAGCGCACCGACGCCCGAAATGTCCCAGAAATGCGCCGCTGAAACGTCGATGAGAATGTTAGCGGCGGTTTCGTCCGCGAGGAAGCTGCGGGTGAAGCGCTCGACCGAGGCGAAGAATATCTGCCCCGTCACGAAATAGGTTGCCCGTATGCCGTCTTCGGTAATGTCGCGGCGTACTTCGAACATCCGCTGGACCTTCGCGGCGAAGAAGATACCCGATAACAATACGCCGGCGAGGACGCCGAGTGACAGGTCGTGCGTCGCCACGACGACGACCACGGTCGTCACCATAACGATCGACGAGGTCGGCGGATGGCGGCGCAGGTTGGCGATCGAATTCCAGCTAAAGGTCCCGATCGACACCATGATCATGACCGCAACGAGCGCGGGCATCGGCATGCGGCCGACATAGGGTCCGAGCACGGCGAGCAGGATGAGCAGCGTCGCCCCCGCGGTGAAGGTCGAAAGCCGCGTGCGGCCACCCGAGGTCACGTTGATGACCGACTGGCCGATCATCGCGCAGCCGCCCATGCCGCCGACCAAGGCGGCGGCGATGTTGGCGCTACCTTGCCCCGCGCACTCGCGGCGCTTGTCGCTGTCGGTGTGCGTCATGTCATCGACGATTTGTGCGGTGAGCAGTGATTCAAGCAAGCCCACCGCGGCCATCGTCAGCGAATAGGGAAGGATGATCTGCAGCGTCTCCAAGGTGAGCGGGACGTTCGGCAGGACGATGCTCGGCAATCCTTCGGGCAGCTTGCCCATATCGCCGACGGTGTTCACCGGCAGGCCGAACCAGATGCTGATGACCGACAGGACGAGGATTGCCACGAGCGGCGATGGCACCGCTTTGGTGAGACGCGGCAGCAGATAGATGATGGCAAGCCCGCCCGCGATCATCGCATAGGCTTCCCAGGTCACGTTAATGAGCTGCGGGAGCTGCGCCATGAAGATGAGGATCGCGAGCGCGTTGACGAACCCCGTGATTACCGAGCGCGACACGAATTGCATGACGAGGTCGAGCCGCAGCAGGCCGGCGATGATCTGGATGAGGCCCATCAGGATCGTCGCGGCGAAAAGATATTCGACACCATGATCGCGGACGAGCGGAATGACGAGCACAGCGACCGCGGCAGTCGCCGCCGAGATCATTCCGGGCCGTCCACCGGTGAAGGAGATGACGATCGCAATCGCGATCGAGGCGTAGAGACCCACGCGCGGATCGACGCCCGCAATGATCGAAAATCCGATCGCCTCGGGGATAAGGGCGAGTGCGACAACTATCCCTGCGAGAATATCGGCGCGTGCGGTCGCGGCGCCGGCGAACCATTGCTGGCGGTAAGCGGAAAGTCCGTTGAACATGAAAAGCTCACATCAAGACACATGGCGTCCGGAAGGACGCTCTCGATTTGCATGTGCGATGTTGTCCGGCGGATCGGCGGCCGGAATAGCCACCCGGAGTTGCACCGGGTCCATTGCGAATAGCGGCCCCTATCCCGATGTACGGCGCAATTGCAAGCATGGGTCTTTATCGACTGCGGCGCGAATTTTCCCGAATCTATCGGTTCGAAAACGGCCAATTATGAACTTTCAGGCTGGGGTACGATCGAATCCTCCAGAAAACGCATTTTTTGACGCTCGCGGTTCCGGTGTTATGATCCACCCAAATATAATCGGAGTCGCACAGATGGGAATGCAGGCTGACCATGACCTTTGGAGTCAGGCGCTCGCTGCGGAGCGCCGGTACGGGGACTCAGGTCCCGACATCATTGCGCAGCAAGTTCAGAAACTGATGGCGGCGGGCGAATATCGGGAAGCCGAATTTTGGTCACAGGTAGCAGAATGTCTAAGCGACCTGCATGCCATCCGCTTTCCGGGCGAATCCAAGGCAATGAGCAGCGTTAATACCGATACTTCATGGCTGCACTCTCCTGCCGATCAGCCGATCATGTCGGCGATGAGCTGGCGGAGCTGACGACGCGAAAGCGTCGGCGAGCGTCGTCTGGCCGGGGATAAGGTGATCGCCTTACCGGCGAGCGAAAGCCCCGACAGCGCGGGGAATAGAGATAAATTCTGTAGCATATTTTTAACTTCGTAGCGGCCGATGCGTTGCGCTCTGCCGCAACGGCGGGAGCCGCGGGCAGGACGACAACGCGCCAGCATGGTTTTGGATCGTGTAATGAACGACTGGCCGGACGCCGAAGGCGATCCGGCCAGCAGAAGCAACGGCGCAACCGTCACATTTGCATAGGCTAAACTCTACGGTCGATCGGTTTGATGACGCGAATAGAGAAGCCTTATGCGCGATCAGGCCGACTGGAGGTTGACCGCCGAAATCTTGCCATCGCGACCCTTTTCAAGGTCGTAGGAAAGACGCTGGTCCTTGTCGAGCGACGCCATTCCGGCGCGTTCTACGGCGGTGGCGTGGACGAAGCTGTCGCCCGAGCCATCTTCATTTGCAATGAAGCCATAGCCCTTGTCGGAGTTGAAGAATTTTACGGTGCCGATTGGCATGGGATGTTTCCTTTCACGAAAACGAAACCCGTCAGCAAAAGCGCGGACGGGGCTGGTGGCGTGAGAAGGGAAGATCGGCGCTGATGGCGTAAAAATTCCGTCGCATGCGACGTTAGCAACATGGATATGGTGATAATTCTTGGAAAAACAATGGTCAGAAAAAACGTAGCGCGTTCCCGATCGATCCGCCGAAGCAAGATTTCGCTTGTTCCCCAAGGCAGCGCATAGCCATTCGGTTTTAGTCGCCCCCTTTTGCTTTTGTGCGGTAGCAGATGGAGCAACAATATCGTCCACTGGTGGCGCGCGTGAAATATGGAGCACAGCAAAAAGGCCCCGCGGAGGGCGAGGCCTTTTCGTTCCCCTGAATGGCAACCCAGGAGAAAGCTCCATCCACCTTCAGGCGGTTGCGGCCTGAAGGCATCAGAAAGGCGATAGATCCATCGCCTGACCGGAGCCGTTAGCCCTTTCTCCCGGGGGTCGTGACACGGAAGCCAAGGCTTCTCGTTCAATCGTTTTGGGGTCTGAAAGTTCCGCTCAACAAAACGTGAAACTTCCGCCTGCCGTAGCGCATGGAGCTGCCGCTATTTGACGGCTTCCTGGGCCGCATCGCCAACATTCTGAGCAGCATCCCCGACCTTCTGCGCCGCCTCGGTGACGGCGCCTGTTTCGGCCCTCTCGTTGCCGAGGAATTGAAACGCGACAAATGCGGCTATGGCCAGTGCGGCAAGGACGAGGAGCGTCATCCCAGTCCCACCAACGCGTTTCGGATCGCGATCGACGATCGTGGTGGTATGTGTTGTGCCGTCGGGTTCGCGGGTCGTGTGGATTTCATCAGCCATTGGAACCTCCTCTGAAAGATATCGCGTAGGACGCATCCTGCGGGCGAAGGTTCCTGTCCTGACCGCTTTTCGGCCATTAGCGATAGTCGCCCGTATGGGGAAAACCGGGCCCGATCGGCGATGCGATTTCATCCGTAGGGAGCCAAGCGGACAGGCTCGGACACGCATGTGGGGGCGGGAAAGCCTTGCATGAGTACCCCAATTGAAATCCGGGAAGGAGTCGCGCGCTGGCCGACGTTCTTCGGGATGTTTATGGCGGCTGTGCTGGAGCCGAACTGATCGTTGTCGACGGGGCAATGGGGGCGTCGGGGCGCGCGTTCAAGACAGGCCGGCAGGGCCGATTCCGAGCTCGTGAGGCCAGCGACCAAAGGCGGAAACGCAAAGGCCGGCGCCCTTTCTTGCCGCCATGGATTAAATCGGCACGCGCGGACGTTTTACGACCAGAAGCCATTACCGACCGGAGACCGTCTTGCGTTACGCCACCGCTTATGTCCTGCTGCTCCTTGTTCTGCCTTCATCGCTGAAAGCTCAGACCGGCGAAGAGGCGCCCCGGCTCGTCCGACCGGAGTCAGCGGCCCGTGCCGAGATGCTTTCGGCCGTCGAATATCAGCGGTTCGAACTCGATGGCGACGCGGAGGTAGAGAAGCTGACGATGCCGATAACCGGAAGGTTGACGACCGGCCGGCTGCGCATCAGCGCGCAATTGCCCTATGTCCGGGTTTCGGGACCCGGCAATGTGGTGGCACCGAGCGGTCCGCTGGGACTTCCGATTCTCGTCGATCCGTCGCGGCCGGCAGAGGTTCGCAGCCGTGCCGGCTTCGGCGACGCCAGGTTGGGGGTCGCATATGATCTGGGCATCCCGGCGGTCAATGCATCACTCAACGCAGGGGCAAAACTGCCGACGGCGTCGGTGAAAAAGGGGCTGGGAACGGGAAAAGCCGATTATTGGATCGGAGCCGATGTTTCGACCACCGCGGGGGCCGTCACGCCGTTCGCGGGGATCAATTTCACGAGGATGGGCGACCCCGAAAATTTCGAACTGCACGATACGATCTCGGGCCAGGCGGGCGCGGCGCTTCGCCTCGGCGGATCGGCATCCGCGCATGTCGGCTACAGCTACTCGGAAAGCGCCGACGATCTCTCGCAAGATGATCAGCGTCTTTTCGGCGGCGTCAATACCGCCCTTGGAAAGCGCGTGTCGCTCGGCATCTATGGTTCCGCGGGCGTGGCCGGGCCGGCCAACGTCGGAGCGGGCGTAAGCCTGGGCATTGATCTGCCCCCTTCTGAGTGGTCCAAAATTGATGATATTTTGGATTACGAAGGAGATTATGAATGCCGAGCAAGAAGCATCGCCCGGAAGAGATTATTGGCAAGCTGCGTGAAGCGGAGGTTGTGC
>NZ_NISJ01000007.1 GCF_002205635.1 Sphingopyxis witflariensis | reverse complement strand
GCACCCGGTTCACCTCACCCATCCACTTCGCTCCCCGTGTTGCGGCACGTGGAGGACGGGGCCTTTCACCCCGCAGAGACAATAATCGCGCGTGGTGGATCCTACCCACCACTCTTGGCGCACGAGACGACCAATGGCAGCTATCGGCTTTGTGAACGGCACCATCGAAAAAGGCTTCGTGGGCCAGCTCAAAACCCTCTCGATCCGCGCCCCGATCGAGATCCGTGTGAACCCCTCGAAGAACGGCGACGTCCAGCCCGACTACCGGGTCTATTCCGAAGGCGTTGAGATCGGCGCCGGCTGGATCCGCATCGGCGAAACCTCGGGCAAGCCCTTTGTGTCGCTGACGCTCGCCGCTCCGGAGTTCGGGCCGCGGCGCATCTACGCCAACCTCGGCCGCGCCGCTGGCCAAGATAGCGACGACGCCTATGCAATTATCTGGAACCCCGACAATTGAAGCCGGGTTTTCACCCCGCGCCGCCTCGGCGGCGCGGGGCTTTGCCGTGTCTGGCCGCTCAGGCCGCTTCGCGCTTGAGATCGGCTATGGTGAACGATCGCGGGTTACGCAGCCACATTTCGACTTCGCCGGCGCGCCAGCCACAGCAGCGCTCGGCGAGTTTGTGCTGGGTCGGGAAGGTTCCGGCAGCGATCTTGCGATAGAGGGTGGCACGGCTGAGGCCGGTCAGATCGAGCACCTCATTGAGACGCATGAGGCGGAGGGGAGATTGAAATGCCATGCTGTTCTACTCCATCTGTTGAACGAATTTGCGTCGACACGAGATAAAGAGAGCATGAGCGGCGCTAACGTCAACACCTTATAAAACCGCGATTTTCGGCGTAGTCTTCTGGCGTAGGGCCGCCGGTATCCGCCGGCGTCCATGGAGGTCTGCGGGCGGCCTTGGCGTATCCGCATTTATTTTTCTCACAGCGTCCCACCGATGTCGCGGCGGAGAACGAATGAGGCCGTCGGCGACGGCCGCGCGTCGGAATGACGCGCCGTAACCGGCGCGGCTCTTGTCCGATTCGCGAGTGGGGGGCGCCGCTGGCGCGCATGCGGTCGCCGCTGTGCGGCGGCGTTGGTCTGTCCCGGCACGGCGGGGGCAGGGTGGGCGTCACTCGCCTTAGCCCCGCCCGGCCGGGCCACAACCCGCGTGCCGCGGGTCCTGCACTGCGTTCCGGTCCTGCGGATGCAGCCCGCCCGTTGATGCGGGTCTGCCGGCTCCTTCCTACCGCCCACCCCGCCCCCTTCCGGGCCGGGGTGCGGTGGCTGGAAGGAGAAAGGATATGCGTGCGGATAGGATCGAACGGGCGAACCTCTATTCGGAGGTGACCAACCGGATTATCGCAGAGCTTGAAGAAGGGCGGCTGCCATGGGTGCAGCCTTGGGATAGCGCGGCGTGCGGATGCACGATGCCGCAGAATGCAGGAACGGGCCGCAAGTATAGCGGGATAAATGTGCTGATCCTGTGGGCGGAGATCGTCGCGAAAGGCTATGCGTCACAGCGTTGGCTGACCTGCCGGCAAGCCGAGGCAGCGGGCGGCAACGTCCGGCGCGGCGAGAAGGGCACGGTCATCTGCTATGCCGACCGGTTCACGCCGAAGGCAGAGGCCGAAGCCGCGCGCGGCGAGGGCCGCGAGGCGCGGCAGGTCGCTTTCTTGAAGCGTTTTGTCGTCTTCAACATCGACCAGTGCGAGGGACTGCCCGACGATACCATCGCGCCGATGGTCAGACCTGATCCGGTGCTTGCCATTGCCGAGGCCGATGCGCTGATCGCTGCGACCGGCGCGCGCGTCAATATCGGCGGCGGTGAAGCCTTTTACAGCCCCAGCCATGACTTTGTGCAGGTGCCGCCGCAGGCGGCGTTTCATGAACCGGTCAACTGGTATCGCACCGCGCTCCACGAGCTTGGTCACTGGACCGGTCACGCCAGTCGGTTGGACCGCGACCAAAAGGGCGGGTTCGGGTCGGAGACTTATGCCAAGGAAGAGCTTGTCGCCGAAATGGCGGCGGCGTTTACCTGCGCTTCGCTCGGCATCGCGCCGACCGTGCGCCATTCCGATTATATCGCGTCGTGGCTGTCGGTTCTGCAGGGCGATGACAAGGCGATTTTCCGCGCTGCCAGTCAGGCGAGCAAGGCGAGCGATTTCCTCCTCGCCTTCGCGGGAGAAGGCGAATGAGCGCGCGTAAGCCACGCGAAGAACGCCTTCGCCTGTGGCGCGCCGAGCGCGTCGTGGACCAGATGCACGGCATGGACCGAAAGGTGTTTCTCGCAATTCGCGTCGATGAAATGACCTATCCACAGATCGCGGCCCGCTTCGGCATCAGCGTCGCCGATGTCGAAGCGCACTTCGCGGCGAGCCTGCGCATCATGATGAAAGCCATGGATGAAAAAGATCCATGGTGGTGGCGTTTCCGGCTGTGGTGACCATCTTCGCGCCGGATGGCGCTTGCCATCCGGCGCATCCAATTACAGGGTGAAAACAATGCGCACCGACCTCGATCATCTTCCGGCCAACAAGCAGCGCGAGCTTGAGCGCGTGAAGCAGATCATCTTCGAAGAATTTGCCGACAGCATCGCGCTTGCGACAATGAGCTGGAAGAAGAAGGGCCGGATCGACAAGATCATCCTTTACGGCAGCTACGCGCGCGGCGGCTGGGTCGATGAGCCGCACACAGCCAAGGGCTATCGGTCCGACTTCGATCTGCTGATCATCGTCAGCGACAAAAGGCTCACGGACAAGGTCGATTACTGGCTCAAGGTCGAGGACCGGCTCAACCGCGAGCTTGCGATCGACAAGACGCTACACACGCCGGTCAACTTCATCGTCCACACGATGCAGGAGGTGAACGACGGCCTCGCGCACGGGCGCTATTTCTTCATGGATGTCGCGAAGGACGGCATCGCGCTCTATGAGTTTGACGACAAGGAGCTGCACAAGCCGAAACCGAAGACGCCCGAGCAGGCGCTCGCCATGGCGCAGGAATATTTTGATAGTTTTTTCCCGGCGGCGATGCAGTCTTTTGAAGGCGCACAATTTCATATCGGCAAAGGCTATGTGAAAAAAGCGGCGTTCGACATGCATCAGACGACCGAGCAACTGTACCACTGCGTTCTGCTCGTCTGCACATTCTACACCCCGCACGTCCACAACCTGGCGTTCCTTCGCACCCAAGCTGAGCGCATCGATATGCGTCTCGTAGATGCTTGGCCGCGCGAATTGAAAGCGGACCGCAAGCACTTCGAGAAGCTCAAAGAAGCCTATGTAAAGGCGCGCTACTCAAAACATTACCGGATCACCGAAGACGAATTGCGCTGGCTTGGCGAGCGCGTCGAAGAACTCGGCCGCGCGGTGCACGCAATCTGTTCGGAGCGCATCGCCCAGCTGGAATCAGCTGCGTAGGCTCAACGCTGATCTATGCCCCGGCGCATGACCATCGCCCGTCAAATCGAGGCACTGATCCAGCGCCTAGACGGCGTGGCGATCTGTGACGATTGCGTCACCGACCGGCTTAATTTGTCAGTGCGCTCACAGGCGAATGTCGTGACGCGCGGTCTTGGCGGCGCGAATGGTTTCCGGCGCGAAAAGCAGCCGTGCGGTCTTTGCAGTTCGATCAAGGTTTCGACATCGCATCACCGCTAAGGTCGCTGTCGAACGCGCGCCGCCCCCGGCGGCGCCATAGTAGCAGTTGCTGCTCGCGTGCTTCGCCGCGCAGCGTCGCGGCCGCCTCGACGAGCAGCCCAAGGATGACCGCGCGATCATCGCCGGTCAGCTCGATCAGATCGGCCTTGGCGATCAGCCCACCCAGCTCGATCAGCTGGCGCGTCCGCTCGCGGCGCTTCACCTGCCATGCCCGCGTGTCATGCCGCGCCCGCTTCGCCTGAAGGCGATGGCGGGCCTGCGCCGTTCGCCGATGCGCTGCTCGCGTGGCGGACAGCGCCTTTGCGAGCGCGGGCGCCGTCGCCGCGAAAGAACGCCGCGCCGCTCTTGCGCCACGCCTCCTTCCGCGATGCGTCCGATCCCACGGCATCGAGCAGGGCGCCAGCAAGTTGCTCGATAGATAGCGCATCGGCGCCCGTCGCGGTGACCAGCTCGCCGAGCTGACTTTGCTTCTTCGTCTTGAGCGTCTTTGCCTTGTGGGTGAGCGCCTGGAGTTCGGCGTCAAAATCGCGGGGTTTACGCATCGGCTGTCCTTCCGTTTGAGGGAGTCGGACCAACCAGCTATGCCGAGTCTCATCTTCGTTCAAGCAGCTGAAATCTCTTGCGACTTTGTGATCCCGAGCGCGATGAAATCGTGTGAGGGCGCGCTTATACGTCGTGCCGACGTGCTTGTTTTGCTGCAAATGGTACGCCGTCATGGCGATCTATCATTTCTCGGCAAAAGTCATTTCCCGCGCTGTGGGCAGCAGCGCCGTTGCCGCGGCGGCCTATCGTTCGGCCGACCGGCTGCACGATGAGCGGCTCGGCCGCAGCCACGACTTCTCGAACAAAGCGGGCGTCGTGCACAGCGAGGTGCTGCTCCCCGACGGCGCGCCCGAGGAATGGCGCGACCGCGAAAAGCTCTGGAACGATGTCGAGGCGGCGGAGATCCGCAAGGACGCGCAGCTCGCTCGCGAAATTGAGTTCGCGATCCCGCGCGAGATGACGCAGGAGCAGGGCATTGAGCTTGCCCGCGACTTCGTCCGAGACGAGTTCGTGGCGCGCGGCATGATCGCCGATCTCAATGTTCACCGGGACATCGGGGGCGACGGGCTGGCGCGGCCGCACGCGCACGTCATGCTGACAATGCGCGAAATCCGCACCGGCGACGACGGATCCGTGGAGTTCGGCGCGAAAGTTCGCGACTGGAACCGCACCGAGCTGCTGACCCATTGGCGTGAAGCGTGGGCCGATCACGTCAACACTCGCCTTGCCGAACTCGATATCGACGCGCGCGTCGATCACCGCACATTGGAAGCGCAAGGGATCGAGCTTGAACCGCAGCACAAGATCGGGCCCGCAGCGTCGCGGATGGTGGAGCAGGGGCTCGAAGTCGACCGCGCCGAAGAGCATCTCGATATTGCGCGGCGGAACGGTGAAAAGCTGATCGCCAATCCCGCGATCGCGTTCGACGCGATCACGCACCATCAGGCCACATTTACCGAGCGCGATCTTGCGATGTTCGTTCACCGGCACAGTGCCGGCACCGATCAATATGCCCAGGTGATGTCGGCGGTGAAAGCATCGCCCGAGCTGATCGCGCTCGGCAAGGACGGGCGGGGCGAGGACCGGTTCACCTCGCGGGCGATGATCGAGACCGAGCAGCGGCTCGAACGAGCGACCGCGACACTCGACGCGCGCCGCAATCATGTTGTTGCCGATCGTTATCGCGAACGGGCGCTCGCGAGCGCGTCAGCACGCGGCCTCGATCTATCGATTGAGCAGCGCGGCGCGCTCGAGCATGTTACGTCGGCAAGGGGTGTCAGCAACGTGATCGGCTATGCCGGGACCGGCAAGAGTGCGATGCTCGGGGTCGCGCGCGAAGCGTGGGAGGCTGCGGGTTATCAGGTGCAGGGCGCCGCGCTATCGGGTATCGCCGCCGAGGGCTTGGAACATGGTTCTGGCATCGGCTCGCGGACCTTGGCGAGCCTCGAACATCAATGGGCCAACGACCGCGAACTCCTGTCGAATAAACACATCCTCGTCATCGACGAGGCGGGGATGATCGGGACGCGCCAACTAGAGCGCGTCGTCACCGAGGCGGAGCGGCAGGGGGCTAAAGTTGTGCTGGTCGGCGATCCCGAACAGTTGCAAGCCATCGAAGCGGGCGCGGCTTTCCGGGCCGCCGCCGAGCGCCACGGCGCGATCGAGATCAGTTCAATCCGTCGGCAGCACGAGGAATGGCAGCGCGATGCTACGCGCGAGCTTGCCACCGGGCGGACCGGCGAGGCAGTCGGTCGCTATGCCGAGGCCGGACATGTCCACGCCGCCAATACTCGCGATGCTGCGCGCACCGAACTGGTAGATGCGTGGGATCGCGATCGCCAGCGTCATCCCGATGCGAGCCGGATCATTCTTACCCACACCAATGACGAGGTGCGCCAGCTCAATGAGGACGTTCGGGATAGGCTGCGCGCGGGCGGATCGCTTGGCGAAGATTTCAAGATAACGGTCGAGCGCGGCGAGCGGATGTTCGCCGAGGGCGACCGTGTCATGTTCCTCAGGAACGAGCGCGAGCTGGGGGTGAAGAACGGCTCGCTCGGGACCGTCCAGAATGTCGATCGAACGCGCATGGCTGTCATGCTCGACGACGGGCGCAGCGTTGCGTTCGACCTCAAGGATTACGCCCACGTCGATCATGGCTACGCCGCGACGATCCACAAGGCGCAGGGCATGACGGTCGATCGGGTGCAGGTTCTCGCGACGCCGGGGATGGACCGGCACGGAGCCTATGTTGCGATGTCGCGCCACCGCGAGTCCGTTGATCTTCATTATGGCCGTGACGACTTTCGCGACCAGTCCAAACTCGTGCGCACCCTCGGTCGCGAGCGCGGCAAGGATATGGCGAGCGACTATCGCACCAAAGAGGTCGCGCCCAAGGCCGAACCGAAACGCGGCATGTTTGACGGGCTAAAACTCTCAGTCACGCGCAAAGCGCTTGAAGAGACTCCGCCCCAGCGGCTGCGGCAGGTCAAACTATCGGAGGTCCGCGTTAGCGCCAGAGCGCTCGAACCCGCGGTTGCGCGACCGCCGCTCGACAAGGCGATCGAGCGATTTGCGCGGGTGACGAAGGACATCGTCGATGTCCGGCGCGGTGGCGGCAAGGAACTGCCGCACGAGCTCGACGCCTATCACAAGGCCCGGCAGGAACTTGATGTGCTGCGTCCGGGCGGCGCAAACGATCTGCGCGAGGCGTTCGGGAAAAGCTACAAGCTCACCAGCGAGGCGGCCGAAGGACGGACGGCGGGGGCGATCGCCGCGATGGACCGGCAGGAAGCAGCGCGCGCCGCGGAGCGCGTGGCGGCCGAGCGTGCGGCGCGCGATCGCGCGCAGCTCGCTGTCGAAACGAAAAGGCTCGCCGCCGAAACCGAGAAGCGTGCCGACCAGTTTGTTGCGACATGGAAGAAGGAGAGCACGATAGCCCGCAAGGCACCGACATATGCGGCGCGCGACGAGGCGCGCGCCAACCTCACGAGCATGGCGAAGAGCCTTCACCGCGATCCCCAACTCGAGTCGCTCCTCGAAAATCGCCGCGCGCAGCTCGGGCTGGACGCCATGAGAGGGAAAACGCTGTCTCAGGATCTCCAGCTAAGTCTAGGCGCTGGACGCGGGCTGGGGATATCGATGTAGGCTGCGTCCATGACACGCAAAATCACCCCCGCCGCCCCGCCCTCCAACGATGCCGCCAAAGCCTTCGACGATTTGCGCAGCGAGATTTCCCTGCAACGGTCCGCGATCGAAGGACTCACATCTGCAAAGGAAAAGCTGCCCGACTATTTGCCGACGCTTCGTGACATGGAGTCGCGTCTCGGGCGGATGGAGGAGCGACTTGACGGCATCCACCAGCAACCGGCCATGCAGTTCACACCCCTGAAGTTTGCTGCAGAAATGTTCGAGGCATCGAAAACCTGTCGCGCCGAGGATCGCAAAGCCATCGGTGACGCCCGCGAGGAGCTGGCGCGCTCGCTCGGCCGCATCGAGGGAATGATTAAGAAAGGCCGCTCGACCGAGGAGCAGGATTGGTGGGTGACCTGGGCAGCTACGGGGGGTGTCCTGCTCGGTGCATCCCTAGCGCTGATCGGCGTTGCAGCTTGGAGTTGACGTTAGCTGGAGTTGTCCGTGATTTGGAACGCTGCCAGCAAAACGCTCAACCAGACGAGTCGGGATTGCGCATGGAGCAGGTCCTCATGAGTTCCTCAGTCTCAACCTGAAAGCGGTCGTTGGGACGACGCAACTCGCCGACGATATCTGGAAATTTTGCAACCGAGCGATCGCCTCTTAGGTCATTTCTGACACCAGTTTCAGAACCCTGTCGGCCCACTCGGGGCGGCAGATCAGCAGGTCCGGCATATACACATCGGCTTGATTACAGATATTCGGGCTGCCGTCGACGCGGCTGATGTGGAGACCGTGGGCCATAGCGACCGCAGCAGGGGCGCAGCTTTCCCATTCATATTGCCGCCGGTGTGCAGGTAGATTTCGGCCTAACCACGGACGACTACCATCGCCTTGGCGTCGGCGCTGCCCATGGGCAGCAACTCGGCACCGATTTCTTCCTAGCGGGACGGGTGCGGCTGACGACTATGCGGTGCGGGTCGGCAGGGGCAGAACGGGGCTGGGGCTGGACCATCCGCAGAACGCCGCCCAGGCCGGGTAGCGCTACCGCGCCGACGATCGGCTTCGGCAGACGATTTCACTATAATCTGAGCGCACCCGATCTAGAGTAGTGGCGAGACGCGGCAGGCCCGAGTGCAGATCGTCCCGCATAGGCTCAAAGAAAAGGACATAGGCAAGGGCCGATTCCTGCGATATCGGTCCGACGCTTTTTGGAGTTGTTGATGCGCAAGGAAGACGTGGAAGATTTAAACGGCGATAAGGCCGATCTGGGCGAGCAGGCCTATCGTCTGCTCTACAAGGAGGTGGTGCGGTGCCGAATCTTGCCGGGTCAGGACATTACCGAAGCCCAGCTGTGCGACACCTATGGTCTGAGCCGGAGCCCGGCGCGTCGTGCCCTAGCCCTTCTGGCCCATGACGGGCTTATCACCCCGGTACCTCGCCTGGGATTTCACGTATCCGATATCAGCCTGGTGACTATCCGCCAGACGTTCGAGATGCGCGCCTCGCTCGAGGGGCTTGCCGCGCGGGCAGGCATTGGACGGATCGACGTCAACCTCCTCAGGGACCTGAATACGCGATATGTGGAAGGCGCGAATGCGGGGTTGCCGGGGATGATGGAAATTCATGACGAGATCCACAACCGGATTTACGCCGCCAGCAAGAATCCGATTATGGAAAAGGTTCTCCACCAGCTTCTCGACCAGTCAAATCGCATTGCCTATTTCGTTTCGAAAGTGGGCGGACGCGGTAATGCGGGCAGCGACGTAGTCGTCGACGAGCATGAGCAATTGTTCCAGGCGCTCGAAAGCGGCGATCCGGAAGTCGCCGCCTCGCATTTCCAGGCGCATGTCCGTCACAGCGAGCAGCGCGTCGTCGATGCGCTCTTGTCGTCGCGCTACTTCAGCGATCTCCCGATCCGGATCGATGAAAAGGGCGCCGCGGCGCTCTGAGTTTCCAACCAGCAAGGCAGGGACCGGTCATCGTCGGCTGAACGGTGCCCCGAGTGGGGTGCCACGGCCGCAAAGACGATCGCCCCTGCGAATGCCCCCAATCATCCTCGGTCGAACGCTGCGAGTCATCGCGGCGGGGTCGCCGCATGCCGCGCAATGTCAAATCATGTCGCAATTCCTGCGTAAAGTGTGAAATGTCAATCAATGCATATTGACATTATCAAAACATGACATAAGAATGTCATCAGCAAGGGGACACGACATGATGCTGCGCACTGGACTTCTGATTTCCGCCTCGATCCTGATCTCGGCCGCGGCTTCGCCCGCATTCGGCCAAGCTGCCGCCGAAGCGGAGACGGCGAACGAAAACAATGCCGGGGAAATCATCGTTACGGCGCAGCGGCGGGAGACGGCGCTGAGCCGCACCGCCGTCTCGGCCACCACCTTCAGCGGGGATCAGCTGCAGAGCGCAGGGATCGCGACGCTCGACGATCTTGCAACGCAGACGCCGAATTTCAACTATGTCGATACCGGTCTGATCCCGCGTTACCGTATTCGCGGCGACGGGCTTCAGGTGTTCAACGACACCTCTGAATCGCCGGTGGGCTTTGCCGTGGACGATATCGTCTATGGCGCCGGCGCCCTCCAGCGGGTGCCGCTCTACGACGTGCAGCGGGTCGAAGTGCTGCGCGGACCGCAGGGCACGCTGTTCGGTCGCAACACGACGGCGGGGCTTGTCCAGGTCACCACCAACAAGCCGGGAGAATCCTTCGAGGGCTATCTGCAGGGGCAGCTCGGATCCTTCTGGCAGCGCCAGGTCGAGGGCGCCGCGAATATCCCGTTTGCCGAGGGCGTTCGCGGACGCGTTGCCTTCTATTATGACAAGGACGATGGCTTTCAGCGCAACGCGGCCTTCCCCGACGGCCAGCGCTGGTCGGCGCGCGACGTGCTCTCGGGCCGGGCGCAGCTTGGGTTTGACATGGGGCCCGACGCGTCTTTGCTGCTCAAGGCCAGTGTCACCCGCGACCGCAGCGTCGCTCCTTCGTCGGGGAGCCAGGGCGCGCTCGATCCGGTGACGGGCGCGCCATGCGATACCGCCAGGATATTGGCGAACGAATGCGTCAACGGGACGGGCTTCAATTTTGGCGAACCCGATCCGAAGAAGATTTTCAGTGATTTCGACGGGATGCCCAATCATCTCGACTTTGCCGAATATAGCGCCCGGCTGAACTGGAACATCGCGCCTTCGGTCGAACTGGTCTCCATCACAGGCTACCTCGATTATGACCGCATCTTCCAGGAAGATGCCGACGGCAGCGCGGTTGGCGGTTTCCTCGGCAACGCATCGGCGATCTACACGCTCGACGCGAAGCAATTCTCCCAGGAGCTTCAGCTGCGCGGCGGCCGCCCCGGCGGATTGAACTGGGTCGCCGGCGCCTTCTATTATAATGACCGGCGCACTGCGACCAGCACCGTGCCCGAATTCTTCGGCACCGCGATTGACACGACAGGCCGGGTGAAGACCGAATCCGGGGCGCTGTTCGTCAATGCCGATTTCCCGCTCGGCGACACGGTCGGAGTTGAGCTTGGAGGCCGCTTTACCAAGGAAACCAAGAAGCTCGACCTCGTCTTTCCGGCGGCGCCAAGCGCCAGCTACAAGGTGTCGGTCGACGAATTCACCTGGCGCGCGGGCATCAACTGGACGCCGAGCGACGTTCTCTTCCTCTATGCCAATGCGGCGACGGGCTATAAATCGCCCGACTTCAACACGACGCTCCTCTTCGGCGATGCATCGGCCGCGGCGCCGACCGATCCCGAGACCAGCCTGGCGCTGGAAGCGGGCGCGAAGTGGCGGCTAAACGATGGACGCCTCCTGTTTTCCGTCGCGGGTTTCCGCAACCATGTGAAGAACAAGCAGGCGACCGTGGCGGAACTCGTCGGCGGGCTCCCCGTCTCGCGGCTGTTCAATTTCGGCGAACTGGAGGTATTCGGCGCCGAGTTCGAACTCACGGGCAAGGTCACCGACCAGCTGACGGTGCAACTGGGCCTGTCGCTGCTCGATACGCAAATCGATGCGCCTCCAACCGCGGTCTACCGTTCCGGTCCGGCGGGCGATGTTACTCCGGTCGATGGCAAGGAACTGACGGCGACGCCGCACTATAAGGTCAACGGCCTCCTGCGCTATGACTTCGAGCCTTCGTCGGTCGGCCAGTTCGCGGTCCAGGGGGATTTCACTTTCACTGGCCACCAGTTCTTCCAGCTCGACAATAATGATCGCGATGCCCAGAACGCTTATGGAACGGCGAACCTGCGGCTCTTCTGGCGCGACCCGAGTGATCGCTACAGCGTCCAGGCCTTTGTCGAAAATGTGACGAACACGGCTTATGCATCCTATGTCGTGACCCCAGGCGGGTTTGACACCCGCTACATCTGGTGGGGCAAGCCCCGCACATGGGGCGTGCGCATGGGCGTGGATTTCTGATCATTTCCGACGCCGCCGGTGCGGCGCTGTACAGCGGTCCGTCTCCAGCAGACAGGCATGATGGCGAAACGGATTATTTTTTGGGTGAGGGCGATGTGAGCGACGCGGCAAAAGCATTGGACCGACTGCACATTAGCGTGTCGCCGGCGATCAAGCAGGTGATGCCGGAGTTCAAGATCAGCCGCGCGGTGCGGGCCGGGCCCTGGCTGTTCACCAATGGCCAGATGGACATGGGCGCCGGCGGAAAGGTCCTGAACCCCGGAGATCTCATGGCGCAGACCTTCGCGTGCCTGCGCAGTGTCTACGAGGTATTCGCCAAGGCGGACTGCCGGCTCGCCGAGCTTGCGCAGCTGCAGATATTCTATCTTGCCACCTCAGTCGACGACGAGGCGGCGTATCGCGCGGAGATTCTCGCGGAATTTCCCGAGTGCGCCGATGTGCTGATCGTCATGACGCCGGTCCCCAGTTTCGCGACCATCGGCAGCGAAGTCGAAATCGATGCGATTGCCGTCAAGGGGCGCCGCGCCGCGGCGACGGATGCCGATGGCGCGGTGCAGGCGGTCCGGCGCGGGGACTGGCTGTTCGCGAGCAGCCGCGCCGCGCCCGGGACGCTGATCTGGGATGGCTTGCGCGCGGCGCTGGCCCGGCTGGATGGCGCGTTGGGCGATATATGCCGCCTCTATGCCTATTATCCTGCGGACTTGCCCGCTGCCGACCGGGCTGCGATCGAGCGCGACCTCGCCGCCGTGTTCGGCCGCTCGCCGCCAGCCTATCATGCAGCCTTGCTGCCGGCGAAGAAGGATCGCGCATTTGCCGTCGAACTGGAAGCGATCGCGCACGACGGCTCCGATGCGGACAAGGTCCGTCAGGGGCGGGCGCCGGCGCCGTCCGCCACGTTCGATTGGCCGTTCGTCGAGACGCTGCGCTGCGCGGACGTCGTGTTCGCCAGCGGCCAGTCACCGACCGACGATAGCGGAGCGATCGTGCATTGCGGCAATATCGCCGATCAGGCCCGGCTGGTCATGCGCAAGCTTGAGCAGGCCCTCCATCGCGTCGGCGCCGACATGGCCGATCTCGTGAAGATCAAAACCTATTATGAAGGCGAGTGGGACAAGGAAAACTGGTTCGACAATCTGCGCGCGCGGATGGAGCTGCTGAGCGACCCGGGACCCGCCTCCTCGGGAATCGAGGGCTTGCTGCCGGTCATGGCGGACACGCTGCTGTCGGTCGATGGTATCGCGGTGGTCGATGGAGTGCCGCTTGCTTAGCGCGCAGCCCGCCCCGGGCTTCCTGCGCCGGCATGGTCTCCTGCTCGCGCTGACGCTGATCATCGTCATCCATGCCGTCGACCGGCTGGCGATCGTGATCCTCCTTGAGGACATCAAGAGGGACCTGCTGCTGAGCGACGCGCAGCTCGGATTGCTTTCGGGCTTTGCCTTCGTTGCGCTCTATGTCGTCGCCGGCATTCCGATGGCGTTCGTGTCGGACCGTTCGAACCGCAGCCGCACGATCGGTGTCGCGCTCACCGCGATGGGCGGGATGACGATGCTGTGCGGGATGGCGCAAAATTTCCTGCAGCTCGTCGCCGCGCGCTGCGGTCTCGGGATCAGTGCGTCGCCCTGCGTCCCGGCCGCGCATTCGATCATCGCCGACGTCTATCCCCCCGCGCAGCGAACCACTGCCCTTTCGATTACCGAATCGGGCTTTTTCGTCGGCTCCTTCGTTGGCCTCTGGGTGTGCGGCTGGATCGCGACCGACTATGGCTGGCGCATCGCCTTTTTCGCGATCGGCATGCTGCCCCTTCTGCTTGGCCTGTCGGTCCTGGCATGGATGCGCGATCCCGTCCGGGCGCTGCGCGATAATAAGGTTCAGCTCGGGTTTCGCGACACGATGCGGACGATTGTCGGGGTACGCGCGGTGCGCTGGTATGTCGCGGGCAGTGCCTTTGCCGTTTTCGCCTCGGCGGGAATGATGACGTGGCTTCCGGCGCTGATGATCCGCTCCTATGGCATGACGCGGACCGAGGCGGGCGGCCTGATCGGCGCCATCAACGGGGTCGGAGGGCTGATCCTCACGATCGCGGTCGGGGTCGTTGCCGATCGGCTGGCGCGCCGCGAAGCGCGCTGGAACCTCTGGATTCCGGCCTTGCTCTTCGCCGCCAGCGCCCCCTTCGCGGCGTTCGCCTTCCTCAGTCACTCGCCGGCGGTCCTCATCGGCTGCTTTGCCGTGGCGGCGTGCATGATCACCGCGTGCAGCGCCCCGATCATCAGCTATTCGCAGCAGATAACCCCGCCCAACGTCCATGCGATGGTGACGGCATCGATCTTTCTGGTCTTTAACCTCGCAGGGTTTGGACTGGCCCCGCTGGCGGTTGGCGCGCTCAGCGATTATCTGGCGCGTACCGGGCAACCCGAGCATAGTCTCCAGCAGGCGCTGCTCTATCTCACAGCGCCGTCGCTGGTCATCGCGGCCCTGCTAGTCTTTATCGGTGGACGTTTTGAAGCCGAAACGTCCCCCCCGCCGCAGCGAGCCGAGCCGTGAAAGCCCTTTTGTCGATCCGCCCCGGCGGCCCCTCTACCCTCGAGCTTGCCGAACTGCCCGAGCCGCAACCGGGCGTCGGCGAGATGCGGGTGCGCGTTCTGGCATGCGGCATCAACTATCCCGACGTGTTGATCATCGAGGACAAATATCAGTTCAAGCCCCCGCGTCCCTTCGCGCCTGGAAGCGAGATCACCGGCGTCGTCGAGGCGACAGGCGAGGACGTTTCGGGCTGGCAGGTCGGCGATCGGCTGATCGCGCTGATGCGCGATGGCGGCGGTCTCGCCGAACAGGCAGTGGTGCAAGCCGAGAGCGCCATTCGCTTGCTCCCGGGATTCGACGCCGTCGAAGGCGCTGCACTTCTGTTCACCTATGGCACCACAATACATGCCCTGACCGACCGCGGCCGGCTGAAGCCTGGCGATACGTTGCTGGTCCTCGGCGCGGCGGGGGGTGTTGGCCTCGCGGCGGTCGAGATCGGCAAGGCGATGGGCGCGAACGTCGTGGCGGCGGTGTCGGACGCCCGCAAGGCGGCGGCCGTGCGGAAGGCAGGCGCCGACAAGGTCATGATCTACGATCGCGGGCCGTTCGATGCGGAAGGCGCGCGGGGTCTCGCGGCTTCGTTCAAGGACGCGGTCGGTCCCGGCGGGGCGCAGGTGATTTATGACCCCGTGGGCGGCGACTATACCGACGCGGCTCTGCGGGCGATCGCGTGGGAAGGGCGTTATCTCGTCGTCGGCTTCCCGGCCGGTATCCCGCGGCTCCCGCTCAATCTTCCGCTGCTCAAGTCAGCGGACATTTGCGGGGTGTTCTGGGGCGGCTTTTTCGCTCGCGATCCCGACCGGCATCGCCGACATGTGTCACAGTTGCTCGATTGGTGGGCGCAGGGCCGAATCCGGCCGAATATCGACAAGATCTATTCGCTCGCCGACGGCGGCACAGCGATCGCGCGGCTCGCTGAACGCTCGGTCATCGGCAAGGTCGTCGTCTGTCCCTGAAGCCGATGTCGTCAGCGCCTCAGGGGAGGTCCAGACTTGACCATTGCTTGGCGAGATAGGCGACGCTGTCGCCGCTATGCACCACCGGGTCCTGGCGGACCGCGATCAGAAGCACGTCCATCGGCATGCTGACCGTGTCGATGACGACGCCGGTGAAATCGGTGATTGTTCCGATCGGGTCACCCGCTTTTACCAATGCTCCCGGCGTGAGGTCGGACTGCCACAGCCCGCCGACATCGACGTTCAGATGACCCCGCGATGTGACCAGCCGCGAATGCGACGATCCGGTCGTCTTGTGTTCGGCGGCCAAAATCCCGAGCTCGGCGCAGATGCCGAAATAGCACCGGACGCCGAACCGGACCTCCTCGGGCGTCGAGCGCTGGGCGACGCCGAACTCGACCATGAAGGCGGGAATGCCTTGCGCCATTGCCTGATAGTCGAGCGCCCCCGCGTGGTGACCGGGATGTTCACCCGCTTCAGGTCCGACCCGCATGTGGCAGATTGCGAAGGGTTCGAAGATGCGCAGGAAGCGATAGAGATCGGACGGCTCGACCGGACTGTTCGGTGGCAGTTTATAGACGCCGTAGATCTTGCTGGAGAAATCGGTTCCCTGGGCATGCATGCTCAGCAGCAGGTCCGGCCGGACGGCCACGATTTCGCCGAACAGGCGGTGCGCCATGCGTTCGGTGATGAAACCATCGGGACGGCCCGGAAAGGAGGTGTCGAGATTCTGGCCGAAATCCTGCTGGGTCGCCCAAGTCCGACTTTCCAGCGCCAGCGGATTACCGCTCGCGGTGAAGACAATATTTCCCGCCATCTGGCCGGGGTCGAGCTGCCGGCAAAATTCGATGCCGGCGACGATGGCGCAGACCTCGGTGCCATGGACCTGACCATTGATCCAGAGCGTCGGCCCCGGCTCGCGCCCGATGACGACAATATAACTTAAAGCAATATCCGCCCCCGACGCACGACTGCCGAGCGGGATACGGCCGCGATGCACGGTCCCGCGCGGCGCGCGGTCGAGCAACTGCTTAATCGTCTGGGTCGGGGGGCTTTCCTGTCGCATTTGGTCTCCTGTCATCATCTTCAGCCTCGGACAAAAAAAATGTCAATGATCGCCAATTGAAATCCAGATAGTCGGATTGTCCGCGGTTCGCAAGCCTTTGCAGCACCAAATATTGCCATCCTGGATTGCATATAACCATTCCATCAGGCACAAAATCTTGGCGAAACTAATAGAGTAGTACCAGAATTCTATCTGACATGTTATAAAACCATATTGACATTTCAGAACGCGTAAGCCAATTGGAATCGCAAGCTCTCCGATGGGTATGGGGCGGACTATGACCGGACTGGCCGGGCTGTCGATGGCAGCGGCTCTTCTTTTTGGTGCAGGCCAATGCAGCTCCTCGACGCGCGACGCGACGACGGATCTCCAGGCCGGGACGCCAATCGCCCGCGCCGCTTCCCGACAGGAGCGGGCAGGCGCTTTACGTGTGGGTCGGCGCGCGGCCATCGGCGCTGTTCAATCGTTTCAGGGGATATATGGATGCAACCGACGCTATACCTTCTCGCACCGTCGCTGGATGAACAGCCGCTGGTCTGCCCCGAATGCGCGCTGATCGAGGGAATCATGGCCTATTATCCGGCGATACGCGGCGCCGTCGCGGTAAAGCGTATCGGGTTCTCGCGGCCGCGGGCGGACCTGGTTGCCGCACTCGGTGAACCTCATCAAAGTGCGCCTGTCGTCATCTTTCCCGCAGGCGCCGACGCGCCTGCCGCGGCGCACGCGGGGCTTGATGGCAAGCGATTTCTCGCCGGAGGCGAGGCCATCGCGGCCTATTTCGCCGACCTCGGGCTCGCGGGCCGACTGGCGTCATGACGACCAAATCCGAGGTTGCCGGATCCACCGGTTCGGAGGCCGCACCCGCGGTTCTGCACGATGTGCGCGGCGGGGTGGGCAGTATCACCCTCAATCGTCCGGGCAAGCGCAACGCGGTGACACCGGAGATGTTCGACCTGTTCAATGCCGCGATGCAGTCGCACGAGGCGGATGCGGCGGTGCGCGCGATCCTGATCCTTGGGGAAGGTGCGGCTTTCTGTGCCGGCGGGGATCTGGGCATGATCGACGCGGCGAACAAGGGCACCGTGGACGCCGAGGCGCTCGATCTCGACTTCTTTCAGCCCGGCCTGATCACCAAGCCGATCATCTGCGGGATCAGCGGCGCATGCGTCGGCGAAGGCGTCGCCATCGCGCTGGCGAGCGACATCGTCATCTGTGGGCGCTCGGCGCGCTTCGCCCTGCCTGAAGTGGCGCTCGGCATACCGCCCGTCGACATCCCGCTGCTTGCAGCGCGGCGTCTTGGCGCGAACCATATTCTGGAAGCGCTGCTGACCGGCGCGTGGAAGGATTCGCACTGGGCGGACAAGACGGGCCTGGTCAACGAAGTCGTTGACGACGAACTGGTGGCTGCGACAGCATCCGCGCTTGCGCAAAAAATTGCCGGCTTGCCGACATCGGTGGTCGCTCTGGTCAAATCGCTTGTCTATGAAGCGAGAGGCTGCGCCGACCCGGCTGCCCTGCGCAGCCAGGGGGCCGCAAGGCGGTCTCGCTTGCGTCAGGCCGCGATCGACGGTTCAACCCCTACCCAAGGCCGCTGATAAAATGATGCAAGCCAATCTGCACCAACCCGAACTCGAGCATCTGGCGGGCGAGGCGCTGCGCGACCATCAGCTCGTGAAATTGCGCGCCCAGCTGCTCCGCGTGTACCGGGATTCGCCTTATTATCGGGACAAGTTCGACGCGGCCGGGGTTGATCCGCGGCGTTTTCAGGGCTGGGACGATTATGCCCGCTATCCCTTTTTCGACAAGGAAGAGGAAAGGCTCAGCCAGGAACGGTCGCGCGAGGAAATGGGACATCCCTTCGGGATGCATGTGACCTGTGACGTTCGCGACATCAACCGGGTCAGCGCGTCATCGGGAACGACCGGTGCGCCGACATACATCGGCTATACGGCGAACGACCGCGCGGTGTCGCAGGATCATGTTGCGCGGATGATGGCCCGTGCCGGATTGCGGGGCGGCGACCGCGTGCTCTTCGCCGGCGTCATGAGCATGTGGATCGTCGGCATCCCGGCCGTGGATGCGCTCCTCAATCTCGGTTTCTGCGTCATCCCGATCGGCGGTCTCGCCACCACCGAGCGCTTCGCGCAAACGGCGATCGACACCCGTCCCGACATGATGATGTGCACACCTTCCTATGCACTCCATCTTATCAAGTCGGTTCCCCAAAAAACCCGCTGGCGCACCGAGGAATTCGGGATCCGCAAGTTGATCGTCTTTGGCGAGCCCGGCGGCGGCATTCCCGAAATTCGCGAGCAGCTTTCGGCAGGCTTTGGCGGCGCCGAAATCTACGATATGTCGGGCGGCACCGGCTGTACGAACCCGCTCGGACTTTCGTGCGAGGCGCACAACGGCATCCATGTCTTCGGCAACGATAATGCGCTGATGGAAATATTGGACCAGGACCTCAACCCCCAGCCGATCGAGAACGGGGTGGAGGGGGAAGTGGTCTTCACCGGGCTGGTGAAGGAGTGCCAGCCGCTGATCCGCTGGCGCGACAAGGATCTGATCCGGGTGTTCACCGATCCATGCCCGTGCGGGCGTCCCGGACCGCGCATCGAATTTCGCGGGCGGATCGACGACATGCTGCTGGTGAAAGGCGTCAACGTCTTTCCCAATGCGGTTCGCGATGTGGTGGCGGCGAGTTCGGATCTCGTCGCCGGCGATATCCAGATATTGCGCTATTCGGCCTCGGCGGTCGTCGAGGCTCCGGTCGATGTCGAGGTATGCCTCAAGCCCGGTGTCGCGGTCGAGACCCGCGCGCGCCTGGCGCAGGAGCTCGAAGCGGCGATCCAGAACAAGCTCCGTTTCCGCGCCCGGGTGCATCTGGTGGAGCCCGGCGATTTCTCGATGGAATATGGCGCGACCGGCAAGGCGAAGCTGGTGCGTACCATCGACCGATCGGGCGCTTGATCGCGGCCGCCGACGAGAAGGGCGGTCACCGCGGCGGTTGACGCCGGTGGCCTTATGAAGAGCTGCGATGAGCCGGGTGGGCGGCGTGGCGGCGGCCGATTTTTCAGGGAGTGGGTTTTGGCAAGCTATGCGCCTCCGATCGCGGACTATCGCTTTCTCCTCGAGAGGGTGCTGGGGTTCGAGCAAGCGATGTCCGAACTGGGCCGCGACGTCGACGTCGAACTCGCCGCCGCGGTGCTGGAGGAGGCGGGCCGCCTGTGCGCGGACCGGCTGCATCCGCTCAACCGCGAGGGGGACGAACATGGGTGTCGGCTGGTTGACGGGGCGGTCGAGACGCCGCCGGGTTTCGCCGTAGCCTATCGCGACTTTGCCGCCGCCGGGTGGCCCGCGCTCAGCGCCGACCCCGAGCATGGCGGGCAAGGCCTGCCGCTGATCGTTCAGCTCTGGACCGACGAGATGCTGTCGGCCACCAATCTGTCATTCGGCCTCTGCCCGAGCCTGACGCGCGGCGCGTGCGAGGCGCTTGCCGCGCATGCCAGCGCCGAACTCAAGGCGCGCTGGCTCTCTCCGCTCGTGCGCGGCGAATGGACCGGCGCGATGGCCTTGACCGAAAGCGCGGCGGGATCCGACCTGTCGCTCCTGACGACCCGGGCGGAGCCGCGCGGCGACGGCAGCTATCGGGTCAGCGGCAGCAAGATTTTCATTTCATCCGGCGATCATGACTATGGCGGCAATATCGTCCATCTAGTCCTCGCGCGGCTCGCCAATGCGCCGTCGGGCGTGAAGGGGATCAGCCTGTTCCTCGTGCCGAAATTCCTGCCCGACGCCGCGGGCGACTTCTGCCTTCGCAACGCCATGTCCGTCGGGGCGCTTGAAAAGAAGATGGGCATGCACGCCCAGCCGACCTGCCTGATGAATTATGATGGTGCGACGGGCTGGCTGATCGGCCAGCCGCATCGCGGCCTCGCGGCGATGTTCACGATGATGAACACCGAACGGCTGATGTGCGGCGTGCAGGGGCTGGGGGTGGCGGGTGGCGCCTATCAGCAGGCGCTGGCCTATGCGCGCGATCGGCGCCAGGGGCGAGGTGCCGCCGGCGCGTCGGCGCCGGTGGCGATCATCGAGCACGCCGACGTGCGCCGCATGCTGCTTTCGATCCGTTCGTTCGTCGAGGGCGCGCGCGCGCTGGTCGGCTGGTGTGCGCTGCAGGTCGATCGCGCTCGGCATCACCCCGACCCCGCGGAACGCGTGCGCGCCGACCATGTGGCCGCGCTGCTGACGCCGGTCATCAAGGCGGGCTTTACGGATATGGGTTTCGAGAGCGCCGTCGCGGCGCAGCAGATCTTCGGCGGCCACGGCTACATCCGCGAGTGGGGGATGGAGCAATATGTTCGCGATGTCCGGATCGCCCAGATCTACGAGGGCACCAACGGCATCCAGGCGCTGGACCTGGTGACCCGTAAATTGTCGCTCGAAGACGGCGCGGTGGTCAGCACCTTCTTCGCCGCGCTCGAGTCCGAACTTTCCGCCGCGGCGGGATCTTATGTGGGCGACCGGACCCTCGCGGCGCTCGGCCTGCTCCGCGGCGTCACGGCGCAAGTGCGCGCGGCGCCCCCCGAGATCGCCGGCGCGGTAGCGGCCGACTATTTGCGCCTGTTCGCGCTGGTTTTGCTCGGGTGGATGTGGTCGCGGATTGCCGCAGGCGCGGCATCCGAGCCGGCGTTTGCGGCCAAGCTTGGGGTCGCCGATTTTTTCGCCCGCCGGATTCTCCCGCAGGCCGAGGGACTTGCGGGGGGAATTTCGGCGGCGATCGAAGGGGGGGGCATGCTCCCCGCCGGCGACTTCTGATCGAGCGGGTCTGATGACGATTGAAGTCGAGGACCTGCGGAAGGTGCAACTGCTGCGCCTGTCGAACGGACCGGCCAACATCCTTTCGGTTGGCACCGGGCTTGTCGCGGCGCTGGGCGCCGCACTGGCCCGCGCCCAGGCCGTACCGGGCTGCCGCGGGGTCGTGATTACCGGCGCCCGCAACATATTCTGCGGCGGCGCAGATCTTGGAGATCTTGGCCGCGCGGACGATCTGCGCGCGCTGTTCGAGGCCATCGAATGGTCCGCCATCCCCGTGGTGATGGCGATCAGCGGTCCGGCTCTTGGCGGCGGGGTCGAACTGGCGCTGGCCGGCCACTGGCGCATCGCGGCGCGGACCGCCGCGTTCGCGCTTCCCGAAGTCGGTCTCGGCCTGCTGCCCGGGCTGGGCGGAACGCAGCGATTGCCGCGCCTGATCGGTGCCGATCGCGCGCTGGACCTGATGTTGTCGGGACGACGGATAACCGCCGAGGCTGCGCTCGCCGCGGGGCTGATCGACGCCATCGTCGATGGCGATGTCGTGGAGTCTGCGATCCGGTTCGCGCGCGATGGACGGGCACCGCTGCGCAGGACGTGCCAACTGCCGCCGCCGCCCGACGCCGCGGCCGCGATCGCGGCGCGGCGCCAGGCGCTTGGCACCAGCCTCAACCGGGCGCCCGAACGGATACTCGACTGCGTCGCGAACCTGTCGGGAGACTTTGCCGCGGGGATGCGGCTGGAGGCGCAATGGCTCGACGAGCTGGTGGCGTCCGAGGCGTCGCGGGGACTGCGGCACGCGTTCTTCGCGCATCGGGCCGCGATGCATATTCCAGGGCTGGACAAGGGGCGCAGGGTCGGTCCGCCCGCCACGGCGCACATTCTGGGGCGCTGCACCCATTCGCAGCACATCGCGGCCACCCTGCAGGCGTCGGGCGTCGCGGTTTCGCAAGGCCGTCCGGGGCAGGGCGCGGGTCATCCCGAGCTTGTCGTCACTTTGGATGAAACAAGCGGCGCGCCGCAGTTTCTTGCCACCGAGGCGGCCGCTGTTACTGCCTCGCCGCGGCGCGCCGCAACATCCTATGATGCGGATAGTGTTCAGGATGCGGACGGCGCGCGCGCGGCCGCAAAGCACGTGCAGTTCCATTGCGCGGGTCCAGGCGCGTTGATGGAAGTGATCCGGGCGCCCGGCACCGCGCCCGCCGCATTGGCGGCGATGGCGGCTCTCGGCAAGGCGATGGGCAAGACGGTCATCGTGTCCGGCGATCGCGGCGGTTCGATTTTCGAGCGGTTGGCCGAGGCCTATGCCGCGCCCGTGCGCTCGCTGCTGGCGGAGGGCACGCCGGCCGAACGGATCGATCGCGCGCTGACGCGATGGGGCATGGCGCGAGGACCCGTTGCGGCGGGGCTGGTTTGCTCTCCGGCGGCCGGAACAAGCCGCGACGCCGCCTTGCGCCCCGGCCCGCAGAGCGACGCACACATTGTCGAACTCTGCTTGCTTCATCTCGTCAACGAGGGCGCGCAGCTCATCGACGAGGACGTCGCATGGCGCTCGGCCGATATCGACGTGGCCGCCCTGGAAGGGCTTGGATTTCCGCGCGAACGCGGCGGGCCGATGTTCGAGGCCGATCGGATCGGTCTTCCCCGCATCTTCGCGCGGCTGCAAAGACTATACGCCGACGGAAAGCTCGCGCGCAAACCGGCGGTGCTGATCGAAGCGCTCGCGCGTGCCGGTGCTGCGCTCGCAGATCACGACGCAACGGCCAGCGGTACGCGTCTCCGCGCGCGCGAGACGCGCAGCGTTGTAGAATCATATTCTACGCTGAAGTGAAAAACTGTCTCGCCGTGCGACAATCGCGATGCGCTAGATACCCGCTGGTACAGCATGTCTCGCAACTGAAAGCATTTGACCATGACCGCATCGATTACCCGGCTCAACCCTCCGACCATGCCCGACGCCGCGGCGGCAGGATATTCGCAGATCTCGATTGCCGAGGCCGGCCGGATTGCCTGCATCTCGGGGCAGGTCGCCTGGACCCCCGATGGCAGTCCCGTGCCTGCGATGCTCGGCGGCCAGGCAGAGCTGGTCGTTCGCAACGCCAAAGCTGCGCTCGCCGCGATCGGTGCCACCGCGAAAGACCTGATGATCGTGCGCATCTATCTGGTGGACCTCAACGAAACCCGGCTCGGCGAGCTGTGGCCGCATATTTATGACTTGTTCGACGGAGCGCAGCCGAGTCTCACCGGGATCGGCGTCGCGGCCCTGGCGGGTCCCGACCTCCAGGTCGAAATCGAGATGACGGTGCGCGTGCCGGACTGAGAGTCGCGGCGAAATCTTTCGGCTTGGCCGGCAATCAAGGGGATCGAAAGCGCGCGGCCATTGCGTTAGGGTGGCGGCGGTAATCCCGGCCGAGCGGGGTAGGGAGAACGCCGTGCTGCGCGCTAATCTGAACGACATTCTGGTGTATCTCGCCATTGTCGATGCGGGCAGTTTCGTGGCCGGGGGACAAGCGATGGGTTTGACCCGGTCGGCGGCGGGCAAGGCGGTGGCGCGGCTCGAGGATCGCCTGGGCGTTCGCCTGCTCAATCGGACGACGCGCACGCTCAACCTTACCGACGAAGGCCGCATCTTCTACGATCGCGGCTTGCAGATCGTGGCCGCGATCGAGGACGCCGAAGCCAGCGTCGCGCAGCAAGGCGGCAAGCCGAAAGGTCTGCTGCGCCTCACCGTGCCCGATGCGTTCGGGCGTCTCGTTGTCCTGCCCCTGCTCAAACAATATCTTGCCGACTGGCCCGATATCCAGGTCGAGGTCAGTTTCAGCGATCGGGTGGCCGATTTGTTCGAGGAAGGGTTTGATCTTGCCGTCCGCATCGGGGTGACGAGTTCGGACAACCGCCTGGTGAGCCGCGTTGTCGCGAAATACCGGGCGCTGCTCTGCGCGTCCCCCTCCTATCTTGCAGAGCGCGGCGAACCATCTTCGATCGAGCAGCTGTCGCGCCACGACTGCCTGTTTTTCAGCAGCCGCGCCCAAAAGCAGAGCTGGCGGCTGCGCGATGCCGCGAGCGCGTGGACGAAAGTGCATGGACAAAGCCGCTTGCGCCTCGACAGCGGCGAGGCCATTCGCGACGCCGCGCTCGCCGGCCTGGGGATCGGGCTGCTCCCCGAATTTCTGATCGCCGCCGATATCGAAGCGGGGCGGCTTTGCCATGTCCTGCCCGGCGCCGAGACCGACGAGGTCAAGATCATCACCGTCTATCCCACCAAGCGCTTTCTCGAGCCCCGGGTCCGGCACTTTATCGACCTGATGGTGGCAAAGCTCGCGACCTGAGCGCGCGAGCGCGGCGAGCCCCTGCCCTTATGGGCTGTAGGGATTGTCGGGATCGGGAAGGCCGCGCAGCTCGCGCAGACTGGGGACGAAAAAGTCGGGGACGATGTCGATGTCGGCGATTCCCGGCGGGGCATAGCCGGCCAGATCGTCGATGCCATGCGCAGCGAGCAATTCGTCGTCGATGAAGAAATTGCCGGTCGTCCCGCTCGCCTTGCTGGTGAGGACGATGTGCGCGGCGTCGGCCATGATGTCGGGCGAGCGCAGCGCGCCTTGCCCGATCGCCGGCTTGAACTCGGCCATCGCTGCGGTCGCGATCGCGGTTCGCGGCCATAGCGCATTGACGCCGATCCGGCCGCGATACTCGCCTGCAACGCCCAGGATCACGAGGCTCATCGCATATTTCGCCATGCTGTAGGCGACATGGGGCGCGAACCAGCGCTCCTCGAGATGGAGCGGCGGCGATATCGCCAGGATGTGCGGGTTGTCCGCCTTCAGAAGGTGCGGCAGGCATTTCTGGCTGACCAGAAAGGTGCCGCGCCCGTTGACGCCGTTCATCAGGTCGAAGCGCTTGACCGGCGTGTTGAGAATCCCCGTAAGGCGGATCGCGCTGGCGTTGTTGATGCAGATGTCGATTCCGCCGAAGGCGCGCACGGTTTCGTGAACCGCGCGCTCCACCTGCTCCTCTTCGCGGATATCGCACAGGATCGGCAGAGCTTGTCCGCCGGCATCGCGGATCGCCGCGGCGGCGCTATGGATCGTGCCCGGAAGCGTCGGGTGGGGCTCGCTCGTTTTCGCGGCAATCGCGATATTTGCGCCGTCGCGCGCGGCGCGCAGCGCGATCGCGAGCCCGATGCCGCGCGAGCCGCCGCTGATGAAAAGGGTCTTGTTCTTGAGCGAAGCCATTATGTCCTGTCCTTCGTTGCGGCCGGCGGCCGCCCAATATTGCTGATGTCTCCAGGCGGGAGCGCGGGGGCTACCATCCGCCCCGGGCGATCCATGCCTCGACCATGGGGAGCCGGTCGGCGCCCCAGAATGGTTCGCCGTCGACGACGAAGGTCGGCGATCCGAAGACGCCGGCCTCAATCGCGGCGGTATTTTCATCGGCCAGCGCCTGCTTGACCGCGTCGCTTTGCAGCGCTGCGGCGGCGTCGGTGCGCGGCAGGCCGACGTCCGCAACGATATCGAGAACCGTATCTCCGCGCGCAATGTCGCGGCCATCCGACCAGTGCGCGCGATACAGGGCAAGAATGAGCGCGTGGAGATGGTCGGGCGCGGCGCGGCGCGCCCATAGCGCCGCGCGCGCCGCCGCGAGCGACGAGAAGCCAAAACGGGCGGATTCGGCCAGGCGGAGGCCATGATAGCGGAGCGACCGGGCTATATCGTGATGCAGATAAGGGCCCTTCAGCGGGGTTTCCAATGGCGGCAGGAGCCCCATCGTGTCGACCACCGTCACCTTCAGCAGGATCGGATGCCAGCGGAGCGGCCGGGCGAAGCGCGCCGCCACCGCGCCGACCTTCTCCGCGGCGATCCACCCATAGGGCGACACGAAGTCGAAATAGACGTCGATCGCGCCTTCGCTTGTGGCGGCGCCGCGCACTTCGGTTTCGAGCGACACGGGCTAGTCCCCGGACGGGCCGCCGAGCAGGACATCGCGCAAGGCAAATTTCTGGATTTTGCCCGATGCGGTTTGCGGAAAAGCGTTCATGAAATGCCATCGCCGGGGCACCTTGTATCCGGCGAGCCGGGCGCGGCAGTAATCGGCAAGCTCTTCGGGCGATGGCGGCTGGGCACCGCTCGCGCGGATGCAAGCGGCCACGGTCTCGCCCCAGTCGGCGTCGGGAATGCCGACGACCGCGGCATCGGCGACCCCGGGATGGGTGATGAGCACATCCTCGATCTCGCGCGGATAGACATTTTCGCCGCCGCGAATGATCATGTCGCGCAGTCGGCCGAGCACGCGGCAGTAGCCATATTCGTCCATGCTGCCGATATCGCCGGTGTGAAGCCATCCTTCGGCATCGATGGTGGCGCGCGTCGCTTCGTCGGCATCATGATAGCCCGCCATGATGCAATAGCCGCGCGCGCAGATTTCGCCCGAGACCCCGATCGGCTGGACCGCGCCGCTTATCGGATCGACGATCTTGACCTCGGTCTGGGGAAGCGGCCTGCCGATCGTTTCGGCCCATTGCGGATGCGGATCGGCGGGCAGGGTGTGGGTCAGATAGGGGGATGATTCGGTTTGCCCGAAGCCGATGCCGACCTCGATGCCCGCCACCTGCTGCGCGCGGCGGACGAGTTCGACCGGCACCGGAGCGCCCCCGAGTGTCGCAAGCCGCCATGAGGAGAGGTCACGCGGCGTTTTTTCCTGCACCTCAAGCATCCGGGTCAGCATGGTCGGGACGCAGAGCGTGATCGTGCCGCGCAACTGCTCGAACAGGTCGAGCATCTGGTCCGCGTCGAAACCCGGCGCCATGACCTGGGTGCCGCCGGTCTGCAGCGCGCCAAGCGTCGCAAGCCCGCAGCCCGCGGTATGGAACATCGGCATCGCATTGACCCACACATCGCCTTCGCGGGCGCCGATGGTCTCGGCATAGAGCCGCGCATTGTTGGCGAGGCCGCGATGTTTCAGGCAGGCGCCTTTCGGAAAACCGGTCGTGCCCGACGTATATTGGATCTGCGCGATCGCGTCGGGGAGCACCACCGGAAGCTCCCGATCGCTGCCGGCGGCCACGAAATCGCGCCAGCCCGACAGCGGCAGGATAAATTCCAGCCCGGGCAGGTCCGCACGGACCTGCGCGACGATCGCCCCGAGGTCGCGTCCGCGATAATTGTCCTCTACGATGATGCCTTTCGCCCGCGACTGGCGCAGGACGTGGGTCAGCTCGTCGGCGAGATAGGCCGGGTTGACCGTGACGAGCACGAGGCCCGCCATGGCAGCGCCATATTCGACAATCGCCCATTCCGGTCGATTGCTCGACCAGATGGCAACATGGTCACCCGGCGCGAAATGGTCGAGCAGCGCCTGCGCGGCGCGGCGCGCGTCCGCCGCGAGCTCAAGGAACGACCAGCTTCGTTGCGGTCCGGACGCGGTCTGTCCGTCGATCAGCGCGATGGCATCGCAGTACCGCCCCGCGGCTGCGAGCAACATGTCGCCCACGGGCCGTTCGATCAGCGGGATGCTGCGGTCGGCCGGGTACCGCGATTCGGTAAGCGGGCCGGAGGCGGTCGCCATCTCGTGCATCAAATCTCTCCCTCTTGCCGCGTCGGATCGGTGCGCGTTCGGGTGAGAATGTCTATCGCTCGACGATGCAATATGTCAAATAATGATTTCTATCGAAATAATGAAACATCGGTCATCCAGCGCGGAGGGCGCCGCAGGCGCCCCGCTTCGATGGCGCTCGGCGCATATATTTCAATATATGAACGTGTGCATATATTGACACAAAAGCCATCGGTGCTAAGTAAGGGGCAAATAGGGCGGGAACGCGCCCGATATATGGGAGGGAAGACGATGATCGATTACCGAGACCGCAGCAATTTTCGTGCGCGCCTCGCTGCGGGCGCGATGCTCGTGCTCGCATTGCCGGCCGCGGCCGCGGCGCAGGATGCGCCGGCGCAAAGGCAGGACGTCGGAGACAGCGGTGCCGGCGACATTGTTGTCACAGCCCAGAAGCGCGAGCAGCGACTGCAGGATGTCGGTCTCAGCGTCGCCGCCTTCGGTAGCGAGACGTTGGCGAACGCCGGGGTCAATTCCATCACCGACCTCGCAAAGATCGTTCCCGGCCTTGATGTGACGCCGTCGCCCAGCGGTACGCCGGTTTACACGCTGCGCGGTGTCGGATTTTTCGAGAGCACGCTCAGCGCGGCACCCGACGTGGCGCTGTATCTCGATCAGGTGCCGCTCGCGATCCCGGCTTTCGGGGCGCTCACCGCGTTCGACGTCGAGCGGATCGAAGTGCTGAAAGGGCCGCAAGGCACCCTGTTCGGGACCAATGCAACTGGCGGTGCGATCAACCTGATCGCGGCGAAGCCGACCAACGACCTGCAGGCCGGCGTCGAGCTTGGCTATGGCCGCTTTAACATGGTGCGCGTCGGCGCCTATGTCAGCGGCCCCATTTCCGACACGCTCAAGGGGCGCATCGCGGTCAAGCTGAGCCGGGGCGACGACTGGCAATATAGTTATACGCGCGGCGACAAGCTCGGCAAGACCGACGAGGTCGCCGGCCGCCTCATCCTCGACTGGCAGCCGAGCGACACGGTGAACCTCCTGTTCAACGCCAATGGCTGGCTCAACCGCTCGGACCCGCAGGCTCCGCAGCTGGCGCGCCAGACCACCCCCGCCGACCTGCAGGCGCCCGTCGGCTCGGTGACCTTCGGTCAGGTTGTCCCGCCCGATTTTCCTTTGCTGCTGATCCCCGCGGCCCCGGCGAACAATCGCGCCGCGAACTGGAGCCCCGATTACCGGCCCTATCGCGACGATCGTTTCTACCAGACATCGCTGACCGCCAATATCGATGTCAGCGACACGATCACGCTCACCTCGCTGACCGGCTACAGCGACCTGCGCCAGCGCAAGGCATCATCCTATTCGGGCACCGACCTGGCTGCCTTCGATCAGGCGGCGAACCCGGCAAAGGCGAATGATTTCAGCCAGGAGATGCGGCTCGCCAGCACCGAGCCCTCGGCGCAGCTGCGCTGGATGATCGGCGGCAATTACCAGCGCACCTTCAGTTACGAACGGATCGATGCGATCTATCCCTTTGCCTCGACCGGGTTTCGTGACGGCTTCACGGCCAACACGCTCGACACGCGCCAGCTGTTCGAACAATGGGCAGCGTTCGGAAACCTCGAATATGACCTGACCGACCGGCTGACGCTGAAGGCCGGGATCCGGTACACTGACAGCAGCCGCACGACCGCGGGCCGGGTCTATGACACGCCGGGCTATGTCGAACCGATCCCCGGCTCGCTCGGCCTGACCCAGTTCTTCAACGTGCTGATCCCGCTCGCCTATGTCCCGCTTTTTTGTCCCACCGCAACCTTCACCCCCGTGGTCCCCGGCGAATCGGTCTCGCTCGATCCCGACACCTGCGTGTCGGGCGTCTATAATGCGAAGCTCAAGGAGGATAATGTCCCCTGGAGCGTCGGGGTGGACTTCAAGCCGAACGACGATCTGCTGTTCTATGCCAACATGTCGCGCGGCTTCAAGGGCGGCGCCTTTCCGCTCGTCAACGCGGCGAGCCAGGCGCAATTCTATCCGGTTCCGCAGGAAAAGCTGACCGCTTACGAGGTCGGCTTCAAATCCAGCTTCGATGGCAGCCGCATCGTCCTGAACGGTGCCGCCTTCTATTATGACTATGCGAACAAGCAGACGCGCGGGAAAACCGTCGACCCGCTGTTCGGCGCGCTCGAACAGCTGGTCAGCATCCCCAAGTCGCGCATCTTTGGCGCCGAGTTCGACCTGACCGCAGAACCGGCGCGCGGGCTGACCCTGCGCCTTGCCGGGACCTATCTCAACACCCGCATCAAGGACTTCAACGGCGTCGTCGGCGCGCAGAACAGCGGGGGCCTGCTGTTCCCCGTCTTCGCATCTTTCGAAGGTGCTGATCTGCCGTTTGCGCCCAAGTTCGCGGCCTCCGCGAGCATCGATTATGCGTTTCCGGTCAGCGGCAGCCTCGACGCCTTCTTCGGCGCCGGCGTGCGTAGTCAGACCAAAAGCTACGGCTCGCCGCAGCTCGGCGGACAGGACAAGCTCGATGCCACGATCAAGGGCTATACCACGCTCGATCTACGAGCGGGTCTGACGTCGCCCGATGCCGGCTGGAAGCTCATGCTGTGGGGCAAGAATGTCACCGACACGCATTATTGGACCAACAGCCTGCGCGCGTTCGACACGATCGTGCGCTACACTGGCCGGCCCGCCGAATATGGCGTCACCTTCAGCTACGATTTCTGACGAGACGGCAAGGCGCCGGGGAAGGACGAAGAGGCATGACGATCCGACAAGGAATTGCGGTCCGCGATACGATCCTCTGGGTCGAGGATACGGGCGAACCGGACCTGACGCCGATCGTCTGCCTTCACTCGCTGTTCCTCGACGGGAGGATGTTCGACGATCTGGTTCCGGCCGCCGCCGGCCGCTTCCGTGTCGTGCGGCCTGATTTCCGGGGGCAGGGAGGCAGCGCTCCCGCCACCGAGGCCGCCGTCAGCATGGAGTGCTGCGCCGCGGACATGATTGCGCTGATCGAAGCGATGGCGCTGCCACCCGTCCATCTGGCGGCCGCGTCGATGGGCGGCGATGTCGCGGTGCGCATGCTCGCGCAGCGTCCAGAGCTGTTCCGCTCGGTTGTCATGATGGGGTCCTCGGTCCGCAGCGAACCCCCCGAACAGATGGCAAATTTTCGTGCGCTGCTCGACCGGACCGGTGAGGACGGCTTTGCGGGCGACGATCTCGAAATGATGATGGCGATCATGTTTGGCGCGACGACGCGTGCCAGACCCGAAGCGCAGGCGATGCTTGCGCATTGGCGCACCCGCATCGGACTTCTGCCCCGGTCATCCTGGCCCGCCATGTACGGCGTTCTGGAACGGGGAAATGCAGCCGACCTCCTGGCGAGCATCACCGTCCCGGCGCTCGTCTACTCCAGCGAAGACGATATCGCGCGGCCGATCGAATGGAGCCGCGAAGTCGCGGCCGGTATTCGCGGGGCCCGGCTCGTGCCCCTGCAGGGCGTGGGCCATAGTCCGATTCTCGAGGCGCCCGCCGTCGTCATACCCGAAATGCTCGCCCTCATGGCGGCTGCCGAACAGGAGAAGAAGGCATGATCTTCGACGACCATTACAGCATGACGATTGATGGCGAAGGCGCCGTCAGCGATGCAACCATCGCGGTCGTCAATCCGGCGACCGAAGAGGTTATCGCCCATGTTCCGGATGCGAGCCGCGCGCAGCTCGATGCCGCCGTGGCGGCAGCCAAGAGGGCCTTTCCGGCATGGTCGGCGCGGCCGATCAGCGAACGGCAGGCGATGATCGCCGCGATCGCCGAGCACATGCTTGGTCACAAATCCGAGATGGCTCGCTTGTTTACCGCCGAACAGGGAAGGCCGCTCGGCGGTGCCGAATGGGAGATCGACGTCTGCGCCCAGTGGTGCCAAGCGGTCGCGGGCTTCACGCTGCCGGTCGAGCTGGTCGAAGACAGCGATACGCGCCGTGTCGAAATCCATCACCGGCCGATCGGTGTCGTTGGCGCGATCACGCCGTGGAATGCGCCGCTGTTGATGGCGATCTGGAAAATGGCGCCCGCGTTGCTGGCGGGCAACACCGTGGTGCTCAAACCGTCGCCCTATACACCGCTCTCGACGCTGAAGCTTGGCGAGCTGCTCCGCGATGTCCTGCCGGCCGGCGTGCTCAACATCGTATCGGGCGGCAATGATCTGGGACAATGGATCACCGCACATCCCGACATCGGCAAAGTGTCATTCACCGGCTCGACCGCGACCGGCAAGCGCGTGATGGAAAGCGCCGCGCAGACCCTCAAGCGGGTCACCTTGGAACTTGGCGGCAACGACGCCGCGATCGTCCTTCCCGATGTCGACCCCAAGGAGATCGCGCCGCAGCTTTTCTGGGGCGCCTTTTTCAACAGCGCGCAGGTCTGCGTCGCCATCAAGCGGCTTTATATTCACGCCGACATTTACGATGCCGTCGCCCATGAGCTGGTCGAATTTGCCAAGACGGTCGCGCTCGGCGACGGAGCCCAGCAGGGAATCGATCTCGGGCCGGTCCAGAACGGAATGCAATATGAGAAGGTCAGGCAGCTGCTCGACGACGCGCGCGCCGAGGGACAAAAATTTCTGATCGGCGGCGAGGTTTCGGGATGTCCCGGCTATTTCATTCCCATTTCGATTGTCGACAATCCGCCCGAAAAGTCGCGCGTCGTGACCGAAGAGGCCTTTGGTCCTGTGCTGCCGCTGCTCAAATATGACGATATCGACGATGTGATCCGGCGCGCGAACGACAGCGAGACCGGACTCGGCGGGTCGGTTTGGTCGAACGACCTCGACCAGGCACGCGCGATCGGTGCGCGGCTGGAGACCGGAACCGTCTGGATCAACGAAATGTTCGCCTTCCTGCCCAACGCACCGTTCGGCGGGCACAAGCAGTCGGGCGTCGGCGTCGAACATGGCATGGCGGGCCTGCTCGAATTTACCAACAGTCAGACGATCACCAGCCGCAAGCTCGCGCCAGCCGGTTGAGGGGAGAGACAATGAGCCATGCCATGGGATCCGATGTCGCGGACATATTGCGCGACGCGCCGAAAAACTGGGGGCGGTGGGGCCCCGACGATGAGGTCGGCGCTCTTAATTTTCTCGGCACGCAGCAGGTCCTTAGCGCCGTCGCCAGCGTCCGGTCGGGCAAGCAGTTCACCCTTCAGGTGCCGATGGCGGATCCGAAGGGTGACCCTGTCTGGCCCGGCCGACGCAGCGCCGAACGGTACCAGATCATCGATGAAGGCCATTGGTGCTGCGGCAAGGCTCCCGACCTGCCGGGCGGCCAGCATTATGCCGACGATGCGATCTCGGCCTATCTGCAGGGATCGACTCAATATGACGCGCTGGGTCATGTCTGGTACGACGGACAGTTATACAATGGCTATGATGCCAAAACCACGATTGGCGGGCTTGAGAAGGCGAGTGTCCAGGCCATTGGTGAGCGCGGTATCGTCGGCCGGGGTGTCCTGCTCGATATCGCGCGGCTGCGCGGCAAGCCCTGGCTCGACAAGGGCGAAACCTTCACCCATGAGGACCTGCTCGCGGCAGCTGCGGCGCAGGGCTGCGAAATCCGCAAACATGATATTCTGCTGATCCGTACCGGCTTCATCGAATCCTTTTTTGCGCTCGGAGCCGAAGAATTTTATGCCCATTTTGTCGAACCTGGCCTGACCTACTCGCCCGAGCTGGTCGACTGGTTCCACGCCATGGAAATCCCCAATCTGCTTACCGATACCATGGCCAACGAGGTGACCATCGATCCGGTTAATGGCGCCATGCTGCCGCTGCACGGCGCGCTGATGCGCAATCTTGGCGTCACCTTTACCGAATTGTGTGACCTGTCGCGTCTCGCGGCCGATTGTGCCGACGACGGGCAGTGGGATTTTCTCTATGTCGCCGCACCGCTCAAAATCGTGAACGGCACCGGCGCGCCCGTAAATCCCGTGGCAATCAAGTGAAGTTCGAGGGAGTGTGACGATGCTGCTGGAGGAAAGAGATATGTCTCCGAGACGCCCCGTGGCGATTGTAACCGGTGGATTGCAGGGCCTCGGCCTCGGCATCGCCCAGTCGCTGCGCGCGGCGGGGTTCGATCTCGCGATCGTCGATCTGGCGGCAAAGGCCGAGCTGCCCGCAGTGCTGACCGCGCCCGCCGAGGGTGCAGGCACGTGCCGCTATTATCAGATGGATATCGCCGATATACCGGCCCATGCGCCGGTGCTGTCGGCGATAGAGACGGATTTCGGGCGGCTCGATTGCCTCGTCAACAATGCTGGGATCGCCGCAAGGCCGCTGACCGATATCCTTGAACTCGGTTCGGACGCTTTCGACCGTTCGGTCGAGGTCAACCTGCGCGGCACCTTCTTCCTCACTCAGGCCTTCGCCAAAATGCTGATCGCGAGCGGCCCGGCAGCGCCCGATGCCTATCGCTCGATCATCCTGATCACCTCGATCGCAGCCGAGCTGTCCTTCACCGATCGGTCGCAATATTGCGTAACGAAATCGGCGCTGTCGATGGTCACCAAATTATTCGCGGCGCGCCTCGCCGGTGACGGCATTCACGTCCATGAGGTTCGCCCGGGCCTCATGCAGACGCCGATGACGGCGAAGACGGGCAGCGATACAATCGAGAAACTGCTGGCCGCCGGCACTGTTCCGATTGCGCGATGGGGGTTGCCCGAAGATGTCGGCCGGACAGTCTGTTCGCTCGCGTCGGGCGCTCTGCCATATATGACCGGACAACCGATCTGGACGGCCGGCGGGCTCAATATCCCGCGCATATTGTAGCTGGGGACCCGGCCGACTTCTTTGCCGTTGCCGCTGCTTTGCAAATAGAGCATCCTCAATAAGCACATTCTGATCTACGCAGGCCGCATGGACAATAATTACACGCTACAAACCGTAGAACGGGCCCTTTCATTTCTCGAATATGTGGCGACGGCGCCGGTGCCGCCCAATATCCGCGACGTGTCCAAGGCGCTCGACCTCAATATCACCACCTCCTATCATCTGCTCCGCACCCTCGTGGCGCGCAATTTTATCAAGCGCGACGACGAGGGGCGGCTTGAACTTGGGGACGGGGTGGCCATCCTCGCGCAAAATTACCGGCGGCACGAGAGCGTCGAGCAACTGCTGGCGCCTGTCGTTCAGCAGCTCGCTGCCTCGACGATGGAAACCTCGTTCCTCTCGCTCCGCGAGGCGCAGCATGTCGTCTTGAAAGTGCTGGTCGAGGGATCGCAGCGGTTGCGGGTGGCGGGCCTCTATGTCGGATTGTCGGGGCATGAATATCGGCGCGCCGCCGGCAAGGCCGTATTGGCCCACCTTGACGGCGCCGAGCGAAAGGCGATGCTCGACGAGAGCCTCGCGAGCACCGCCGGCCAGCTTCGCAAGGCGATAATGAAAGCGCTGGAAAAGGAATTGCCCCTGACCGCCTCGCGCGGATGGTCGGTGGATGACGGGCAGACCGAAGAAGGCATTATCTCGATCGGTGCTCCCGTCTTCGACGCTGCCGGCGCGGTGCTGGGGGCGGTGGGCATTGTGACTCCGATATTCCGCATGGACAAGTCGCCCGATGCGTTTCGCGAAGCCGTCTTGGCCGCGGCGGCGGAAGCCACGCGCCTCCTCAAGAATACTGCGTTCCGCGCGCACTAGCTCCAGCTCGGCAACCTCTCGATTTTATCGGGCTGGGTTTCCGGCCGCGCAATACCGTCATTGGACCGGTCTGTAGTCGGCGGCATCGCTACGGCGAGTGATAATCTTGCTGCTTCCCAAATACATGAGCCGCTGACGCGCGAGCGCCATTGCTGCCAGCCTTGTCGCGCCCGCCGAATGCGCGGGCCGTGTTTCGACGGGTTTACAGTTGAAGGAATCTATGTCAAATAGAGAATGTATTTCATATAATGAAAGTTGGAGCGTAGGGTTTCGAGACAAGGGGCGGTCTGTCCGATGATCAACATGGTTCTATCGCTTTCCTCGCGACCACGCGGGTGAGCGGATGAAGCAGGGTCGGTCGGGGAAAGGCGATCAGGACCATGTCGGGAGACCCGCCGCCGAGCGAAGGGGAATGAGTGATGACCAAGAGTGTCTCGGACGTGATTGCAGGAGCGCTGGTTCGCCATGGCGTTGATTTCATTTTTGGCCAGAGCAACCCCACCGCGCTGATGTTGGCAGCGGAGGAGGCGGGCATTCGGCAACTCCTTTATCGGACCGAAAATGCGGCCGGCGCGATGGCCGATGCCTATTCGCGGGTGTCGGGCCGGATCGGGGTGGTCGCGGCGCAGAACGGCCCGGCGGCGACGCTGATGGTGGCGCCGATGGCTGAGGCGCTGACCGCATCGATCCCGATGCTCGTTCTCGTGCAGGAAGTTCCCGCCGCCCAGCGCGACCGCAATGCCTTTCAGGAGTTCGACCATTTTGCGTTGTTCGCCGGCGTCTCCAAATGGACCCGCCGCCTTGACGATCCCAACCGCGCTGCCGAATATATCGATCTCGCAATGATCGCGGCCAACAGCGGACGCCCGGGGCCGGTCGTGCTGCTGCTTGCCAAGGACATGCTGATGCAGCCGTGCACGCCGCCGCCCTTCGTCCGCACGCGCAATCTGGGTGGCTTCCCGCTCGACCGGCCGCGCCCCGAGGCGGCGGCCGTCGAGGCCGCCGCGCAACTGCTCGCCGAGGCCGAGGCCCCGGTAATCATCGTCGGCGGCGGCGTTCACGGGTCGGGGGCAACCGACGAACTCGCGCGCCTCATCGACGTGGGTCAGCTGCCCGTCGCGACGACCTTCATGGGCAAGGGTGCGATCGACGAAACCGCGCCCCTGTCGCTGGGTGTCGCCGCGAATATAACGGGCGAGAACGGGCCCGCCGCCGCGCATCGGGCGATGTTCGAAAAGGCCGATGTGGTTCTCCTGATCGGAACCCGGACCAATGAAAACGGCACCGATGCCTGGACGCTGACCGCGCCGGGCGCGACCTATATCCATATCGACATCGCCGGCGAGGAAGTCGGCCGGACCTATGAGGCCGTGCGGCTCGTGGGCGACGCCCGCTCCGCGGTGTCCGACCTCGCCGATGCGCTTGCGCGGTGCGACCTGACGCTCCGCCAGAGCAAGGCGGCGGCGCTGCGCGCGGCGATCCTGTCGGCGCGGACAGCGCGTCTCGAAGCGATCCGCGCCGAATGCGAGTCCCCGGCCCGGCCGATCCTCCCGCAGCGGCTGATGGCGGAGCTCGACCGGCTGATCTCGCCCGACGATATTGTCGTCGCCGATGCCAGCTATTCATCGGTCTGGGTCACCAGCTATCTGACCGCGCGGCGCGCCGGGCAGCGCGTGATCACCCCGCGCGGGCTCGCCGGCCTCGGCTGGGGCCTTCCCTATGCCATCGGGGCGAAGCTTGCGCGTCCGGAGGCCAGGGTGGTCGCTCTCGTCGGCGACGGCGGTTTTGCGCATGTCTGGGCCGAACTTGAGATGGCGGTGCGCGAAGACATCCCCTTCACGCTGGTGGTTCTCAACAATTCGCAGCTTGCCATGCAGCGCCACGGAGAAAATCTGGGCTTCGGGCGCAGCACGACCGGCATCGAGTTCATTGCCGTCGATCATGCCGCGGTCGCCCGGTCGGTCGGCGCGGTGGGAGTCCGGATCGACGATCCCGAGGATTTCGGGCCGGCTCTGGCGACGGCCATGGCGTCGGGCCAGGTCACGCTCCTAGATGTCATTTCGAGCGCCGACGCCTCCGGTCCCTTGCGGATCTTCGACGGCCAGGTCGAGCGGCTCGCAACGCCGCCCACCGCCAATCCGGCCCGGGAACTGCAAGGCGTTTGACGGCGATGGCGACCGTCCTCGACCGAGTCGAGTCCCGTTCAGGGGAAGAACGGCAATCGGAACTGCTGATCGGCGGACGGTGGCGGTCGGGCTCGGACGGACGCCGCTTCACGATTGAAGACCCGGCCACCGGACTCCCGCTTTGCGAGGCTGTCGATGCAAGTCCCGCCGACGCACTTGCCGCGCTCGACGCGGCGGTGGCGGCGCAGCCGGATTGGGCACGCGTCGCTCCGCGTGAGCGCGCCGAAATCTTGCGCCGCGGGTTCGATCTTCTGATGGCGGACCGCGAGGCCTTTGCGTCACTTATTGCACAGGAAACGGGAAAACCGCTCGCCGAGGCGCGCGGTGAGGTCGCCTATGCGGCCGAGTTTCTCCGCTGGTTTTCTGAAGAAGCGGTTCGGGTGCATGGCCGCTATCAGATCGCCCCTGACGGCGGCCTTCGCCACCTCGTCAGCCGCAAGTCGGTGGGGCCGTGCCTGCTGGTGACGCCTTGGAATTTTCCGCTTGCCATGGTGACGCGCAAAGTCGCGCCCGCGGTGGCAGCAGGCTGTACGATGGTTGTGAAACCGTCCGAACTCACGCCGGCGACGGCAGCCCGTTTCGCGGCTTTGATGACCGAGGCAGGCTTGCCCGCCGGTGTCCTGAACCTGATTCCGACGCTGCGGGCCGAGGCCGCGATTGGCGCGCTGCTTGCCGATCCGCGGCTGCGAAAATTGTCGTTCACCGGGTCGACCCGCGTCGGCCGCCTGCTGCTCGCGGCGACGGCTGTCAATGTGCAGCGCAGTTCGCTCGAGCTCGGCGGCAACGCGCCTTTTCTCATATTCGAAGATGCCGACCTCGATGCGGCGATCGAAGGGGCGATGCAGGCGAAGCTGCGCAATGCGGAGCAAGCCTGTACGGCCGCAAACCGCTTTTTGGTGCATGAGGCGATTGCGGACGAGTTTTTATCGCGGCTTGGCCGTGCCTTCGAGGCGGTCACCTTTGGAGATCGCGAGGGTGCGATCGGCCCCCTGATCAACCGGAACGCGCGCGATCATGTTCATGCGCTGGTGAGCGACGCACTCGCGCGCGGCGCGCGCCTCATCACCGGCGGCGATCTGCCCGAGGGGCCAGGCCATTTCTATCCGCCGACTTTGCTCGCCGACGTCGCACCCGGCTCGCGGCTCCTGGACGAGGAAATTTTCGGCCCCGTCGCGCCGGTTCAGCGCTTTGCGTGCGAAACCGAAGCGATCAGCGCCGCCAACGCGACCCCTTATGGGCTTGCCGCCTATGCCTACACCGCCGATCTCGACCGGGCGCTTCGACTGCAGGACGAGCTTCATGCCGGAATGCTTGGCATCAACACTGGCCTTGTCTCGGATCCCGCCGCGCCTTTCGGCGGTGTCAAACACTCGGGACTCGGCCGCGAAGGCGGCGCCGAGGGCATCGAGGAATATCTGTCCATCCACTACGCCGCGATCGGTCGCGCAAGCCCGCGGTCCCTCGACGCATTCCAGGATCGCACAACCGCCGCCGCTTGACCCCAGGGAGAAGAAAATGCCGCTGAACGATGCCATGCGCGAACGTCTCGAAGGATGGAAGGAGGTGGCCATGGCGCTCGCCCCCTTGCTGCTCGGCGAAAAGCTCGCGGAAACCCCCGACGTGCTGCGCGCGCGATACAATCAGGAGCTTGCCCGCAACCTCCCGCCCGTTGGTGTTACGGTGTCGCCTGCCGACATGGGAGGTGTTCCCGGCGCGCTTGTCACTCCGGCGGAGCCGCGCGAGGGGAGGGTGATGCTCTATATTCATGGCGGCGGCTATTTCAGCGGCGGTTCGGCGGGATATCACGGCATCGCCGGTCATTTTGCCAAGCTGCTAGGCGCCAGCGTTTACGTCCCGGACTATCGGCTTGCGCCCGAGCATCTCTTTCCCGCACCGCTCGATGACGTAAGCAAGGCCTATGCCTGGCTGGCGGCGGACCCGGAGCGCGCGAAGCGGATCGTGCTCGCCGGGGATTCGGCAGGCGGTGCGATGGTGGTCTCGGCAATGGTGCGCGCGCGCAACGCCGGCTTGCCGCTGCCGGCGGGCGGGGTCGCGATCTCGCCCTGGGCCAATCTCGAAATGACTGGAGCGAGCTACACGACGCGGGACGGCATCGACCCGCTATGCTCGCGCGAAATATTGCTCTTGATGGCGCGGGCGATATTGGGGACGACGCGTCCGAACGACCCGGACGTGTCGCCGGTGTTCGCGGAAGTGCGGGGCTTGCCGCCAATTCTTGTCCAGATCGGCGAAAGCGAGGTCATGCTCAGCGACGCCATCCAGCTGGCGACCCACCTGGCCGATAGCCGGGTACGGACCTCGCTCGAAATATGGCCCGACATGTTCCACGTCTGGCCGATGTTTATCGACGTAATTCCCGAGGCGAGGGAGGCGCTGGAAAGCGCCGTATCCTTTCTCGATCGCAGGCTGCGCTGATCGCGGACCAGCTGGTGCGATCCTGTCGGAGCTGAACGCCGCCGGCGAGGCGGGGGCGGCCGCTGGCGAACGGGGCTGATCGGGCCAGCCTGGATAGGCTCGTCTATCACGCGCCCCCTCCTTTGAAGGATTCGGGGGGGTCTGCCTGCAGCAGCACGAAGTCCAATCAGGTGCGGCGCTCGCAGGAGCGGCTCGCATCGATACCAGCACCAATCGGCGGAGCGGTTCCTGCATCGGCCAAATTTGGCCACACCTTCTCTCCGCCAATCGAATTTTCGCGAACCATTCTCAATTCGGCTAGCGGCGCAGGCTGAAAAGGGGATTGATAATGATTCGTGTCGAGATCGATGACGAGCGGCGCCCAGTCGCCCGGGGCGCCGCAGTCCAGCGCTCCAAGCGCAGCGTTGAACGCTGCCCGGTTCGGTAGCGCGGTGAGCGCGTCGGCGAACGCGCGCAGACTATGGGCTTCGATACGTTGCTCGCGCTCAAGCGCAATCGCGCAAAGGTGAACGCATTGTCTGACAATTTCTCGTTCAAGCTCCGTCGGACCCCGGCGCTCACGGTGATGGAAGGCAAAGGTTCCGACCGGCTCGCCGGTCTTCCATTATGGGGCTCAACCAGCAGGCGCGCAAGCCGAGCGGAGCGCGAGATGCTTATAGTCCGCATCGCGAGTCTCTTTCGATATCGGAAACCGTGACCTCGGAGCGTAGGTAGGCCGCCGTTCCACACGACCCCGCGGTTTGACCCGGTTTTAAGCCATCAAGGGTCGCCGAATAGTGAGAAGGAAGGCTTGGGCCTGCTAGCGGATGGACGAGTCCGGCGCCGTCAACCGTCAGCACCGAGCAAATGACAACCGGAACAAGAGGCCTCCGACTCGATGCAAATTCGCGTGGCCGTGTTAGCCAGCGTGTCTCCCTTGGCGATCATTTCGAGAATGATATTCTGAAGCTTTAACATGATCTCCTCAGGCCCGGCGCCAGCAGCGATCATGAGGGTGATCGAGCCGATAACGGAAGCTTGAGACACGGAGCTTAAGATTCTGCCTCATCCGCTAGCAACGCTTCGCGCGGGACTAAATATGCACGGACGCTCGTCTCCGGGCAGAAAGGGTCTGAACTGGCGATTGAATGAAAAGCGGCTTGCCGAGGCTGCCGTCTCGGCGGCGCCCGCGCATTTGCGCCGGACACCTCCAACGACGCCACCCTTGCGGTGATCGAGGCTCGAAGGGGTTAACTACCCCGTCGCTACGCAGCCGCGCCAATGTCCAGCGACTCTGGTCATTGTAGCACTGAATTCTATACAGTGTATCCCTCGATGACCCTAATTATGAAAAACGTTCTGAATCAAGGTTTTGCGACTGCTTTTTGTCGCCTCCACACTAAAGACCCGCTTGGTATAGATATTTCGTTATTTACAATTAGTGCAAATAACGAAATAAATGTGCGATAACAGAATGCGGAAAAGGCGCGGCCTCCCACTGGTGGCCCTGCGGCGTTCGGGCCTGACCGCACCGGTAATGAGACGTTCGATTCTCAAGGGGAGGAAATATGACCAAGCATAATGTGAGCCGCTTTGCGCTCGTTGCAGCTCTGCTGCTGGCGCCTGCAGCGCAAGCCGCTGCGCAGGACGGCGCCACGTCGTCGTCCGAAACCGCCAGCGACGACCAGATCGGCGAGATTATCGTCACCGCGCAGAAGCGCGGCGAAAATGTCCAGAAGGTTCCGATCGCGATTACCGCGCTTAGCGGCGATACATTGGCGCAGGACGGTGTCGTGACCACGCTCGATCTGACGCAGGCGGTGCCCGGGCTCCAAATCAACAATCTCTTCCAGTCGTCGAACCCGACGATCTTCCTCCGCGGCGTCGGCGTGAATGACTTCAACCCCGCCTCGTCGGGCGCCGTCGGAGTAACCGTCGACGACGTGTTTCTCAATTCGGGTGTCGGCCAGCTTTTCGCGGTATTCGATATAGACCGGGTCGAGGTGCTCAAGGGGCCGCAAGGCACCCTCTATGGCCGCAATACGACCGGCGGTGTGATCAACTATGCGACGAAGCGCCCGAGCTTTTCGCCGGACTTCTCAGCTTCTGTGACAGCGGGGCGATTCAATCAGCTCTTTTTCGATGCCGCGGGGGGCGGCGCGTTGATCGAAGACAAGCTGGCGGCCCGCGCGTCGCTGACGTTCAAGCGCCGCGACGGCTGGGCGGTAAATCTCCAGGATGGCCGCGACATTAACGATCTCGAGACTTATGCCGGACGTCTGCAATTCCTGCTCACCCCGAGCAGCGATATCGAAATCCACAACAAGATCGAAGGCGGCATTACCAAATCGTCAGCGCTGGGGCATCAGTCGCTGGGCATCTTCAATCCCACCGAGAATCGGCCCTGCACCGGTGCGGAAATCGTTGCGCGAACGATCTGCGTCAATCCGATCACCGGCTATCAGGCCAATGCCGACATCGACGAATTCAACACCAATGTGCTGAACAACAGCGAAAAGTTGACCAATTTTGCCGATCGGCTGCTGGTCAGCATCGACACCGGCAACATCAACATCACCTCGGTGACTGCGTTTGTCTACAACAAGCGCGAGCTCAACCAGGATGTCGACTATTCGCCGTTTGCGATCGCGGAACTGCCGCTGTGGACCGAAAAATCGGAGCAGGTCAGCCAGGAACTGCGTATTTCATCGAACGGAAGCGGCCCGCTAAAGTGGATAGTGGGCGCCTATTATCTGCAGGAGCGCCTGTCGAGCCTCGTGAACTTCACGCTGCTGCGCGAGTTTAATCCCGATCCGACCCACCCCTTTTTCGATCCCGCATCGTCGATCATGACGGTCGAGCGCGATTTCACCCAGCGCACGACCAGCAAGGCCGTGTTTGCCCAACTCGACTATGAACTCACCGATAGCCTCACTGCGACGGCGGGTATCCGCTATACCGATGACCGCAAGAAGCTGAGCTTCATCACTTACGCCGGCCCGGTGAACCCGGACAGCAATTCGCAGGCGCGCCTGCAGGACCGGTTGCTCGGGTTCATCGACTCCAATCCGGGCAATGGCGCGATCGACACGCCGTCGCGCACTGTGACGACCCTGAAAAAGCCGACTTGGCGTCTCGCGCTGGCCTATCAGGCGGCGCCGACCGTGAATGCCTATGCCAGCTATTCGCGCGGCGTTCGCTCGGGCGGCTACAACACGGGCGCGTTATTCAGCGGGGTGGAGTTCAACGAGGTTAATTCGGAGTCCATTGACGCGTTCGAGGTGGGCTTGAAAAGCGACTTGCTCGACCGACGGCTGCGCCTGAACCTTGCCGCCTTCTATTACGACTATCGCAATCTGCAAGTTTTCAGTCTCGAGCCCGATCCCAATGGCGCGGCGCCCATCCAGCGGCTTCAGAATGCCGACGCCGAAATCTACGGAGCCGAGGTCGATGTTCAGGCGCGGCCGATGTCGGGTCTCGATATCCAGCTGGGGGCCGCTTATGTTCATGCGACCTATTCCGACTTCGTCGATCCCATTCGCGGCGACTTCCGGGGCAACAATCTCGACAAGGCGCCGCGACTCCAGATGACCGGGCGCGCGACGTACAGCTACGACATTGGCGACGATTGGACCGGTCGGATCGGCGCCGATTTCTCCTATCAATCAAAGGTGTTTTTCAGCGCCGTCAACGCCGAGCCGATGGCGTCGGGGCGACATGGGGAAATCAATCTCAACGCGGGCTTTGCCCATCGCAATGGGATCAATCTCTCGCTGTTCGTGCGCAACGTCGGGAATAAGCGTTACCGCGCCGACATGAACGACCTCTCGAGCCTCGGCTTCTACTTTCCCATCTATAACGAGCCGCGGACCTATGGTGTCACGGTCCGCTACGCGATGTAGGTTGCTCGAGCCTGTCCTCTCTCCTGGAGGCCGGTCTTGCGACCGGCCTCTTTTTCTCGGCCGAAGGTAGAGGGCGAACTTGGGCGGCGCTGATTAGCAGCTCCGGCGGACCAGACCTTTACGCCACCTCTTCAGCTGGCGACACGGTGCGAACGGCTGCAAGGAACCGGCCGATATTATGGTCGTTGAGGCCCGCAATATTGATGCGGCCGCTGGGATCCATATAGATGGCATGGTGCTCGCGCATCGCCCCGATCGCCGCTGGCGACAATGTCAACATCGCGAACAGGCCTTCCTGCGCGGAGAGCCGGTCCGCGCCTGGATAACCCGAGCCGGCGAGCAGGGCGCGGACACCCGCCAGCCGCTTCCGCATCGCGTGAAGCTCGGCGCGCCACGCGGAAGATAAGTCGGCATCGGACAGGATCGTTCGCACGATCGCTGCGCCATGGTCGGGCGGGTTCGACCATAAGCTTCGCGCAAGGCTCTCCGCGGTCTGGCGACACGCATCGGCCAATGCGGTCGATGTCGCGCGAACGGCGAGCATCCCGGTGCGTTCGCTGTAAAGGCCAAAACTCTTCGAGCAGGAAATGGCGATGATCGCCTCGGGCAGAACTTCGATCAGCTGGCGTGTGGCCTGGGAGTCAGCGGTCAGACCGCTGGCCATGCCCGCATAGGCCAGATCGACGACCGGTACGAGCCGGGCCTCGAGAAGCGCAGCGGCGAGCGCGCCCCACTGCGGCGGGCTGAGGATTGCGCCGGTCGGATTGTGACAACAGCCGTGAAGCAGGAACAGGTCGCCGGGGCGGGCGTGCGCCACGGCCGCCAGCATGGCGCCGAAATCCACCGCGCCAGACGCCGAATCATAGTGGCGATAGGTGACGCAGCGCAGACCCACGCGCTCGGCGGTCGGAATATGGTTGGGCCAGGTAGGCGTGCCGACGATGAGCCGCGCCGACGGGAAACGCAGCGCGGCCAGTTCCAGACCGAGGCGATAGGCGCCGGTGCCTCCCGGCGTTTGCACCAGCGCCATTTGGCGCTCTGCGAGGACACCAAGATCGGGAAAGAGGGTGTTTGCGAGAAGGTCGCAGAACAAGGCGTCGCCGCCGGGGCCGATATAGCCTTTCCCGGTCTGGCTTTCGAGCAGCCGCCGCTCTGCCTCCTTCACCGCCGTCATCACCTCGATGCGACCCTCGCCATTGCGGTAGGTACCGACCCCGAGGTCGATTTTTGCCTCGCGGTCATCGGCGCGGAACATGCGCCCGACTTCCATCAGGCTATCGGCTGGGGGAGGGGAGAGGTTCTCGAACATGACGGGGGCTTTCAAAAGTCGAGGAAGAGAATGCAGCTGATCGCGTAAGCCGCGAGGAGCAGGGTCTGCGCTAGCATCGCGGCGGGCGGCCGCCACCCGTCGGCCAGGATCTGGCGCGGCGAGGTCTTGATGCCGAGGGCCGCCGTCGCGGCAACCAGGCAGAAGGTTGCTCCCTGCGAGAGGGTATCGCGCAGCGGCGAGGAGAGGAGGCCCAGGTTGGCGGCTGCCGCGACGAGCGCGAAGCCGACGAGGAACAAGGGAAGAGCAGGGGGAGCGACGCCGCGGTACGATGATGCCGCGTACCGCGCTCCGATCGTCGCGATGGCCGCGACGACCGGCGCAAGGCAGGCGACGCGCACGAGCTTGGTTGCGATGGCGGCCGTCGCGGTCTCGGCCGAGATCATCGCGCCGGCGCCGGCGACCTGGGTCACATCATGAATGGCGGTGCCGAAGAAAACACCGGCTGCGAGCGTGCCGAACCCCAGGAGGTGCCCCACGAGCGGATAAAGGAGCATCGCAGCGGTGCTCAGCGCGGTTACCAGCGCGACGGTGGTCGCGGTCTGCCGTTCCTGCGCTTCGCCGTTCGGCAGCACGGTCGAGATGGCGAGCGCCGCCGAGGCGCCGCAAATGCCGACCGCGCCGGCGGAAAGCAGCGACCGTGAGCGCGGAAGCCCGAAAGCCATTGCCACGAGCGTGCCCGCGCTCAGCATTAGGCAAACGCCGCCCGCCGCGACGGCGACCGCCGCTATCCCGAGCTCCGCTATTTGTTCGACCGAGAAGCGGACCCCGATCAGGGCGATCCCGATCCGCAGGACAGTCCGAACCGTGAAATCGGCCCCAGGCAAAAACCAGCCGACGTCGAAGCGGTGTGCGACCATCGTCCCCGCGATCAGCGCGATGAGCACGGCGGGCACGGCCGGCATGGCGAGGGCCAGCAGCATCGACAGACCGGCAAGCACCGCGCAGGCGGCGATCCCCGGGACCGTGCGTGCGCGTCCGATCGGCGCAACCTGCGAGTTTATGCGAGAGGCGGCCATCGCCCTAAGGCTGGCGAGTGGTGGTACGATTGACGACCATGCGATCGTGAAGTCGAGCGATAATGCCGCTGCCCGTTCTTTGGCACATCGAGGGGATGAGCGCGTGGACCAGGCAGGCGGCCGCGCCGACGAACATCGTCGCGGAAAAGGCCAGGGCGTGGCGAAAATGCTCGCCATAGCTTTCCCCGACCGAGGTGGGATGGGCGGTAAACAGGCGCTTGATCACATCAGTCTCCTTCACCCGCGCTTCTAGCGCCGCGATGCCAGAATGTTTTTCCAATGATTCTGGAATTGTGGTAGATCGGGGGAAGGTTTTGCGAATATCTAGAAATATGGAGAATAATTTGCTCGACTCGTTCGACAGGAAGATATTGCGGTCCCTGCAGGCCGATTCGTCGCGATCGCTGGGCGACATCGCTGGCGAGGTCGGCCTGACTTCCAGTCCCTGCTGGAAACGCATCAAGCGGCTCGAAGCCGAGGGCTATATCGTCGAGCGCGTGACGATCCTCGATCGCGAGCGGCTGGACCTTGGCGTCACCGTCTTCGCCGCGGTCAAGACCAACCAGCATCACGAGACTTGGCTGGACGATTTTGCCGAAGCCGTCTCTTCGATTCCCGAGGTGGTCGAATTCTACCGGATGAGCGGGGACGTCGACTATCTGCTCAAGATCGTCTGCCGGGATATAGCCGACTATGACCGCATCTACCGGTCGCTGATCAAGCGCACCCCGATCTACGACGTCAGCTCCTCCTTTGCGATGGAGCAGATCAAATGCACGACGCAGTTGCCGATTTGAGGACCGGCGGTCGGGAGCCGTCCGATTCCCAGTTGGTCCCGGGGCCGGACCTCACGCAGCCTTTTCAAGGGCACGGCCCATCGCCGCCAGCGCGTGCACGACATGGCGGGGACGACCGCGAGACCGCGTCGCGACCCGCCGTTGCTCTGCGGGCGCTAGGAGCGGGATCCAGCCTGCGAGGGCATAATTTCGGCGGCGGCCTCGAAGTCCTTCGAGTAGCGCGGGCAGGTTGGACGCGACCTTTCTCGAGGCGTGCTGGGGGGACGGGCATCTGGCAGCATCATGTCCCCGCTGCGGTCCGCCGGAACGAATTCTTCGGCCGCGGCGATGGCAGTTCTGGTCATTTTCCCAAGCCATCGAGGCCATGAAAGACATGCCCTCGGGTCTGGAAAGGACTTTAGGTGTGTGTGTGGGTGCTGCCAGCTTTGAAAGCCGACATTGTCGGTGTGTCGAGCGAGCGGAGCGGCGATGATTCAGGGCGCGCAAGCGCATTGGCCGTCGTCTGGAATCGGCCCCGTGCAGGTTCCTCGGAGGACAGTGCTTTTAGTCCCGGCTTCTGAAAACTGGTAGAAGGATCAGCTCAATCGTAAGCCGACTGCGCTTTTCGGCTAAGCGACGGCTCGCAACGAAATTATTTTGTGGGGACGGATGTGGGGTCACTTTTGCGACCGCTGTAAAAACTATCTAAAATCAATACTTTAGATGCTATAATTGGCTCCCCGGGTAGGATTATAACTCTATAGATATAAGTAACTGAATTTATAATAAAATTATTGGTTCTGTGATCGGTCGAATTTGCCGTTTCCCCCACTATATCCCCCGCCGTGCTTTGCGGAGGAAGCTTTCAGCACTCTGGCTCAGTCTGCCCTATTGCCGTGGATATGGTGGCGGGCCGTTGCCGCCCGAATCAAAACCTGCGGCTCGGCTAAGGGTGCAATCTCGTTCGGATCAGTTGCTAGCGTTGCCTTGTTGTAACGATGGCAGAATGTTGTCGACCGACGTTTCATGAGGTAGTCGGTATAGTCGATTCGGCCAAAGACAAAGATGAAACCGGGCTTCTTGGCGAAGTCCGAAATCGGGCCTGTGTTCTTAGTCCCCTGCCGCATCCTTGCATCGGGCAGCAAAGTCCGATCTGCGAGCGTTTGGAATGGCTCTGTCTCGAAGTCCACCGCATCGAATTTTGACTGCTTCATCCACACCCGCGCCGACACGTTATGCGCTGGTGTTTTTCCAATGTTATGTATCTCAATCTGGCCGCGATACTCGGATTTGCCGATATCTTTCTCAATCCCCTGAGGGATTACCACAACGTAGGCGCGCATCTCGATAGCGTTTCGATCCCGCTCCTCTTGGAGCGTTTCCTTTGTTGCAAGCAAGGTCGCGCGGATAAAATAGAGCGCAGCGAACGAACCTAGCATCGTAAGCATGCCGCCGATCATCGCCCAGAATGCCCAGTCGGCCATCTCTTGTTGGGCAATCAGATCAGCTTGGGCGATGGCAAGTTTAGCCGATGTAGTAGCATGACTATCTGTCCCGTGACTTTGTGGCCCCGATGGTGTGGACATCCCTCCAATCGCGCCTGCCAGCATAAAAGTGCCGAATAGGGCTAGGTAGCAGAAGAGCGCTCCCCAGAATCCTAGTTTGTGCTCTCCAGATTTCACCGGCCAGCCACCCAAGAGGTGCCACGTTGCCGCGCTTGCGTCATCAGATGCGCAAGCACCGCGTCCGTCTTGGCCTCGATTTCCGGTTCGCCATAGCTGGTCGGAAGGCCTCTGTTTTCGTCCCAAAGGTAATTTCGGATGGTCACGCGGACCTGATCACGCGTGGCTTGCTTGGCAGCGAAGTCCTGCGTGGCGTCGATTTGTGTCTGAATCGTGTCATATAGGCCGACTGCCACCAGCTTGAGGCGCTTGATGTCGGCCTTTTCGAGGTCGGGCTTCATCAGTAGGTCAAACAGCGCCTGAGCCTCCTCAGTCAGGCCTTCGCGAACGGCCCGGCGCTGTTCCTCGTCTAGTTCTCCGGCGAGCACGAGCAGCGCCTCGAACACCCGCTCGATGTTCATCGCATCCTTCTCGCTGTTGTATTCGGCAACCAGCTCTTCGTAATGCCTCTGGAAATCGGTGCGCATCGGGTTCTGGCGCAGCATCAGTTCCAGCTTCTTCTGGATCGCGTCCTTAAGGCTCTGGACCGTCGTATTCTTGCGGGGGCTCCGTTCAAATTCCTTCTTCAGCTTTTCAAAATCTATCTGGCTGATGTCATATAGCCGTTCGTCCTGATCAGCTGGATTGGTCTGAATTTCGATGCTTGCGTTCACCACCGCATGCAGCTCGCGCATGATGTCGGAAATGTCAGCGCGCTGCACATCCTCTTCCAGGCTGTTGTAAATAACCCGAATTGCCGCAAACCGCTGGCGATAGGCGTTCACCGCGCGGAAGTTCACGCATGCCTTGAATTTCTTGAACACCTCCCGCGCCATGATCTGGAAGCGTTTGCGGCTTTCGTCATTTTCGTTGACCGCTTCCTTGGCGTCGATGATCGCGCGATTCCGCTCGAATCCGGCTTTGTCGAGGATGTCGAGCAAGCGGAAGTTGCGCGCGGACAGGAACCCTTCCGCCGCGTCGATCGCCTCCTCCAGATCGGCCAGCAATTCCTCGGGGGGACGGACCGGGTCGACTTCGGGTGGGGGATCACCCGGACTGCCCAGCCCGCCTCCCGGCGTCCCGGCATAGGTCGCCAGCGCCTTGCGCAGGTTCTTCAGTATCCCGCAATAATCGACGATCAGGCCGTTATTCTTGCCCGCATGAACCCGGTTGGCCCGCGCAATCGCCTGCATCAGCGTATGCGCCTTTAGCGGCTTATCCAGATACAGGGTCGACAGGCTGGGCACGTCAAAGCCGGTGAGCCACATGGCGCAGACGATGGCGATGCGGAACGGGTGATCCTGCTTCTTGAAGGCCGATTCCAAATCGATGCGTTTGCCATCATCAGTTTCAAACCCGTTCTTGATCAGCGCCCGGTGGGGCGTGATGTCCAGATCCCATTTGCGGAACCGATCAACCTCGCCCTGTTCTTCCGATACCACGACGGCCGCGCGCGTCGCCTTGACCCATGCAAGCTGGCGCTGCCGGTCGGCCAAATCCTGTTCGTCGGTCGCCCTCGCCAATTCCTTTTCCAGCGCCGCGATCCGCAAATCCCAGTGTTTGGTAATCAGCGCGTGCATGCGAACGCACGTCACCTTGTCGATGCACACCAACATCGCCTTGCCGCTTTCCCAGGCCGTTGTGTAATGCGCCACGAAATCCGCCGCGACCTTATCCAGCCGCGTCTCTGCCGTGATGATATGATATTCGCGCTTCAGCTCCTTTTCGAGCCGTTCGGTCACGCTCGGATCGTCCAGTTCAAACTCTTCCAGCTTGGCCGCGATCTTCTCGTTCAGGTCGTTGGTCGCGACGCCCAGCTTGTCGCCGCGCGCGTCATAATAGAGCGGGACGGTCGCATGATCCTCCACCGCGCGCTGGAAATCATAGGTGGAGATATAGTCGCCGAACGTCTGCTTGGTCGTCTCGTCGCCCGACATCAGGGGCGTGCCGGTGAAGCCCAGGAAGCTGGCATTGGGCAGCGCGTTGCGCATGTTGAGCGACAGCAGGCCGTTCTGCGTGCGGTGCGCTTCGTCAGTGATGACGATGATGTCGTCGCGGTCGGAATAGGGGTCGTCCGGGTTCACATCCTGATTGAAGCGATGGATCAGCGTGAAGACATAGGGCTTCTGCACCGCCAGCAGCGACTTCAGCTCCGCGCCCGTCCCGGCCCGCACCTGCGCCTTGTCATTGTTGACCAGCCCGCACCCGGCAAAGGTGCCGTAAATCTGCCCGTCCAGGTCGATGCGGTCCGTGACGACCAGAAAGGTGAAGTTCGCCCCAATCTTGCGATGCACCTTCTGCGTCAGAAAGGCGATGGAATAGCTCTTGCCCGACCCCTGCGTGTGCCAGAACACGCCCAGCTTGCCGTCGCGCGCCTTGCGATCACGCACCGCCGCAATAGCGCGGTTGACGCCCAGAAACTGGTGATTGCGCGCCACGATCTTGACCAGCCGTTCGCCGCCATCATCGAACAGGATGAAGTTTTCCAGCAAGTCGGTGAAATTGCCCTTGGCGCACACGCCCTTCAGCATCGTTTCCAGATCGACGACGCCCGGCGCATCCTCCTCCAGCCGCTTCCAGTCGTTGAAATGCTCGTATCTGCTGGAAAGCGAGCCGACCTTCGCCGCATGCCCGTTGGTCAGGATGATGAAGGCATTTTGGTGGAACAGGTGCGGGATTGTGTCCTTATAATCGGACAGATTCTGTTCATAGGCGTGGCGAATGTCCTTGTGGACCGCCTTGCACTCCACGAACAGCAGCGGCAGGCCGTTGACGAAGCCGATAATGTCGGCGCGGCGGCGATACAGGTCGCCCTTGATCCACAATTCGCGCACGCACAGGAAATGGTTGTTTTCGGGCGTGTCGAAATCGATCAGGCGCAGCCGCTGTTTGACCAACTCGCCCTTGGCATTGCGGAAGCTGGCCTGCACGCCATCCTTGATCAGCGCATAGGCGTCGCGGTTGATCGCCATCAGGCTGGAGCCAAGCGGCGCATCGGTAATCTGGCGCAGCGCATCGGCATAGGCAGCATCGGGCAGGCCGGGGTTCAGCCGGATCAGCGCCTCGCCCAGATGGCGGGTCAGGATGACATCCTGTTCGGACGCCCGCCCCAGCGACCCTTCCGCGCCCAGCGTTTCGGTATTGAACGCAAACACACTGTCCCAGCCCAGCGCATCGGCCAAATAATCGGCCATGGTCGCCTGAACCAGCGTGTCTTCGTTCAACGGCGTCATACGGCGATGGCTCCGCTCATCAGCTTGGGGAGGAGAAGGTCTCTCGCTTTGGCGAGCTTTTCATTCCAGTCGGTCAGCTTTTGCATCTGAAGGAAGATCGGCGTCACCTCTTCCTCAAATCGAGCACCAACTACGTTCGATGGTCGAACCAAGAACCGGCTATAAGCGAAATCCCGATTCAAGCCGGGAACAGCAACATCTGTGCTCATAAATTGCATTTGTTGCAAGGTAAGATACAGGTGAAAATTAGATTGCTCGGAAACGATGAAATAGACCGTATCGATAGGAAAGAAATCGGAATGTGACCAGCGCACGCTGCCCACATTACCTTTTCGACCCAGAATAATTCCCGGTCCTGAAACCAGCGCCTTATCGTGCGATCCGACGATTCCACTAGACCCGTAGACGGGCACGTCGCCGGGAGTGCGTGTTTCTTCCTTTAGCGCCTTTCCATAGTGAAGGGTCGCTACATCGCGAAGCGTTCTGCATTTCCACCCCTCCGGCACGCCGTCGATGATTTTGACATGTTCATGGCCGGGGAAGCGGAAGCGGACGAACCATTCCTTGTAAAGCTGCCGCGCGGCCTCCTCCAACAAGGCGATGCGCCGCCGGTTATTCTCGATCAGATCGTCATAGGTTGCGAGGATTGCTGCGATGCTCTGTTGTGCTTCGAGTTCGGGCAACTTGATTTTCAGCCGGTAAGCATTTTCCCGGTTGAGACCAGGAACTGCTGCATCGGAGTTCATCGACGCCAACGGGAGAGATTTTACTAGGAAGTAGGCGTAGCGCAGATCGACATCAGCACGCTTCGGTGTAACGAAATAGGTGGTGTCGATTGGGAAAAAATCGCTTTCTGTCCAGTGGGTTGCTCCAATTGTGCCTTTCCGCCCTACGACGATTCCCGGACCCGTCACTAGCGCTCTGTCATGCGAACCGACAACACCCCCAGAGCCGTAAACTGAGAACTCCCCATCGTTCCGGTTACGGTCGGGAAGCGACTTGCCGTAGTTAAAAACTAGGGTTTCGCCGATGCTCGTCTCGACCCAACTCACAGACCCCACCTCGCAAAATTCCCCTGAATCTGCACGGCCAGCGCCGCCGCTTCCTCATTCAACCCCGCCAGCTCGATATGAATATCGCGCATCACGCCTTCAAAATCGAAATCCTCATCCTCTTCTTCCGGGGCCACGCCGACATAGCGGCCCGGCGTCAGCGACCAGTCGTTCGCCGCCAGTTCCGCCCTGTCCACCAGCTTGACCAGCCCCGGCACCGCGACCAGCCGCGCATCGGGAAAGCGGCTCAGCAGCCAGTGCGCCTGCCGGTGGAAATATCGCACCAGCTTGAGCTGATCGACGGCCTCGACTCGCGCCTCCTCCAGCGCCTTGACCGGGCTGGCCTTGCCGCGCTTGCCGCCCGCATCGCGATGCGCCTTTTCCGCCAGCTTGTAGAGTTGATCGATCTGCCGGATCAGGTCGCGCGATTGTTCCGCCATCGGTTCCAGTGCGTCATGCCGTGAATGAAGCGCCGCAATGTCGGGAACGGACATATCGCCACCGCCAACATGGCTCGTCACCGTCTCCGTGAACGCCTCCCAATCGGACGTGAACACGGCAGAGGCGGCTTCAAGCTCTGTATCGTCCGCCAGTGCGTCCAGCACATCCACCAGCGCGGCGGTGAAGGCAGGCTCTTTCAACAGACCGGCGATTGCATCCACCACGCAACGGCTGAGAAAACCGCTTACCAGTTCCCGAAACCGCTCTTCCTGCCCGCGATAGAGCCAGAAAATCGCCGTCAGATTCTGCGACTGTTCGGGGGAGAAGTCGAAGACCTTGCGCGTCACCTTGCGGAACACCTGCCGCGCATCCAGCATCAGCACCTTATCGGCATGCTCCGGCGCCTTCGCCTTGTCGAACATCCACAATTCGCAGGGAACGGTTCGCGTGTAGAAGAAATTGCCCCGGATCGCGACCATTGCATCGACATGGCCGGTCTCGATCAGCTTCTGCCGAACCTTGGCCTCTTCCCCGCCCGCGCTGGACGCCTGTGACGACATCACGAAGCCCGCACGGCCTGCGTCCGACAGGTAGCTGTAGAAATAGCTGATCCACAGGTAATTGCCGTTGGAAACCTTCTTGCCCTTGTTCACGCCGGGCAGGCCGAACGGCAGGCGCGGATCTTTCCTAACCTTCTCCGCGTCCACTTCGTCCACGTTGAACGGCGGATTGGCCATCACGAAATCGGCTTTGCCGACCAGTTCGTGCGCATCGGTATAATAGGTGATGCCGGGTTCGATCCGTCCCTCCAGCCCGTGGACGGCCAGGTTCATCTTGGCCAGCCGGATCGTTGTCGCGTTCTTTTCCTGCCCGTAGAAGGTGGCGACCTTGGTCGGGTCTTGCTGCATCCTCTCGATGAAATGCGCGCTCTGCACGAACATGCCGCCTGAACCACAGGCCGGGTCCAGCACGCTGCCATGATCCGGCTCGATAGCGTTGACGATCATCTGCACGATGGACGGGGGCGTGAAAAACTCGCCGCCGTCATGCGCGCTCTGATCCGCAAATTGCGTCAGGAAATATTCGTAGATGCGGCCGAACACGTCGCCCCTGGCTTCCTGAAGCGCCGGATCGTTGAAGATGCGCAGCACATTGCCCAGGACATCGTTTTCAAGACTTTGGTATTCGGTCTTTGGCAGAACGCCTTTCAGTGTGGGGTAGTCTTCCTCCACCGCCTCCATCGCTGCAATGATCGCTACTGCACGGTCCGCGCCATCGGGCAGGTTCACGAGGTGATCGAATTGCGCTTCTTTCCGCAGGAAGATCGCGCCCCGGCTGGTGAAATCCTGTTTGGTAAGGGCAGGGCGCACGCCGCCACGGCTGGGCAGGCTCGCTTCGATCTCGGGCTTCACCGCTAGATAGCGGCTGTAAGCGTGGCGTAGGAAGATCAGGCCCATGACGGGCATGAAATACTCATTGCTGGCAAAATCGCTGTTCGCGCGAAGCTGATCCGCAGCCGTCCACAAACGCCTTTCGACGGCTTCGATATTCTCAATCACTAACAACCCCCCAACACAATTTGTCGGGGACGATGTAACTGATTGAATGGGCACATGCTAGGCAAGGTGCATGGTGATTGTAGCGGTCGGCTTATCGGCCCAGTCGCCCCATCACCGCCATCATTTCCAGCGCGCACTGCTCGTCCAGTTCCCAATAGCGTTCAAGATGCCGCTCGAAGGTCCGGTTCCACATACCCTTGGGACGATAGAGACCAGCTTCCCAGCCAGGATCGCATCCCAGCTTCTTTTGCAGCCGGGAGAGTCGCTCGAACGGCCGGTCCCGCGCGGAGTCGCGCTGGCATTGATAGCCAAGCCGCCATGCGTGCCGCGACGCAAAGCGGTCGCCGCCGGGTGGCAGATACAATTTGCCGACGCGGATATGGCGATAGGGGCAGATCATCCACCATCGCTTCCCGCCATAATTCGGGCGGGTGTGGCAAAGCCGAATGGTCTGGCGCACCTGCTCGCGATCCTCCCCGCTTCCGCGCGCGTAGGAAAGTTCCAGCCGTTCCCCGCCCGGTTCGTGCATGATGGCATCATAGCGGATCGAGCCTGACGGCTCGCCGCCGCAGGTCCAGTTTAGCGCGCCGCGCTGGTGCGCGCCCTCTTTCGCCCGCCCCGTCCGCAGCATCCACGCCAGATCGATGCGAAGCGATGCGTCCGCCGTCGGCCTGCCGCCATATCGCCCCGAACCCCAGCCACCCATTTCAATCTCCTCCGCCAGCGGTCGCGTCGCCAGTTTTTCCTAAATCATCAGCTTTCTGCACCCTCACATGGGGTTCGCCTCGAATGGCCCGATTTCCATTACGAGCGGACCGCCGCTTGCCTTTTGCGGTTCGCGGCCCCGTCGAAGGTCCGCCATGCAACTTGCACCGGCCGGACCGATACAGATCGCGGCGCTTGCACGGCGTTCCAGTGCGGGTGCGAGCACCGCAGATCATATCTCTGCATTGGGGTGGAAAGTCGCCCCGCTCTTCGCACCATCGCCGCCACAGGGCGCGTTTATCCGCATCATTCATGCCGCAAGCCGTTTTTCGGTTATGGCCCGACTGAGGAAACCGGCGAGGATGGTCGTATAGGCAAGCTGTGCGAGGGACAGGCTGTGATCGGGCTGCCACCATGCGACCGATGGCAAACGCGGGTGGTGCTGCGCGGCCGATTGGAGCGATATCCCCTGGTAACTAGTATGTGTCCCTGATTTCGGGACAGTAGCAGTTTGGCGGTTTTGCGCCATTTCTTTCGCTTCGCTGTCCCCGATTTGGGGACAATGGACGGGGGCATTTTGCGTAACTGTCCGCGTTTCGGGGACCGCATCGTCCCTGTTCCGGGGACCGCGCTTTTTCTCCGGTCTCCATTTTTCATAAGCATGGGACGGCGCGCGATGCTCGCTTCCCTTAGGCCCCGCTGCCCAAGTCAGCCCCCAACGCGCGGCGTGCGGCGTCTTGCGAGAAAAGCCACCGCGTTCGGCGCAATAGATGAAGCCCTTTTCCAGCAATTCGTGCAGTGCGCGATTAACGGCATTCTTGCCCAGTCCGGTCATTTCGGCCCCGGTGCGTGCCGAAAGGAAAAACTCGCCATTATTGTCGCCTTTTTCGAGCGCGGCCAGCGTCAGCAGCACCTTTGCGGCGCTGCCGGACAGGTTCCGCCATGCTGCGGACTGTAATAGCCTGTGAAAGATACGGACGTGGCGGGGATATGTTGCCCGGCGAAATTTATCGGACACGGCCTATCTCACGCGGCGTCGCGGGTCGCCGGGCCTTCGGCCAGACGCTTGATGCTGTCCACCTTCACAAGACGACGGGTGCCGATGGTGATGGTCACAAGCGAGCCGTCGTCGATCAGCTCATAGGCTTTCGTCCGGCCGATGCCCAACACGCGGGCGGCGTCGGCGATGCTGCAAAGCACGGGATCCATAATGTTACTTCCTTTCCGGTTCATCCCCGCACGGCAACGGCTGCGGGCGATAGAGAAAGGATAGCGGCGGGCTGCCCCGGCCGTCGGCCAGCAAGGTCGAGAACTGGTCAGAAACCCTAGGCCAAGAGGTTATTGCCCGCGTCGCCGAAATTCCTCGAATAGCCAGCGGGCGCGATCTTTCAGTAAGGTTTCCGACGGCTGTTCATCCCGGTCTGCGAACCAATCCGCCAGCTTGTTTTTCACCTCGGCTTGGGAGGTGGGCTGCCAAGGCCCATCATCCGCCCACTGGAACACGATTGCCGCCACCGCGCGTTCCCAATCATACTTCGACGGCGCACCACCCTTGTTGCGCTCGGCCGCGCGTGATGCTGGAGCGCCAGCGGATTCGACTTCCGCCGGTCGAACCTCAATATCGCAAACCACATATGTCTCTTCGAAATAGCCGCTGCTCAAAAAATCGCCGCTCGAAGCTTCGGCGGTTGCGAACCGGTCCGCCGTCCATGTCCAATCGGCGCGCGCCGCTTTGTATTCGTCCCAACCCTCATACATGAAACGCAGAGTGACTTCGTTGAGTCCGAAGGTTTTGCTGTTCTCGGCAAGGCCTTCTTTCAGCGATACCCATCGCCGCGCCGGAATTTCTCCGATCCCGTCCCTCTGATTGTGGTCGTTCCGGTATCGCTTCCAACTGTAGCTGCCAGTTGATACCAACTGCCCATCCGCCAGAAGCGATAGCATGGCCATTGCTGGATCGACGTGCCCTTCCATGGCGAGCCGATTTATCGCTTCACTAAGAGGCATCATCAAAGGAACTTCAATTTCAAAGCGAGTATCGAAACGATCCCATCCCCAAGACTGGATAATTGCCAGCGCCTCGCTATCGCCGTGAAGGTCCATGCTTGTCGCCCTATCAGAAGCTGCCCGTATCTGTGCGGACAGGGGTGAACATTGATGGAACATGGCTTCCGCAGGTTAATCGCGCAAGACACGTCAGTTATGTTGCGGTCTAGCCGGGCGTGAAGCGCAGCATCTCCCGCAAGCCGCGAGCTTCGTAGTTCGTTATTTTCGCGTCCCGGCAGCAATGGGCACCACATTCCCATCACCGGCACCAGCAGCAAATCCGGCCCAACCATCCATCAATTCGCGGCGCTTGTCGAAAAAATCGGTCCGGCGGTAGGCGGCTTCGACCGCATTGGGCACGGTATGCGCCAGCGCGGCTTCGGCGATTTCGCCCGGCAGGCTGGTCTGTTCCGCTGCCCAGTCGCGAAAGGTTGAGCGAAAGCCATGCACGGTGCAGGGAGCGTGCATATCGCGCAGCGCCTTGGTCAGCGTCATGTCGCTAAGCGTCTTGCCGCTTATGGCTGGAAAAATCAGATCGGTCCCAGCGCGCCGGATCGAAGCGGCCTCACGGAAAAGGGCGACGGCGGGGAGCGATAGGGGAACGCGATGCGCCCGCCGTGCCTTCATGCGCTCGGCCGGGACGGTCCACACGGCGGTGTCCAGATCAATCTCGCTCCACGTTGCGCCCCGAATCTCACCGCTGCGCGCGGCGGTCAGGATCAGGACGCGCAACGCCAGCGCCCCCATGCCGCCCTTGTCGGCCAGCCGCGCCATGAAGGCGGGCAGGTCGCCATAGGGCATCGCCTCGAAATTCCCCCGCTTGGGCTGGGCGGGCAAGCGGTCGGCGATAGCCGGGCCAAGTGTCCCGATGAACAGTGCGCCATCCGGCCGGGCAAATCGCAGGGTGCGGATAATCAGACTGCGGACCTTGCGTCCCGTTTCCGGCTTGCGCGTCCAGATCGGGCGAAGGCAGGCGGCGATGGCGTCGGCATCGATGCTTTGCACCTGCAATTTGCCAAGGGCAGGAAAGGCATAGGTTTTGAGCTGCGATAGCTGCTGCCGCCGTTTGGCATCCGAAATTTTGGCGTCCGCCGCCTTTGCTTCCAGAAAGCCCAGCGCCGCGTCGCGGAAGGTGCGGGTCAGTTCCTTTGGAGGCTGCAACGCCAGATGCGGGTCGCGACCGGCGACCAGTGCGGCTTTCACCAAAGCCGCCTTCTCGCGCGCCGCGCCGAGCGTCACCGCGCGCAGGCTTCCAAGACCGAACTCGCGTCGCTTTCCGTCGTGCTGAACCCGGGCGACCCAGCTCGCTTGCCCCGTTTCGCGAACGAAAAGCAGGAGTCCGTCGCCGTCGTGGTGCTTTCCGGGCTTCGCTAGCGCAGCCCGGATATGCGCCTGTGTAAGACTGCCCATTCCCACCTCAAAGTTCGAGTTTGAACTGTTCCGCCGTTTTGTCCCCCACCATTAGCGCGAAAGGGAGCGAATGGCAACGAACACAAGCGAACGGGTCCGCCGCAGTTTCTCTAGTGATTTTGGGTGATGGGTGGTCGCTTGCGAACAGCAGCGAATGAAGAAATGGCTCCCCGGGTAGGATTCGAACCTACGACCGATCGATTAACAGTCGATTGCTCTACCACTGAGCTACCGAGGAGCGGTCTGCCGAAGCAGACAAGGCGGTCCCTTTGCCGCCGCTTGAATCATTTTGCAAGACCTCAAACGATAAATTGTTCCATCGCGATGCGCTCGTCGAGCCCCTGGTCGGGATCGAAGAGCAAAGTCAGCGGTCGGCTGCGGTCGCTGGTGACCAAAACCGTCTTCACATCGCGGATTTCGCGCTGGTCGGCGACCGCGCTGACCGGGCGTTTCGCGGCCTCGCGGACGTTGAAGCGGATGCTCGTCGATTCGGGGACCAGCGCGCCGCGCCAGCGCCGCGGGCGAAAGGGGCTGATCGGCGTCAGTGCGAGCATTTCCGACGTGAGTGGCAGAATCGGGCCGTTAGCGGACAGATTATAGGCGGTCGAACCCGCCGGCGTCGATACGAGCACTCCGTCGCACGCAAGCTCCTCCAGCATCATGCGTTCGTTGATCAACACCTCCAGCTTTGCCGCCTGGCGCGTTTCGCGGAGCAACGAAATTTCGTTGATCGCGGGCAGAATGTGGCGTTCGCCGTTGATCGTTGTGATGTCGCCCGAAAGCGGGTGGATCAGGAACGGCCGTGCTTTCGCGATTCGGTCGATCAGCCCCTCGACACGAAATTCATTCATCAAAAAGCCTATGGTGCCGCGGTTCATCCCGAAAACGGGCAGCGAGCGCCGCTCGTCGAGCAACTGGTGCAGCATGTGGAGCAGGAAGCCGTCGCCGCCGAGCGCGATCAGCAAATCGGCCTCGCGCAGATCGACGAAGTCATAAAGGGGACGCAGTTCGGCCTCCGCCTCCATGGCCGCTGGCGCGTTCGATGCGACGAGCGCGATCTTGCGATACATTTTGATTCCCCTTGGGGTGGCTATCCTAGCCGCCCGTTGCACTCATATGACGCGCGACCGCCGGTCCCGACTTTCGTTCGATATGAAAGTCATGCGCGCGAGGTTTGCCAGCGAGTGCGGCGTCGATCAAGCTATCTGCGGCTGCGGCACCACCCTCACGCAGCGCGGCGCGCAGGTCAACATGGTCGTCCTGCCCCAAGCACATATAGATGCGGCCCTCGACCGTCAGGCGGATGCGGTTGCAGGTCGAACAGAAATTGTCGCTCAAAGGGGTTATCAGGCCCAGCGTTACCGGGCTGTCCTCGACTGCGAAATAGCGCGCCGGCCCGCCGGTTTTCTGATCGACCGGATAGATAGGTCGTTCTGCACGTAACGGCGCGATGAAATGATGGAGCGGGATATAATGGTCGCTGCGGTCGTCGGTTACTTCGCCGAGGGGCATCGTTTCGATGAGTGTGAGGTCGCAGCCGTTTGCGGCGCAATAGGCGAGCATCGGCAAGAGTTGGTCTTCGTTGAGCCCGGCGAGCGCAACCATGTTGATCTTGACCTGTAGTCCGGTATCCCGCGCCGCCGCGATACCGCGCAGCGCGACGCCCAAGTCGCCGACGCGGGTGATGTGGCGAAAGGCGGCAGGGTCGAGCGTGTCGAGGCTGACGTTGATGCGCCGCACCCCCGCCGCCGCCAGCATCGGGGCGTGTTCGGCCAGCCGCATCGCGTTGGTGGTCAGCGTCAGTTCGTCGATGCCATGGCCAATCAGCGCGCCGAGCCGCATGGCCAGCGTGTCGATCCCGCGCCGTACCAGCGGTTCGCCGCCGGTCAGGCGGATACGGCGAATACCGCGCGCGACGAAACGCTCGGCAAGTTCGGCCATTTCCTCGATGCTCAGCACCTGCGATTTGGGGAGAAAGACCATATCCTCTGCCATGCAATAGCGGCAGCGCAGGTCGCAGCGGTCGGTGACCGACAGGCGCAGATAGTCGATCCGGCGGCCATGGCCGTCGACCAGATTTGCCGCGGCGGCGCGCGGAGAGGAGGAAATTTCCGCCATCGCCGATATTGTGATGCAAAAGGCAAGCGCTTGGCAAGCAAAGCCTGTTAGGAAGCGGCGATGAATCGCGTTCCCGAATCCTTTGCCGCCTGCGTTCGCACCCTTGAACTGTTGCAGGTGAAGCATGATGCCGACGTTGGTGTGATACTGGTTCAGGTCGACCAGATGGCGCGTATCAACAACAGCGCCGGAACCGCGGCGGGTGACGCGGTGCTTGATGAGATGGGGCGGCGCCTTGAGAGTTTCGCAGGCGATGAATTCGGCCGGGGCTCGCGCGTCGAGCGGCTCGACGGTCCGCGTTTCCTGATCATTCCCGCCGTGCCGCTGTCGCTTGGCGCGTTGCGCGCGCAGGAGCGGGCGCTCCACGTCGCGCTCGCCGAGCCGATGGTCGGCGACCCCAATGGGCGCCTTGCGATCCGCATCGCGGCGGCGATGATCACGCGCGACGAGCCTGTCGGCGAGCAATTGCGCAGCGCGAGCGATCAGCTGGGGCGCCCGGCATCGGCGCGCGATGGGGCGATGGTCCATGCCGCGCTGTCGCAAGATGAAGTCATCATTTTTTATCAGCCGCAATATGATGTCGGCACCGGAGAAATGATGGGGGTCGAAGCGTTGCTACGCTGGCAGCACCCCGAATTGGGGCTGCTTGGCGCCGGGGCGCTCGTCACTGCGGCGCGCGCGGCGCGGCTCGAGCGCGAACTGACCGAACATGCACACCGCGTTGCGCTGGCTGAAATCGCGAACTGGCCGAAATCGCTGGGTGGACTGCGCGTATCGCTCAACATTACCGCCGCAGACCTCGGCGATCCCGAATTTGCCGGGCGTTTTGCCGCGATGACAAAGGCTGCGGGAGTCGATCCCGACCGGCTGACGCTCGAGCTCACCGAACAGGCGATGCTCAGCGATCCGGCGAGCGCCGCCGATCAACTCGCGCAGATACGGTCATTTGGCTGTGCGGTTGCGATCGACGATTTCGGCACCGGCTATTCCAGCCTGTCGCTGCTCGCGCGGCTGCCGATCGACTATCTGAAGATCGACAGCGGCTTCACCCGTACGATCGATGGCAGCGACCGCGACCGCATCGTCGTGCGCGCCATCGTCGACCTAGCGCGTGCGCTGGGGCTGTTGGTGGTGGCCGAAGGAGTCGAGAATGAGAAGCAGCTCGCGCGATTGAAAGAACTTGGAGTTGCGAGCTGGCAGGGATTTTTGCGGTCGGGTCCGGTGCCATGGGATCAGCTTCCCGACCTGCTTGCCGCCTGACGGTGTTCCGGTACGGGACGATAAGGGCATGGAAATAGAGAGAATTAACCGGTTTTTTAGCCTTCGCCGCTAGCCCGAGAGGAAGCGGCGGAGGTTTTCAAAACCGGTTATGACATTTCTGGTACCATCCAGTTTGGGAGGCTTTTCCAATGCCTATCCCCTGTCGCCAGCCATATTGCGGCACGAACTCGCACATCATCCGCTGTTGTCGCTGTCCGCGCTGGCCCAGGCAGCGCGCGACCTGCCCGAACAGCATGTCGAGCGGCGCGTCGCGGATGCGGCGCATGGCGGCGATTTCGCCATGGATACGCCGGGCGGCGGCGATATCGCCGATATCATCCCTTCGATCGAAACCAGCGGCAACTGGGTCATGCTGCGTTTTGTCGAACAATTGCCGCGCTATCAGGGGCTGCTGCAAAGCCTGATGGCTGAAATTGATCCGGCGATCACCCCGCTGACCGGGCTGTCACAATCGCTGAAGGGGTTTATCTTCATCTCCGCGCCGGGGACGCTGACGCCTTTTCATTTCGACGCCGAATATAACATCCTGTTCCAGATCGCAGGGGACAAGGATTTCGTCACCTATCCGCCCGAACCGCCCTTTCTGTCGCGCGACCGGCGCGAAGCCTATCACCGCGCGGGCGAGAATATGCTGCCCTGGCAGGATGATTTCGAAGCACTTGGAACGGTGCATCCGCTGGCGCCCGGCGACGCGCTCTATGTTCCCCATGCTTCGCCGCATTGGGTGCGGGCGGGGCCGATGCCGTCGATCTCCTTGTCGATGACATGGCAGAATGACTGGAGCCTCGCCGCCGGCGACGCTTTGACGGTCAACCCTGTGCTGCGCCGTTTCGGCCTGTCGGCCGACATTCCTGCCTGGCCGAAAAAGTCCGTTTGGCGAGCCTTCGGCTGTCGTGCCGCGCGTCGGGCGCGGTTGCTGTGATGCATCAAGCCATTGTTCGTACCAAAGATGCCCGCAAACCGGGCAGGCTTGGCGTGCAGATGCGGCGACATGCCGATCTGACCGCCACAGATCATAAGCGATGGGCCGATCTGTCGACCGCGGCCGGTGCGGCGAATATCTTTGCGCAGCATTGGTTCATGGACGTGGCCTTGCGCCATGCGGCGTCGGCGCGCGACATCCGGCTGGCGATTGTGTCCGGCGACGACGGGGCGTGGCATGGTGTCCTGCCGTTGGCGCGCGAATCGCGCTTCGGGCGCTGGCCGGCGGCCAATTGGCAGACATGGTCGGCGACCAACCAGTTTCTTGGCTTCCCCCTCGTGCGACCCGATGCTGCTTCGCACTTCTGGAGCGCGCTGTTTTGCCATCTCGATAGCCGTCTGGGCGGGGAGATGCTGATCCATTGCCGGAAGTTCGCGCGCGACGATCCGGTCTGCGCGGCGCTCATCGCGCATTGCAAGACCAGCGGGCGGGGGTTTCGTATGTTCGGCCGGTTCGACCGACCGGCGCATATATCGGGTAGCGACGCTGCGCCGGATGGCAAGAAGCTGGCGCGCTTGCGCGGCCTGCGTCGGCGGCTGGAGCGTGACCATGGGCCCGTTTCGGTGGAGATGCTGGATATAGGTGCCGACCCGGCGGGTTGGATCGACGGGTTTCTCGCGCTCGAAAAGTTGGGCTGGAAGGGGCGGGAGGGCAGTGCGCTGGCCTGTGCCCCGGAAACCGAAGGCCTGTTCCGCGAAGTCATCACAAAGGGGCAGCATCAAGGCCAGGCTCGGTTGGCGGCGCTGATGGTGGGCGGACGTGCGGTCGCCATGTCGAGCTGGTTCGTCAGCGGCAACCATGGGGTCGGATTCAAGATGGCGTTTGACGAGGAGTTTCGCAGCTATGCGCCCGGCCTGCTTTTGATGCGTGAGGTTGCCGAAAGTGTCGGCCAGAATCCGGCGATGCATTTCGATACCTGCGCGCCGACTGCCGGAGGTTGTGGTCAGCCACTGTGGAATGGCAGTCGGACGATCTTCGATTGCGCGGTCGCCATCGGGCCGCCGCGCCGCCGCTTGTTCTTCGATGGCTTGATGCGCGCGCGGGCGGCCTATGCGGCGATCAGGTCAGGGATGCGGCGGGTCGCAACCTCAGCTTGAACCAGGCCGACTTTAGCCCACCTGCCGGGCCAGCTTCCCCAAGCCCTTCGACAATTGCAGCGCGCCGTTGAGCCGCGCACCCGTGCTGACCCAATCGCCGCTAACCGACAGCTTGTTGTCGGGGCGCAGGCGCGCGCGGCCCTTCAGTCGTTCGACATAGGCGATCAGGCCGGGGACGTTGGCGAACTGGTTGTCGTGGAATGACACCAGCGCGCCCTTGGTCCCGACGTCGAGCTTGGCGATCCCGGCCAGCTTCGCATTGGCCTTGATCTCCATCAACTGGACAAGGTTTGCGGTTTCGGGCGGCAGCGGGCCGAAGCGGTCGATCATTTCGGCGGCGAAGGCGTCGAGCGCCGGGCGATCCTCGGCGTCGTTGAGGCGGCGATAGAGCGCCATGCGCAATGGCAGGTCGGGGACATAATCCTCGGGGATCAGGATCGGCGCATCGACAGTGATTGTTGGCGAGAGCGCTTCGCGCGGCGGCAGTTTGCCCGCGCCTTCGGCCTTGGCGACGAGGATCGCGTCCTCGAGCATCGATTGATAAAGTTCGAAGCCGACCTCGCGGATATGGCCCGATTGTTCGTCGCCGACGAGATTGCCCGCACCGCGAATGTCGAGGTCGTGGCTCGCGAGTTGGAAGCCCGCGCCCAATGTGTCGAGATCGCCGAGCAGCTTGAGCCGCTTTTCCGCCGTGTCGGTGATCGCACCATGCTCGGGGGTCGTCAAATAGGCATAGGCGCGCGTTTTCGCTCGCCCGACACGGCCGCGAAGCTGGTACAACTGGGCGAGTCCGAAGCGATCGGCACGGTGGATGATCAGTGTGTTGGCGCTTGGGATGTCGAGACCGCTTTCGACGATCGTGGTCGAAAGCAGCACGTCATATTTGCGATCATAGAATGCGCTCATCCGGTCCTCGACCTCGGTCGGGGTCATCTGGCCATGCGCGACGACATATTTGATTTCGGGTACCCGGTTGCGCAGGAACTCTTCGATATCGGGCAGGTCCTTGATCCGTGGCACGACGAAGAAGCTTTGCCCGCCGCGATCATGTTCGCGCAGCAACGCTTCGCGTAGCACCACGGCGTCCCACGGCGCGACATAAGTGCGCACCGCGAGGCGATCGACCGGCGGGGTCTGGATGACGCTGAGTTCGCGCAGCCCCGACATTGCCATTTGCAGCGTGCGCGGGATCGGCGTCGCGGTGAGCGTCAGCACATGGACGTCGGTTTTGAGCTGTTTCAACCGCTCCTTGTGGACGACGCCGAAACGCTGTTCCTCGTCGACGATGACGAGGCCGAGATTTTTGAACTCGACCGATTTGGCGATCACCGCATGGGTGCCGACGACAATGTCGATATGGCCGCTTGCGAGGCCGTCGCGCGTCTTTTGCGCTTCGGCGGCAGGGACGAGGCGCGACAGGCGGCCGATTTCGATCGGAAAGCCTTTGAAACGCTCGACGAAATTGGTGAAATGCTGGCGCGCGAGCAGGGTAGTCGGGCAGACGAGCGCGACCTGCACCCCCGCCATCGCTGCGACGAAAGCGGCGCGCAGCGCGACCTCGGTCTTGCCGAAGCCGACGTCGCCGCAGACGAGCCGGTCCATCGGTTTGCCCGACGCCATGTCGGCAAGCACATCGCCGATCGCGCGGTCCTGATCGTCGGTTTCCTGATAGGGGAAGCGGTCGGCGAAGGCGGGATAGGCGGCGTCGGCGGCAAGCGCTTCGCCCGAGCGCAAGGCGCGCTGCGCCGCGGTCGCGAGCAGTTCGCCCGCGATTTCGCGGATGCGGTCCTTCATCCGCGCCTTGCGGCGCTGCCATGCTTCGCCGCCGAGCTTGTCGAGCCCGACGCCGTCGCTCTCGCCGCCGTAGCGCGAAAGGACGTCGAGATTTTCGACCGGAACGTAGAGCTTGTCGCCGCCTGAGTAGGTGAGCGCGACGCAGTCGTGCGGGCTCTTGCCCACGGGGATCGAGGTCAGCCCCTCATAGCGGCCGATGCCATGGTCGAGATGGACGACGAGGTCGCCGACGCTGAGCGTCGCGAGTTCGGCGAGGAAGGCGTCGGCGCTCTTGCGGCGCTTTTGGCGGCGGACGAGGCGTTCGCCGAGAATATCCTGTTCGGTGAGCAGGCTGATCGCGTCGCTCGCGAAACCATGGTCGAGCGGCAGCACGACCATCGCGGTCGCGCCGCCGGCTTCGGCCGATGCGGTGCCGAGCGCTTCCTGCCAGCTGTCGACCGGCGCGAGCGAGGTGACGCCATGCTCGCGCAGCAGCCCGGAGAGGCGATCGCGCGCGCCGCCCGAGTAGCTGGCGATGATCGTGCGGCGCGCCTTGCGGCGCTCGTCGGAGAGATGGTCGGCGACCTTCTCATAGACATTGGCATCGGCCGCGCGTTCGGGGGTGAAATCGCGCGCGGCGAAGGTTTCGAGGTCGATCACCTGCGGCGCGGGGGGGACGTCGAAGGGCGTGATGATGTGGATCGGGCGGCTCGCGGTGGCGCCGGTCCATTCACTCTCGGTCAGATAGAGCGTGTCGGGGGCGAGCGGGCGATAGCTGCCGGCGCTCTCCTGTGCGGCGGCGACGCGGTTGGCGTGATAATCGGTGATCGCGGCGAAGCGCGTCTCGGCGCTCGCCTCGGTGCGGTGGCCGCGCAGCACCGGGGTTGCGGGGTCGATATGGTCAAACAGGGTCGATAGCCGTTCCTCGAACAGCGGCAGCCAATGGTCCATGCCCGCCTGACGCCGGCCTTCGCTGACCGCCTGATAGAGCGGATCGCCGGTCGCCTGCGCGCCGAACAGGTCGCGATAGGCCGAGCGGAAGCGCTTGATCGTGGCTTCGTCGAGCAGCGTTTCGGCGGCGGGGAGCAGGCTGAGCGCCTTGGCGGGGCCAAGGCTGCGCTGGTCGGCGGGGTCGAAGCGACGGATGCTTTCAATCTCGTCGCCGAAGAAATCGACGCGCAGCCCAGTTTCTTCGCCCGCGGGGAACAGGTCGACGATGCCGCCGCGGATCGCGAACTCGCCCTGATCGGCGACGGTGTCGACGCGGCTGAAGCCGTTCGAGACGAGCAGTTCGGCGAGCGAATCGCGGTCGATCCGCTGTCCCGCCGCAAGCGTCGTCGCGAGCTGGCGGATGCGGAACGGGGTGAGGGTGCGCTGAGTGATCGCGGCGACGGTGGTGAGGATCAGCTCGCCGCGCTTCGGCGGGTTCTGCAATGCCGACAGCGTTGCGAGCCGGTCGGCGCTGACGCGCATCGACGGGCCGGCGCGGTCATAGGGCAGGCAGTCCCACGCCGGAAAGCGGTGGACGATCAGATCGGGGGCAAAGAAGGGCGCGGCATCGGCGATCGCCTGCATCGCGCTGTCGTCGGTCGCGACATAGACAAGGCGCTTGTCGCTCGCGCGGGCCAGGTCGGCGAGCAGCAGCGGCAGAAAACCGTCGGCGGCGCGGGCCAGCGTCAGCGGCGCCGATGCCGACCCGATGGCGGCGAAAATGTCGGCGGCGGGCTTCGTCATGGCAGCGGGATATAGTCCAGCCGGCGCATGGCGGGGATCAGTTTGGGGTGCGCGAGGTGCGCAGGGGGTTCGCCCGTGCCGAGCGCCCACGCCATGATATCGACGTCATCCTCCTCGACCACAATTTCGTACCAGGCGATTTCTTCCTCGCTCCATGTCGCTGCATAGCGATCGAAAAAGCCGCCGATCATATAATCGGCCTCGCGCGTGCCGCGGTGCCAGGCGCGGAATTTCAGGCGTTTGAGGCGGTCGGTCATGGCGGGCCTTTTAATCTTCTTGGGCGATGTATCAACCGGCCATTCCCCCGAGGCAAAGGCGAGGCTAGACAGGCCGCAATCATGCGACCCGAAATCCTCCATCCGCTCTTCGCCGCGCTCACCGACCTCAAGGGTGTCGGGCCGCAGCTTGCCAAGCCATTGACGCGGCTGGGGCTGGAACGCGTCGTCGATGTGCTGTTCCATCTGCCGACCGGGCTCATCTCGCGATTCCCGGTCGACCGGCTCGATCAGGCGCAGGTGGGGCAGGCGATCATCGTCGATCTGACTGCGCAGGATTATCGTTCGGGCCGGTCCCCGCGCGCACCATTTGGCGTCGAGGCGTATGACAGCGCGGGCGATCATGTGCGGCTCGTCTATTTCGGGCGCGCATCGGGACTGGCGCGCAAACTCTTTCCGCTGGGCGAGACGCGGCGGGTGTCGGGGCGGCTCGACATGTATGGCGACATGCGCCAGATCGTCCATCCCGACCATGTCGCGGAGCCGGGCGACGAGGCAGGGATCGCGATTCATGAACCCGTCTATCCGCTGACTGAGGGGCTGACCAATGCGCGGCTGTCACAGCTCGCGGCGGTGGCGCTGGAGCGGCGCCCCGAGCTGGCCGAATGGATCGACGCACCCTTGCTCGGCGTCCGCAGCTGGCCGGCGTGGCGCGAGGCGATCGAGCGCGCGCATGCCAGCCCACACGACGCCCCGGCGCGCGACCGGCTGGCCTATGACGAGATTTTCGCGAGCCAGGTCGCACTGATGCTGATCCGTCAGGGGCTGCGCAACCGCAAGGGGCGCGCGGTGGTCGGCGACGGGCGGCTGATCGACGCACTGCGCCTGCCGTTCGGGCTGACCGGCGCGCAGGAACGGGTGGGGCGCGAGATTGCCGCCGACATGGGGCGCGAAACGCCGATGCTGCGCATGCTGCAGGGTGATGTCGGGTCGGGCAAGACGCTGGTGGCGCTGCGTGCGATGCTCGCGGCGGTCGAGGCGGGGACGCAAACGGCCATGCTCGCGCCGACCGAGATATTGGCGCGCCAGCATTTTGCCACGCTGCAGAAAATGCTCGCCGGGCTGCCGGTCAATATCGCGATCCTCACCGGCCGCGACAAAGGCAAGGCGCGCGAATCGACGCTGATGGGTCTCGCCGACGGCAGCATCGACATTCTTGTCGGGACCCACGCGATCTTTCAGGATGCGGTGAATTACCGCGACCTGTCGCTGGTCGTCGTCGACGAACAACATCGTTTCGGCGTCGCGCAGCGGTTGATGCTGACGCAAAAGGCGGCGCGACCGCCGCATTTGCTGGTGATGACCGCGACCCCCATCCCGCGCACCTTGCTGCTTGCCAATCATGGCGAGATGGACGTGTCACGGCTCGACGAAATGCCGCCGGGTCGCACGCCCGTCGATACCCGCGTCGTGTCGGTCGATCGGCTGGACGAGGTTGTAGGCGGACTCGAACGCCATCTGGCTGGCGGAGCGCAGGCCTATTGGGTGTGTCCGCTGGTGGCCGAAAGCGAGGCGAGCGAATTGGCGGCGGCTGAAGATCGGGCGGCGTTGCTGCGCGAACGGCTCGGTGCCGATCGCGTCGGGTTGGTGCATGGCCGGATGAAAGGACCCGACAAAGACGACGTCATGGCGCGCTTTCAGGCGGGCGAGATCGGCGTCCTCGTCGCGACGACGGTGATCGAGGTCGGGGTCGATGTTCCTGCTGCCAGCCTGATGATCATCGAGCATGCCGAGAATTTCGGTCTTGCGCAGCTCCATCAGTTGCGCGGGCGGGTCGGACGCGGGACGGCGAAGTCGGTGTGTCTGCTGCTGCGGTCGCAGAATCTGTCCGAAACGGCGCGCGAAAGGCTGGCGCTGATGCGCGACACCAATGATGGTTTCGTGATTGCGGAGAAGGATCTGGAGCTGCGCGGCGGCGGCGAGTTGCTGGGGCTCAAGCAGTCGGGCGATGCCGATTATCGGTTGGCGACGCCCGAACAGCTGGTCCGGCTGCTGCCGGTCGCGCATGACGATGCGCGACTGTTTGTCGAGCGCGACGGCGGGATGGACGGCGCGCGGGCCGAGCCGGTGCGGCTGTGTCTTTACCTGTTCGAGCGCGATGCGGCGGTGCCGTTGCTGCGGAGTGGGTAAACAAAGCGTCGCCCCCGCGAAGGCGAGGGCGACGATATTGGCGCTAGCTTAATTGACATCCCCGCGTCCGCCCATGGCGCGGATCATCGGCAGATAATCTTCGGCGGAGATCGAGGTTTCGAACTGTACGCCGGTTTTGCCGGCGAGCGACCAGACGACCTTCGCCGCGATGCGCCCGATGATCGGCATGCGGAAGACGATCAGGTCGCCGATCTCCAACCCGCGTTCGAAGCGCATCAGCAGGCCATCGGCGCTGATGTTGACGCAGGTGCACATTTCCTGTTGCCCGTCGGGCATGACGAAGGGCAGGCGCGCATAAACATCGCTGCGCGGAGCAATTCGCTGGTCGAGGCCGACATAATGGGCCTTGCTGGTATCGATCTTACGCATAGGTCCGGACCTTTAATGGTTTGGCGAAAGGATCGGTTCCATTTCTGAAGAATCAGTAAACGCCTTTGGACGGGTTAGCGAGTCACGAGCCCATGTTTCTTCGCGCCCAGGCTAACCGGAATCGCTGTTTCGGCGGGTAGGATCAGGTGGTGCGGATCGCGGATCACTTCGCCATCGACTTTCACCGCGCCCTCGTCGAGCTTGCGGCGGGCTTCCTTGTTCGACGCGGCAAAGCCAAGCTCGCGCAGCGCGTTCAGGATGCCGATGCCTTCGGCGGGCGCCGCGACTTGCGGCAGGTCGCCGCCGATTTGTCCCTTTTCAAAGGTTTGCGCGGCGGTCTCCGAAGCTATCCGTGCAGCCTCTTCGCCGCGGCACATCGCAGTCGCGGCGTCGGCGAGGATTTTCTTGGCGCTATTGATCTCGGCGCCCTCGAGCGCCTCGAGTCGTGCGATCTCGCCCAGCGGCAGGTCGGTGAACAATTTCAGGAAGCGGCCAACGTCGCGGTCGTCGCAATTGCGCCAGAACTGCCAATAGTCAAAATGGGACAATTGTTCGGGATTAAGCCACACCGCGCCGGCAGCGGTCTTGCCCATTTTTGTCCCCGCAGCGGTGGTGAGCAGCGGAGTCGTCAGGCCAAACAAGGCCGTCCCGTCCATGCGGCGGCCAAGCTCCATTCCGTTGACGATATTGCCCCACTGGTCCGATCCGCCCATTTGCAGGCGCACACCCATCGTCTGCGCCATATGGCGGAAATCATAGCCCTGCAGGATCATGTAGTTGAATTCGAGGAAGGTCATCGGCTGTTCGCGCTCGAGCCGCAGCTTGACCGAATCAAAGGTCATCATGCGGTTGATCGTGAAGTGGGTGCCGACTTCCTGGAGCAGCTGAATGTAACCGAGCTGGCCGAGCCAGTCGGCATTGTTGACCATGATTGCGTCGGTCGGCCCGTCGCCAAAGGTCAGGAACTGTTTGAAGATGCTGAAGATCGACGCGATATTCTGTTCGATCGTCTCATCGGTCAGCATCTTGCGGCTTTCGTCGCGGCCCGTCGGGTCGCCGATCCGCGTCGTCCCGCCACCCATCAAGACGACGGGCTTGTGCCCCGCCTGTTGCAGACGGCGCAGCATCATGATTTGCACCAGGCTGCCGACGTGCAGGCTGGGTGCGGTTGCGTCGAAACCGATATAAGCCGGGATGACCTGCTTCGCGGCGAGGGCATCGAGCCCTTCCGCGTCGGTCATCTGATGGATATAGCCCCTGGTATCGAGGGTGCGCAGCAGGTCGGATTTGTAACTGGTCATAATGGGCGGGCGCTTAGCATGGGGTTTGCGATTTGAATAGCATCCGGGAACCGCTGATCTGCCACCCCGACACCCCGGCGCGGGCGGTCGCAGGCGTGTCGGCCGAGGTTGAATGGTCGTTCGACGATGGTTTTGTGCTGCGCTTCTTCGTCGACGGTGCGATCGACCAGATGGTGCTGCCGTCCGGTGACGGGCAACTCGTCATCGCCGACAGTCCGACCGACGGATTGTGGCAGAGCAGCTGTTTCGAAGCCTTTCTGACCGATGGCGAGGAACCCGACTATACCGAGTTCAACTATGCCCCCGATGGCCGCTGGGCCTGTTACCAGTTCGACGACTATCGCTCGCTGCTGCGGTCCGACGATCTGATGCCGTGGAGCATGACGGTCGAGCGCAGCCCGGCACAATTTATCCTGCGCGTCGAGCCCGGCATCTTTCCCGATACCGGCACGCGGATGGCGCTGTCGGTGGTGATTGAGGAAGTTGACGGCACCAAAAGCTATTGGGCGCTTCGCCATCCGCCCGGGAAGCCCGACTTCCATCATCCCGATTGCTTTACACTCTCGCTTGGGGCACCCGACGCGGCATGACCGTCCAATTTGGCATCGACCGCCTGCTCGCCGACCCCGCGCTTTTGAAGTCGCTGGAGGGCCAGCGCGTCGCGCTGCTCGCGCATCCCGCCTCGGTCACCGCCGACCTGACCCACAGCCTGGACGCGCTGGTTGCGGCGGGGGTAAATGTCACCGCGGTGTTCGGGCCGCAACATGGCGTGCGCGGCGACCTTCAGGACAATATGATGGAGTCGCCCGACTTCAACGACCCGACATATGGCATGCCGGTGTTCAGCCTCTATGGCGAAGTGCGCCGCCCGACCGGCCAGTCGATGCACACATTCGATGTGATCCTGATCGACCTGCAAGACCTTGGCTGCCGCATCTACACCTATGTCACGACCTTGCTCTATATGCTCGAGGCCGCGGCGGCGCATGGCAAGGCGGTGTGGGTGCTCGACCGGCCAAACCCCGCGGGGCGCCCGGTTGAGGGGACGCTGCTGCGCGCGGGCTGGGAAAGCTTTGTCGGCGCAGGACCGATGGTCATGCGTCACGGGCTGACGATGGGTGAGATGGGCGCGTGGTTCATTCGCCATTTCAACCTCGACGTCGATTATCGCGTGATCGAGATGGCGGGATGGAAGCCTGATGCTGCGCCCGGTTACGGCTGGCCGGCGGACCGCGCGTGGGTGAACCCCAGTCCGAATGCCGCCAACGTCAACATGGCCCGCGCCTATGCCGGGACGGTGATGGTCGAAGGCGCGACCTTGAGCGAGGGACGCGGGACGACGCGCCCGCTCGAACTGTTCGGCGCGCCCGACATTGACGCGCGGGGGGTGATCGCCGAAATGCAGCGGCTGGCGCCCGAATGGCTGACGGGATGCAAGCTGCGGGACATCTGGTTCGAGCCGACTTTCCACAAACATGCCGGCAAGCTCAACAGCGGGATCCATATCCACGCCGACGGACCATGGTATGATGATGCGGCGTTCCGACCGTGGCGCGTGCAGGCGCTGGGCTTCAAGGCGATCCGCGCGCTGTATCCCGACTATCCGATCTGGCGCGGCACCGACTTTAAATATGAATATACCGACGATGTGCTGGCGATCGACGTGATCAACGGCGGCCCGATCCTGCGCGAGTGGGTCGATGATGCTGGTGCGGCGCCGGGCGATCTGGATGCGCTGGCGCTGCCCGACGAGGCGGCGTGGCGCGGGGAAATTTCGGATCTGCTGCTTTACTGATCCAGCCCTTTCGGCCGCTGAACGAGGCTGACCAGCACGAAACTGATGATCATCAGCAGATACCAGCTGCCGAGCTTTTCAATGCCGACCATGTGCCAGCCGTCGTTTTGACTCGGATAGGTCCAGGCGCGGGCGAAGGTGCCGATATTTTCGGCGAACCAGATGAACAGTGCGACGAGGCCCCAACCGACGAGCAGCGGCATGCGGCGGTGGGCGTGGAGCGGGCGGAACCATATCTGACAGCGCCAGAAGAGGAGGGCTGTTGCCGCGAACAGGAGCCAGCGGATATCGGGCAGCCAGTGGTGCGCGAAGAAATTGACGTAGATGGCGGCGGCGAGGGCGTAGCTTGTCCAAGCGGGCGGGTAGTCTGTGTAGCGAAAGTCGAAGATGCGCCAGACGCGGGCGATATAGCTGCCGACCGCGGCGTACATGAAGCCCGAGAAGAGCGGCACAGCGCCGATGTGGAGCAGGCTCGCCTCGGGATATTGCCATGATCCGGCTGCGGTCTTGAACAGTTCCATCACCGTGCCGACGATGTGGAAGACCAGGATGACTAGCGCTTCGCGCGGCGTTTCGAGCCGGAAGGCGAGCATGGCGATCTGGATCAGCACCGCGCCGATGGTGAGAGCGTCATAGCGGTGGATCGGCGCATTGTCGGGCCAGAAAAGATGCGTGCCGAGCAACAGCGCGAGCATCAGTCCGCCGAACAGGCACGCCCAGCCTTGCTTGAAGCCGAACACGAGAAATTCGAGGAACCAACCGCGCGGCCCCGGCTTGATCGCCATCGCTTCCAGTCGCGAACGGACGGCGTGAAAACGGCTGTGCCCGCGCTGAATGTCAGACATAGACGGCGACGTAGGCGATAAGGAGAGCGGCGGGGAGCAGCAAGAATTGGGCGAGGATGGTGCCCGCAAGGCGGCTCAGCGAGATGAGGGTGATCGCACGGCGGAAGTCGGCCTCGTCGACTTTGCCCTCCACCGCATCGTCGGTCATCACCGACAGTTGCGGGTCGATGAAGGCAAACAGGAGTATCGTGGCAAAGCCGTTGATCAGCGCCGAAAGCTGCGACGCGGTGACGCGAAACTCGGGGGCGAGATAGCCCGCATAGAGCGACGCGACGACCCCGACGGCGAGCAGCGATTGTGCGAGGCAATTGGCGATGAGGACGCCCCAGCCGATCCCCTTCGGCATGCGCCAGCCGCGCAGATGGGCGAGGCTGGGGAAGCTCAGCGACCGGCGGAATGTGCGGAGCCCGCTCGGGCTGGCGGCCTTGAGCGCAAGCTTCGTCGTCGAACGATTGGTCTGATACCAGCCGATCGCCACTGCGAACATGCGCTGTCCTGTCGGAACGAGCAGGATGCCGACCAGCGTCGCGATGCTCGCCGCGGCGAGGACGAATTGCATGTCGATAAACAGCGAGGCGCCGCTGCCGTCGTGGATGCGCGTCTCGATCCGCTTGGCAAGGAAGGGGCCGAGAAAGCTGTTCGATGTGCGCGAGAAGAGGACGAGGATGTTGAACAGCGCGAAGGACATGGCGATGCGCCGCGTCCGCACCCCCGCGATCCGCGCGGCATAGGCGAGCGCGCCGATCAGGTTGATGAAGCCGGTGAGCAGCAGGATGACGATGAGGGGGAGGTCGATCATGGCGGGCCTGATACAGCCGGATCCGGGATGATCCGTTCGTGTCGAGCGCAGTCGAGATGCCCCGAAGGCATGCACGGCCGATGGGCATCTCGACTGCACTCGATGCGAACGGAATTAGGGGATCGCATCGAAGTCGTCACGGCCTAAATGGGCCGCAGTACCGTCAATGTTTCCGCGTCAGCTCGCGCATCGCATCGTCGAGCCCCGACAGGCTGAGCGGATACATGCGGTCGTTCATCAGCTGTTTGATCAGCTTTACCGACTGGGTGTAGCCCCAATGCGCTTCGGGCACCGGGTTCAACCACACTGCGGCGGGATAGACATGGGTGATCCGCTGGAGCCAGACTGCGCCCGATTCCTCGTTGAAATGTTCGACGCTGCCGCCCGGATGGGTGATTTCATAGGCGCTCATCGACGCGTCGCCGACGAAGATCACCTTATAATCATGGCCATATTTGTGGAGGATATCCCACATCTGATGGCGTTCGGACCAGCGGCGCTTATTGTCCTTCCACACGCCTTCATAGGGGCAGTTGTGGAAATAGAAGAATTCCAGATTCTTGAATTCGGTTGTCGCGGCGCTGAACAATTCCTCGCACAGCTTGATGAACGGGTCCATCGACCCACCCACATCGAGGAACAGAAGCAGCTTGACCGCGTTGCGGCGCTCGGGGCGCATCTTGATGTCGAGCCAGCCCTGCCGCGCGGTGCCGTCGATCGTGCCCGGAATATCGAGCTCGTCGGCCGCGCCCTCGCGCGCAAATTTGCGCAGGCGGCGGAGCGCAATCTTGATGTTACGGGTGCCGAGTTCCTTGGTGTTGTCGAGATTGGCGAACTCGCGCTTTTCCCAGACCTTGAGCGCGCGCTTATGCTTGCTCTCGCCGCCAATCCGGACGCCCTCCGGGTTGTAGCCCGAATTGCCGAACGGGCTGGTGCCGCCGGTGCCGATCCATTTGTTGCCGCCCTGATGGCGCTTTTGCTGTTCCTCGAGCCGCTCCTTCAGCGTCTCCATGATCTTGTCCCAGTCGCCCAAGGATTTGATCGCCTCCATCTCCTCGGCCGACAGATATTTTTCGGCGACGGCCTTCAGCCATTCTTCGGGAATGTCGACGGGGTTCTGGCCATAATCGGTGAGCAGGCCCTTGAATACCTTGTTGAACACCTGATCGAAGCGATCGAGCAGGCCCTCGTCCTTCACATAGATCGCGCGGCTGAGGTAATAGAATTGCTCGGGGCTGCGATCGATCACTTCGCGGTCGAGCGCTTCGAGGAGCATAAGATGCTCTTTCAGGCTGGCAGGGATGCCCGCAGCGCGGAGTTCGTCGAGAAAGCCAAAAAGCATGGGACAGGATTATCCTGTCGGGGCGACGGGTGCAACCGCTTTACGTAAACGGAAAGCGCGCGACGCGGTCGATCGAAAAAGGGCTGAAAACTGCGCAACTTCATTCGTGAATCGCGTTGGTACATCGGCCGCGAGATCGATTGCGAGGTCGCGTCTGCGTATTAGAGAGGCAAATGATACGGACGCGAAGCCGAAAAATGTCTCCTTTGTCGCTTTAGACGGCGTTGCGGGGGAGGTGCCATCGCGGCGCTCGACGGGCATGGCTGTTCGGGTCATTCGACAAGATAGATCATGGCGGGGTTTTGTAGGAAAGCTGTTTTGATGGGTGGTGCCGTTACGGACCAACGCTTGAATGGCAGGAATCGACCCGTTAGCGGACGCTGACGTCGACTGGGAAATCCCTCACTTCCAAGGTTAGCGGGCCAAATGATGCGTCTTGAGGGTTCAAATACTCCATCGACAGCCGACCAGTATTTGCCTCGCGCCAAATCGCACGACAGCGCGACCCGGAAAACCACTTCGTTATATGAGTGCCCTCATCGGGTATGACGCACACACGCCCACCTTTGATCGACCATCGTCCCGAAAAATTGACGGGCCCACGTCCAAGATGCGTTCCTGTCCAGACGCCGTTTGCTTGGAAACCTTCCCATATTTCTGTGTCGGCCCATCCCGGCAACGAATAACCAACAAGCTTATCCGACAACAGAGCACGAACCGCAGAGGGTTCCGTCAGTTGCTGCGGCGCAGGGGGCTGCGCCAACGCCGGTTCAACGGTGGTCGTCCAAGAAAATGTTAGCGCCATCAACAATGTGTGTGATTTCATGACCGTTCCCGAACCGACGAACATCGTTGCTGACCACTCGATGCAGCGATTTCCAACAATTATGACGCGTGCAACGTTAACGGCAGCTTTCCACCCCCAGTCGGACGTCCCTCTTTTGCGTCGCCCCGGAACTTGATCCGAGATCCATGACCGCCCTGGACCCCGGATCAAGTTCCGGGTGACGAAGGAGTGTGGATCGTGGCGGTTTCCTCTCCAATCGACCTCCTCCGTGCCAGCATCGCCATCCCATCCATTGACCCCGTATTAACCAATATCCGGCATGACCCGTCGATGGATTTTACCGTGGGTGGCGCAATGAAATATGATCCGATCGATCCGGCGGGGCCGATACTCGACCAGTCTGTGGCGAGCGACTGCGGCGAACTGGCCGTCGGTTGCAGCGATGCGGCGGGGCGGATCAAGCGCGCGACCGACCAGATGGACCGCCAGATCGGTGATCTCGTCCGGCTGGAGGATTATGTCGTCAGCCTCGAGGCCGACCAGCGCCAGATCGCCGATTCGACCGACGAAGCGAAACTGCTGTCGGCGCGGGCTTGCGAACAGCTCGATACCGGCGCCGAGCGCGTCAACGCCGCGGTCACCGAATTCCGTTCGGTGATCGATCTTGTCGCGCGGCTCGGCCAGCATGTGACCAATTTTGCCGCAGTTATGGAACAGGTACAGCAGGTCAGCCAGTCGATCGAGCAGATCGCCAAGACCACGAACATGCTCGCATTGAACGCAGCAATCGAGGCCGAACGCGCCGGCGATGCCGGACGCACGTTCGCGGTTGTCGCTGCCGAGGTGAAGAAACTCGCGCAGAATACGCGCGGCGCCACCGACGAAATCCGCCGCAGCATCGGCAGCCTCGCGGCCGAAGCGAGCGGGCTGGTCACTGAAATTCAGTCGGGGGTCGAGCAGTCGAGCCGCGCCGAGGCGCAGTTCGAAACGATCACCGACGCGCTGCACGATGCGACGCATCTCGTCGCCTTGCTCGATGATCAGAGCGACCGGATCGCGCAATCGAGCGCGATGGTGCACGCCAACGGCGCGAAGGTGCGCGAGGCACTTGACCGCGTCGTCGGATCGGTGCGCGACAATAGTGCGACCCTCGGCGGGACGCGCGACAGCATCGTGTCGATGGAGCATGTGTCGAGCCGCATGTTCAACGCAGTGATCTCGGCGGGCGTATCGCCGCGCGATTCGGCGATTGTCGATCTCGCGGCGCGGGTGCGCGACGAGTTTGTCGCGCTGGCCGAGCGCGCGCTCGACCGGAGCGAGCTGACGATGGAGCAGCTTTTCGACACCAATTATGTCCGCGTCCCGGGGTCGAACCCCGAACGTTTCCGCACGACGCTGTGCGACTGGGCCGACGCGAACTGGCGACCGCTGTTCGACCGGATCGTCGCGGAGCATCCCGAGATTAAAATGTCGTCGGCGGGCGACATGAACGGCTTTCTGCCGACGCATATCTCGGCATGTTCGCGCGCGCCGACGGGGGAGCTCGAGCATGACACCGCGCACTGCCGGAATGGCCGCATCCTCTATGACGATACCGACGCAGCGGCGAAACACAGCACCGCGCCCTTTTTCATGACGGTCTATCGCCAGGAAGGCGACGGCATCCATTATGTGACGGTGCGCAACGTCTATATGCCCGCGACGATCGGCGGACGGCGTTGGGGCGATGTTGAGGTGGCGTACCAGCTGTAAGTTTTGATCCTCCCTGGGGCGCAGGCATGGGGAGGGACCGTCTGGTGGAGGGGTATGCGCCACAGCCCCTCCGTCAGCGTTTCGCGCTGCCACCTCCCCATCGCTTCGCGACAGGGAGGATTATGTCGTCAGTTGCCCTGGCGGCGGGCCATGAAGGCGAGCTTTTCGAACAGCATTACGTCCTGCTCATTCTTGAGCAACGCGCCGTGGAGCGGGGGGATCGCTTTGCCGACGTCGCGGTTCTGGAGGACTTCGAGCGGCATGTCTTCGTTGAGCAGGAGTTTCAGCCAGTCGATCAGCTCGCTGGTCGAGGGTTTTTTCTTGAGCCCCGGGACGTCGCGGACTTCGTAGAAAATGTCCATCGCGCGGCTGACCAGCGTTTTCTGGATACCGGGGAAATGGACTTCGACGATATCGGCCATCGTGTCGCGGTCGGGGAATTTGATATAGTGGAAGAAGCAGCGGCGCAGGAAGGCGTCGGGCAGTTCCTTTTCATTGTTCGAGGTGATGACGACGATCGGGCGTTCCTTCGCGGTCACCGTCTCGTCGGTTTCATAGACATGGAAGGCCATGCGATCGAGTTCCTGAAGCAGATCGTTCGGGAATTCGATATCGGCCTTGTCGATCTCGTCGATCAGCAGGACGGGCAGCTTGGGGGCGGTGAACGCCTCCCACAATTTGCCCTTGCGGATATAGTTGGCGATGTCGTGGACCCGCTCTTCGCCGAGCTGGCCGTCGCGCAGGCGCGCGACCGCGTCATATTCATACAGGCCCTGCTGCGCCTTGGTGGTCGACTTGATGTTCCAGGTGATCAGCGGTGCGTCGAACGCCTTGGAAATTTCCTCGGCCAGCACGGTCTTTCCGGTGCCGGGTTCGCCCTTCACCAGCAGCGGGCGGCGCAGCATCGTCGCGGCGTTGACCGCGACCTTCAGGTCGTCGGTGGCGATATAGGCGCTGGTACCTTCGAAACGCATGGCTGCTCAGCCTTTCCCTTAACGTGAACGTCAACTGGGATTTGCATAGCGAGGGGAGGGGGAGGGTGCAAGCGTGGGGGTACAACCATGATCATCCCCATCGCTTCGCGACAGGGAGGATCTAGCTTCAGGAAATCGCGCGGCTTGCCGCTCGCGCCGCCATCAGGTCCCACAGGCCGCTGTGCTGGGCGATCAGCTGCTGTGCGCCGAATGTCATCGCGCGTTCGACCGCGGCGCTGTCGGCGATGGTGCCGGCGAGCCGCGCGGTGTCGCGCAGGTCGGGGAGCGTGCACGTGGGCACGGCCATGTCGAGCCGCTGGGCGCTGATGTCGAGAAGGACGCGGATCGTGCGCCAGTCGAGCGTCAGCGCGATTGCGGCGCCGATCGCGCAGCCGTGGCGATCCGATTCGGCGAGCATGTCGAGCGCGCGGCGCTGTGCCGCGACCGCGGCCTCGCACTGCGCCTGGCCCTGGGTGCTGGGCATCGGGCCGACCGCCGATGCGATTTTCGTCAGGAAGGCGCGCTCTTCGGCAAAGGCTTCAGCGGCTTCGTCGAGCCATGGGCGCGACGCGGGATCGACCGCTTTTCGGGCGGCGCTGTCGATCACGCCGGGATGGCGGCCGTGGAGCAGGCAGAGGAAATGGACGGCATCGGCGAGATTGCGCATCGCCTCTGCACCGCTCGACAGGGCGCCCGAGCGGACATGAGGGTGCGCGCCGGTGCCACTGCTGGCGACCAGCGCATCGAGCATTTCCGCGGCACTGCGCGTTTGCGGTCTGGGCTGGATCGACTGGTTCAACGCTTCATCCTCGCCTGCGGCTGCGGGACGGGCCCGCGCCGGTGAATTCAGCGATCAGCGATAGAGCAACGTTGTAAACGACGTGTTTATACGCGGCGGAAGAATCGATGAACCGTTGTTCCAGCGCGGGACGTTGACGCAAAACGACCGGCAAGCCCGGGGAAGCTGGCCGGTCGCTTCATGGCGCCGGTGGGGCACCATGAGGGCGGGGAGGGCCGGCCGGGGGAGAGTGCGGCTGGCCGGATTCCCCTGTTAAGCTGCGAGCGCGAATTCTTCGGCCTGGTGGGCGGCGGGCTCGGCTTCCACCGAGGCGGACGGAGTGGCCGCCGGGGCCGGGAAGAGCAGGCGCGATGCGAGCACGATGGCGCCGAGACCGAAATAGGCGGCGAAGGTCTGCACCGGGAAGAAGAAGAGCGGCGCAATCAACGCGAGGCGGAGCCACAGCGGGTTGAAGCCGAAATCCTGGCCCACGGCCTCGCAAATGCCAAAGAAGGTATCGCGGCGCTGGAAGAGGTTGGTGGTATCATTGTCCATTGTCTCGTCTTTCCCTTTGGCTGCGGACACGCGTCCGTGCGGATGCCATGTGCATCGCAAAGGCCGTGCCAATTTGTGCAGTCCCCAATTTTCCGGGCTTTTTGGGTCAGTCGATCGCCACTGCCTGCCCTGAGCTGTGGATCGTTTCCCATCAAGTGGGATTGGTTGCCATTTGATGGGTAGCGCCTGAACCGTTGATGAAGCGCCGCCTTCGTCTGACGATCCGCTATCTGGTGTGCAAATATGAAGATTTAAAGATGAACGCACGAAGTAATTGTGCGGTGCAGCATTTTAGCAACAGTTTGTTACTGCGCATAAAATAAAACACCCCGCCGGTGAGGGCGGGGTGTTTGATGTTCGGAAGGGGCCGAAGGCTTACTGGTCGAGGAAGCTGCGCATCTTGCGGCTGCGTGACGGGTGCTTCAGCTTGCGGAGCGCCTTCGCCTCGATCTGGCGGATGCGTTCGCGGGTCACGCTGAACTGCTGGCCCACCTCTTCGAGGGTGTGGTCGGTGTTCATCCCGATGCCGAAGCGCATGCGCAGCACGCGCTCCTCGCGCGGGGTAAGCGACGCCAGGACGCGGGTCACTGTTTCCTTGAGGTTCGACTGCACAGCGGCGTCGACCGGGATGACGGCGTTCTTGTCCTCGATGAAATCGCCGAGGTGGCTGTCTTCCTCGTCGCCGATCGGCGTTTCGAGGCTGATCGGCTCCTTGGCGATCTTCATCACCTTGCGGACCTTTTCGAGCGGCATCGACAGACGCTCGGCCATTTCCTCCGGGGTCGGCTCGCGGCCGCTTTCGTGGAGGAACTGGCGGCTGCAACGGACCAGCTTGTTGATCGTCTCGATCATATGCACCGGAATACGGATGGTGCGCGCCTGATCGGCGATCGAGCGGGTGATCGCCTGACGGATCCACCAGGTCGCATAGGTGCTGAACTTGTAACCACGGCGATATTCGAACTTGTCGACCGCCTTCATCAGGCCGATATTGCCTTCCTGAATGAGGTCGAGGAACTGCAGGCCGCGGTTCGTGTATTTCTTGGCGATCGAGATCACGAGGCGCAGGTTGGCCTCGACCATTTCCTTCTTGGCGATACGCGCTTCGCGCTCGCCCTTCTGGACCATGTTCACGACGCGGCGGAATTCGGTCAGGCTCATGCCAGCGGCTTGTGCGATTTCCGAAATCTCGATGCGGATGCGGTCGACGGCGCCGGCTTCATTCTCGGCGAAGGCGGCCCATTTCTTGTCGATCGACTTGACGCCGTCGATCCAGTTTTCTTCCAGTTCGCGCCCGACATAATTGTCGAGGAACGACTTGCGCGGCACTTTGTGGCGCTCAGCCAGGCGCAGCATCTGGCCGCCGAGAGCGGTCAGGCGGCGGTTATAGCTGTAGAGCTGATCGACCAGATATTCGATCTTGGTGTTGTGGAACTGTACGTTTTCGACCTGCGTGGTGAGTTCCTCACGCAGCTTGTGGTACTTTTTTTCCGACGCGGCGGGGAATTCGCCGCCCGACGACAGGGCTTCGAGGCGCGCGTCCTGAAGCTTGGAGAAGGCCTTGAAGCTTTTGGTGATGTTGGCGAATTTCTCGAGCGCTTCGGGCTTGAGCAATTCTTCCATCGCCGCGAGGCTCAGGGTGTTGTCTTCTTCTTCCTCTTCGAAATTCTCGCGCTTCTTTGCGCCTTCGCCGTCCTCGTCGTCGCCATCGGCTTCGGGTTCGTCCTCGACCTCATCTTCGTCCTTGAACGAGACGCCGGCGGTCTTTTCGCTGATCTCGCCATTATCTTCTTCGGCGGCCTCAAGGCTTTCGGGCGCCGGATCCTTGACGAGCATGGCCTCGAGATCGACGATCTCGCGCAGCTGCATGTCGCCATTGTTGAGCGCGTTCGACCATTCGATGATCGCGTTGAAGGTCAGCGGGCTTTCGCACAGCCCGAGGATCATCGTGTCGCGGCCGGCTTCGATGCGCTTCGCGATCGCAATTTCGCCTTCGCGGCTGAGCAGCTCGACCGCGCCCATTTCGCGCAGATACATGCGCACAGGGTCGTCGGTGCGGTCGACGACTTCCTTTTTCTTTTCGATCGCGGGGTTCGACACCGAACCGGTGCCGGCGCTGACGTCGACTTCATCGTCGGTCTCGGCGTCGGCCTCTTCCTGCACATCTTCGTCGCTCTCGACGATGTTGATGCCCATGTCGGAGATCGCGGACATGATGTCCTCGATCTGCTCGGACGACATCTGGTCCTGCGGCAGCGCCGCATTCAGCTCGTCATAGGTCAGGTAGCCGCGCTTTTTGCCGCGCGCGATCAGTTTTTTGACGTCGGCCTCGTTGAGATCGATCAGCGGGCTGTCGGCATCGACCTCAACGTCGGTATCGGTATCGGCTTCTTGCTTGCTTGCCATGTAATATTCCTGCCTCGGGGCGAATTAGGTGGGTCAGCTCTGGCTGCTGTCGGACAGCGCGGCCAGGCGGCGGGTCAAATCCTCGTCCATCGCGCGCAGTTTTTGCTGTCGCGCCAGGCCTTCGTCATCCATCGTGCGCTGAAAATCCGCGGTGGCTTCGGCCAACCGGGCGCGGATTTCGGGCTGGGTCACCAGCACGCCGATATATTCATCCAGATCGCGAAGCGCCGTTTCCCGCGCCGCTGCGACCTCGTCATTGCTTTCCAGCCTGCGATTGAACGAGAAGTGCATTCCGTCGGCTCTGAGCAATGTCATCGCCCTATTATACACTTTCATTGGCTCCAATATGGCAAGCAACCCCTCGCAATCAAGCCCTTCCTGACGCATTGCGATGTCAAGCATTATGCCGAGCAGTTCGGCGTCGCCGGAATCGGGCATCGGCAGCCGCGTCAGCACCTCCTCATTGCGCCGTAACGCCTCGGGAAAGCGTAACAATCCGCCGAGCAGCGATGCCGCATATGGTGCCGCAATTCCTTCCTGTCCGATCATACGCGTTTCGTCGCCGGGAGGTTGCAGGCGCGGGTCGGGACCGAAACGGCGATTGCCGCCGCCCCCGCGCGGCGGGTTCGGCGTCCATGGCTGACGCTGGGGGCGCTCGGGTTGTTTGCGGGCGAACAGGCCGTCGATTCGCTCGCGGAACGCCTCGCGATAATGGTGGCGGACGTCGGGATCCTCGACTGCATCGGCGTGGGCTAGCAGCCGGGTCTTGAGCGCGGCGCGTTCTTCGGGCGTGGCGAGCGACCCCGCCGCGACCTCATGCGCCCACAGGCGCTCGACCAACGGCTGGGCGTCGTCGAGCAGCGTGGTGAAGCCGTCGGCGCCGCGGGCGCGAACGATATCGTCGGGATCCTGTCCGGGGGGCAGGGTGGCGAAGGCGAGGCTGAAGCCCGGGCGGAGGAGGGGCAGCGCGCGCATCGCGGCGCGCATCGCGGCTTTCTGTCCCGCCGCGTCGCCATCGAAGCAGAGGACGGGCACCGGTACCATCCGCCAGATCAAGCCAAGCTGCGCCTCGGTCAGCGCGGTGCCGAGCGGCGCGACCGCATCGGCGATCCCCGCCTCGGCGAGCGCGATGACGTCCATATAGCCTTCGACGACGATAATCCGGTTCGTCTGCCGCGAGGCGGGCGACGCCTTGTCGAGGTTGTAGAGGACACGGCCCTTGTCGAAGAGCGGCGTGTCGGGCGAGTTCAGATATTTGGGCTCGCCGTCGCCCAAAATGCGCCCGCCGAATGCGATCACCCGGCCGCGCGCGTCGCGGATCGGGATCATCAGGCGGCCGCGGAAACGATCGTAAGGCTCCTTGCCCTCGACCGCGATCAACATGCCCGATTCGACGAGCATTGCGGTCGGGAATTTCTTGAGCGCTTCCTTCAGCGCGCTGCGGCTGTCGGGGGCGAGGCCGAAGCCAAAGGCGCGGCGTGTCGGCTCCGAAATGCCGCGCTTGACCAGATATGCGCGGGCCGGGGCGCCATTGCTGCTGTCGAGCTGCTGCGTGAACCAGTCAGCGGCGCCTTGCACGACATCGCGCAGGCTTGCCGCCTCTTCGGCCTTTTTCGCGGCGCGGGGGTCGGCGGCGGGGACTTCCATTCCGGCTTCGGCGGCGAGTTCCTTGACCGCGTCCATGAACGACAGGCCGCGCTGGTCGGTCATCCAACGGATCGCGTCGCCATGCGCCGAGCAGCCGAAGCAGTGGTAGAAGCCCTTTTCGTCGTTGATCGTGAAGCTGGGCGTCTTTTCGTTATGGAAGGGGCAGCAGGCTTTGAATTCGCGGCCGGCGCGCGTGACCTTCACCGTGCGGCCGATGAGGGTCGACAGCGTGACGCGCGAGCGCAGTTCGTCCAGCCATTGCGGGGTGAGGGTCAAAGATTCCCCTCCCGCTTGCGGGAGGGGCTAGGGGAGGGCATGTCTGAAAGCACACGCTCGATCTCGCTCACGACGCCGTCCATCCGTTCCAACACGTCATTGTTCCAGAAGCGGATCACCCGATACCCTCGTGATTGCAGATAGGCGGTGCGCGCCTCGTCTTTTTCTACACCAATGGCGTGCTGGCTGCCATCGACTTCGATGACGAGCTTGGCTGTTCGCGAGACGAAATCGCAGATGAAGGGGCCAATCGGGAATTGGCGATTGAAGCGGACGCCTGCAATTTTTCGGGCGCTCAATTGCGCCCAAAGCGCACGCTCTGCCGGGGTGGAATTGTTGCGCAATTCGCGGGAGCGCATTGTTGGTCGTTTGTAGCCCTTGTCCAACAGGCCCTCCCCCGACCCCTCCCGCAAGCGGGAGGGGAGAATTAAGATCGCGACCGTCGGTCCCCCTCCCATTTTATGGGAGAGGTTAGGGGAGGGCATGTCTCAGGAGAGCGCCGCCTTCACCCAACCACTCGCCTTGCTCATATCCAGCTCGGACCCGTGGCGGTCCTTCACCGCGGCCATAACCTTGCCCATATCCTTCAGGCTCGTCGCGCCGAGTTCGGTCGCGATTGCCTTGATCGCCGCCTGCGCTTCGTCGTCGCTCAGCTGTGCGGGCAGGAAATCCTCGATCACGACGACTTCGGACGCCTCGATATCGGCGAGTTCCTGGCGGCCGCCCTGTTCGTACATGGCGATCGACTCGCGGCGCTGTTTGACCATCTTTTGCAAGACGTCGGTGACCATGACATTGTCGTCGGCCGGCGCGGTGCCGGTGCGCAGTTCAATGTCCTTGTCCTTGATCTTGGCCAGCATCAGCCGGATGGTGCCGAGCCGCGCCTTGTCGCCGGCCTTCATGGCGGCAACCTGCGCAGCCTTGATGTCGTCACGAATCATGCGTGTCCCCATGTGCTGCAAATTTCGGAAAGGCCCTCTCTAGCGGCAAGATTCCAAATCGGATAGCTTGTGAATCATTTTTTTGAAGCCTACTTGGTCGGCCGTTTAGCCCCCCGTCCGGAGCATTTTTGAATGGCACCAGCCAACCCCTCTGCCGCGCCCACTGGAGCGACCGGCGTTCTCGTCCTTGACGACGGCACTGTCCTGTGGGGGCAGGGCTATGGCGCCGCTGGCGCCGGTGTCGGCGAGATTTGTTTCAACACGTCGATGACCGGCTATCAGGAAATCCTGACCGACCCGAGCTATGCCGGGCAGATCATCACCTTCACCTTCCCGCACATCGGCAATGTCGGTGCGAACCCCGAGGATATGGAGCGCGACCGCCGCGGGGCGATCGGCGCCATCACGCGCGAGATGCCGACGCTGCCCAGCAATTTCCGCAGTGTTCAGACGCTGCCCGAATGGATGGCGGCGCAGGGCCTGATCGGCCTCGCCGGTATCGACACCCGCGCGCTGACCCGCCGCATCCGCGACGCGGGCGCGCCGAACGGCGTGATCGCGCACAATTCCGATGGTCAGTTCGACATCGACGAACTGCTCGCGATGGCGCGCAGCTGGCCGGGGCTCGAGGGCATGGACCTCGCCAAGGACGTCAGCCGGACGGATGTGGGTGATTGGACCGGCGGCGTGTGGCATCTCGGTTCGGGCTATAAGAACCCGTTCGCATCGAGCCCTTCGACTGCCTTGGCAGGCGCTCAGGATAAACTTCGGCCTGCGGCCGAAGTCGAGATGCCCCTCGGCAGCACTCCCACGCCCGGTGTCTCGACTTCGCTCGACACGAACGGAAATGGGACATCGGTTGAAGGCCGCCCGCATGTCGTCGCGGTCGATTATGGTGCGAAGGATAATATCTTCCGCAACCTCGTCGACGCTGGCGCGCGCGTCACCGTCGTTCCCGCAACCGCGGGCCTCGACGAAATCCTCGCGCTCGAACCCGCTGGCGTCTTTCTGTCGAACGGTCCCGGCGATCCCGCCGCGACCGGCGATTATGCGGTTCCGGTGATCCAGGGGCTGCTGGCGCGCGACATTCCGATCTTTGGCATCTGCCTTGGCCACCAGCTGCTCGCGCTCGCCGCGGGCGCGAAGACGGTGAAGATGCACCAAGGGCATCGCGGCGCGAACCATCCGGTGCAGCGCGCAGAAGATGGCGTGGTCGAGATCACCAGCATGAACCACGGCTTCGCGGTCGACGCCGCGACCCTGCCCGCGGGCGTCGTCGAGACGCACAAGAGCCTGTTCGACGGATCGAACTGCGGTATCGCGATTACGGGGAAGCAGGCGTTCAGCGTGCAGTACCATCCCGAAGCGAGCCCGGGGCCGCAGGATAGTTTCTATCTGTTTGAGAAGTTTGTTGGCGGGTTGAAGTGAGCACCAACGAGATACTAACGCTAATTGCGGTGATTGTCGGTCCCGTTACGGCTGTCGCTATCACGCTTTGGGTGGATGGCAGACGTCGAGATCGTGAGCAGAAGATCATTGTCTTAAGGCTGTTGCTTGCGACCCGTCACCTTCCTGCTGATCCAAGCTTCTTGGCCGCAATTAATCTAATTCCGGTTGAATTCAGCGAACGACGGGATGTGATCAAAGCTTACAATGAATTTATTGAGGCAACGAAGCCACGGCTTGATGGCATAAACGACGAAACAATTATACGTAACTCTTCGACTAAGCTGACGCGACTGGTCTATGAGATTTCCCTATCACTCGGCTTTAAGCTTCGAGAAACCGACATCCAGACATCAGCATATGCGTCGGATGGTTGGATAAGGCGTGATAATCTAGCCCAAGATTCCCAGCAAGCGATGAGAGATATCGCGAATATTCTCTGGCTTCAAACTCGGCTTTTGTCCGGCGAAACTTGGGAGCAGATTCAAGCCAGTAAAAACGATGCGCCATCAGCCGAAAGCAATGGCATTTCGGCCGCAAAAGAAGAAAAAGAATAATGCCCAAAAGAACTGACATCAAATCCATCCTCGTCATCGGCGCTGGCCCGATCGTTATCGGTCAGGCGTGCGAGTTCGACTATTCGGGAACGCAGGCGATCAAGGCGTTGAAGGAGGAGGGCTATCGCATCGTCCTCGTCAACTCCAACCCCGCGACGATCATGACCGATCCCGAGCTGGCCGACGCGACCTATGTCGAGCCGATCACGCCCGAGATTGTCGCGAAGATCATCGCGAAGGAAACCGCCTTGCATCCGGGCGGCTGGGCCGTGCTGCCGACGATGGGCGGGCAGACCGCGCTCAACACCGCGCTGGCGCTGTGGAGCGACGGCACGCTGACCAAATATGGCGTCGAGATGATCGGTGCCGATGCCGAGGCGATCGACAAGGCCGAGGACCGGATCAAGTTTCGCGACGCGATGGACAAGATCGGGCTGGAAAGCGCGCGCTCGGGCATTGCGCACACGCTTGATGAGGCGCTCGCGGTGCTCGAACGCACCGGCCTGCCGTCGATCATCCGCCCCAGTTTCACCATGGGCGGCACCGGCGGCGGTATCGCGTATAACCGCGAGGAGTTCGAACATATCGTTCGCGGCGGCCTGATCGCCTCGCCCACCACCGAAGTCCTGATCGAGGAATCGCTCCTCGGCTGGAAAGAATATGAGATGGAGGTCGTCCGCGACCGCAAGGACAATTGCATCATCATCTGCTCGATCGAAAATGTCGATGCGATGGGTGTGCACACCGGCGACAGCATTACCGTCGCGCCGGCGCTGACGCTGACCGACAAGGAATATCAGATCATGCGCAACGCGAGCATCGCGGTGCTGCGCGAGATCGGGGTCGAAACCGGCGGATCGAACGTCCAGTTCGCGGTCAATCCGAAGGACGGCCGCCTGATCGTGATCGAGATGAACCCGCGCGTGTCGCGTTCGTCGGCGCTTGCGTCAAAGGCGACGGGCTTCCCGATCGCCAAGGTCGCGGCAAAGCTGGCGGTCGGTTACACGCTCGACGAGATTATGAACGACATCACCGGGGTCACCCCGGCGTCGTTCGAACCGACGATCGACTATGTCGTCACCAAAATCCCGCGCTTTGCCTTTGAAAAATTCAAGGGCGCCGAGCCGATCCTGTCGACCGCGATGAAGTCGGTCGGCGAGGTGATGGCGATCGGCCGCAACATCCATGAATCGATGCAAAAGGCGCTGCGCGGACTGGAAACCGGCCTGTCGGGCTTCAACTTCGTCGATCACCTCGTCGGCGCGAGCCACGACCAGATCAAGAGCGAGCTGGCGCGGGCGACCCCCGACCGGCTGCTCAACGCGGCGCAGGCAATCCGCGAAGGCGTGTCGCTCAGCGAAATCAACCGCATTGCGGGTTATGACATGTGGTTCCTTGAGCGGATCGAGGAGATTGTCGCGGCCGAAAATGAGGTCATGGAAAATGGCCTGCCGCGCGATGCGGCCGGCTTGCGCAAGCTCAAGTCGATGGGCTTTTCGGACAAGCGGCTGGCCTATCTGGCGCTCCAGTCGGCGAATTTGCGTCCCGGATCGCGGCAGGCGACGGCGCGCGGCAGCGGGCTGATCCACGAGGCGGTCAAGGCGATGACCGGCGGCGTGACCGAGGCCGAAGTGCGCGCGCTGCGCCACAAGCTGGGCGTGCGTCCGGTGTTCAAGACGATCGACACCTGCGCCGCCGAATTTGGGGCCAAGACGCCCTATCTTTATTCGACCTATGAAGCCCCGACCTTCGGCGAGCCCGAGTGCGAGGCGAACCCGTCGGAGCGCAAGAAGGTGGTCATCCTTGGCGGCGGTCCGAACCGGATCGGGCAGGGGATCGAGTTCGACTATTGCTGCTGCCACGCGTGCTTCGCGCTCGAGGAAGCGGGTTATGAAACGATCATGATCAACTGCAACCCCGAAACGGTATCGACCGACTATGACACGTCGGACCGCCTCTATTTCGAGCCGCTGACCGCCGAGGATGTGCTGGAAATCCTGGCAGTCGAACAGTCGAAGGGTACGCTGGTCGGCGTGATCGTCCAGTTCGGCGGCCAGACCCCGCTCAAGCTGGCGCAGGCGCTGGAGGACGCGGGCATCCCGATCCTCGGCACCTCGCCCGACGCGATCGATCTGGCCGAAGACCGCGAGCGCTTCGCGGCGCTGGTCAACAAGCTCGGCCTCAAGCAGCCCGAGAACGGCATTGCGCGCAGCCGCGAGGAAGCGATCGCGGTCGCGACGCGCATCGGTTATCCGGTGCTGACGCGCCCGAGCTATGTGCTCGGTGGCCGTGCGATGGAGATCGTCGACGATCAGGCGCAGCTCGAAAATTATATCGAGACTGCGGTGAAGGTGTCGGGCGATTCCCCGGTGCTGATCGACCGTTATTTGCGCGACGCGATCGAGGTCGATGTCGATGCGTTGTGCGACGGGACCGACGTGGTCGTCGCGGGCGTGCTCCAGCATATTGAGGAAGCCGGGGTCCATTCGGGTGACAGCGCCTGCTCGATCCCGCCGTACAGCCTGTCGGCCGAGATCATCGCCGAAATCGAGCGCCAGACCGAAGCGCTTGCGCGTGCCCTGGAAGTCCGCGGCCTGATGAACATCCAGTTCGCGGTCAAGGGCGACGAGGTCTATCTGATCGAGGTCAACCCGCGCGCCAGCCGCACCGTGCCCTTTGTCGCGAAAGCGGTGGGTTCGCCGATCGCCAAGATCGCGGCGCGGGTGATGGCGGGCGAAAAGCTCGCCGACCTGCCGAAGATCAACCGCGACATCAAACATGTCGCGGTGAAGGAAGCGGTATTCCCCTTCGCGCGCTTCCCCGGCACCGATCCGGTGCTGTCGCCCGAAATGAAGTCCACTGGCGAAGTCATGGGAATCGATAGTGATTTCAACCTGGCCTTTGCCAAGGCGCAGCTCGGCGCGGGCGACCGCCTGCCCACCGACGGCCGGGTGTTCGTATCGGTCAAGGACAGCGACAAGCCGCGCATCGTCGATGCCGTGCGCAAGCTGACCGGCTGGGGATGGCAGGTCATCGCGACCGGCGGCACCGCCGACTATCTGACCGAGCAGGGCATTGCGATCGAGCGCGTCAACAAGGTGGCCGAAGGCCGGCCGCATATCGTCGACCGGATCAAGGACGGCGATGTGCAGTTGATCTTCAACACCACCGAGGGGTGGCAGAGCCTGCAGGACTCGCAGTCGATCCGCGCTTCGGCGCTGGCGGCGGACATTGCCTATTACACTACCGCAGCGGGCAGCGACGCCGCGACCCACGCGATCGGGGCGCTGCGCGCACGCTCTCTTGAAGTGAAGCCGCTTCAGGACTATTATTGAACATACCGCTCCACCCCCCGACATTGACGGACACAGCGGCATAGCCGCCCGGCGACACTTCGCTGGCGGCTTATTATTGACGAAGGACAACAGGATAATGGCAAGCGTTGAAAAGGTGCCGATGCTGGCGGAAGGCTATGAGAAGATGAGCGCCCAGCTCTCTGCCCTCAAAGCCGAGCGGCCGTTGATCGTCGATGCGATCGAGGAAGCGCGCGCCCATGGCGACCTTTCGGAAAATGCCGAATATCACGCCGCGAAGGAACGTCAGGGCCAGGTCGAAGCGACGATCGGCGATCTGGAAGACAAATTGTCGCGCGCGCAGGTGATCGATCCGACGACCTTGTCGGGCGACCGCATCGTGTTCGGTGCGACCGTCACACTTGCCGACGAAGACGAAAAGCCGGTGAAATATCAGATCGTCGGTCAGGCCGAGGCCGATGCCAAGGTCGGCAAGATCAGCTATAATTCGCCGCTCGGACGCGCGCTGATCGGCCGCCGCGTCGATGACGAGATTGAAGTCACCGTGCCCTCGGGCGACAAATATTATCTGGTGACGAAAATCGAATTCCTCTGAGCATCGCGGGGTCCGCGCGATGAACCGGCACGGCGCACCGATTGTTACGGGCTTCGCGCTCGTCTGTGTCGTGGTGTTCGTGCTGCTGTGGATCACCGGTCTGCAGGGCGAGGCGTTCGTGCGCGCGGGTTTCATCCCCGCGCGCTTCGGCGCCGAGCTGATCGCCCCGCCGGGGACGATGGTGCCGTTCATCCTGACCCCGCTGACCTCGGCCTTTCTGCATGGTGGGGTTTTGCACCTCGTCTTCAACCTTGTGGTGCTGCTCTATATCGGTCGCCAGCTTGAGGCGCCCCTGGGGGCCAATGCGATGGCGGCGTTGCTCGTTGGCGGCGCTTATGCCGGGGCGTTCGCGCAATGGGTGGCCGATCCCGGTTCGCCGATCGTCATGGTCGGTGCGAGTGGCGCGATTTCGGCACTGATCGCGGTGTTTGCGTTGATTTTCAGCCGCTCGCAGGCGCCCGCGATCGGGCCGATCCCCAGCCATTGGGTGCGCGCGCTGTGGCTCGCTGCGGCGTGGATCGGGCTTCAGCTGCTGATCGGTTTTGCCGGTGGCGGAGGTTTTGGCGCGATCGCGATCTGGGCGCATGTTGGCGGTTTTCTTGCGGGATTGTTGCTCGCGCGGCCGCTGCTGCGCTGGCGGTTCGGGGCGCGCTAGACACTGGAACTGACGGGAATGTCGGCTTTGGGGTGGGAGGCTGACTTCCCATTTCGTCATCCCGGGCTTGACCCGGGATCCCGCTTTTTGAGGCATCGACAAGCGCCTGGTTTCAAGCGGGACCCCGGATCAAGTCCGGGGTGACGATGATAGGAAATGGCAGCAGCTGTTATTCGCCTAACAACCCACCCGCAAGCAGCATCGCCACACGCACATCGATCCCACACCCTTCGGCGCGCTTCGCCGCGATGAAATCTTCGATGCCGTCCAGCGGCGCACGGTGGACGATGATGTCCTCGCCGCCGACCCCGCCGCCGTCGCTAACCTTGGTCAGCCCGGTGGCAACGAGCAGGGTGAAGCTTTCGCTGACCATCCCGGGCGAGCTGTAAAATTCGCCCACGGTGCGCCAATGCGCGGCGCGATAGCCGGTTTCTTCCTCCAGCTCGCGTTCGGCGGCAATTTCGGATGCCTCGCCTGCGGTCTCGTCGCCGACAAGGCCTGCGGGCAGTTCGAGGCACTGGACCTTCAACGGCACGCGATATTGTTCGACCAGGATGACGTGGCGCCCGTCTTCGGCATCGTCGATCGCGAGGATTACTGCGGCATGGATGCCGCGCGAGCGCGAGACATATTCCCAGCTACCCTGCTGCTTCACCGTGATGAAGCGGCCTTCCCACCGCGTTTCGATGAGGGTGTCGGGGCCGGGTCGGGTCATGCGCTGTCCTAAATTTCGATCAGCCGGTCGGGCAGCTCATTGGGATTCTCGCTGCCGCGCGGGAAATGCTCGGCAAGGACGATTCCCATCTGCCGCACCGCTTCGGCCATGCCTTCGCCGGGCTGACCCGCGCGCACGCGCTCGATCAGCGCCGCCATCGCGTCGCCCCATACTTCGGGCGAGACTTTCGCGGCGATCGCTTCGTCGGCGACGATATCGGCGCGATGCTCCTTCAGACTGACGTAGAGCAGGATTCCGGTACGGCCCATCGTCTTGCCCTCGGTGCCGACCTTGAACAGGTCGATCGCGCGGGCGCGGACACGCTGCGCGAGGATCGTGCGCGGGGTGAGGGCGAGGCGCAGTGGGCGCCACAGCAGGATCAGCCACATGCCGATCCATTTGAGCACACCGACGCCAATCACCGTCCCAAGCCATTGATTGGCGGTCAGCTCATGCCCCCAGCCGCCGGTCAGTTTGTCGTAAATTCCGCGATAAAATTCGGGGAAGAGCGCGATCGCCGACATGGCGACAAAGGCGATGATGCTCGCCCAGACGAGCGCGACATCGTCATAGTCGTTGGATTTCGCGGCGATGACGGTAACGATTTCGCCACTGGTATGCGCCTCCGCCGCGGCGACCGCGGTGGTGACGATATCATGATCGGCGGTGCTGACGTGGCTGACTTTCATCGGTCCGTTCCCCTACCAGCCACCGGAGGCGCCGCCGCCCCCGAAGGAGCCGCCGCCGCCCGAAAAGCCGCCGCCACCGCCCCAGCCGCCTCCGCCGCCACCCCATGACGATCCGCCGCCACTGCCGCCGCCCCAGTCGTCGCCGCCCCAGATGATGATCGGGGCGCCCCACGGGCTATGTTTGCGCCGTTTGCCGCGCCGCCCGAGGCTGGAGAGCATCGGCAGGACGAAGAAGAAAAAGATGATGAAACCGACGAAGAACAGCCCGCCGAAATTGCCGTCGTCGGCGCGGTCGCGCTCCTGCGATGCCGCTGCGGCCGCGCGCGCTGCGGCCTCCTCGGGCGGCAGTTGGATCTGCTCGGCGATTGCATTGACGCCCGCCCGGATGCCGCCGGGCATGTCGCCGGCCTTGAACAATGGGGTCACCGTGTCGCGGATGATCCGGCCCGACAGCGCGTCGGTAAGGATCGGTTCAAGCCCGAGGCCGACCGAAATATTCATCCGCCGTTCGTTGGGGGCGATCAGGAAGACGACGCCGTCATCCGTAGCCTCATCGCCAATCTTCCATTCGCGGCCGAGCTTATAGCCATAATCGGCGATGTCATTGCCCGCGAGGTCGCTGACCGTCGCGACGACAAGCTGGTGTCCCGTCTTCGTCTCCAGCTGTTCGAGCTGCGCATTGAGCGCGGCTTCCTCGGCGGGCGGAATGATATCCGCCTGATCGACGACGCGGCCGGTCAGCTTGGGGAAGGTCTGCGCCGTGGCGGGCGCGGCCAGCAACGAAAGGCCGAGCGCCCAGCCGAGCAAAATCGACCTCATGGCGTATCTCCCGTTTGAACGGCGATGGCATCGATGCCGGTCGAAAAACCGACGGCGTAGTCGCCCCCTTTGAAGTGAGGGGTCATCTGGTGGATCACGGCGAGCGCTTTGTCGTCGGTCAGTGTCTTTTCCATTCCGCTTCCGGTCGCAATGTGCATCTGTCGGTCGTTTGGAGCGACGAGGATGACGATGCCGTCATCCTGATCCTTTCGGCCGATGCCCCAGCGATTGCCAAGGCAGGTACCAAAATTGTCGACGCGGACATCATTCAAAGCGGGCACCGTCGCGACGACCATCTGGTGGCTCGTCCGCTGTTCGTACCGGGCCAGTCGTTCCGACAATTGCGCCTCTTCCTCCGCAGACAAAATGTCCGCTGTGTCGGTCACCCGGCCTTTGAGCGCCATGTGTGGCACGCCGGCACAAGCGGCTGATTCCGGCAACGCCGCCGCCTTGCAGCCGCTCGCGACAGCCAAGATCGCGAGCGGACCAGCAAGAACAGCGAACCGCATTTTACTGACCGAAATCGACCTTCGGCGCGACATTGGCGTTGGGGGTGATCGCCTTGTACGGCGTCATCGGCTGCGCGCCATGGACGATCTTGGCACCGATGATGTCGGGGAAGGTGCGGATCGTCGTGTTATAATCCTGCACTGCGGCGTTATAATCCTGAACCGACACGTTGATGCGGTTTTCGGTGCCCTCAAGCTGGGTCATCAGGTCGGCGAAGCGCCCCTGGCTCTTGAGGTCGGGATAGGCCTCGACGGTCGCGAGCAGGCGGCCGAGCGCGCCCGACACATTGCCCTGCGCCTGCTGGAACGCCTGCACCTTGGCGGGATCGTCGAGATCGTCGGTCGATAGTTTGACCTGCGTTGCCGAAGCACGCGCCTGGATCACGCCTTCCAGCGTCGATTGTTCGATCTTGGCGGCGCCCTTGGCGGTTTCGACGAGGTTGGGGATCAGGTCGGCGCGGCGTTGATAGGCGGCTTCGACATTGGCCCATTTGGCCTTTGCGGCCTCTTCCTTGGTCGGAACGCTGTTGATGCCGCAGGCCGACAGGCTCATCGCGGCGACGGGCAGGATCATCCAGCGGGCGGAACGATAGGTCATGGTCGTGGGTCTCCCTCCGGCGGCGTTTTGCCGCAACAATACACATAATAGGATGGCGCTTGCCTTTGCGCAATCGGCGAGGCATTTTTGGCACATAGATCAACCATCTGGGGAAAATGGAAATGCTGGGCGAATTCAGGGAATTTATCGCGCGCGGCAATGTTATCGATCTTGCGGTCGGTGTTATCATTGGCGGTGCATTCGCGACGATCACCGGCTCGCTGACCGAGGATCTGATCATGCCCGTGGTTGGCTGGATCTTCGGCGGGGTCGATTTCTCCAGCATGTTCATCCTGCTGGGCAATGTTCCCGACGGTGTTGCGGCGACCGACTATGCGGCGCTGAAAAAGGCCGGAGTGGCGATGATCGGCTATGGCGCCTTCATCACCGCGGTGATCAATTTCCTGATCCTGGCGTGGATCATCTTCCTGCTCGTGCGCACGGTGAACAATGTCGTCCGCAAGGCGCCCGATGCGCCAGCGGGGCCGACCGAAGTCGATCTGCTCGCCGAAATCCGCGACGAGTTGCGCAAGAAATAAAAGGGATAGCCGTCCTCTGGGACAAAAAGCCCGTCTGCGCTCTTTCCATGCGCGGGCGGGCTTCCTATATAGGGGGTGCCGGTTTCGACCGGATATGAGGATAAATGGTGTCGTGGAATAGACACAGCGGACCCGGGGGCAGTACCCGGCGGCTCCACCACAAACCCGAATTTCCCTGATGGGACGTGCGGGTTTCTGACGGGGCCGAACCAGGATCGACGTGTGTTCAAAGGCGATATTTTCTTCCGGGCTGAGTAACCCGTTCAAGGCTCAAAACCAATAGGTGCTAACGATAACGAAGCACTCGCTCTGGCTGCGTAACCGTTAGGCCTCACGGCCGAAGGTTATTCAAATAGAACGCGGTTCGGACCGAACCGGGCAACAGAATCGGAAACCAGCGGCTGGGGACGAGCCGGGCAACAGAATCGTCCCACCTTTCCCTAATCACAACATTTGCCATTCCCGCGAAAGCGGGAGCCCAGCGTGCTGCGCGCGATGGGCAGCTAGAGCGCGATGACGTGGCTTGGGGTCGTCATTGCGAGGACCCCGGATTTGATCCGGGGGACGCTCTCCAGTTGTCGACGCCGCGCAAGGTTGATGGCTGGAGATTGCTTCGCTCCGCTCGCAATGACGAAAATAGGGCAGGAGCGTCAGTGCGCGCTTTCGCATTGCGCATGGTCGCCCAGCGCCTCGATAACCCGGCAGTCGGCGGCGATGCCGCCGCGACAGCGGCCAACGATGCGGGACAGTTCCTCGCGCAGGAGGGCTAGCTGCGCGATTTTCTCCTCTACCTGTTCCAGATGGCGGGTCGCGATGCGATCGGCGTCGGCGCAGTCGCGTTCGGGATGATCGGACAGGTCGAGCAGCGAGCGGATTTCCTCGATCGTGAAGCCCAGATCGCGCGAATGGCGCACGAAGGCGAGCCGCGCCCTGTGCGCGTCGCCATAGCTGCGATAATTGGCTGCGGTGCGCGACGGCGCGGGGAGCAGGCCGATCCGCTCATAATAGCGGATGGTCTCGATATTGGTGCCGGTGGCACGCGACAGTTCGCCAATTTTCATCGCTTGACCCTGTAGTTGATACAGGGTGCATATAGGGTGTCGAATCAAGGAACCAAGACGGTTTTCCCCGGAAAGCCGGATCGATGAAGCAGGAGATACGGCGATGGCCGATAGTTGTTGCGCCGGTGCCAGCGGCAAGACCGCATTGAACGATCCGCGCTGGCGGCGGATCCTGTGGATCGCGCTGCTGATCAACGCCGCGATGTTCGGGGTCGAGATCGTCGCCGGGGTCGCCGCAGATTCGCGCGCGCTTCAGGCCGATGCGCTCGATTTTCTGGGCGACAGTGCCAATTATGCGATCAGCCTGGGGGTTGCCGGCATGGCGCTTGCGTGGCGCGCGCGCGCGGCTTTGCTCAAAGCGGCAACGATGCTTGTTTTTGGGCTGTGGGTGTTCGGATCGGCGACATGGGGTTTTTTCAGCGGGACGGCGCCGCATGCCGAAACCATGGGGCTGATCGGTGCTCTGGCGCTCGCGGCGAATGTCGCGGTCGCGCTGATGCTCTATCGCTATCGCACCGGCGACGCGAACATGCGTTCGGTGTGGATTTGCTCGCGCAACGACGCGATCGGCAATGTCGCGGTGATGGGCGCCGCGCTCGGCGTGTTCGGGACGGGGCAGGGCTGGCCTGACCTGCTCGTTGCGGCGATCATGGCGGGGCTGGCGATCTGGGGCAGTATCGACGTGTTCCGCCATGCACGCGGCGAACTTAGCGCGGCTTAATTCGATAGGGCGCGGAGCGCTCACCGCGCGTGACGCACGGCTCATCCGGGTGGCGGCATCCCCGCCTTGTCGATGCGGCGCGCGCGCCGCATCGTCCGCCCATGTTGCTGGCGATCTTTACCATTCGAAAACCGATGTCGGCGCATAGACTCTGACCATGCCCATTCATGCGACGATCGAACATCAGAAGACCTCTGAAGGTCAGCGGGGCGCCGCGCGTGTCCGCGTGCGGATCGAGGCGCAGGGCTCGCTCGACGGCGGCGAGGGTGCGGCCGTGGTGATCCATAATCTGTCGGCCACCGGCATGTTGATCGAAACCACGTCGGAGCTGACGATCGGTCAGCGGATCATGGTCGCACTACCCGAAGCGCCCGACTTGGCCGCCGCTGTGGTCTGGCGCAGCGAGGCGCTCGCCGGTTGTCGTTTCGATCAGCCGCTGTCGCGCGCGGTGCTCAGCGCTGCACAGCTGCGCAATCCCCTGCCGACCGACGTCGATCCGGCGGGCGAGGCGGACGCTTATGAAATGCTCCCGCAGCGCTTGCACCGGTTGCGGCAGGAGCGCGGCCTCAGTCGCGCGGCGCTTTCGATGCGAACGGGCTTGAGTACCCCCAGCATCTGGGCGTGGGAAACCGGCAAGACAGTCCCGCGGCGCAGCAATCTGCTCGCACTGGCCGAGGCCTTCGGCATTTCGGAGCGCGAGTTGGTGATCGGTGATCCGGTGGCGCATGCCAGCGATGACGCCGTTTCCGGCGACAGGGTCGAGCAAATTCGCAAGCTGGTCGATGCCAGCCGCGAACAAATTGCGACGCTGGCGGGCGTGATGCCCGCCAATGTGAAGATCGCTATCGAATTGTGATGTGCACCGCGCGCCGGGACCCCGCCAGTTCCTTGCGGATCTGACGGGGCCATATCCTGCCCGCAGCATGGCTGCGGGCGCGCCCTAGAATTTGGCGCGCAGCCCGATCGAGTAGCGGCGTTCCGACAAGGCATAGCTGTTGATCGCGAGCGGGTTGAAATCGCTGATCTCGACCGTCGCGGAATCCTTCGGGATCAAATTCTGCGCTTGCACCGACAGCGAGAACTGATCGTTGATGTCGAAGCCGATCTGCGCGTCGAGCTGCGATCGTGCCGCGATGACCTGGGGGCGGCCCTGGATGAATTCGAACACGGCATCGTCGCGCCAATTATAGGCGACGCGTGCCGATAGCGGGCCCTTCTCGTACAGCGCGACGAGGTTGTAGCTGTGCTTCGATGTTGCGACGAGCGGGAAGCCGTTGCTGTCCTTGCTGTCGGCGAAGGTATAGTTGGCGATCACGCCGAAGCCGTCGAGCGGCGAGGGCAGGAAGTCGAGGAACTGGGTAACCCCGACCTCGAACCCCTTGACCTTCGCCGAGGCGACATTGTCGGGGCGCGAGACGCGGACGACGCCGAGGCTCTCAAAGCCCGGGATGATGGCCTCCGACGTGTTCGTTGCGATGAAATCCTGAACGCTTTTGTAGAAGACCGCGCCCGAAATCATTGAGCTTTTGCCAGTATAATATTCGATCGACAGGTCGAGGTTGCTCGAGATCGGCGGGGTCAGGCTGGCATTGCCGCTGGTCGATGTGCGGTTGGTGGCATCGACGAAGGTCGACGGCGCCAGTTCGGCAAGACCCGCGCGCTGCAAAGTCTGCGATGCCGATAGCCGGATCAGCAAATCGTCGGTGGCGTTCAGCGTGAGGTTCGCGCTGGGCAGGACGTTGGTATATTTGTTGGTGTCGGTGCGTGGGAGCAACAGATTGCCCTGCTGGGTGAAAGTATCGACCGAAAAGTCGGTGTTGGTGATACGGACACCGGCGTTGACGCGGATCGGGCGGCCGAAAATTTCATCTTCGGCATCGAACATCAAATAGCCGGAGAGCGTCTTTTCGCGCAGATCATAGTCGCGTGCAGCGTTGCGCCGCAGCGTTCCCGGCGGATCGCCCGACTGGTTCGGTTCGACGATCAGTACGCGGTCGATAATGAACTTGGCATCAGGAATTCCGGTCAGGAACTGGCGCGGGAAATTGCCGGCAATGTCTTTCAGGAAATTGGCGTTGCCGGTGTCGAGATAGGGCGCCAGGTCGGCCATGCTGGCGTCGGCGCGGCTGCGGAACGCCTCTGACTTGCCGCTGAGGTCGACATAGCGCACACCGGCCTTCAGCTTGATGCCGTCGCCTGCGTCATAGCCGACGTCGAAGCGGCCAGCCCATTCCTCCAGCGTTCCGGGCAGCGTGTTGGCCCGCAGTGTCAGCAAATCGGTGCGTGCAGGGAAGTTGGAGACGAGCGACGGGTCATAGGCCGCGCCGCCCGCCGTTTTCAGGATCAGGTCGGGAATCGGGCCGTTGCGAAAATCAAAGCTGCCGACGACATTGTTCGCGGTCTGCAGCGTGACGACTTCGATCTTCTGGCGCAGCGTGCCGCGGCTGTAATAGCCGTCGGCTTCGATGGTGAAGGCGCCGTCGTCATATTTGCCGTTGAGGCCGAGCAACAGGCTGGTGGCCGGATCGTCGCGGCGCTGGTTGCCGGTGCGGATGTTGCCGGTGGCGGTGCCCGCGACGATATGATTGTCCTCGATCACCGGATTGGTGATAATCGCGGCGGTCGCGCTGGTCGGCATGTTGAAGGCGATGAACTGGTTGGTGCGCTTCGCGTTGACCTTGGAATAGAGACCATCGGCGGTCAGCACGAATTCGGGCGAAGCCTGCCACTGGATTGACCCGTTGATCCCGAGGCGCGACCGGTCGATGTCGGTATTTTCATATTGCAGCAGGCGCGGCGCGAATTTCTTGGTCGTCCCGCCATTGAGGCTGTCGAAGAAATTATTGCGTTCGAACAATTGCAGGCTCGACGAGCGCTTCTGATATTCGCCCGAAATCAAGATGCCGATATTGCCGCCGGCGAGGGTCGTCGTGAACAGGCCGGAGAAGCCGGGTTCGAACTTGTCGGCGCCTTCCGAATAGGTGCCCTGCACCTGCGCCGACAGAGTGGTCTTCTTGAAATCAAAGGGTTTGGGGGTGACGAGGTTCACCGACCCGCCAAGGCCGCCTTCGACCTGGCTGGCGATCGGCGACTTGCGCACTTCGAGGCGGCCGAACAGCGAGGAGGGGACGGCGTCGAGGCCCGATGAGCGGCCCAGATTATCGTTTTCGGGGGGCGAGACGCGGGCGGAGAAGCCGAGCAGGGTACGGCCGTCGATTTCGACGCGGACCTGTTGCAGGCCGCGGATGTTCACTGCCTGGCCTTCGCCAAAGACGCGGGTAATCTGGACCCCGGTGACGCGTTGCAGCGCCTCGGCGACATTGGCGTCGGGGAGCTTGCCGACATCTTCGGAGGTGATGACGTCGAGAACCTGGCTGGCGTCGCGCTTGATCTCGGCCGCCTGCTCGAGTGAGCCGCGAATACCGGTGACGACGATATCGCCCTCGGCGACTTCGCTATCCTGTGTCGGTGTCGCGGCGCTCTGCGCCAACGCTTGTCCGTGGCACATGATGCCGATCACCGACGCGCACAGAAGAAGCCTCTTCTTCATAACATCCCTCTCCCTGATTTCGATACTTATGCGTTCGACATTGCGGTTTTCCACCGCTATTTCTTGGCAATGATACCGGTGTCGGTAACCGGTGTCAAGATTGTGCTCCGGAGGGAGGAAAGGTTGGTTATGCGGTTGGAATTCCGTATATTTCCTGTCGCGGCGACAGGGCCTTTGGTCGCGGCCTTTATAGTCGCGTCATACTCGCAGGCGACCGAGTCTCCCCCCACGCCTCCGCCAAAGCGCCTGCTGGTGATCGCCGATCATTCGACGGGCAACCAGACCGCGCATGGGGCGTCGAGCCATGCGGTCGCGACGATCGAGCGGCTGGGGCGGCAATCGGGCGCCTATGTGGCGACGATCCGCACCGACATGACGCTGGTGACCAAGGGCGAGGTCTGGGGGAAGGGCGATTATGCGAAGGGCGGGCCGAAGGCGTCGCGCGCGGCGACGCTCGACCATTATGACGCCGTGCTTTTCTATACCAATGGCGAGACCGATTTGTCCGATGCGCAGAAGCGCGACCTGCTGGCCTTTGTGCATGCCGACGGAAAGGGCTTTATCGGTGTCCATTCGGCGGCGGCGACTGCTTATGGCTGGCCCGAATATGGTGTGATGCTCGGCGGGGTGTTCGACAATCATCCGTGGAAGGTGACCGCGGCGCAGATCATCGTCGAGCGGCCCGATTTTCCTGCCATGCGGGGCTGGTCGACCGGAATGACGCTGACCGACGAACATTATCAGATGCGCGCCGCGCCTTACTCAAGGGGCGAGGTCGATGTGCTGGCGCGGCTTGACCCGCAGAGCGTCGATTTGGGCACTCCCGGAGTGCACCGCACCGATCGTGATTTCCCGGTGGCGTGGATAAAGCGCTATGGAAAGGGCCGGGTCTTTTACTCGGGCCTAGGGCATACCGACGAGAGCTGGGATGACCCGCGCGTCCAGTCGATGTTCTTGGAGGGGATTCGCTGGGCGCTTGGTTCGGGAGGCGGGGAAGTACGGCCGCATCCGATGAGCGATGCCGGTCAGCGGGCGGACATGACCGAAAAGCGATAGATGGTCAGCGACCGGAATTCCTGTCCGGGGCGCAGCACGGTTGACGGGAAGCCGGGCTGATTGGGGCTGTCGGGCAGGTGCTGGGTTTCGATCGCGAAGCCCGCATGGCGTGGATAAGCAATGCCTTCGGCGCCGACCTCAGTGCCGTCGAACCCGTTGCCGCTGTTGAACTGGACCGAGGGTTCGGTCGTCAGAATCTCCAGCCGCCGGCCGGATGTCGGCTCGTCAACCGTCGCCGCCAGCCGCGTGCCGTGCGCGGGGCTGAGGACAAGGCTGTGGTCGAAGCCGTTTGACGGTGCGAGCAGCGGATCGCGAGCAGCCAGCCATGGTGCGAGCAGGGTCGGTCGCTGCAAGTCGAGCGCGGTGCCGGTAACGGGGAGGAGGCGCCCTGTCGGAATCTTGCGATTGTCGGTCTCGGCGTAGCGATCGGCGGCGATCGCCACGCGGTGGCTGCCGATCGAATCTGAACCGGCGCCCGCGAGGTTGAAAAAGCCGTGATTGGTCGGATTGATCACCGTCGCGGTATTGCTGCGTGCGCGATATTCGACGTGGAGTTCATTGCGCCGGTGCGGCAGGCGATAGGTGACCTCAAGTCGCAAGTGGCCAGGAAAACCCTGATCGCCGTCGCGGCTGTCGAGCCGGAAGACGACTCCCGAAGATCGCACATCATGAAAGGGTGTCGCGGCCCAGACCCGGCGATCATAGCCGTCGGAGCCACTATGCAGCGTCACGCCGTTGCGCCCCGCCTCCAACGCATAGGTCACGCCATCCAGCGTGAAGCGCGCATCGGCGATGCGCCCCGCATAGCGCCCGATCACCGACGCCCAGCGACGCTGGGTCTGCTCATAGGCTGCGATGTCGGGAAGGCTGAGGATGACATTGGCGCGCTGGCCGGAGCGGCCCGGCACTTCGACCGTTGTGAGCGTCGCACCATAGGTGATCGCGCTCACGCGCATTCCGGCGGCGTTGGCGAAGCTATAGCGTTCGACAGGCTGCCCGGTCGCGGTCTGACCGAAAGCTTCGGTGCGGACGGCGTCGGGCGTATCCGTCACCGTTGCGCACGCGCCGAGCGCCAGCACCGCGATTGTAGAAGCCGCCCAGCGCAGTGTCACAGCCATAGGATGGGCTGGCGGACGGGATAGTTGCGGATGATCTCGCTAACCTGCGGATCGCCATTGAGCCGCTGCCACAGCGCGACATAACCGGGTTGGGAGAGCGCGAGCCCGCCAAAGAGCAGGCTGGGATGGCGCACCGGCCAGTCGTTCCAATATTCGACGTCGTGGGCGAACGGCCAGCGGCTCTTGTCGGCGATGTACGGGGCCATGAAGGCTAGCGCGGTGGCCAGCGAGCGCCCATCGGGTGTCGCGAAGCGCCAAAGATCGTCCTCGGTTGTGCTCAGCGAATGGGCGGCTGCAGCGAGGACGTCGAGATTGAACAGGCAATATCCGAACGGCTTGGTGCGCGCGAGTTCGAGCGGCTGGCTGCCGTCGGGGGCGATCTGTTCCGGGATCAGCCGGGTGCGGAAGCGTTCGCGGGCGTCGGCGCGCACCGCCTCGTCGCCGACCAGTCGCGCGAATTCGGCGGCCTGCAGCACCCAGCAGCTGCCGTGGTTGTTCCTTTCGTCGCGCTCGTCGGTGCCATTTTTCGATGTCGTGAGCCAGGTCAGATAGGCACGGAACCAGCCTTTCACTCCGGGATCGAGCGGATAGCCCGCCTCGATCAGCCGGCTGACGGCGCGCGCGACCTCGACGATCTGGAGCGTGTCGATCACGCCGATGCCGCGTCCCGTGTTGACCCCGATGATCGCCTGCGCATGGTCGAGGCTGGGGTTCATCCGCGTCGCGGGTGTCACGAACCATGCGTTGAGGTGCTGCGCTGCCGCTTCTGCATAGCGCCGGTCGCGCGTCACAATCCACGCCGCGACGAAGGCCGGCACGCGCAGCCCGAGGCGGATCAATGCCTGCCGATGATCGTCGAAGCGCGCGGGGTTCGAAAAGCCGTCGCGTCTGACATGGGGGCCGTCAGGATTGGCGGGATCGGGCCACCAATAGTCGCCTTCCGAATAATAATCATGCGCCGATCCGGGGCTGCGCGCCGCGCGAAAGGCGGTGATGGTGACCGGCGCGTCGTCGAGCCAGCGATCGGCGGCGCGCGGGATGCGAACGCGGTCGATGGTCGCGATGTCGAGGGGAGCCGCCGCGGACAGCGCAGGCCGCACAGCGCATCCCGCGAGCAGTGCCATTGCTGCGCCGCCCAAGGTTCGGCGTGTCAGTTGCATATATCCTCCCGCATGATGGAGCCGCGCCTATCGATATTCGAGGGTCCAGCTGATCCGGAGTGCCCCGCTTGCTGTGCGCACGCCCTGGCAGGACACGAGGCTGTGCATCGGGCCTTGTGGCGAGCGATAGGCTTCCTTGCCCTCGGTCGGGCTGGCGGAGCATCGAGTTAGCCCTGTGACCGTGAAGCGGCGCACGGCGCCCGATGTGAATAAGGCGCTGTTGCCCTGCATGTGGGCGCCCGTGGAGAAGCTGGCGAATTCGAGGCGCGCATCGGCGATCGTTGTGCCCTTTTGCGGGACGAAGACGTCGGTGCGGATGATCCGGCCGGGTGCGAAGCGGTAGCTGGTCGTCACCGAAACGCGCTTGTCGGGCGCGGGTGCGGCGTCGCCCATCCGGTCGAGTTCGCTCTGGTGCCAGCTGACCGATGTGCGGTCGCCTGTCGCCTCGACCTTCACGTCGCGCTGATAGGCGAGCGGCATCATGACGCTGCCGTCGTTCAGCGTCAGTTGCGGGATCAGCAGCGGTGCATCGCCATCGGCCACACCCTCGAGCATCCCGGGCGAGAAGGGGATGGGGAAATAGGGGCTGTGATTGTGCTGCGTCGCGCCGCCGTTGATTACCGGCAGGCTGACGAGCCGTTTGCCGTCCTGCAGGGTCAGCAGCATCCGGTCATAGGTGCTGCGGGCGAACCATGTGGTGGAACGGCGCGGCTTGGCGGCCTGCACCGCCGCCCAGTCGACTTTCGGCGCGCGGTCGCGGTAGCCAAGCTTGTTCCACACCGCATTGGTGTAGGAAAATTGATGCGCGAGGCTCAGGTTCTCGCCGAGGATGCGGAACTTGCCGCGATAGGCGTCGGTTCGCCGCCCGTCGTCCCACAAGTTCACCGATCCGGTACGTGGATCGATCCAGAAGTCGACATAGCGTTCGGACACGCGCGAGGCATAGGCATAGGCGATCGCCTTCTCTGCTTCGGTGAGCACGCCGGTCGCGGCAGCGGCGGTCAGCACCTCGACGATCGAGGTCTCGCCATAGGGGCCGAGGCTGCGGCCATATTCGAAACCCAGGCCGTCGCCATTGACGCGCAGCAGCATCACATCGGCGGCCTTGCGTAGCCAGTCCAGCGTTTCGGCGGGCGGGGTGTCGCCGGTCTGTACATAGCGTGCCGCGATTTCGCCAGCGAGCAGGATCGAATAACGGTCGAAGCGGCCTTCGCCGTCGGTCTCGTCGGCGAAACCAAAGTCCGAATAGGTGCGATAATGTTTCGCCGCGGCGGCATAGAGCCGCGTCGCCGCACTCTCATCTTCCCAGCCCAGCGCGCCTCGCAGCCGCGCGATAGAGAAGGCGACGACGATATAATTGTTCGGATGATCGATCAGCACATAGCGGTCGCGATCGACGAAGCTGCGCCAGTCGAGCCGCACGCGCAGCTTCGCCATCGTGAGCGGATCGACGGCCTGTTCGAGCCAGCCGCGTCGGCGGAGGATGTCGAGCGCGGTGAGATAATAATAAATGCCCCACGTATCATTCGGATCGTCGATGGTCAGCTTCGCGATCTTGCGAAAATGGCCGAGATAGGCGGGCAGGCGTGGGTCGTTGTCGGCCAAGCCGTCCAGATATTCGGCGAGGCCGATTGCGATCTTTCCGGGCAGGAATTTGTCGCTGCCGTTGAACACCGCGATGCCGTCGATCTGCAGCGCCTTGCCGTCCTTGACCAGCGCGAGCAGCAATTGTTCGGACTGCGGCTGGATATGTTTCTCGACGACGGTGTTGAAGGCCCGCGGCTGGGCGTTGTCAGCCGCGAACACGGGCGCGGCGACCATCAGGGCGGCGCCGAGGGCGAGGCGCCGGCCGAGCATGGAGGGCCTGTTTCTGATCATGCGCTGCATCTCTCCCATGGTGCCGCATTTGTCTGCGGTCGTCCGGGCCTGTTTCAGACACCGGTGTCATACATCTTTTGGAAGGAAAGGCCGTTTCAAGTCAAGGGCCGAATTTTCGGGTCGCGCTGCGGCGATGTGGTGGCGGTCGGACTCAGAGTGTCGCCGAAGCCGACATGATCGGTCGGCCATCGGCGGCGAATGCACCCAACTCGACCGACGCACCGTCACCGCGCAGCGCCAGGTGCAGCTCTTCGCCGCAGATTGCGGGGGAGAGGCCGCGAAAGGCGAAGGAGCTCAGCTTGTTGTCTCCGAACGCGCGCCGGGCGAGGTCGAGCAGCAAGGTTGCGGTGAGTGGGCCGTGGACGACGAGACCGCGATAGCCTTCTTCCTGCGTCGCATAGGGCAGGTCGTAATGGATGCGGTGACTGTTGAAGGTCAGCGCCGAGTATCGAAAGAGCAGCGCTTCGTCGGGGACCAGCAGGCGGTGAGCGTCCCACGCACCGGGATCGAAACGGCCCTCGCCGGGCGGCGGCGGGGATGGCGGAGTGCCCGCGGGAGCGGCGTCGCGGAACACGATCGATTGCGTTTCGTGCACGGAAAGCTCGCCATCAGCGTGAATTTCATGCGCGACATCAACGAAGACCAGCGGTCCCGATGCGCCCTGTTTTGCGGTGATCGAGCGGATCGCCGAGCGGCGCTCGATTGCGGCGCTGAGGGTGATGGGCGCGAGATATTCGACCTTGCTCGCCGCCCACATGCGGCGGGGTAGCGGGATCGGCGGCATCCAGCTGTCGGGGCTGTTCTGGCGCCGCGGATGCCCGTCGCTGCCGAGCGTCGCGGTCGGCGCGTCGGGCGCACACAGGCACCAGTGGAAGCCCTGCGGAACGGCGCCGCCCGCCGCTGCATCGCGGTCGAGTGTCGCGAGCCAGCGCGCAGCAAGTTCGTCGCTCACGCGATCGCGGCGGAGGTCTTCGCGGCCGATCCATGCGTTCCAATCGCTCATCAATTGCGTCCCCCGACCAAGCCGCGCGCGATCACCTGCGCCTGAATCTCGGCGGCGCCTTCGAAAATATTGAGGATGCGTGCGTCGCACAGGATGCGGCTGATTTCATATTCGAGCGCATAGCCGTTGCCGCCGTGGATCTGCAGGCTGGCGTCGGCGTTCGACCAGGCGGCGCGCGCGCCGAGCAGTTTGGCCATTCCGGCTTCGATATCGCAGCGCTTGCCCGAGTCCTTGGCGCGCGCGGCGGCGTAGCTCAATTCGCGCGCGGTGATGAAGTCGACGAGGCTCATCGCGAGCTTGTCGGCGACGCGCGGGAATTGGATGATCGCCTTGCCGAACTGTTTGCGGTTCAGCGCATAATCGAGCCCGAGTTCGAGCGCGCGGCGCGCGACCCCGACTGCGCGCGCGGCGGTCTGAATCCGCGCGCCTTCGAAGGTTCGCATCAACTGTTTGAAGCCTTGCCCTTCTTCGCCGCCAAGCAAGGCGTCGGCGGGTGCGCGCATTGCGTCGAATTGCAGCGCATATTCGCGCATCCCGCGATAGCCGAGCACCTCGATCTCGCTGCCCGTCATTCCCTCGGCGGGGAAGGGTGTGTCCTCGGTCCCGCGCGGCTTGGGGACAAGCAGCATCGACAGTCCGGCATAGCCCTTCGCATCGGGCAGGGTGCGGGTGAGCAGGGTCATCAGGTCGGACCGCGCGGCGTGGGTGATCCAGTTCTTTGCGCCGTCGATTATCCATTCGCCATTTGCATCGACGCGCGCGCGCGTTTGCAGCGATCCGAGGTCCGATCCGACATCGGGTTCGGTGAACACCGCGGTCGGCAGGACTTCGCCGCTGGCGATCCGGGGCAGCCATTGTGCTTTCTGCTCGTCGGTGCCGCCGAGGACGATCAGCTCGCCCGCGATTTCGGAGCGGGTGCCGAGCGAGCCGGTGCCGATCCAGCCGCGCGACAATTCCTCGGTGACGATGCACATCACCAGCTTGCCGAGACCCAGTCCGCCATATTCCTCGGGGATGCAGACGCCGAAGGTGCCGAGGTCGGCCATCGCCGTCACGGTCGCGTCGGGGATCAGATCATTGGCGAGGTGCCAGCGATGGGCGTTCGGAATGATCTCGGCATCGGTGAAGCGGCGATATTGGTCGCGGATCGTGTCGAGATCGGCGTCGTGGAGCGTCTCGCTCGGCCAATGCCCTGCCGCCAGCGCGGCAGCGAGTTCGGCGCGGGCTTTCGCATGGTCGGCGTCGAGTAGGTCGGCGCAAGCGTCGGCAAGCGTGCGCGCCGCTGCGCCGATGCCGAGATCGGCGGGGCGGAAAATTTCATTCTGGCCCATCGGCAGGCCGCCGACGAGCTGGCCGATGCCCTCGGCGAAAGCGAGCGCGGCGATCTGTGCGTCGAGCGGGTTGGCGCCGCCGCCGGCCTCGCACCAATTATGCGTCGCCTCCAGCGCCGCGACCGTCGTCGCCACCCACGCAAAGCCATGCGCCGCGCGCTGCTCGCTGTCGATTGCCCGCGCCGCCAGCCGTTCGGCGAGCGCCGCTTGCGCCGCCGCGCGGTAGGTTTGCGCGGCGGTCAGGGCAGGGCGCAGATCGGCCATGCTCAGGCCGCGCGCTCGAAGATGGCCGCGATGCCCTGACCGCCGCCGATGCACATCGTCTCGAGGCCGTAGCGACCGTCGCGGCGGACGAGTTCGCGGGTGAGGTTGGCGAGGATGCGGCCGCCCGTCGCGCCGATCGGGTGGCCGAGCGAAATGCCCGATCCGTTGACGTTCAAAATCTGGTTGCGGCTGTCGTCGTCCGACCAGCCCCAGCCCTTGAGCACTGCGAGCACCTGCGGCGCGAAGGCCTCGTTGAGTTCGACAAGATCGATGTCGTTCCAGCCGAGGCCGTTGCGCGCGAACAGCCGTTCGACCGCCGGCACCGGGCCGATGCCCATGCGGCTGGGGTCGCAGCCCGCGGCGGCCCAGCTGTGGAACCAGGCGATGGGTTCGAGGCCGAGTTCGTCGAGCTTGTCTTCGGCGACGACGAGGCACGCTGCCGCGGCGTCATTCTGCTGGCTCGCATTACCCGCGGTAACGACGCCGCCCTCGAGCGGGCGGAGCTTGCCGAGCGATTCCAGGGTCGCGTCGGCGCGATAGCCCTCGTCCTGCGCGAAAATGACCGGATCGCCTTTGCGTTGCGGCACCGACACCGGCACCAGTTCGTCGGCGAACAGGCCCTTGTCCCATGCGGCGGCGGCGCGCTGGTGGCTGCGCACCGCATAGGCGTCGCACGCCTCGCGGCTGATGCCATAATCCTTGGCGAGATTTTCGGCGGTCTCGATCATCCCGGTGATGACGCCGAAGCGCTCGACCGGCTGCGACATCACGCGGCCGCGCGTCAGCCGGTCGTGGAGGGTCAGGTTTCCGGCGCGCACGCCCTTCCGAATGTCGGTGCTGTAATGCTCGACGTTCGACATCGATTCAACGCCGCCCGCGACGACGACGTCGGACATGCCGGTCTGGACCATCATCGCGGCGTTGGCGATCGCCTGCAGTCCCGATCCGCAGCGGCGGTCGAGCTGATAGCCGGGAACTTCGAGCGGCAGGCCGGCGGCGAGCCACGACCAATGGCCGATGCACGGTGCCTCGCCATTGCCGTAACCTTGCGAAAAGACGACATCGTCGACCCGGCCCGGATCGACTTTGGTGCGTTCGATCAGCGCCTTCAGGATCACGGCGCCGAGGTCGCCGGCGGTCAGCGAGGACAGGCTGCCGCCGAATTTGCCGACGGCGGTGCGGATGGGGGCGACGATGGCGGCGCGGCGCAGGGTCATTTACTCAGTCTCCGGTTGGGTGATGCCGACGATGCCGGCATCGATCAAGCGGGCGATCTCGCCCGAGGAAAGCGAAAGGCGGGTGGCGAGGATTTCCTCGCTATGTTGGCCGTTGCGCGGGGCGGGGCGGGGCGCCTGTCGCTCCATCTGCGGCACGGTCGCGAAAGACCCCGCTGCGGGGTAGGCGAAGCCGCTGGGGTTTTCGGCGGCGCCGAAGACCGGATTGTCGGCGACCAGCGCGGGGTCGTGCACCGCGTCGAGCATGGTGCGATAGGCCGAATGGACGATCCCGCCGGCATCGAAGGCGGCGGCGAGATCGGCATGGGTACGCGCCGCGATGGCTTGCTCGAACAGCGGATAGAGCGCGTCGCGGTGGGTGAAGCGCAGGCCATCGTCCTTCGCAAAAGACACGCCGCGTGCCGCCTCGACCGCGGCGATGGCGTCGCCGAGGTTCAACGCTGCGATGAGGTTCGCCCATTGGCGCGGCGTCACCACAACGATCATCGTGCGCTGTCCGTCGCCGGTCACGAAATCGCGACCGAACAGGCCGTAAACCGCATTGCCGAGGCGGGGGCGGTTTTCGCCCGAATAGAGGGTTTCGGCGATGCCGCCGAGATTGGCGACCGTCCCGATCGCGACGTCGGACAGCGGGATGCGGACCTCGCCGCCTTCGCCGGTCGCGCCGCGCCGCTGGATCGCCGCGAGCAGCGCGAAAGCGGCGTAAGCGCCGGAGAGCAAATCCCACGCGGGCAGGACATGGTTGACCGGCTCGGGGCCCGTGCCGGTGAGCATCGGGTAACCGACCATATTGTTGACGGTGTAATCAAGCGCCGGCGAGCCATCGGCCCAGCCCATCACGCGGACGGTGATCAGGTCGGGGCGACCCTCGGCCAGCGTTTCGTGCGACAGGAATCCGCCGACCGGGAAATTGGTGATGAACTGCCCGGTCGCCCGCACCAGTTCCTGCAACAGCTCGCGCCCCTCGGGTCGCCCAAGGTCGAGCGCGACCGACTTTTTCGCGCGGTTGAGATTTTCCCAATAGAGCGAGTCATTGTTATCGGTCACCGGCCAGCGGCGGAAATCGGGACCGCCGCCGATCTGGTCGACGCGGATCACCTCCGCCCCCATTTGTGCGCAATAGAGCCCGGCGGTGGGGGAGGCGACGAAGGACGACGCCTCGATCACCGACAGACCGGAGAGGAGGTTATACATTCAGGCGCCCGCGTGGAATTCGCGCAGCATATGCTTGGCGATCTGAAGCTGGAGGATCTGGGTCGTGCCTTCGTAAATGCGATAGATGCGCGCATCGCGGAAGAAGCGCTCGGCGTCATATTCGGCGAGATAACCGGCGCCGCCATAGACCTGAACGCAGGCGTCGACGACGCGGCCGCACATCTCCGATGCGAACACCTTGAACGCCGCGGCCTTGCGCAGGACATTCTCGCCCGCATCGGCGCGGCGCGTGACATCGGCCATCATACATTCGGCGGCGTAGATATCGATCTCGCTCTGCGCGAGCATCTGCTGGATCAGCTGAAAATTGGCGATCGGCTCGCCGAACGCCTTGCGCTCGGTCGCATAGCGGACCGCGCTGTCGAGTGCGCGGCGGGCGTAGGCGGTTGCAGCAGCGCCAACCGACATGCGGCCATTGTCGAGGCTCATCATCGCAAAGGCGAAGCCCTTGCCGACCTCGCCGCCGAGCAGCGCTTCGCCGCCGACGCGCACATCCTCCAGCACGATGTCGGAGATGTGACTGCCCGACTGGCCCATCTTCTTGTCCGATTTGCCCGTCGAGACGCCGGGGCTGTCCATGGGGACAATGAAGGCCGAGACATGGGCGTTCTTGGGCAGGTTCTCCTTCGACGTCCGCGCCATGATCAGTGCGACCTTCGCGAAGGGCGCGTTGGTGATGTAGCGCTTGGTGCCATTGAGCACCCAGCCATTGTCGGTCTGGACTGCGCTGGTTTGCAATCCGGCCGAATCCGATCCCGACCCCGGTTCGGTCAGGCCAAAGGCTGCGATTTCGCCCGCAGCAACGCGCGGCAACCATTCGGCCTTTTGCGCGTCGGTACCGCCATTTTTCAGTGCCGAGCAGAACATGCCGATGTTGATCGAGATGATCGACCGGAACGCCGGCATTGCATAGCTGAGCGTGTGGATGGTGCGGACATATTGGCTGACGTTCATCCCCGCGCCGCCAAACTCCTCGGGCATCGTCAGGCCGAACAGCCCCATGTCGCGCATCTCGGACAGGATCTCGGCGGGGATTTCATCGTTTTCGATGATGCCCTTTTCGGCGGGGATCAGCCGGTCGCGGACATAGCGTTCGAGCTGTTCGATGAACTGTTCAAAGACATCGGCGTCCATGCCGGGGTTCGCATTGCTCATGCTGGGCTCCTCAGATCGGATCATAGGGAAAGACGTGCGCCGAAACCTCGTCGGCGCGCGCGAAGCTGGGGCGGAAAGCCGGGATCAGCTCGTCGGCGATCGAATCGGCGGTCCAACCCTCAACCTTGGTCATCGAGCGGATCGGACGCGGCTTCGAAAACAGCATGATCTCATTCTTGCGGACGCTGAAAATCTGGTTCGTCACGTCCTTCGACAGGTCGGAGGCGAGATAGGCGACGAGCGGCGCAATCTTGTCGGCCGACATTTCCTGCATTCGCGCGACGCGTTGTTGCTGTTCGGGCGTCTCGGCGGGGATCGACGAGGTCATGCGGCTCCACGCGAAGGGGGCGATGCAGTTCGACCGCACTCCGACGCGCGCCATGTCGAGCGCGATCGATTGCGACAGCGCTACGACGCCGAGCTTGGCCGCCGAATAATTCGCCTGGCCGATATTGCCGATCAACCCGCTGGTTGAGGTGAAGTGGACGAAGCTGCCCGATTGTTGTTCGCGGAAATAGGGCGTCGCGGCCTTCGACACGTTGAACACGCCGGTCAGATTGACCTCGATGACGCTCTTCCAGTCCTCGTAACTCATCTTGTGCCAGATGGTGTCGCGCAGGATGCCGGCGTTGTTGACCACCGCGTCGATGCGGCCGAAGCGGGCGACCGCATCCTCAATGATGCTCGCGGCTTCCTTGGGATCGGCGACATTGGCGAAGTTGGCGATCGCCTTGCCGCCCGCGGCGACGATGTCGTTGGCGGTGGTTTGCGCGGGCGCTGCGTCGCCGCCATCGCCGGCCTGTGCGACGCCCGGATCATTGACCACGACCGCCGCGCCTTCGCTGGCACAGTGCAGCGCCAGTTCGCGCCCGATGCCGCGGCCGGCGCCGGTGATCGCCACGACCTTGCCTTCCAGGCTTTTGCCCATGTCGTCTTCTCCCGTTCGAGTCCTTTGCATAGCGCGTTAGACGGGGCGTGGCATGATTTCAACATTGGGAATTGAATTTCATCATGATGAAAACTAATGAATGCGCATGTCCGGTCCGGTCCGCTCGGTTTCGCAAGCCTTTGCCATCATGCGGCTGCTCGCGGAATCGCGCCCGCTGTCGCTGTCGGACGTGGGTCGATCGGTGGGGCTGAGCCCGTCGAGCTGCCTCAATCTGTTAAAGACGCTGGTCGATGAAGGCGCGGCCGAGCGCGACGTGCGGACGAAGCTTTATCGGCTCAGCCCCGTCTGGGCGTCAGCAGAGGCGCTGCGCGACGGTGGGGCGCAAGCGCTCGTCGATCGCGCGCAGCCGCTGATGGTGCAATTGGCCGAGGCATCGGACGCCGCCGTCGGATTATGGAAGGTCGCTTCGCGCGACCGCTTGCAACTCGTCGCGCACGCCGAGAGCAACGCCGGAATGCGGCTCCGGCTCGCCGATGCGCAGCGTCAACCGCTGGGTGGTGGCGCGGTGGGCCGCGCCCTTGCTGCGGCGCAGAAGGTCGACGAAGCCGAACTGGCTCGCCGCTACGCCGCGGTGCGCTGGCAGGCTGCTTTGTCCTTTGCCGACTATGCCGATCAGGTGCGGCGCGCCGGGCAGACTGGCTATGCGCTCGATCAGGGCTTTGCGCATCGCGGCATTTCGACGGTTGCGGTCGCACTTCCTGAAATCCGGCCGGGCTTTGGCCTTTCGGCCTCGATCTTCACCGAATCGCGGAATGCTGAGGAGGTCGATGCGCTGGGCGCCGACCTGCTCCGGGTTCGCGCGGCGCTCAGTCAGCTTTCATGACGAGGGTGGGTCCGCCGTCGTCGCAGCGTGACCAGAGGATCGTCCGGCATGTACCGCAGCGGTGGTTGCTAAGGCCGATGATTAGCCCTCCTAAGGGGTGACTTGCCTCCATCGCCCGCGCGTGCAAGGGACGCAGCGCGCAACTGACCGTACGGCAATGCCGGGAACGGAGCGCGGGGCAGGAGGATGAGGACGATGCAGTTCGACGTGGTGATCGTGGGTGCCGGACATGGCGGTGCGCAGGTGGCGGTGATGCTGCGCACGCAGAAATTCGAAGGCAGCATCGCGATTATCGGCGACGAACCCGAACTTCCCTATGAACGCCCGCCGCTGTCGAAGGAATATTTCGCCGGCGAGAAGGAATTTGAACGCATCCAGCTGCGCCCCGCCAAATATTGGGACGAGCGCGAAGTGACGATGTTGCTCAACACGCGCGTCGTCGCGGTCGATTCGGTTGGCCATCATGTGACCACCGAAGCGGGCGAGACGATCGGCTATGGCAAGCTTGTCTGGGCAACCGGTGGAGCGCCGCGCATGCTGCCGATCCCCGGCGGCGACCTTCCCGGCGTGCAGGGCGTGCGCACCCGCGCCGATGCCGATGCGATGAAGGCGGCGTCCGAAACTGCGGGCCAGATCGTCGTTATCGGTGGCGGTTATATCGGGCTCGAGGCGGCAGCCGTGCTCACCAAGGCGGGAAAGAAGGTCGTGCTTTTGGAAGCGCTCGACCGCGTTCTTGCGCGCGTCGCGGGTGAAGAACTGTCGCGCTTCTATGAAAAGGAGCATCGCGACCATGGCGTCGATTTGCGGCTCGGCGTATGCGTCGAGGCGATCGAGGGCGAAACCCATGTCACCGGCGTCCGCTTGAACAATGACGAAGTGATTCCCGCCGATCTGGTCATCGTCGGTATCGGGATCATTCCCGCGGTCGAACCGCTGATCGCGGCGGGCGCCGAGGGCGGCAATGGCGTGCGCGTCGATCGTCTCTGCAAGACCAGCCTTCCCGATATTTACGCGATCGGCGACTGCGCCGCGCACGAAAATGACTATGCCGAGGGTGCGGTTATCCGGCTGGAATCGGTGCAAAATGCCAATGATCAGGCGAATGTCGTCGCCAAGGGCATCGTCGGCGCCGAAGCGCATTATCACGCCATCCCCTGGTTCTGGTCGAACCAATATGATCTGAAGCTCCAGACCGCCGGCCTGTCGACCGGGCACGACCAGGCGGTGTTGCGCGGCGATCCGGCGACGCGCAGCTTCTCGGTCGTCTATTTGAAAGGCGGCAAGGTCATTGCGATCGACTGCGTCAATGCGACCAAGGATTATGTCCAGGGCCGCATGGTTGTCACTGCGGGGATTCAGGCAACCGCCGAACAGGTCGCCGATGCCGAAACGCCCCTGAAAACGCTGCTCCCCGCCTAAACGCTACTCCCCGCCTCAGGCGGGGAGCGCGCATCTTTACCAGTTGATCGTTATGCCGGCCGTTCCGGCGAGCCGTCGGCTGCGCGGACCGTCGGCGTTCATGCCATAATCGCCCTTCACATGCAGGCCGATATTCTTGCCGAGCCATGCGACCAGTCCCGCCCCGGCCTCGAATTCGGTGCGGCCGAGGTCGGTGCGGATCGGATTGTCGCCAAAGCGCGTCGTCTGCGTGCCCGAGAATCCGTGGCGCAAACTGGCGTGGACATAGGGCTGGAACCGGCTGCTCTCGCCTGGATAATCACCGTGCAGGCGGAAGCCGAAACGGCCCGTGAACGCATCGCCCGAGGCGAAGGAGATGGTCGAGAATATATCGGCCTGATTATCGAGCGACACGCGCTGCCACACAATCTGCGCCTGCGGTTCGAGCGTCCAGCGTCCCGATAGCGCGATCGGATAGCCCGCTTCGAGCGAGGCCGCGATGCCCTTTCCGTCGATGTCGATGGCCAGCCCGCTGTCGGCGACCGTTTCGCCGTCGAACCAGCTATATTGGACCACCGTGTCGACATACCAGCCGTTCGCGCCGACCAGCGTCGCATAGCCCGCCAGATTGGTACTCTTGGTGTCGATACGGCCGACGGTCAGATCGTTCCAGCCGAGCGAGCGGCCGCGCGTCGTGCCGTTCATTTCGGCGCGGCCGATGAAGATGCCGGCGCGGATGCGCGTACCATCCTCATCGCCCATCCCGATCAAATCCTGACCGATCTGGAAACCCTGAAGGTCGCCGTCGAACGATGGCGCGACATCGCCATCCCATTTGATCTCGGCATCTTCGCCCAGCACACGGCCCCAGCTTGCCGGCAGAATGTCGCCATCGCGGCGGAGCAGCGATTGGTCGCCCCGCCGGGCGTGGAAGGTGCTGAGCGTCGCGGCCGCCAGATGGTGCGCGACCGGCACCGCGACGACATAGGCCGGAACCTCGGGGCGATAGAGCGGAATGGGCTCGCCCACTTCGCCGATCTGGGGCGTAGCGCCCTCGGTCGGAGGTTCGATGGCCGACGGTCCGGTGGGAATTGGCGCGGGCTCAGTCGGGGGTTCGGGCGTCGGAGCCGGGGGATCGGGTTCTAGCGCCGGTGGCGGTGCGGGTGGTGTCGGCGGGGCCGGGTCGATAACCTCGACCGGCGGGGCGGGGTCGACCGGGTCGGGGTTTCCGGGTGTCGGTTCGGGCGGCAGCTGCGCGGGTGGGGGAACGGGTGGTGGTGGCGGTGGTGCGGGCTCAGGCGCTTCGGGTTCGGGCGGCGGGGGTGCAGGCGTCAGCGGCGCCGGCGCCGGGGCGACTTCGGGCGGCGTGACTGCCGGGGGCGGGGTGACGATCGTCGAGCGCAGATACCAATTGTCGCCGGTGCCTGCGGTCACGCCGCCCTTGAACAGATAATATTCGAACGCGCCGACCGCGACGCGGTGGTTGGGGGCAAAGGCGCCACTGGCGGTCGTTGCGCCGTTCAGCGTTTCGACGACCATGATCCCGTTCTGCAACGACGCAGCGCCGGTGCCGCCGGCGTTGAGGATGGTGACCCCCGTCGTGCCTGATGCTGCGCCGCCGTCGATGACGAGCCGGTCGGACGCTGAGCTATCGTCGCCCAGCACCGTGTCGAGGAGGAGCAGGCCGCCGTTGCCCACATAATTGCCCCTGACCGTAAAGCGGTCGCCGGTGGTGTTGCCGCCATTGGTCAGGTCGATGCGTCCGGCGTTGATGAGCGTCGCGCGCTGGCCGGCGGTGAAGCCCGCGATCCCGCTTTGCGCGCCGCCGCCAAAGATCGTGCTCGACGCGTCGAGAGCGAAGGTGCCGGTGCCTGTCCCACCATCGCCAAGGACCAGCATGGTGTCGAACAGTAGCTCGGTGTCATCGGTCGCGTCGATCCGTTCCCAGCCGTCGAAGCGCGCGACATTGCCGGTCGACACATTGTCGAAGACCAGCGCGTCGGTGCCGGAGCCGCCGCTGACCTGCGGGGTGGCGCCGAGATGCGCGTTGGTCAGACCGGCAAGCCGGGCGGTGTCATTGTCGTCGCCCATGTCGATGATGCCATGGACGACGCCGCCGCGGTCCCAGACGAAACTGTCGGTTCCGGCGCTCATCCGAACCTCGCCGCCGACCGAGCCGCCGGTGATGGTGACGCTGTCGGTGCCGCCCGAAACGCTGATATTACCGCCGATCGTACCGCCCGAGATGATGATCATATCATTGCCGAAACCGGTGACGAGGTTGCGGTCGATCGTCCCGCCCGACATGTCGAACAGATTGTCGGCGAGCTTCATATTGACGCGGCCGATGCGGCCCCCCGTCATCCGCGCAATGTCGCCATCGTCAAAAGCATCGACGATCCGGCCGCCTGACATGAAGAATGTGTCGAGATCGCCGCCCTGGTTGAGCGCGCCGATCTCGCCGCCGGTCATGTTGAAATCGTCGAGGCCAAGGCCCTGCTGCACGGTGCCGGTGACCTTGCCGGCGGAAATGTCGAAGACATCGTCGCCATTGCCCTGATCGACCGCACCGGTGATCTGCCCCGATCCGATCGAAATGCGGTCAACCCCGGCGCCGAAGGTCACATTGCCGGTGATCGTGCCGGTTCCACCGGTGGGGAGGGTGAGCCGATTGTTGCCGCCGGGATCGTTCAGACCGGCGGGCGCGGTGCCGCTGTCGCACAGATGATTGTCGTCGCCCGCGGTCGGCACGAGATTGCAGTCCGCCAATGCTGGCGTGGCATAGCCGAAGGCGAGCAGAATAACGGCGGTGATGAGCGGCCGGCCGGAAGCAGGCCGGGGGAGACGGGTTCCGATCATAACAGACATTGGCTTTCCCTCTGTTCTTGAAGGCGCGGCCTGGTCCCTTTCTTCCGCCAAGTTGCCGGAAGAAGATGCGCGGTTTCCAAGGCATAACTTATGCCGGGGATTAGGCAATTGCTAATGAGACGAGGCGTTTACCCTATTGTCCCGCGGAACTAGGCCGTGTTGACAAAAGACTTCAGCCATAGGCGCGTAGCGGCGAGGTTGAGGAAGCTCTCGAACGAGAGCAGGGTTTTGTCATAGCGGGTTGCGATGCGTCGTTGCTGTTTGAGTTTGCCGAACATGCGCTCGACGCGGTTTCGGTCCTTGTAGCGGCGATAGTCGGGATGCTCTGGCACCTTGCGGTTCGAGCGAGGCGGGATGATCGGCAGGATGCCCCGGGTCAGCAGGCTTTCCCGGAAGTGATCACCATCATAACCCTTGTCCGCGAGCAGCGCCTTGGGCGTGGCGGCGGGGATCGCCATCAGCGGTTCGGCAGCGGTGTAATCGGAAGCCTCGCCGCCGGTGAGGATGAAGCCGACAGGCAGTCCTTGATTGTCGCAGCGGGCGTGGATTTTGCTCGTAAAGCCGCCGCGTGATCGACCAAGAGCGTTCGCACAAGCCCCCCTTTTCCGCCCGCTGCCGAGACATGGCCGCGAACGCTGGTGCTGTCGATCATGTGTTGCCAGTCGTCGGTCAGACCCAGATCGACCAGTGTTTGCAGCAGGGCATCCCAGACACCCTGTTCGGCCCAGCGACGGAAGCGCACATAGACCGAGTTCCACTTGCCGTAGCGCTCGTGCATGTCGCGCCAGGGGCAGCCGACCCGCAGCACGTGAAGCATTCCATTGAGGAAGCGCCGGTTATCGCCCGCCGGCCGCGCCCAGCGACCGCGCTCAGGCGGCAGTAGCGGCCCGATCAGATCCCACTCCGCGTCCGACAAATCCCCGCGACCCATGACTGCCCCTCAAAAAGCAGTCTTGAATCAGAACAAGGCGGGTTTGGGAATCCCTTTTGTCAACACGGCCTAGGCAGGTGGTAACTCACCTTGCGTTGGCGGGCCGTCGCCCAATGCGCTTTTCAGCGTCGCCTTGATGTTGCGGAGCAGGCGGCGCAGTGCGATGATCACCACGACCGCGGCGGCGCCCAACAGGATCGCGATGATGATCGCGATCGAAGGATAGGCGATCGCAAGCGCGAGCAAACCCGTCGTCGCGATATCCTCGCTGGTTGAAACCACCGCATTGCTGAAGGGCTCGGGGCTGATGTTGACGACCGCGCGTGTCGTCGCCTTGGCGCCATGGCTGAGCAACGCGCCACCACCACCGAGCAGGAAGGCGATGACCTGCCAGGCCGGGTCGGACGAATCGACGAGCGCGAGCGCCAGTAGCGCGCCGCCGAGCGGGCGGATGAAGCTGTGGACCGCATCCCACGCCGAATCGACCCACGCGACCTTGTCGGCCAGAAATTCCGCTGCGGTGCCGATGGTCGCAACGCCGAGGACCCAGGGATTGGCAAGTATCTGAAGGGCTTGCAAATGTTCGGGTAGCGGAAGCCAGCCGAAATGCATCGCGATGCCGGTCGCCAATATCGTCAGATAGAGCCGCCATCCGGCGAGCAAGCTGAGGCTGCCCGCGACGCCCAAAATCTCCACGATCCCCATGGCCCGTTCCCCCTGCGCCGTGTCGGACCCCATCTTGCACCCGAGTCGCTTCCCCCGCAATGGTCAGATGACAAGCCGTCGAAGCACGGTTATCGCTTTGTCCATGAACGAAATCACGCCGCCGTCCACGCTGCCCGATGGGGCCATTCCCGCCGCGACTTTGGTGATCATGCGGCCCGCCGACGACGGCGGCCCCGACGAGATTTTGATGGTCAAGCGCTCGGTGAAAATGGCCTTTGCCGCTGGCGCGGTTGTCTTTCCGGGCGGGCGCATCGATCCCGACGATTATGTCGTCGCGCACCGGCATGGCTATACCGAGGGCGACGTCGAGGGCGCAGCGCGGGTTGCCGCGATCCGCGAGACGCTGGAGGAGACGGGGCTGGCGGTCGGCTGGCCGGGGCTCGCCGAAAAGGACATCGCCGGGGTGCGGAAGGCGCTGCTCGCCGAAATATTGCTGTCGACGATGTTGGAAGAGCGCGGCGACCGACTCGCGCTAGACTCATTGGTTCCCTTTGCGCGCTGGTGTCCCAATTTCAAGGAAGCCCGGACTTTCGATACGCGATTCTTTGCGGTCGCCGCACCGCCGCACAGCCAAGAGCTGACGGTCGAGGAGGCGGAGCATAGCCATATTTTCTGGGCGAGTGCGCGGGACACGCTGGCGATGGCCGATCGCGGGGAAGCGTCGGTGATCTTTCCGACCCGCCGCAACCTCGAGCGTCTCGCTCAGACCCCCGATTTTTCCAGCTTTTCCGACCATGCTGGGCAATTTTCCATCGATTTGATCACCCCCTGGATCGAGGATCGCGACGGCGGATCGCACCTGTGTATCCCGGGCCATCTTGGCTATCCTGTGACGAGCGAGCCCCTCGACCGCATCCGCAGGGGGTGAAAAGCCGATCGCGCGAGGAGTTTTTCCTGCTTTAGCAATTTCATAAGAATTCCGGGCTAGTTCAAATCGTCGTTGCATTTGCCGACGGCCTTGCCTAGACGGGCAGTGCAGAAGCAGACTGGGGACCATTTCTCTGGGCTGATTCGAAGAAACCATACCAGTGGACGGAGAATATGATGAACCTGCTTAAGAAAGCTGCGATCTCTCTCGCAGCAACCTCGATGATCGCAGCTCCCGTTGTCGCATCGGCTGCTCCCGCAGCTCGTGCCGCTTCGACGGTTGACGGTGAAAGCGAACTGGGCGGCTCGAGCTGGATCATCGCCCTCGTCGCGCTGGTCGCCATTGTCGGTGGCATCATCATCGCAACCGACAACAACGACGACGCACCGACCAGCCCGTAATTTCGGCGGTCGATATAGTTTCCGCAAGGGGCTCCAGACTATGTCTGGGGCCCTTTGTTCGTTTGGCGATATGTTGAAGGTCACGAGTCCCGACGGTTGCCGTGCCCGAGCCTAAAGTGTGATGCCGCGGATCGTGCGGGACCGGGACAGCGGAATAGCCTGGCGTGCGCGACGAACTGCATCGCTGGCAACGGGAGCAAGGGTCAGGCTGTAACCGGCGGCACCGTCCGATTCCGCTTCGGCCAGTACGGCTCCCCAAGGGTCAATGGTCAGGCTGTGGCCAAAGGTCGCGCGTCCGTCGGCATGGGCGCCGCCCTGCGCTGCCGCCAGGACGTGACAACCGGTCTCGATCGCTCGTGCGCGCAGCAGGATGTGCCAATGGGCCTCGCCGGTCGATACGGTGAAAGCAGCGGGAACGGCGATGACGTCGGCGCCGCGATCGACCAGTGCGCGATAGAGTTCGGGGAAACGCAGATCGTAACAGATGCTGAGGCCGAGGCGGCCGACGGGCGTATCGACCACGACCAGTTCGCTACCACCGGCATAGGCGGCCGATTCGGTCCAATTCTCACCGCTGGGCAGCGTGACGTCGAACATGTGGATCTTGTCATAACGGGCGCGGATGCTGCCGTCGGCGGCGATCACATGGCTGCGGTTCACGCGCCGTTCGCCCTCGTCGGCGAGCAAGGGCATCGATCCCGAATGGAGCCACAGGCCGTGCTGCCGCGCCATATCCTGCAGCGCGGCAGGCCATGGGCTTTCACCCTCGCGCACGATATGCGCGGCCGACCGCTGCCGGTCGCGGTCGAGCAACAGCGACATCTCGGGAAGAAATGCCATCACGGCACCCTGTGCCGCCGCGTCAGCCAGCGCGCGGTCGATCACCGCCAGATTGACGTCGGGGTCGATGCCACTCGTCATCTGGACGAGCGCGGCGAGCGGGGCAGGGGGCGTTTCCATCGGACCGGGCTAGGACGATGCCTGGCGCAGGACAAGTGTCGCGACAGTTCAGTGGCCAGCAAGCTTTGATAGCGATAAGGTGGGCCAATGTTGATCTCTCCCGCGCCGACGCGCCGTTTCCTCCACACTCTCCTGCCAGCCTGCGCGGTCGCCGCCGCGTTACTGCTGTCGCCAGCCGGCGCCATCGCGCAGGATTCCGCGACTGCGGCGAGCCAGGGCAAGAATGACAGCTGGCTCTATGTCGGCAGCGACATTCCCCGCGATACCGCGTGGCAGTTCGGCGAACTGCCCAACGGGGTACGCTATGCTGTGCGCAACAATGGTGTCCCGCCGGGGCAGGTGTCGATCCGGGTGCGGATGGACGTCGGCTCGATGTTCGAAACCGAGGAGGAGCGCGGCTATGCCCATCTTCTCGAACATCTGACTTTCCGCGGGTCGGAACATATTCCCGATGGCGAGGCGAAGCGCATCTGGCAGCGGTTCGGGGTGACCTTCGGTAGCGATTCGAACGCGCAGACGACACCGACCCAGACGGTATACCAGCTCGACCTGCCCAGCGTGACCGCCGTCAATCTGGACGAAAGCATGAAATTGCTGTCGGGGATGGTCCGCGAACCGCGGATTTCGGAACTCGCTGTCGCTGCCGAGCGCGGGGTCGTCCAGTCCGAACTGCGCGAATCGGATGGTCCGCAAAAACGCATCGCTGACGCGAGCAGCGCGCATCTGTTCGCCGGCCTGCTGCTGGGCGACCGGTCGCCGATCGGTACCGTCGCATCGTTGGGCAAGGCGAGCGCGACCTCGGTCGCGGCCTTTCACCAGCGCTGGTATCGTCCCGAACGCGCGCTGGTGGTGATCGTCGGCGACGGCAGTACCGACGATTTTGCACGGCTGGTCGAAAAATATTATGGCGACTGGCGCGGAAATGGCGCCAATCCGCCGCAGCCCGATTTCGGCAAGCCCGATCCCAAAGCGCCCGAGGCGAGGGTAATTGTCGAGCCGAACCAGCCGCCTGCGCTGACGCTGGCGATGGTGCGGCCGTGGAAAAAGCGGATCGACACGGTAGAAAACACGCGGCGGCTTTATCTGGAGTTTATTGCACAGGCTTTGGTCAACCGACGGCTGGAAAATCGCGCACGCAGCGGCGGCAGCTATCTGGTTGCAGAGGTCGGGCAGGAATATGTCAGCCGCAGCGTCGATGTGACGACCGCGCAGATCGTCCCGCTCAGCGACTGGAAGGTCGCGCTGGCCGATGTCCGCGGAGTGATCGCCGATGCGATCAAAACGCCGCCGTCGCAGGCCGACATCGACCGCGAAGCGAATGAGATTGAAGCGTTTTTGCGCAAGGATCTGGAAAATGCGCGCAACGAACCCGGCGCCCGGCTGGCCGACGATATGGTACGCGCGGTCGATATTCAGGAAGTCGTGACCAGTCCGCAGGGACAGGTCGATATGTTCGCCGCGATCCGTGCCTCGGCGACGCCGCAGGTGATGCTCGACACCAGCCGTGCGGTGTTCAGCGCCCCGATCACGCGCGTCGTGCTGACGTCGCCAACGCCCATCGGCGGCGGCGACGGCGCGCTGCTCGCCGCGCTGAAGGCGCCAGCGACGCTTCGCGACGACCGGCTGACCGCCGGCAGCACGGATTTCAAAAAATTCCCCGCGATCGGCACTCCCGGCACGATCGCATCGACGACGCTGGTTCCGGGCCTGCGTGCCGAGCGGATCGAATTCGCCAATGGCGTGACCGCGCTGGTGTCGAACAACAAGGTCGAACCCGGCAAGGTGCGCGTCAATGTCCGCTTTGGTACCGGCAACCGTAGCGTTGCGGCCGATGCCCCCAATCTTTTGTGGACCGGTGATTATGCGCTCACCGCGAGCGGGGTAGGGCCATGGGGACAGAATGAGATTGATCAGGTAACTAACGGGCGCCAGATTCAGCTTAACTTCGCGATCGACGATGACGCATTCGAACTGTCGGCCGAAAGCAATCCCGCCGATATCGCCGACCAGTTGCGGCTGATCGCGGGCAAGCTCGCCTTTCCGCGCTGGGACGCCGCACCCGTCGATCGCATCCGCGTCGGCTATCTGACCGGATATGACCTCAACGACGCGACGCCCAATGCGGTACTCGACCGCAATTTGCGTGGCTGGCTGACTGGCAATGACCGCCGCTGGGCGGCGCCCGACCGGGCTGCGATCGAAGCGCTGACCCCTGCGACCTTCCGCGCCTTTTGGGAGCCGCGCCTCGCGAGCGGGCCGATCGAGGTGCAGATATTCGGCGATCTGGCGTCGGTCGATTATCGCCGTATCCTCGCCGAAACGCTCGGCGCGCTGGCGCCGCGCAAGGAAATCGCGCCTGCGGGCGGCAAGCGCGTTGCCTTCGCCAAGCCTGCGGCCACCCCGCAACTGGCCTATCATCGCGGCGAACGCGGGCAGGCAGCGGCGATGACGGCGTGGCCAACCAGCGGCGGCATTGCGACGCCGCGCGATGCCCGCGGGCTGGAGGTGTTGGCTGCTGTCTTTAACGACCGCTTATTTGACCGTCTCCGTGCCGAGCAGGGGGCGAGCTATGGTCCCGTTGTCGACAGCCATTGGCCGACGGGTTTTGACAGCGGCGGTTATCTGCTTGTCGGCAGCCTGCTCGCGCCCAAGGATGTGAATCGTTTCTATGGGATTGCGCGGGATATCGCCGCCGATCTCGTGGCCAATCCGGTGACGGCCGACGAACTGGCACGCAATGCGGGGCCGATCCGCGAACAGGTCGCGCGCGCATCGACGGGCAATGTCTATTGGATGTTCCTGCTCGAAGGCGCGACGCGGGACCCACGGGTCGCCGCCAACGCGCTGTCTATCGAACAGGATATTGCCTCGGTCACCGCCGCCGATGTCCAGCGGCTGGCGAAGCAATATCTGACCCCGCGGCGTCAATGGTCACTGGCGATCCTGCCCAAGGGGATGACGCTGACGGAGGCCGCAGCGCTGGACGTCGCAGTGACTCCGGCGGCGGGCGCGCGCTAGGCGCTTTCGCTGCCGGTTGGAGGCGTCCGCAGTTTCTGGATGCGCGGTTCGCGTTCCAGCTGGCCCTTGGTCATGATGTCGTGGCGCATCTTGGCGCGGACGTCGTGGATCGATGCAATCACCGGGCCCATCGCGACACCGAGGTCGATCAGCACCGCCTCGGCGAGTTGAAGCGAGCTTTCGAGCGTTTCGGGCACCGCGTCGCTCGCACCCGCTTGATAGAGGGCGGCGGCATGGTCGGCGCCGCGCGCGCGGCTGATGATCGGCAGGTCGGGATATTTCTGACGCAACTGACGCGTCATGCGCAGTTGCTGGACGGGGTCGTCCATGGTCAGCACGACCGCGTCGGCATGTTCGATCCCCAGCTTGTCGAGGCTTCCCGGCCGCGCGACGTCGGCGAAGCGGACGAGAAAGCCATCGCGCCGCGCCGCCGCGACGGTGTCGATATCGGCATCGACCGCAACATAGGGACGATTATGCTCGCGCAGTAATTCGGCGACGATGCGGCCGACGCGGCCGAAACCGACAATTACGGTGCGCCCTTCGGGGGTTTCAGGAATGGGGGCGCTATCGCTGCTGCGCATCTCGATCCGTCGCGAGATGTCGTGGCCGACGCGCGCGAGCAGCGGGGTGATCGTCAGGCCGATCGCGGTCACGAGCTGCCAGAATTCGGCGGTGCTGCGGCCGATGATCTGCGCCTGGAGCGCGGTCGCGAGGACGATCAGCGTCGTTTCCGACGGGCTGGACATGAGCAGGCCGACCTCGGCCGCGGTGCCACGCCGCGCGGTGCCGGAAAAGCGCAGCAAGGCGGCGGTGACGATCGCCTTGATCAATATGACCCCGGCCACCGCTGCGACGAGCTGGGGCCATTGTTCGGCGATCGTCTTGAGGTTCAGGCCCATGCCGACACTGATGAGGAACACCCCGAGCGCGAGGCCCTTGAACGGCGCGGTGATCGCCTCGACCTCGCCATGATATTCGGTTTCGGCGATCATCAACCCGGCAAGCAGCGCCCCGACGATCGGTGACAAACCGACCGCGGCGGTCGCCAGCGCCGCGACGATGACGACAAGCAGGCTGGCGGCGAGGAAGAGTTCGGGATTCTTGGCGCGCGCCGCCTGCGCGAAGATACGCGGCAGCAGAAACCAGCCCGCGATCGCGAGCGCTGCGACGACGACCACACCCTGCCACAGCGTGGTCAGCAGCAGTTCGGTGCTGTTGGCGGCCGCATTGGGCGCGAGCGCGCCGAGAATGAAGATGATCGGGACGATGGCCAGATCCTCGAACAACAGCATCGAGAAGGAGGCACGACCAACTGCCGATTTGGTCCCTGCGATCGGTAATACCAGCGCGGTGGAGGAGAGGGCGAGAGCGATGCCCAGCCCGAAGGCGGCAGGGGTCGAATAATCTGTGAGCAGCATCAGCGCGCCGCCAAGGATCATCCCGCCGAGCAGCAATTCGGCCGCGCCGATCCCGAACACCAGTTTGCGAAGCTGCCACAGGCGGCGGAACGAGAGTTCGAGCCCGATCGAGAAGAGCAGCAGGATGATGCCAAATTCGGCGAAGAGCGCGATATCTTCGGTCGAGGCGATGGTGACATGTTTCAGCCACGGATAATCGCCGGTGAGCGCGCCGAGCCCCGATGGCCCGACGAGCAGGCCGACGAGGATGAAGCCGATGACGGGGGTGATGCGAAAGCGCGCGAACGCCGGAATGACGATGCCTGCGGCACCGAGGACCACCAGCGCGTTGCCGAGGGCCGATGTTTCTGTTTCTGATACCATTGGGGCCGACCTTATGCAGGCCGGCCCCGGTTGGCTAGTCGTCTATGTCAACCTATTCGGTTGTTTCAGGCCTTCATTGCCACTTCGAGATTTTCGACGATCGCCTCGAAGAAGCCTTCGGTGGTCAGCCAGTTCTGGTCGGGGCCGATCAACAGCGCCAGATCCTTGGTCATCTTGCCGCTTTCGACGGTGTCGACGCAGACGCGCTCGAGGGTTTCGGCGAACTTCGTCACCTCGGGGGTGTTGTCGAGCTTGCCGCGATGCTTGAGGCCGCCGGTCCAGGCAAAGATCGACGCGATCGGGTTGGTCGAGGTCGCCTTGCCCTGCTGGTGCATGCGATAGTGGCGCGTGACGGTGCCGTGCGCGGCTTCGGATTCGACGGTCTGGCCATCGGGGGTCATCAGCACGCTGGTCATCAGGCCGAGCGAGCCAAAGCCCTGCGCGACGGTATCCGACTGAACGTCGCCGTCGTAATTCTTGCAGGCCCAGACGAACTTGCCGCTCCATTTGAGCGCCGATGCGACCATGTCGTCGATCAGGCGATGCTCATAGGTGATGCCGGCTGCGGCGAACTTGTCCTTGAATTCGGCGTCGAACACTTCCTCGAACAGATCCTTGAAACGGCCGTCATAGGCTTTCAGGATCGTGTTCTTGGTCGACAGATACACTGGCCACTGGCGCGCGAGGCCATAGTTCAGGCTGGCGCGCGCGAAGTCGCGGATCGAATCGTCGAGATTGTACATCGCCATCGCGACGCCCGACGACGGGAACAGGAACACTTCTTCATCGATCAGCGTACCGTCTTCGCCTTCGAACACCAGGCGCAGCTTGCCGGGACCGGGGACGCGGAAATCGGTCGCCTTATACTGGTCGCCAAATGCGTGGCGGCCGACGACGATCGGGTCGGTCCAGCCGGGAACGAGGCGGGGGACATTCTTCATCACGATCGGTTCGCGGAAAACGACGCCGCCCAATATGTTGCGGATCGTGCCGTTCGGCGACTTCCACATTTTCTTGAGGCCGAATTCCTCGACGCGCTGTTCGTCAGGGGTGATCGTCGCGCACTTCACGCCGACGCCATGCTTCTTGATCGCATTGGCGGCATCGACGGTGATCTTGTCGTCGGTCTCGTCGCGCTTTTCGATGCTGAGATCGTAATAATGCAGGTCGATATCGAGATAGGGCAAGATCAACCGTTCGCGGATCCATTGCCAGATGATCCGGGTCATTTCGTCGCCGTCGAGTTCGACGACCGGGTTGGCTACCTTGATCTTGCCCATAATAGTGCCTTTTTCCTTGGGGAGTCGGATTTGCACGCGCCTTAGGCAATGCGGCGCAATTGTTCAACTGTCGTTGCCGGTCGATGTTACCCATATCCCATTGTCAGTGCGGGACGGCGGCCCTAGAAGAACGCCATGTCCACAACCATCTCTTCCAACCGCCCCGGTGGCGGTATCAAGTGGCGCTGGCCGTCGATCCATCCCGAAGGCCGCAAGTTCCTTCTGATCGCCGCGATCGTGACCTTATGCTTCTGGCTGCTCGGCTGGGAAATCCTCGGCTGGCTGATGGCCGGCGTGACCGCTTGGGTCGGCGCCTTTTTTCGCGACCCGGTACGGATCACCCCGACCGGAAACGATCTGGTGATCGCCCCCGCCGACGGGCTGGTGACGCAAATCGCCGAGGTCCTGCCGCCGCCCGAAATCGCCGGGCTCGACGGGCTGGGCGACGCGCCGATGCTGCGCGTGTCGATTTTCATGAGCGTCTTCGACGTCCATATCAACCGCACCGCGGTCGCAGGGACGTTGCGCAAGCTCGTCTATATCCCCGGCAAGTTCCTGAACGCCGACCTCGACAAGGCGAGCGAGGAAAATGAGCGCCAGCATTTCGTCGTCGAGCGCGCCGACGGGGTCCGCATCGGCTTTACCCAGATTGCCGGCCTCGTCGCGCGGCGCATCATGCCCTTTGTCAGCATGGGCGCCGAGCTTTCGACCGGCCAGCGCGTCGGCCTGATCCGTTTTGGCAGCCGCGTCGACGTCTATCTGCCTGCGGGTACGACGTCGCAGGTCTTGCTCGGCCAGCGCACGCTCGCCGGAGAAACCATCGTCGCGCGGATCGGCAAGGCCGAAACGATCGACGGTGTCGGGCAATAATGTGCCGGATGCCAAGCTGACCGAAGACGGGCAGACGGTGCCCGATAGCGAGCGTCGCCGGATCGGCGGTATCCCGCTGCGCGCCTTTGCCCCCAATGCGATCACGATCCTGGCGCTTTGCTCTGGCCTGACCGGGGTTCGTTTCGCGATCGACGGCGAATGGGCCGCCGCGATCACGATGATCATCGTCGCCGGCGTGCTCGACGGAATGGACGGGCGTATTGCCCGGCTGCTTCGCGCGCAAAGCAAATTTGGCGCCGAACTCGATTCGCTGTCCGACGTGATCGCCTTTGGCGTGGCGCCGGCGATGATCCTGTTCTTCTGGTCGCTCGATGAGGCACCCAAATTCGGCTGGACCGCCGCGCTCGCGCTTGCGGTCTGCTGCGCACTCCGCCTCGCGCGCTTCAATTCGCGCATGGATGCCGATTTTCAGCCGCACAAGTCGGCCGGTTTCATGACCGGTATTCCGGCACCTGCCGGGGCGGGGCTGTCGTTCGTTCCCGTCTATCTGTGGCTGGTGACCGACAATGACCTGTTTCGCCAATGGTATGTCGTCATGCCCTGGGCGCTTGGCATCGCGATGCTGATGATCTCTGCCATCCCCACCTATAGCTGGTCGTCGATCCGCCTGCGTCGTTCGTGGCGCATCTTTGCACTGGCGGGTGTCGGCTTGTTTGGTGCGGCGATGGTGACGGCGCCCTGGTGGACCCTGCTCGCAGTGTGCGCGCTCTATATGATTGCGCTGCCCTTTGGCCTCGCCAGCTATGCGAAGGTCAGGCGGCGCGGCTGAACTGCGGCTGAGGGCGGGCGGCATTGCGAATCGGGCGTGCGCCGGTCCGGCGCAGCGGCAGGACGCGCGGTGCGGGGCCTGATTTCGGTGCGACCGCGATAGGGAAGGCGCCTTCGCCGAGCAGTGCCGACAGGATCGCATCTTCATTGGATTTCAGCATCGCGACGATCACGGTGATGCCGAGCCCGGCGGCGACGGCGAAAAGGAGAGCGGCTGCGACCTGAACCATGATCTTGTCCTTCCGGTTTTTTCGTGCGAAAACCCTGGTGTCGATGGGACGGCCTCGCTGATGCTTTTGTTCCATGTTCCCTTTTTGTTCTCAAGCGTTTTGCGACGAACCGAGTGCGATTGTCGTCGTGCCGCAATTTCGCGCGCATCGATATTGAGGGCTTCAGCCGAGCAAAAGGCCTGCTTCCCCCTTGCTTTTCACGGTAAGGGCGTTTAACGGCCCGGCCATTCCACATGGAAGGCGCACATAAACCGGTGCCGGGACCATCCCTCGCGGATGCCTCGGTTCTTGCTTTCCAGAGGACCAACCGGAAGGAGAAAGACTATGGCGGCCCCTGTCGTCACGATGCAGAATCTTATCGAAGCTGGCGCCCACTTCGGCCACCAGACCCACCGTTGGAACCCGCGTATGAAGCCGTATATCTTCGGCGCGCGCAACGGCATCCACATTCTTGACCTGTCGCAGACCGTTCCGCTTTTCGCGCGCGCTCTCGAATTCGTCGCCTCGTCGGCGGCTTCGGGCGGCAAGGTCCTGTTCGTCGGCACCAAGCGCCAGGCACAGGGCCCGATCGCCGATGCGGCTCGCGCTTCGGGTCAGCACTTCGTCAACCATCGCTGGCTGGGCGGCATGCTCACCAACTGGAAGACGATCTCGGGTTCGATCAAGCGCCTCAAGATGCTCGAAGAGCAGCTGTCGGGTGACACCTCGGGTCTGACCAAGAAGGAAGTCCTCAACAAGACGCGCGAGCGCGACAAGCTCGAAATGTCGCTCGGCGGCATTCGCGACATGGGCGGCATTCCCGACGTGATGTTCGTGATCGACGCGAACAAGGAAGAGCTGGCGATCAAGGAAGCCAACGTCCTTGGTATTCCTGTCGTTGCGATCCTCGATTCGAACGTTTCGCCTGACGGCATCGCATTCCCGGTTCCGGCGAATGATGACGCCGCCCGTGCGATTCGCATGTATTGCGACGCGATCGCCCAGGCTGCGACCCGTGGCGGCCAGCAGGCCCGCGCCGATCGCGGCGAAGACCTTGGCGCCGCCGTGAACCCGGTTGCCGAAGCTGTGCTGGTCGAAGAAGCTGCACCCGCTCCGGTCGTGACCGAAGACGAACAGGTTCCGGCCGCAGCGGCCGCTGAAACCGAGCGCCAGAGCGACGCATAAGTGCGCCTGACGTGACCCCGGCGGCGGCGGCATTCGTGCGGCCGCCGCCCCGGTCATCGCATTGACTTATCGCGCCGCCATCTGCGCGGCGCAGCGGCAGGCCGGATTGGACCGCCTGTCCCCCACTTGGAAAGGATCAACCATGGCTGAAATTACGGCCGCTCTCGTCAAGGAACTGCGCGACCGCACCGGCGCCGGCATGATGGATTGCAAGAAAGCGCTCGCCGAAAACAACGGCGACGTCGAAGCATCGATCGACTGGCTGCGCACCAAGGGTCTCGCCGCCGCCGCCAAAAAGGCTGGCCGCGTTGCTGCTGAAGGCCTGGTTGGCGTCGCCACCGACGGCAATCGCGGCGCGATGGTCGAGGTCAACAGCGAAACCGACTTCGTTGCGAAGAACGAACAGTTCCAGGGCTTTGTCCGTGACGTGACCCAGGTCGCGCTTGCCGGCAACATCACCGACATCGACGCGCTGGGCGCGTCGGCTTACCCGACCGGCGGCACCGTCGCCGAAGCGCTGACGCAGAATGTCGCGACGATCGGTGAAAACCAGTCGCTGCGCCGCTCGGCGATCATGTCGGTGAACTCGGGCGTCGTTACCGCCTATGTTCACAACGCCGCCGCCCCCGGCATGGGCAAGATCGGCGTGCTGATCGCGCTCGAATCGACTGCTGGCGCCGACGTTCTGGAGCCGCTGGGCAAGCAGCTGGCGATGCACGTCGCCGCCGCGAACCCGCTGGCGCTGAACGGCGACGATCTCGACGCCGACCTCGTTGCTCGCGAACGCGCGATCGCCGAGGAAAAGGCCGCTCAGTCGGGCAAGCCCGCCGAGATCGTCTCGAAGATGGTTGATGGCTCGATCGCGAAGTTCCGCAAGGAAAATGCGCTGCTGTCGCAGCTGTTCGTGATGGACGGCAAGACCCCGGTCGCTGAAGTCGTTGCCGCAGCCGGCAAGGATGTCGGCGCGACGATCACTCTCAAGGGCTTCACGCGCTTCCAGCTCGGCGAAGGCATTGAGAAGGAAGAAAGCGACTTTGCGGCGGAAGTCGCGGCGGTCGCCGGCGTCTAACAAATAGTGTGGGATTGCTGCGCTGCGGCGCGGCAGCCCGCTTGGCAATGGCGCGTACTCTGACTAGGGTGCGCGCCATTCGCATATTCTCCCCCTGCTAAAGGTATTATCGCAATATGGCATTGCCCGGCCTGAAACGTATTTTGTTGAAACTGTCGGGCGAGGCGTTGATGGGCTCGAGCGCCTTTGGCATCGACCCCGAAACTGTCGCCAGCATGGCCGCCGAGGTCAAGGCGGCAAAGGAACGCGGGCTCGAAATCTGCCTGGTGATCGGCGGCGGTAATATTTTTCGCGGCATGGCGGGCGCCGCGAAGGGCATGGACCGCGCGCAGGCCGATTATATGGGCATGCTCGCGACAGTGATGAACGCGCTCGCAATGCAGAATGCGCTTGAGCAGCTGGGCGTCGAAACGCGCGTCCAGTCGGCGATCGAAATGGACAAGGTGTGCGAACCCGTCATCCGCCGCCGCGCCGAGCGCCATATGGAAAAAGGCCGGGTGGTGATCTTTGCCGCTGGCGTTGGCGCCCCCTATTTCACCACCGACAGCGGCGCCGCTCTGCGCGCTGCCGAAATGAAGTGCGATGCGCTGCTCAAGGGCACCAGCGTCGATGGCGTCTATAACGCCGATCCCAAGAAGGACCCGAATGCGGTCCGCTATGACCGGCTCAGCTATGACCGTGTTCTTGCCGACAATCTGAAGGTCATGGACGCCAGTGCGGTCGCGCTGTGCCGCGACAACCATATTCCGATTGTCGTGTTCAACATTCGCGAACCCGGCAACCTGGCGCGCGTTCTGACGGGTGAGGGTGTGTCCACCATCGTTGGCGACGCTGACTGACGATATGACGTCGGCGACGCCGACTGACGAAATCACGCTCGGCAACGCAGCCGAAGCGCTTAGAATAGAGGAAAAGACGATGGCGAAATATGACAAGGCCGACCTGGAACGCCGGATGCACGGCGCGGTCGAATCGCTGAAAAGCGACCTCGCGGGTCTCCGTACCGGTCGCGCGCATACCGCGCTGCTCGATCCGGTGACGGTCGAGGTCTATGGCGCCCAAATGCCGCTCAACCAGGTTGCGTCGGTCAGCGCGCCCGAAGCGCGCATGCTGACGGTGCAGGTCTGGGACAAGTCGAACGTCGGTCCGGTCGACAAGGCGATCCGTTCGGCGGGCCTTGGCCTCAACCCGATCGTCGACGGCCAGATGCTGCGTCTGCCGATCCCCGAAATGACGCAGGAGCGCCGCAAGGAACTGTCGAAGCTTGCCGGAAAATATGCAGAGGCGGCGCGCGTCGCGGTGCGCAACGTCCGCCGCGACGGCATGGACAATCTGAAGGCTGATGAGAATAAAAAGGAAATCAGCGAGGACGATCGCAAGCGCCACGAAACCGAGGTGCAGAAGCTGACCGACGCGACGATTGCCGAACTCGACGCTGCCGCGACGGCGAAGGAAAAGGAAATCCTGGGCTAGTGCTTTTTGGCACCGTTCTTTCAGCCGTTCGGGCTGAGCCTGTCGAAGCCCCGTCCTTCTCTTCGAAAAGAAAGAACGGCCCCCTTCGGCTGCCTGTCTGCGGCAGCCGCTCAGGACATGCTTCGACAAGCTCAGGGCGAGCGGAGTTTTAGGTTCGAGTTGTGACCACTCCCAACCACGGCGCGCGCCATGTCGCCATCATCATGGACGGCAATGGCCGCTGGGCGAAAAAGCGTTTCCTGCCGCGCGTCGCGGGCCACCGTGCGGGGGTCGAGGCGGTGCGCAATATCGTCCGCTCCGCCGCCGATCTGGGCATCGAGGCGCTGACGCTTTACGCCTTTTCGTCCGAAAACTGGAAACGGCCTGAGGAAGAAGTCAGCGACCTGATGGGGCTGATGAAGCGCTTCATCCTCAGCGACCTTGATGAGTTCGCCGCCAATGACGTCAAGCTGAAGGTGATCGGCGACTGGCGCGGGCTGGCCCCCGATGTTGTCGCGCTGATCGAAAATGCGCTCGAACGCACTGCAGGGAACAAGCGCACGACGCTGGCGGTCGCGCTCAACTATGGGTCGCAGGACGAACTGGTGCGCGCGGCCAGGGCCGCCGCGGCGACGGGCGAGATTACGGCGGAGGCGATCGAGGCGAATCTCGATACCGCCGATCTGCCGCCGCTCGACTTGCTCATCCGTACCTCGGGCGAAGTGCGCCTGTCGAACTTCCTTTTGTGGCAATCGGCCTATGCCGAGCTGTATTTTACCGACCGGTTGTGGCCGGACTTCAAGCCCGCCGACCTGGCGGCGGCGCTCGACCATTTTGCGCGGCGCGAACGCCGTTACGGGGGACTATAGGAATGGCGACAGCTGCGAAGTCGGATCTGTTGGTGCGGTTCGGATCGGCGGTCGTCTTGCTGGCGATCGCGGGCACCGCGCTGTGGTTCGGTGGTCTGGCTTTCGGCCTGTTGCTGCTGATCGGCGGCGCGCTCGTTATCGTCGAATGGTTCGGACTGGTCCGCGCGATGACGGTGGGCCTGGGCACAAGGGCCGCACTGACCGCACTCGGGCCGCTCATCGTCCTCGGTGCGACGGCGGGGCTGTGGTTCATTCGCGACAATCTGGGCGTCACCGCAGCGCTGTGGGTGTTTGCGATGGTCTGGGCCACGGATATTGGCGCCTATTTCGCCGGTCGCGCCTTCGGCGGCGCGCGGCTCGCGCCGAAAATCAGCCCGTCCAAGACCTGGTCGGGGCTGATTGGCGGGATGATCGCGGCGCTGATCGTCGGGGCGACGCTCGGTGACCGCGGCGAGATTGTCGGGGTTCCGCTGTGGATCGGGCTCGTCATGGGTCTGATGGCGCAGCTCGGCGATCTGGCTCAAAGCTGGATGAAGCGCCGCGCCGGGGTCAAGGATTCGGGCAAGATGATCCCCGGCCATGGCGGCGTCTTCGACCGCGTTGACGGGCTGCTGCCGGTTGCGGTCATCCTCGGTGGACTGGCCGTTGCCGGGCAGATCGCCGTGCAGGCGGGCGGCTGATATGACGCGCCGCCTTTCGCTGTTCGGCGCCACGGGGTCGGTGGGACAGTCGACCCTCGATCTCGTTCGCCGCGATGGCGAGGGCTGGCAAATTGCGGTGCTGACCGCGCACAGTGACGTTGCCGAACTGGCCCGGCTCGCGCGCGAATTTCGTCCCGATATCGCGGTGATCGCCGACGAAGCGCATCATGCTGCGTTGCGCGAGGCGCTGGCTGGAACCGGCATCGAAGCCGCGGCGGGCGCCGACGCGCTGGTCGAAGCGGCCGAACGACCCACCGACCTTGTCATGGCCGCGATCGTCGGCACCGCCGGCCTTGCGCCGACGATGGCGGCGCTCGCGGCGGGGCATGACGTCGCGCTCGCCAACAAAGAATCCCTGGTATCGGCGGGCGCGCTGATGACCGCTGCCGCGCGCGCGTCGGGATCGACGATCCTGCCCGTCGACAGCGAGCATAATGCAATTTTCCAGTGCCTCGCCGGGGGAAAGATCGATCAGGTGCGGCGGATCATCCTGACCGCGAGCGGCGGGCCGTTCCGCACGATGAGCGCCGCGGACATGGCGCGGGTCACTCCGGCGCAGGCGGTGGCGCATCCGAACTGGTCGATGGGCGCGAAAATCAGCGTCGATTCGGCGACGATGATGAACAAGGGCCTCGAACTGATCGAGGCGCATCACCTGTTCCCGGTCGGGCTCGACCGCATCGAAATCCTCGTCCACCCGCAATCGGTGATCCACAGTCTGGTCGAATATATCGACTGCTCGACCCTCGCCCAACTCGGGTCGCCCGATATGCGAATCCCGATCGCGTCGGCGCTCGCCTGGCCGGAGCGGATGGCGACGCCCTGCGCGCCGCTTGACCTGCCCACCATCGCGCGGCTCGATTTCGAGGCGCCCGACGAGACACGCTTTCCCGCAACTGCGCTCTGCCGCGCCGCGATTGCCGAGGGCGGCGCGCGCCCCGCGCAGCTCAACGCCGCCAATGAGGTTGCGGTCGCGGCCTTCCTCGCGGGCCGCATATCCTTTCCGGCGATCGTCGATACGGTGAGCCGCGTGATTGACGGCTATGCGCCTGCAGTGCCGACATCGCTTCACGACATATTCAGCGTCGATGTCGCATCCCGCGCGGCTGCGCAGCATTTTGTGGATCAGTTTGAACATGTCTAACGTCCCACTTTGGCTCTATTTTGTCGCATTTCTGGCGGTCCTCGGCCCGCTCGTCTTCGTCCATGAATATGGCCATTATATCGTCGGTCGCTGGTGCGGGGTGAAGGCCGACGCCTTTTCGATCGGCTTTGGCCGCAAGATTTTCGGGTGGACCGACAAGCGCGGTACCGAATGGCGGATCTGCTGGTTGCCGCTCGGCGGCTATGTCCAGTTTGCGGGCGATCGCGATGCGGTCAGTCAGCCGGATGCCAATTGGCAGGCGATGCCCGCTGCCGAGCGCTCGCACAGCTTTCCCGCCCAGCCGGTGTGGAAGCGCGCGCTGATCGTGCTTGCAGGTCCCGTAACCAATTTCCTGTTCGCCATTGCGATCCTGGCCGCCTTTGCCATGGCTTATGGTCAGTCGCAGACGCCGGCGGTGGTGGGACAGGTTGATCCCGGGCGGCCTGCGGCGACGGCCGGGTTGCAGGCAGGTGACCGCATCCTCGAAATCGGCGGTCGCTCGATGCGGGTGTTCGACGATATTCAGATGGCCATCGCCTTCGACCTTGGGCAGCCCGTCAATCTGCTCGTCGAGCGCGGAAATGAGCGTTTTGGGCTGACTGTAACGCCCGACATCATCAAGGAAACCGACCGGTTCGGCAACAAATCGGAACGGGCGATCCTGGGGATCAGGTCGGGGAAGCTCGTCTATACCCCGGTGGGGCCGATCGCGGCGATCGGGCACGGCGTCGACCAGACGGTCGGGATCGTGCGGATGACGGCGTCAGTGCTCGTCCAGTTCGTCACGGGCGATCGATCGATCAAGGATATGAGCGGTCCGGTGAAAATCGCCAAGACGTCGGGCGAGGTGGCATCGCTCGGGATCGAGCAGCTGATCTTCTTCGCTGCCTTCATCTCTATCAATCTCGGGTTCATAAACCTGTTGCCATTGCCGATGCTGGATGGTGGCCATTTGCTCTTTTACGGCTATGAAGCGGTGCGGCGGCGCCCGGCACCGCCGCAGGCTCAGGAATGGGCCTTTCGTTTTGGCTTTGCGGCGATCGTCACGCTGATGCTGGTCGTGACTTTCAACGATTTGGGCTCAATCGGGGTCTGGGACGGGATCGCCCGCTTGATTGGCTAGCGAGTCTGGGGCAGGGAGAGCGCGCACTTGGCCGGAGCGGGGCCTTGCGCAGGGATTTTGTTTTTTCGGGATGAACAGCGTGGCATCACACAAATATTCGGCGCGGACGCAGCTGTCGGCAGTTCTTATGGCGGGAACGATGCTGGCATGGCCCGCCGCACCGCTGTTCGCACAACAGGTCGCGCCGCCGGCAGTCCCGGCGCCCGCGTCGGAAGCTGCTCCGTCGGCAACGACGGTTCAGTCGATCACGGTCACCGGCAACCAGAGGCTCGAGGCGCAGACGATCCTGTCGTACCTGCGCCTGCGCGTTGGCCAGCCCTATGATCGCTCGGTCCTCGATCAGGCGCTGAAGGATCTCGCGGCGACCGAATTGTTCAAGGATTATCAGATCAGCGACGACAAGGGCGCGCTGACGATCCAGGTGGTCGAAAACCCCGTGATCAACCGCGTGATCCTCGAGGGCAACAAGCGCCTGAAGGAAGAAAAGATCCGGCCGGAGATCAAACTCTCGCCGCGCCAGATCTTCACCCGGTCGAAAGTTCGCGCCGACGTCGCGCGCATCATCGAGCTTTATAAGCGTCAGGGCCGCTTTGCCGCGACCGTTGAGCCCAAAATGGTCTCGCTCGACCAGAACCGCGTCGATGTCGTGTTCGAAATCAACGAAGGGCCGAAGTCCAAGGTCCGCCAGATCAATATCATCGGCAACGAGAAGTTCAGCGACGGCGAGCTTAAGGGCGAGATGGCGACAAAGCAGTCGAGCCTGATGACGATCCTGTCGTCGAACACCAGCTATGACCCCGATCGCCTTGCCTATGACCAGCAGAAGATCCGCCTTTTCTACCTGAAGAACGGCTATGCGGATTTCCGCGTCATTTCGGCGGTTGCCGAACTGACGAGCAACAAGCAGGACTTCATCATCACCTATGTCGTCGAGGAAGGCGAGCGTTATAAGTTCGGCGACGTCAATGTAGAGAGCGAGCTTCGCGATTTCCGGCCGGAAACGCTGAAAGCGATGCTGCCGATGAAGAAAGACGACTGGTATGATGCCAAGCTGGTCGAGGATACTGTCGAAAGCCTGAGCGAAACCGCCGGCCTGTTCGGCTATGCCTTTGCCGACATCAATCCCGAATTCCGTCGCGATGCCGAAACCCGGACGATGGCGATCACCTTCAACGTCGCCGAAAGCCCGCGTACTTATGTCGAGCGGATCGACGTCAACGGCAACACGCTGACCCACGACAAGGTCGTGCGCCGCGAATTTCGCCTGAACGAAGGCGATGCCTTCAACAGCTTCGGCATCAAGCGCACCGAAAACCGCCTCAACAGCCTGGGCTATTTCCAGGAAAATCTGGCGATCGAGCGCAAGGAGGGCAGTGCACCCGATCGCATCATCCTCGAAACCAATGTCGAGGAAAAGCCGACCGGCGAATTGTCGCTGTCGGCAGGCTTCTCGTCGATCGAGAATTTCCTGCTCCAGGGCTCGATTCGTCAGCGCAACTTCCGCGGCCTCGGCCAGCAGCTTCAGGCGTCGGTCAACTATTCGAGCTATTCGAAGTCGATCGAACTCGGCTTTACCGAACCCTATTTGTTCGATCGTAACATCTCGGTCGGCGGTAGCGTCTATCGTCGCGATTTGAACTCGTTCAACTTCATCAACAATGATCGCCGCACGACCTTCGAACAGGTCACGACGGGCTTCCAGCTCAACGCCGGCGTTCCGTTGACCGAATTCATGTCATTCTTCGGTCGCTACAGCCTGAACTTCGACGATGTGTCGCTCGACAAGTCGCTTTATTATTTCGGCGACAATTGCGATCCGTTGATCGCCGGCCGCTATTTGTGCGACGCGATCGGCAAGCGCACGACGTCGCTCGTCGGCTTTACGCTCGCCTATGACGACCGCGACAACCGGGCGCGCCCGACGCGCGGCCAGTCGCTGTCGCTCAGCCAGGATTTCGCCGGCCTCGGTGGTAGTGTGAAATATGTCCGCACCCGCCTCTCGGGCAGCAAGCATTTCAATCTCGGCAGCCGCTTCATCCTCAATGTCTCGGCGGAGGGCGGTTATATCTATCCCTTTGGTAACGCGCCGAGCCCGGGTAGCGACAAGGTCCGCCTGACCGACCGCTTCTTCCTTGGCGAGCCGCAGATGCGCGGCTTCGACATTCGTGGTGTCGGTCCGCGCGTCATCCGCTATTCGGTCAACAATACCGACCCCGCCAATCCCATTGTCATCACGGACGAAAAAAATCGCGGACAGATCGACGATGCGCTCGGCGGCCGCGCCTATTATCAGGGTCGGATCGAGATGGATATTCCGCTCGGAACCGGCGCGAAGGAACTGGGGCTGCGGCCGTCGATCTTCCTCGACATCGGTTCGGTGTTCAGCGTGAAGCGTCCGGAGCTGACGACGCTGGCGGATTTCATGGATCCGTCGGACGGCGGCAAGGTCAAATCGCTGTGTCGCAACCCTACGACGGGAGACGTCAAGTTCGCGTCTCTCGAGACTGGCAGCACGACGCAGTATACGAACTGCGCAACTGCCGGCACCGGCTATTCCGCGATGGCGCCGTTCGAAGAACGCTTCTTCGGCGACACCTGGATGCCGCGCGTTGCGATCGGCGCCGGGGTTAACTGGAACTCTCCCTTCGGTCCTTTCCGGATCGATTTTGCATACGCCCTTCGCAAAGAAGAGGGTGATGATGTCAAACGCTTCTCATTCAACGTAGGAACCCAATTCTGATGAAGAAAATTCTTGCCGCTTCGGCACTCGCCGTCGCCACCCTGTCGGTTTCGCCGATCCTGTCGGCTCCGGCCATCGCGCAGGCGAAAGCCGTGGCGGTCGCCGACGTCCGCATGGCGGCCGCGCGCTCCAACGCCTTCACCGTCGCTTCGCAGCAGATCGAAACCACCTACAAGGCGCAGATCGATCAGCAGCAGTCGCGCGGCCAGACGCTGCAAGCCGAAATCAACGTGCTGATTGCTAAATTTAACGAAGAATCGAAAAAGACTCCGCAGAACCAGACTACGCTGCAGGCCGCCGCCAAGGCGGTGCAGGACAAGCGTCAGGCTGCCCAGGCCGAACTCGGCCGTATTGGAGCGCCCGTCGAGCTCGCTGTCGCCTATGTCGAAGACCAGATCAGCGTTCGCATGAATGAAGCGATCAAGTCGGCGATGACTGCCAAGAAGGTCGATCTGCTGATCAACCCCGAAGCGGTGCTGGCGCGCGAAAACAACGTCGACATCACCGATGCGGTGATCGCCGAGCTCAACAAGATCCTGCCCAACGTCTCGATCGCGGTGCCCGCCGGTTATCAGCCGGGCCAACTGGTCCAGCAGCGCAACCAGCAGTTGATGGACGCCGCCCGTGCGTCGCAGCCTGCCGCAGCTGCAGCACCCGCCGGCACCCCGCCGACGACGCGCTAACAGCCATGGCCGACGGGGAAAATGCAGCAGGGGCCTTGGGTCCGGTCGATACGCGCCGGATCCTGAGCCTGCTTCCGCATCGTTATCCGATGCTGCTCGTCGACCGGGTGGTTTCGATGGTGAAGGACACCTCGATCCACGCGGTCAAGGCGGTGACGATCAACGAGCCCTTTTTTCAGGGGCATTTCCCCGGCCGGCCGATCATGCCCGGCGTCCTCATCGTCGAGGCGCTGGCGCAGGCCGGCGGCGTGCTGGCGATCGAATCAATGGGCCTCGCCGGGACCGGCAAGCTCGTCTATTTTATGAGCATCGACGGGATCAAATTCCGCAAGCCGGTCGAACCGGGCTGCCTGCTCGACCTCCACGTCACGATCCTTCAGGCGAAGCGGAATATCTGCAAGTTCGAAGGCCGGGCGATGCTGGACGGCCAGCTGGCTACCGAATGCCAGTTCACCGCGATGATCGCCGATCCGCCGACGGATTGAGCGAAAGTTCTTGAGCTTCGTCACCCCGGACTTGATCCGGGTGTGGATTCACATTTGAAGTGCAACGTGCGGAAGGTTTCGGCTGGGGTTTTGAATCCGAGGCATTTTCTGGGTGTGTTGTTGTAGTTTGCGATGATGGCGTCGATGGCTTTGGCTGACAAGTCGTCGAGGTTGGTTTTTCGGGGCAGGTTGCGGCGCAGCCTGCCGATGGCGTTTTCGACACCGCCTTTCTGCCATGGAGCGTGCGGATCGCAGAAGTAGGCGTTGAGGCCGAGCTGCTGTTCGATGCGGTGATGGCGGGTAAATTCGGTGCCATTGTCGAAGGTGATCGAGCGTCGCAGCGCGGCTGGCAGGGGTCTCAGCATCCCGACGAGCGCGTCGGCGACGGGATCGGCCTTGAGGCTGGCCTGACGCAGGGCGATGGCGATCCGCGAGTGGCGTTCATGGGCGATCAGGATCGCCTGTCCCGAAGTGGAGAAGAGCATGGCATCGGCCTCCCAATGGCCTGCCTGCTTGCGGGTGGCGATGCTGTCGGGGCGGTCGTGGACCGAGAGACGGTCGGTATAGCGCGGCCAGCCGCCCTTGGTGCGCCAGCCGCGCTTGTACTTGGCGCGCGGGAGGTAGAAGCGCCAGCGCCGGTCGTTGGTGCGTTTGAGCTGGGCATAGACGAAGCGGTAGATGGTCTCATGGCTGATGACCTGATGGCCTTGTTCATGGGCCAGACGCCCCGCCACCTGCTCAGGCGACCAGCCCTGCGCGAGCCGGTCGAGCACTTGTTCACGCAAGGCATCGTCACGCTCGAGCCGCGTCCCGGTCCAGCGCCGAGCATCGGCCTGCGCCTGCGCATAGGCAGGCTGGTAACCGACCTTGGCTCCACAGTTGCGCTTCAACTCGCGCGCGATGGTCGACGGCTGGCGATCCAGAGCTGTAGCGATCTGCCGGATCGATTGCCCGTCTTCATAAAGACGGGCAATCGAACAGCGCTCCTCAATCGATAACTGACGGTATCTCGACATGGCAACACCTGTGTGAGGTGTTGCACTTCGTTTGTGAACTCAGGGGGGGCTATTGCTGCGGGGAGAGATGTTGCATTTTCTCCCATTGGCCACTAAAGGCCGCCACTTCGCGTCCCCGGACGCCCCGACTCAACGCGGCTGGTCGGTAACCAGCGGCACAGGAGCCCAGATATGAAACAAGACATTCACCCCGCCTATCACATGATCACGGTCAAGATGACCGATGGCACCGAATATCAGACGCGCTCGACCTGGGGCAAAGAGGGCGACACCATGACGCTCGAAATCGACCCGACGGCGCACCCGGCATGGACCGGCGGCAACGGCCGTATGCTCGACGCAGCGGGCCAGGTTGCCAAGTTCAACAAGCGTTTCGGTGGTCTCACCCTCAAGCGCTAAGCGTTGTCCCCGCGAAAGCGGGGATCAGCTCAAAACCTTTGCAAGCGCGCTTTGCCACCCGGCAAGGCGCGTTTTGCGTTTCTGGGCGCCTAATGCAGGCGTGAAGCGCGTGGCGCGGCCGCGCATCGCCTTGGCCGCGCTCGCAAGATCGGGATAGAGACCCGCGCCGGTCGCGGCGAGCATAGCCGCGCCCAGCGCCGTGCTTTCGACGAATTCGGGACGCTCGACGGTCAGGTTCAGTATGTCGGCCAGATCCTGCGCCATCCAGTCGTTCGCCGCCATGCCGCCGTCGATCCGCAAATCGGCCCAATCGACCCCATCGGCGGCAAAGGCCGACTTCAGATCGTGCGCCTGATAGGCCTGCGCCTCGAGCGCCGCGCGCGCGACATGCGCCTTGCCGCTCGCAAAGCTGAGGCCGGAGATCGCGGCGAGGGCATCCGGCCGCCAGTGCGGCGCGCCCAGACCGGTGAGGGCCGGGACCAGATAGACCCCGCCATTGTCGGCGACCGATCGCGCCAGCCCTTCACTCTCGCCCGCATTGGCGAGCAGGCCGAATCCGTCGCGCAGCCATTTGATCAGGCTCCCCGCGACGAACACCGATCCCTCGAGGGCATAACTGCGCGTGTCGCCTTCCTGCACGAGAATGGTGGCAAGCAGGCGGTTCGCCGAATGCGGGCGCGTGGTGCCGCTCGCCGACAGGATGAAGGCGCCCGTGCCAAAGGTCGCCTTGGTCTGCCCCGGCGACAGGCACGCCTGGCCGATCGTCGCCGCCTGCTGGTCGCCCGCCATGCCGCAGATGGGGATCGCGCCGCCGAACAGCGCGGGGTCGGTGGTGCCGACCGGTTCGGTGCAGCCGACAATCTCCGGCAGCAGCGCTATCGGTACGCCAAGCAGCTCGCACAACTCCGCGTCCCAGCCGCCCGCTCCATTGATGTCCATCAACTGCGTGCGCGACGCATTGGTCGCGTCGCTGACATGCGCGCCGCCGGTCAGGCGAAAGACGAGATAGGATTCGATCGTCCCGACCGCGAGGCGGTCGCCGGCCTCGCGTAGTTGCGGCCAATTCTTCAGCGCCCAGCCGATCTTGCTCCCCGAGAAATAGGGGTCGAGCAGCAGCCCGCTCTTTTCCTGCACTATTGCCTCATGCCCGGCGTCCTTCAGCGCGGCGCAATCGGCGGCGGTGCGCCGGTCCTGCCAGACGATCGCGCGCGCCAGCGGTTCGCCCGTGACGCGGTCCCAGAACACGACCGTCTCGCGCTGGTTGGTGATGCCGATCGCGGCGATTTTATCCGCACCGCCCGCCTTGTCGATCATCGCGCGGGTGCAGGCGAGGGTGGCGGTCCAGATTTCGGCCGCGTCATGCTCGACGAGGCCTGCAGCGGGATAATATTGCTTGAACTCGCGCTGCGCGCTGCCGAGCGGTGTGCCGTCGGCGGAAAAGAGCATTGTGCGGGTCGAGGTCGTGCCTTCATCGATAACGATGATTTTCTTGGTCACCTACGCTCTCCCCGTTTGTGCTGAGCTTGTCGAAGCATCGTTTTATCTGTCTACCTTGATGAAGAAAATACGGCCCTTCGACAAGCTCAGGGCGAGCGGGGATAGAGTGGAACGCAATTATCTTGCAAATCGGCGCAACCCGTGCCATATATGGTGCAGCGCAGCATGGCGGACCGATCCGCCGCAACCACCGGCAGCGTGATTTTCCCGACCGATTTCAGGCGCGGGCGAGCCGGAAATGCGCTTTGTCCCCAGAGGCACCCTTTCACGCGGGTCGTTTCGAACCCGCGGCCGTGCGCCGTCCGTTCGATCCGAACGGATGCGCCTGCGCGTCGCCCTATGTGAGTATTTTATGACGACTTTTAACGACTTTGGCCTGCACGCCGACATTAATCGCGCGCTTGCCGCCAAGGATTATACGACGCCGACCCCGATCCAGATGCAGGCGATTCCCGAGCTGATGAAGGGCCGCGATCTGTGCGGCATCGCGCAGACCGGCACCGGCAAGACCGCGGCCTTCTCGCTGCCCTCAATCCATCACCTCCTGACCTATCCGCATGCGCGCCCACCGCGCGGTTGCCGCATGCTGGTGCTGTCGCCGACGCGCGAACTCGCGGCGCAGATCGCGCAGAGCTGCCGCGACTATGGCCGCTTTACGAAGCTGACCGTTTCGACCGTGTTCGGCGGCGTGCCGATCAACAAGCAGATCCGCGACCTGTCGGGCGGCGTCGATATCCTCGTCGCGACCCCGGGCCGTCTGCTCGACCTGATCGATCAGCGCGCGCTGCGCCTCGACGATGTCGAAATCTTCGTTCTCGACGAAGCCGACCAGATGATGGACATGGGCTTCATCCACTCGCTGCGCCGCGTTGCCAAGCTGCTGCCGTCGCGCCGCCAGAATCTGTTCTTCTCGGCGACGATGCCCAAGGAAATTGCCGGCCTTGCCGACCAGTTTTTGAACGATCCCGTTACCGTGTCGGTCACGCCGCAGGCGACGACGGTCGAAAAGATCCGTCAGTATTCGACCTTCGTCGAACAGAAGGAAAAGCAGGCGCTGCTTCATTCGGTCGTCGCCAGCGAAGACATTGACCGCGCGTTGATCTTCACCCGCACCAAGCACGGCGCCGACCGCGTCGTGCGTCACCTCGCGGGCGCGGGGATCAAGGCGATGGCGATCCATGGCAACAAGAGCCAGTCGCAGCGCACCAATGCGTTGCAGCAGTTCCGCTCGGGCGACATCAAGCTGCTCGTCGCGACCGACATTGCCGCGCGCGGCATCGACGTGTCGGGCGTCAGCCACGTCATCAACTTCGAAATCCCGAACGTTCCCGAACAATATGTCCACCGCATCGGCCGTACCGCGCGTGCTGGCGCCGAGGGCAAGGCGATCAGCTTTATCGCGCCCGATGAGCGTCCGTATATGAAGGATATCGAGCGCGTCACACGGAGCAAGTCCGAGCCGATGCCGCTGCCCGAGAATTTCAACGAGTTGGTGCGCAACCTGCCCAAGCCCGTCGCGGGTCCTAAGGACACCGGCAGCCAGGGCCGCGATCCGAATCGTCAGCGCCAGGATGCGAATCGTGGACGCAACGGCGGCAAGCCGGGCGGCGACCGTGGCCCGCGCCGCGAAGGTGCAGCCGGTGCGGCAGGCGAGGGCGCAGAAGGCCAGCGCAAGCGCTTCTTCCGCCCGCGCAACAAGAGCGTCGGCGCGCACAAGGGTGCAGTGACCCGCGTCGGCGGGCGCTAAACACCTGCCTCTCTTTCCGTTCGTGCTGAGCTTGTCGAAGCACCGTTCTTTCCTCTAGCATCGCGCTAGAAGAAGAACGGCCTTTGGACGGGCTCAGGGCGAACGGGGAAGAGGATGAGCGAACATATCGCGGTGGCAACCACCGAAACCCGCCAGAGCGAGCGCAAGGTAATCCTTGCGTCCTCGCTCGGCACGGTTTTCGAATGGTATGATTTCTACCTCTACGGCCTGCTTGCGACGATCATCTCGGCGCAATTCTTCTCGGGCGTCAACGAAACCACCGGCTTCATCTTCGCGCTCGCCGCCTTTGCCGCAGGCTTCGCCGTCAGGCCTTTCGGGGCGCTCGTGTTCGGGCGCATCGGCGATCTGGTCGGGCGCAAGAACACTTTCCTCGTCACCATGGGCCTGATGGGCGCCTCGACCTTCCTCGTCGGTGTGTTGCCCAGCTATGCCTCGATCGGGGTCGCGGCGCCGGTGTTGCTCGTCGTGCTCCGCCTGCTTCAGGGGCTCGCGCTCGGCGGCGAATATGGCGGCGCTGCCACTTATGTCGCCGAACATGCACCCGAGGGTAAACGCGGCCTCTTCACCAGCTTCATTCAGACCACAGCGACGCTTGGGCTGTTCGCGGCGCTGCTCGTCGTCATCGCCACCCGCTATCTGATCGGCGAGGAGGCCTTTATCAGCTGGGGCTGGCGGATTCCCTTCCTGATCTCGGTGATCCTGCTCGGCGTGTCGCTGTGGATACGCCTCCAACTTGAGGAAAGCCCGGTCTTCCAGAAGATGAAGGACGAGGGCACGACGTCGAAGGCGCCGCTGACCGAAGCCTTTGGCCGCTGGGCGAACCTGAAACTTGTGCTGATCGTGCTGATGGGCGCGGTCGCGGGGCAGGCGGTGGTCTGGTACACCGGCCAATTCTATGCGCTCTTCTTTCTCGAAAAGACGCTGAAGGTCGACGGCGCGACCGCCAACATTCTGATCGCCGTCGCGCTTGCGCTCGGTACGCCCTTTTTCATTCTCTTCGGCTGGCTCAGTGACAAGATCGGGCGCAAGCCGATCATCCTTGCCGGCTGCGCGCTCGCGGCACTGACCTATTTTCCCGCCTTCCATTTGCTCACCGCCGCCGCCAATCCTGCGATGGCGAAGGCGCAGGAGAGCGCGGCGGTGATCGTCACCGCCAACCCCGGCGCCTGCTCCTTCCAGTTCGATCCCGTCGGCAAGAACAAGTTCGAAAACAGCGGCTGCGACATTGCCAAGGCCGCGCTGGCCAAGGCGGGGGTCAGCTATACCAATGTCGCGCGGGGCACCGTCACCATTCTGCCCGCAGAGGTTCGTATCGGCGATCGCGTGCTGACCGCGCCCGAACCCTGGCGGATCGCCGAGAATGAGCGCGCCGGTGCGGCCGAGGCGTTTCGCAAGGAACTGGCGGAGGCGACTGCGGCGGCGGGCTATCCGGCGAAGGCCGATCCTGCGGCGATCAACAAGCCGCTGGTCGTCGCGATCCTCTTCTACCTCGTGTTGCTTGTCACGATGGTATACGGCCCGATCGCGGCGCTTCTGGTCGAGCTTTTCCCCAGCCGCATCCGTTATTCTGCGATGTCGCTGCCTTATCATATCGGCAATGGCTGGTTCGGCGGCTTTCTGCCCACGACGGCGTTCGCGATGGTCGCGGCGACGGGCAATATTTATTACGGCCTTTGGTATCCGGTGGTTGTCGCGGTGATCACGCTTGTTGTTGGGCTGTTGTTTTTGCCTGAAACTTTTCGTAGACGGATCGACGAATAGTTTTTCCATGCATTGACGTCATGCCCCGACACGCTAGGGTCTCGCCGGCTCTGAGGGGGGCATGATCGATGTTCGACGACGACGAATTTGAACCCGAACCGCCAAGGCGGTCCCTGATCCGCCGCAAGCGGGTGATGATCCCGCTCGGCCTGGTCGTCGCGATCCTCGCTATCTTCCTGCTCTTGCGCACTTCGGATACCGACCGTGACGAGATGATCGCCAAATATGGCGGGCCGAATGCGGCGTTCGTCGATGGCCCGGCGGGGCAGCGCATCCATTATCGCGATCAGGGTAAGAAGGATGGTCCGGCGATCGTTCTGCTCCACGGATCGAACGCCAGCCTTCACACTTGGGAGCCGCTCGTGAAGCGGCTCGGCGATCGCTATCGCATCGTTACGCTCGATCTGCCGGGTCATGGGCTGACCGGCGGCACCCCTGACAAGGATTATAGCGCCGACGGCATGATCGCTGCGATTGATGTCGTCGCGGCGAAGCTCGGGCTCGACCATTTCGTCCTTGGGGGCAATTCGATGGGCGGCTGGGTCGCATGGCGTTATGCGCTGATGGAGCCGGCGCGCGTCGACGCGCTGCTGCTGCTCGACGCCGCCGGCATGCCGCTGCGCCAGGGAGAGAAGCGCCCCGAATCGAACATTGGCTTTCGCGTTCTCGAATATCCGTTCGGTCGCTGGCTCGCGACGCAGATCACCCCGCGCATGCTGGTCGAACAATCGCTGCGCGGATCGGTCGCCCAACAGGCGATTGTCGATGATGCGATGATCGACCGCTATTGGGAACTGCTGCGCTTTCCGGGCAATCGCGAGGCGACGGTGCTGCGCGCGCGGATGGACCGCGAACCCGCGATGGCGGAGCAGATCGGGGCGATCACGGCGCCGACGCTGATCCTGTTTGGCAAGGAGGACCGGCTGATCAACGCGACCGCAGCGGAGACTTTCCACGAACGTATCACAGGGTCGGAAGTCGTGTTGCTCGATGGCATTGGCCATTTGCCGATGGAGGAAGCGCCCGATGCGACCGCGGCGGCGATCGCCGACTTCCTTACGCGGCGACTTGCTGCTGCTGCGCCGCCTGTGGCTGCTGATCCAGAAACGCGCTGATCCGCAGCGAAATATCGGCGGCGTGGGTGAAGGGGAAGAGGTGCGATCCGGGCACCACCTCCAGCACTGAGTTATCGATCAGATTGGCGATCATCTGGCCGTGGCTTGCGGGAACAATCCCGTCATTCCGGCCCATCAGGATCAGGACCGGCATCGTCTTCAGCTGCGGCAGCATTGCGGCGCTCGTCCATCCCGCCATTGCGAGGCCCTGATAGGCAAGGCCGAGCGGAGTTGCGGTCGGCAGCTTCATCCCGCTCGCCAACATATCCGAGTCGAGCAACGCCGCCCAGCCGATCCCCGGCGCGGTCACGGCAGGCGTCGTCGCCATGAGGATCAGGCGGCGGATACGCTCCGGAAACTGCACCGCAATCTGCTGCGCCAGCGCGCCGCCCCAGCTGAAACCGGCGACATCAATCTGCACATGGCCCAGACGGTCGGCAATCTCCATCACCACCGACGCCATCGTAGGCGCATTATAGGGGAGCAGCGTATCGGGTGACCCGCCGACGCCGGGCATGTCGAGCGTCCACACCTCGCGCCCGTCGATCCGGGCGAGCAAAGGGGCCGCGGCGGCGATGTCGGCGCCAATGCCGTTGAGGAACAGCAAAGGCACGCCGCCTGCACCCTGACGCCAGCGCGCAACGCGGAGCGTCAGGCCATAGGCATGTTCGGTGCTGATAGCGGGATTGCCGCCGATCCGTGTCATGCGGCCACCCTTGGCAGGTTTCGGTGACGCGCGAAAGTCCGGCGGTGCAACTCGGCGCTATTGGGTGGGATATTGACTGGCCTTGGCCGCCGTCTCGGCCTGCTCATAGCGCAAGCAGTCGAAAATCTTGGCCCCCGCCAGAAATACCGAGCCGGTACACGCGGCGAGCAGCAGCTTGCCGCCGACACCGGGATATTGATCGAGATAGGCCATGCCGCGGGCGATTGCCCCCACACCCAAGGCATAAATGATCAGGCACGCCTCAAAGCGCGTCTTGATGATGAACAGCCGTCCGATTTTCTTCAGCATCACCATCATTCCAGCAAGAGCCGTGCCAGTGGCGCAAATCGGGGATTTGGCGCGCCGGGCTTATGGTAAACTGTAAGTTAATCCGACAGGCGAGGGAAGGGGCGACAATGAAGGCTCAGCCAAGCTCACTCAGCCCCAACGCATCAAGCAGCGTTGCACGCGCGCGTCGCACGTCGGCCAGCAGCGCGGTGGAGGCGAGGTCGCCGGGGGCAATTGCCTCGGGCCAGTGGCTGGTCACCACTTCGGCGATGCGGTCGAGCTTGGCATGATCGGCCATGAAGCGCGGATCGACCGTGGCGGGATCGGCGACGACGCGCAGCCGCAGGCAGGCGGGGCCGCCGCCGTTCGCCATCGACTGGCGGACATTGACGGGCAGCAGGCGGCGGATCGGGCCATTGCCGGCGACATGCGCTTCCAGCCATCGCCATACCGATGGCGTCTCGCGCGCCTCGCTCGGCAGCACCAGTCCCATGCCGCCGCCATCGGGCAGACTGACAAGCTGGGCGTTGAACAAATAGGATTTGATCGCGTCGGGCAGGCTGACCGCACTCGCGGCCACTTCGACGATTTCGACCGCGGGGAAGGCGGCGCGGATTTCCGCATGCGCGGCCTCGCGATCCTCGAACGCGGTTTCGTGGGTGAACAATACATGTTCGTTCGCGACCGCGACGACGTCATTGTGGAAGGCGCCGCCTTGGATTGCGGTGTCCGACTGGCGAATGAAGAGCGTACGGGCGGGATCGAGTCGGTGATGACGCGCGATCGCCTTCGACGCGTCGAGATGCTGGCGCGCCGGGAAGCGGCCGCCGCCGATACCATAAACGAAAATCTCGACGCCTGCCCCGTCATGACCGTTGCACAGCCGCATATGGTTCGCCGCGCCTTCGTCGCCGAAGGGTGCCGGAACGGGGGCATGGACCGCAAAGGCGGGGTCGGCAAAGGCGAGGCGAAGCTGCGCGAGCGTTCCGGGCCATTCGTGGCTGCGGTGCGGCATGGTGACGAGATTGGCGACGGTCAGATGGCATTTGCCATCGGCGCTATCGGGGGCGGGGGAGACGGTCGCGGCATTGGCCGCCCACATCGACGACGCCGACCATGCCTGCGCGCGCAGATGCGGTTCGGCGCTGTCGGGCGTCGTGCCCAGCGTTTCGAGCCACGGCGCATCGGGGCGATCGAGCGGCATGAAAAAGCCCTGCGGTAGTCCGAGTGCCAGATTGTGGCGCATCTTGTCGATGCCCTGCAGCGCCGCGGCGCGCGGCTGCGAGGCGTCGCCTTTGTGGGTGGCCGAAGCGATATTGCCCTGGCTGAGGCCAGCATAATTATGGGTCGGGCCGATGATGCCGTCGAAGTTGATTTCGGTAAGCATGTTCAGCGCCCGATCCAGCTGATCTCGTCGCCCGCAGCGATCTTCAGCAGCTTCGCGGCATGGTTGTCGAGCGTTCCGCCGTCGCTGACTTGCCCGAAGCAGCATCGGAAATCGGCGAGTTGGCCGGTGGCGACCAGCGCGTCATCACTGCCATCCGCAATCGCCGACACCGCGACATGCCGGGCGTTGCGAATGCTGGCTACCTGATCGGTGCGTGCGGTCATTGTCGGGCCACCGTCGAAGATGTCGACATAATTTTCGTAAGCGAAGCCTTCATTTTCCAGCATCCGCATCGCGGCGCGGCCGCTGGGGTGCGGGACGCCGATCACGCTGCGCGCATGATCGCCCAGCATCGCGATATAGACCGGATGCTTGGGCATCAGGTCGGCGATGAACTGGTTGCCGTGGACCGCGTTGAACTGGTCGGCTTCCTGAAAGCTCATCCCGAAAAACTTGCCCGCGACGCCGTCCCAAAAGGGCGATCCGCCCGCTTCGTCGATCACGCCGCGCAACTCGGCGAGGATGCGGTCGCCAAAGCGCGCGCGGTGGCGGGCGATGAACAAATAACGTGAACGTGCAAGCAGCAGGCCGAGGCCTCCGGCGCGTGCTGCGGGGTGAAGGAACAGCCCGCCGACCTCGCTCGCGCCGTTGAGATCGTTGCTGAGCATCAGTACCTGTGCGTGAAAGGTTCGGTCGAGCTGCTCGCTATGCTTGCTGTCGGTCCCGATGCGATAACTATAGAAGGGCCAGCGCTGGCCGACCTGCCCGAAAATCTGGCAGGTGCCGCGCACCTCGCCGCTGTCGAGGTCCTCGAGCACGAGCAGATAGAGCTCGTCCGACGGATATTCCCTGTCGCTGGCAAAGCTCGCCTCGGTGCGATCGAGCTTGGTGCGCAGCGCCTTCTTGTCGGGGGGCAGGTTGGTGAAGCCGCCGCCCGTCAGTTTCGCCATTTCGTAAATGCTCTGCAAATCGCCCGGCTTGGCCGCCCGGATCACATAGTTCACACAGTCCCCCGTTCTGCTATTCTCAATATGGTCAGCGCCGACAGCTGCGCGCGCTCGGGCAGGCTGTCGGTGATCAGAAATTCGTCGGCCGAATGGATGGCGCCGCCGCGCGGGCCCATCGTATCGACCACGGGAATGCCACAGGCGGCGATATTATTGCCGTCGCACACGCCCCCGGTCGCGTTCCAGCCGATCGTCAGGCCGAGCGCGGCGCCGCAATCGCGGACCAGCTCGAACAGGCGCGTCGCCGCGGCATCGAGCGGCTTGGGCGGGCGGTTGAAGCCGCCGTGAAGGTGACAATGCACATCATGATCACGCGAGACGGCGGCGATCGCATCGCGCAGCGCCGCTTCGGCCGCGATCATCGCCTCCGGCGTCGACGGGCGCATGTTCACGCGCAGAATTGCCTGATCGGGCACGACATTGTTGGGGCCGCCGCCGTCGATCTTTGCGGGATTGACCTTGAGGGCGGTCGATTTCAACGCATTGAGCCGCAGCGCCAGATCGGCAGCCGCAATGAGCGCATTGCGCCCCTCTTCGGGATTGCGCCCCGCGTGGGCCGAGCGGCCATGGATCAGTATCGAGAAATTTCCGCTCCCCGGCCGCGCGCCCGCCAGCGTCCCGTCGGGCAACGCGGGTTCATAGGTCAACGCGGCGGTTTTGCCCTTCGCCAGTTCGGCGATCAGCGCGGCGGAGGCGTGGCTTCCCGTCTCCTCGTCGCTGTTGATCATCACGTCATAGCCGACACGGCCCGCGAGCGGCGATGCTTCGAGCGCGGTGAGGGCGGCGAGGATCACCGCGATCCCGCCCTTCATATCGGCGGTGCCGGGGCCGTTGAGCACCCCTGGCTCGCGCCATTGCAACGTCTGGAAAGGATGATCGACGGCGAACACCGTGTCCATATGACCGGTCAGCAGCAATTGCACCGGCGCATCGGGACGAACGCGCAGGTGGAGATGATCGCCGCGCTGGGTCGTTCGCAGCGCACCGGACGCATCGACGCTTTCGACTGGGTCGGGCGCGACGAGACGGATCGTACCTGGCAGCACCGCAAAGGCGTCGGTGAGAAGTCCCGCGACGGCTTTCAGTCCGGCCAGATTGCCGGTCCCGCTGTTGATCGCGGCCCATTGTTCGACATGATGCAGCATCGGAGCATCGGCCGCCCGCTCGATCATCGCACTTTCGGTTGCCGTGACGCTGGTCATCGGCACCGTATAGCGAGCGGAAAGGGGCTTTGGCACCCCCGCGCGATATTATTGTCGATACATTATTATCGTGGTTGTGCCGCAAATCACTGTAAGGGCCGCGCGCCTGGGGCAGGAGGCGATCAAATGCTTCCGAATCGCAATGGATTAACGAAAATTTCGGATACGGCTCCCTAGAGGAGCGGAACACCTCTCGAGTGGATCGATGACAGCAGCTTTCGTCCTTGGCATCAACATGTTCATCGCCGGTATTTTTGCCGTCGCGTTCGGCGTGGTGGCGGCGACGAACCGCACGGCGCGCGGCGCAAAATGGGTCGCGTTGGGCTATAGTCTGGCGATCGGCAACGTCGCGTTAGAGTTTCTGCTCAGCCAGACGTCGGACCCGACCGTCGTCGGTATCGGCATTTTTCTGATCGTTCTGCTTGCCATGACTTTTTGCCTCGTCGGCGTCGCGCATCACTATCGCGTGGAGCCGCCATGGTTCGCGGTCGCAGCGATCTGGGGTTTCACCATCCTTGCGACGCCGGTGATCTTCACGCTCCCCTATGCGTCGCCACTGCGCGCCATCCTGTACCAGTTTCCCTATTTCGCGGCGCAATCCTTGTTCGCGTTCGTCATTCTGCGCTCGGGGCGTCGCCAGGCGCTCGATCTGCTGCTGCTCGTTCTGCAAGTGGTCGCCGCGCTCATTTATCTCTCCAAGCCGCTGATCGGCTTTCTGGCGGGGACGGCAACTGCGCCGCAGGGCTATATGGCGACAACCTATGCCGCGATTTCGCAAAGCCTGGCGGCGGTGACGCTCGTCATGCTCGGGCTCGTGCTGTTGCTCGTGATGATGCGCGACACAGCGGCCGAAATGATGGCGCGATCGGAAACCGATGCTCTGTCGGGGCTGCTCAATCGTCGCGGTTTCGAGGATCGTGCCGACCGCGCGCTCGCGCAGACTTTGCGGTCGGGCGGACCGGCGGTGCTCGTCACCGCCGACCTCGACCGTTTCAAGGCGATCAACGACAGCTATGGCCATGCTGCGGGCGACAGCGTGATCGCCGAATTCGCCCGCGTGCTGGGCGAAACGGCGCCTGATAAAGCCATGGTCGGCAGGTTGGGGGGCGAAGAGTTCGCGGTGTTCATCGTCGGCGCCAATCTCGCCGACGGGCGCGCCTATGCCGAAACCGTGCGCGCCGCCTTCGCCGCCATTTCGGTGGATGGTATCGACCATGCGGTGTCGGCGTCGTTCGGGGCGGCGCAACTGATGCCCGGCGACACATTGTTCGAACTGGCGCGCCGCGCCGACACCGCGCTGTACCGGGCCAAGGCGGGCGGCCGCAATCAGGTCCGCGTCGCGCTCAACGAAATGCCGCCGGCGCCGCCGCCCGCGATCGAGATTTCGCGTTAGCCCCCGGTTGCCAAGCTCGATCAATCGCGGCATAGGGCAGCGGCCCTTTCCTCCCCGGGTCCACTGGCGCAGCCGCGCCGACCAAAGGGTGCAACATGACTGATTTCCTGGGCCGCCACGGCCTGTCGATCGATTCGCGTCTTGTCGATTTCGTTGAAGCGAAGGCGCTCGCCGGAACGGGGCTCGACGCCGATAAATTCTGGGCCGATTTCGCCGCGCTGCTCGGCAAGTTCGCCCCCGAAAATGCGGCGCTGCTGGCCAAGCGTGAGGATTTGCAGGCCAAGATCGACGCCTGGCATCAGGGTCGCGAAGGGCAGGCGCACGACGCCGCCGCCTATCAGGCCTTCCTCCGCGAAATCGGCTATCTCGTCCCCGAACCTGCAGCGTTTCAGGTCGGCACGCAAAATGTCGACCCCGAAATTGCGACGATGGCGGGGCCGCAGCTCGTCGTCCCCGCGCTCAACGCGCGCTTCGCGCTGAACGCCGCCAACGCGCGCTGGGGCAGTCTGTACGATGCCTTTTACGGCACCGACGCGCTCGATGCGCCGCCCGCCAAGCCCGGCGGTTATGACGCGACGCGCGGTGCGGCGGTGATCGCGCGCGCCAAGGCTTTCCTCGACGAAGCCGTGCCGCTGGCGTCGGGAAGCTGGGCCGACTGGCAGGGCGGTCAGCCCGCGCTCGCCGACCCCGCGCAACTCGTGGGCACCAAGCCCGGCGGCATCCTTCTCAAGCACAACGGCTTGCATATCGAGCTGGTGATCGACCCCGCGAGCGCGATCGGCCAGACCGACCCCGCCGGCATCGCCGATGTGCTGCTCGAGGCTGCGCTCACGACGATCATCGACCTTGAGGACAGCGTTGCCGCTGTCGATGGCGAAGACAAGACCCTCGGCTACACCAACTGGCTCGGCCTGATGCGCGGCGACTTGACCGAAAGCTTTGCCAAGGGCGGCGCCACCGTCACCCGCGCAATGGAGCCCGACCGCGCTTGGACCGCACCCGATGGCGCCGCCTTCACCCTGCCGGGGCGCAGCGTGATGTTCGTGCGCAACGTCGGCCATCTGATGACGACCCCGATGGTCAAGCTCGCCGATGGTAGCGAAGCGCCCGAGGGCCTGTGCGACGCGGTGTTCACCAGCCTTTGCTCGCTCCATGATCTGAAAAGCCTCGGGACGCTCAACAACAGCCGCGCGGGCAGCATCTATATCGTCAAGCCCAAGCAGCACGGGCCCGAGGAGTGCGGCTTCACCGACCGTCTGTTCGACGCGGTCGAAGATATGCTCGGCCTTCCGCGCCACACGATGAAGGTCGGCGTGATGGACGAGGAACGCCGTACCAGCGCCAATCTTGCCGCGTGCATCCACGCAGTGAAGGACCGTATCGTCTTCATCAACACCGGCTTCCTCGACCGCACCGGCGACGAAATCCACACCTCGATGCGCGCAGGGCCGATGATTCCCAAGGGCGAGATGAAGGCGAGCGACTGGATCGCGTCGTACGAGGACCGCAATGTCCGCATCGGCCTCGCCTGCGGGCTCAGCGGCAAGGCACAGATCGGCAAGGGCATGTGGGCGATGCCCGACCTGATGAAGGGCATGCTCGAAGCCAAGATCGGCCATCCGAAATCGGGCGCGAACACCGCATGGGTGCCGTCGCCGACCGCTGCGACCTTGCACGCGCTGCATTATCATCAGGTCGATGTGTTCGCGCGCCAGAAGGAAATTGCGGGCGAAGCGGTCCCGTCACTCGACCGTTTGCTCAACATTCCGGTCGCAACCGGCCGCAACTGGAGCGAAGCTGAAATCACCCGCGAACTCGATAATAATTGCCAGGGCATCCTCGGCTATGTCGTGCGCTGGATCGATCAGGGCGTCGGTTGTTCGAAGGTTCCCGACATCGACGATATCGGCCTGATGGAAGACCGGGCGACGCTGCGCATCGCCAGTCAGGCGCTCGCCAACTGGCTGCTCCACGGCGTCTGCACCGAGGCGCAGGTCGACGCTGCGCTGGCGCGCATGGCGACCAAGGTCGACGCCCAAAATGCCGGCGACGCGCTCTATGAGAAGCTGACCCCGGAGGGCATCGCGTATCAGGCGGCGCGCGCACTGATCTTCGAGGGTGTGACGCAGCCGTCGGGCTATACCGAACCGCTGCTGCACAAATATCGCCAGGCGAAGAAGGCAGCGGCATAACTCTGAGAGCGTCGGCCAAAGAAGCGGTTTCCCGGCGAAAGCCGGGGCCGCTATCTGCCTAGCTCAGGGTTTGAGGGGTGTGCGCTTTTGTCAGGCGCTCAGCGTGCGCGCCAGTGCCACCCATTCGGCGACGGTCACCGTTTCGGCGCGGCGGGTCGGGTCGATTCCCAATGTTTCCAGCGCGGCGACCGCGCCCTCGACGCCCTTCAGGCTCTGGCGCAGCATTTTGCGGCGCTGGCCGAAACCCTTTTCGGTGAGCTTGGACAGGAGTGCGGGTTTAACGCCCTCGGGCTGTTCGCCGGGTGTGACATGGATGATCGCCGACATCACCTTGGGCGGCGGAGTGAAGGCCGATCGGTGGACGCGCATCGGGATTTTGGCGGTCGTGCGCCATTGTGAGAGGACGCTCAGCCGACCGTAGGCGGAGGTGTCGGGCTTGGCGATGATCCGCTCGGCGACTTCGGCCTGGAACATCAGGGTCAGTGACAGCCAGCGCGGCGGCCAGGCTTTGGGCTCGAGCCAGCGGGTGAACAGCGCGGTGCCGACATTATAGGGCAGGTTGGCGACGATATGATAGGGCTCGCCGCCGGTCAGCGCGTCGACATCGACCGCCATCGCATCGTCGGCGATCACCATGAGCTGGCCCGGAAACACCTCACCCAGTTCGGCGAGCAGCGGCAGGCAGCGATCGTCGCGTTCGACCGCAATCACCCGCGCTCCGGCACGCAGCAAAGCGCGCGTGAGGCCTCCGGGGCCCGGGCCGACCTCGAACACTGTGGCGCCCTTAAGGTCGCCGGGCAGCGCCGCGATCCGGTCGAGCAATTGTTCGTCGAACAGGAAATTCTGTCCCAGCGCCTTGCTCGCCGACAGACCGTGCGCACGCACGGTCTCGCGCAGCGGCGGCAGGTTGCGCGTCGGTTCGGTGGTCACGCGGCGGGAACGGCGTTGCGCTCGCGGCTCGCGGCGAGGGTTGCGGCGAGCGCGATGGCGGCGATCGTCGGCCGCGGATCGGCCAGACCCTTGCCCGCGATGTTGAACGCGGTGCCATGGTCGGGCGAGGTGCGGATGATCGGCAGGCCGAGGGTCAGATTGACCCCGTCGTGGAAATGCAGCGCCTTGAAGGGCGCCAGCGCCTGATCGTGATAGCAGCACAGCAGCGCGTCATAGCGGGTGCGGACGTGCGGCGCGAACAGACTGTCCGATGCCAGCGGGCCATCGATCGCAATGCCTTCGCTTTGCAACTGCTCGATCGCGGGCTGGATAATCTGTGCTTCCTCGCTGCCCAGATCGCCGCTTTCGCCCGCATGCGGGTTGAGGCCCGCGATCGCGAGTTGCGGCTCGGCGATGCCGAAATCGCGGCGCAGCGCGCGCGCGGTAACGCGCGCCTTCGCGACGATGAGGTCGGTGGTCAGCCGCTCGGGCACTTCCGACAGCGGAATATGGACGGTGAGCGGCACAACGCGCAGGCCGGGCCCGGCCAGCATCATCACCGCATTGGTGGCGGTGACGCCGCAGCGTTCGGCGATGAATTCGGTTTGCCCGGGGTGGGTATAGCCGATGCCGTGCAGCGCAAATTTGGACACCGGCCCCGTGACGAGCGCGCAGCTTGCCTGCGTCCGTGTCATCCCGATCCCGGTTTCGAGTGCGTGGAGCGCGCAGGTCGCGCCCGCCGCGGTCGGCGTGCCGGGGGTCAGCGGGCCGCTGTCCTCCAGATGCCAGACCGGCAGCGCGTCGTCGAAGGTCCGCAGCGCCTCTTCCATGTCGCTGACGCGCGCAATCGGGCCGTCCCAGACCGCGGAGATTGCGGCGATGTCGCCGATGGCGACGAATGGGGGCAGGTCAAATTCGTGGCGCGCGGTCCACGCGCCGCCGGTCACTTCGGAGCCGACGCCCGCCGGGTCACCGATGGTGACCGCGATCGGACGTCGAGGATTGGTAGCGGGCATCAGCTATATTCGATCACGGCGTCCCGGCGCAGGTCGCGCAGATAGCGTTGGGCGCGCTTGTTGACCTTTTCTTCCAACAGGCGATTTTCGATTTCCTGCAAATTGGGTGCCGTTGCAGTCTGCGGCATGTCGCGCCCGCACAGGACGAGGACGCTGATGCCTTCGTTCGCCGCGCCAAAGGGCTGCGTCGTCTGGCCGATCTGCAGATTGATCAGCGTCTGCTGCAGCGGTGCAGGCAGCGCGCGCATCGCCATATTGTCGCGCGATACCACGCTCGCGCCCAGTTTCTGCGCGACGGCGTCGGCCGCACCGCAACCGGCGATGCTGCGCGTGGCTTCGGCGAACTGGCTTGCCAGTTCGGACGCGCGGGCGGGGGTTGTCCCTGCCGGGAATGCCAGCGAAAGCTGTTTCAGGCTGAGCACCGCGTCGCGCGGATCGGCGGTCAGCACCTGGCGCCGGTCGATGAGCAACATGATCGACATGCCGCCTGGAACCTCGATCGGGCCAACCATCTGGCCGGGTTGCATCTGCGTCGCTGCTTCGGCCATCGAGGCCGGGAGCTGGCCGGCCTTCACCCAGCCGAGATCGCCGCCGACAACGGCCGTCGAGGCTTCGGAAAACTGGCGGGCATAGGCGGCGAAGCTGCCGCCACCTTGCAAAGCCTGAATGATTTTCTGCGCGTTTTCGTTCACCGCTGCGGCATTGTCGGGGGTCGCCGACAAATAGATTTCGCCGAGGTGGAATTCATCCTGTCCCTTGGCGTCGTTCATCCGTTGAACGACCGATTCTACCTCTTCGGTCGATACGTTGGTCGTCGACTGGATGTTGCGCGACAGCAGGCGGTCCCATGCGAATTCGCCGCGAATCTGTTGCTTCACCGCGGCCGCCGAGGACCCCTTGGACGCCAGATAGGCCGTGAATTGTTCGGGGGTCTGCTTGAACCGCAGCGCGAGGCGCGCAAATTGTTCGTTGATCAGATTCTCGTCGATCGTGATTTCGGCTGCCCGGGCTTCCTGGATCTGCAGCTTTTCGTCGATCAGATTGCTGAACACCTGGCTGCGCAGCCTTTGTTCTTCTTCGGCCGGCAATTCGACATTGTTGTTCGCAATGCGGATCAGCGCCATACGCTGGGCGATGTCGGTCGCCGTGATGATTTCGCCATTCACCGTCGCCGACGGGCGATAGACATTGGCCTTTGCATCGCCATAAAGCTGGACATTGCCCGGAATGGCGAGGCTGGTTGTCGGGACTTCGTTATCGGCAACGGTCTGCGCCAGCACTGGGGCCGCGCCGACGCTCGCTACGGCGATCAGGCCGATGATGGTCGAAAATTTGGTCATTGCTACCCTATTCGAGAAATAACGGCTTGCTCCGTATCAGCGGAGACGCCTGATGGTCCAGCGCAATCCGCTATTCGGACCTTTTACGGAGGCCGGGTTAGGCTTGCGACGCTGAACGCAAGCTGAGCGGAGTCGGCAGAGGGGAGATGTGCGACGGGGCGCCGGACTGCTTTTGCTGAACAAAAGCAGCGATCAGAACCCCAGATTGCGAAAAGCGATGCGGAAGGAAAAGCTGTTGCCGCGCCTTGCGTCGCCGGTGTCGATATAGTCGCGGCGCCAGGTCAGTGCGATCGACAGGCATTCGTCGTCATAGGCGACGCCCAGCCGGTGCCGAATCGGCTCGAACCCGTCGGCCTGGCTCCCCGGATCGTCATGCTGGCTGGTCAGGTCGACGATCGCCGAGCCGAAAATCGACCAGTTGTTCGCAACCGCCACACGGCCGCCGACGCGCGCTTCCTCGCGGTCCTGCAAATCTTCGGCCAGCATCGTGATATCGCGATTGAGCCGTGAATAGCCGAGTACGGCATAGGTCGACCGGCTGCCGATCGTCGCGTCGAACTCGTTACGGCGAACCGCCAGATTATCCTTGTCGAGGCGGAAGCGGTGGGTCAGGCGCAGGAAATCCTGATAGGCGATCGTCGTCCGCCCGACGATGTCGGACGTCCGGTCGGTCAGGCCGGTGCCATCGGGAAACAGCGACGATTTTTCGGACAAGCGATAGCTTTGGCCGACGACGCTGTTGACGCTGAACCCCGGCCGCGTGAAATTCCATTCGACGCCATAGGTGATGCGCGCGCCATCCTCGAACCGGTCATGACCGTTGAAGCGGTTGATCGCGAACAAATTGCCGTCCTCAAGGTCGAAAGCACGCGAATCCTCGTTCGGGATGTCGAGATTCCGGATCGGCGGGGTCGCGACGACCTGAACCCGCGGGGTCAGTGTCTGGGTGCCGCCCATGAATTCGCCGATGAACGGCCAGCGCATGTCGGCGGCGACCGCAGCGATTCCGCGGGCCTGCCAGCCCGATTTGCCGCGATAACCTGGAACGGCGGTCAGCAGATTTTCATCGCTGTGATACACATCGCCGCGTACCAGCGCGGTCAGTGTGACTTCCTGGCCCAGACCGGTCAGACCGCGCAGATCCCAGCGTGCACCGGCAAAGGCGCGCTGCGTATCCTGTCCCGCGGTACGCCCGATCGCCAGCGTGTTGAGCTGGAGCTCGACCTGCCCGCCCAGCAACGGGTCGGCCAGTCGCTGGCGATAATCGATGATCGGCAGTGCGATTGGCTGCTGTCCCTGGACGTCGCCCGCGCGCAGCGTCTGCGTCGCCCAGCCGGCAATCGACAAATAGCTTTGGCCGCCGATCCGTTCGAGTTCGAAGGTCGAACGCAGCCGGTCATCGCGGCTGATGTCGTACCGGCGCATGAAGGTGCGGTCGGTGGTGATGCGGCCCGAATAGCTGAAGCTCCAGCGCGGATCGAACTGGAACTTGCCCGCGCTTTCCAGATAGCCGCGGAATTCCTTGCTCTGAACGACGCCTGATCCCGTTCCCGTCAGGGGAACGACCGAACTATAGGTCGCATAGCCGTTCAGGCGGAACGAGCCGATGTCGGTCAGGGCGCGAAACTCGCCTTCGATCATCGGCGCCGCATTGGTGTAGACATGCGGTGTGATGGTGGCGTCGCGGTCGGGTGCGACGCGCAGATAATAGGGCACCGCGATTTCGAACCCGTTGGTGCGATCGAACCGCACTTCGGGAACCAGGATTCCACTTCCCGCTTCGCTGTTTGAAGGATGGCTGAGTCCGGGCAGCGGGATCAAAGGCAGGCCGAAAATCTCGACCCGCGCGCCCTTGTAGCGAATCTTGTTCTTCGCGTGATCATAAATCACCCGGACGGCGCGGATCCGCCATGTCGGATTCTTGGGGCACCCCGCATTATCCTCGACCGGACAGGGGGTGTAGGCGGCATTTTCCAGCTCGATATTGCCATTTTCGAAGCGGGTGCCGCGTATCGCAGCGAGGCGCGAGCCATTGTCGAGGACGACCAGAAGATTGTCGACGACGCCGTCGCGCAACGTGTCGGTGAGTTCGATCTTGTCGCCATAGGCGGTGTCGCCCTCGGGATTGGTGATCGCGACATTGCCCTCGGCGAAGACCTGGCCCGTCTTGCGGTTCCATGTGACCTTGTCGGCGCGCATCGCAATCGCTTCGCGATTCATCGCGACATGGCCCTCGGCGACGACGATTTCGGTGTCGGTATCGTAATTCAGATTGTCGGCCGCAAACCCGATCTGGTCTTCGGCATCGACAGCCGGGGCGTCGGCGACCGTTGGAGCAACGTCGGGAGTTTGCAGGTCGGGCTCGCCAGAGGCCTGCGGGGGAGCGGGCGAGTCGCCTGCGCTTTGGGCGTTCACCGGGTTGGCGACGATCGCCAGACCACTGGCGGTTGCCAGCCACAACAGCCGCCTGTTCGCTGCCCACGGGAGCAAAGCCAATGTCATTGCGTTACTTTGTCCCACACCTTTGTCGCGTCCGCCCGGGCTTGGACCGGCTGCTTTGTTTTTGCAACTCGCAAGCGAAACCCCTATCGGTCCGGCACGTTCCAATCAATCATCGCATAAGAGAGTTACAGGATGGACATTCAGTTTGTCGCACAAATCGATGCGTCTGCCGACGTCGTCGCCTTTCCGGTCCGCAAGGGCGAGCTGGCCGGGCTCGGCGGAGCGCACGGCGCACTGCTCGCCGCGGCCGCCGGGCAGGCACGCTTCGAGGGTGCGGCGGGCACGATCGCCGAGACCGCGGCGGTCGATGGCGACCGCGCGCTGCGGCTGATTCTCGTCGGGATCGGCGAAGGCACGGCGCATGACGTCGAACGCGGTGGCGCAGCGCTGACCGCGCGGCTCCAGACCAGCGGCGTGACGGCGGTTCAGGTCGATTTCGCGGGCGCCGGAAACAGCGACGAGGATGATGTGCTGGCCTTTGCCATGGGCGCACGACTCCGCAACTGGCGCATCGACACCTATCGCACGCGCCTCGCCGACAATGCGAAGCCCAGCCTGAAAATCATCACCATCGCGTCACCGCATGGCGATCTGTCGGGCCGCTGGGCCGAATCCGAAGCGATTGCCGAGGGGGTCGCGCTGACCCAGTCGCTGGTCGCCGAGCCGCCGAACATTCTTTATCCCGAGACGTTCGTCGAGCGCTGTCAGCATCTGGCTGACCTGGGCGTCGAACTCGAAATCCTCGACGAGCGTCAGATGAAGGCGCTGGGCATGGGCGCGCTGCTCGGCGTTGCACAGGGCTCGACTCGCCCGCCACGCCTTCTCGCAATGCGCTGGAACGGCGGCAAGGTAGGCGAAGCCCCCGTCGTGTTCATCGGCAAGGGCGTCACCTTCGACACCGGCGGCATCAGTTTGAAGCCCGGACCGGGCATGGACATGATGAAATGGGACATGGGCGGCGCGGGCGCGGTCGCGGGCGCGATCAAGGCGATCGCGGGCCGCAAGGCGAAGGCTAATGTCGTCGGGGTGGTCGGCCTCGTCGAAAATATGCCCGACGGCAATGCGATGCGCCCCGGCGACATCGTCACCACCATGTCGGGTCAGACGGTTGAAGTGCTCAACACCGATGCCGAAGGACGTCTGGTGCTGTGCGATGCGATCAGCTGGGCGCAAAAGGCCTATAGCCCGAAGGTGATCGTCGACCTCGCGACGCTGACCGGCGCGATGGTGATTTCGCTCGGCCATGAATATGCCGGCGTCTTCGCCAATGATGACGGCCTCGCTGCGCAGCTGATCGCGGCGGGCGACACCAGCAACAACCGGCTGTGGCGCTTCCCGCTGTCACCCGCTTACGACAAGCTGATCGACAGCCCGATTGCCGACATGAAGAATATCGGCCCGCGCGAAGGCGGATCGATCACCGCGGCGCAGTTCCTGAAGCGCTATGTCGACGAGGGCGTCATATGGGCGCATCTCGACATCGCTGGCACGGCCTGGGCCGACAAGGATGGTCCGGTGTGGGCGAAGGGCGCGACGGGTTATGGCGTGCGCCTGCTCGACCGCTTCATCGCCGAAAATCACGAAGGCTGAGCTGAACGGGGTAGGGGAGCATGGCGCGCGTCGACTTTTACCGGCTGACCCGCGACCCGGTCGAACGGGTGCTCCCCGTCCTCGCGACGCGCATCTTGAGCGCGGGCGACCGCTTGCTGGTCGTTGCCGCGTCCGCGATGCAGCGGCAGGCGATCGACGAGGCGCTATGGACGCTGCAACCCGCAAGCTTCCTGCCGCACGGCGCGGCCGGATCGCCCGACGAAGCGATCGAACCCATTTTGATCGCGGGCACAATCGATCCGACGCCTGCCAATGGCGCGCGGCTGGTCGCGCTGGCCGATGGTGAATGGCGCGATGAGGCGCTGGGCTTCGACCGCGTCTTCCTGCTTTTCGACAACAGCCGCATCGACGACGCGCGCGCGACATGGCGCACGCTCGCGGCGCGCGACGATGTCGACAATCGTTTCTGGAAACAGGATGAGAATGGGCGTTGGTCGGAGGGGCCATAGGCTTTGCATGCTGTGAGATATGTCACCGACAAGGAGGCCGGACGCGTGCCAATGGGGCTCGAAATGTTTCAACCCTGACAGGAGATCCTGCCATGACGACCCGCGTAAAATTCCCCGTCTTCGCCGCCATGGCCGTCGCGCTGCTCGTGGCGGGGTGCGGTTCGAAATCGGAGAAGGAGGTCGCCAGCGGTACTTATACCGACCCCGAAACCGGCAAGACCGCCGACTACAAGATCAGCGGCGACGGCGAAAACGGCAAGGTGACGATCAAGACCGAGGAGGGCGAGGTCCAGTTCGGCGGCGTCGCCAAATTGCCCGCAGGCATCACACCCTATCCGGGGTCGAAGATGACCGGCGGTTTCGCTGGTTCGGGCAAGGACGGAAAAGGCGGCCTCGCGAGCTTTGAGGTCAAGGGCAAGGCCGCCGACGTCGTCGCCCATTATCGCAAGCAGATCGACGGCGCCGGGATGAAGGTGACCTCCGAAATCGCCGCCGAGGATACGATCATCATTGGCGCGGAAAAGCCGGGCGACGCAAAGACGACGATCCAGATCAACGCGACGCAGAATGGCGACATGGTCGAAGGCGCGATCACCTACAGCGGGGCCTGACCCCGCCGCCTGTGGTTCGCGCTCTTTTCTTGCGGTGCAGCAAAAGCGCGGCTAGAGGCGCGGCCATCGCAACAGACAATAAACCAGGAGCTTTCCCATGGCGGTTACCCGCACCTTTTCGATCATCAAGCCCGACGCCACGCGTCGCAACATCACCGGCGCCGTCACCAAGATGCTGGAAGAAGCCGGTCTGCGCGTCGTCGCGTCGAAGCGCATCCACATGAGCCGCGAACAGGCCGAAGGCTTTTACGCGGTCCACAAGGAACGCCCCTTCTTCGGTGAACTCGTCGAATTCATGATCAGCGGCCCCGTCGTCGTCCAGGTCCTCGAGGGCGAGGACGCAATGCAGCGCAACCGCGACATCATGGGCGCGACCAACCCCGAGAACGCCGAGCCGGGCACGATCCGCAAGGAACTGGCCGAGAGCATCGAAGCGAACACGGTTCACGGTTCGGACAGCGACGAAAATGCCGCGATCGAAATCGCGTATTTCTTCAAGCCCGAAGAAATCGTCGGCTGACTCCAACGGGACAACTAACAAAAAAGGCCGCCGGAGCGATCCGGCGGTCTTTTCTGTTTGGTTGTAATGACAATTTTCCGAATCGTCATTGCGAGGAGCGGAGCGACGCGGCAATCCAGAGTGTGTCTAACCCGTTCTGGATTGCTTCGCTTCGCTCGCAATGACGAGCGTAATCAAAATTCGTCGGCGATGCCCATCAGTCCCGCCAGCTTCTTCGGTGCCACCGCGAGCCAGCTCTTGCGCAGCCATTCACCCACGGCCTCCCAGTCATTGTCGCCGCTATCGAGGCGCACGCCGACCCAGCTGTCGCCGAAATAGGCGGGGCGGTAATAGCGGTCTTCATCGAGTTCGATGAGCATCGCCTGTTCCTCGGCGCCGCTGATCTTGACCAGGATCGCGATCTTGCCGTCGCCATGATGGTCCTGCGTGAAATAGGCGAACTTCTTGCCCTTCACGATCCCGAAGCAGGGCATACCGTGCGAGGTGACTTCGTCGGCCTCGGGCAGCGCCATCGCGAGGTCGCGGACGCGGCCGAGCAGATAGTCGGGGCTGCGCTCGCGCATCACAAAGGCGGCGAGGGTGGGCGGATAAAGCTGATGCTCGGCGAACTGGACCCGCTTGGCGAGGCTTTCGGCGGTATCGCCGGGCGCGATCGCGACCGGGGTCTGCGCGAGGACGGGGCCGTCGTCGACCCCCGGGGTGACGATATGGACGCTGCATCCGCCAAAGGCATCGCCCGCGTCGATCGCGCGCTGGTGAGTGTCGAGGCCCTTGTAGAGCGGCAGCAGGCTGGGGTGGATGTTGAGCATCCGGCCCTGCCAGCGGGCAACGAAATCATCGCTGAGGATGCGCATATAGCCGGCGAGCGCGACAAATTCGGTTCCCGCTGCGCGAAGCTGTTCGTCGACGAGAGCGTCGAAGACGTCGCGCTTCATGCCCTTGTGCGAGAGGCCCCAGGTTGGGATGCCTTCGGCGCTGGCGAGCTTGAGGCCCGGTGCATCGGGGGCGTTGCTGGCGACGAGGATGATCTCATACGGGCAATCGGCGGCCTTCGCGGCGTAGAGCAGTGCCGCCATATTGGTGCCTGTGCCCGAGATCAGGACGGCGACTTTGGCCTTCGTCACAATCGCTTCCCCTTTTTCGTCATGCTGAACTTGTTTCAGCATCCATGGTAAGACATCGCGGTCTCAGGCCATGGACCCTGAAACAAGTTCAGGGTGACGAATTTATCAACCGTTGTGCGTCGCGGTCCAGGCCGCTTGCGCGCTCCAGATTTCGGTGCTGCCCGTGACCGTACAGCCCTTCGTACCCTCGGCGATATGGCCGATGCGGTGGACGGTCTCGCCGGCTTCGGTCAGCGCCGCGGTCACCGCGTCAACATCGGCTTCCGCAACGACGACGGCCATGCCGACGCCGCAGTTGAAGGTGCGCGCCATTTCTTCGGGCTCGATATTGCCCTGCGCCTGCAGGAACGCCATCAGTCGCGGCTGCTCCCACGCATCGGCATCGACATGCGCGTGGAGGTTCGCGGGCAGGATACGCGGGATATTCTCAAGCAGCCCGCCTCCGGTGATGTGCGCGAGTGCGTGAATCTTGCCGGTCTTCACCAGCGGGAGCAGGCTCTTCACATAGATGCGCGTCGGCGCCATCAGCGCGTCAATCAGCAGGATATTCTGGTCGAAGAGGGCGGGGCGGTCGAGCTTCCAGCCCTTGTCGGCTGCGAGTCGGCGCACGAGCGAAAAGCCGTTCGAATGCACCCCCGACGAAGCGAGGCCCAAAATCACGTCGCCCGCAGCGAGCTTGTCGGCGGTCAGCACCTGATCGCGCTCGACCGCGCCGACGCAGAAGCCCGCGAGGTCATAATCGCCCTCGCTATACATTCCCGGCATTTCGGCGGTCTCGCCGCCGATCAGCGCGCAGCCGGCCTGCTTGCAACCCTCGGCGATGCTCGCGACGACTTCGGTCGCGACATCATTGTCGAGTTTGCCCGTAGCATAATAGTCGAGGAAGAAGAGCGGCTCGGCGCCCTGCACGATCAGATCGTTGGCGCACATCGCGACAAGGTCGATACCGACGCCGTCATGCTTGCCCGATTCGATCGCGAGCTTGAGCTTCGTTCCGACGCCATCATTCGCCGCGACGAGCAGGGGGTCGTTGAACCCCGCCGCTTTCAGGTCGAAAAATCCGCCGAATCCGCCGAGGTCGGCATCGGCGCCGGGTCGCCGCGTCGCACGGGCGAGCGGAGCGATGGCACGGACCAGCGCATTGCCGGCGTCGATCGAGACTCCGGCTTGGGCATAAGTGTACGAGGCGGGCGGGTTCTGCTTGGCATCCATGGCTCGCGCGCCTAACGACTCCAGCCGACAATTGCCATGATTTCCTTGCCTGGCACCTTGCGTTTCACCCCGGTTCGGGGGCAAAGCATAGAGAAGATATGATTTCGACCGCTTTCCCCCGCCTGAAGTTTTGGCCCGCATCGGGCGCGTCGCAGCGTCGCGACTGGCGTTGGGCCGCACTTTTAGGCCTGTTCTTTGCGATTCTCCTCGTCGGGGTGGTCGAAGGGCAGATTAGTCGCGGGAATCGCGGCATCACCCCGATCAACAGCAGCGGCGATTTTCTGGCGAGCGGCATTCTTGTCGACGTCACCGGCGATAATGCCGAGGATGCGCGCGAAAAGGGCTGGCGCGAGGCACAGCGCAAGGGCTGGGCGCAGCTGTATCGCAAATTGAATGGCAGCGACGGTCCGGCGCTTGGTGATTCGGTCCTCGACGGCATCGTTACCGCGATCGTCGTCGAACAGGAACAGATCGGCCCGCGCCGCTATGTCGCAAGGCTCGGTGTCCAGTTCGACCGCGTTCGCGCGGGGCAGATTCTTGGCGTCAGCGGCCGGACGCTGCGTTCGCCGCCCTTGCTCGTCATCCCCGTCTATTCGATCGACGGCATTCCGCAGGTGTTCGAACAGCGCAGCGCATGGCAGCGCGCCTGGGCCGAATATAACACCGGTCAAAGCGCGATCGATTATGTCCGCACTGCGGGCACCGGCGCCGACACGCTGCTGATCAACGCCGGGCAGACCGGCCGCCGCGGCCGCGTGTGGTGGCGCGTGATCCTCGACCAATATGGCGCCGCCGACGTGCTGACCCCGATTGCGCGGGTCGAATACTCCTATCCCGGCGGGCCGATCAAAGGCACTTTCACCGCGCGCTTCGGCCCCGACAGCAAGCTGATCTCCAGCTTCACCATGACCGGGCCCAGCCCTGCGGCGCTGCCCGACATGATGGAAAAGGCAGTCGCACGGATGGATCGCATCTATATCGACGCGCTCGCGGCGGGCACGCTCAAGACCGACCACTATCTCGTCCTCGAAAAGCCGGTCGAGAAGGAAGATCTGCCTGAAGAAACCGCGACGACCGACACGGAGGTGATGCCCAGCGAAACCGACGCCAGCGTGCCGACCACGGCGCCCGCCGGGGCGCAGAGCTACACCGTCCAATATAATTCGCCCGACGTCGAATCGGTGACCGCGACCGAACGCGCCGTCGGCGGCATCGCGGGGGTCCAGTCGGCGTCGACCACCAGCCTTGCGCTCGGCGGCACCTCGGTGATGCGCGTGACCTTCCGCGGCGATATGGCCGCGCTCAAGGCGGCACTCGCCGCACGCGGTTACACGGTGCAGGAAGGCGGCAACACGCTGCGGATCAGCCGCTGATGGCGCGCGCTTCCGGCCAGATCGCCCTGCCGCTCGATTGGAGCGCGGGCGGGTTGAACGACGGGCCGCTGATCGTCGGCACGAGCAACGCCGACGCAGTGCGCTATTTACGGCATGTGTCGACCTGGCCGGTTCGTACTGCGGTATTGGTCGGCCCGCGCGGGTCGGGACGCAGCTTGATCGGGCGCCTGTTCGCCAGCGAAACGGGCGGTCGTGTGATTGACGGCCATGACAGCGTCAGTGAGGAAGAGACTTTCCACGCCTGGAACGCCGCGCAGGCCAGCAGTGCGCCGCTGCTCATCATCGCCGATGCGCCGCCTTCCGAATGGGGCATCGTCCTGCCCGACCTCGCCTCGCGATTGCGCGCGGTGCCGGTGCTGACGATCGGCGAGCCCGACGACTGCCTCGCCCGCGACCTCATCGAAGCGCTGTTCGCGCAGCGCGGCATGGCATTGTCGCCCGAGGTCGCATCCTATATCGTGCCGCGGATGGAGCGCAGTTATGCGATGATCCACCGCGTCGTTGCGGCGCTTGATGCGGCCTCGCTCGAACAGGGGCGGCGGCTCGGCATCCGTCTTACGCGTGAAACATTACTGTCACAGGGGCTGATCGATCCCGATCTCCTCGAACGACAGGATGTAGATATATGTCGCTAACCGGACGACCTCTGCGCGCTGACAATGACGCTAATGGGGCGGCGCAAATCCCTTTCGGTCCCGAACGTTTTTTCAACCGCGAACTCAGCTGGCTCGCCTTTAACCGGCGGGTGATGGAAGAAGCGCGCAACCCCGCGCATCCTTTGCTCGAACGGCTGCGCTTCCTGTCGATTTCAGGCAGCAACCTCGACGAATTCTTCATGGTCCGCGTCGCGGGGCTGAAGGGGCAGCAGTTGCAGGGGATTGATGACCCTTCCGCCGACGGCCGCTCGCCGGGGCAGCAGCTGGCGGAGATCGAGGCTGAGGTGAATCGCCTCGTCGATCAGCAGCAGTCCGAATGGCGGTTGCTCAACCGCCTGCTCGCCGAACAGGGCATCGTCGTCCATGGCACGGACACGGGTTCCGACGCCGAAAAACTGCGCGCCTCGCTGCGCCAATATTTCATCGACCAGATTTTCCCGATCCTCACCCCGCAGGTGCTCGATCCGGCGCATCCCTTTCCCTTCATTCCCAATCGCGGGCTCGGGGTGATCTTCGACCTCGAACGCAAGGTGGGCGGCGAACATATTCGCGAACTGGTGATGATCCCGGGCTCGCTCGCGCGCTTCGTTCCGGTTCCGGGCGAGCCGGGGACGTTTGTCCCGATCGAATATCTGATCGAGCTGTTCGGCGACACATTGTTCCCCGGCTACCGGATCCGCTCGCGCGGTGTGTTCCGTATCATCCGCGACAGCGATATCGAACTCGAGGAAGAGGCCGAGGATCTCGTCCGCCTGTTCCGCACCGCGATCCGCCGCCGTCGCCGCGGCCGTGTCATCCTGCTCGAACTCGAAGCCGATATGCCGGGCGAACTCGCTGCGGTGCTCAATGCCGATATTCAGGGGCATGAGGCGATTGTCGCCAAGATCGACGGCTTCGTCGGGCTCGCGGCGCTCTCGGCGCTGGTCGATGTCGACCGCCCCGACCTGAAATTTCCTGCCTTTTCGGCGCGCTTTCCGGAACGCATCCGCGAGCATGGCGGCGATTGCTTTGCGGCGATCCGTAGCAAGGACATCCTCGTCCACCACCCTTACGAAAGCTTCGATGTCGTCCTGTCCTTCCTTCGTCAGGCTGCGGCCGATCCCGATGTCGTCGCGATCAAACAGACGCTCTATCGCGCCGGCAACCAGTCGCCGGTGATCCGCGCCCTGATCGAGGCGGCGGAGGCGGGCAAGTCGGTGACGGCGGTCGTGGAGTTGAAGGCCCGTTTCGACGAAGAACAAAATCTGCTCTGGGCCAACCAGCTCGAACGCGCCGGGGTGCAGGTCGTCTATGGCTTTATCGAGTGGAAGACCCACGCCAAAATCTCGATGGTCGTGCGCCGCGAAGGGCAGGGGTATCGCACCTATTGCCACTTTGGCACCGGCAATTACCACCCGGTGACCGCGCGCATCTATACCGACCTCAGCTTCTTCACCGCCGACCCGCGCGCCGGGCGCGATGCGGCGCAGCTGTTCAATTATATCACCGGCTATGTCGAGCCCGAGCGGCTCGACATGATCACTATGTCGCCGCTCAATATGCGCGCGCATCTGTGCGACCTGATCGACGCCGAAATCGCGGCGGCGGAGGCGGGCAAGCCGTCGGGCGTGTGGGCGAAGATGAACAGTCTCGTCGACCCGGATATCATCGACCGTCTCTATGCCGCGAGCGCCGCCGGGGTCCCGATCGAGCTTGTCGTGCGCGGCATCTGCTGCCTGCGTCCCGGGGTTTCCGGCCTGTCCGAGACGATCCGCGTCAAATCGGTCGTAGGCCGCTTCCTCGAACATAGCCGCGTCTGGGCTTTCGCGAACGGGGCCGCGCTGCCACACCGCACCGCCAAACTCTATATTTCGAGCGCTGACTGGATGCCGCGCAACTTCGATCGCCGCGTCGAATATATGATTCCGATCGAAAATCCGACGGTGCACGACCAGATATTGGATCAGGTGCTGGTTGCGAACCTGATCGACAATGAACAAAGCTGGGTCTTGCAGCCTGAAGGCACCTATGTTCGGCTGACCCCCGGCGACAAGCCGTTCAACCTGCATCATTATTTCATGACGAACCCGTCGCTATCGGGGCGCGGCACCGCGCTGCACAAGAGGCAGGACGTCCCGACACTCGCTTTCAACACATACGAGGATTGACGCTTTGGGTTTGCAGCGCTCCTCACGGCAGGCGGTCCATCGCTCTGCCGTCATCGACATTGGGTCGAACTCGGTTCGTCTGGTCGTTTACGAAGGACCCGCGCGCGCGCCGGCGGTGATCTTCAACGAAAAGGTCGCGGCGGGTCTGGGGCGCGGCCTCGCAGCCGACGGTCGCATCGCCGACGAGGATGCGGCCCGAGGGCTGATGGCGCTGCGCCGCTATGCGCTGCTCGCGCGGCACATGGAGGTTGATAACCTGCAATGTGTCGCGACGGCTGCAGTTCGCGATGCGGTGAACGGACCCGATTTCATTGCTCGCGCCGCCGATGCGGGCCTGAATATCCGGCTGCTGTCGGGCGAAGAGGAGGCCGCAGCCGCCGGCTATGGCGTGCTTGCCGCAATTCCTGACGCGCATGGCATCGCTGTCGACCTTGGCGGCGGCAGCCTCGAACTGGCTGAAGTCGCGAACGGCGAGGTTGGGCGCTGCGCGTCCTTTCCGCTCGGCGTGTTGCGGCTCCCCGCGTTGCGCATAGCGGGACCACAACTATTTGAACGCGCGGTGCGCAAAATGCTGAAGGCGGCGGGTTGGCCGGGTAAACTCAGCGGATTGCCACTCTATCTGGTTGGCGGTTCGTGGCGCGCGCTGTCACGCCTCGACCTCGAACTCACGCACGATCCGCTCGCGGTACTCGATCAGCATCATCTGCCGCGCACCGCATTGCGCCGTCTTGTTCGCGCGACCAAACGGCTGAGTTTCGAAGAAATACGCGCGATCCCCGGCATGGCGTCGAACCGCGCGGCGAGCCTGCCCGACGCGGCCGCGTTGCTCGCTGCCCTCGTTAATATCATCGACGTCCCCGAAATGACGGTGTCGTCGTCGGGATTGCGCGAAGGCCTGCTTTATCAGTCGCTGGATGCCGAGACGCGCGCGCAGGACCCGTTGATCGTCGCCGCCGAATTCGAAGGCCGTCGCCTCGCGCGTTTCGCGCCGCATGGCCGCGCGATCGCCGACTGGATCGCACCGCTTTTCGCCAGCGAGGCGCACACCGACAGCCGTGTTCGCCTTGCCGCGAGCCTGCTCAGCGACGTCGCATGGTCGGCCAATCCCGACTTCCGCGCCGAACGCGGTACCGAAATTGGCCTGCATGGCAATTGGCGCGGGATCGATATCCCGGGTCGCGTCCTGCTTGCCCGAGCGCTCCATGCGGGGTTCGGCGGCGCCGATGGCGATTTCCCGGCGATGGGCGAACTGGTCGCACCTGAACGATTGGAGCGCGCGCGCCAATGGGGATTGGCGATCCGGCTTGCCCAGCGGCTGACCGGCGGGGTCGAGGCGCCGCTGCGCGCGAGTTCGATCGCGCGGATCGAAGGGAAACTCGTGCTCAGCCTCGCTTCAGGCTGGCATGATCTGGCGGGGGAATCGGTCGAGCGCCGCCTGCGCTCGCTGGCGCACGCGCTCGGCGCCAAGGCCGAACTCGTGCTGCTCTGACGCTCAGGCCTCGTCGGCGATCGGCGCTGCGTTGTCGATTTCGCTCATCACCAGCTTGCCGTCCTTGACCGCGAAGCCCATCCGCCCTTCGACCAGATCGAGCGCGGCATGGCCGAACACGTCGTTGCGCCAGCCTTGCAGCATCGGGATGCTGTCGCGGCGTCCGGCGGCCAGCGCTTCCAGCTCGTCGCTGCGCGCGATCAGGCGCGCCGCGACATTCAGTTCGCGGGCGCGGATCTTGAGCAGCAGCTTCAACAGGTCGGCGACCAACGTGCCTTCCTTGCCCAGCCCGGGGCCGCGCGGCGCGCGGTCGGGCATATCGTCCTTGGGCAGCGGCTTCGCGTTGGTGAGCGCGTCGATCAGGCGCGCGCCGATGTCGTTCGCTTTCCAGGTCGCCGACAGACCGCGCACGCGGCCCAGACCTTCCTGATCCTTCGGCGGATGCGCGGCGAGGTCGGCCAGCGTCTCGTCCTTGACGATGCGCCCGCGCGGCAAATTCTTTTGACGCGCCTCGCGCTCGCGCCATGCGGCGAGCGCCTGCAGGCGGCCGAGGACGTCGGGCTTGCGCGACGGAATCTTGATCCGGTGCCAGGCATTTTCGGGATCGACATTATAATTGGCCGGATCGGCCAGCTTTTCCATTTCCTCGTCGAGCCAATGGCCGCGGCCGGTTTTGACCAGCTTTTTCAGCATCATGGGGAAAATCACGGCCAGATGGGTGACGTCGCCGACGGCATAGTCGATCTGGCGCTTGTCGAGCGGGCGGCGGCTCCAGTCGGTGAAGCGTGCGCCCTTGTCGAGCTGGATGCCCAGCCAGGATTCGACGAGGTTCGAATATCCGACCTGTTCGGCCTGACCCAAGGCCATCTGGCCGATCTGGGTATCGAAAATCGGGTGCGGCGTCTTGCCGGTCAGGTTGAAGATGATTTCGACATCCTGCCCGCCGGCGTGAAAGACCTTCAGTACATCTTCATTGTTCACGAGCAGGTCGAGCAGCGGCTTCATGTCGATGCCATTCGCCATCGGATCGATCGCCGCGGCGTGTTCGCTGTCAGCCACCTGGATCAGGCACAGTTCGGGCCAGAAGGTGTTTTCGCGCATGAATTCCGTATCGACGGCGATGAAATCGCTGTTCTTGATAAGGTCGCAGAATGCGGCGAGCGCGGCGCTAGTTTCGATGAGCGGATGGACTTGCATAGCGCGCCTATACAGCTAGTTGTTTCGGACGCGCAGGAAAAATTGCCTGCCACTCTTCGGGTCGCGCAAGCCGGAATACCGGCAGCCAAAAAAAACGGCAGGAAATGCGAAGGGGACGGACGCCATGTTGTGGATCGGTTGGGTGCTGGCTGCGCTCGGTTTTGTGCTGCTTTTCGGGCAGTATTTGGCGGGGCAGGCGGATATTTTTCTGTCGATCGCCAATCCGCGCCCGCTGGACGAAGAGCATATGGTTGTGACCCTGAAGGGCTGGGGTTTCGCTGCCAGCGCCGCGCAGCCCTTTGTCACGCCCGAATCCGATCATGGTCTGTGCGACGTCCGCGTTTTTGCGACGCGCCGCCAGATGATCGTTGCCATCATCAGTTTCGGTTTCCTGCGCCCGGTGACGGTTGCGTGGCGCGCCCATGCCGGCGTGCTGCCGCTGGGAGACGCATGATGCCGATCGTGCAACTGGGCGCCGAGGGACGCTGGACCAATTATCATGGCACCGGCACCTGCGAGGTGGCGACGCGTTTTGCGCTGCGCAGCGGCGATGCGGAGCGCGGGCGCGACGAAATCGCGATCGCGGCGCGGGCGGTGCAGGACTGGCTGGGGCAGGCGCAGGCGGCGGGACGGCGCGTTCGTCCGATCGGCGCGGGCTGGTCGCCGTCGAACGTCAATATCGTGTCCGACAGCTGGCTGCTCCACACGCGCCGCTTCAACCGCTGTTTCCGTGTCGGGGGGGCGGATGTCCGGCCCGGTGTCGAGGCGGCGGCGCTGATGCTTGTCGAGGCGGGGGCGCTGGTCGACGAGGTGTCGGACAAGTTCGAACAGCAAGGCCGCTCACTGTGGACCAGCGGCGCGGGCAATGGCCAGACCTTCGCGGGCGCCTGCGCCACCGGTACGCATGGTTCAGTGGTCGGACGCGGGGGCATCCAGGATCATATCCGCGCGGTGCAACTGGTGACGCCCACGGGCATCCACTGGATCGAACCCGCCGCCGGGGTGATGAGCGACGCCTTTGTCGCCGCGACGGGTTCAACGGCGCTGCGCGATGACGAGCTCTTTGCCGCAGCGCAGCTCCCGGTCGGGGCGCTCGGTATTGTCACCGCGCTCGTCGTCGATAGCGTGCCGAAATTCCTCGTTCGCCCGATCCAGAATTTGCGGAAGGTCGATTGCGCGGCGCTCGATTGGCTCGCGGCGGGAGACTTCCGGAGCTTTTCGGCGGCCTATGCGCTCGATCAGGATCCCCACTTCGTCCAGATGATCGTCAATCCGTACAAGCCGTTCAAGCGGCCAGCGATGCTGCGTTTCCTCTATCGCGAGCCGTGGCGCGACGCTTATCCGCATGCGACGCCGGGCGAGCTGGGCGCCGGCTATGATGCGCTCAGCCTGCTCGGGCGGTTTCTCGACGAATATCCTTGGGCACGGGGGGCCTTGCTGCAATTTGCTATGAAGCAGGGCTATGCCGCCGGGCCCGATATCGACGACCCGCCGGTTTATGGCAGTTGGGGCGAGGGGCTCAATACCCACCGCCCGCTCGCCGACCTGTTCAACGCGTCGGTGACGATCGACCGCGCCGACCTAGCCCGTGCGTTCGAGCTGATCTGCGCGGTCTATGCGCGGCACGGGGGTTCGACCGTCGTCACGCTGCGCTTCATGGAGCGCGCGCAAGGTCTGCTCGCGCCCGCGCGCTTCCCGCACAATGCTGTGATCGACTTCGACGGTCCGCGCAGTGCGCGCACGGCCGAGGCCTATGCCCGCGTCGTCGAACGGCTCGATGCCGAGGGGATAGCTTTCACCCGCCACTGGGCGAAAAGCTGCCGCCTCGACGCCGCGCGCGTCGCCGCCGATTATGGCGAGGATTTCCGCCGCTGGCGCACCGCGCGCGACCGCCTGATCCCCGATCCGGCACACCGTGCGCTGTTCGGCAGCGCGGTGCTCGACGGGCTGGGTTTGACGGGTTGAAAAACCCGTCCACCCTTGACAAATCGCTCGCCGACCTGCCTTAGGCGCGGCCATAACGGCGCGGTTTTCGGCCATGCCTCTCCAGCTTTGAAAGACGAACCCATGCACGCCTATCGCACCCACAATTGCGGCCAGCTTCGCGCCGAACAGGTCGGCCAGACCGTCCGCGTCTCCGGCTGGGTGCATCGCAAGCGCGATCATGGCGGGCTGCTCTTCGTCGATTTGCGTGATCATTATGGGCTGACCCAGATCGTCGCCGACAGCAGCGACGCGGTTTTCGCAACGCTCGACGGTCTGCGCGCCGAAAGCGTCGTGACGATCACCGGTGACGTGGTCGCCCGCTCGCCCGAAACGATCAACACGAACCTGCCGACCGGCGCGATCGAAGTACGCGCGCGCGAAGTCAGCGTTCAGTCGGCGGCGATCGAACTGCCGATGCCTGTCGCGGGCGAACAGGAATATCCCGAGGATATCCGCCTGAAATACCGCTTCCTCGATCTCCGCCGCGAACGGCTCCACGCCAACATCATGCTGCGCTCGAACGTGATCGCCAGCCTGCGCCGCCGCATGACCGATCAGGGCTTCACCGAATATCAGACCCCGATCCTGACCGCCTCGTCGCCCGAAGGCGCGCGCGACTATCTGGTGCCCAGCCGCGTTCACCCCGGCAAATTCTATGCGCTGCCGCAGGCACCGCAGATGTTCAAGCAGCTGCTCATGGTGGCGGGCTTCGACCGCTATTTCCAGATCGCCCCCTGCTTCCGCGACGAAGACGCGCGCGCCGACCGTTCGCCTGGCGAATTCTATCAGCTCGATTTCGAAATGAGCTTCGTGACGCAGGACGATGTGTTCAATACCATCGAACCCGTGCTCGCGGGCGTGTTCGAGGAGTTTGCGAACGGCAAGTCGGTGACCCCTGCGGGCACCTTCCCGCGCATTCCGTATCGCGAATCGATGCTGAAGTACGGCAATGACAAGCCTGACCTCCGCAACCCGATCATCATCAGCGACGTGTCTTCGCACTTCACCGGATCGGGCTTTGGCCGCTTCGCCGATATCGTCGCTGCGGGCGATGTCGTCCGCGCGATCCCCGCGCCGGGCACCGCCGAGAAGAGCCGCAAATTCTTCGATGACATGAACAGCTGGGCGCAGGGCGAAGGCTTTGCCGGCCTTGGCTATGCGACGCGCAAGGGCGGTGAATGGGGCGGCCCGATCGCCAAGAATCATGGTCCCGAAAAGATGGACGTGCTGGCGAACGAACTCGGCCTTGGTCCCGACGACGGCGTCTTCTTCGCCGCAGGCAAGGAAGCGATGGCGGCGAAGCTCGCGGGCCTCGCGCGCACCCGCGCTGCCGAACAGCTTGAACTGATCGACCCCAACAAGTTCGAAATGTGCTGGATCGTCGACTTCCCGATGTTCGAGGCCGACGAAGACACCGGCAAGATCGATTTCAGCCACAACCCCTTCAGCATGCCGCAGGGTGAGCTGGAAGCGCTGGAAACCAAAGACCCGCTCGACATTCTGGCGTGGCAATATGACATCGTCTGCAACGGCGTCGAACTGTCGTCGGGCGCGATCCGCAACCATCGCCCCGACATCATGTACAAGGCGTTCGAAATCGCGGGCTATTCGCAGGCCGAAGTCGACGCGAATTTCAGCGGCATGATCAACGCGTTCAAGTTCGGTGCGCCGCCGCATGGTGGTTCGGCGCCGGGCGTCGACCGCATCGTCATGCTGCTCGCTGACGAGCCGAACATTCGCGAAGTCGTGATCTTCCCGATGAATCAGAAGGCCGAAGACCTGATGATGAACGCCCCGGCGGCGGTCAGCGACAAGCAGCTCAAGGAACTGGGCATCCGTATCGTCGACGGCCCCAAGGGTTAAGGCGTGACCGAGCCGCGGGAGCACCAGCTGGAAACGCCGGAAGGCGAGATCTGCTGGTTCGAATGGGGCGCGCCGTCGGAGCGGCCATCGGTCCTGCTGCTCCACGCGACGGGCTTTCACGCGCGGTTGTGGGATCAGATCGTCGCGGTCCTGCCGCCCGGCACCCACATTATCGCGCCCGACCAGCGCGGCCATGGGCGAAGCTTCAAGCCGGCCTCGCTGTCCGACTGGGCGGCGACGGCAGACGCGCTGCTGCCGCTCGTCGATCGCTTCGCGGGAACGCCGCTGGTTGGATGCGGGCACAGCATGGGCGGCTATGTCCTGACCCGTCTTGCGGCCGAGCGTCCCGATGCGTTCCGGCACATTTTCCTGATCGACCCGGTGATCATGGCGCCCACGCTCTATGTCGGCGCGGCGGACCAGCCCGTTCCCGACCCTATGTCGCACCCCGTCGCGCGGCGGCGCGCCCGCTGGGACGGCTGGGAAGCGATGAACGCCCATTTCGCGCAGCGCCCGCCCTATATGCACTGGCAGCCCGCAGCGCTTGCTGATTATTGCCGCCATGGTTTGCTCCCCGCAGCCGATGGCGATGGCTGGGACCTCGCTTGTCCGCCGGCGCTCGAGGCTTCGGTTTATCTGAGTGCGATCCGTACCAATCCGCACGACTGGCTCGGTCGTATAGCGGCCCCGTCCAGCGTCATCCGCGCCCGCACGGGCGATCGCGCCAACCCTCTCGATTTCTCGGTCAGCCCCACATGGCCCGGCCTCGGCGCCGCACTTGGCGCAGGGCGCGACGAGCAATGGGCCGAGCATAGCCATTTCATCCCGATGGAGGTGCCGGAGCGCCTTGCGAAGCTGATCGCCGACGAACTGGGTTAATCGCGTCGCATCGCCGTCGCCGCTATGTTAGCAACGGCGCCAGACCTTCAGGGGACAAGCGATGACGATCAGCCTTTCCGATTATGAAGCCGGAACCAAATATGACGGCGACTATGGCGACGCGCTGGACGCGTTGCAGGAACGGCTGGAGCGCGTGCAGGCGGCGCATATCACCCACGGCCACCGCAGCATCATCATGTTCGAAGGCTGGGATGCGGCGGGGAAGGGCGGCGTCATCAAGCGAATGACCGCGCTGCTCGACCCGCGCTATTTCGAAGTCTGGCCGATCAGCGCGCCGACCGACGAAGAAAGCGCGCGCCATTTTCTCTGGCGCTTCTGGAAACGCCTGCCCGGAAATCGCGAAATCTCGATCTTCGATCGCAGCTGGTACGGCCGGGTGCTGGTCGAACGCGTCGAGGGTTTCGCGAGCGAAGCCGAGTGGCGCAAGGGCTATGACGAGATCAACGAGTTTGAGGCGCAGCTGACGGGTTCGAGGACCAATCTCGTCAAGATTTTCCTCCATTTGACACAGGAGGAGCAGGACAAGCGCTTCGCCGACCGGCTCGACGATCCTTGGAAGCGGTGGAAGACGGGCACGGAAGATTATCGCAACCGGGCGAAGCGCAAGGAATATCTGGCGGCGATGACCGACATGTTCCAGCAGACTGATACGCGCTGGGCGCCGTGGAAGGTGATCGACGGCAACAACAAGAAGGCGGGCCGCATCGCGGCGCTGACCTATATTGCTGAGGCGCTGGAACGCGCGGTGCCGATGATCCCGCCTGATCTCGACCCCGCCGTGGCGAAGCTCGCGGGCAAGGCGTTCGGTTACAAGCCCAAAGCCTAGGTTTTTCGGCCCGCTCGGCTAGCAATCTGCGGCCTCAGCAGCTACATGGCGGTGATGAAACGCGCCAGACGATCCGATGATTGGGGTTTTCCCCGCTGGCGCCCCTATGGTTCGGGCCAGGAGGCGCAGCAGGTTCGCCTGTGCGACCGCCACGGCTGCGCCAACCCCGGCAACTGCCCCGCGCCCAAGTCGCCGAACAGCCCCGAGCGCTGGTATTTCTGCGAAACGCACGCCGCCGAATATAATCGCGGCTGGGACTATTTCGAAGGCCTGTCGGCCGAAGACGCCGCCGCCCGTGCCGCCGAAGAAGAGCGCGGCGCGCGCAGCTATGCCAAGGCGCAGCATTATGCCTGGGGCGGCCCCGGCGACGGCAGCCGCAGCAGCGATGAAATGCTGGCGCTGGAGGTGCTCGACCTCGAATCCGACGCCGATTTCGAAACGATAAAAAAGGCCTGGCGCGCGCTCGCCAAGGAAACCCACCCCGATGTGAAGCCGGGCGATGCCGAGGCCGCCAAACGCTTTGCGGCAGGGCAGGCGGCGTTCGATGTGCTGAAACAGGCCGAAGAGCGCAAGAGCTGGAAGCCTGCATAGGGAGCTTCCCGGCATCCTCACGCTGGAGTGACCGCAAGCGATCAATTTAGCCTTCGCGGGGCAACGGGCGCCTACTCGCTTCCTAGCCCACAGCCGCCATTTCTATTCGCCGCCGCCGCAGTAATGCCCGGCGCATTCATTCGATGGAGACTCCCCATGCAGATCGCGGTTTTGACGTTCGACGGTTTCAACGAGCTTGATTCGTTCGTTGCCGCCGCGATCCTCAACCGGCTGCGCGCGCAGGGGTGGGCGGCGCATATTACGTCGCCGACGCCGCGGGTGACGTCGATGAACGGAGTGACGGTCGATCGGCAAAAGTCGCTGGATTTTGCAGCCGAAGCCGATGCGGTGATCATCGGCAGCGGGATCAAGACGCGCGAATATGCGGCGGATGCGGCACTCCTCGGGCAGATTCGCCTCGACCCGGCGCGGCAGCTCATTGGGGCGCAATGTTCGGGGACACTGCTGCTCGCAAAGCTTGGGTTGATCGGCCGTCTGCCGGCCTGCACCGACCTCACCACCAAGCCTTGGGTAATTGAGGCGGGAGTCGAAGTTCTCGACGCGCCCTTTGTCGCACATGGAAATGTCGCGACTGCGGGTGGCTGCCTCGCGTCGCAATATCTGGCGGCGTGGATTATCGCGCGGCTCGCGACCCCGCGCGATGCAGAAGAGGCGCTTCACTACGTCGCCCCCGTCGGGGAGAAGGAACAATATATTGCGCAGGCGATGGCGGCGGTGCGGCCGTTCCTGCCCGTGGAGGCAATGGCCGGAGCAGCATAACCGCCGTTCCGGTACAATACGTCCTTGCCTTCACCCGCTATAACCCGGCATTTGCGACACGGGGAAAACAGGGGACAGGGCGATGGCGGCACCGTTTAATTTCGGGCAACTCAAATTTCTGAAGGCGCTGACCGAGGCGTTATTTCACGACGCCGACATGGCGATTTCGGTCGATCAGGTCGTCGCCAATATCTGCGACCTGTTCACCAAGGTCGGCGGCACCAAGCTCGACGAAATTCGGCTGTCGCTGACCGCGACCGAACTGGTGCTCGGCGGTCCCTTCTTCACCGAGGATGATGTCGCGAGCCGCGCCGAGAAGCTCGCCGACCGGTTTCAGAACAGCCAGATCGACCTGTTCCAGGACATGGCGCGGCTGCGCGGCATCGTTTACGCCTGCTATTACGGGCATTGGAACGCGGGCGATCAGGACGCCAATGCCGCTAATCCGGTTCACGCGCAAATCGGTTTCATCTTGCCCAAATTCCGCCAACGCGGCGCGGGCGAAGTGCCGATCGAGCCCGTGACCGGGCGGGAGATCGACCCCACGCATATCCTCGACGCCGCGAGCCTCGATGACGAATATGACGTGATCGTCATCGGCTCGGGCGCGGGTGGCGGGGTCGCGGCCTATAATGTCGCGGCGCAGGGTTATAAGGTGCTGATCGTCGAGGCGGGCCCCTTCTACCCCTCGCATGACATCACCCATCATGAGCTCGACATGATCGCCAATCTTTACAAGCATGGCGCACTGCAGACCTCGACCAACCGTGATTTCGTGGTGTTCCAGGGGCGTTGCGTCGGCGGGTCATCGACAATCAACAACGGCATCTGCCTGCGCGTCAACGAGGCGGGGCGAACGCACCCCGATGCGCTCGACGTCCTCGCTAAATGGGCGAGCATCGGCGCGCCGGTCGATGCCGCGGCCTTTCACGCCAGCTATGATGCGGTACAGGCGAAGCTCGGGATCGCAAAGATCGAACCGCGGAGCGGGCGCCACAACGGCCCGCATCTGATCAACGGTTGGGCCAGTTATGCCGCGGCCTCGTCCGATCCGCGCGACACGCGTGCGGTCGCCGACTGGTTCGCCAAGAATTTCGGCCCGCCGAACACGCCGACCGCCTGTTCCTATTGCGGCTATTGCAATTCGGGCTGTGCCTATGGCCGCCGCATGGGGGTCGCGCAAACCTATCTGCCCGCCGCATGCCGCGACCATGGCGCGCGCATATTGCCCGAAACCAAGGCCGATCAGATCGTCTGGCAAACGACGGTCGACGGCCGGCGCGAGGCCGAGGCGGTGAAGCTGATCCTGCCCGACGGGTCGAAAGCGTTGGTGCGCGCCCGCGTCGGGGTGATCGTCGCTGCGGGGACGATCGCCTCGTCAAAACTGCTCGACCGCAGCGACATTTCAGGGACGGGATATCAGGTGTCGCTCAATGTCGCCTCCCCGGTCGTCGCGCTGATGCCCGATGGCGTCGGCGGCAATGCGTGGGACGAGGACCAGATGTCGAGCTATGTCGACTGCGGCGACTTCCTGCTGGAAAGCCATTTTCAGCCGCCGATGTCGATGGCGTCGCTGATGCCCGGCTGGTTCGACGATCATGCAAGCCGGATGAAGAATTTCGGCCGCGTCCATTCGGCGGGCATTCTCTTTCCCGCCGACCGGCGCGGGCAGGTGAAGGACGGCAAGCTTGAATTCCGGCTCGACGCCAGCGATGACCTGCCCGTGCTGCGCCGCGCGATGGCGACGCTGACCAAGGTGCATTTCGCCGCGGGGGCGATCGAATGTTATCCGGCGCTCGCGCGTGGCCAGACGATCACGCGCGGCATGGATGTCGATGCCTTCTTCGCCGCCGCGATCCGCGAACAGGATGATGTCACCCTGTCGAGCAGCCACCCGCATGGCGGCAATGCGATCAACGAAAATCCGCAATATGGCGTCGTCGACCCCGAATGCCGCGTCCATGGCACGACCAATGTCCTCGTCACCGATGCCAGCGTTTTCCCGAGCTGCATCCGCGTCAACGCGCAATGGACCACCATGGCGATGGCGCATTATGCGACGGGCCGGGGCGATCCGTTCGGGTGAAATAGCCCGCCAAAATCCGTCATTGCGAGGAGCGAAGCGACGCGGCAATCTCCAGCTATCGACCTTAGGCTGAGATCGATAGCTGGAGATTGCTTCGCTACGCTCGCGATGACGATGGCTTTTGTTTGCGGCGGTGCGGGGGTAAGGGGCGGTCATCATGATCTACACCGTTGCCGCCCTCTACCAATTCGCGCCCTTCGACGACCCAGCCGCGCTGCGCCAGCCCTTGCTTGATGTCTGTGCTGCGCAGGGCGTCAAAGGTACACTCCTCCTTGCACGTGAAGGCATCAACGGGACAATCGCGGGCAGCGCGGACGGCATCACCGCAGTGATCGAGCATATCCGCAGCTTACCCGGCTGCACCGATCTCGACGTCAAATATTCGGCCGCCGCCGCGCTGCCGTTTCAACGGCTGAAGGTGCGGCTGAAGAAAGAAATCGTCACGCTCAAGGTCGCGGGTATCGACCCTGCGCGCGACGTCGGCCGCTATGTCGCCCCTGCCGACTGGAATGCGCTGGTCGACGATCCGGACACCGTCGTCATCGACACGCGCAACGCCTATGAGGTTGATTATGGCAGCTTTGCCGGCGCCGAAAATCCCGAGACGCGCAGCTTTGGCGAGTTCCCCGACTGGTGGCGCGCCAATGCCGATCGTTTCGCGGGCAAGCGCATCGCGATGTTCTGCACCGGCGGCATCCGCTGCGAAAAATCGACCGCTTTCCTGCGCGCCGAGGGCGTCGAGGATGTCGCGCATCTGAAGGGCGGCATCCTTGCCTATCTGGAGCAGGTTCCCGAAAGCGACAGCCGCTGGAATGGAAGCTGCTTCGTCTTCGATGAACGGGTCAGCGTCGGCCATGGGCTGGTCGAGGTTGGCGAGAAGGATTGATCGTTCCACGGCGAACGCCGGGGCCCCAGACTTCTGGGATGACATTCCCTCTCATGGGGCCCGGCTTTCGCTGGGGAACAGTCAGCCCGCGACCCGCGCCGTCCCATATTCGACCCAGCCGAACGGGCGCGGGGTCTTGGGCATATAGGCCGCGCCCTGCCGATCGACAGCAAAACCCGCCTTTTCATAAGCAGCACCGATCGGCCGGGTCAGATGGCAATTGCCGCCGACGCGTTTCCATACCGGTTCGATCCGTCGCTGCCACTTGGCGACCCCGGCATCGGGTGCCGCGCCATGCTCTAGGAACAATGCGGTCCCGCCGGGCTTCAGCACGCGGCGGATTTCGGACAGCACCGCAACCTGGCTCGCGACCGAGCAGAGGGTGAAGGTCGTGACGACGGTGTCGAACTGACCGTCGGCAAAGGGCATCGCTTCGCCAAACCCACAGTGAATGTCGGCCTTCATCCCATGCGTCGCCGCCGCCGCGCGGCTCATGTCGAGCAATTCGGGTGAGGGGTCGAGGCCGGTGAAGCTCGCGATCCGCTCGGGCACGTAAAATTCCATATTGATTCCGCCGCCGCAGCCAAGCTCGAGCACATCGCCCGCCGCGTGCGGCACCACCTTGCTGCGCGCCTTCATGATCTGACCTTGCGAACAGGCGCATTTGATCAGGCGCGGCACCCCATGTTTTTCCCACCAGCTCGCCATCGACACTCTCCCCCCTTGGCGCGCAGCCTGTCCCTTGCTAGCGCGGTTGGCAACACCCATTTAGGCGTATCCAGCCAAGCATAAGGACGATCATGCCGACCACCCACCATACCAAGATGCTGATCCTCGGCTCGGGCCCCGCGGGCCTGTCCGCTGCCATCTATGCCGCGCGCGCGGGGATGAAGCCGATCGTCGTTCAGGGTTTGCAGCCCGGCGGCCAGCTGACGATCACCACCGACGTCGAAAACTACCCGGGCTTTGCCGAGGTGGTGCAGGGCCCGTGGCTGATGGAACAGATGACCGCGCAGGCAACGCATGTCGGCACGTCGATGATCTGGGATACGATCGTCGACGTCGATCTGTCGCAGCGCCCGTTCCGCATCACCGGCGACGGCGGCGACGTCTATATCGCCGAAACTTTGGTCATCGCGACCGGCGCGCAGGCGAAATGGCTCGGCGTCCCGGGCGAGCAGGAACTGGGCGGCAAGGGTGTCTCGGCCTGTGCCACCTGTGACGGTTTCTTCTATCGCGGCAAGAAGGTCGTGGTGATCGGCGGCGGCAACACCGCGGTCGAGGAAGCGCTGTACCTGACCAACCACAGCGACGATGTGACGTTGATCCACCGCCGCGATCACCTTCGCGCCGAAAAAATCCTGCAGGACCGCCTCCACGCCAATCCCAAGATCAAGGTCCTCTGGAACAAGAAGGTCGATCGTTTCGTCGCGGGTGAAGGCGTTTCGGGGCTGGTCGGCGTCGATCTGATCGACACCGAAACCGGCGAGGCGAGCCACGAGCCGACCGACGGCGGCTTCGTCGCGATCGGCCACAGCCCCTCGACCGAATTGTTCAAGGGCAAATTGCCGCTCGACGCTGACGGCTATCTGGAAGTCACCCCCGGCACCTCGCTGACGTCAATCCCCGGCGTGTTCGCGGCGGGCGATGTCACGGACAAAGTCTATCGTCAGGCCGTGACGGCAGCGGGCATGGGCTGCATGGCCGCGCTCGACGCCGAGCGGTTCCTGGCCGAGGCCGAATATCACGCGTTGGTCGATGCCTGAGCGCGCCGTCATTGCGAGGAGCGTGGCGACGAAGCAATCTCCTGCCGTCGTCCATCGAGGCCGGTGGCTGGAGATTGCTTCGCTGCGCTCGCAATGACGATTATTGGAGAGCGGTGAGTATTTTCGCCGCCAGCCAGTCGGCATCATCGCCGGCAAAACTGTGCGAGGGGCTGGCAAGGCGTTCCACGGGTATCGACCCCAGTTCGCAATTCTCGGCAAAGGCTAACGCCGTCCGGTCACCGGTCGCGAGCAGGATCGTTGCGGGGCAGGAGAGCGCCGCCATCGCCGCATCGAGCCGCGCAGGCAAGCTGTCGGGAGCGGCGGGCGGCGCGGATTGGCCGAGTGCTGAAAGGCCGCGCGCGAGTCTCCTGAAATCAATCTCGCCTTTTAACAACCGGAGCAAGCTTTTCGGGTCTTTCAGCCGCGACCAATAGCGCGCGCGGATCGCCGATGACGGCGGTAACGCGGGTTCGCCTGCTTCCTCCGCGTCGCTCTCATACGTCCACGGATTAGCCAGGATCAGCGCATCGAGCGTCAGCGGCTGGTGCAGCAACAATGCGCTCGCCGCGTCGCAATTGCCGAAGGCGATCATGCGCGTGACGTGCGGTGCAGCGTCGCGGAAGGCGCCGATCGCGGCGGAGATATCGTCGCAGCTGCTTTCGAAGCCTGCGTTGTCGCCTTCGCTGTCGCCGATCCCGCGCCGGTCAAAACGAAACGCCGGATACCCCGCCGCCGCGATGCGCTGCGCCAGCCCCGCCATACCGCAATGCGCGCCGCTGCGGATTTCATTGCCGCCCGACACGATCAGCAGGCCGGTGGTGCCCGGCGCCTCATCGAGGCTTGCGGCGAGCAAGGCGCCGTTGCAGGCAAAGCTCAGCTGATGCCGCATGCCACGCTCCAGGCGGCGATGTCGGCGGCGATCGCCTCGGCCATCGCGCGATCTTCGCCGGGTTCGGCGCGCAGCCATAAAGGGGTGCCTGCGATCGCGGCGTCACCGCCGCCGAGGATGACCGTGCGCTGCGGCGCGATGGACTGGACCTCGGCGCTGCCCAGTTGCGCGACCATCGTCGGCGACAGGCGGTTGCCTGCGAGTAGCAGCGGTTCGGCCTTCGCTATTTCCTGCAGGCTTTCGAGCGACGAGGTGATGCCCGCCTCGCGATCGGCGGCGACGCGTGCGCGCATCAAAGTGCGCAATAAGGAGGCGCCGCCAACGGGACCGAGCCGCCACCATGCTACGGCCTTCGCCTGATGATCGATCAGCGCGCCGCCGCGTAGCGACGCGATGATGAGCGGGCCGTCGATGGCGTCCGCAACATCGGCGAGCGCCGCCTGCCATCGCGCGAGATCGACATCTTCTAGCGGAACGAGGCTTTCATTCTGCCCGGGGAGGTCGGGTAGCAGGCCCGCGAAACCTTGCGCGGCAAGCGCGCGCATCGCGAGCACCAACGTGCGGCGGGTGCGGTTCGCTTCCTCGAACAGCGGCGGAACGAACAAGATGGTGGCGGGCGGTGTCGATTTGTCCGGTCGGATCCAGAGTTGTTGCTCTGCCATCGCCAATCACCCGCAACCGTTTGTGCTGAGCTTGTCGAAGCACTGTTCTTCTTTTTCCTGTCCTTTGAAGAATGAGGACGGCCCTTCGACAAGCTCAGGGCGAACGGAAAAAGAAGATGTGGCCATGCCGTCAGCCGGCAACCTTGCGCTGCGAAAAGGCCAGCAGGTTGCCATAGGTTTCGAAAATTTCGCCATCGATCTCGTCATCGTCGATGATGATACCCAGCCGGTCTTCCATCTCGGTCAGCACGGTAGCGACCGCCATCGAATCAAATTCGGGCAGTTCGCCGAACAGGCCGCTGTCGGCGGTCAGCGCGGCGGCGCGTTCTTCGCCAAGGCCGAGAATGTCGGCGAGCAGCGCGCGCAGGGTGGCGTCGACGCCGGATGCTTTGGGGGCGGTATCTGTCACGGTCTTTTCCTCAGCATGGAACGCGCAAAGGCCTTCAATGCCGGTCCCCATGCCGCGACCCGCGACGGATTGAAAGCCTCGATACGCCATAACGGGTCGTGCCGGTTCATCCAGTCGCGCTTGTAGCCATCATTGCCGGTGCCGAAATCGACGCGCTTCACGCCGTCGACGTCGATGACATGGCGAAACAGCGCTGCCGACAACAAGGTGCCGGGCGAGGCTTTCAGGCTATCCTCGACATGCGCGAGCTTGTGGATGAAGGCGGTGCCTTCTTCGACCGTCCAATATTGCGCCGCGACGGGCACGCCGTCGATCCGTGCGAGCCCCATGCGAAAGGTGCCGCGCGCGCTTTCGCTCTCGGCAAAGGCGCGCAGCAGGGCATGATTCCCCTCCTCGGGTTTCCAACTCGCGGCATAAATATGCTCATAGGCGGCCCAGCTTCCGTCGTCGAAGGTGGTGAGCAGTTGAATATCGACCACGCCTTTCTTTGCCTTGCGCGAAACGGTGCTGCGCAGCGCGCCGGGGCGGCTTGCCCACCATGCGTCATGGTCCATGTCGGTGAGATCGAGCCAGTGGCGGTCGCCGGCGGGCGCCGCCTTTACCCACCATCCGGCGCCGCGCAGCGCGGCGACCAGATTTTCGGGATCGCCAACGGGATAGAGCGTCAGCCGCGCCGCTCTCTTGCGCAGCTTTGCGAGCAGGTTGCGCAGCGCGGAACTCCGATCGCCTTCGCCGGTAAAAAGCGGTCGGATCGCAAAGCTGTACCAGTTGGTAAGGCCTGCATAATCGCCCGGTTTTTCGAGCCGCAGGGGGAGCCAGGCGGTGGCATTTTCGGCGCTTCCCTTGGCATCGAAACGGCCCCGACCCGCGAAGCCATAAGCCTCCAACAGATCGAACCAGCTCGCGCGATCGAAGGGCGATGCGACGTCGACCGCGCGCGCGGTCGCGGGCAGCCGATTGTCATTAGCCTGATCTTCACCGTTCCCTTGCATCGTGTGGCCCTCTATCACCGCACTCCTAACAGCCGATGACCAAAGCCGAAAACCCTCCTTCGCGTCCGATCGACCATCTTGCCCGTTGCGGCGGTGCCGATGCGCCTGCGCTGCTGATCGGGGACAATGCCACGACCTTCGCCGACCTCGACGCCGGGGTAGGGCGGCTCGCGGCGTGGCTGCGCGGAGCGGCAGGCGGGCCGGGCGAACGCGTGGCAAGCTGGACTGCGAAGACGCGGCTCGCATGCCTGATGCCGCTCGCCGCCGCGCGCGCCGGGCTGATCCATGTGCCGGTCAATCCGCTGCTCAAGGGGCCGCAGGTTGCGCATATCCTCGCCGACAGCGGCGCGAAATTGCTGATCACCAACGCCGCGCGGGCCGACATGCTGGGCGATGCGCGCCCGGCCGGATGCGCGGTGCAGGATGCGAAGACTGCCGACGCGGCGATCGATTCGGACGGCGAAGGCCTGCTGCCGTCGGACGCCGCGCCCGACGATCTGGCCGCAATCCTCTATACCAGCGGATCGACCGGACGGCCGAAGGGCGTGATGCTCAGCCACGCCAATCTGTGGCTAGGGGCCGAAAGCGTCGCTTCCTATCTGAAGATCGCCCCCGACGACCGCGTGCTCGGCGTCCTGCCGCTCAGCTTCGACTATGGCCAGAACCAGCTGCTATCGACCTGGTACGCCGGAGCGGCGGTCGCACCGCTCGATTATCTGACCCCGCGCGATGTCGTAAAAGCGGTCGCGCGGCACCGGGTCACGACGCTCGCGGGGGTGCCGCCTTTATGGGTGCAACTTGTCGAAAGCGACTGGCCGGCGGAGACCGCCGACCTTCTTAAACGCCTGACCAACAGCGGCGGCGCGCTGACGCCGTCGCTGATCGACGCGATGCGCGCGACCTTCCCGAATGCCGATATCTATCCGATGTACGGGCTGACCGAGGCGTTTCGCTCGACGTATCTCGAGCCGAAATATGTTGCCGACCATCCAACCTCGATGGGTCGCGCGATCCCGCATGCGGAGATTTTGGTGTGCCGCCCCGACGGGACGATCACCGCCGACGAGGAGGCGGGCGAACTCGTCCACTGCGGGCCGCTTGTCGCCAAGGGCTATTGGAACGACGCCGAACGCACCGCCGAACGCTTCAAACCCGCGCCGCGTGCGTCGGAATATGGCGGGATGGCGGTGTGGTCGGGCGATACGGTGCGCCGCGACGCCAACCACCTGCTCTATTTTGTCGGCCGGGCCGATGCGATGATCAAGACTGCAGGCAATCGCGTCAGTCCAACCGAGGTCGAGGAGGCGGCCATCGCATCGGGGCTGATTTACGAGGCGGTGGCCTTTGGCGTTCCCGATGCGCGGCTCGGCGCGGCGATCGTCCTGATCGTGCGCGGCAAGGGCGAGGACCGCGACGAGGAGCTGACGGCCTACTTGCGCCAGAATCTGCCGAACTTCATGCAGCCGCAGACGATCGAATGGCGGCGCGATCTGCCGCGCAATCCCAATGGAAAGCTCGACCGGGTGGCGATTTCTGCCGATTGGGTGCAGGGGATGGCTCGATGAAACCCCATGGTCCGATCCCGCCCGGTTTTGCCGCCGATGACGATGCGATGCTGCTGATCGGCGGCGACCGCGCCGAGGCGCTGGTCGATGCCGCGGGCGACACACCCTTGTTCGTCTATGACAGCGCGATGCTGACGGCGCGGGTCGCCGAATGGCGCGCCGCGATGCCAGATGCGGTGCAGCTTCATTATGCGATGAAGGCGAACCCCTATGCCCCCTTGCTCGCCTTCATGGCGCGGCTGGTCGACGGGTTCGACGTTGCATCGGGCGGCGAGCTCAAGGCGGCGATGGACAGCGGCATGGCACCCGCGCACATCAGTTTTGCCGGCCCCGGCAAGCGCGACCGCGAGCTTGAGGCGGCGATCGCGGCGGGCGCGACGCTCAACCTTGAATCGGCGGGCGAGGCCGACCGTGCCTTGTCGATCGCCGCGCGGCTCGGCATCACGCCGCGGCTCGCGGTACGGGTCAACCCCGACTTCGACCTTAAAGGGTCGGGGATGAAAATGGGCGGCGGCGCCAAGCCCTTCGGAGTCGATGCGGCCGAGGTTCCGGCGCTGGCGCGGCGGTTGATCGCCTCGGGCGCCGATTGGCGGGGCTTTCATATTTTCGCGGGATCGCAGGCGCTTGATGCGGCGGCGATCGCCGACACACAGGCGCAGACGGTGGTGCTCGCGGGGCGGTTGGCGAATGAAGTTGGCGCGACCCCACCGCTCGTCAATCTGGGCGGCGGGATGGGGGTGCCCTATTTCCCCGCCGACAAGGCGGTCGATGCTGCGGCGGTCGGCACGGCGCTCGCCGAAACGCTGGATGGCCGTGATGCGGTGCTGGCCGACAGCAGCTTTGCGATGGAGCTCGGGCGCTGGCTCGTCGCCGAGGCGGGGGTCTATCTGACCCGCATCGTCGATCGCAAGACCAGCCATGGCGAGACCTTTCTCGTCACCGACGGCGGCCTCCATCATCAGCTCGCGGCGAGTGGAAATTTCGGCACCGTCATCCGCCGCAACTATCCGATCGCGCTCGCTAACCGCTTCGGTATCGAGCCCACCGAGACCGCGACGGTTGTCGGTTGCCTGTGCACCCCGCTCGACCGGCTGGGCGATCAGGTCGCGTTGCCGGTTGCGGAAGTGGGTGACCTGGTTGCGATTTTTCAGGCCGGGGCCTATGGGGCTTCGGCAAGCCCTGCCGCTTTTCTTGGGCAGGGGTCGGCGCGCGAAATGCTCGTTTAAACGGCGAATCCGTTCCGTTTTGGGACAGGATTGCCAGAGCACGGTCGGATTTATTTCAATACTAACATTATGTTCACCCTTTTCGAGCAATGGCTGAACCTGATTTAATGGTTGTCGCGCAGGTATTTGGGCTGCGGCATCCGCTGAACGCTCGAAAGGTTGATGGTTTATGGCTTCCTTCCCCCCGCTTCGCGCCGCTCGCGCTGCGCTGGCCTGTGGCATTGCCGCGACCGCGCTGACTGGTTGCATGGGGGCTAATGGCGCCGCGCCGCAGCTTCCCAGCGCGACCTTCGTTCAGAACCAGGAAGGGCCGGGCGAGGAGTATATCATCGGCCCGCTCGATGAGCTCCAGATCTTCGTATGGCGCAACCCCGAACTCGGCGGCAAGGTGCAGGTGCGGCCTGACGGGCGTATCACAACCCCGCTGATCACCGACATGCCCGCGACCGGCAAGACGCCCACGATGCTGCAACAAGATATCAAGCTCCAGCTCAGCCAATATATTACCGACCCGATCGTCAGCGTGATCGTGACGAGCTTCAACAGCACCTTCTCGCAGCAGGTGCGCGTCGTCGGCGCGACCGAAAAGCCCGCGTCGATCCCGTTCCGCGCCAATATGACCGTGCTCGATGCGATGATCGCGGTTGGCGGGCTGGGCGAATATGCTGCGGGCAACAAGGCGCGGCTCGTGCGTTATGACAAGGGCAGCGGCAAACAGCAGGAATTCGGGCTGCGCCTGAACGATCTGATCAAGCGCGGCGACATTAAGGCGAATGTCCGGCTTCAGCCGGGCGATGTCATCATCATCCCCGAAAGTATGTTCTGACGCGGCAAACAGCGACAGGCTTCCGATCCGCCCAGCGAGACTGAGACCAGAGTATGAATGGCCTTTACGACGAATTCCGGGTGGCGCTGCACAGCGTCTGGACGCGCCGGTGGCTGGTGCTGGCGGTCGCATGGGGCATTTGCATCCTCGGTTGGCTGGCGGTCGCATCGATTCCCAACCGCTATGATTCGCGCGCCCGGCTGCTCGTCGACGTCAATGAAATCCTGCCGGACGAAGTTCAGGCGGGTTCGTCGGGGCGGCAACAGATCGACCAGATCCGCGAAACGCTGACTAGCGCGCGCAACCTTGAAAAGGTTGCGGTCACCACCGGGCTATTGCCTGCGGGCGCGAACGAGCGCGAAAAGGCCGGCGCGGTCGGCATGCTGCGCGGCAGCATCAAGGTTATTCCGCAACAGGAAAATATCTTCGAACTCACCACCAGCGTCGGGGTCCCCAGCCTGTCGGACGCCGACAATGCCAAGCTGGCGAGCGGTATCCTCGACAGTCTGATCACCGTGTTTCGCGACGATCAGCTACGCGGCGGCCGGATGAATGCGCGCGAGGGCCTCAAATTCCTCGACGCCCAGATCGCCGACCGCGAAAAGGCGCTGCGCGAGGTCGAGGCCCGTCGTGCGGCGTTCGAGGCGCAGAATATCGGCCTGATCCCCGGCGGTTCGGGCTCGCCCGCCCAGCGCGTCGAAGCCGCGCGCGCCGAACTCAGCCAGATTGATTCGCAGATGATCGCCGCGCAGGCGCAGCTTGCGGCGGCCAACGGCCAGCTTGCTTCGACCCCCGCAACGATCAACGTCCCCGGCATGGGCAGTGTCGGCGGCGGCGTCGCCCGCCAACAGCTCGCCGGCGCGCAAAACGAACTGTCGTCGATGCGCTCGCGCGGTCTCACCGACGCGCACCCCGATGTCATCGCGCTCAAAAGCCAGATCGCCTCGCTCAAAGCCCTGGCCGACCGCGAAGGCCCGGGCGCCAGCGGCGGCGGCAACGCGCAAAACCCGGCCTATGCCTCGCTCTCGGCGATGCGCGCCGAACGTCAGGCGACGGTCAGCGCGTTGTCGACACGTAAGGCGCAGCTATTGGCCGAGATCGCCAAAATCACGTCGCACCAAATCCAGAATCCCGGCATCGCCGCCGAATATGACCGGATCAACGGCGAATATACCGCGTTCAAGGCGCAGTATGACAAGCTTCTCGCCCAGCGCGAACAGGTGCGCATGCGCGGCGAGGTGCAGACCGAAACCGACGCGATCAAGGTCGAACTGCTCGACCCGCCGTCGAAGCCGACCAGTCCCGCATCGCCGAACCGGCCGCTGTTCCTGACCCTCGTGCTGCTCGTCGGCATCGGCGGCGGCATCGGCGCGGCCTTTGGCCTGTCGCAGGTCCGCACCAGCTATGCGACCGCGGCGAAGCTCGAACGCGCCAGCGGATTGCCGGTGATCGGATCGATCACCGAAGTCGTCACGCCCGAACGTCATATCGACCGGCGCAAGAAGCTCGTTTGGCTTGCCGGTGGAAGCGGCGCGCTCATTGGCCTTTATGCCTTGTTGCTGGCCGCCGAATTTATCCAGCGCGGCCTGGTTGCGTGACGGGGAAGAAGAAAATGACCGATCAACGCCCCGTCAAGCGCCCGCCGTCGCTGCTCGAACGCGCCGCCGACATGTTCGGTATCGATCCCGTCGCCAATGCGCCAACGATCGATGTGTCGAAACTGCCGCCCGAACCGATGAAAAAGGCGCGCAAGGCGAATCCGGCTGAGGAGCCCGTCGTCGCGGCACCGCAGCCCGAATTTGCACCACCCGTCGTTGAAACCGCCCCGGCGGTCGAGCCCGCGAAGCCCGCGCCGCGCATGGACATCGCCCGCGCCGCGCCCGCCGTCGTGCCGACGCGGCAGGGTACGATCGACCGCGCCCGGCTCGCTGCGCGCGGCATGGTCGTCCCCGGCGCGCCCGTCACCGGCATTTCCGAAGAATATCGGATCGTGAAGCGCGAACTGATCCGCAATTTCGCCGGCACCGCCGGACGCCCCGCGCTGCCGCGCGGCCACCGCGTGCTGATCGCCTCGGCCAATCCGGGCGAGGGCAAGACCTTCTCCGCCGTCAATCTGGCGTTGAGCCTCGCGGCCGAGGCCGACCATGATGTGCTGTTGATCGACGCCGACATCGCCAAGCCCAGCGTGCTTGAAGTGCTGGGGCTGGACGATGGTCCGGGGCTGATGGACGCGCTCGCCGATCCGCATTTTCCGCTCGGCGATTGCCTGATCCAGACCGACGTTCCGGGGCTGAAGGTCATGCCGGCGGGCATGCAGCATATGGACGACACCGAATTGCTCGCCTCGGCGCGGACCGAGGCGCTGCTCGCCGAGCTTGAACGGGGCGTGCCGGGCCGCATCATCATTCTCGACTCGCCGCCGGTGCTTGCGGCGTCGCCCGCGGCGGTGCTCGCGGGGCATGTCGGCCAACTGATCATGGTCGTGCGCGCCGACCAGACGCTCGAAAGCGGGCTGCGCGATGCGATCGGCCTGATGGGCGGTTGCCCGCATATTCAGCTGCTCCTCAACGGGGTCAAATTCTCGCCGGGCGGCCGCCGCTTCGGCACCTATTACGGACAGGGTGGCGGCGCGTGAGCTACAGAAAATCTTCGATACGTCCATTCGGAACGTTGGCCGCGCTACTGCTCGCTGGGACGGCGACGGGCGCGCACGCGCAATTTTCGGGCGATGCCGGACCGGGCGGACAGGATAAGCCGCGCGCTGCGACCGACGCTGGCGGCGGCGAGGGCAAGCGTCCGCGCGCCCAGCGTCAGGTCGATGTCAGCCCCTATCTCTCAGTCGATCAGATATTGACCGCCGACCTCAAAAATGGCGGCGACGTGCTGACCTATACGACCGTTGCGGTCGGGGTCGATGCTACGGTCGTCACGCGCCGCGTCGAGCTGTCTGCGACGCTGCGCTACGAACATCAGTTCGGCCTTTCGGCCGGGTTGGGTGATCAGGATGTGATCAGCGGCCTTGCGCGCGGAAATCTGCAATTGTTGCGCGGCCTGAACCTCGAAGCCGGAGCGCTGGCGACCCGCACCCGCGCCGACGGTCAGGGCGCCGACAATGGGATCATCACCGGCCGGTCGAGCAATGTCGCCAATCTTTACTCGGTCTATGCGGGGCCGACGCTGGCGCGGAAAATCGGCGGGCTCGACGTCGGCGCGGGCTATCGCTTCGGCTACAGCAAGGTCGATGTCGAAACCCCCGCGCTGCTGCCGCCGGGCGCGGTGGCACAGGATGTCTTTGACAGCTCGACCAATCATAGCGCCTGGGCCAGCATTGGCGCACGGCCGGGCGATCTGCCGTTCGGATGGGAGCTTTCGGGCGGCTATGAACGTGAGGATGCCAGCCAGCTCGACCAGCGCTATGAAGGCAAATATGCGACGGCCGGGGTGACGGTGCCGATCAGCCGGACCGTGGCGTTGCTCGGCAGCGTCGGTTATGAAAATATCGAAATCGGCCAGCGCGACCCGCTCCTCGATGCCAATGGCGTGCCGGTGCTCGACGCCAACGGCCGCTATGTCACCGACAAATCATCCCCGCGCAAATTGTCGTTCGACACCGACGGGCTGATCTGGGACGCCGGGGTGATGTGGCAGCCAAGCCGCCGTACCTCGCTGACTGCCAGTGTCGGCCACCGTTATGGCGACACCATCTATACCGGCAGCTTTTCCTATCGCGCTGATCATGCGACGATGGTGCAGGTCGATGTCTATAATGGATTGTCGAGCTTCGGTCGCGGGCTGTCGAGTGGGCTTTCGGCCCTCCCGACACAATTTGACCCGGCGCGCAACCCGATCGGCGGCGAAGTCGATCCTTGCGTCTTCGGTGGTGAAGGGGGCAGTTGCCTCAACAACCGGATCGGCAATGCGACCTCTGCGCAATTTCGCAATCAGGGCGTTCAGGCAGTGCTGTCGTCGCGCTTCGGCGGCTGGAGCTATGGCGTCGGGGTCGGCTATGACCGTCGCCGCCTGCTCACGCCGCGCCTGTCGCCGATCGCCAATCTCGATGGCATCATCGACCAGAGCTATTATCTTTTCCTCTCGGCGGGGCGCCGTCTCGACGCCGAATCGGACCTCAGTCTGTCGGGCTATCTCAACTATTTCGACAATGGTTCGCCGGGGGTCAGCAATGTCCAGTCGGCGGGCCTGTCGGCAACCTATTCGCGGCGTTTCTGGCGCGGCTTGACGGGGAGCGCGGGGGCGAGCCTCGATGCTTTCGACCAGAATGGCTTCAACAGCGAACTTATTGGGTCAGCCTTGGTGGGACTGCGTTACAACTTCTGATCCCGGAACAGGAATTTTACGATGTACGATCAGTTTTATGGTTTCACCGGACGCCCGTTCCAGCTGACGCCCGATCCGCATTTTTACTTCGAGAGTGGAACGCATCGCAAGGCGATGTCCTATCTTGGCTATGGCCTCGCGCAGGGCGAAGGCTTTATCGTCATCACTGGCGATGTCGGTGCGGGCAAGACGACGCTCGTCGGCCATTTGATGAACACCATCGATCCCGACCGCCTGACCGCGGTCAAGCTGGTGTCGACGCAGGTCGAGGGCGACGATCTTCTGCGCCTCGTTGCCGAACAATTCGGGCTGGAATGGGAAGGGCAGAGCAAGGCTGAACTGCTGCGTTCGATGGAGCAATATTTGCGCGAACAGGCGCGTGCCGGAAAGCGCACGCTGCTGATCGTTGACGAAGGGCAGAATCTCGCCATCTCGGCGCTCGAAGAATTGCGGATGCTGTCGAACTTCCAGCTCGGCGGCCATTCGCTGCTCCAGATTTTCCTGCTCGGCCAGCCCGAGTTCCGCCAGACCCTCTTCCATTCGCCGGCTCTGGAACAACTGCGTCAGCGGGTGATCGCGACGCATCACCTCGATCCAATGGAGCCCGAAGAGGTCGAACCCTATATCCTCCACCGCCTTGGCAAGGTCGGCTGGACCGGAAACCCCAGCTTCAGCCCCGACGCGTTCGAGGAAATCTTCGATTATTGCGCGGGCGTGCCGCGCAAGCTGAACGTGCTGGTCAGCCGCCTTTTGCTCTATGGCGCGGTCGAGGAAATGAACCGTATCACCGGCCAGCAGGTCCGCTTGGTCGTCGCGGAGATCGAGGCTGATCGCGGTATTGACCAGGCCGCGCCTGCACCTCCTCCGCCGCCGATCGAACAGCTGATCGCCTATGCCGCGGCGGCCGCCGCGCCGACCGCTGAAGCCTTGCCCGAATGGGCAGAGACCGCCGTGCCGGCGCCGCTTGCCGAGCCCGGCACTGACGCCGACGCCGATGTGCTGGAACTGGTGCCCGCCGCCGCTGCACCTGCCGCGATCGACGAAGCCCATGTGGCCGCGCTGCAAACGCAGATCTCCGGGCTCGAGGCGCGGCTGACCGAACAGGATGCCGCTCTGCGCCGCGTGATCGATCTGCTGATCGAATGGGTCGAGCGCGATCCCGATAATGCCCCCAATCCGGCATCGTCACAGACTTGGGCGGCCTGACGGGCTAAGCATCGTCCGCGAGGCGGATCGATGAAGGTGAGACATGATGCAAAACGGCCTGTCGGTCGATGTCGAGGACTGGTTCCAGGTCGGCGCTTTTGAGCGGACGATCGCCCGCGCCGACTGGCCGACGCTCGAATGTCGGGTCGAGGCCAATTGCGATGCGGTTCTTCAGATTTTCGCCAACGCGGGCGTCGTCGGCACCTTCTTCACCCTCGGCTGGGTCGCCGAACGCTATCCCGCGCTGATCCGGCGCATCGTTGCTGCGGGACATGAGCTGGCGAGCCACGGTTATGACCATCAGCGCGTGTTCAATATGACCGCGGACAGCTTCTCCGCCGACCTTAGAAAGACGCAGGCTATCCTTGAGGATCTGGGCGGCGTCGCGGTGCGCGGTTATCGGGCGCCGAGCTTTTCGGTCGATCAGCGGACCCCGTGGGCGCATGCAGTACTCGCCGAACAGGGCTATGCCTATTCGAGCAGCGTCGCGCCCGTCGTGCACGATCATTATGGCTGGCCGCAAAGCCCGCGTCATGCGTGGCGCCCGCTTTCCGACAGCGATCTGGTCGAATGGCCAGTGACGACCGCGCGGGTCGCGGGCCGGACGTTGGCGGCGGGCGGGGGCGGCTTCATGCGCATGCTTCCCTATGGCTTCACGCGCTGGGCGATCGCGCGGATGAACGCCGAAGGTCATCCGGCGATCCTTTATTTCCATCCGTGGGAAATCGACCCCGGCCAGCCGCGCGTCGCCGATGCGCCGCTGAAATCGAAAATCCGCCATTACAGCGGCCTGACGGCGATGGCCGGCAAGCTGAAGAAATTGCTGGCCGATTTTGAATGGACGCGCGCCGATGCGCTTGTCCCCGCACAACAGGCACGCGCTCAGCCGTGGCGCGCGGCGGCGTGAATGCGCCTGCAATGGCTGCCGTGCCGCTGACCGATGCGGCGGCGTGGGACGCCTATGTCGCCGGGCATCCGCACGCGACGCCCTTTCACAGCCGCCGTTGGTGCGAGGCGATCACCAAGGCGACAGGTCACCCATGCCATCTGGTCACCGCGCGCGACGCCGAGGGTGCGCTGACCGGTATCCTGCCGCTTCACCATATTCGTTCGCCGCTGTTCGGGCAGGCGCTGGTCGCCAGCGGTTTCGCGGTCGACGGCGGCGTCCTCGCCGACAATGATGCGATTGCGGCGACGCTCGCCATCGGTGCGGCCGACATCGCAAAATCGCTCGGCGTCCCTTCGGTCGAACTGCGCGGCGGCCCGCTCCCGGACGGCGACGGCTGGCACCGCGAAGAGGGCGTCTATGCCGGCTTCGCGCGCGACCTCGCCGCCGACGATGACGCCGAACTGCTCGCCATCCCGCGCAAACAGCGTGCCGAGGTCCGCAAGGCGCTTGAAAGCGGCCTCACCATCACCACCGGCACTGGCCCACAAGAACGCGCCGATCACTATCGCGTCTACGCGACCAGCGTCCGCAATCTTGGCACCCCCGTCTTCCCCAAAGCGTTGTTCGACGCAGTGCTCGATGCTTTTGGCGACGACGCCGACATATTGACGGTGCGCGAGGAGGGGTTTCCGCTTTCAAGCGTCCTCAGCCTCACCTGGCGCGGCACGGTAATGCCCTACTGGGGCGGCGGCATCGCTGACGCACGGCGATTGCGCGCCAATGAACTCATGTACTTCGCCGTGATGCGCCACGCCCGCGCAAAAGGTTGCACGCGCTTCGACTTCGGCCGGTCAAAGGTCGGAACCGGGCCTTTCGCCTATAAGAAGAACTGGGGTTTCGCGCCCCAGCCGCTCGTCTACGCACGCTGGCTCGCGCCGGGTGAAAAGCCGCGCGACACCAATCCGAACAGCGCCAAATATCGGCTGCAGGTCGATCTGTGGAAGAAGTTGCCCTTGTGGGCGGCGAACCGGATCGGGCCATTGATCGCGCGTGGACTCGGTTGATGGCCGAAATCCTGTTCCTCGTTCACCGCGCACCCTGGCCCCCCGACCGCGGCGACCGCATCCGCAGCTGGCATATGTTCGAAGCGCTGACGAAGCTCGCGCCGATGCATGTCGCGGCGCTGGCCGACAATGGCGCCGATGCGGCGCTCGCACGCGAAAAGATGGCACCGCTGTGCGCAAGCCTGTGCATCGAGGTGCGCGACGTGTCGCGTCCGATCGCGCTCGCGCAGGCGGTGTTGCGCGGCGAGCCCGTCTCGAACCATCTGTTCAAAAATGCCGCGCTCGCGCAGCACGTCGGCAAATTGCTGCTCAGCGGCCGGATTACCCATATCGTCGCCTTCTCGGGACAGATGGCGCAATATCTGCCCGAGCGCTTCAACGGGCCGGTCATTATGGATTTCGTCGATGTCGATTCGGCGAAATTCGCGACCTATGCCGAACAGGATAAGCGCCAGCCGCTCCACTGGGTCCATGCGCGCGAGGCGCGAAAGCTGGGCGCCTTTGAAGCTGAAATCGCGCGTCGCGCCGACGCCAGCCTGTTCGTGAGCGAAGCCGAGGCGGCGTTGTTCCGCGAGCGCAGTGGCCTCGGTACCGATAGGGTTCACACGGTCGAAAATGGCATCGATACCGACCGCTTCGATCCGGCTGTCCAGCTGAAACCGGTTGGTGCGGGGGAGGGGCCGCTCGCGGTGTTCACCGGCCAGATGGACTACCGCCCCAATATCGACGCGGTGCGATGGTTCGCCGCCGACATTCTGCCGTTGATCCGTGCGCATCATCACGAGGCGTGCTTCGCCATTGTCGGGCGTGCGCCGACCGACGAAGTGCGCGCGCTCGAAAAATTGCCCGGCGTGATTGTGACCGGCGAAGTGCCCGACGTCCGCCCGTGGCTCGCTGCCGCCGATGCCGTCGTCGCGCCGCTGCTGCTCGCGCGCGGGGTGCAAAACAAGCTGCTCGAGGCGATGGCGATGGCGCGCCCCGTCGTCGCAAGCGCCGCCGCTGCTGAAGGGATCGACGCGATACCGGGCGAACATCTGCGCGTCGCTGACGATGCGCAGGGCATCGCGGATGCCGTCCGCGCGATCTTCGACGACCCTATCGGTGCTTCGCAAATGGGCGCCGCCGCGCGGGGCCGTATGATCGCGCGCTACGGCTGGGATGCCCGGATGGCGCCGCTTAGTAATTTGCTGGGCATTGGCGCATGATGCCATGGCGTCAGCATCTCGCCGCGCTCGCGCTGCTCGCCGGCGCGATGCTTGCGATCTTTCACAGCGACGCGGCCGACATGGCGGGCATATGGTGGCATAGCTCGACCTTCACCCATTGCCTGCTGATGATCCCGATGATCGGCTGGCTCGTGTCCCTGCGCGTGCCGCTGATCCGATCGCTGACGCCCGTCTATTGGTGGCCCGCGCTGGTCTGGATCGCGGGTGCAGGGCTGGTCTGGCTCGTTGGCGAAGCCGCCGGAGTAGCGCTGTTCCGGCAACTCGGCCTTGTCCTGATGTTGCAGGGCGCCGTCGCCGCGACGCTCGGCGAAAAGCTGGTGCGCGCGCTGCTCTTCCCGCTCGCCTATGCGCTGTTGCTCGTTCCGTTCGGCGAGGAACTGGTGCCGTTGCTCCAGACGCTCACCGCGCATATCAGTGTCATCCTGCTCCATCTGTCGGGCCTGCAGGCCGAGATGGAGGGGGTGTTCATCACCACCCGTGCGGGTTTCTTCGAAGTCGCCGAGGCCTGTTCGGGGGTTAATTTTCTGATCGCCATGCTCGCCTATGCGGTGTTCGCCGCGCATCTTTGCTTCAAAAGCTGGACGCGGCGTTTTGTCTTTGTCGCGGCGGCGCTCGCGACGACGGTCCTCGCCAATGCGCTGCGCGCCTATGGCACGATGGTCGCCGCTGAAATCTGGGGGATCGAGGCCGCGGGCGGGATAGACCATATTTTCTACGGCTGGATCTTCTTTGGCCTTGTCGTGCTGATCGTGATGCTCGTCGCGCGCCGCTGGTTCGATCGGCCCGCCAATGACGCGGCGGTTGATCTGGCCGGATTGGATGGCATAGTGCGCTTCACCGGTTCGGCAAAGATGGTGCTTCCGGCTGCGCTCGTGCTGCCGCTGTTCTTCATGGCTTGGGCGGCGCTCGCCGGAGGGCGCACGGCGCCCTTGCCTGCAACGATGGCGGTCGAAGCGCCCGCAAGCTGGAGCGGAGTGCGCGCCGGCGGTGAACCATGGGAACCGCGCTTCGACGGTGCCGACCAGCGGCTGATCCGCCATTTCATCGATGCTAACGGGCGGCGGGTGACCGTCGCGATCGGTGGTTACGAACGTCAAGCCGAAGGACGCGAAGTCGTGAGCTTCGGCCAGGGTGCGGTCGACCCCGACAGCCGTTGGGCTTGGAGCGCGGCGCTGCCCGCGATCGACGGCGCCAGGACCGAACGCCTGCTGCACCCCGGCCCGGTGCTCCGCGACGCCGCGACCTGGTATGTCGTTGACGGCGGCGTCACGGGCGATCCGCGCCGCGCCAAACTCGCGGGGCTGAAGGCGCGGTTGCTCGGTGGCGATCCGCGCGCGCTGTCGCTGATCTTGTCGAGCGAGGCGGGGCAGGGTGGCCGCGATGCGATCGCGGATTTCGTTGTCGCATCGGGCGGAGCGCAGGCAATGGCTGACCGCGCGCTCAAAACCCGCTAAGCGTTCGGAATATGTGCGGCATTGCAGGTATCTATCATCTCGAAACGGCCAAGCCGGTCGATCCCGCGCGTCTCCGCGCGATGCTTTCGCCGATGCAACATCGCGGCCCCGATGGTTCGGGCGAATGGACCGCGCCGGGGGTCGGCCTTGCGCACCTGCGTCTGTCGATCATTGACATCGCGGGCAGTCCGCAGCCGATGGCGAGTGACGACGAACTGATCACGCTCACCTATAATGGCGAAATCTATAATTTTCGCGAACTGCGCGCCGAACTCGAGGATCGCGGCCACCGCTTCCGCACCAGCGGCGATACCGAGGTCATTATCGCCGCATGGCGCCAATGGGGCCCCGAATGCCTGTCGCGGTTCAACGGCATGTTCGCCTTTGCGCTCCACGATCATGCGCGCGGATGCCTGTTCCTCGCGCGTGACCGGCTGGGGGTCAAGCCGCTCCACCATGTCCGCCTGTCCGACGGGTCGGTGGCCTTCGCGTCCGAACTCAAGGGGCTGCTCCGCCATCCGCTGCTTCGACAGGAAGCGAACCTGACCGCGATCGAGGATTTCCTCGCCTTCGGCTATGTCCCTGATGACAATTGCATTGTTGCGGGGGTCGAAAAACTCCCCGCAGGGCACTTCCTGCTGCTCGAACGCGGCAAGCCGGTTCCGGCCCCGACCTGCTGGTGGAGGCCCGATTTTTCGCGCCGCATCCGCGCGAGCGAAGGCGAGGCGGCCGAGCATCTGACCTGGTTGATGCGACAGGCGGTGACCGACCGCATGGTCGCCGATGTGCCGCTGGGGGCCTTCCTGTCGGGAGGGGTGGATTCGAGCGCGGTCGTAGCGCTGATGGCCGAGGCGAGTTCGAAGGCGGTCAAAACCTGCACGATTGGCTTCGACCAGGCGGCGCTCGACGAGACGGCTTATGCACAGCAGATTGCCGAACGCTTCGCGACCGATCATCGTACTCGCACCGTATCGGCGAGCGACTTTGCGCTGGTCGACAAGATCGCCGACATGTTCGACGAACCCTTTGCCGACGCGAGTGCGCTGCCGACTTATCGCGTGTGCGAACTCGCGCGCGAGGAGGTTACGGTGGCGCTGTCGGGCGATGGCGCCGACGAGGCGTTCGCGGGATATCGCCGATTGGTGTTCCAGCACCAGGAAGAACGGCTGCGCGGGCTGATCCCCGGTTTTCTGCGCCGTGGCGTCCTCGGTCCGCTCGCGCATGTCTGGCCGCAGATGGATTGGGCGCCGCGTCCCTTGCGCGCGCGTGCGACGCTCGCCAGCCTGTCGAAGAGCGGAGCAGAAGGCTATGCCGAAGCGGTCGGCGTCACCGGGCTCCAGCAACGATCGCGGCTGTTCAACGACGCTGCGCATCATGCGCTGGGCGATCATGTCGCCGAGACGCGTTACTGGCAGGCGATGCACGACGCCCCGGCGCGCGAACCGCTCGACCGCGCGCAATATGCCGACCTCAAGATCTGGTTGCCCGGCGATATATTGACCAAGACCGACCGGATGAGCATGGCGGTCGGCCTTGAGGCGCGTGAGCCTCTGCTCGACTATCGCCTGGTCGAATTCGCCGCGAGCCTGCCTGCGTCGATGCGCGTCAAGCGGGGGACAGGAAAGGCGATCATGAAGCAGGCGATGGAACGCTATCTGCCGCACGACATCCTTTATCGCCCCAAAATGGGGTTCGTGACGCCGGTGTCGCAATGGTTCCGCGGGCCGCTGGTCGAGCAGGCGCGCGCTTTGGCGACGTCATCGACGCTCGCGCGCAGCGGCTGGTTCGATATGGCCGAAATCGAGCGGGTCGTCGCTGCACACCAGTCGGGCCGCCGCGACCACGGTCGGCTGATCTGGCAATTCTTCATGCTCGAAAAATCGCTGGCAAAATTGTTCGGGATCTAGGGTGTGGCGCCACCCGTTTTTAACGCTTCGCTGTTAGCGCGCTGTCGATGACGGTCCATCCCGCCTTTCCCCTCGACGCTGCTCCGGCCGCGCCGTTGACCGTGCGCATTGTCGATCCGCTCGCCTTGTCACCCGAACTCGCGGCGGCGTGGGACCGGTTGGCCGACGAGGCGAGCGAGCCCAATCCCTTTGCTGAACGCTGGTGTCTGCAATCGGCTCTGCATTTGCTCGATCCCGCGCGCCACGCGCGATTGGTGATGGTGCGCGACGGCCATGACGGGCCGGTGATCGGGATCATGCCGGTGGCACCCGCGCGCCGATATGGCCGGTTGCCGTTGCGCCATGTTACCGGCTGGCGGCATCCCAATCATTTTCACGGCAGCCCGTTGGTGCGTGCGGGCTTTGAAAGCCTGTTCTGGTCGATCTTGATCGGTTGGTGCGACGCGTCGCCGTGGGCGCACACGCTGATCCATGTGCCACGGTTGACGGAGGATGGGCCGCTGCACCGCGCACTGGTCGATGTTGCGCAGGTGCGTCGCGGCGCGGCAGAGGTCGTCCACCATGAGGAGCGGGCGCTGCTCGAAAGCGAGCTGTCGCCCGAAGCTTATTGGGACACGGCGGTGCGGGCCAAGAAGCGCAAGGAGTTGCGGCGTCAGGCGAACCGGCTGGCGGAGCAGGGAGTCGTCGCATTTCGCCGCTGGCAGGTCGGTGAGGCGATCGCACCGTGGGTCGATGCGTTTCTTGATCTTGAATCGCGCGGCTGGAAAGGGCGCGCCGGCTCGGCGCTTGCGAGCCAGAATGATACCGAGGCGTGGTTCCGTGCCATATTGTCGGCCGCTGCCGATGCTGGAAAGCTCGACATGCGTTCGCTCGACCTCGATGGTCGGCCGCTCGCGATGCTGATCAACTTCCTCTCTCCGCCGGGTGGTTTTTCGTTTAAGACAGCGTTCGACGAGGATTATGCACGCTTCTCCCCGGGCGTCTTGCTGCAACAGGCGAATCTCGATCTGCTGGGGGACGCGCGGCTCGACTGGATCGACAGCTGCGCCGCACCCGGCCACCCGATGATCGACAGCGTATGGCGCGAACGGCGCCGGCTCATTTGGGTCAATGTCCCGCTTTCGGGTGCCGCCGACCGGCTGCGCTTTGCTATGCTCGTCCGGGCCGAACGCGTCTGGCGTCGCTGGCGAAGGCCTGTGCCTGCCGCTATCATGCCACAGGATCAGCCATGACCGAGCATCAGATCATCGCCGCTCCCGTCTTTCCCGCCGAAACGCTCGCACGTATGGCGACGCTCTATCCGGCGCAGGCGGGGTTGCTGCACCATTTTTTGCCGGACCACCCACTTTTGTCACTTGAGGCGCTGGCGCTCCTTGCCGAAAGCCTCCCCGCCAGTCAGGTAGAATATAATCCGGGGGATGTCCCCATCGGCATCCGGCCCGAGGATGTGCCGTCGAACGGCCTGTCGATCGGTCAAACGATCCGCACCATCGACACCAATCGCAGCTGGGCGGTGCTCAAAAATATCGAAAGCGACGCGGCCTATCGCTCGCTGCTGATGAACCTGCTCGGCGAGCTTAGGCCTGTGGTTGAGCCGCGTACCGGCGCGATGCTGACACCGCAGGGGTTCATTTTCGTCTCCTCGCCCGGGTCGATCACGCCGTTTCATTTCGATCCCGAGCATAATATCCTGCTTCAGCTTCGGGGCGCGAAGATGATGAACGTCTGGCCCGCCGGTGACGAACGCTTCGCGCACCGCCGCGAGCATGAGCGCTATCACAGCGGCGGCCATCGCAACCTGCCATGGCATGATGACTATCATAATGCTGCGCAGCAGGTGCCGCTGGCGCCGGGCGACGCGGTGCTGATGCCGGTCATGGCGCCGCATTTCGTCACCAACGGCGATGCCCCGTCGGTCTCGCTGTCGATCACCTGGCGCAGCGAATGGAGCTATCGCGAGTCAGAGGCGCATGCCGCCAATGCTGCGCTGCGCCGCATGGGGCTCGATCCTGCCATGCCGCCGCGCTGGCCAGGCTACGCATGGGCAAAAACGATCGGTTGGCGCATCGCACGCAAGCTGCGGCTCGTGTCCTGAGCCGTTTGATGCCAGCTTTCCTTTTTCTGCAATCGCGGCTATGGGCGCCCATCACCGATTTTGACCCGACTGAGGATTGATGGCGAAAGAAGAACTTCTGGAAATGCGCGGCCAGGTGGTCGAACTGCTTCCCAACGCGATGTTTCGCGTCAAACTGGAAAATGACCACGAGATTTTGGGTCATACCGCCGGCAAGATGCGCAAGAACCGCATTCGCGTGCTGGTCGGCGACGAAGTACTCGTCGAACTCACGCCCTATGACCTGACCAAGGGTCGGATCACCTATCGCTTCAAGTGAGTAGCGCGGCGAACATTCCCGCGCTGGTGCTCGCTTCCTCCTCGCCGCGTCGCCGCGAATTGCTGGCGCGAATCGGCGTGGAACCGATACGCATCGCATCGCCCGACATCGACGAGACGCCGCTGAAGGCCGAGCTTCCCCGCGACTATGTCGCGCGGCTCGCCAAGGGCAAGGCGCTCGCGGTCGAGCGCGCGCCGAACGAGGCCGTACTCGCGGGCGACACGACCGTTGCAGTCGGGCGTCGCATCCTGGAAAAGCCGGCTGATGAAGCCGATCTGCGCCGCATGCTCGGCTTGCTTTCGGGCCGCCGTCACCATGTCTATTCGGGGATTTGCGTAGTCGGCACCGACGGGCGCGCCCGCGTCCGCGTCGTCGATACGGTCGTCGCGTTCAAGGTCCTCACCGCCGCCGACATCGACTGGTATGTCGCGAGCGGAGAGGGCATGGGCAAGGCGGGCGGCTATGCGATTCAGGGCCGCGCCGAAACCTTCGTCCGCTTTCTTTCGGGCAGCCATTCGAACGTCGTCGGCCTGCCTATTTATGAAACCGGGGTCTTGCTGACCAGCGCGGGAATCACCCTTGGCTGAATGGCTCTATGAAGCGGGAATCGGCGAGGCGAGGGCCGCGCTGGTCGAAAATGACGAAATCATCGAAGCACGGATCGAACGCGATGGCGAAGGGCCGCGGATCGGCGCGATCCTTGCCGCGACGCTGGTCGATGCGGGGCGTGGCGGCAAGGGCGCGCTGGTCGCGCTCGACTGGCCGGGGACGCCTCCGGCGACCTTAACTGAGGTGCCGCCCGCGACTTCGATCGGTGCAACACTGATCGTCGAAGTGACCCGCATGGCGCTGCGCGAACGCGGGCGTGACAAGCCCGCACGGGCACGGCTGGCTGAGGCTGGCGCCGCGATCGCTGACGGTCCTGATCTGCGCGCGCGAATTGCCGCTACCGGAGCGCCGGTTGTTGACCTGCGGCCCATCGATGCCGACCGGCTCGAACAGGCGGGCTGGTCCGAACTAATCGACCATGTCCGTGCTGGCCACTGGCCATTCACCGGTGGTGCGCTGTGGGTCGATGCGACCCCGGCGATGCTGCTCATCGACATCGACGGAGAGGGGAATGCGTTCGCGCTCGCGCAGGCGGGGGCGAAGACGGCGGCCCATGTCATCCGCTGCTGCGATGTCGGGGGATCGATCGGTATCGACTTTCCGTCGCTTGGCGGTCGTGCCGAAAGGCTCGCGATCGACGCGTTGGTGGACCAATATTTGCCGCAGCCCTTTGAGCGCACTGGGGTCAACGGTTTCGGCCTGATGCAGATTATTCGCCGCCGCGACCGGCCTTCGCTGATCGAACAGGTGCGATTCGACCCCGTCGCGACCGATGCCGGGTTGCTGTTGCGGCATGCCGAGCGTGCGGTGGGGGCAGGCGTGCTGCAACTGACGGCGCGCCCGGCTGTAATAGAGCATATCGCCGGGCGGCCCGAATGGGTTGACGCGCTGCAAAAACGCACTGGCAGGCCGGTGACAATGATCGCCGATGCCGAGGTAAAAGGAGTGGGTCATGCCCAATAATGCGAACGCCAAACCGCGTCGCTGCCCGTTGTGCAGCCAGCCGCGCGCCGAAGAATTTAAGCCATTTTGCAGCCGCGGCTGCCGTGATCGCGACCTTTTGAGCTGGTTCGGCGAAGGCTATCGCGTGCCCGTCGACCAGGCGCCGGACGGCACCGCCGACGACGATCGTTTCGACGAAGGCTAAGCACGCAAAAAGCCGCAACAAAGCCTCTGGACATGCGCGAAAGCCGTGCCTATAGCCGCCGCTCGCCAGCACGACCATCCGGTCGCAGCGGCATTGCCCGGGTAGCTCAGTTGGTAGAGCATGCGATTGAAAATCGCAGTGTCGGCGGTTCGAATCCGTCCCCGGGCACCATTTGTTCTCATCAGAACATCTCAAAATTTCCCAAGAGAAACAGTCCTTTGCTTTGAAAGCAAAGTCTTATTGACCCTTGGCGTCTCAGGGCGCCCTGTTGCATCCCAGCCCCTATTTTGCATGGTTTACGGTAGCTAAAAAAGGCTAGTTACCGTCAGGAGTCATCGCCATGTCATAGAGCGCCGCCGCTGTCGCCCGTGCCAAGTCGCAAGCCACACCCTATAAGCTGTGTGACGAGCGCGGCCTGTATCTGATCGTCGTCCCGGATGGATCGCCGCGCTGGCGATTCGACTATCGTTATGAGGGCAAGCGCCGAACCATGTCGTTCGGCATCTATCCCGACGTCACCCTCGCCGACGCACGCGGCAAACGCGACGCGGCGCGCAGGCTCGTCGCAAACGGGGAAGACCCGTTGGCCGCGCGGCGCGAGAGGCCGAAGGCCCTCTGTCTCGACGGCGAGAGCTTCGACGCACTTGCGGACGAATATGTGCGCCGTCTCAAATTGACGGGCCGGTCCGAGTCCACGATCGAAAAGAACCGCTGGCTGATGGGTCTGGCTCGGCCACAGCTCGGTAAGCTGCGCATGCGGAACATCACGGCGCCCGAACTGCTCGAAGTCTTGCAGAAGATCGAGGCGCGCGGGCGATATGAAACCGCGAACCGGCTCCGCGGGACGTTGAGTACGCTCTATCGCTACGCGATTGCCACAGGCCGTGCCGACCGCGATCCCGCCGCCGATCTTCGCGGTGCGCTGATCCCCGCGAAGGTCACGCACCGCGCGGCCATTACCGATCCGAAGCAGGTGGGCGAATTGCTGCGTGCGATTGACGGATATGAGGGCAGTAAGATCGTCAGGATCGCGCTGCTGCTGTCCGCGCACCTGTTTATGCGGCCCGGCGAGCTTCGCCTCGCCTCCTGGTCCGAGTTCTACTTCGAGATTGGCATCTGGACCATTCCCGCCGAGCGGACGAAGATGCGCCGTATCCACAAGGTGCCGCTGAGCGAACAGGTCATGACCTTGTTCGAGAAGCTAGACGCGATGACTGGTGATGGAAAACTGCTGTTCCCGAGCGTGCGTTCGGCGGAGCGCGCCATGTCGGACAATACGCTCAATGCCGCGCTGCGGCGCCTCAGCTATGCGCAGGACGAAATGACCGCCCATGGCTTTCGCGCCATGGCGACGACGATTCTCAACGAAAGCGGCAAATGGCATCCCGATGCCATCGAGCGCCAACTCGGTCATGTCGAAGGCAATGACGTCCGCCGGGCCTATGTACGCGGCGAGCATTTGGCCGAGCGGGTTAAGATGATGGGCTATTGGTCGGACCGCCTTGATGAGCTGCAAGCCGACGGCAGGGTCGTTCATCGGCGCTTCGGTGCATTGCGCGGCCGCCGGGAGGCGGCATAGCGAGCCATGTCGCACCCGTCATTTTAGCGGCAAAGCTGTGGTAGTGGAGCGCGGCCGCAATTGAGCGCACACCGACGGTGGCAGAGGTCGCGCGTTTTCACGGTGGGCCGCGCGTACGCCGCCGCGACTGCGGCAGCGCCAAGGGCGCATTTTCTTGTCCAATGATGACTTACCGGGCTGACCGCACGGCGCCGATGTTGTTGACCCGCTGCGGCGCGAAAAGGAAAGAGGCGGCGCGAAGACATGCTTCGCGCCGCCCTCCACGATGGATGCAGTGCATATCATCGCCCCCACCACCGAACGAACGCCTTGCCCCCATGCCGACGCATGTGGAGCGTGAGGGCCTCGGGAAAGATTGGCGGATCGATCCACGGATCTTCCAACGCTATAGGAAACTCGACGATGGGCTTCGGTTTGGGGCCGCGTTTCACTCGCTGCGGCTTTTCACAGTGTCGCTTTCGATATTGGACGCGCGGGACTGCCCTCCTTCCTTTGGTTTTCGCACTCTTCGTCTGCTCCTTTGTTTGGGGGAGGGGGGAGTGTGCATCGCCGGTTGGCTCCCAGGGTTGGATATGTCGAATGTGTCTCGTCGCGGCGGGCTTGCCGGAAATTCGCGTAAATCACGGAGAAGATCAGGACGAAAAATCTCGCGCAACGACGCTTGTCTTCGTGCGTGGGCGCTGGTAGAGGCGCCCCTCGTTGCCGCTTTAGCTCAGTTGGTAGAGCACATCATTCGTAATGATGGGGTCACAGGTTCGAGTCCTGTAAGCGGCACCAGTCCCCGTCCCGATAAGTGGCGGAAAACCTTCATTTTTTAGCTCTGATGTGCTATACGCAAGGCGTTGATCGTCTGTGTGCGTCCACGCAAATCCGTGGCTGTCTGACCCTCGTTGGGGGCCATTTTTTCGGCGATTGACCAGTTCGAGTCCTGAATTGGAGTTGCCATGCTGACGGTCATTCAAATCCAAAATCTCAAGCCCAAGGCAAAGCCCTATAAGGTGTCCGATACCGACGGGCTGTTTATCCTCGTCCAACCTAACGGATCGCTCCTGTGGCGTCTCAAATACCGGACAGATGGCCGGGAGAAGAAGCTGGCGCTTGGGAAATACCCACAAGTCAGTCTGAAAGCCGCGCGGGAGAAGCGCGACGAGGCCCGGAAGAAGATCGCCGAAGGCGTCGATCCCGGTAAGCAGCGGCGCGAAGCGAAGATCAAGGCTATGACAGAGGCGCGCAACACGTTCCGCCTCGTTGCCGACGAATATATTGAGAAGATGGCTGTCGAGGGAAAGTCCCCCGCTACGATCAGCAAACTGCGCTGGTTCCGCGATCTCCTCAATCCCTACATCGGCCACGTCCCGGTCGCAGAAGTGTCGCCACATGAGCTGTTGGCGGCGCTCAAGCGGATCGAGCGGCGCGGACACCACGAGACGGCGCTGCGGACCCGCTCATTCGCTGGCCGCGTTTTTCGCTATGCCATCGCGACGCTTCGCGCCCAGTATAACCACGCCGACGTGCTGCGCGGCGCGCTGGTCATTCCCAAGGTCAAGCATCGCTCTGCCATCCTCGAACCTAAAAAGGTCGGCGAACTGCTCCGCGCGATCGGTGACTACACTGGTCGCGTAGAAACGCGGATCGGCTTGCAACTGGCCGCGCATGTCTTTCTGCGTCCCGGCGAAATCCGCACCGCCGAATGGGATGACATCGATCTGGCCGAAGCGGTCTGGCACGTTCCCGCCGCCAAGATGAAAATGAAGCGGCCCCACACCGCGCCCCTGTCGCGTCAGAGCGTCGAACTGCTGCGCGAACTCCAGTCGCTCCAGCATCCGTCCACCTACCTCTTCCCGGCCTTCCACACGCCAAAAAAGACGATGAGCGAGAACACGCTCAATCAGGCGCTGCGCCGGATCGGCTATACCAATGAAGAGATGACCGCGCACGGCTTCCGCGCGGTCGCTAGCACGCTGCTCAACGAGTCCGGGCGCTGGCATCCCGACGCCATCGAGAAATCGCTCGCGCACCACGATCCCGACCGCGTTCGCTCGGCATATAATCGCGGCACCTTTTGGGACGAGCGCGTCCGCATGGCGCAATGGTGGTCCGATTACCTCGACAAGCTCCGCGACGGCGCCGACGTCGTGCAGCTCGATTTGATGCGAGGCTAAGGTGTTCGGCGGAAGCACGTTGAGCGCGGACGAGCGGCGCAGGCTGCGTCGTTACGAACGCGCCGTTGACCGCATGATGCCGATGCAGCGCGCGATCTTCCTCGGCCATGTTGTCGAGGATCTGACATACCGCGAACTTGCCGACAAACACGATATCAGCATCATTGAAGTCGAATGCCATATGTGGCGGGCACTCGCGCAGGTGGACGATTGTCCAACGGAAAAGAACCATTCTTGGTGGCAATTCTGGCGCCGCTGACGGCGCTTCTAACTTGCCAATCAGCCGCCGTCTCGACAGGGTGCCGCCAGCATGAAAACCGACCTCGATCATCTTCCGGCGAACAAGCAGCGCGAACTTGAACGCGTGAAGCAGATCATCTTCGAAGAGTTTGAGGACGCGCTCGCACTCGGCACGATGAGCTGGAAGAAGAAGGGCCGGATCGACAAGATCATCCTCTATGGCAGTTATGCGCGCGGCGGTTGGGTGGACGAGCCGCACACCGCCAAGGGTTATCGGTCAGACTTCGATTTGCTGATCATCGTCAACGACAAGCGGCTGACCGAACGCGTCGATTATTGGTTGAAACTCGAAGACCGGCTCATTCGGGAGCTGGCGATCGACAGGACACTTCACACGCCGGTCAACTTCATCGTCCACACCTTACAGGAGGTGAACGACGGGCTGGCGCACGGCCGCTACTTTTTCATGGACGTAGCAAAAGACGGCATTGCCCTGCACGAATTCGACGACAAGCCGCTCCACACCCCGAAGCCAAAAACGCCCGAGCAGGCGCTCACGATGGCGCGGGAGTATTTCGAAGAGTGGTTTCCCACTGCCTCTGACTTTCACGGCAGTGCGAACGACGCCATCGCCAGTGGGAAAACGAAACTAGCGGCCTTCCTGATGCATCAAGCGACGGAGCGGCTTTACCACTGCGTTTTGCTGGTTCGCACGTTCTACACTCCGCACGTCCACAACCTCGCTTTCCTTCGCACCCAAGCTGAGCGGCTTGATATGCGGCTGGTCGACGCTTGGCCTCGTGAACGACGCGAGGATCGGGGGCGCTTTGAGAAACTGAAAGAGGCCTATGTGAAGGCCCGCTATTCGAAGCACTTCCGCATCACCGAGGATGAACTGCAATGGCTCGGCGGCTGCGTTGAGGAATTGGGTCGCGCGGTCCACGCCATTTGTTCCGAACGCATCGCTGAACTCGAAGCGTTCGCGGGTCAGAATCCTCCCCTCGCTCCCATCTGATACCCAGCCCCAAACCGTTATGTTGCCGGGCCGCGATGCTTCGCATCGGACCCACAATTTGGATACACACCTCACGCACGGGTGAATGCAGCATTTCCGCCACTTTTCGAGCTGCCTATCCGCTGCCTCGTTTTGGCGCTGCCTAAAAAGTCTCGGTTTTCCGCCACGTTTGGAGGCAGCGCTCCGGCACCTCTATGGACGGGAGACCGAGAAATGGAGCGGCGGATCAGTCGCTCTTCTCGAAGGCGTGTGGTGACGCCTTGCTTCGCCGGTCGCGCCAGTCACGCCGTTGTTCAGACCGCATTGTGCTGCTAGGTGCGCAGTTGAAATAGGTTAGGTCGCGAAGGAAAATGACGATGGAAGATTCCGAAACCTTGGTCACGCTGACCGCCGATATCGTCGCCGCGCATGTCAGCAATAACAGCGTCGCCATATCGGACATCCCGCTAATCATTCGGTCGGTACACGATGCGCTCGCGGGCCTTGGCAGCGCCGATGTTCCCGAAATCAAACAGGAACCGGCAGTTTCGATCCGCTCGTCGGTTAAGCCGGATTACATCGTCTGTCTTGAGGACGGGAAGAAGCTGACGATGATGCGGCGTTACCTGATGACCAACTTCGAGATGACGCCCGACGAGTATCGCGCCAAGTGGAACTTGCCGAAGGATTATCCGATGGTCGCGCCGAATTATTCGGAACGTCGGCGTGTGCTCGCGAAGGAAATCGGACTGGGAACGAAGGGGCGTGGCGGTGGACGAAAGCCCGCCGCACGCGGACGCACCAAAGCCAAATAGCCTCGCCCCGGAGAGTGCGGATCGCACTCTCGGACAACGGCTAAAAACCGTGCTTTCCTGCTCGGGCGGCCAGAGTGTAGTCGGATCGCACTCTCAAAAAGTGGCAGAAAACCGTTATGCGCCCGTGCGTGAGGTGTGTATCTGGATTACGGGTCCGATGCGTAGCATCGCGGCCCCGCTGCCTAGCTGAATGGCGAGCATCTCAGACATGATTTTACGCATGCTTCACGCGCTCGACGCGGTGCCTCGCGGTTTCGCCAAGCAACCGAGGACCATTCGGTCATCCAAACCGCTGCTTGACGTAATCCATAACGCTGTTTCCTGACAGCTCAGTCGTTGCATTCCCGCCCCGCACAAAAAATCGTTGCTGATTACCATCCTTCACAAAGGCAGCCCTCGGACCTCTTTCGCATCTGATAGTCAAAACGCGTTCGCCGTCTTGGTCCTCAAAATGCTGGTGCACGTACGGAAGAAATACGTCACCAATGCGATCCTTGACCAGATTGACCAAATGCAAGCCCATCTTGTCATCGTTCGGGAATCCATCGGCGGAAAGACCTAAAACTTCCCCATCATCCGCAACCCCAATTAGAAGAGTGCCACCTTGTGCGTTTAGGAACCCCGCAATTGTCTTGAGCGCTGAGAGGTGAATCTTCTCGTCGTGCTGGCCGGTATGCAGATTCGTCCGCAACGTGGATTTAAATTCAATTGCGCCCGTCTCACCGGCCGCGATCAATTCTGCGACGCTGGGCGGAGGAGAGGGTTCGGTCTTGGTGTCTCCAATTAGCGCTTCCCACGCCTCGCGAACCACTTGCGCCATGCGTAGTCGCCGCGCCACAAGGAATTCTTCATAGTTCATATCCCACCACACTGGCGGAAGGGCATGCAGTTTATATACGCGCTCTCGGTCCGCTGCTGACATGGCGGCATCAAGCGCGGGCACGTAATTCGCCGGTGCTTGCTTTCCGATCTTGATATTTGCCGGCCATTCCACCGGAGCAAAGTTCGCAATCTGGTTGATGATTTTGAAGTCTTTAATTCCTTCCTCTTCCAGGTAGCCGCGCGGAAAGAGGTGGTGTTGTTCAAGCGCCGCCTTTGATCCCTTTATTGCCGGGTCAACCATCGCAGCCAATTTCATCGGGCTAAAAAGCACGGGCGCATCCAGCTTTATAAGGGCAGCCTGATAGGCAAAAAGTGAGGGGCTGCGGGCCGCGGAGGTGGCAAGCTGGCTCGGGAGCGTTATATCCCAATAGTCGCCCGTCAGCGTGGTCGCACATATCTCTCGCAGGCGAGACACAAACGCCGTTCCGTCCGCGAGATCTCGAACTTTTGATAGATCGGCTTCAAATCTTGTTTCAGGTGAATTGGTGTAACGCCCGGTCATTGACGCCATAAAGAAGAATTCTGCGATCACCTGCCGGATGACAGCTCGGTCAATCCCGTAATCGCGGATGCCAATCAGATAGAGGACATAACAGTAAATGATCGCAGCTTCAGAGCTGATCATTTTCTGCCCTCGATAACCCGCTAGCTTGAGAGCATCGAGGAAATGATGCCAGTTCGCTAAGTTAAGGACTGCCGTCTGTGCTTCGCGCATCAAAGCAAATTGTGCGTCACGCTTTTCCGGATTGTCACTGCCCGTCGATGCATCCCGACCGCGAAGAGCGCCGTAGACGTTTTCCAAACGTGCGCGCTTTAAGGCGAGGCCGACGGTCGCACGTAGCATTTGGTCCGGCGAGGGCTTCAAGAAGTGGTTGAAAGGGGACGACTGTCCATCGCTTGGCATTGCGGCCTTCAGCGCGAAGTCTTCCAGATCGACGCGGCCCTCCTCCCAAAAGACCGACATCAATGTCATTATAAAATCAGCTTGGTTGAGCGCTTTGCCCTTGACCGGCCCCCACCGAGTGGTCCGGGTGGATTGTTAGTGCATTGACGCCTCCCTCGCCAGTGTTGGCCGTAGGTGGAGCGAAGCGGAACCGGAGGGCAACACTGGCGAGGGAACGGCCTCCGGCGC
>NZ_NISJ01000006.1 GCF_002205635.1 Sphingopyxis witflariensis | reverse complement strand
CGGTCGGGCTCCGCCCTCCCTACGCCGCGCGCAGCGCAAAGGCGCGTGTCCGATCAACCTTGCGCCATCGTGAAAGGGGGTCCCTTTTGCGCGCCGATAGGGGGTCCCGTTTGCACGCCGATTGACAATAATCGCCGCAAGGACCATTCCCGCGACATGGGCGGACCAGAGACCGGCGCATGAGGCGCCCCGCGCACCTGCAGGGCCGCAGCGCAGCGGAGGAGCGCGACGGCGCGATTATTTGCAGCGAAGCGGCCGCGAGGAGCCGGCACAGCCGGCGGGGACATAATCGCACCGCCGCGCTTTCGCGGAGCGCCGTGCCGGTCCAGGTCCAATCGCCCGTCGCCGGGATGGTCTTGCGGCCCGATCGAGAGGGTCACCGGCAGCATCGGATCAGAGAAACATCGGAAGAAGGGCGGGACAGGCATATCCGCGCAAACCACCGCGCCGTCGAAGCGTTGCACAAGTCCGCAAGTCGACCGTCCGCCTCTTTCGTCCAGTCAGATCGCTGCGCCAATCGTGCACCGGGGATCGGCCGGGCGCACCGACTTTGGAAAGAATGCGATGAGTGGCTGAGCAATCCTCCCGATTTGGCGCGTTCGTACAATCGGACAGGACAGGCAGCGGTCATAGGCCCCTGCAACACGGTCTTCCACCGGCCGGTCGCTGATTACGACCCAAGGCTCTCGTCCGGTGGCGGGGCGATATTCTGCCATGCAGATATCGTTTAAGGCGGCGCGACTTTTCGCGCCGCCTTTTTTCTTTCTCTTCCGCGCCGAAGCCGATCACGGCTTCGGCGCGAGCGAAACGACAAAGCCGCGCCGGCCCGCAGGGTCGGCGCGCCATTTTCCCGATCAATCAAGAATGGGCGGGCGGCACGCAGCCGCCCGCCCCAATGGTCAGGCCGCGAGAGGTGGCTCCTCCCCGCCCCGCCCTTCGGCATCGATGCTCGCGGCAATCTCCACGCCCACCCGCGCATCGGCCGAGACACTGCCAACGCCGCCCCGCGCAGTATAGGCCGACGGCGGAAATGCCATCCATTGCGGCACCCAAGGCTCGGCTTTCGCCCGGCCATTCTCCCCGCCAAGGCAATCGGCGATGATCGCCTTGAGCACCTTCCCCTTCTCCCCGGCGTTCGCTGCCGCAACGTCCTCGCCCGCAACCTCGCCGACAATGGCGAGCAAGACTTCGCGGTCGCGCAGCTGGTCGAAGAAGGCCGCGTCCACCGACCAGTAACGGCGCATGTCGGTGCCAAGATGGAGGCCGATCATTTCCACCGCCTCGCTTCCCGCCTTCAAAGTCTCGCCCATGACGATCGCAACAATCTCCATCACCACCGGATCGGGCAATTCGAGAAGCCGCGTAAACAGCGGCGCAAAAGGGGGCCGGTGGAAATCCTTGCCTGTGACGGTTGGCGCTTCGTCGTCGAACCCCAGCACGGCCAGCACCGCGCGGCGCTTGAGGTCGAATGCCGCCTCTGCCGAACATCCTTCCACGCTCTCGGCAATTTCTTCCTTCGGTGCGCGCTGCGCCTCGACATCGACGCGCCAGAGATCGGCACCCGCTATCACATGCGCGAGCATTGCCCTGAGCGCTACGACGCCATGGCCCGCGAGGTCGGCCCGAACCGCTGCATGACGGTGAAGATCGATATAGGCATTGAGCGGACCCGACACCTCGGGGCGTGTCGGCTTCACGATTGCCGCGTCACCCTCACCGCTGCCCCGCGCACCTCGCGCCGCTTCCTTGGCGGTCAGGAACCCTTCGTGGAACATCACCTCGCCACTATCGCGAACCTCAACATAGATACGGCCGCCCTTGCGCTTGCCAGCATGGGCATGATCCCATTCACGGAACCACTGGCCGCGCTCCATGATGATCACGTCGGACCATCCGGCATCGATATAGTCGGCCTTGCACGCCTCAATCGCCGCCATCTGCGCCGACCAGAAGGTATCGCCGTCGGCAAAGAAGCGATCCTCGCCGAACAGGTCGGCGACAATGCCGCCCTTGAATGCATCGACGTCGAACAGCGCATGTTTGACCGCAATCGCCGTGCCGCCAAACAGCCAAGCTTTGAGCTGGTGACCCGTCGGGCAATAGGCGCTTTCATCGTCGAACAGGCCAAGCCATGCCTTCTGCTGGCTCTTCGACGCGAGGGTCAGATGACGGACGGTGCCGACATCAACCTGCCCGGCGCGATAGAGCATGCGGATGCGTGGGAGCAGATTGCCGAGCGCGAGAATGCGCTTCACAGCACCCGGCTCGAAGCCGAAAGTATCGGCCACCTCTTCGACGCTGCGCCCCGCCTTCACCAAGGCGACGAAGCTCTCCCACTGGCTGACCTCGTCGGGCCGAACCCGCGCGAGATTTTCGAGCATCGACGCTTCCAGCGCATCGGCATCATCGCCTTCGTCTAGGATCGCGCACGGGATGGGTTTCACCGCCCCGCCTTCGCGCACCACGGCATTGACGGCGGTAAAGCGTCGACGTCCGGCCACAATTTCGTAATGGCCTTCGGCGCAGTTGGGCCGGACGAGCAGCGGCACAAGGATGCCCCGCGAACGAATGCTCGGGAGCAGGTCGGCGACTTCGGGGTCCTTGCCCTTCCCGCGCATATTGGTGGCGGCAATCGACAGATGATCGAGATCGATAAAATCGAGTTACATGACAATCTTCCTTCTCTCTTCAACCACACCCGGCCCCGGACGGCGGGGCGGGCGGCGAGAAAAGGCAGAGGGACCGCGCCAGAGGCCGGCGCGCACCCGAAGGGCCGCAATGAAATAGAGGAGCCGCGCGAAGCGCGGCTTGCGCGATGGCCGAGCGGTCCCACAGCCGCGCGCCGAACGACACGCTGTCCGTGGCCGGCCCAACGGCAACGCCGCCGCGCGATCAGCGCGGCGTCACCACTGGGGAACAAACGCGCCCTTGGCGAAGCCGCAGGCGGGGCGGCGTGCGTGCGCAGCTGTGCCTAGCCGCCGCTCCGCCAAGATCAGCGAGCGAAGAGCGCAGCGCTGCCAACCGTGCAAACACGCGACCTCTGGCGGCAGCCTGCCGCCGCCAGTGTACGCTCAATTGTGGCCGCGCTCAGTTTAGACCGGCGAAACCATATTTTCCGGTGCGGCAGCGCCGCCGGCACAATAGCGCCCCCACGCTTCCATCAGTTTGATGCGCGCACCCGGCTGGGCTGGCGTCCCGAGATAGGTCGTCCGGCGATAGGCGGCCTGCACAGCGTCGGGTGTCTTATGAGCCAGCGCCGCCTCTACCACGGCGTCGGCAAAGTCTTCGTTGGCCGCCCAGTCAGTAAAAGTGGAACGAAAACCATGCACATGGAATGGTTCCTTCATGTCGCGCAGCACTTTTAACAGGGTCATGTCGGACATCGGCTTTCCAGCCACGCCCGGAAAAACGACATCCGTGTCTGGAAGCCGGAACGCGTTTGCTCTGGCCAGCACCGCCAGAGCCGCGTCAGATAGCGGTACCATATGAGCCTTGCCCCGCTTCATGTGGTCGGCGGGAATGGCCCACAGGCGCCCCTCCAAATCAAACTCGCTCCATGTCGCAAGCCGAACCTCCTGGCTGCGTATACCCGTCAGGATGAGCAGTTCGAGCGCGAGACGGCCAAAAGCCGGCTTTTGTCGCATAGCGGCGATGAAGGCAGGAACCGCGGTGTAAGGCATCGCCTTGCGATTCTCCCGCGACTTCACCTGCCGGGGCAATCCGCGCCCCGCCTTCAAGCTGCCATTGCCGGACGGAGCTTCGGTGGAGCGCCAGCCTTTCGCGTGCGCATAGTCCAGGACGACGCAGATCCGGTTGCGCACCTGACGCGCCGTTTCGGGGATCTCCTGCCAAATCGGCAACAACACATCGATGATATCCGCCGCGGCGATTCCCCCGGTTGCAACATCGCCCAGCTTCGGGAAGGCGTGGCGTTCGAGGCTGGCAAGCCATTGGCGGGCATAGATGGCACTTTTCCAGCCTGCCGCATTCTCTGTATGATATTGGCGCGCCGCTTCGCGGAATGTCAGTTTGGCCGCCGCTTCATCTTTCCTCTCGGCCAGTACATCGCGACGATCGATCTTGATGGCCTTGCGAAGTTCATAGGCTTTCTGCCGAGCCTCCGCGAGGGGGAGCAACTTGGCGCTGCCCAAGCCGATGTCCTGACGCTTGCCGTCGCGTTGCAGACGCAAAAGCCAATATGCTCCGCCCTTTTTGTTTACCTTCAAAAACAGCCCGTCACCGTCCTGATAGGTACCAGGACGTGTCATAGCTGCCTTAATCGCGAAAGCTGTAAGCTTTTTCATAGGGTTACCCCAGATTTTCATCCCCACACTTGGGAGGCCGATTCTCGAGGGTCCAAAAATCCATCCCCACATTCCTCCCCCAGTTTTTGCTGAGCTGCAGTGGTATGGGATGGGATGCAGAGGACCGAACCCAGCGATGATACGCTAGGTTTTCTGCCATTTCTAGGGGGTTTGGGGGACATCCTCGGATGGGAGGATGGTGGACAGGGCTGGATTCGAACCAGCGTACGGAAACCCGGGCAGATTTACAGTCTGCTGCCTTTAACCACTCGGCCACCTGTCCATTGGGGCCCGCTTTGGGAAGCGGTCCAATGGCGAAACGAAGCTTGCCTGTCAATGCCAGTCATGGGAAAGGCGCCCTCATGAGACAAATTTCCCGTCATCGCCGCCCCGCCGGCCAAAGTCCGCGCGGCCAGGCCATCCGTTTTTGGGGCCGTCACGCCGTTTTCGCGGCGCTCGAGAACCCCGAACGCACGATCAAGCGAATCTGGGGCACGCGCGAAGCGCTGGCGCAGATCGACGATCTGTCCCCGTCGATTCCCGTTTCCTACGCCGAGGTCACCGACCTTGCGCGACTCGTCGCTCGCGACGCACCGCATCAGGGGCTGGTGATCGAGGTCGATCCGCTCGAGGGCGTCTATCTGGGAGATGTGCTGCAGGCAGAGCTCGATGCCGACAGCCGCCGGCCACTGGTGATTCTCGATCAGGTCACCGACCCGCATAATATCGGCGCTGTGTTGCGTTCAGCCGCCGCCTTCGACGCCGCCGCGATCGTGACGCAGGACCGCCACAGCCCGCCCGAAAGCGGCGTCATCGCGCGTTCGGCATCGGGTGCGCTTGAAACCGTGCCGTGGGTGCGCGTCGTCAACCTGTCGCGCGCACTAGAGGAAATCGCCGAGGCCCAATATTGGCGCATCGGATTGACGGGCAATACCGAAACGACGCTCGCCGATACGCTCGACGGCACCCGCGTCGCCCTCGTGCTCGGCTCCGAGGGCGACGGCATCCGCCACAATGTCATGGAACATTGTGACGTGATGGCAAAACTGCCAATCTCGCCGCGCATGGAAAGCCTGAATATCTCAAACGCCGCAGCGATCGCGCTCTATGCAGTGGCGATGGCGGGTCGGGGCTAAGCCCAAATAGTCGTCATAGCGAGCACAGCGAAGCAATCCAGGGTGGCTTACCCTACCCCGGATTGCTTCGCTGCGCTCGCAATGACGTAAAAATATGCCTGAGGATCAATCCTCGACGGCGATCCGCACCTTCAGCCCGTCAAGCGCCTCGCTGAACGGCAGCTGGCACGACAGACGCGAATTATCGTCGCGGTCAGTGGTCGAATCGAGCAGGTCATTCTCGTCCTCGCTCATCGCGGGCAGTTGATCCTTCGCGCCTGCCTCGACATGGACGTGGCAGGTCGCACACGAACAGCAGCCGCCGCACAGCGCGAGCAGCTCGTCAAAGCCCGCATCGCGGATATTTTCCATCACGGTCAGGCTGGTATCGCCTTCGATCTCATGCTCGGTACCATCACGCGTCACCACAATCAGCTTGGCCATGCTCAATCCCATATCTGTTTCTCGCGGTCGCTATGTCGCGCGTTGCAACGCAAATCAAGCGTTGCTATTGGCAACGATGGGAACAAAAGGAGAATATAAGATGGGCCTCAGCCAGGAGAAGCTGAACAGCGGTATCGATGCGCTCGCCGCGATCGATTCGAACTTCGCGCGCGCGCTGGGCCATGCGGGCTATCCCGAGCCGCGAATCCGCGAACCCGGCTATACCACCCTGCTTCGCACCATCGTCGGCCAGCAGGTCAGCGTTGCCGCCGCGACCTCGATCTGGAACAAGCTGGAGGCGGCGTTCGGCGACGGTTGCCCGGCCAAGGTGATGGCGGCGGCGGAGTTCGACGCGCTACGCGCCTGCGGCCTGTCGGCACAGAAGCAGGGCTATGCCAAAAGCCTCGCGCAATTGATCCTCGACGGCGAGCTCGACGTCAGCGCCCTCCCCGCCGATGACGAGGAGGCGATCGCGCTGTTGACCAAGGTCAAGGGCATCGGGCGCTGGTCGGCTGAAATCTATCTGCTCTTTGCCGAGGGCCGCCCCGACATCTGGCCCGCCGGCGACCTCGCGGTGCAGGAAGCCGTCGGCCGCATCCTGAAACTCGACGCCCGGCCGAGCGAAAAGCAGGTCCGCGTGCTGGCCGAACATTGGCGCCCGCACCGGGGAGCTGCGGCGATCTTCAGTTGGCATTGCTATAATATGGCGGTGATCTGAGGGTGAACCACAACCACGCTATCTTCGTCCTTCCCGCGAAAGCGGGAACCCAATAGCGCCGTCGATGTGGCAGGACTTCGGCCCCACCATTTACCTCATGGCGTCGCGCCGCGACGGCACACTCCACCTCGGCGTGACGTCCGACCTTCTGCAACGCAAACATCTGCACCTTGAAGACCTCGTCCCGGGCTTCACCCGCGAATAGGGCGTGACGATGCTCGTCTGGTTCGAGCAGCATGCGACGATGGACGCGCCAATCCAGCGCGAAAAGCGAATCAAGAAATGGAATCGGCAATGGAAGCTCGATCTGATCGAGAAGAGCGATCCTGACTGGCGTGACCTTACCCAGGATTTCGGCTTTGATCCGCCAGACTGTTCTGGGTTCCCGGTTGCGTGGGAATGACGAAGGAAGGGGTCTCATCCCTAAAAACAAAAAGGGCCGGGTGGAGCATCCTCCACCCGGCCCTTTTTGTGTCGTGTCAGCCGAAGCTTATTTCTTGTCCGCAGCCTTTTTGGCCGGGGCTTTCTTTGCTGCGGGCTTGTCCTCGGCGTCCTTCGCCGGAGCAGCCTTCTTCGCAGCAGGCTTGTCTTCCGCAGCAGCTTCGGCCTTCTTTGCCGGTGCCTTTTTCGCGGGAGCTTCAGCAGCTTCTTCAGCTACGTCAGCCTTCTTGGCTGCGGGCTTCTTCGCAGCTGGCTTCTTCGCCGGCTTGTGGTCGTGATCATGGCCATGGCCACAGCCCGGGCCATGGACATGGCCGCCGTCGTCTTCGGCTTCGATCGCGGCTTCGATTTCTTCGCGGGTCACTTCGCGATCGGTGACTTCAGCCTTTTCGAACAGGAAGTCGACGACCTTGTCCTCATAGAGCGGCGCGCGCAGTTGGGCTGCGGCGAGCGCGTCCTGCTGGACATATTCCATGAAGCGACCGCGATCTTCGGGACGGTACTGCTGCGCCGCCTGCATGATCAGGCGCTGCATTTCCTGGTTCGAAACCTGCACGCCATGCGCCTGACCGATTTCGGAAAGGAGCAGGCCCAGACGGACGCGGCGAACGGCGATATCGCGATATTCGTCGCGATCCTTTTCCAGCTCGGCCTTCGCCGCTTCAGGATCTTCCTCGCGCGCGACTTCCTGTTCCAGCTGCTGCCAGATCTGGTTGAATTCGGCTTCCACCATCGACGGCGGAACTTCGAAATCATGGCTCGCGGCGAGCTGATCGAGAAGCTTGCGCTTCATATAGGTGCGGGTCAGGCCGTTCAGTTCCTGCTCGACCTGGTCCTTCATCAGCTCTTTGAGCTTGTCGAGGCTTTCAAGACCCAGCGTCTTGGCGAACTCGTCATCGATCTTGGTGTCAGCGGGAACCTTGATTTCCTTCACCGTCACGGCGAATTCGGCGTTGGCGCCCTTCAGCGTCTCGACCGGATATTCGTCGGGGAAGGTCACCTTGACGACCTTGTCGTCGCCAACCTTGACGCCGACCAGCTGATCTTCGAAGCCGGGGATCAACTGACCCGAACCGATTTCGACCGCCATGTCTTCGCCGGTGCCGCCGTCAAAGGCGACGCCATCGACGCTGCCGGCGAAGTCGATGATGACCTGGTCGCCAGTCGCGGCCTTCTTGGTCTTCGGCGCTTCTTCGAAACGCTTCATCTGCGCGGCGAATTCTTCGATCTTCGCCATCACGGCGCTGTCGTCGGCGGGAACGGTCAGACGCTCCAGCTTCAGGCCGTCGATCGAGGGAGTCTCGATGATGGGCAGCACTTCCAACGCGACAGTCAGTTCGGCATCCTTGCCGACTTCATACTCATCGGCCAGCGTCACTGCGGGCTGCAGCGCCGGGCGAAGTTTTTCCTTCGCCATCAGATCGCGCACGCCGGCGTCGATCGCCTTGTTCAGCGCGTCGGCCGACAGGGCCGGTCCGTGCATCTTGCGGATCAGGTTCGGCGGCACCTTGCCGGGGCGGAAGCCGGGCATACGCACCGTCGGCGCCATGCTCTTCACTTCGTCATCGACGCGTGCGTCGATATCCTTGGCGGTGATCGTGACGCGATATTCGCGCTTCAGGCCTTCGTTCAGCGTTTCGACGGTCTTCATTGCCTTGGTCTTATCCTTGCTCAAAATCTCGTATCGACAACCCCGACCAATATGGCGGAGTTCCCTATCCCGGCCCCATCCCCATGGGCATTGACGAACTGGTGCGGGCGAAGGGACTCGAACCCCCACATCTTGCGATACTGGTACCTAAAACCAGCGCGTCTACCAATTCCGCCACGCCCGCAGGAGCTTTCGGCCGGGTGCACAGGAGCCGCGCGCAAAACCGCGCCTGCCCGTGCGGGCCGCGCGGGGCTATAGCAGACGCGCGGCCAAGGGCAAGGGGCGGAACGCCGCGATGTCGAAGCGGTGGAACATGGACGCCGCCCGTTCGTTGATCGGGCAAGGAGACATGCCATGAATGCCCCGTCCAGTGCCACCGATCCGATGCCCAAACCCAAGCCTGATACGATCGAGCCAATGGCTCCGCCCGAACATCCCGTCCAGCCCACACCGCAGGAGGATCCGGCCGGCCAGCCCCTCGAAATCCCCGGCAGCCCCGGCGGCGGTGACATCGACGAGCCCGGCCGCGGCCCCGACGAGGTGCCGCCGCAGCAGGTCTGACCCGCCTCCCCATTTTCGTCACCCCGCCTTCGCAGGACGGAAGAATGATAGGTTGCTAAGGAAGACTTGACCCATCCCCTCGTCGCCCGCCACTGTGGCGACGAGGGAGACAAAAATGAAAACATTGACCGGCGCCATCGCGCTGCTTCTGGCGACGTCCGCGACGCACGCCATCGCGCAGGACAGCGTCCTCTATCGCGGCGGCCCGATCGTCACGATGGACGGCGACACGCCGCAGCTGGTTGAAGCGGTCGTGACGCGCGGCGACAGAATCGCTTTCGCCGGCTCTGAAAAGGAGGCGCGCCGGACCGCGGGCAAGGATGCCGTCACCCGCGACCTAAAGGGCGCCACGATGCTCCCCGGCTTTATCGACGCCCATTCGCACTTCACCTTCGCGCTGCAAATGGCGGGTGCGCTCGACCTCAGCGACAGGGCACTGCCGCCGGCAAAGACCATCGCCGAACTCCAGGCCGCGGTCGGCGACCATATCACGCGCCGCGCCATCCCCAAGGGCGACTGGGTTGTCGTCATGCAATATAATGAGGAAGCGCTGACCGAGCGGCGCCACATCACCCGCAGCGAACTCGACGCGGTCTCGCCCGATCACAAGATCGTCCTGTTCCACATTTCCTTCCACGGTCTCGTCGCCAACAGCCCCGCGCTCGCCGCCGCCAAGCTGACCGACGCCAGCCAACCGCCGCCGGGCGGGCTGATGCTGCGCGACGACGCCGGGCGCCTCAACGGCGTGCTGCTTGAAAAAGCGATGTTCACGATGGTGCCCGCGATGCCGCAGCCCACCGTCGAGCAAAAGCTCGCGGGGCTCGACGCCGCGCAGCAGCGCTATTTCGCCGAGGGCTATACCCATGCGCAGGACGGCGCGACCCAGCCCGCCGACCTCGCCTTTCTGACCAGCCCGGCAGCGCGCGAAAAGCTGAAGATCGACCTCGCGCTCCTGCCCTTTTACGCCGGTCTCGAGGCGCTACTCGCGCAGCCCGACCTCAAATTCGGCACTTATCAAGGCCATGTGAAGCTGCAGGGGATCAAATTCCTCCTCGACGGCAGCCCGCAGGCGCGCACCGCCTTTTTCACCCGCGACTATGCGCGCGGCGGCCCCGACGGCGCGCACCCCTGGCACGGTCAGCCGATCATCCAGCAGCAGGAGTTCGACACGCTCGCGCGCAAGGTCAACGACCGCGGCTGGCAGATTTTCGTCCACGCGAATGGCGACGCCGCGATCGATATGGCGATCAAGGGCTTCGACGCGATCGGCATCACGGCGGCCAACAACCTCCGTCCGATCGTCATCCACTCGCAGTTCCAGCGCCGCGACCAGCTCGCCGACTATGCCCGCATCGGCGTCGGCCCTGCCTATTTCTCGAACCACACATGGTATTGGGGCGACGTCCACCGTACCAACTTCGCCGCCGAGGTCGTCGATTTCATCAGCCCCTTCCGCTCGGCACGCGCCGCCGGGCTGACCCCGTCGAACCATAGCGACTACAGCGTCACCCCACTCGATACGCGCTTCATGCTCTGGACCTCGATGGCGCGCGTCTCGCCCACCGGCGTCGTGAGCGGCCCCAACGAACGGATCGACGCCTATGCCGCGCTCCAGGCCCTCACCACCGGCCCCGCATGGCAGGCTTTCGAGGAAGACCGCAAGGGCCGCATCAAGCCCGGTCTGCTCGCCGATTTCGTCATCCTCGACAAAAATCCGCTCACGACCCCCGTCGATGGCATCCGGGACATAAAGGTGCTGGAAACCATCAAGGATGGTCGCTCTGCCTGGCGTCCGAAGGAATAGGAAAATCGCCCTTTGGTCGGCACCCGTTGACTGGTAAGCTGCGCGCCTGCCATTCAACAGGAGCCGCCGCCATGCGTTCGACCGTTACGTTTTTCGCCCTCGCCGCCTCCGCGCTGCCGTTCACCGCTGCCGCCCAATCAGCGCCCGACGTCGCCGATCTGGTCGGCGCGCGTGGCGCGGGCGGTGAAACGCAATTGCTCGCGCGCGGCTATGAAAGCCGCGGCGGGAATGTCGTGCGCGACACCCGCTACACCTTCTGGTGGAACGCCCGCACCGGCCGCTGCATCTCGGTCGCGACGGCGGACGGCCGCTATTCGGCGATTACTGCCGTCCCGGCCGAAAATTGCCAGAGCGGCGGCCGTGCGGATGCCTATACACCCCCCGCCGACCATGATGTTCAGCGCAGCGAGCCCGGTTATCGCGACGCGAACTCGCTCGTTCTCGTCTGCTACGGCGCCGGCACCCGCCCGACCGTAACGAACCGACCGAGCTACAACTGGAACCCGCGGAAGCATAAATGGGAATGGAGCAATCAGCTCGGCAACAGCGCCGAGGGCTTCAATTCGGACATCCAGATCGAACTTTATGGCGACCACGGCCGCATCCACCTTGGGCCCAAGCTCGTCTCGCCAATCCATTCGGGCGGCGACAATGGCTGGTGGGATATCGACAATCTGGTCGTCACCCCGGATCGCATCACCGGCAGCTATCGCCTCAATGGCATGAACAAGCCCAAGCTGACCGTCGATCGACGCTCGGGCCGCATCACTATCCAGGCCGTCACCAATTTCTCGGGCCAGTGCGACATGGGCGATTGGGGTGCGGGACAGCGGCGCTTCTAAGGCGCCGTCCACCCCGCCGTATCAGCCAGCGCAGAAACGCACGAAACGCTGAATCGCCTGTTTCCCGTTCGCCGTCGCCGCCATATCGCGGGCGGCACCATCGGCGGTCATGCGCAGCCATCCATTGGCCGCAAAGGCGCGAATGAACGGCGATCCGCCCGCGAGTTCCTGCGAAGTAAAATAGGGAATTTCATCGACGTCGGTCGTGCCCGACAGGCGCAGTTTCTGGTCGCCCGAGACCAGCGCGATTGCGGCCAAGTCAGGCGAATTGCCCGAAATACCAGCAAAGATGCGATTTCCGCCCTCTTCGCAGCTGAAGTTCAGCGGCTGGTCGTCGGTGTCGGCGACTTCATAAGCGAGGATCGCGCTTTGCGTGCGTTCCTCATCATTAACGCGCATCGTCCAATCATAGCCGTCGCTCACCGCAGGCACGCCCGCAGCGCTCGCCGCACCGCCCAGCATCAATGCCAGAACGCCGCCGACCGAAACCCCAACCAAAGCCAAAGACCGCTTCATCATCATTCTGCCCTTCGTCATCATATTCGTGCCAATTTAAGCACTTATGATGACGAAGCGACTGAATTTGCTGTGAACCCGATCACTCGTGCCTCTCAGCGGAGCGCCTTTTTGAGCAATTCATTGACAACCTGCGGGTTCGCCTTGCCCTGCATCGCCTTCATCGTCTGACCGACGAAGAAGCCGAACAGCGCTTCCTTGCCGCCCTTATACTGCTCAACCTTATCGGCATTGGCAGCGAGGATTTTCGCGATTTCGGCTTCGATCGCTCCCGTGTCGCTGGTCTGCTTGAGGCCTTCGCGATCGACGATCGCCGCGGCTCCGTCGCCGCTCTCGAGCATCTTTTCGAACACCGTCTTGGCGATGGTGCCCGAAATCGTGCCGTCGGCGACGAGGCCCAGCAATTCGGCGGCCTGCTGCGGCGAGACCGGCGAATCGGTCAGATCACGGCCCATGCGGTTGAGCGCGCCGAACAATTCACTCGTCACCCAATTCGCCGCCGTGGGGCCCTTCGCGCCCGCGTCAAGCAAAGTGTCGAACCAGCGCGCCGCCTCGACCTCGGCCGTCAGAACGTCGGCGTTATACGCCGAAATCCCCAGCCCCAGATAACGGTCGCGCTTGGCATCAGGGAGCTCGGGCAGGCTCGCACGACATTCGGCGAGGAAGGCGTCATCGAGTTCGAGCGGCAACAGGTCGGGATCGGGGAAATAACGATAGTCGTGCGCGTCTTCCTTCGACCGCATCGAGCGCGTCTCGTTCCGGTCGGGATCGTAAAGCCGCGTTTCCTGCACCACCGTGCCGCCGCTTTCGATCAGCGCGACCTGACGCTTCGCTTCGCCTTCGATCACCGCCATCACGAAGCGCACCGAATTGACATTCTTCGTCTCGGTCCGCGTCCCGAATTCGTCGCCGGGCTTACGCACGCTGACGTTGACGTCGGCGCGCATCGAGCCTTCTTCCATATTGCCGTCGCACGAGCCGACATAGCGAAGGATCGCACGCAGCTTGCGGACATAGGCCCCGGCCTCGGCAGGCGAGCGCATGTCGGGCTTCGACACGATTTCCATCAGCGCAACGCCGCTGCGGTTGAGATCGACATAGGACATCGTCGGATGCTGGTCATGCATCAGCTTGCCGGCATCCTGTTCGATATGGATGCGCTCGACCCCGATCACCTTGGCTTCAGGCAATCCGGCTTTTTCATCGGCCTCGATCGTCAGCGAACCTTCCCCGACAATCGGATGATAAAGCTGCGAAATCTGATAGCCCTGCGGCAAATCGGCGTAGAAATAATTCTTCCGATCGAACCGCGAATATTTGTTGATCTGCGCCTCGATCGCCATGCCCGTGCGCACCGCCTGGCGGACGCATTCGCGGTTCGGCACCGGAAGCATGCCGGGCATCGCGGCATCGACCAGCGACACCTGCGTATTCGGCTCGGCCCCGAACGCCGTTGCGGCGCCCGAAAACAGCTTGGCGTTGGTCGTGATCTGGGCGTGAACTTCGAGGCCGATCACGACCTCCCACTCGCCGGTTTCACCCTTGATGCGGTACGTTGAATTACTCATTGCCCTAAATTCCGTTCGTCCTGAGCTTGTCGAAGGACCGTCCTTCTTCAAGCGTCGGATAGAAAGTACGGCCCTTCGACAAGCTCAGGGCAAACGGGGTAGAAAACTTACCACCACTTCTCCGCGCGCGCCGTAAACCCGGCCCGCTCTTCGATCGCGAGCCCGGCGTTGAGAACGCCCTGCTCGTCAAAAGCCTTGCCGATGATCTGCAGCCCGATCGGCAGCCCTTCGCGGTTCAACCCTGCGGGCACCGACATAGCGGGCAGTCCCGCAAGGCTCGCGGGCACCGCGAACACGTCGTTGAGGTACATCGACAACGGATCGGCGGTCTTTTCACCCAGCCCGAACGCCGCCGACGGCGCGGTCGGCGCGAGGATCACGTCGCAGCTTGCAAAAGCCTGCTCGAAATCGCGCGCGATCAGCGTCCGCACCTTCTGCGCCTGGGTATAATAGGCGTCGTAGAAGCCCGCCGACAGCACATAGGTGCCGATCATGATGCGGCGCTTGACCTCGGGTCCGAAACCCTCGGCGCGCGTCGCGGCATACATGTCCTGCAACCCCGCGCCCTGCGGCAGATCGCGCAAACCATAGCGCACGCCGTCATAGCGCGCGAGGTTCGACGACGCTTCGGCGGGCGCGATGATATAATAGGCCGGAAGCGCGTACTTCGTGTGCGGCAGGCTGATCTCGACGACCTCGGCCCCCGCATCCTTCAGCATCGCGATCCCGGCGTCCCACATCGCGTCAATGTCGGGGTCGATGCCTTCGAGGCGATATTCCTTGGGAATACCAACCTTCTTGCCCTTGAGATCGCTCGACAAAGCCGCTTCCCAATTGGGCACCGGCAGGTCGAGGCTGGTCGAATCCTTGGCGTCGAAACCCGCCATCACTTCGAGCATGATCGCGCAGTCGCGCACGTCGCGCGCCATCGGCCCTGCCTGATCGAGCGAGCTGGCGAACGCGACAATGCCCCAGCGCGAGCAGCGGCCATAGGTCGGCTTGATCCCGCTGATGCCAACGAAGGCCGCGGGCTGGCGGATCGAGCCGCCGGTGTCGGTCCCCGTCGCCGCGGGGCAGAGCCGCGCCGCGATCGCCGACGACGAACCGCCCGAAGACCCGCCCGGCGCAAGCGCGGCCCGGTCTTTAAGATTTGGGCCGCCATCGTTGCGCCGCCAGGGCGAAATCACATTGCCGAAATAGCTCGTCTCGTTCGACGACCCCATCGCGAACTGGTCGAGGTTCAGCTTGCCCAGCATCCCCGCGCCCGCGTCCCACAATTTCTGGCTGACGGTCGATTCATAGGGCGGGACAAAGCCTTCGAGCATGTGGCTCGCGGCGGTCGTCTGCACGCCCTTGGTCGCGAACAAATCCTTCATCCCGATCGGCACGCCCGACAGGGGTTTCAGCGTCCCCGCGGCGCGATCGGCATCGGCCGCCTTCGCGGCGGTCAGCGCATGCTCGGGGGTCTCGACGATGAACGCGTTGAGCGCCTTCGCGCCCGCCACATTGGCGCTAAACGCCTCGGCGACTTCGACGGCGCTGAAATCGCCCGCGCGGTGGCCGTCGCGGATTCCGGCGACGGTAAGGTTGGTCAGGTCAGTCATTTCGTTTCTCACCGTTCCCCGGCGAAAGCCGGGGCCCAGAGCGTCAAAGCGCCCAAATTCTCGTTTCTGGATCCCGGATCGGTCGCCGCTCGGCGGCTGTCCGGGATGATCGAATGATGTTCCATCATTCGATCACCTTGGGCACGCCAAAGAAACCATGCTGCGGCGCCGGCGCATTGGCCAGCACATCGTCGCGGCGGTTCCCGCCGGTCAGCGGGTCGGCGTTGATGACGTCGTCGCGCAGCCGCAGGCTGTTCGGGATCACCGCAGTCATCGGCTCGACCCCGGTCACATCGACCTCGCCGAGTTGTTCGACCCAGCCGAGGATACCGTTTAATTCGCCTTCCATCGCGGTGGCCTCCGCATCGCTGATCGCGATGCGCGCCAACGACGCGATTTTCCTTACTGTTGCCTGATCGATTGACATGATCATCCTAACTTTAACGAAGCCGCGCCGCTAGCATCCCCGCCCCGGCGCTTCAACCTTCCTGATCCTCCCTGTGACGAAGTCATGGGGAGGGGGACCGTCCGCGAAGCGGATGGTGGAGGGGCCGCGACCTCGCGCAATCAGCCCCTCCGTCAGCGCTTCGCGCCGCCACCTCCCCATCGCTGCGCGACAGGGAGGATCAATTCACTCAAAAGTCCCCGATTCCGGCACGCCATTCACCAGGATGCGCCGCTGCTGCACCGTCTCGACCTCAATCGTCGCTTTCGACAGGTCGATCTCGGGCCGCTTCGGCCGCGTGTCGCGGGTCAGGTCGCCCTGCACCCATCGCCCTTCCTTGTTCCGCATCACGAAGTCGAAATTCGTCGTCTCGCCGGGCTCATTCTGCCCCATCACCCCGATCCGGTCATCGGCCAGCCATACCGCGACGCACGCCTTCGCGCGCTGGCACATATAACTGCCTGAGACGATCGCGAGTGCGTCGGCGGGCAGCGGGCGGTCCGCGGGGAACACCCGCAACCGCTCGGCGAAGGGCTTCATCAGCGCCGGACCGCGCGGCCCGCCGAGGTCCCAGCGATTTTTCGTCTCCAGCGCCAGCTTCGCCGCGTCGGCGCGCGCCTTTTGCGGCGACTTCGTCAACTCCTTCAGCGCCGCGCGCCCGCTTGGCCCGAAATCAAATGCCATCGCCGCCCAATCGAACTTTTCGGTCGAGATCGCGCCCGACTTCAGCCGCGCCATCTGGTCGCGCGTCGAAATCGCCCCGAAATCGACGATCGGCAGCGCGAGGAAGGCAGCGAGCAGCATAAGCCCGATCGCCAGCCTCTGCTGCAACGGCCGCAGCAGATCGTCGAAATCGCGCCGCCCCTTTACCACTGCCCACAGACCCACCAGCCCGTAAGCCACCGCGATCACCGCCGCGATCACCCCCCAGATACGCTCAGGCGTCCAGCCATATTGGCCGATGCGCAAATACATCGAATAAAAGGCGATACTCGCCAGCGGCAGCACCGCGACCGCCAGCACCGGCGCGGCCCAGCGCAGTATGTGGTTCGCCGGGCGATCCTCGGCGCCATTGCCGATCACGGCATTGGCGAGCAGTACCGCAAAGGCGCCCGCCGCCATCATCAACGCCGCGGTCGAAAAGCCTGAATCCCAGAGTTTCTGCAGGCCAGTTCCCGCGAGCGACAGCAGGAAGATCACGAGCGCGGCCGCCAACACCGGCGCGAGCACCGCCAACACGATCATCACCAGCCGCTGGAGCGTCGAAACCAGCTTGTCGCGTTCACGCAACAGCCCGACCGCGCCTCCGAACGCCGCACCCGCGAGCATCCAGCCGAACCATTCGTCGTTGAGCAGGTCGCGGATCACATCGATCCCGATCAGGTGGAACATCTCCGAAATCAGCAGGACGAGCAGGAAGCTCACCCCGACGAATGCCAGACTCGCCGCGCCGATCACCGCATCGGTCCACGCATGGCTGTGCAGCCGCTCGTACGGCATCTGCCACAGCTTCCAGAAGCGCCAGTCGGGTGCGACATCGCGCCGCGTCTGGAATAGGGGCGTCGCGACCAGCACCGCGAGCAGTCCCGACCAGAAAGGCCATTCGATCGGCGAACCCTGTATATTATACGCCGCCGCCTGCGACGCGATCAGCCCCATCACCGCACCCCACAGGAGCGCGAAACCCGCCGCCCACTGCCAGCGGCGCAGTTCGACCCCCAGCACGAAAACAATGGTCGAAATCGCCACGAACGCCGCGAGCCCGTCGAGCAACGGCGCCGGTTCAGCGACATATTGGCGATCGACGAGCATGTGGAACAAGAACCCTGCGACGGCGCAGATCGCCGCCAGGATCCACGGCCGCAGCGGCCACGGCGGATCGCTGTCGTTGAGCCGCGCTGACACGGGAAGCGGCGAATCGGGGGCGATGGATGATGAAGCGTCGGTCATGGCCTCAGCCTATCGCGTAACATCGTCATGCTGAACCTGTTTCAGGATCCATGGCCTAAAGGCGCGCGTTCAGGCTATGGATGCTAAAACACGTTCGGCATGACACGTTATTTGAAGCCGTCGTCACGAGCGGATACAGAAGCCGAAACCTCTCCCTCGCCTCATGGAGCCCCAATGGCCCGCAAATTCCTCTACTTCATCGCCGCCGTCATCATCCTCATCCTCGCCGCCGGGGTTGTGTATCAGCTTTATCCAGGCTGGATCGCGCGCACCGCCTTCGTCCCCAGCGCCGAATTCAAGCCGCAGGCCGCGGTGACGCCGAACGCCTATGACGACCCCAAAATGTGGTTCGCGCGGCCCGGGATGGAGAAGAACCCCTCGGGCTGGCGCCCCGAAGTCGTCAACGCCCGCACGCCGTCGCCCGACAGCGCCGAAGCACAGCGCGGCGACCAGCTCATTCCGCCCGCCAATGCCGCCCAACCCACCGCCGACGCGCCGCCCAAGGGCGACGCCGCAGTCTTCTTCGTCCACCCGACCAGCTATTACAGCCGCTCAAGCTGGAACGCCCCGCTTGCGGATCGCGATTCGGATCACCGCGCCAATTTGTTCGTTCAGGGCATGGCGAGCGCCTTTGCCGACGCCGGCGACATCTGGGCGCCGCGCTATCGCCAGGCGACCCTCGGCGCCTTCCTCGCCGAAGACCGCGTCACCGCGGGCAAGGCGATCGACGCCGCCTATCAGGATGTCGAACAGGCGTTCGACGCCTTCATCGCCGCGCAGCCCAAGAATAAGCCGATCATTCTCGCGGGCCACAGCCAGGGCGCGCTCCACCTCACTACTTTGCTCAAGAACAAGATTGTCGGCACCCCGCTCGCCAAGCGCATCGTCGCGGTCTATGCCGTTGGCTGGCCGATCTCGGTCGAAACCGACATGGCGGGCCTCGGCCTTCCCGCATGCCAGACGCCGGAGCAAAAAGGCTGCATCCTCAGCTGGGTGAGCTTCGCGGCGCCCGCCGACCCCGAAATGGTCCTGGGCGCCTATGACGGCACGATCGGCTTCGACGGCCGCCCGCGCGCCGGCACGCGGATGCTGTGCACCAACCCGATCACCGGCACCCCCGACGCCGGGGCGACGCCTGATACCAATCTCGGCACGCTGAAGCCCACCACGGGCTTCAAGAGCGGATCGCTGGTCGCGGGCAAGATCGGCGCCCAATGCGACGACGCGCGCGGCCTGCTGATGATCGGCGACGGCGACATTGCGAAAAATTATGTCGTCGCGGGCTATGTGCTGCCGGGTAACAATTACCATGTCTATGACATCACCCTCTTTTGGGCGAACGTCCGCGCCGACGTGCTGCGCCGGCTGGCGACATTCGAGGGGAAACCCTCGCCCGTTCCGCCTGCAGTGGCGGCCATTCCCGTCACGCTGGCGCCCACCCCCGCCAATTCGTCACCCCCGCCCCCTTCGTCGTCACCCCGGACTTGATCCGGGGTCCATTCGGGACCCGCTATCTATTGCGGCATCGCCTCCCAACACCTCGTCATTGCGAGCGCAGCGAAGCAATCCAGAGTTGCGCAGAACCGCCTCTGGATTGCCGCGTCGCTTCGCTCCTCGCAATGACGACATTTGGTTGATAGAGCCCACTCCATGATTACCACCGCCGCCCCCGAATTCGCCGCAGCGCTGCCGAACGGCGGCCGCCTCATGGCCCTCGACGTCGGCACCAAGACCATTGGCGTCGCCTTTTGCGACGCGAACTGGGCCTTCGCGACCCCCGACAAGACAATCATCCGCAAGAAATTCTCCGCCGACCTCGAAATCCTGAAGGCGCTCGTCGCAGCACAGTCGATCGTCGGTCTCGTCGTCGGCCTGCCGCTCAACATGGACGGCACCGACAGCCCGCGCACCCAAAGCACCCGCGCCTTCGCGCGCAACCTCGTGCCGCTCGGCCTGCCGCTCCTGCTGTGGGATGAACGCTGGTCGACCGCCGCGGTCGAGCGCGCGATGATCGCTGCCGACGTCAGCCGCGCCAAACGCGCCGAACGCATCGACAGCGCCGCCGCTGCCTTCATCCTGCAAGGCGCCATCGACGCACTGACCCGCCCGTGATGGTGCGCGGTTGACCGAATATATCCTCTATTGGCTTGGCGTCGCGAACGGCATCGCCTTCGGCTTGATGGTCGTCGACAAACGCCGCGCCGAGGCGGGCGCACGGCGCATTTCCGAAAGCACACTTCTCCGCTGGGTTTTTTTCGGCGGCGCATTCGGCACCTACGCCGCTTCGCGCCTCGTCCGCCACAAGACGCGCAAGCAGCCGTTCGCGACGCAAATGATCGTCATTCTCGCCCTCGAAATCATCCTGCTCGCGCTTTGGGCGTCGGGATTTCTTGGGCCGCTGGTCGCGGCAATGCTTGCTTATTTGCCTGATCCTGCATAGAGGCTCGGCTTTAATGACAATCGCAAAAACCCGACCCGTCAGCGACTATCCGCCCGGCGGCGATGCCTTTCGCCATCGCCACCTGATCGGCATCGCCCAGCTCACCCCGTGGGAAATTTCCTACGTTCTCGACGCCGCCGAACAGTGGGTCGATCTGAACCGCGCGGGCGCCGCAAAGCATGACGATGCGCTCGCTGGCCTCACCATCATCAATGCCTTTTTCGAAAATTCGACGCGCACCTTGCTGTCGTTTGAAATCGCCGGAAAACGTCTCGGCGCCGACGTCGTCAACATGCACGCCGCGCAGTCGAGCGTGAAAAAGGGCGAAACGCTGATCGACACCGCGATGACATTGAACGCGATGCGCGCCGACGCCCTCGTCATCCGCCATCAAAGCTCGGGTGCGGTCCAGCTGATAGCCGACAAGGTCGACTGCCCCGTACTCAACGCCGGCGACGGCCGCCACGAGCATCCGACGCAGGCATTGCTCGACGCGCTCACCATCCGCCGCCGTAAGGGTAAGGTCGAGGGCCTCACCATCGCGATCTGCGGCGACGTCCTTCACAGTCGCGTCGCACGCTCGAACATCCTCGCGCTGACCCTGCTCGGCAATGAAGTGCGCGTCGTCGCGCCGCCGACGCTCACCCCGCCCGCGATAGAGCGGATGCACGTCACCACCTTCACCGACATGAATGAAGGCATCAGGGACGCCGACGTCGTGATGATGCTCCGCCTCCAGAACGAACGCATGGACGGCGCTTATCTGCCGAGCGCACGCGAATATCATGCGCTCTATGGCCTGACGCCGAAACGCCTCGAAAAAGCGAAGCCCGATGCGATAGTCATGCACCCCGGCCCGATGAACCGCGGGGTCGAAATCGACAGCAGCGTCGCCGACGATCCCGTCCGCTCGACCATCACCGAGCAGGTCGAAATGGGGGTCGCCGTCCGCATGGCCTGCCTCGACATTTTGACCCGCCGCAAACGAAAGATACCGGGATGGGCGTGACGCCGCTCCACATCGTCAACGCCCAGCTGATCGACGGCGACACGCCGCGTCCGGGCAGCCTGCTCGCAGTAGACGGCCGCATCGCCGAAATTGACCCGACTGAGCTTCCCGAGGGCAGCGAGACCGTCGACGCCAAGGGCCAGTGGCTCGCCCCCGGCATCATCGATCTGGGCGTCTTCGCGACCGACAAGCCCGCCTTTCACTTCGGCGGCATCACCCGCGCGGCGCTGATGCCCGACGCCGGGCGCCTCGACGACCCCGGCCTGGTCGAGCGAGCAGCAAAGGGCGGCAAGCCCGACCTGTGGGTCCACCCCGTCGCTGCCGCGACCAAGGGGCTTGCGGGCAAGGAGCTCGCCGAAATCGGCATGATGAAGGGCGCAGGCGCGCGCGCGATCGCCACCGGCCGCGCGCGCATCGCCGATAGCGGCGTGATGCGCCGCATACTCAGCTACGCCGCCTCGCTCGGCCTCGTCACGATCATCCATGCCGAAGATGAAGGACTCACCGCCGGCGCGGTCACGACCGACGGCGAAATGGCGACCCGCCTTGGCCTCGCCTCTGCACCCGCCATCGCCGAAGCGATCGCGATCGCCCGCGATCTGATGCTGGTGGAAGAAACCGGTGCGCCCGTCCATTTCCGCCAGGTCACCACCGCGCGCGGCCTCGACCTGATCCGCACGGCCAAGGCGAAGGGGCTGCCCGTCCTTTGCGGCATCACCCCCGCGCATCTTTTCCTTTCGGACACTGCGATCGGCGATTTCCGCACCTTCGCGCGCCTGTCGCCGCCGCTGCGGTCGGAGGATGACCGCCACGCCTGTCTCGCCGCGATCAAGGACGGCACGATCGACATCTTGTCGTCAGGCCACGACCCGCGCGGTCCCGAAGACAAGCGCCTCCCCTTCGCCGAGGCGCAGCCCGGCATGGCAGGCGCCGAGACCCTGCTCGCGCTCGGCCTCAACCTCGTCCGCGACGGTCATGTCTCGCCGGGGCGTCTGTTCGAACTACTCGCACGCACCCCCGCCTGCCTGCTTGGCGTCGACGCCGGCCGCCTGACGGTAGGCATGGAGGCCGACCTCATCCTCGTCGACGCCGACACGCCGTGGCAGGTCGATGCGAAGAAGATGGCGGCCTGGGCCGGCAACACCCCCTTCGACGGCATGCCCGTCCAGGGCCGCGCCACCGCTATGTGGAAGGGCGGCCAGCGGATACGCTAGGGGCCCGCGCTCAGCGGCAATCCGACGAGTGATTGCCTTCTCTGGAACAGAAATCTGCCCATTATGACACTCGTCACCCCGGGCTTGACCCGGGGTCCCGCTTTTGCCCGCGGAAGCGGGACCCCGGGTCAAGCCCGGGGTGACGATGGAAAGAAACTCATCGGCCCTTAATGCACATGCCGCAGCTTGTCGGGGTTGCGCATAACATAGATGGCGGAGACCTTGCCGTCGGCAATCTCCAGCGCCGTCGTTTGCAGCTCTCCATCGGCCTCGCGGGTAACGAAGCCCGGCAGGCCGTTGATCATGCCCGCGTGGACCAGAGTCGAGCCATATTTTCCAAAAAGCACCGCGAGGCTGCGGTGGAGCTTCATCACGATATCGAAGCCGAGCACCGGCATCAGCGCCGCTGGGCGCTTGCCGCCACCGTCGGACCACATACCAACGTCCGCCGCGAGCAGGGCGCCGAGCGCCCCCATGTCGCCGCTGCGCGAGGCAGCGAAGAAGGCGTTGGCGATCTCCATCCCCTGCTCCTTCTCGAGCTTGTAACGCGGGCGCGCATCGCGGACGTGTGTCCGGGCGCGGGCGGCGAGTTGGCGCGTCGCGGCGGCATCGCGGCCAATCGTCGTCGCAACCTCGTCAAAGCCGACGCCAAATACGTCATGAAGCAGGAAGGCAGCGCGCTCGAGAGGCGACAGGCGTTCGAGGGCAAGCATCAGCGGCAGGGTGACGTCGTCCGCCTCTTCCTCCTCGACCAGCGGGTCGGGGAGCCACGGCCCCACATACGTCTCGCGCTGGCTGCGCGCCGATTTGATCTGATCGAGGCAGAGCCGCGTCACGGTGCGGCGCAGGAAGGCCGCGGGCTCGCGGACCTCAGCGCGGTTGGTCCCGAGCCAGCGGATGAAGGCGTCCTGCACTACATCCTCGGCATCGGCGACCGATCCGAGCATGCGGTACGCGACGCGGGTGAGCAGCGGACGCAGCGGGTCGAAACTGACCGCCGCGTCTGCCGCATCATGATGGCCCTCAGCCGTCATCAGGCCGCCTTGGCCGCGGGCATTTCATACCAGAGGTCAAAGCCGACCGCGATGCGGTTCCAGCCGTTGATGATGTTGATCATCAGCGTGAGCTTCACCTGTTCCTCCAGTGTGAAATGCGCTTCCAGCGCATCCTTGGCTTCCTTCTGTGTGTGGCCTTGCGACAGGCGGGTCAAGGCGTCGGTCCACGCCAGCGCGGCGCGTTCGCGGGGCGTATAGACCGGCGCTTCGTGCCACGCGGCGAGCAGGTAGATGCGCTGTTCGCTTTCGCCTCCCGCGCGCGCTTCGGTCGTATGCATGTTGATGCAATTGGCGCAGCCGTTGAGGATCGAGGCACGGATCTTGACCAGTTCGATCAGGCTCTTCTCGAGGCTATCCTGCACCGCGAGCGAGGTCGCCATCCACTGCTTCATCAGTTGCGGCGCGGCGGCGAAGGGGTCGGTTACGTTCGTCATGTCGAGGCTCCTTTTTGCAGGTTGTGCTGACTTGACGAGACAGGGTGGGCGGATGTGACACGGGGAACGAAAATAATTTCGCAAACGCGTCATTGCGAGCGAAGCGAAGCAATCTCCAGCCATCCGCCTTCCGCCACGCCGATGGCTGGAGATTGCCGCGTCGCCTTCGGCTCCTCGCAATGACGTCTTGATATCGACCGACAGCGCTCTAGCATTCACCCGTCGATCAACGGCAAGGAGGGGTTATCATGAAATTTCTCGATGGTTTCGGCGAACAGGCCTATGCGCTGCTGCGCATCGTCGCAGGTCTCTTGTTCCTCGCGCATGGCGTGCAGAAATTCTTCAATTTCCCGGTGGCTTTCCCGATGCCGCTCAACCCAATGTTGATGGCGGCGGGCGCGATCGAGATTGTCGCGGGCGGCCTGATCGTCCTCGGCCTGTTCACCCGCCCCGCGGCCTTCCTTGCCAGCGGCATGGCGGCAGTCGGTTACTGGGTCGCGCATGGCGCCAAAAACCCCTTCCCGATCGTCAATGGCGGCGAAACGATTGCGCTTTACTGCTTCATCTTCCTGTTCATCGCAACGCGCGGCGCAGGAATCTGGAGTGTCGAAGGCGCCACAAAAAAATGATCTGACACAAAAATAGGGGCGGCCCTTTGCAGAGCCGCCCCAGTTGCGGGCTTCACATGGTGAAGTGGGTCAGAGTTTGCGGGTGTTGGTTTCGATCAGCTTCTTCGCTTCGGCGATCGCCTTGGCGGTGATCAGCTTCTTTTCCTGAATTTCGTCGGCAATTTCGAGCAGGCGGCCGCTGATGACCGTGCCGGTGTCGGCCTTTTCCTCGATCGCGATGCCGCCCTTCGCCTGCGCAACCCGGGCCCATTCGCCGCGGACGGCGGCCCAATAATCCTTGGTCACTGCCCAATAATCGTCGGCGGCCTTCACATCATATTGGTCATATTTGATATAGGTGTTGAGGACATATTCCTGAACGATCGGGACAAGCTTGCCGTCCTTGGTCCCCATTTTGGTGTTATCCTGCCAATGGACCCAGCCGTCGGGGCTCGGCTGGTGGCGGTTGATCGACAGATAGCGGTCGTAAACCGGGTTCCGCACGGCATCGCGGCGCGCGAGCGGGCGCCAGGTCCAACTGGAGCGCCAGCGGCGAACACCGCCCTGCGTCTCGAACTGGCCCCAGCCGCCGTAGCGCGGGCTGTCGTCGACCTGCCACACCGTCTGCGACCAGCGACCGGTGCGCATTTTTTCGGGGACATCTTCCCACGTCCATGCGTTGCGGTCCGAATAGACCAGAACCCTGGCCGGTTCATATTCCCAATCCTGCCGCCAATGCTTGATGACGAAGCTCTTGTCGTCGTCGCCGGTGATGACGAGCATATGCTGGAGCGAGATTTTGCGCCCGGTATCCTCGATCACGCGAATGACCTCGTTGCCGCCCGAGCGCTTCGGTTCCAGCACCTCGTAATTCGGGTCCCAGCGCGTCGATTCCTGCATGTTGAAGCTGACGCGGTAATTGCCCGCCATCGCAAGGATGTCGGCGCGGTCCTGTTCGAAATTGGCCGCCGCCTGCTCGGCGGCGATCGGCGGGTGCGCCGACGCGATGGTCGGGAGTGCCGCGGAGAGCAGCAACAAACCCGCAGCGATTTTACGATATGCTTTCATCGGTGCAGTCCTTCTTTTGGTGTTCAGAAGCGGTAGCTGAGCGACACGCTCGCGTTGCGGCCGGGCTGGGTATAGGCGTCGGCACTCGCGGGGGTGACGAAGGTCCCGGGCACACCCGCAGGCGAGCCCGCTGGCGGCGGCGTCTGGATCATCGCGAGGCCGCGTACATCGCTCCACCAGCTGTATTTCTTGTCGAGGATGTTGAAGACACCGGCGCGCAAGGTCAGCCCGTCGGTAATGCGGCCGAAAACCGTCGCATCAAGGATGGTGAAGGCGGCGGGCCGAAAACAGGTGGGCGTGCAAAGCCCCTCCGCGCGCGACGCTTCCTTGCGGCCGGCGTGCGTCATGATGATCTGGCCACCGAAGCGTCCTTCGCGCTCTCGGTAACCGACCCCGGCGACGAGCTTCAGCGGGTCAATCGTCGACAGCGGCGTGCGCGTGCCATCGGGCTCGATAATATCCCCCTTCGCATAGGATAGGGCGAGCGTCGTATACAGGCCGGACGACGCTCGCCCCTCGAACCGCGCCTCGGCCCCTTTGACCCGGACGCGATCGAGATTCACAAATTGATAGATGGCGGGATCGGCGGGCGTGAAGCTGCCGCCGACGACTTCCTGGCTGATGAAATCCTTGTAGCGCGCCGAAAAGGCGGTGAGATCAAGGCTGACGGCATCGCTCGAAAAGCGAAGGCCGCCCTCGAAGCTCTCGCTGCGTTCGGGACCGAGATCGGGGTTGGGCTTCGACGTGTAGCCGAAGGCCAGATTTTCGAAAAACTGGTTCACCTGCCCCGGTTCGGGCGCCTTGAAACCGGTCGCATAATTGGCGAACAGGCGCACCTCGTCGGTGACCTTCCACAGCGCGCCGAACTTGGGCGACAGGCGCGAGCCGTCCTGCTTGGCGCCAGCGAAGCTCGGCAGCAGCGGGTCGTCCTGCGGCGACAGGTCATACCAGTCGAAACGCAGCGCGGGGTAAAGGATCAGGCGACCGTCGGCGATGCTGATTTCGTCGCCGACGAACAGGCCTGCGCGGGTGAAATCGGTGCTCGGGAAAGCGCGCGCCGGGAAGACTTCGCCCGCCGGCGGGATCGTCCCGTCGCGCAGGCCGCGCTGGCGCGTCTTGCTGATGTCGCCGCCGAAGACGAGGCGGTGGGCGAGCGGGCCGGTCGCGAAATCGGAGCGGGCGTCGGCCGAGGCGCCGAAGACGCGGTTCTCGAAGGTGTTGAGGCGCGTACGGTCGGCGGCGGGGGTCCGATCTTCCTCTGTATATTGGCGATCCTCGCTGTCCTGCCAGTAGAGCGCGACGCGGGCGAAATCGATCGTCCCCTCGCCTTCCCAGCTCCAGTCGAGCGACACGCGCTTGCGTTCCCCGGTGTCGAAACCTTCGAGACGATCGACGGTCGCGGTGATCCCGGTCAGGCCCTGCGTATAGAGGTGCGTGTCGAGATATTCGCCGGTGAGGCGCAGCTTGTGACCGTTCGCGGGATCATAGACGATACGCCCCAGCGCCGCGTTCGACCGGCCATCCTGCGGATTGGGGAGCGTGCGTGCGGGACCGGTGCCGTCCTTGGTCCCCTTGTTATCGAGCTCCTGCCAGTCGCGGCGCGTATAGGCGGCCATGGCCGACCAGTCGCCGCTGCGGCCCGCGAGGATCGCGGTTTCGCTGAACTCCTCGTCGGCGCTGCTGTAAGCGCCGCGGACCAGACCGCCGACACTCTTGCCTTCCTGCAGAAAGTCCGACGGATCGGAGGTGATGAAGCTGACTGCCCCGGCCAGCCCGTCGCTGCCGTAAAGCGCCGACGAAGGTCCGCGGAGAATTTCGACCGACTTGATGAGGCCCAGATCGACATAATCCCCGCGTCCCGAAGCCTGCGCGCCAAAGCTGAAGCCATCGGGAACGCGGACGCCGTCGACCTGGATCAGCACGCGGTTGCCGCCGATCCCGCGAATGTTGAAGCTGTCGTTGCCCGCACGCCCCGTCGCGCCGAGCGCGGCACCGAAGCGCGCGGGCTGGCGCTGGACGCTGACGCCCGGTTCGAAACGGATGAGATCGCGGATATCGGTGACGAGTTCGTCGGCGATCCGCTCTTCATCGATGACCGTGACGGTGATCGGAAGATCCTCTGCCCGCACCGCGGTGCGCGTCGCGGTGACGACGATCTGGTTCTTGCGCGCCATCCAGTAATCGCCGTCATTGTCCTGCGCGAACGCCGGCTGGGCGGTCACGGCAAGCGCGAGGCCGAGCGCGGTGCCCGCAGCAAGGCGCGCGGCGCGCGTGGAAACGGTGGACGGCGGAGCGGCGTGCGTCAAAATTCTTCCCCTGCTTGATTGCGATTGATTCGCAATAGCCGCGCTCTAGGCAGGCGCGGCGCAGTGGTCAAGTATTATGCTATTAAGAATCACTTGCGTTAATTGGAAAGCCAAAATCGCGCGATTAACCAAAATCAAACCGGGCTGCGGCATAAGCGGTCCATCGACCCTTCGCTCGCTAGGCCGCCATGCCCTTTCCTCATGAGATTCAATCGGCGCTGCTGTTCGATGCGCCCGTCCGCCATCTTGAATCGGTGATGCACAGTTTCCTGAACATCGAGGCGGCGCGCAGCGGCCTCGACTATAATCTGGTCGAAGCGAAGCCGGGCGTCTTCTATCGCCTGTTCGGCGCCGGCGAGACGATGATCACGCTGGAATATGTGGCTGAGCCCGCCAACCCCGATGCATTCCGGCAGCCGGTCGAATCGGCGATCACACGCATCTATTGCCCCGACATGCCCCAGCGGCTGATGCGACATCGCGCGCATATCTTGATCAATGTATCGCATGGCGCGCTGCCCTCGACCCGTGACATCGACCGGGTACTGGGCAAAATCGGCTATGTCCGACCAAGTACCACGCTGCCGCAATTCATGCGCCGGATCGAGCTTTGCACGCTTCTCACGCGGCTGGCGCAGGACGAACAGCCCGCGAGCGTCGTCCACTGGACACAGAGCAACCAGCTGTTTCCCGGCGAAATGTTCGACACGCTGGGCACCGGCAGCGTTCCGGGCCCGCTGCATATCCACCCTTATCTCTATGGCGGCGGCCAATCGGCGAGCGGCAAGACCCTCGCGGGCATCCGCACCTTCGGCGCCGGCCATTTCATCGATCGCGAAATCCGGATCGAACCGAGCGAGCTGCCCTGGGCCGCAAATTTCGAGACGATCCTGGCGTTCCTGCGCGTCGCGACCACCCAAAATGGCTATATCATCCCCGACGACGACACGTTCGGCCCGGACGACCACAGCCTATCCTATCGCGTCCGCCATATCGCGGCGACCGACGACGACGTGCCGCTCTATGAACTCGAACCACTGCTGCACCGCGAATATGGTTTTCAGTCGGACAGCTATGTCCCGCGCGAACGCGTCTTCGACGACCGGTCGCCGCCCGCCGCGTTGATGCCGTCAGCGCAAGACGAGCGTCAGATATTGCTCGACGAATGGCAATCGAAGCGCAGCATGGCCGAGGGGATCGGCGGCAGCTTCGAGGTTTGCGCAAGCGGCCCGCAACCGGGCGCTACACCGTCCGCTCGGCCCGGTTTCGGCGTGCGGCGGGTGTTCGGGCGCAAGACGGGCTGAAGCTATCTCCAAGAATATCGAGCAGCCTAATTAACCGTTCGCATCGAGCGAAGTCGAGATGCCCCTCGGCCAAGCGCTATACCGATGGGGGTCTCGACTTCGCTCGACACAAACGGGACGAAAAGCCGTTAGCTCTTTGCCCCCGGCCCCTCATAGGCATCGACGATCCGTCCGACAATCGGATGGCGGACAACGTCGGCGCTGGTGAAATAGCTGACGTTAATGCCTTCCACGCCCTCGAGGCGGCTGACTGCGTCGGCGAGACCCGAGCTGGCGGGGATCGGCAGATCGACCTGTTTCGGGTCGCCGCACACGACCATGCGGCTGTTCGCACCAAAGCGCGTCAGGAACATCTTCATCTGCGGGATCGTCGTGTTCTGCGCTTCGTCGAGGATGATGAAGGCATCGGCGAGCGTGCGCCCGCGCATGAAGGCGAGCGGCGCGATTTCGATTTCCGCACTCGCGATGCGGCGCTCGACCTGTTCGGCGGGCAGGCAATCGTGGAGCGCATCGTAGAGCGGACGCAAATAGGGATCGACCTTTTCCTTCATGTCGCCGGGAAGGAAGCCGAGCTTTTCGCCCGCCTCGACCGCGGGACGCGACAGGATCAGGCGCTGGACGCTACCGGTGATCAGCTGCGCGACCGCCTGGGCGACCGCGAGATAGGTCTTGCCGGTCCCCGCCGGGCCGAGCGCGAAGATGATGTCGTCGCGGGCGAGCGCCTGCATATAGGGGACCTGCGACGGCGCACGCGGGACGATCGTCTTTTTGCGTGTGCGGATCATGATCGGCGGCGCTTCGCTGACATCGTGGCGGATGATGCCGTCGAGTGTCGGCTGCGCCGACAGCGCAATCACCCCATCGACCATGCCGCCATCGACCTCCTGCCCCTGTTCGATGCGGCCATAGAGATCGGCGAGCACGTCGCGGGCGCGCGCCGCAGCTTCCGCCTCGCCTTCGATCTGCACGCGATTGCCGCGCGCCGAAATATAGACGCCGAGGCGGTTTTCGATCGCAACGAGATTGCGATCAAACTCGCCGAACAATATCCCCAATAGCTGTGTCCGTTCAAACTCGGCCGTCAATCGGACGCGATCGCCGGGTTCGGCGGGGGTTGCGGCGAGTGGGCGTTTGGACACGTGGGCAATGCTCCTAGCTGAAAATCGACCGTGGGTATTCGTGGGTGCCGGGCGCGCCGCGTCGCATCAGGCGACCTCTCTCATCAGCGGTTCGGCGCCGAGGCTGTTCGAGCCGCCCGACGTCACGCGCACATCGACCATATCGCCGATCGCGAGGCCCGGCACGATGACATGCACCGACTGGAGCCATGGCGACTTGCCGATCAGCTGACCATCGAGCTTGCCTTTGCGTTCCATCAGCAGGCGCGTCGTCTTGCCGACCGTTGCCGCGTTAAACGCCCGCTGCTGCTCGTTGAGCAGCGCCTGCATGCGCAGCAACCGGTCGTGCATCACCTCATCGGGAATCTGATCGTCCATCGTCGCCGCGGGAGTGCCGGGGCGGCGCGAATATTTGAAGCTATACGCCATCGCGTAACGCGTCTCGTGGATCAGATCGAGCGTCGCCTGGAAATCCGCCTCGGTCTCCCCCGGAAAGCCGACGATGAAGTCGCCCGAGATCGCGATGTCGGGACGCACCGCGCGGACGCGTTCGATGATGCGCAAATAGCTGTCGGCACTGTGGCTGCGGTTCATCGCCGCGAGGATGCGGTCGCTGCCCGCCTGCACCGGCAGGTGGAGATAGGGCATCAGCTTGTCGATCTCGCCATGCGCCGCGATCAGCCCGTCGGTCATGTCATTGGGGTGGCTGGTCATGTAGCGGATACGCTCCAGCCCATCCTCTCGCGCCAATTCGCGGACCAGCCCGTCGAGGCCGATCGCGCGGCCGCGATCATCCTCACCGTCCCACGCGTTGACGTTCTGGCCGAGCAGCGTGATCTCGCGCGCGCCGCCCGCGATGAGCGCGCGCGCTTCGGCGATCAGGTCGGCGAAGGGCCGGCTGATTTCGGCGCCGCGCGTATAGGGTACGACGCAATAGGTGCAAAATTTGTCGCAGCCTTCCTGCACCGTCAGGAAAGCCGTCGGGCGCTGACCGCCCGCGCGTTTGGGCAATGCACCGAATTTCGATTCGGCGGGCATGTCGAGGTCGACTGCTTTCTCGCCGCGCGCCGCGCGGGCGATCAGGTCGGGCAAGCGGTGATAGGCCTGCGGGCCGACGACGACGTCGACGGTGGGCGCACGGCGCGCGATTTCGGCGCCCTCGGCCTGCGCGACGCAGCCTGCGACGGCAATCGTCGGGCGGCTGCCGTCGGCGCGCTTCAGGCGGCCGATATCCGAATAGACTTTCTCGGCCGCGCGCTCGCGAATGTGACAGGTGTTGAGCACGACAAGGTCGGCATCGGCGCCCTCGGCCGCGGCAACATAGCCTTCGGCGCCGAGCATCTCGGCCATGCGCTCGCCATCATAGACGTTCATCTGGCAGCCGAAGGATTTGACGTGAAATGTTTTGGGAGAGTCGGGGTTCATCGGCTCGCTATAGGCGATGCAGCGCCGCGGCGGAAGGGCGCGCCGTCGCGGCGATTTCACGCGCTATCGCGGCCCGCGCTGACTCGCTGATCGCCTTGCGATCATGGGTCACTTCGGCGGGTAGCGGATCGAGATAGTGGATCGTGAGCGCGATCGGGCGCTTGCGCGCCAGCAGCCGCTTGAAATTGCCGAGTCCCGATTCGGGGTCGAGCCAGGCAATGTCGTTCGCCTCCGCGCCATAATCGAGGAACACCGGCTGGATCCGCAAATTGGGAAGCGGCGGGACGACGGCCTGGAACAATGAGGCACGAAATGGCAGCAGCCCGTCGCCGGGGCCCGTCGTTCCTTCAGGAAACAGCGTCACCGGCCGGCCGCGCGCCAATGCGCCGCGCAGATTGTCCGCCTGCGCATGAATTTCGCGCTTCGCATCGCGCTGAACATAAATGGTATGATTCTGGTCGGCGAGCCAGCCGACGAGCGGCGTGCCCTTGACCTCCGCCTTCGACACAAAGGCCGATCGCGCGGCGCCGCCAAGCGCCAATATGTCGAGCCAGCTGACATGGTTCGACGCGAACAGCACATCGCGCCGCAACCGCGTGCCGGTGGTACGGACGCGCAGGCCCGCGATCCAGCCAGCGGCGTTGAGAAAAGCCATGACCATCGGCGACGGGCGACCAACGGCACGATAGCAAAGATGCGGAACGATCAGGAACAGAAGCGCCAGCACCATCAAGGTGAGGCGTGCGACCGAACGCCAGGTAATCGAGGCGCGATCAGTCGCGCTTGCGATCGATGGCGACACCATAAAGCTCCATACGATGATCGACGAGGCGGAAGCCCAGCCGTTCGGCGATAACCTTTTGCAACGCCTCCAGTTCGGGATCGACGAATTCGATCACCTTGCCCGTTTCGACGTCGATCAGATGGTCGTGATGCGCCTCGGGCGCGGCTTCGTAGCGCGACCGGCCGTCGCCGAAATCATGGCGATCGAGAATGCCCGCTTCTTCGAATAGACGGACGGTTCGGTAAACGGTGGCAATTGAAATGCCGCTATCGACTTTAGAGGCGCGCTCATAGAGCGTCTCGACGTCGGGATGGTCTTCGGAATCCGAAATCACACGCGCAATGATGCGGCGCTGCTCGGTGATGCGAAGCCCTTTTTCATGGCAGAGAGCTTCAAGGTCGATGGAACCGGACATGCGGGCCTTTCCTGCGTGATGCAGTCGTATCTTTGTTCTGGCAACTGTATAGGGTCGCGCCGCGGATAGAACAAGGGCGGCCCCCTTCGGCGCCGCCCTCATTTGCCGTTATGGCCCTATTGCAAAGCGCTTAGGCCTTTTTGGGTTTGCGCCCGCCGCCACGGCCCTTGGTGCCGAGGCCGATTTCCTTGGCCAGCGCACGACGCTTTTCGGCATAGTTCGGCGCGACCATCGGATAGTCGGCAGGCAGGCCCCATTTGGCGCGATAATCATCAGGAGTCATGCCGTAATGCGTCATCAGGTGGCGGCGCAGCATCTTCAGCTTTTTGCCATCTTCGAGACAGGTGATGAAGTCGGGTTTCACCGACGCGCGGATCGACACCGCAGGCACGAGTTCTTCTTCAACAACGACCTTTTCGCCAAGCCCCGACAAGGCGGCATGGACATTGTTGATCAGAACGGCGAGGTCCGAAATCGCGACGCTATTGTTGCTGACATGTGCTGCGACAATGTCAGCCGTGAGCGTCACGAGCATTTCGTTGGTATCGGCATGGTCCGACATGAGATTATTCCTTGCTAGATTCACCCTGAAGAGTGGGAAGCGAATATTGGTATTCTACTTCCACCGGACCGATTACTGCCACTTTGGGAACAATTCCGCAATGGCCGATCATTTGGCTACATTCCCGTGGACGATCGCCGCATGGTAATCGCGTCGCGCACCACCCCGTCCCCGCCGCGATAATAAGCAGGTCGGCGGCCACATTCCGAAAATCCGGCGCGCGCATAAAGATGAACGGCGTCATTATCGGCACGCATTTCAAGGAAATAGTCGTCAGCACCCTGCGCATCGGCCCATATCTGCCAATCACCGATCAGCCGCGCACCGATGCCGCGCCCGCGATCGGAGGGGTCGACCGCAAGCAACAGCAGTTCGCTTTCCGGCCCCGCAATACGCGCTGCATAAAAACCGCACGGCCGCTCGCCATCCCAGGCGAGCGCGACCCGCGCCGAGGGCAGCGCGAACAGGGTGAACAGTTGTGCGCCACTCCACGCTTCACCATAGGCGGGGTCGAAGGCGGCATCCATCACGCGCATCACCGCCGCGAGATCGCTGACGCGGGCGGCGGCAAGGCGAATTTCATCGCTCATGTCGTGCGCATCGGTTTGGCATCGGGTTCACGACCATAGATCGGCCGGGGATCGGCGAACAGCGCATCGGCCGGAAGCTGCAGGAACGCGCGCGCATCGGGAAGCACCGACAGCGCATCGCCGGTTCCGCGCAACTCGACAAAGGGCAAGGCACGGTTGCCGACGATCAGCGCATCGTTGGCGCGGATCGCTTCTGCGGGAAGCAATGAGCGTATTGCGGCGCGCGGCGTCAGGTCGGCGGCAAAGGGTTGCACGAACCATTGGCCATGCCCGCCCTCCATCACCACCAGCGCGCCGCCAGCCGCCGCAATGGCGTCAGCGGCGCTGGCCGCGACGAGCGACAGAGTCGAAAATCCCTGAACCGGGACCTGCCAGCCCAGCGCCAATCCCCGCGCTGCCGCGACGCCGATGCGCACCCCGGCGAAACTGCCGGGGCCGCAGCCGACCATAATGGCATCAGCGCGGCCACCGTCCGCCAGATCCGCGATCAGCGGAACCAACCGTTCGGCGTGGCCACGGCCGATCACCTCATGGCGAGAATCCACGACCTCTCCCGCGTCCACCAGTGCCACCGAGCAGGCTTCACTCGCCGAATCGATGACCAGATACCGCATGAAAAGACCCCGCCCGCCCGTTCAGGCGATGCGATTAAAGCGGCCGAAATCCGGGCGCGGGCTGCGGTCGAAAATGCTCGCCGGATCGCCATAGCCGAGCGTCGTGATAAAATTGCTCTTCACATTCGGCTGATCGGTAAAGAAAGCCGCATCGACGCCCGCATTGTCAAAGCCCGACATCGCCCCGGTATCGAGCCCGAGCGCGCGCGCCGCGAGGATGAAATAGCCGCCCTGCAAGCTGGAATTGCGGAACGCGGTCGTGTGCGCCAGCGCGTCATTGCCGACGAACCATGCACGCGCATCGGCGTGGGGGAAAAGGTCGGGCAGATTTTCGTAAAATTCATTGTCCATGCCGATGATCGCAGTGACCGGCGCTTTCAGGATTTTTTCGGCATTGGCGGGCAGCGCGAAGGCGGCGAGCTTTTGCTTCGCCTCGTCCGACACGCACCAGATGATCCGCGCCGGCAGGCTGTTGGCGCTGGTGGGACCGAACTTCACCAGGTCCCAAATGGCGTGGAGTTGCGCTTCCGAAACCGGTTTGTCGAGATAGCCGTTATAAGTACGCGCGGCACGAAACAACTGGTCGAGGGCGCTATCCGAAAGCGGCTCGCTCATGGGCATTCTCCTGTTTGGGATCGTCAGACGGCGTGGACCGCAGTCACTTCGGGAACATAATGTTTGAGCAGCGATTCAATGCCATTCTTCAGCGTCGCGGTCGAGGACGGACAGCCGGCGCAGGCACCCTGCATCTTCAGATACACATTGCCCTTGTCGAAACCGCGATAGATGATGTCGCCGCCATCATTGGCGACTGCGGGACGGACGCGCGTTTCGATGAGTTCCTTGATCTGCTCGATGATATCGGCATCGGCGGGATCGTCGGCGAAGCCGGCCTCATCCTCTGGCGGCACGGAGAAACCCGCACTCGCGGCGCTGAACAGCGGCACGTCGGCGAGGAAATGATCCATGACGATGCCGAGGACATCGGGCTTTACGTCGCTCCACTCGGCACCGGGCGCGATCGACACCGACACGAAGTCGCGGCCGAAAAAGACTCCGGTGACATCACCGAGCGAAAAAAGCGCACTCGCCAATGGCGAAGCTTCCGCCTCTTCGGGGCTCGCAAAGTCACGGGTTCCCGCGTCCATCACCACCCGACCGGGCAGGAATTTGAGCGTCGCGGGATTGGGCGTCGATTCGGTTTCGATCAGCATGGGTTGCATGTGGGACGCCGACGCCCTTTGTGCAAGATAACATAGATGCCCTAGGGGAAGACAATGCGCCGTTTTTCGCATTTCGCCGCCATCGACTGGTCGGGCGCACGCGGCCCCCGGCAACGCGGAATTGCGCTCGCCGTCGCGCGTGGCACCGCCGCGCCCGCACTGGTCCGGCCGAAGCATATCTGGTCACGCGCCGAAGTTCTGGAATGGCTGGAATCGATCGCAGCCGCAGGCGAGAATATACTGATCGGTTTCGATTTTTCGGCCGCCTTCGCCTTTGCCGACCATGGCGCCTATTTCCCCGACTGGGCCGACAGTCCAGCCAATATCCGCGCCCTATGGGCATTGGTAGAACGGCTCGCGTGCGGCGATCCACATCATGAAGCCGGGTCGTTTTTGGCGCATCCGGAAGCGCGGCGCCATTTTCGCCATGGCCAGAGCGACGTCGGCGACCTGTTCGAACCCGGCGCCGGACGCCTGCGCATCGTCGAGCAACATCAGCGCGCGACGAAGCAGGCAGCCAGCGTCAGCAATTTCAACCTCGTCGGCGCAGCACAGGTCGGCAAGGCCAGCCTGACGGGGATGCGCCTGCTCCACCGTCTGTCGGGCCGGATTCCGCTGTGGCCGCTCGATCCTCTGCCCGCAAAAGGCCCGTTACTCGTCGAAATATATACCAGCCTCGCTGCACGCGCCGCGGGCCTGCCACCGGGGCGCAGCAAAATCCGCGACGGCGCAGCGCTCGATGCGGCGTTGGCCGCGCTGGATTCGCCGCCGATCGGCAGCACCGGCCCGATCAGCGACCATGCGAGCGACGCGCTGCTGACCGCCGCGTGGCTGCGCCACATCGCTGGCAACGCCGCGCTATGGGGCCCTGCCCCGCTCACCGACGAACTTGCATGCACCGAAGGCTGGACCTTTGGCATAATTTGAAGCAAGGGGCGTTGAAGGTAGGCCGGCTTAGCTCAGTTGGTAGAGCACCTGATTTGTAATCAGGGGGCCACGGGTTCGAATCCTGTAGCCGGCACCAGTATAATCCCCTTCAGACTCCAGCCCTTGCCCACCGCCGCTCACATCCGCCGGTGGCTGCGCATCGCGAAGCTGGACGTGATGCGCGAAACCCCGGGCAATCGCGACAATATATCACGATGGAAAGCGCCATAATCGTCGATCCCGGCGATCTGGACGCGCAGCACATAATCGCCGTCGCCGGTCATCAGATACCATTCCTGAATTTCGGGATGGCGGCGCAGCGCGGTTTCAAAGCGGACCAGATATTCCTCGGTCTGCCGTTCGAGTTCGATCTGGACGATCGCGACGGTGCCTTCGTCGGGGGCCGCCCCCGAAACGATCGCGGTATAGCCGCGAATGATCCCCGATTGTTCGAGCAGCCGGACACGGCGCAGGCACGCCGACGGTGACAGGCCAACCTCGGCAGCGAGCGCGCTGTTGGTGATCCGCGCGTCGAGGCGCAGCCGGTTCAATATGCGCCGATCGGCGTCGTCGAGAGCCTGCATGCAGAATATTCCATTTCTTCGCATAATCTGTCGCACGTCGGGCGATCATCGACGCTTCATACGCCAATCCGGTCAAAAATTGATAAAAATAATCGCTATCCTCCCGGCGGGAGATGGCCATGAAGCATCAGATTATCGCCGAAGCCTGTTCGAGCAGGCTTCGCATCGACCTTGGCGCGATCCGCGCCAATTATCGCGCCATCGCCGCGCGCGTTGCGCCCGCCCGGTCGGGCGCAGTGGTCAAGGCGAACGCCTATGGCCTCGGCGTCGTTCAGGTCGCCCCCGCGCTCTATCGCGAGGGATGCCGCCACTTCTTCGTCGCTCAATTGAACGAAGCCATCACGCTGGCCCGCGTGATCGGCGATGACGCCACCATCTTCATCCTCAACGGCCTCGATCCCGGAAGCGAGGCCGATTGCGCCGAGCGCGGCTTCCTTCCCGTGCTCAATTCGCACTCGCAGATTGAACGGTGGCGCAAACTTGCGCGCACGAAGGGCAGGCCCCTGCCCGCCGCGCTGCAAATCGACAGCGGCATGTCGCGCCTCGGCCTGCCGCCCGCCGACGCCAGCGCGCTGGCGCAGGATCTGCACCTGTCGCGCGAGATCGATCTGCGCCTTCTGATGACCCATCTTGCGTGCAGCGACGAACCCACGCATCCCGCGAACCGCGCCCAGCTCGACGGTTTCTACGCGATCCGCGCGCACTTCCCGGGCGTCCCGGCGTCGATCGCGAACAGCGGCGGCGCCTTTCTGGCGGGTGATTTTCATTGCGACATCGCCCGTCCCGGGGTCGCGCTCTATGGCGTCGATCCGGCGCCCGACGCCCATGGTCTGCGGCCCGTCGTCACGCTCGAGGCCCGCGTGTTGCAAATCCGTGAGATCGAGACAGGCATCGGCGTAGGCTATGGCCTCACCTACACCGCCCCCACCCCGCATCGGCTGGCAACGATCGCGATCGGCTATGCCGACGGCTGGCCGCGCAGCCTGAGCGGCGTCGGCGCGGCGTGGCATCGTGACGTGCGGCTGCCGATCGTCGGGCGGGTGTCGATGGACAGCATGACCGTCGATATCACCGCATTGCCTGCCGATGCGCTCGCCGAAGGGGATTTCGTCGAACTGCTCGGCCCGTCGCAATCGCTCGCCGACGTCGCGCGCGACGCGGACACCATCGCCTATGAAATTCTGACGCAGCTCGGCCCGCGCCACGCGCGGATCGTCGTCGATGACGACGGCGTATTGGAATTCACCGCACCGGGAGAGCGGATATGAGGATCGTCATCCTTGGCGCCGGGGTCGTCGGCGTCACTTCGGCTTATTATCTGGCCGAAGCAGGGCATGAGGTGGTGCTGGTCGATCGCCAACCCGGCCCGGCGCTGGAAACCAGCTTTGCCAATGCGGGCGAGATTTCGCCCGGCTATGCTTCGCCCTGGGCGGCGCCCGGCATCCCCGCAAAGGCGATGCGCTGGCTGATGATGAAGCATGCCCCACTGATCATCCAGCCGCGCCCCGACATGGCGATGCTGCGCTGGGTACTGGCGATGCTGCGCAACTGCACCGCGAACCGCTATGCACTCAACAAGAGCCGGATGGTGCGGCTCGCCGAATATAGCCGCGACGAATTGATCGCGCTGCGCGGCGCACTCGGGATCGAATATGACGAGCGTTCGCAGGGCACGCTGCAATTGTTCCGCACGCAGAAGCAGCTCGACGGCAGCGCCGACGATATTGCGGTGCTGCAAAGCTATGGCGTGCCTTATGAGGTGCTTGATCGCAGCGGCTGCGTCGGCGCCGAGCCGGGGCTGGCCATATCGCAGGATCACTTCGTCGGCGGGCTGCGACTGCCGCATGACGAGACCGGCGATTGCCATATCTTCACCCGCGCGCTCGCGCAGCGGCTGCCCGCAATGGGAGTCGAACTGCGCTACAACACGCGCATAGAGGCGATCGAGAAGGACGGCGACCGGATCACCGGCGTCCGCACCGACGATGGCATGCTGCGCGGCGACGCCTATCTGGTCGCGCTCGCCAGCCATTCGCCCGCGCTGCTCGCGCAGCTCGGCATCCGCCTGCCGATCTATCCGGTGAAGGGCTATTCGATCACGCTGCCCGTCGCCGATGCGGCGCGCGCGCCGGTGTCGACGCTGCTCGACGAAAGCTACAAGATCGCGATCACCCGGCTCGGCGACCGTATCCGCGTCGGCGGGATGGCCGAATTGTCGGGTTACGACCGCAGCCTGTCGCCGCGCCGCGAGGCGACGCTGCGCCATTCGCTGAACGATCTGTTCCCCGGCGCCGCCGACAATAATGCCCCGTCGGGCTTCTGGAGCGGCTTGCGTCCGATGACGCCCGACAGTACGCCGATCATCGGCAGGACGCCGGTTTCCAACCTGTTCCTCAACGCGGGTCACGGCACTTTGGGCTGGACGATGGCATGCGGCTCGGGCCGCCTCATCGCCAGCATCATTGGCGGCACGCCGCCGCCGATCGACCCCGAGGGGCTGGAGCTTGCCCGCTATTCACGCTGATTCAAAACCACAATAAAGGAAAATAATATGACCATCGAACGTCTGCACTCGGGCTCGCGCATGAGCCAGGCCGTGGTCCACGGCGGCCTCGTTTATCTCGCCGGTCAGGTCGCCGCCCCCGGCGAAGATGCGACCGCGCAGACCCGGGCGATCCTCGGCCAGATCGACGCGCTGCTCGCCGAAGCCGGCACCGACAAGTCGCGCCTGCTGACGGCGACGATCTGGCTCGCCGACATGGCCGATTTCGGCGCGATGAATGTGGTGTGGGAAGAATGGATCGGCGGCGCCAACGCCCCGACCCGCGCGACCGGCGAAGTCCGCCTCGCGACCCCCGACTATAAGGTCGAAGTGATCGTCACCGCCGCGCTGGCCTGATGACGGACCGCCCCCGTTTCGCCGCGCTGGCGAAGCGGGGGTTCAGGCTTTCGGCGCCTCGTCGTAAACGAGGCGGAAGCCGACATTGCTGGTGCCCATGCCCGGATCGCGCCCCTGTCGCGAAGCGGGGCGGTAACGCTGGCAATAATTGGGCGCACATAAATAGCTGCCGCCCTTCACCGTGCGCGACGGCATGCCCGGATTATACGGATCGTAGGACGCCTTTTCGGCGGGCCCCTTGGGATTGTCGCGCTCGTCGGGATTGTGTCCCGGCTTGAAGAAATCGGCCGTCACCTCCCACACATTGCCTACCATGTCGTACAGGCCATGCGCGTTGGGCTTGTAACAGCCCACGGGGGCGACGCCTTTAAAGCCATCGGTTTCGGCATTGTAATTGGGGAAGGCGCCCTGCCAGCTATTCGCTTCGGCGGGCTGGACATTTTTCGACGGCGCGCCCGCGCTCGCGGCAAATTCCCATTCGGCCTCGGTCGGGATGCGCCCGCCGCGCCATTTGGCATAGGCGACCATATCGTCCCACGCGAGATGGACGGCGGGTTCGTTTGCGACCGCATCGGCGCCCTTCGGACCATAAGGCTTTTTCCAGCTCGCGCCGGGGACATATTTCCACCAGTCGCTATAATTGTTCGACGGAAAATCGGGCGGGGTGAATACCGCCGAACCGGCCTTCATCATGTCGGGCGGAATCTGATCGGCGGGAACCTGAAACTGTTTGAGGTCGACGGGCTTCTCAGCGACCGTCACATAGTTCGTCGCCCTGACGAAATCGCCGAACTGGCGGTTGGTCACCTCATGCGGGTCGATCCAGAAACCGCCGACGGTCGTTTTCCGCACCGGCCCTTCCTCGGCGTAGACATCATCTTCGCCCATATGAAAGGTCCCGCCGGCAAGCTTCACCGGCGTATCGGCGATCGCCTGGCATTGGCGCGAGCTCACTGCAGCAACCTGCTTGTCCACCGGCGCTGCGCCCTCCCCGCAACCGGTGACCGCCAGCAGGACCGCGGCACCCGCCAGCAGGCGCCTTGCCTCGACATGACGGCGACCGGCGTGGAAGACCCGGGATATTTTACCATCAAGCTGCCAGGTCATGCATGCTCCAACACAGGATCAGGAAACATGCTGGCGGATAGCGCCGAAACGCGCGAACATCCACTAGATGCAGCACCCTGGGCAGAAAGGCTTCAGGGCTTGGCTTCCAGAAACGCCCCAATGGCATGCTTCGCAGCGTCTTCGGACAATAATGGTGCATGCCCCACCCCCGCCACTTCGGCATAGGCCATGCGCGGCGCGGCACGGCGCATTTTCGCGGCGATCGACTGCGACAGCAGATCCGAAAGCTCGCCCCGGATCAGCAGCGTCGGACGCGACCTCGCGAGCCTGAGGAACAGCAGCCACGCCAGCAGCGACCGGCGCGGAAGCGGCTTCGCCATGATCGGAACCGCGATCGACGGGTCATAATCGAATTGCGGGCGCCCCTGCTCGTCCGCGATGCAAGCGCGCTCGGTGAGCACCCGCCAGTCGTCATCCGCGAGATTCGGGAGAGCGACGGAGCTGGTGCGCTTGAAATGAGCAACTGCATCGTCCCAGGTCTCGATCGCCACCGCCTGACCTGCATAGCCGGCGATGCGCGCGATCCCCGCCGGATCAACCTCCGGCCCCACATCGTTGAGGATCGCGCTGGCAATAACGCGGCGGTGGCGGGCCGCCAGCATCATGGTGATCAGGCCGCCCATCGAAGTGCCGATGAAATGCGCGCGCGCGATGCCGAGCGCATCGAGCATCGCCAGCATGTCACGCGCATAGACCGGCAGTTGATAGTGCATCGGATCGGCGCTGCGCCCCGACTTCCCGCGCCCGCGAACATCGACGGCGAGCACGCGCCGCCCCGAGGCCGCGAGCCACGGCGCCATATCCTCAAAATCGCGCGAATTGCGGGTCAGGCCGTGGATGCAGATCACCGGCAGGCGCGCCGCACCATCGGCGGCGGGATAGTCGCGGGCAAAGAGCGGCACCCCGTCGGGCGCGTTCCAGCGCCGCTCCTTGAAATCCGCCACCGTCAGAACCGATATTCAGCCGAGATGCGGGCGGTGCGCGGCGGGCCATAGAAGCCGATCACCGACTGAGCGAACTGGTTCGACGGGAAATTATAGCCGCCGGTGCGATAGGCGACGTCGAACAGATTGCGGCCGTGCACGCCGAGCCGCCAATGTTCGTCGGGCGAGGTCCATGTCACGCTGAGATCGACGAGCGCATAGCCGTCCTGATCGATCGAGGGGATCGGGATTTCGAACAAATGCGTGTCGCTGCGGAACGAGATCGAGGGCAACACCGCCATCCGCCCGCCCATGAAATCGGCCTGCCAGTTGAGCGAGACGCTGCCCGTGAACTTCGGCGTATTCTGGAAACGCCGCAGGTTCGCGACGTCGACATTCTGGCCCGTGGCAAGATCGAAGACGATGAACTCGTTGAACTTCGCATTGATGTAGCCGAAGCTGAAGTTCGCGCTGAAATCGCGGCTGAGCACCGCCTGCGCTTCCAGCTCGGCGCCCCATATCCGCGAGCTGCCGACATTGTCGACAAAGCTGACGACGCCCGGCGGCGGCGTGACCTTGGGCACCTGCGTCGTCACCTGCTGCCCCGCATAATCGGTGTAGAAGACTGCAGCGTTCATCCGGAACTGGCCGTCGAGAAAGTCGCCCTTGAACCCGAGTTCATAGGAATCGACGATCTCGGCGTCATAGCCGTCCTTCGTGGCCGGGGTCGCGGTGGCGTCGCCGCGCATGTCGAACCCGCCCGATTTGAAGCCGCGGCCATAGGCGGCATAGATGTTCACATCATCGCTGGCGGCATAGGTCAGGCTGACGCGCGGGGTGAATTCTTCGAAGGTCCGGCTGTTGCTATAGTCGGTCAGAATCTGCGGGACATTGAACGGCGGCGGCAGAGCCGGGACATAGGGTTTCAGCAGCGGGCTTCCCAGCGTGCCGAAATAATTGGCTTTGAAGACCGTTCCGTCCTTTTTGTCGCGCGTCCAGCGCGCACCGAGCGACAGCTTGAGCCGCTCGGTCAGATCATAATTCATGTCGCCGAAGATCGCGAAGCTTTCGGTATCGACCGACCCGCTGGTGAGCTGGGTCAGCGCAGTCCCGGCGCTCGGCCGCGGCACGAGCAGCCCCTCGGGAATAAGCCCACGGCCGAGGATGGTGTCGAACGCGCCCGAAGCTTTGGCATCGAGATAATAGACGCCCAATACGCCTTGCAGCCTGTCGGTTTCGATCTGCGCCTGAAATTCCTGGCTGAACTGGCGATCCTGATAGACTTTGCCACTCGACGCGATGTCGAGGAAAGGTTGCGGCGTGCCGTCGAAATCGATCCCGTCGCCGCTTGAATAGCCATCGCGATAAGCGGTGATCGACTTGAGCGTGATCACGTCGGATACGCTCCACTCGCCCGTCAACGACAGTCCTTGCGTCACGACCTTGCTCTGGTCGCCGACCCCGGCGAGCGTATCATATCGGCCCGGCAGAACCGCCGTATTGCTGTTCGGTTCGCGCAATTCGCGATGGCCGTGGTTGCCGTTGGAACGATCCTCGGTGCGGTCCGCCGCAAGCCGGATGAAGATATCGTCGGAGGGCGCAATTTCGACCGACAGGCGGCCGGCGATCACATTCTTGTTATTGGTGTCGGCGCCGGTGAAGTAATTCTTGCCGTAGCCGTCACGATTATACCAGGCGAAGGCCGCGCCGACCGAAATCGCGTCGGAGACGGGAAGCGCGACCGAACCGGTCAGATTATATTCGTTATAGCTGCCCACTTCGCCGCGGACCTTGCCGCTGAAATCATGGCCGAGCCGCTTGGTCACATATTTGACCGCGCCGCCGATCGTGTTGCGGCCATAGAGCGTGCCTTGCGGCCCGCGCAGCACCTCGATCCGTTCGATATCGAAAATGTCGAGAACGGCACCCTGCGGCCGCGCAATGTAAATATCGTCGACATAAAGGCCGACGCCCGGCTCGAAACCCCACAAAGGATCCTGCTGACCGATGCCGCGAATGAAGGCGGTCAGCGTCGAGTTGGTGCCGCGCGATACCTGCAGCGTCAGGTTCGGCGTCGAACGCTGGAGCGCTGTGATGTCGGGCGCGCCCTTCAGGTCGAGCGCATCGGCGGTGAAGGCGGTGACCGAAATCGGAACATCCTGCAGGCTTTCCTCGCGGCGCCGCGCGGTGACGACGATCTCTTCAACCTGCGCCGTGCTGGCACCGTCGGGAAGCACATCCTGCGCGGCGGCGCTGTTCGCGCCCGCCATCGCGCCAAGCGTCGATCCGGCAAGCAGCATGCATTTCAGCGCCCGGCGATATTCGGTCATCAAATCGTCCCTCCCATGCGAATCATTTAATACGATTCCGTATGAGATATAAATAGACAACTAGGACGAATCTGGTCAAGCTCTGAGAGATTTTTCGATAAATACGTCCGATAGCGAATGAAAAATTCTGCGAGCATTGACCTCGGAGGGCGCGCACCCTACGCCTTGCGTCATGTCGTTGCCGCCACTTCCGCTTCAGCCGATCCTTCCGGGCGCGACCGCCGCGCCGGTCAAGCGCGGTCCCAAGCCCAAGGTCACATCCGAACGCTGGTTCATCGCCGCACTCGAACAGCTTGCGCTCGGCGGGATCGACGCGGTACGCGTTGAACTGCTCGCCGAAACGCTCGGCGTCACCAAGGGCATGTTCTATGCGCGCTTCGACACGCGCGAGACCTTTCTCGACGCCATGGTCGATTACTGGCGCCAGCGCACGACCACCGGGCTCGTCGGCGAACTCACCGCGATGGATACGGGTCCCGAGGACCGGTTGATGCGGCTGTTTGCCATCTCGCGAATGGACCGCGCCAGGACGGGCGCGTGGATCGAGGTCGCGATGCGCACTTGGGCGCTGACCGACGATCGCGCCAGGCGGGCGATGGAAGAGATCGACCGGCACCGGCTGACCTATTTTGAATCGGTGGTCGCGGCGAATGGCGTGCCGACCGAACAGGTGCGGGCGCGCGCATTTCTGATCTACAGCTATGTGATCGGCGACACTCTGCTTTCCGGCGATCGCGCGGCGATCCGCGATATCTGCCATCTGCTTCTGACCGCTCCCTGAAAACCGTCCAGGGCTTGCCCCTGCCCGGCCCGCCACCTGCTTTTGGTCGCTCGAAGCGATCGGCCGATGGTTGATTTGTTCTCTCTTTGTTTTTACTGAGAGCCAAGCGCGAGCGGTGCAAAGGCCAATGCTGAATAACATCGGTCGACGCCGTATATGCGGATCAGAAGCAGGAACATGACGGCGGGAACGGTCAGGATCAGCCAAGCCGATGCGCGGCGCCTGTGGTTGCGGGCACAGCGGCTAGATGAAAACGCGCCCTTTGGCGCAGGACCGACGGCTGTGGCAGCAGCGATACAACATCTCGGCTATGTACAGATCGACACGATCAATGTCATCGAGCGCTGTCATCATCACATTCTGTGGTCGCGCATTCCGAAATATCGGAACGCGGCCCTCGAGGCGGCGCAATCCAGCGAGAAGTCCGCGTTCGAATATTGGGCCCATGCGCTCGCCTACATCCCGACAAGCGATTACCGCTTCTTTGTTCCGGCAATGAATGCCTGGCGCATCAGGCCGCATCCCTCCTTCGCCAAAGTGGACCCCGATGCCTATGCGGCGCTGCTGGCGCGCATTCGCGACGATGGCCCGCTCTCGCTCCGCGACATCGATGACCAGCTGCTGGAAGAAAAACAGCATCCCTGGGCAAGCCGCAAGCCCTCAAAACGCTTGCTCACGCATGGTTTTTGGGTCGGTGACCTGACCGTGAGTGCGCGGACAGGCATGCTCAAGACATATGAATTGACCAAACGGCATTTCGGCTGGACCGAGCGGCCGCCCGCGGCGACACACGATGAATTTTCCGCCTATTTGCTCGAGCGGGCCCTGCGTACCCAAGGTGTCGCCAGCCTTGAGAGCGCAACTTACGGCGATGCGCCGGCCAAGGCCGCCGTAGCGCGGCTCGTCGCCGAACGCGTTGCGCGAAATGCATTGGTGCCCGTCGAGATCGAAGGGCTGTCCCGTGCAAACCATTGGGCCGAGCCGGCTGCGCTGGATGAGCTGCGATCCCTGGCCCCGGCCAGGCGCGTCCATATCCTGTCACCATTTGATCCGCTGGTGATCCAGAGGAAGCGCTTGTCGGCGCTCTTTGGATATGAGCATCGGTTCGAGGCCTATGTCCCGGCGGCCAAGCGCGTTCTTGGATATTTCGCACTTCCGGTGCTCGTGGGCGACCGGATTGTCGCCGCGATCGACACGAAGATGGATCGCAGGACGGGTTCCTTAATCATCCAGAAGTGGACCTGGACTGTACCGGAAACCAGGACTTTGCGAGCCCGGATCGAGGTCGCGCTAGGCAGATTCGAGCGATTTCAGAAGATCGCGTGACGGGCCCATACGCAGCATGGTTGTGGAAGAAATTCGGCGGGCGCAATCGGATTGCGGTATCGCTCGGTGCCATAGCGCCCTCGCTTGTGCGAGGACTTCGCAAAGCCACCGAGTTGCCCCCATCTTCCGCGAATACAGACAGGCAACGGCGATCGCTGACAACCAACGATTGCTCTAAAACTAGCGGAAATCAGGTATTTTTTCAACCTTTGGCGACTATCGCCAAACAGGAAATTGGTAGCGGAGGAGGGACTTGGCTTTAAGCGGGGATTGGCTCGCATCCAGATTTAGAGGCTGCTTTGGGGTGGAGAGCGGTCATTCACTCCCGCAGGAAAAAGGCAGCTGCAAGCCATACTCTTGCATGATTTGAGCGTAGAAATTGACCCTCGCCTGAAGTTCGTCGGCGAGTTCCTTCAGGTCGTGCCAATGTTCCGAATCTGGCTCAGCGCCCGCAAGGGCAGCTGTTGCCATGCTGCTCAGGTTGTGCAGAGTGTCCCCTTGGATCAACATTCCGGGGAAGTTGCGGCCCGGATGTCGCATGACGGCGGCATTGGTCGCATCAGAGTAAATCTCAACCGGTTCTGTTCGCATACTCACCTCGCTTAGTGCGCAATGCCGATTGCCACCTATGGTCGATTCCAGACGCTAAGCCCAGATCAGCATATATCGGCAGCCAACGGCCAATTTCGGAAGTGTCGATTAGATGATCCGAGGAGCGCCGGGCTTTCGGTCGTCGGGATGCTCACCAATGATGATCAGATCGAGCAACATCTCAAATGTATCAGCGACCTTCAGGTTCTCGCGCGCCGCCAAGACATATTCAGATCTGGTGCGGACAGCCGCTGCCGCTTGCCGCAGCGCGCGAAGAATTTGCTTCGATAGTACGCTCACTTCTCGAAGGTCTCGGGCCTTGTCCGCAATATGATTAAAGAGAGTTTCGAAAGCTGCGGCATCAAACGTATCAGCCGTTAGCAGCCTGCCGGTGGCACGCTCCTCCAGCTGTTCAAGTTCAAGGTCGTAGTCGTTCACGCTCATCCAAGCTGCGTAGCGGCAAACATAGCCACTTCACACCCCATACCGATGATGAATGCAGCCCAACCATTAAATCGAAGTTCGACGGGGGTTCGATTCATTTTAAACGTCAGAAAACATGGGATTTTGTGGTAGCGGAGGAGGGACGCATAAATTTCTCTTATAATGTTGATATAGATTTATCTTTTTTTACTTTTCGAGGAAAATACCCCCACCGATACCCCCGCAGAAGCGATGCGATGAACCGTTACGATTGCACGACGAATCGGCGAAAAGCCTACAGTCTCTCATCGGACAATTCGCGGAGCACCTGAATGGAAAGGGCCGCCAAAGGACTGGATCGCACGAAACCTGGCGCGGTTTGGGGCGGCACGTCATGGATTATGTCGGATCGCTCTTCGTCGTGCGAGAACTCGTCGCCGCGTTTCTGTTCGAACGTCGCGAGCCTTGCCTCACCGTCGATCGCGACCAGTTTGGATCGAAAGTTCAGATGCGCAGCGTAGCGTTCGACGTGTTCCATCAGCGCGCGCACATAAATCGGCACTCCGCGCAGCACAGCACCGACCGTGTGGAACCGCACGTCGATGTCCTTGAGGACCCAAACCTGATCCTGCCATGGATCAACGGTTCCATTGTCATCCTGAATGAGACGCCCACTGGTCAGGATGATAGCCCGCACCAGCCTGGTTTCAGGCGTTCGAAACCCCGCCGGAAGCGCTTTTCGGTGTGCCGGTCACAGGCCAATGCCCTGCATTCACATGTGGCCGGTGGCGATAAATTTCTGATGCCAGGCGAGCGCCTCGCTTAGCAACGAAGGGGAATGCTTGCCGAAGGAATCGCGCAGTGCGCGCTCGTAATAGTCGGCCAGCCTGTCGCGATAGCGCGGGTGGACACAGGTCTCGATGATCAGGCAGGCGCGCTGCCTGGGCGCCAGTCCGCGCAGATCGGCAAGCCCCTGTTCGGTCACGATCACCTGCACGTCCTGGTTGATGTGATCGACGTGGCTGACCTGCGGCACGATCGTCGATATCGCCCCTCCCTTGGCCGTCGAAGGAGCCATGAAGATCGAGATATAGGCATTGCGGGCAAAGTCGCCCGAACCGCCGATGCCGTTCTGGATCGCCGAGCCCATGACGTGGGTGGAATTGACGTTGCCGTAGATGTCCGCCTCGATCATCCCGTTCATCGCGATGCAGCCCAGACGGCGGATCAGTTCGGGGTGATTGCTGATTTCCTGGGGGCGCAGGATAATCCGCTCGCGGTAGCGGTCCATGTCGGCATTCAGCGCATGCGCCGCCTCGGGACTCAGCGAGAATGCCGTCGAGGATGCCATGCGCAGCTTACCCGAGGTGAGCAGGTCCAGCATTCCGTCCTGCAAGACCTCTGTATAGGCGGTCATGTTCTCGAACGGACTGTCGATCAGGCCGGTCAGCACGGCGTTGGCGATATTGCCGACGCCCGATTGTAGCGGCAGCAGATTTTCCGGCAGCCGCCCCTGCGCGACTTCATGCGCGAAGAATTCCATCAGGTGGCCAGCGATCCGCTGGGCGCAATCGTCGGCTGGCTTGAACGGCAGGTTGCGATCGGGCGTGTCGGTTTCGACAATAGCGACAACCCTGGCCGGATCGCAGCGGAAGGTGGGCTGGCCGATCCGGTCATCGGCGCGAACCAGAGGGATCGGCACGCGGTGCGGCGGCAGGGCCGTACCGTAATAGATGTCGTGCATCCCCTCCAGCGCCGGGTTCTGCCAGCGATTGACCTCGAGGATGACCTGCCCCGCCCGGTCCAGCCAGGTCTTGTTGTTCCCTACTGACGAGGCGGGGACCAGCGAGCCATCAGGCAGGATCGCCGTCACTTCGACAAGCGCCGTGTCCAGCGGACCGAGGAATCCCTGCCAGGCCATTGGCGCCACCTGGCTCAGATGCATGTCGAAATAGTTCATCTCGCCGCGATTGATCTGCTCGCGAGCAATCGGATCGGAATTGTAGGGCAAACGAAAATCGATGCCCTTGGCCTTGGCGAGTGCGCCGTCCAGTTCAGGCCCGGTCGAGGCGCCGGTCCACACGCTGATCGCGAACGGATCGCCGGCCGCGTGTGCCGCCTCGATCCGCCGCGCCAGCGCCTGCGGCACCGCCTTGGGATAGCCCGCGCCGGTAAAACCGCTCATCCCCACGGTCGTGCCCGGCGCGATCAGCGCCGCGGCCGCCTCGGCGTCCATCACCCGGGACTGGAGCAATGGATGGGCAATTCGTGAGGTCATCAATCTTGGGTCTCCATCGGGCCTGTCGGATTTAAGGGTGCCAATAGGCCCGACTTGGCATGGATCTGCGTAGACCTTGAATTGAAGCTCAGAGCGCCCTCTTCAATCGCTCATAGGAGGCGCGCAGTTCCTCGGCCAGCACCTCGATCGCCGACTTGATGTTCTGCCCGCTGTCATGAAGGCGCGCTTCGGCCACGAAGTGGTTCCATTTGGTTTCGGCTTCCTGCCATTCCTGCTGGGCTTCCATGCTGCCCAGATGGGCCTGCACCTTGGCCTCATCACGCAACGTGGCGAGTTCCGTCTTCAGATTTTCCAATGCGCTCATCATCTTCCGCCTGTGCTGATTTTCGCTGGTCTAAATTTCGGATTGCCGCAGCCGGTCGATCGCGCGTGCGAGCTTTTCCCGGACCGTGCTGGCGGCTTTGACCAGTTCAGGATTGCTGATCGCCTGCATCGACGCCACCGGGTCAATTGCGGCGACTTCAACTTCGTCCGAACCTGACTGCTGCACGATGACATTGCAGGGCAACATCAGACCGACCTTGTCTTCCAGCTGCAGCGCCTCGTGCGCCAATGTCGGATTGCAGGCCCCAAGGATCGTATAGGGGCGAAATTCGACGTCGATCTTCGATTTGAGGGTCTGCTGGATATCGATCCGGCTGATCACTCCGAACCCCTCTGTCTTCAGCGCAGCCTCTGCGCGCGCGATGGCGTCATCGAACGGAACCTTCAACCTGGCGGAAATATAGTAGCTCATCCTCTGCTTTCTCCTATCGGGCTCGGGTTTCGTCAGCTTACCGCAACCGTAGTGATCACCGGCGTGCCCTCCAGGGTGCGCTGCACCGGGCAGCGGGCCGCGACCGTGATCAGCTTTTCCCGCTGCTTATCGGACAGATCCTCGCCAATGACACGGATCGTCTTGGTGAAATGATCCGTTTTCGCCGACTTCCCCTCGACCGTGCCCTTGGCGTGGGTCAGGGTGACTTCCACGCGTTCGAGCGGCCAGTTCTGCTGACGGGCATACCAGCGCACCGTCATGGCCGTGCATTCGCCCAGTGCGGCCAGCAACAGGTCATAGGGCGCCGGTCCCAGGTCCCCGCCATCCTGTTCGACGGGCTCATCGCCGATGAGGTGATGGCCGGACACGTCGATGCTGACGGCAAAAGCACTTTCACCGGTCTCGACGATGTGCGCTGTTGTCGCGCCTGTACTCAAAGAACGTCTCCCCTCATGCCGTGGCCCATGCTGGGACCATAACAGGTCATTTCTCGAACTGTCTGACAAAATGCCACTTGCTTGGCGTGAAGGTTGCAGTGGTCGAGAACAGTGCGAGCCTGCCGTCACAGGCGTTCTGGTTGAAATGCGCGCAGGTGCGGAAAATCGCCCTCTCCAAGGTACTCCTGTTCCGCAGGCATCGATTGCCTGCCAAGGATCTCATTGCGGTGCGGGTGACGACCAAATGTTGCAACTACCTGGCGGACGTCTTCGGCCTGTTTTACCAGGGATCGATAGATCGGCTGCAAATGTTCCGGGGCGGTGGAAGCAATTTCTCCCCGCAGACGGATGAGGAGATCAATGCGCTCAAGGTGGTCGGGGCCTTCGCAATGGCCGAGTGGCTGGGTGAAGGCGATCTTGAACCACGGCGTATCGAGAGCTTCATAGTGGCCGGTTGCCAACCCCGTCAGCGCCAGTTTCAGTGCGGCAGCATCCTGCGTGAATGCGCGCGGCGTGCCCCGCCAGAGCGACCGTGAAAACTGATCCAGCAGAATGATCAGTGAGAGTCGCCCCTCCGGATCGCTTGCCCAGTGATCGAGCCCGCCTTCCGCACCACGCGCGGTGAGTTCTGGAAACCGGGCGACGATCGCCTCATCTGCACCGCCCTGCATGCGCCAGAACCAATGCTTGCGATGAGTTTCTGTGTCCACATCCTTGCTGCGCCCTTCCGGAAACCAGAAGTCCAGTACGTCGTGCCACGGCTGAGCAGGGCTTTCGGTCATGCGCTTTCAATCGGACGAGGTCATTGCTCGCTGCTTGCGCAGGAAATGCAGAGTGCTGCTTCCGGGCGCGCCTCAAGACGTTTGGGAGCGATGGCATCGCCGCAGCGCACGCATTCGCCATAGGTGCCATTTTCGATGCGCAGCAAGGCCCGGTTGACCGACGCAATTTCGCGGGCGACCAGCGCAGCCTGCGCTTCGAGAGAGGCGTCATCCTCCAACTCGACCGCCTGTTCGGACGAATCCGGGTTCAAGGGTTCTGAAAGATCCTGAGCCAGGCGCTGCTGCCGGCCTGCGAGTTCGGTGAGTTGTTGCGAAAGGCGTGCTCGGGCGGCGTCGGCATTCGGCATGGACAATGATCCTTTCAAGTCTCCTGCCCTTTGTTAGCAAGTGCCGCCGCTGCCTGACAACGAGAAGTCCTTCGGCGCAAAGCCGGCAGGCAAGGATTCGTTGTTTACGCCGGCCTGCAGGATTTTTTCCGGCCTTCAAGCGACGTCGACAGTTGTGCTCGCCATCCCTAGGGTTAGGGAACGGCCAGCTCCGGCGAGGCGCGAGGGATTCTTCTTGCCGCATTTGAGACCGGGCCGTGATTGCGATTGGAGAATTTGAATGTCGAATACCCCCCACACTCTGGGCGATGAATTTCCTGACCAGATGGACCAGATCCACGCTCTGAAGGTGTCGAACACCCGGTTCGCCAAGCTCCTGGTGGACTATGACGCAGTTAACGACGAGATCCATCGCGCAGAAACCAACATCGCGCCGGTGTCGCAGGATCGCGAAACCGAACTGCGCAAGCAGCGCCTCGCGCTCAAGGACCAGATTGCCCAGGCTCTGACCGAAAACGCCTGACCGGGATCGCGTGTTTGCCTCCTGCTCCCTCTAATTCAGCGTTGTGGGAGGCAATACCGATCAGAGCATAGCAGCACCGTGCCGGCAACCAATTGGACATGGTTCCTGCCCGTAACCACTGCGGTCTATCCCATGTCAGATCGGTGGTACGTAATCGCTTCGCTGCAATGATATCATGTAGGCAGCAAGGTCATCGATCTGGTCGGGATCGATGGCAAAGTTCATCACATCGGGAAAATTGTGTGATTTCTGCAGCCAGGGCTTGATCGTCGCGCCGGTCAGGCCTGGCGTGTTGACGACAGATTCAAAGGTCGGGGCATCAACGTTCGGGGAGTATCGTCGTCCGGCGCTCACAGCATGGCAACCGGAACAATGCTGTTGCGCAAATGCCAGCCCCCTAGCCTCAGCAGATTCTCGGATTGAGCCGGCACCTTCCGCAGTCGTGGCGGGGTTTGGTACCCCTGCCTTGGGTATCATCTCGGGCGCGCACGCCGTTGTGAACAGCAAAAGAATGGTGAGACCTGGAAATTTACACATGGTCGCGACCTACCCCGATCACCATGCGGGGTCCAACTTCGAATGCGTGAAAGTCCCCCGACCACTCGCCCGCGGATATTCCGCAAGCGAGCAGTCGGGGATCAGGATCGAGCGGTCGCCCGATGACTCGGGTAGCGATCGCTTAGCGGCGATCGCTCTCCATCACTTTCGTCCAGACCCTCACGAAATGATCCGCGAACACATCGCGCAAGGATTGAAGCCGTCGATCGCCGCCATGGCGATAGTCAGAGCCGGGAGCGAAAGATCGGATATCTGCACCTCGCCAAGCCAGGGGACGCGCAGTGTCGATGCCTGCTTATGCCGTACATTCTGCAGTGGGGCGGATGTGTGGCTGCTTTCGGCTGCCGTTTGCGTCCAGACCAGGTCGGGACACGGGCCTGCCCGACACCGGTTGATCATCTCACGCAGTCCCTCGCTGGCGCCGGGTTCATGGCCGACCATGACTTCCCGGCCGATCAGCACGATCGGCACCACGGCGGGCAAGTCCAGACTCTCGACCGTCTGCGCAAACAGTTCGGCGCTTCTGGCATCGTGCGAGACTTCGTGCCGATGGAGTGTGACATCTCCTTCGCCGCCGATGGCTGCGTCCACGGATGCGGCCATGTCCCGGCAATGCGGGCACTCGGCGCTCCAGAAGAAATGAACGTCTATCCGGTCCGCCGCATTTGCAGGCGACAACGCGGAAAGCAGGGCAAACAAGCCGAGCAGGATTGCCAGCCACTGTTGCCGCGTTGCAGGAACGGGGAACAGAAGACCGGTCCGAAATTGCATCGATTGATTCAGGAGCGGCAACCCCCTCGATGGCGGCGACCACCCTGACCGCGCCCGCCACCTGTATTGCCCCCGCGTTCGCCGCTCTCGCGCGCCAGACAACGGCGGAAGGCTAGCAGGTGCTTGTTGCGCGAGGCGTCCTGTAAATTTTGAAGTACCTGCCGCACAATCGGATCATCGATCTGCGGGATCAGGCGGTCATAGAGCGCGATGTTCTCGATTTCCGCTTCGATGGCCATGGCACAGGCATCAGCGAGAGATGGGGGCAGCGCAATCTTGGCTGCTTGCCAGGGGTTCTCCGGGATTTCCATGCCCAACCGCTGTATCTGCCGCTCAAGAGCCGCGGCATGGCGCTGCTCGGCTTCCACGATGTTGATGAACGGGCGGACCGGGCCGAACTTCGCGATTACCGCTCCATAGGTAGCTTCGGCCTTGCGTTCGTCCTCAAGGGCGTCGAGCAGGACTGTGCGGAGGTCTGGTGCAGGCATTGATCGTCCTTTCTTTCCTGTTCCTTGAGTGGTTCTGCAATGGGTTCGCTGCATTATGCTCCGTGATCGGCGACAGTCTCAAGCTCCTCCCCCGTTGACCTGATGCTCCCCGGCCAAGTGGCGTCCCACCTCGCCGGGGAGCATCAAGCGTCATTACCTTGACTTCATTCTATTGTTTCAGTCGGCCAATTCCGGTTCAGGCGACAATTCCTGCGGCGATTTGACCGACATGCCGAGAGCCTTGGCAACTCCTGCGCCGTAAGCCGGATCGCAGCGCGTGCAATTGTCGATGTGGCGCTGCTTTATGAAGTCCGGGCCATCACCCAAGTTGCGCGCCGTATTCTCGAAAAGCACTTGCTGCTGCGCAGGCGTCATGAGCTGGAACAGCTTGCGCGGCTGGCTGTAGTAATCGTCGTCATCCTCGCGGAAATTGAACATCTCGGCATTGCCGTCGATGCGGAGCGGCGGCTCTGCAAATTCCGGCTGGTCGACCCACTGGCCAAAGCTGTTCGGTTGATAGTGCGGCAATCCGCCAAAATTGCCGTCCATCCGTCCTGCACCATCGCGATGGTTGCTCATGACCGGGCACTTGGCCGCATTGACCGGCACCTGGTGATAGTTGACGCCAAGGCGATAACGCTGCGAATCCGGATAGTTGATGAGCCGCGTCTGTAGCATCTTGTCAGGCGATACGCTGATGCCGGGCACTAGATTTGATGGCGAGAACGCCGCCTGCTCGACATCCATATGATAGTTTTCGGGATTGCGGTTCAATTCGAACTCGCCAACCTCGATCAGCGGATAGTCCTTCTTGTACCAGACCTTGGTCAGGTCGAACGGATGAACGTGATAGGTTTCCGCCTCGGCTTCGGGCATCACTTGCACATACATCTTCCAGCGCGGGAAGTCGCCGCGTTCGATGGCTTCGAAAAGGTCGCGCTGATGGCTCTCGCGGTCGTTGGCCACAACCGCTGCGGCATCTGCGTCGGTGAGGTTCTCGATGCCCTGCTGGGTCCGAAAGTGGAACTTGACCCAGAAGCGTTCGCCGACATCGTTCCAGAAGCTGTAGGTGTGGCTGCTGAAGCCGTGCATGTGACGGTAGCTCTTGGGAATGCCGCGATCCGACATCACCACCGTAACCTGGTGGAGAGCCTCGGGCAGCAGCGTCCAGAAGTCCCAGTTGTTCGTCGGTGAACGCATATTGGTGCGCGGATCGCGCTTGACCGCCTTGTTGAGGTCAGGGAACTTCTTCGCATCGCGCAGGAAGAACACAGGGGTGTTGTTGCCCACCATGTCCCAGTTGCCTTCCTCGGTATAAAACTTGAGTGCAAAACCGCGGATGTCGCGCTCGGCATCCGCCGCGCCCCGTTCGCCGGCCACCGTGCTGAAACGCGCGAACATTTCGGTCTTCTTGCCGACGGCGCTGAAAATCTTGGCCCGCGTATAGCGCGTGATGTCGTTGGTCACGGTGAAGGTGCCGAATGCACCGGAACCCTTGGCGTGCATCCGCCGCTCCGGGATGACTTCCCGCACGAAATTGGCGAGCTTTTCGTTGAGCCAGACATCCTGCACAAGCACCGGACCGCGCTTGCCCGCAGTCATCGAGTTCTGATTGTCGACGACCGGAGCGCCGAACGCCGTGGTCATATGGGAAACCGGGCATTTCCCCTTGTTAAGGATTTCGTCAGACATGGGATTCTCCTCTCCGCCGATGGAATAACAGGCAGACGTTACGGCGGGAGTATCACTCGCTCAAGGCGAATCCATGCAGTGATCCAGATTGTCTGTTCGCTGGAATACATATGGCTTGCACAACGGCATCGGCAGTCTCACGCAATGTTAACTTCCTCTTGGCCATGATTGGCAGCACACATCGCTGACAAAGGAGACGGTGCCAGCGCTTGCGGCCAGGCGATCGATATTCATTATGATTGAGAACCAGAAATTCCGTCCCGCCGTAGTCATTGGGCCGCTCGGTGAGCCGCTCACCCTCGATTCCCTGCCGCCAAGAGACACCCGACGCTGGGTCGTCCGGCGCAAGGCCGAAGTGGTTGCTGCCGTCAACGGCGGATTGCTGACCATCGACGAAGCCTGCGAGCGCTATGACCTGACCATCGAGGAGTTTGCCGCCTGGCAGCGCGCCGTCGACCGGTCTGGTATGCAGGGGCTGCGGGTCACGAGGCTGCAACACTACCGTGACCTCTATGAGCGCCAGCAGAAATATTGACCGGCGTTTGCATGGCCTGATCTGTCCGGTTAGGCTGTCAGTCGCAGAATAGACAAGGCGTAATGCAAGGAGTGGATGATGGCGTACAAGATCGATGAAATCGAAGGGATTGGAGCGAAGTACGCCGAACGACTGCAGGCAGCGGGCATCAAGACCACGGACGATTTGCTCAGCGCCTGCGGCAGCCGCAAAGGCCGGGACGACGTTGCCGCGCAAACCGGATTTTCTACCAGCCAGCTGCTCAAGTGGGCCAACATGGCCGACCTGATGCGGATTTCAGGCGTAGGCGAAGAGTACTCCGAACTACTCGAGGCCGCCGGCGTTGACACGGTCAAGGAACTGGCCACCCGCAATGCCGAGAACCTGGCAGCGAAAATGAAAGAGATGAACGAGGCGAAGAAATTCACCCGGGCAGTGCCCGCTGCCTCGCAGGTCGAGAAATGGGTCGATCAGGCCAAGACCATGGATCCCGCGATCAGCCATTGATCGAGGGGCATTGCATCCGGACACCAGGAAATCGGGAGATGCCATGAGCGAGAATCCGGCTCAAAAGCAGAGTGTAGAACGCCTGCCTGACCAGCGGTCCTCGATGATCACTGACGAACTGAACAAGGTCCTTGCCATGCTGAAGGGCGCTTGCCCCGAAGACGCGATTATCAGCTTCGATTTCGATGGCAGACTCCACGTCCATATCGACGTAAGGAATTTCGAGGACTTGCTGAAGGTCGAAGGCCTGCTGCCTGTGCTGGGAGGGGGAATTTTTCGTGATGTCACCCGCGGCGACACCCCGCACCATCCCTTCCATCATCGGCTGAGCGCAATCGTCGATCGTTGATGCCCCCGGTTGCCCCTCACGGAGCGAAGGCGACAACACACAAATATAGGCCGAGGATCTGGAGGGACAGGTCCTCGGCCTTTTCTTGCACCTTTGGGTTCGGCCGTCAGCAGCGACCGTATCCAAGGTGCGTCACTTGACGATAAAGGTGATCGACAGGATCACCCGCCATTCGCTGATCTTGCCATCGTTGACGGTGACCTTGGTGTCCTTGACCCAGGCACCTTCGATATTGCTCACGGTCTCCGATGCCTTGGCAATGCCGCTGGAAACCGCATCCTCAAAACCCGTCGTCGAGCTGGAAATCACTTCGATTACTTTGGCGATAGCCATGGTGCTTCTCCTGAAAATCCCCTGTTTGGGTTGCCCCCAGCCTGACGATCAATCCAGAAGTTCGGCCGGAACCTTGCCGCCATTGGCCGCCAGTTCCCGCATGACCTGCTTGTGCAGCCAGATGTTCATTTCAGCGCTACCGTCAAGCGCACCGGTGTAACCGAGTTCCTGGGCGAGGCCCTTGCGCTCGGTGAGGCTGGAATCGAGGCCGAGCAGCTTCATCAGGTCGACAATCGAGGTGCGCCAGTTGAGTTTCTGGTCAGACTTTGCCGCAAGGCCACTGAGGATGGCTTCCACATCGACTTCGGAAACCGGCTGCGGTGCGACTGGAGTCAGTGCCGAGGGAGCCGCCGCCGTGGTCGGTGCGGGTGCAGCCGGAGCCGCCTGCGCCTTCTTGCCGAAAATGGCGTCCTTGATTTTACCGAAAAAACTCATCGCGCTTCTCCTTGCTCTCTGACATCATCCCGAAACGAGTGTGTGGGAGCCATGTTGCTTTGGCAAGTCATGGGCGATGATCATGACGTCTGTCGGACACGTCTGGCGTCGTTTAAGAACAGGAGGCCGCTGTGAATATTGCAGACATCATGAAACAGACTGGGGCGCTTGATTCCATATCACGTGAACTGGGTGTCGACCCCGCAACAGCCCGCACCGGAGCAGAGGCGCTGCTTCCCGCCATCCTCGGCGGCTTCAAGAAGCAGGCGCAGCCCGCGCCGGGCGGTCTTGGCGGACTGATCGACATGCTGGGCGGTGCCGGCGGCGGCGGCCTGCTGGAGGCAGTGACCGGCAGTGCTCCGACCCCCGCAGCACCTGGCAATGAAATCCTGGGCCAGATCTTTGGCTCGAAGGAGGTCAGCCGGACTGTTGCTGGCCAGGCCTCGCAATCGACCGGCATCGATCCTGCGCTGCTCAAGAAGATGCTGCCGCTGCTGGCCATGGCCGTCACCGGTTACCTGGCCAGCCAGAAGGCGGGCGGCGGGGCCAGTGACACCGGACAGGGCGGCGGCCTTGGCGGCATGCTGGGCCAGGTTCTCGGCGGCGTGATGGGCGGCGGTCAAGGCGGAGCGGCGCAAAGCGGCGGTCTTGGTGGTCTTGGTGGTCTTGGTGGCCTTGCGTCGCTGATCGACCTCGACGGCGATGGCAATCCACTCGACGACATTCTGGGCATGGCAGGACGGCTCGGCCGCTGACACGAGCGGCGCAGCCTACTGGTCTCATGGCGCCACACAAGCATAAGGGGGAGAACCAATGATACGCAAATTCGCAGCCGAATTCGTCGGCACATTCTGGCTGGTATTCGGAGGCTGCGGTTCGGCCGTCCTGGCCGCCGGATTTCCGGAGCTCGGCATCGGGTTCACCGGTGTCTCGCTGGCTTTCGGCCTGACGGTCCTGACGATGGCCTATGCAGTGGGCGGGATTTCCGGCGGCCATTTCAATCCCGCGGTCTCTTTGGGCCTCGCTCTCGCCAACCGGTTCTCCTGGAAGGACCTGATCCCGTACTGGATTGCCCAGGTGGTGGGCGCGGTTGCCGCCGCGGTCGTGCTCTACGTCATCGCCTCGGGCAAGACCGGGTGGAGCGCCGGCGGCTTTGCATCGAACGGCTTTGGCGACCTGTCGCCTGGCGGCTACTCGATGCAGGCAGCCCTGCTGATCGAGATCGTGCTGACAGCAGGGTTCCTGATCGTCATCTTGGGGGCGACATCAAAGGCAGCCCCTTCCGGTTTTGCGCCGATCGCCATCGGGCTGGCGCTGACCTTGATCCACCTGATCTCGATCCCCGTCACCAACACCTCGGTCAATCCGGCCCGATCCACCGGCGTGGCCCTCTTCGCCGACACCGCGGCTCTGGGCCAATTGTGGCTGTTCTGGGTCGCTCCCCTCGTGGGCGCGGCGATTGGCGCCTTGATCTGGAGGGTCATGCTGTCACCTGGCGAAGCACCGGAGAACATCGGCAACGATCAATTCGTGGACGTCAGCGTGACGCACCTGGAAATCCGTAACTGAGGAGGAAGAAACTATGGGTTGGATTATTGCACTGATCGTCGGCGGTATCGCCGGTTGGCTGGCCAGCCTGGTCATGAACCGCGATGCCTCGATGGGCATTTTCTGGAATATCGTCGTCGGCATCGTGGGCTCACTGATCGGCAATGCGGTTGCCGGACCACTGCTCGGCATCAGCGGCAGTGTGCAGGAATTTTCTCTGACCGGGCTGATCATCGCTTTCGTCGGCGCCGTGATCCTGCTCGGGATCGTCAACATGGTGCAGCGCAGGAATATCCGCTGAACCAGGCAAACTTTCGGGTGGGGTGTCGTCCCCACCCGGTGTCGTTACCCGCCTTTTGGCTCCGATTTGTCCGCGCGTGCTCAGCAGTTCTGGATTTGAGAGAGGTTTACCATGCGACGCTTCCTGATATCTGCGCCCATTTTTCTGTTGGTTTCAGCGTGCTCCGGCGAGCAGGCAGATGAGGCTACATCGCCTGCTGCTGCAGCGACAGGCGGCAGTTCGGGCGTCGCTGAAACTTACCGCACATCATTCGATAGAGCGTGGCAGAGTGCCAGCGAAGGGCGTAGCCCCTCGCAAGCCTGTGCCGGCGTTGTCGGCAAGGCGGCAGGGCTGCTGAAAACAACGGCGACCGGCGGGCAGAAACGCACGGATGCGATTGCGGCACTCGATGCCTGTTATGTTGGTGCCATGGCGCACTTCGTCGAGACGACCCTGTCCGTCGAGAAGCCCGGGACGACAGAGTGCATCAACCTGCTCAAAGCCCTGCCTGTCCACCGCAGTTCGCTGGGCGGATTTATCACTGACGTTGGCGAGGATGTTGCAGCCTACGATCGCCGCCTGAACGATCGGATCGAGGCGAAAGTGCGCTCGGCCTGCCCCGACACTGCCGCCGTCATTCTTGGGGCTTGACCCCGTCGCCCGAATCACAGGCAACCCACTATCGCCGTGCGAAGGAGAGTCTCATGAAAAAGCCCCATATCGCGAAATTCGCCGCCGCTCCTGCCCTGCTTCTGCTGGCGGCGTGCGGGCAGGATACCGCAGTTGAAAATGAAGCTGTGGCTGACGAGACGGAAATGTCGGCCACAGGCACCTCGGCCTCGGGCAATCGGGACTGGATGCCGGCGGGCGTCGCCCTGCCAAGTGGCCACACTGTGATCCAGGACACCAAGATCGGCATGCGGACATACCTGCTGCAGGCCAGTGTCCCCAATGATCCCAAGTCAGAATTCCCCGGATGGAAATCTGCGCTTGAGGCGGCTGGATACCAGGTCAACGACGGAATGCTCTCCGATGGCCGGTTGCTGTTCGACGGCGGCAACGTCGAAAGCGGCCAGATCTCCGTTTCGCAGCCCGAAGATGTCGAAGGCTACATGATCCAGATCGATGTCACTCAAACCGAGCAATAATGCCCATACCTTCACGCTGAAGGCGTAAGACGCACTGCGATCGCCGTTTATCTCCAGGAGACTATCATGTCATTTCGCCCTTTTAAACGCAGCGCCATCCTGCTCCCGATCGCGGCCCTGCTCATCACAGGGTGTTCGCCCGATGGACAGGAATCCGGCACCAGCCCTGCTGCGCAATCCAGCGGTGCCGGCGATGGCGCTGCCAGCACTGGCAGGCAGGATGAGGGCACACTGATCACCGGCACAGTCAACGGGCAACCTGCCAGCTGGTCACTGTGGACAATGCAGTCGGATTTCACAGGTGATGCCAGCAGCGGCACGGTGTCTGTCATGGCCCGAAAAGTGAGCGGGCCTGACGACATCGGCAATATTGCTTTCGGCTTTGAACTCGGAGGCGGGAAGCCAAACAATCCGGAAATTACGCTCGACAATGGCGAGGGGAAGCGGGCCTTCTACCTTTCATCATCGTCGACCGCACCCGTGACATTGAACAAGGTTGAGAAATCCGGCGAGCAATTGCACCTCAGTGGTTCTGTGTCCGCGAAACTCGGTCATTCAACAGACTTCGGGCGGACCATTGATGACAGCAAAAGCCATGCAGTCGAACTGACGTTTGACATCAAACTGGATAGTCTCAGTCAGTAAAACAGCAAGTCAAGCTGCCTCGGCCGGCAGGGCCAGGGCCGGCGCGCCTTGGTGCAAGGGTAATATTTCCCGGAAGGTAGCAGCTCCCTTTGGCGAAACCATCACAAGGGACAGCGCCTCGAAGCGAGAGAAAGGGGACGGCTAGATGAAATCGATACAATTGGCAGTGGTCGTCGCGCTCGCTGTGACCACCTGTCCGGCTGCCGCCGCTGCTCAAACGGTCACGGCAGAATCGCCGCATGAAGTAACGTTCAGCCCACAGATCCTTGATCGTGAAAACCACTGTATCGTTGGCTTTTCTGTCACTTATCCGAAGGAAGTCGCGCCACATAGCCGTCACGTTCGCATAACCACGCTCTGGTCAGAGGCGAGCCAGGACAACCCCTGGCCTATCCCTTCGCTTGGAGCGCCTGATAGCTTCGTCCACTGGCCTGCTGCCGGTTTGATGGACGCCGAGATAAGTTCATTCAGGCTACCCCAGCTTCACGTTCGAAGTCGATGGGACTGAGGTAACCCAGGGTCGAGTGACGCCGGGTCGGGTTGTAGAAGCATTCGATATAATCGAACACGTCGGCCTTCGCCTGCGCCCTCGTGCGGTAGATTTTCTTCCCGATCCGCTCGGTCTTGAGCGAGGAGAAGAAGCTCTCCATGGCGGCATTATCCCATACATTGCCGGACCGGCTCATCGAGCAGGTAACCCCATTATCGGCCATCAGCCGCTGGAACTGCTCGCTGGTATATTGGCTTCCCTGATCCGAGTGATGCAGCAGCGCGTCGGGTTTGCCACGCCGCCAGATCGCCATGATCAGCGCATCGGTGACGAGCTGGGCTGTCATGGTGGCGCTCATCGACCATCCGACTACCCGGCGCGAGAACAGGTCGATCACCGCAGCAACGTAGAGCCATCCTTCGGCCGTCCAGATATAGGTGAAGTCTGCGACCCACTTCTGGTTCGGCCTGTCTGCCGTGAACTGGCGATCCAGCACATTGCCGGCGATGACCGACCGCTCGCCATGATCCTTGGGAAGCCCGCGTCGCCGCGGCCTTGCTCGCAGACCCTGCGCCCGCATCAGTCGTTCGATCCGGTGCAAGCCGCAGGATACCCCGTCGGCCAGCAGATCGTGCCAGACACGGCGCGCACCATAGGTGCGATAACTTCCTACATGGCTGGCACGGACCTTGGCACCGATCACCTCGTCGTCGCGGGCACGCTGCGACGGCGGGCGGATCAGCCAGGCATGGAAACCGCTTCGCGAGACACCGAGCGCCCCGCACATCCATGCCACCGGCCAGATCCCTCGGTGCTTCGCGATGAACTGGAACTTCATATCGAGTCCCTCGCGAAGTAGGCGGCGGCTTTTTTTAGGATGTCGCGTTCCGCCTTCAGCTTGGCCAGCTCGCGCCGCAGGCGATCGATCTCCATCTGCTCCGGCTTCATCTGACCGTGACCGGGAAAGGCATGACCCGGATCGGCGGCAAGCTCCCGGACCCATTTACGCAGCACGTTCGCATGCACATCCAGATCGCGCGACGCCTGGGCGATCGTCACCCCGCGTTCGCGGACCATCCTCACCGCCTCAAGCTTGAACTCGCGGCTGAACTTCCTTCTTTGCATTGTGGACCTCCGATAGGTGGAAACACCCTATCTCGGTGTCCACCAAACCGGCAGCAGGCCACACAATGACGACGGCACCATTACCTTTTCTGGCGGAGTGAACGAGAGTGTCGGTGGGTGTGACCCTGAACTGACCGCTCGCACATTGGCAATCGGCCCCTGTGCAGACGGCGAATGCCCTCCAGCACGCTTCGTCCCGGATGAGGCGGCCGCGAGCCTGGGGCTTCACGAAGCGGAGTATTGAAGAGCTAGACTTAGCCTTGAAGGTATCGCGCACCGTCGTTTCTCCACAAAGGGCCAACCGTGAACGCACCACAAATATTTGGTCAGCGCCAAGCCCCAAAAGACTGGAAGATATCGGCCTTTTTGCTCTGGTCTTTTTAATGATGTTCGTCAGCGCTGTCCGGCGCCTGATTTGCGTAATGGAAACATAGCGTCGAGCTTCGACACCCTCATTGGTCGGGAGAGTGCACTCCCACGATGATTATTTCGGGTGAAGATCCTGCGAGTAGACCCCACCCAAAAATCCCCGCCCTTTCCGGCTGGGCCCCGAATGCCCTCAGGGTAGACCCGCAGGCTCACCGGTCGGTTGGCGAAGGAGGCCGGCACCGAGTACCGGTTGCGCTCGAAGTTCACGAGGCAAGTCGGCGATACCCGCTTGGTGTGCTCGACGAAGCCGTCGAAGGTCCGCCCCAGCGGCATCAGGCTGGCGGCCTCCGCGGCATGCACATCGGCGACAGTGCCGGGCAGAACGCCATGCTGGATATGGCCCCATTGCGCGATGCATTGTGCCTCGAGCCAGGCATTGAGTGCATCGATATACTGATCAAACCACAGGCTGATGCAAGGAGGCATAACGAGCATTCTGCTAGGCCGAAGTCTTCCTCTATATGGTGGATCAAAGCCCCAAGAACGGTCCCTTCCGGTCGTATACCGAACCGAATGCCCCCATCGTGCCTCCGGATACTTTCCAGGTCGTCCGCATACATTAGTGCGCGGACCACCTTTATGAGATGGAGGAGGGACTTGCGTTTCCGATCTATACCGTTGGGCACATGACATATTTTATCTGCACCGCCTGAAAATACCCCCATCGATACCCCCAAGCCCGAAAGGCATATTAGGTTATCCACCGAATCTCGAGTGTCTCTTCACTTAGGCCACCGATAGTGCCTTCGCTTAATGTCGGATTTGCCCTGATTGGTCCGGTGCTGAACACATCGTGAGGGTGTGTTCGAACGTGATTACATCCGCCGATCCGAACGCAGGCCGAGGAGGATCGCCGTCCACCAGCTTCGCGTCACCAGCGTTCTGCGCGAGGCCGACGTCCGCATCAGGATGGATGGCAGGGGCCGGTGGAGGTCTATCGGCGGACGGTGATTAGCTGAACACAGCCGCCAAACTGTCCAAGAAGGCGGCATCACCTCACCTGTGATTATCCCATTTTTGCAAAATTGGCTACTCCAGGAGTCGGCTGCCGCGACTGACGCACCGGCCCGGCGGACAGTCCGCCGAGCCCTCCCGTCGCACTCACGACCTTCGCGAGCCTGCTGTCGTCGATCCGATAATAGACAAGCTTGGCGTCCTTGCGGGTTTTTACCAGCCCTGCATTTCGCAGTACCGCCAAGTGTTGGGAAAGGGTCGGCTGGCCAATATCGGCAGCTTCGTCGATCTCGCCCACATTGCGTTCGGCACCAGTGAGCGCCTGCATGATACGCAGACGCACCGGATGGGCGAGAGCCTTCAGAACATCGACCAGCTCTTCGTCGGTCATTTCCGCGATCCCCGCTTGACTTCCTTCATGAACCAATCGGTGTGGCCTTTCGCGGAGAAGACGCTATCGAGCGAGGCATCGGGCTGAACCAGCAAGGCCTCGCCCGGCACCCAGTTTGCAGGGGCCAGAACGGGACCGTCATCGACTGCCTGGAGCGCATCGAGGGTCCGCAGCATCTCGGGTGTCGATCGCCCGACGTTGGCTGGATAGCAGGTCATCGCGCGAATGACCCCGGCTGGATCGATAAAGAATGTCGTACGCACAGTCGCGCTGTCGTTATCATGCGGCGCCACCATCCCGTAAGCCCGGCCGATTACGAGTGTCGGATCCTCAACGATCGGAAAGCGCACTTCGATGTCGTAGCGATCACGGATAAGTCTCAGCCAGGCAAAATGCGAGAACAGGCTGTCCACCGAGAGAGCCAACAGCGCGCAGTCGCGCCTTTCGAACTCGTCCGCTGAACCAGCCAGAGCGACGAATTCGGTGGTGCAGACGGGCGTAAAATCGGCGGGATGCGAGAACAGAATCAACCACCGCCCTCGGTAGTCGGAGAGGCGAACATCTCCGGTCGTGCTTCGCGCCGAAAAGTCCGGAGCCACATCTCCGATACGCAGACCGGCGCAGGGTACCTCTCGCTCGGCGGCAGGTTCGATCATCTCACTCATCACGCCTTCATACCACTTGACAAGAGAATAGCAACACATATAACTAATTTATGTAATTATTTGGAGATGCAGTCATGTCTGACGATCCGAAACTTGAGCTTGCCGCCGCACAGATCGGACGGGCGCAGGCCGAGAAATGCCTGCGCCCGTCGATTGCGGGGTTCTTTGACGAAGCCACGAACACCATATCTTATGTGGTGCATGATCCCAGAACCCATGAAGCAGCGATTATCGACTCGGTACTGGATTTCGAGGCGGCCTCCGGGCGCACCTCGAATGGCTCTGCGGATCGGATAATCGAATACATCACTTCCAATAATCTGAAAGTGATCTGGCTTATCGAGACCCACGCCCATGCAGATCATATTTCGGCCGCCCCCTACCTGCAGGAACGGCTCGGCGGGAAACTTACTATCGGTCGCGATATCATCCGCGTGCAGGAAGTTTTTGGCAAACTGTTCAATGCGGGAACCGATTTTGAACGCGACGGGTCGCAGTTCGACAAGCTGTTCGACGATGGCGAAACCTTCAAGGTCGGCGAATTGGAAGGTATCGCCCTACATGTCCCCGGCCATACACCTGCCGACATGGCCTTCATCATCGGCGATGCCGCTTTCGTGGGTGATACGATCTTCATGCCGGATTTCGGGACCGCGCGTGCTGACTTCCCGGGGGGCGATGCACATCAGCTCTATCGCTCGATCCGCCGCCTGCTCTCGCTTCCGGACGAAACCCGGCTCTTCCTGTGCCACGATTACAAGGCGCCGGGCCGCGACGAATACGCATGGGAGACAACCGTCCGACAGCAGCGCGAAGAGAACGTGCACATCAAGGACGGGGTGAGCGAAGAGGACTTCGTAAAGATGCGGACGACCCGCGACAAGACGCTCGCCATGCCGAACCTGATCATGCCTTCGGTGCAGGTCAATATCCGCGGGGGACGTTTGCCCGATCCCGAAGACAACGGCGTGAGCTACATTAAGATTCCGGTCAACGCCGTATGACGCTTCCCGGTTTTCCCGAAGCCGCGCCGCTCGCCGGATTGGCGGGCGGTGTGCTCATTGGCCTTGCCGCCGCGCTGATGCTGCTGGCGTTGGGTCGGATCGCTGGCGTCTCCGGGCTCGCCGCCAAGGCGGTCGGACTTGGCGGTAGCGGCATCGCGCGCAGCGGCGCGTGGATGTTCGTTATCGGGCTTCCGCTCGGTGCATTAATCGTGGTGCTGGCATCGGGCGGCCTTCAGGCCAGCTTTGCCAACCCGGTCACACTGGCAATCGCCGGACTGCTTGTAGGAATAGGGACGCGCCTGGGTAGTGGCTGCACCAGCGGCCACGGTGTCTGCGGTGTCAGCCGACTATCCTCCCGTTCAATAGTCGCGACCATCACCTTCATGGCAGCCGGAATCGCAACCGTCGCCATCATGAACATTCTGGGTGTGGAGGTGCTATGATGCGCACTGGTATTGCGTCCCTCGCTTCCGGCACCTTGTTCGGCGCGGGTCTCGCACTAGGCGGGATGACCGATCCGGCACGTGTGCGCGGGTTTCTTGACATCTTTGGTGATTGGGATCCAACGCTCGCCTTCGTCATGGGCGGTGCGGTGATCGTGATGGCCATCGCCTGGCGTATCGTGCCGCGCATGGCGGAACCCATCATCGCCGAGCAGTTTCACCTGCCAACGAAATCGGATCTGACCCCGCGCCTGATAGGCGGTGCCGTTCTCTTCGGAGTCGGCTGGGGGATCGCTGGGCTGTGCCCGGGGCCGGGCATTGCTGCGCTCGTCATCGAACCTGCGGCTGCCGCGATCTTTGTCATTGCAATGCTTGCCGGCATGGCAGCCGTGCGGATTGCGGAAGGTGCCTCATCATGAAGCTCGCAAATGTGACCGAGACATTCGCGGTCTCGCCCCAACTCCGGCCCGACGACTTGCAGAAACTGACCGAGGCCGGTTACGACACAGTCATCTGCAACAGGCTCGACCGCGAAGAACCCGGCCAACCTACTGTCGCGACGATGCGAGATGCCGCAGAGGTCGCAGGCCTAGCCTTTCATCACATTCCGGTTACAGGCGGCGAGTTTCCCGAAGTCGCGGTCAGAGCCTTCGCCAAGGTTCGCGAAAAGGCGGATGGCAAGGTGCTGGCCTATTGCCGCACCGGCACACGCTCAATCACGCTCGATGCGCTCGCGAACGTCGAAAATGCAAGCGCCGATGAGCGCATCGAACGTGCACAGCGCGCGGGCTACGATCTGTCCGCCCTGCGCGAACGGCTCGACCAATAATCAGAAAATTACTGGAGAGTTTGTCATGGCACAGAAGCTGCAACACGAAGTCGTCATAATAGGCGGAGGTTCGGCAGGGATCGCGACCGCTTCGTCGATGCTGAAACGACGTCCTTCGCTCGACCTCGCGATCATCGAGCCCAGCGAGGATCACTATTACCAACCGGGCTGGACCATGGTGGGCGGCGGCGTCTTTGACGCCCCGGTCACGCGGCGCGATATGTCCAGCGTCATGCCTGACCGTGCGACATGGCTGCGGCAGGCTGCGGCCTCCTTTCAGCCGGAAAACAATCAAGTCACGCTCGCTGATGGCAGCACCATTGCCTACAAAATACTCATTGTAACACCCGGCATTCGCCTAGCGTGGGAAAAGATCGAAGGATTGGAGAGCGCGCTCGGCAAGAATGGGGTCACGTCCAATTATCGTTATGATCTAGCGCCTTACACCTGGGAACTGGTCCGCAATCTCAAGTCTGGTAGGGCGATCTTCCATCAACCGTCCATGCCGATCAAATGCGCCGGCGCACCGCAAAAGGCGATGTATCTGGCCTGCGACGCATGGATGGATCGCGGCGTCCTGAACAACATCGATGTCGAATTTCGCAACGCCGGTGGCGTGTTGTTCGGCGTCAAGGAATACGTCCCAGCGCTGATGGAGTATGTCGAGAAATACGGCATCGACCTGAAACTCAATCAGACGCTGATCTCTGTGGACGGGCCCGGTCAGAAGGCTGTTTTCAAAACCGAAGCTGGTGAGGAAACTGTCGAATTCGACATGCTTCACGCGGTGCCTCCGCAGGTTGCCCCGCAGTTTGTCGCCGACAGCCCGCTTGCCAACGCAGACAGCGGCTTCGTCGATATCGACAAGTTCACGCTCCAGCACGTCCGCTACTCCAATGTTTTCGGCGCAGGCGATGCCGGGTCCACGCCCAACGCAAAGACCGCAGCTGCTGCGCGAAAGCAGGCGCCGATCGTTGCGGTCAATGCGCTCGCCGCGCTGGACGCAAAGGAGCCCGTCGCGGACTACGATGGATATGGCTCATGCCCGCTGACTGTTGAACGCGGAAAAGTCGTACTCGCCGAATTCGGCTATGATGGAAAACTCCTGCCCAGCTTCCCGAACTGGTTGATCGACGGCACACGACCCCGCACGCTGAGCTGGCTTCTGAAATCAAAGGCACTGCCATGGATATACTGGAACGGCATGCTCAAAGGGCATGAGTGGTTGGTCAAACCGCAGATCAAGAAGGCGGCGTAACCGTGGACGACAGCACCTCCGATACGGTTTCCAAGCCGTCCGGCTTGACGCGCCAGCGCAAGCCCGGGCTGTTGTCGCAATACCTACCCGTCCTTGAATGGGGCCGCACCTATAATGGATCGGTTCTGACCAACGATCTGGTCGCAGCGGTCATCGTCACGATCATGCTGATCCCGCAGAGCCTCGCCTATGCGCTACTCGCGGGACTGCCGCCGGTGGTCGGCCTCTATGCCTCGATCCTGCCACTGGTGGCCTATGCCATCTTCGGCACAAGCCGCACGCTCGCGGTCGGGCCTGTTGCCGTCGTTTCGCTGATGACGGCCAGCGCGGCGGGGGCAGTGGCTGCGCAAGGCACCGCGCTCTATCTCGAAGCGGCAATCACCCTGGCGGCGCTATCGGGTGTGATGCTTGCGGTGCTCGGTTTCCTTCGCATGGGTTTCCTCGCCAACCTGCTGTCCCACCCGGTCATCAGCGGCTTCATCACCGCCAGCGGTATCCTGATCGCGACCAGCCAGCTTAAGCACATCCTCGGCGTATCGGCCGGTGGCGACACTTGGCCGCAAATGCTGCGGGGGCTGACCTCCTCTATCGACGCGATCAGCCTTCCGACACTGACCATCGGCATTCCCGCAACCCTGTTCCTGTTCTGGGTCCGCAAGGGCCTGAAGCCCGCGCTGGTCAAACTGGGCCTCAGTCCTCGCGCGGCGGACATATCGGCCAAGGCAGGGCCGGTCGTAGCCGTCGTTCTCACGATCCTGGCCGTCATTGCATTCGATCTCGGAGAGCGCGGCGTCAATCTGGTGGGCGCGATCCCGCAAGGCCTCCCGCCCTTTGCCCTGCCTTCCACCGATCCCGGCCTCATCGGCCAGCTTTGGGTGCCAGCACTGCTGATCTCGATCATCGGCTTCGTCGAAAGCGTGTCCGTAGCGCAGACCCTCGCGGCAAAGCGGCGCCAGCGGATAGCGCCGAACCAGGAACTGATCGGGCTTGGTGCCTCCAACATCGCCAGCGCTTTTTCCGGCGGATATCCCGTCACCGGCGGTTTCGCCCGCTCAGTCGTCAATTTCGACGCCGGTGCGGAGACCCCGGCGGCTGGGGCCTACACCGCCGTAGGCATAGCGCTGGCCGGCCTATTCCTCACGCCGCTCCTATTCAACCTGCCCATCGCAACCCTGGCTGCCACAATCATTGTCGCAGTCCTCAGCCTTGTCGACCTCAAGACACCAAGGCAATTATGGAACTATTCGAAGGCCGATTTCGCCGCGCATATGGTGACGATTGTCATCACGCTGCTCGCGGGTGTCGAGATGGGCGTGATCGCGGGAGTCGGAGTGGGCCTGCTGCTCTATCTCTGGAGAGCGAGCCGGCCGCATGCCGCCATCGTCGGCCGCGTTCCTGAAACCGAACACTTCCGCAATGTCGATCGGCACAAGGTCTTCACGGTGCCGCATGTCCTTTCGATCCGGATCGACGAAAGCCTGACCTATCTCAACGCACGCTGGCTGGAAGAATATGTGTTGGAGGAGATCGCTGATCGCCCTGATGTGCGCCACGTGATCCTGATGTGTAGCGCGGTGAACGAAATCGATGCTTCAGGCCTCGAGAGCCTGGAAGCCATCAACCACCGCCTCACCGACGCCGGGATCGGCCTGCACCTTTCAGAAGTGAAGGGACCGGTCATGGACCGGCTGAAGCGGACGCATTTCGTCGAGGAATTGAATGGCCAAGTCTTCCTGTCGCAAAACCGCGCTTTCCGCGAACTTGCGGTCAATGGCGGCATACCCGCGGAGCCTATCGCAGACGCCGCGAGGGGAATGATCTGATGCCCGCCCTATCCAACAAGGATGCGCGCTGCCGCGAGATCGAGGCTCTGATCGCGTCCGGGAAATGGGTCTGCGAGAGCTGCCGGGAAATCGAGATTTCAGAAAAGACGTTCTACCGCTGGCGCAGGGCAAGCGCCGACAAGCAAAACGGATAGATCATGTTTGAGCAATTCGACGCCTTGTTGTTGGCCCGCATCCAGTTCGCCTTTACGGTAAGCTTCCACTTCATCTTTCCGGCTTTTTCGATCGGACTAGCCAGCTATCTTGCCGTTCTGGAAGGGCTGTGGCTCAAGACCGGCAAGACGATCTATCTCGACCTGTTCAAATATTGGCTGAAAATCTTTGCGATCGCCTTCGCTATGGGTGTCGTGTCGGGTATCGTCATGTCCTACCAGTTCGGGACAAACTGGTCGGTCTTTTCCGATATCGCCGGACCTGTGATCGGGCCACTGATGGCCTATGAGGTCCTGACAGCCTTCTTCCTCGAAGCAGGCTTCCTGGGGGTCATGCTGTTCGGCATGAACAAGGTCGGCAAGAAGTTGCACTTCGCAGCCACGCTGATGGTCGCGCTGGGCACATTCATCAGCGCCTTCTGGATTCTGTCGGTCAACAGCTGGATGCAGACACCCGTAGGCTACGAAATCGGCGCGAGCGGCCAATACCTGCCGGGCGAAAGCTGGTGGGATATCGTGTTCAATCCGAGCTTCCCCTACCGCCTCGTTCACACGGTTATCGCGGCCTATCTCACGACCGCCTTCGTGGTCGGCGGGGTCGGGGCATGGCATCTGCTGAAGGACCGGACGAACGCCCACGCACGCAAAATGTTCTCAATGGCCATGTGGATGGCGACCATCGTCGCACCTATCCAGATCTTTGCGGGCGACATGCACGGGCTCAACACGTTGGAGCATCAGCCGCAGAAGGTCATGGCGATGGAGGGGCATTTCGAGAGCCACCCTGATGGCGCGCCGCTTATCCTGTTCGGAATTCCGAACAGCGAGGAAAAACGAGTGGACTACGCAATCGAAGTTCCGAAGGCATCCTCACTTATCCTGAAGCACGACCTTAACGCTCCGCTGGCGGGACTGGATACGATCCCGGACGACGAGGAACCGCCGGTCGGCATCGTTTTCTGGTCCTTCCGCATAATGGTGGGCATTGGCTTCGCGATGCTCGGTCTAGGGCTGTGGAGCCTGGTGGCACGCTTCCGCAAAAAACTCTACGACAGGCCCATGCTGCACCGCGCGGCTCTGGTCATGGCGCCCAGCGGGTTCGTCGCGGTCATCGCCGGATGGATCACCACCGAAGTCGGTCGCCAACCTTATGTAATCTACAACCTGCTACGAACGGCGGATGCGGCAAGCCCGCTCGATGCGCCCGCTGTTGCTGCCTCTCTCCTTGCTTTCGTGGTCGTCTACTTCGCGGTTTTCGGCGCGGGTGTCTGGTACATCCTGCACCTGATGCACAAACCGCCCCATACGGGCGAAGTCGGGGTCAAGCGTGGCGACAAGGGGCCGATCCGTACAGCTGGCATCACGCCAGGCCCGTCCCAGAATCCGGGCGATCCCGATACATTGCCACGCGATCATGAGGAGGCGACCAATGGCCGTTAACGTGGACCTGACGACCATCTGGGCGTTCATCATTGCCTTCGCCGTGTTCGCCTATGTCATTATGGACGGCTTCGATCTCGGTATTGGCATCCTGTTCCCGACCTTCGAGGTCGGACTGGAACGCGACCGCGCTATGAATTCGATCGCGCCGGTCTGGGATGGCAACGAGACCTGGCTGGTGCTAGGCGGCGGAGGGCTGTTTGCTGCATTCCCATTGGCCTATGCCATCATACTGCCAGCGACCTATCCGCTTATCATCGCCATGCTGCTGGGTCTCGTTTTTCGCGGCGTGGCCTTCGAATACCGTTGGCGGGACCCCGGTCACCGGAGATACTGGGATGTCGCATTCACCGGCGGTTCGCTGGTTGCTGCCATGGCGCAGGGCATGACGCTCGGGGCGCTCTTGCAAGGCATCGAAGTCGTCGACCGGTCTTATGCTGGTAGCTGGTTCAACTGGCTGACGCCCTACACCCTGCTGACCGGCCTTGGCACCGTGGCGGGCTACGCCCTGCTCGGCGCGACGTGGCTGGTCTGGAAGCTGGAAGGTGAAGGTCAGGATCATGCGCGTTCTCTTGGGAAAAAAGCCGCGTGGGCCACCCTAGTCCTGATGGTCGGGGTCAGCCTCTACAATGTCTTTCTCAATGCCGAATATGCAGAACGCTGGCTCACGGCTCCGGAAATCTATTTCGCCGCACCTGTGCCTATTCTGACAGGGCTGGTCGCGCTGGCGCTACTGCGCGCACTCTCGGTGGAGAGGCACAGCAAGCCCTTCTGGCTTTCTATCGCGCTGTTCTTCTTCGGCATGGCAGGACTGGGCGTCACTATGTGGCCCTATGTGGTGCCGCCCGGCCTGACAATCTGGGAGGCTGCCGCGCCGGAGCGAAGCCAGATCTTCATGCTGGTCGGCGTCGCAATTACGATGCCGCTCATCATCGCCTACACCGCATGGGCCTATTGGGTGTTCCGCGGCAAAGTTACGAACGAGGGCTACCACTGATGAGCGAGACGAAAGAGCGCCCGCTATGCCAACGTTTGGGGTGGATGGCTGGTATATGGCTTGCGAGCGTCACGGTTCTTGGAATCGTCGCTTACGTCATCAGGCTGTGGCTGAAAGGCTGACCTACAGCACGAGACGTCATCTCCTTAGTGCCCTGACCAACTGTTCGGGGCCATCAATTACATTCATGCATTAAACCATGACCCAAATTATCGACTTGATGCCAACGGTTTGCCTCGAAACACCATAATAATGATTTATCGATTAATGCATTCGATAATTTGAATTAGTCGTCTTGGTCGGGGAAGAGTAGAAAGACTGCATCAATCCCAAACGAGGAAATTCCTATGAGCCTTCATATCGGTGATATCGCCCCCGACTTCACCGTCGGCACCCAGAACGGTGAGATCAGCCTCCATGAATGGGCCGGCGACAGTTGGGTTTTCTTCTTCAGCCACCCGGCCGACTTCACGCCCGTTTGCACTACGGAAATGGGCCGCACTGCCCAACTTGCCAGCGAGTTCGACAAACGCAACGTGAAGCCGCTCGGCCTCTCGACCGACACGGCGGAAGAGCACGCCAAATGGATTGAGGACGTCAATGAAACCCAGAACACGAACCTCGTGTTCCCCATCGTGGCGGACGCAGACCTCAAGATCGCAAAGCTCTACGACATGATCCACCCGGATCAGAGCGAAACGGCAGCTGTCCGATCCGTCTTCATCATCGACCCCGATAAAAAGATCCGGCTTACAATGACCTACCCCATGAGCGTGGGCCGCAACTTCGACGAGATACTGCGTGCGATCGATGCTCTTCAGTTCAGCGATAAGCATGGCGTGGCCACGCCCGCTGATTGGCGCGAAGGCAAGGAAGCCATCATTCCGCCCTCGGTCTCCGATGAAGACGCGAAATCCCGCTTTCCGCAGGGCTTCACCACACTGCGCCCCTACCTGCGCACGGTCAAAATCGATTGAGCGCGAACCTCATTTGAATTTTTTAACAGCGGGATCGGTTCGCGCCGGTCCCGCTTTTTGCTATCTAGGGAGACAATATGCTGCTCGAAAAAATCAAGACGCCCGGTCTGTCCCACTTGTCCTACCTCATCGGCTCTGGCGGCAAGGCCGCGGTGATCGATCCACGTCGCGACTGCGAATGCTACCTTGAACTGGCGCGCGCGGAGGGGCTGGAAATCACGCACATATTCGAAACTCACCGCAATGAAGATCTGGTTTCCGGCGCGCCGATTCTGAAAGGGATCACCGGCGCACGGGTTCTCCACGGCCCCAACGCTGCAGGCAATGTAGAGTACGCCGAGATCGCACGCGAGGGCGACGAGTTCGAGATCGGCCAACTTAAACTGGAGGTATTGGAAACCCCGGGTCATACGGACGATCATCTCGCTTTCGTACTCCGCGATACGGCCTACCCGCATGGACCAGTGGGGGTTTTCACCGGAGACGCGCTGTTTATCGGCGATGTCGGTCGGACCGATTTCTATCCCGAACGGAAACGCGAAGTGGCTGGACTGCTTTACGATTCTCTCCAGAAAATCCTCGCCCTTGGGGACCAGGTCATCCTCTACCCGGCGCATGGCGCCGGCTCGGTGTGCGGATCGGGAATGGCGGAGCGCGAATTCTCCACCCTGGGTCATGAACGCGTCAACAATCCGCGCCTCCAGTTCGACAGCCGCGATGCGTTTATCGACTTCAAGGTGGAGGAAAATCATTACCGGCCACCCTACTTCCGGCTGATGGAGCGGCTGAACCTTGAAGGTGGGGAGCCTGCACCGCGTGTCACACGTCCGAAACGCCTGTCGCTCGCCGAACTGGAGGGCCTCGACGTCGACCACCTCGTAGACGTGCGCGAGCCACTCGCCTTCGCTTCCGGCCATCTTCTCGGATCGATGAACCTGCCGGTCGGCATGATTTCCGCTTTCGCAGGCTGGTTCATCCGCGAGGGTGAAAGTCTGGCCTTTATCGCCTCCGACGAAGATCAACTCGAAGGGGCGATGACCCACCTCATGCGTATTGCGCTCGACAATGTGAGGGGCGGCTATGTCGGTATCGTGCCCGCTGCAGCACAGGGCCGTACGATGAACGCGATACCGATGATCGACACCGAGGAAGTCGAAAACCGCCTCGACTCCAACCCGGAGGGCTGGACCCTGCTCGATGTGCGCGATGCCGACGAGCGGGCCGAGTCTGCTATCGATGGTTCGCAGCATATCTATGTTGGCGAACTCAACGAGCGATATTCCGAACTCGATCCGAGCAGACGCTACACGCTCATGTGCGCGAGTGGGATGCGCGCAACGGTTGCCGCGGGATGGCTCGCCAGCCGGGGGTTCGATAAACTGGATGTATATCTGGGTTCGATGGGGGCCTGGAAGTCTGTCCATGACTGAGCCCGATCAGGCCACATTCTGGAACGAGCGCTACGCATCGGAAAAGTACTTGTTCGGCACTCAGCCCAATGCATTCCTGGCCAGAGAAGCGCACCGCCTCACGCCTGGATCGAAGATTTTGGCGATAGCCGATGGCGAAGGACGCAACAGCGTGTTCCTAGCGCAGCACGGCCATGATGTTGTCGCAACGGACATATCAGAGCTGGCGATCAACAAGGCACGCAGCTTGGCGAAAAGGCGCGGCGTCGCCGTCGAATATCGGCTGGTCGATCTGACCGGCTGGGACTGGCCGGAGGAGACATTCGACGCGGTAATTGGCATCTTCATCCAGTTCGCCGGGCCTGCTTTGCGTACCCGTATGCTCGGAGGATGCCGAAGGCATGGATGAGAGGCAGCGGCGGTGGCAAGCATTCTTGAATGCTGCCAATGTGGTCTCGGTCAACCAACCTGCCCTGCTACAACCGACTAAACCTTGCCGACCTTCGCGGCTTGAGTCCCAGGCAGCGCGCACCGGTCATCATCGCGAACTGCGCCCATCCGGACTACCGGCCGGCGTTGGCCGACTATCTCGCGCGAGCACGCAAGGATTCCTATGGCCAGCAATCGCCCAGGCTGCTCAAGGAGGCACTGTCTTGGCACCAGCGCTTCATCGCGACGAGCACGATTCTGGCTTAGCGCGCTTGCGTAACCAGAGACGAGAGAGCGCATGGCCGATCCGACCGAGTTGATCGACCTCGACGATCCATCCACCGGATCGCCGGAGGAAGCCGCTTCCGCGCTGGGCGTCGATCCTGCAAAGGGATTGTCCGCGCATGATGCGAGCGAGCGCCTGGCCCGCTTTGGCTCCAACGAACTACGGACGGTAAAGGGGCCGCCGCTGTGGCGCCGTATTCTTGCGCAGTTCCGGGATCCGCTGGTCTACCTCCTCCTCGCAGCGATTGCGGTGGCGCTTGCGATCTGGCTCATCGAGGGGGAGCGGGAGTGGCCTGTCGACGCCTTGGTCATCGCGATTGTCATCCTGCTTAACGCGGTTTTGGGCTTCGTCGAAGAGAGCAAGGCAGCAAGCGCGGTAGCGGCACTTGCGAAGATGACAGCGGTGACCTCGTCGGTAATGCGTGACGGTCGCAGGCAGCGGATACCCGCTAGAGAACTGGTGCCTGGCGACGTGCTGCTGCTCGAGGAGGGCGACGCAGTCGGTGCGGATGCGAGGTTGATCCTGGCGGCCTCGCTGCGCGTTCAGGAGGCATCGCTCACCGGCGAAAGCGAAGCGGTCGCAAAGGATGCGGCCACCCTGCCCGCTCCGGCGGCCCTCGCCGACCGGACTTCGATGGTCTTCAAAGGCACCGCGGTCGCACAGGGCACCGGCCGCGCAATCGTCACCGCCATCGGTATGCGAACCGAGATGGGCCGCATCGCCACCATGCTCGACGAGACACGCGAAGAGGCTACGCCGCTACAGCGCGAAGTGGCTCGGCTGGGGCGGATCCTCGGCACAAGCGTGGTGATCATCGCGGCAGTTGTCATGGCGACGCTGATTATCGTCCAACCGGTCGAGACGCCGAACGACATCGCAACTGTCCTGCTCCTGGGCGTCTCGCTTGCGGTCGCCGCCGTGCCGGAGGGACTGCCGGCGATCTTGTCGCTCGTCCTAGCTCTCGGGGTTCAGCGAATGGCGGCGCACAACGCCGTGGTGAAGAAGCTTTCCTCGGTCGAAACCCTGGGTTCGGCGACGGTCATCTGCTCCGACAAGACAGGTACGCTTACCCGCTCGCAGATGACCATCCAGCGCGTCATCACGGCTTCGGGCGAAAGCCGGGTGACGGGCACGGGCTACTCGCCGCACGGCACTTTCGAGGCGCAAGGCAGTGCATCGCTCGATGACGCGCTGAGGGCGGAGCATATCGTCGTGCTGAGCGGCGGCAGCCTTGCCGGCAACGCCGGTCTTCGCATGCTAGCCGACGGGACCTGGGCCATCGATGGCGATCCGACCGAGGCGGCCTTCCTGGTTGCCGAAAAGAAGTTGGGCGCCGACACCCGACGACAGGCACGGTTCGAACGCACTGCCGAATTGCCCTTCACGTCTGAACGCAAGATGATGTCGACGATCGAGCGCGACCGGGAGCACGGCGGCGAACTCGTGCTGATCGCAAAGGGTGCCCCCGATGTGCTGATGGATCGATGCACGGGCATCCGCGTCGGCATGGACATCCGGCCCTTCGACGACATTGTCCGGGCAAAAGCTCGCGCCGATGTCGAGCGGCTTTCGAATGACGCGCTTCGAACGCTCGCGGTTGCCTATCGTCCGCTTGTTCCCGGCGAAGAGGCAAAGCTGGATGGATCGCTTGAACGCGACCTGATCTTCGTCGGCACGGTGGGCATCATCGATCCTCCGCGCGAAGAGGCCGCCAACGCGATCGCCGAGGCGCAGCGCGCGGGCATTCGTGTCGTTATGATCACCGGCGATCATCCCCGCACTGCTGCTCGGATCGCGGCACAACTTGGAATAACATCGAATGATGCAAGGGTACTGACCGGGACCGACCTCGATGCGCTGGATGACATGCAGTTGGCCCGCGCGGTTCGCGAGACGCAAGTCTATGCGCGGGTTGCGCCGGTTCACAAGCTGCGGATCGTCGATGCCTTGCAGACAGATGGCGAGATCGTCGCAATGACCGGCGATGGGGTGAACGATGCCCCGGCACTCAAGTCTGCGGACATCGGGATCGCGATGGGCCAGACCGGCACCGAAGTGACGAAAGAGGCCGCGAAGATGATCCTGGCCGACGACAATTTCGCCACGATCGTTGCGGCCGTGCGCGAAGGCCGGGCCATCTTCGACAATATACGCAAGTTCCTGCGCTACCTTCTTTCCTCCAACATGGGCGAAGTGCTGACGGTATTCCTGGGCGTTGTCGGCGCGGGGGTCATCGGCCTCGACGATGCGAGCAATGGAACTGGTCTGGTCTTGCCATTGCTGGCAACGCAGATCCTGTGGATAAACCTTATTACCGATTCCGGGCCTGCCCTTGCCATGGGGGTCGACCCGGAGATCGGCGACGTGATGGAGCGCCCGCCCCGCCGGCGCAGCTCGCCTACCATTGATGCGCGGATGTGGCGCGATGTGTTGAGTCTTGGGCTGGTGATGGCGCTAGCCGCCCTTGCGACAATCGACATCTATCTGCCAGGCGGTCTGGTCGAGGGTAGCCATGATATAGACCACGCCCGCACCGCCGGCTTCACTACTTTGGTGTTTGCGCAGCTCTTCAATGCGTTCTGCGCACGATCCGACGTTGTCAGCGCATTTACCCATTGGTTCGCAAACCGCTGGCTATGGGCTGCGGTTCTCCTGTCAGCCTTGCTGCAGGTAGCGGTAATCCATCTTTCGCCACTGAATGCGGCTTTCGGCACGGTTCCGCTGGCGTTGGATGACTGGCTGATCTGCCTGGCCATGGGTAGTGCGGTCCTGTGGTTCAGTGAAGGGCGCAAGCTGCTTCGCCGACGATCGACCATGTCCCTGTGATATCAGGTCCGGCGCGCGGGGGAAGCCTCGAGCTGCAGCTCCTCGATCGTCACGCCATCCCGGATATTGTAGAGCCTGCGGAAGGTCGGAATGATCTTCTCGTCATGCGTGACGATGATGATCGCCGTGTCGAACTGCCGGGCCATGGTGTTGAGCATATCCACCACCGCGAGCGCCCGGACTCCATCGAGCGGTGCCGTCGGCTCATCGGCGAGGATCACTGGCGGCCGGTTGACCAGCGCGCGGGCAATGGCAACCCGCTGTTGCTCACCCCCTGACAACTGCGACGGCATGGCCGCCGCGCGGTGCGCCACGTCGAGCGCCTCCAGCAGGTCGCGCGCCTCTTTGCGGGCAACCGCGTTAGGCTTGCCAGCCAGCATCGGCAGCAGGGCGACATTGTCCGTCACGTCGAGGAACGGGATCAGATAGGGCGCCTGAAAGATGAACCCGATCAGGTCGCGGCGCAGCGCGCGCAGATCGCCCACTTTCCAGCCATCGTCGTAGATCACCCTGTCGCCGATGGTCATGCGGCCGGAAGTCGGCTCGATCACCGCGCCCAGACACTTGAGCAGCGTGCTCTTGCCCGAACCGGACGGGCCGATCAGGCCCACGACCTCACCCTTGGCGACCGACATGTTGACGCCGCGCAGGGCGTGGACGGCGGTGTCGCCTTGGCCATAGGTCTTGACCAGGTTGTCGATGCGGATGCCTTCAGCCACCGATGGCCTCCGCCGGATCGACTTTCAGCGCGGCATGAATCGCCAGCAGGCTCGCCAGCGCGCAGATCGCCATGACGGCAAAGAACCCGCGCAGGGAATCGGCCGGCAGCAGCAGCACGTATTTGGGGAAGAACGGCGCCCAGAAGGTCGCTGCGATCTTGCCGACGGCAAAGCCGATCAGGCCCAGACCCAGCGCCTGTTGCAGGATCATGCCGGCAATCGTGCGGTTGCACGTGCCGATCAGTTTCAGCACGGCGATCTCGCGGATCTTGCCGATGGTCATGGTGTAAATGATGAAGGCGACAATCGCCGCGCTGACGATGGCGAGGATAACCAGGAACATGCCGATCTGCCGCGCCGAATTGGCGATCATCTTTTCAATGAGAATCTCCTCCATTTGCGCCCGGGTGTAGACGGTCACGCGCTGCCAGCGGCGGATCGTGGCAGCGACCTCCTCGGCATCAGCTCCGGGCACGACAGTCACCAGAACGGCGTTGACATTGGTGCTGCTGGCCTGCGCGGCGTTGACCGCTTCGGCTACCGCCGGATTGCCCGGCGGGTTCAGGAGCGGGCTGGATGCGTTGCGCGCCCGCTGGCGGACGATGGCATCGGCATCCTTTTCGAACTGGGCTTCCTGCGCGTCCTTGAGCGAGAGAAACAACATCGGATCGCCTCCGGACGAGACCATGCGACTGGTCAGCCCGACAATGCGATAGGTGTTGCGGCGCACCGTCACCTCATCGTCGATGGCAAAACCGGTCTTGACGTCCCCCACGGCCTCGTAATGTCCCTGCACGATCCGGCGCCCGGCGATCAGGTGTGGCGGCTGGCCCGGCTCGCCCGGCTCGGCGACTTCCGCACCAACCACCATGACCCGCACATCCTTGCCCTCGTGCGCAATCTGCATGGTCAGATAGGTAACGCCGGCCGCGCGATCGACCCCGGCCATGGCGCGGATCGGGCGTTCTGTATCCTGGTTCAGGCTGGATGGTTCGGCATAGGGGCCAAGCGTATCCTTCTGCACCACCCACAGATCGGCGCCGCTGTTGTCCAGCAGGGCCTGGGCGTCATCGATCATGCCGCGATAGACGCCGGCCATCGACAGGGTGACACCGATCAGCAGCCCAAGCCCCACGCCGGTCAGCACGAATTTGCCCCAGCCATGCAGGATGTCGCGGCCGGCAAGACTGATCATGGCAGCCCCCTCATGGCAGCTTGTCGACCACCGTGATGCGGCTGGATGCCGTGAGCGGCCGGGCGCTGTGCAGGATCACCTGCTCGCCCCTGGTGAGGCCATCCAGCACCTGAACCCAGCCGTCGGCATCTTCTGCGCCGAGCTTCAGGGGCACGAATTCCGGATCGCCTTCACGCAAGGTCCACACGCCCACATCGCTGCCGATGCGGTGCACGGCGGCATTGGGCACGGCGAGCGTGCGACTTCGTGCGGGTAGGCCCACAGTCACTTCGGCGAGTTCCCCGATGGGTGGAAGCGCCGAGCCTGCATCGAAGCTGACCTTGGCAAGCACTTCTTCGGTTACGGCATCGGCCACCGGCTCGACCCGCAGGATGGAGCCACGCAAAGGGGTGTCGATCCGCGAACGCAAGACGATGCGTGCCGGAAGGTCTGCCGTGATGCCGCCTGCGCGAGTCTGGTCGAAGCGCGCATTGACCCAGAGCTCCGCCGGATCGACCATTTCGATCACGGCCTGTCCGGCTACCACGGTCGTCCCCGGTTCCGCCACGCGGCGGACGACCAGTCCGGCTTTCGGCGCCACCAGGCGCAAATTGGATTTCTGCTCCTGCAGGGCTGCGCGCTCCGCCCCAGTCCGACCACGGTCCTGGGACGCAGCCGCCCGATTGGCCTGGGCCGCTGCCAGCCCGGCTTGGGCTGCTGCCAGTGCCTGGCGGTGCTGGTCAAGCGCCGCGCGGGTCAGCCAGCCGCCTCGGAACAGCTCTTCGCCGCGCGCTGCTTCGCTGCGCGCCAGGGCGAGACGCGCGCTGGCATCGGCCACCTGCGAGGCAGCTGCCGCCTCCAGTGCGGCAGAGCGACCCGCGCTGCCCGATGCTGCGGCGATGCGCTGGTCGAGATCGATCGGGTCGATCATGGCCAGCACCTGCCCGGCTTCGACCCGCTCGCCCACGTCAACCGCCAGGCTGGCGACGCGCCCCGGCGCAGTCGGACCGATCCGGTGGGTATAGCGCGCTTCCACCGTGCCGATCCCGAACAGGGCCGGCGTGATCGCGCGCTCTTCAGCTCTGACGACCGTTACCTTGACCGGGGCTAGCGGACCGGAGCGGAGGGCGACGAAGCCAAGCAGGAGCACCAGGGCGGCCAGCACGGCCATCAGCAGAAGGGCGCGGCGGCTTTGCGGCAAGGCTATGCGCATTGCGAGGCTCCCAGGCTCTGTTGGAACAAGCCGAACAATCGCCGGGCAAGGACCGGCATGGCCGTAAAATCATCGACCGCGAGACCCTGCATGACCATGCCTTGCACCATGGCGAGGAACAGCACAGTCGCGGCTTCAACATCAGTGGTGTCCGCGATAGCACCTGCCTCGCGGGCAGATTGAAGTTCGCGGGCTACCCTTGCCCGGTATCCTGCCATCAGCTGGCGGGCGATGATCTTGGTCGGGGTGTCGCCGGCGCGCTGCAGTTCGCCGAATAGTACGCGCGGCACGCCCGGCTGCTCGATGACGAAATCGACATGGGCGGCCAGCATCGCCTCGAGCCGGGTGAGCGGCGGGCTGTCCGGAAGGACGTCGAAGCGGTGGTTGAGTTCGCCACAGGTCCATTCGAGCACAGCGGTCCAGATCGCCATCTTGTCCGGAAAATGCCGGAAGAGCGCGCCCTGAGACACGCCCATGGCTGCGGCGATCTGCCCGGTGGTCATTGTGGCCGGATCTTGGCTGGCGGCGAGGTCAATGACGGCCGCCACGGTCTCGGCCCGGCGCATTTCGGCAGAAAGGTAGGGACGGCTCATAGGCATATCCTGCCATAATGAAAGCGTTTGGTCACTTTTCTTTTTCGCTGCCTTGCCTATGGTGCAGCAAGCTCAGAGGAGACCCGAAATGGCTAACGCCCCTGCCCACCATGCCGATGCCTTGATATACGAAGACTGGGCGGGCGAGATGGGCGCGCGCTGGCTCGCCAACCTCACTGGCTTCGAGAACACGATTGCTCCGGCCGGCGAGGCGCTGATGGCCCATGCTGCCTACCAGCCCGGCGAACGGGTCGTGGACATTGGCTTCGGCGGCGGTGCTACTGATCTGCCCCCTTCTGAGTGGTCCAAAATTGATGATATTTTGGATTACGAAGGAGATTATGAATGCCGAGCAAGAAGCATCGCCCGGAAGAGATTATTGGCAAGCTGCGTGAAGCGGAGGTTGTGCTGGCGCAGGGCGCCACGACGGCTGAAGCGTGTCGCCGGATCGCGGTCAGCGAGCAGACCTATTATCGGTGGCGCAAGGAATATGGCGGCCTGAAAACCGACCAGGCGCGTCGGATGAAGGACCTGGAGAAGGAGAATCTTCGGCTTCGGCGTGCGATATCCGACCTCACTTTGGACAAGCTGATATTGCAGGAAGCTGCCCGGGGAAACTTCTGAGCCCCGCGCGCCGAAGGCGCTGTATCGACCACATCAGAACGATGATTCCGGTGTCCGAGCGGCGGCTCTGCCGCGTACTCGGGCAGCACCGATCGACACAGCGCAAGGCGCCCCGCGGGGCAGATGACGAAGCGGCTCTTACCGAGGATATCATTGCGCTGGCGCGGCAATATGGTCGTTATGGCTATCGCCGGGTGACGGCGTTGCTGCGCGATGCGGGGTGGCATGTGAACCGCAAGCGAGTCGAGCGCATCTGGCGACGCGAGGGGCTGAAGGTGCCGCAAAGACAACCGAAACGCGGGCGGCTCTGGCTGAATGACGGATCGTGCATCCGGCTTCGGCCAGAGTATCCCGGCCATGTCTGGTCCTACGACTTCGTCGAGGGCCGCACCCACGATGGTCGCAAATATCGTATCCTGTCGATCATCGACGAGGCGAGCCGGGAGTGCATGGCGTTGCCCGTGGCGCGTAAACTCAAGAGCGACGACGTGCTGGCGGCGCTGGCCGAACTGTTCGTCACGCGCGGGCCACCAGCGCATATCAGGTCTGACAATGGGCCGGAGTTTATTGCCACGGCAGTGCAGGAATGGCTGGCGAAGGTCGGTGTGAAGACGCTCTACATCACGCCCGGATCGCCCTGGGAGAATGGCTATTGCGAAAGCTTCAACGGATCGCTGCGCGATGAACTGCTCAACGGCGAAATCTTCTACTCGCTCGCCGAGGCCCGGATCCTGATCGAGGCCTGGCGGCGACATTACAACACCGTCCGGCCGCACAGCTCGCTGGGATATCGGCCACCGGCGCCGGAGGCCGTTCCCTCGCCAGTGTTGCCCTCCGGTTCCGCTTCGCTCCACCTACGGCCAACACTGGCGAGGGAGGCGTCAATGCACTAACAATCCACCCGGACCACTCGGTGGGGGCCGGTCACGCGTTGCAGAAGGGACTGATGGCTTCCTTCTCGTCGAACATGGCATTTGGAGAAAGCCTCCAACGGCCTCGTCCGAGCCGCCGGCTACCGATGCGGGTCGAACCTATCTGCCCTATCGATATCCAAAGCCCCAAGGCAGCGCGCCATCGGGATTCCGTCGGGCAAGCTACCTTCCTCATGTTTACGCTGCTGAGGCGCAATACTCGCTACCAGGTGGCCTTCTCGACGCTCTTGTATGGACGGAATCACGATATAATCCGATGGCCATCAGCAAGGCCGGGGCCGCAGGTTTGGGGCAATTGATGCCAGGGACAGCGCGGGACCTTGGCGTTTCAAATCGCTTCGATCCAATGGCGAACATCTTCGGTGCGGCCAGGTACCTACGCCAGATGCTGGACAAGTTCGGGGTAGTTCATCTGGCCCTTGCCGCCTACAACGCGGGTCCAGGTGCCGTCGAGCGCGCAGGCGGTATTCCACGCAATGGTGAGACACCGGCCTATGTGCGCGAAGTGCTGCGCCATTGGCGTTTTTGAACGGGGGCGTTGTGAGTGCGGGCCGAATACGCGTGTCGGGGACGTTAAGCCGCGGTAGACGCGGAATGTTCCTGACCACAACAGACGAAGTCGTATGGATCATCGAAAGTGACGAACCCGAATGTGAGTTCGTTGGGTTAGAGGTGACTGTCGAAGGCGTTGTCGCAGGCCGAGATCGTTTGCGCGCCGACTGGATTGGACCTCTCTGATTGACGCCATCGTTATCAGGCTGCCCGTTTGCCTGCCTTCTTGATGTCGATCACCTTGCCACCGCTCAGATAATCAGCCCAATCCTGCATCATCCGGCGCCGGGGAGCCAGATATTCAGCGGCATTGTAAGCTCCACGCACGTCGTTTTTCTCCGAATGCGCGAGCTGTAGTTCGACCCAATCCTCATGGTATTTCCTGATCCACATGGGCGGCTTGCCAAACTCGACCAACTGCTCATTGGCCCAGGTGCTCGCCAAGCCCCGGAAGCCGTGCACGGTTTGGCGGCTGTGGTATCCAAGACGATAGAGCGCGTAGATCATTGTGTTCTCTGACAGCGGCTTGTTCGGGCCGTTGCCGGGGAAGAGAAACTCGCCAGGCGCTGCTGCTATCATAGATTTCGCGATGTGCGTTGCCTGCTGCGAGAGGGGCACCAAATGCTCTCGTCCCATCTTCATTCGCTCTACTGGTATGCGCCAGACAGGTGATTTGCCGCCCAGGTCTTCAAACTCGGATTTGGCGGCGAAGCGGAGCTCCTTGGTTCGAACCCAAGTCAGGAGCGCAAAGAGAACTGCGTCACGGGTGATCGCGGACCGTCGTTCGCCCTCTTCCTGGTAGGCATGCAGCTTGTCGATGAATGCGGGCAATTCGCTGAGCGGCAGCCGGCTCATATGCTTCACTCTTGGTCGCGGCTTTAGCGCCCCACGCAAATGTGTCGTCGGATCGTTCGTTGCCAAGCCACACGCGATCGCAAACTGGAAGACTTGCCCCACCCCTTGCTTTGCACGGCGGCTGATATCGAGCGCGCCTCTTGCTTCGATCTTGCGGATCATTGCCAGCACGTCGGGCGCCGTGATTTCATGCACGAGTTTCTCGCCGATGGCTGGAAGAACGTCCCTTTCCATGCGCGACCAGACGCGTTCGGCATGCGCGGCATTCAACGCGCTCTTTCGATTTTCATGCCAGCGCTTTGCGACCTCGAAGAAGGTGGCTCCCTCCTGCGAGATCACTTCCCCCTTGGATTTCATTGGATCCTTGCCCTCGGCTAACAACGCCTTTGCGGCTGTGCGCTTGTCGCGCGCTGCAGCTATCCCGAGGTCTGGGTAAGCGCCGAACGAGAGCAACTTCTCCTTGCCCGCGAAGCGGTACTTCATCCGCCACAACTTTGACCCGTTCGGCTGGACGAACAGGAATAAGCCCTCCCCGTCGGCCAGCTTGTAGGCGCGCTCGCGTGGCTTGGAACTTCGGGCATGAATCTCCGTGAGAGGCATTGGGGGTATCGCTCCTTTCCGATACTCCGCGAAAATACCCCCAAAATACCCCCACACCAAATCTGGCTGCATGTGGAAGACAATGGGCGCATGCGGACGCGAATCACCCGCAACCCTCTGCTTTTCTTTCGATTTATGGAAAAATGCGGAAGCTAGTGGAAGCTTCCGGATCAAGGATTGGTAGCGGAGGAGGGACTTGAACCCCCGACACCCGGATTATGATTCCGGTGCTCTAACCAGCTGAGCTACTCCGCCCCGAAAGGCCGCCGCGATGGGCGAGCCGCGCCTATAAGCAGGGTGTCGCGCGCGGTCAACATCATCTGCGCGTCCCGCGAAAATTACGTGTCGATGCCATTTCCCACGGGCCGCCGCGGTAATGATGGATTGCCAGGCCGGAAATCATGAGCGGTCGCGAATGAAAATCGCGTGCGAGTTCGGCCAGCAATGCGCGCGCTTCGGCGGGCGCGACCTTGTTCTGGACCGTGATGTGGAGTCGCGGAACGCCCTGATCCTGCGCCGTGAGCGCGCCGGTGAAATGGTCGGCGATATGTTCGCGGACCGCGAGCAGATCGGGACTGTCTATGCGAAAGGCGACGCCGGTGCCCAGCGAATAGACGTCGCGGAGCGCAGCCGCAGGCGGCGGCGTGTCGGCGGCGATACGGCGAATCAACCGGTCGAGCTCGCCCAGGCACGACGGTGGCAGCTGATGAAACAATGTGATGTGGGCGCGAAGCTGATTGCGTTCGGGCGGGAAATGCGCGGCACGCAGCGCGTCGAAGTAGCGCTGGTCCGCCGCACCCATCGTCGCGGTCACGATGATGGGTGCGGCGCCAGCGGCCTGGACGGGAGGGGGGAGGCCCGGGCCAGCTATCTCAAGCCGCCCAGATAGGGTTGCCCGGCGCACGGGTCCAATGGAGTGCGCCGGTCACACTGATGGGATATGTCGATCACAGACCGCCCCAGAAGGCGTGTAGCGCCGCCGCGACCTCGGTGGGCCGCTCGGCGATCGCCCAATGCCCTGCCCCTTCGACTACCGCCAATGGCGTGCCGGTGTTGGCGGCGAAGCGCTGCGCGACCGACAGCTCGACATAGGGGTCGTTCGCGCCCCACACCAGCTGACCGTTTGCGGGCAGTTTGGGAATATCGCGCGCCCAGTCATGTTCGAAGCTCAGCCCCTTGGCCGAGCGATAGAGGCTGAGGATCGCGCGGCGCTTGTCCTTATTCACCCACTGCGCCGCCTCTTCGGCGGCGATGTCGGCGGGCATCCCTTGCCCCGCCAGCCCCTTGGCGAGCGCCGCAGGCCGACTGATCGCCATGAAGACTTCGCCGAGGATCGGCGTGTTCCAGATGCGCGCGATGCGGTGACCGCGATAATCCGGGTCGATCACCGCATTGGACACTGCCCAACTGCGGAAGAGGTCGGGGCGTAGCATCGCGGCGCGCTGCGTGATCAGCGCGCCCCAGTCGTGCCCCACGATATCGATCGGACCGTGCGCCGAGAACAAGTCTTCGGCCTGCCCCACCGCCCAATCGGCATAAGCTTCCTTGGTCGCGGGAAAGCCCGCGGGGAGCGGCCCGGTGAAACCGGGGAGCGCCGGCAACGCGACCGGCGTATCGCCGAGATTGAGCGCCGCAAGCAGCGGGCGCCAGATTGCGGGACTGTCGGGAACGCCGTGGAGAAACAGCTTCGCGGTGGTCATATCTTCCCTCCCCTAGCCGCCGCCTTCGCAGGGGCGACGTCCTAACCTTATTCCATCTCGCCCCGCTCGCGGCGCAGCTGATACCATTTCTGCACATTGGCATTATGCTCGGCCAGCGTCCGTGCGAAAATATGGCCGCCGTCGCCCTTTGCGACAAAAAACAGATAGTCATTCGGTTCGGGATCGAGCACCGCGGCGATCGAGGACTTTCCGGGGTTGGCGATCGGTCCCTTGGGCAGCCCGATCATGCTGTAGGTGTTGTAACCGTTCACCGCCTGAATTTCACTGCGCAAGATACGGCGGCCGAGCGGCTTGCCCTTGGTGATCGGATAGATGATCGTCGGGTCGGCCTGAAGCCGCATGCCGACCGCAAGGCGGTTGGTGTAAACCCCCGCGACGGTGCGGCGCTCGGCGGCGACGCCGGTTTCCTTTTCGACGATCGAGGCCAAGGTAATCGCTTCGTTGCGGTCCTTGACCGCGGTGCGCGGGCTGCGCTTGGCCCAAAGTTCGGCGAACGCCTTGTCCATTGCTGCCTGCATGCGCTTGACCACGGCGGCGCGGCTTTCGCCAGTGGTGAAGGCATAGGTATCGGGAAGTATGCTGCCCTCGGCGGGCACCTCGACCTTACCGGTCAGCCGCTTTTCGGCCATCAGCCGGTCCCAGACCATGATCGATGGCATGCCCTCAGGGATCATGACGAGCCGCTGGACGGTCTTGCCCGATTGCAGCAGTTCGAGAATGTCGCCCGCGTCCATCCCGGCCTTGATCTCATATTCGCCGGGCTTGATCGGATCGTCGCCGCCGAAAAAACGCGCTTCGTTGCGGAAGCTGGAGGCCGAAACCGCACCGGCTTCTTCGAGGATCTGCCCCGCCCTGGCGATGCTCGCACCCTGCGGGATGACGACGACCGTATCCTCTGGCGCACCGCCCGAGCAGGCGGCGAGCAGAAAGGCCAACATCGTGATCATTAGCCAGCGGAACGGATGCAAGACATTCTCCCAAACAACGCAAAAGTGACAAAAGTTACGGACGAACGCGCCAAAAACCGCCGCCTGACGAAGCTGGGCGACGGGGTGATAGAGCATGGCAGCGCAATGGTGGAAAGAGGGTTTTCAATCCTCCCTGTCGCGAAGCGATGGGGAGGGGGATCGCCGCGAAGCGACGGTGGAGGGGCGCTGAGGTTGCGGCCCCTCCATCAGCCCCTGCGGGACTGCCACCTCCCCATCGCTTCGCGACAGGGAGGATAAGGCGCTTAGTCGATAGCCTTGACGATGACGCTGGCGTTGGTTCCGCCAAAGCCGAAGCTGTTGTTGAGAGCGGCCTTGACCTTGCGCTTCTTGGCGACATGCGGGACGAGGTCGACACCTTCGGTGCCCTCATCGGGATTGTCGAGGTTGAGCGTCGGGGGGACGATCTGGTCGCGGATCGCGAGGATGCAGAAGATCGTCTCGACCGCGCCGGCACCGCCGAGCAAATGGCCGATCGCCGATTTGGTCGAGCTCATCGATACGTCGCCGATTGCGTCGCCGAACAGGCGCTTGACCGCGCCGAGTTCGATCGTGTCGGCCATGGTCGAGGTGCCGTGCGCGTTGATATAGTCGATGTCGGCGGGGGTCATGCCCGCCTTTTTCAACGCCATTTCCATCGAGCGGAACGCGCCCGAACCTTCGGGATGCGGCGCGGTGACGTGATAGGCATCGCCCGACAGGCCGTAGCCGACGACTTCGGCGTAGATCTTGGCGCCACGGGCCTTGGCATGCTCATATTCCTCGAGCACGACGACGCCAGCGCCCTCGCCCATCACGAAACCGTCGCGGTCTTTGTCATAGGGACGGCTCGCCTGTTCGGGGCGGTCGTTATAGCTCATGTTCAGTGCGCGTGCCTGCGCGAAGCCCGCGATACCGATCGGGCAGATCGTCGCCTCTGCGCCGCCCGCGAGCATGATGTCGGCATCGTCGTCGCGGATCATCCGCGCGGCGTCGCCGATCGAATGTGCCCCGGTCGAGCAGGCGGTGACAACCGCATGGTTGGGCCCTTGCAGGCCATATTTGATGCTGACCTGGCCCGAGATCAGATTGATCAGGCGGCCGTGGACGAAATGCGGCGAAACGCGGCCCGGGCCCTTTTCGGCGAGCAGCAGGCTTTCGCTTTCGATGCCCGGCAGACCGCCGATGCCCGAACCGATCGAGCAGCCTGCGCGCAGCTTCATTTCATCGGACATGTCCTCAAGACCCGCGTCTTCGATCGCCTGACCGGCGGCATCGATACCGAAGATGATGAAGGGATCGACCTGACGCTGCACCTTGTGATCGACTCGCTTGGCGGGGTCGAAACCATATTCATGGTCGGGGCCCTTCACCTCGCACGCGATCGTGCATTTCTGGTCCGACGCATCGAAATGCGTGATCGGACCCGCGCCCGATTTGCTGGCGAGCAGGTTGGCCCAAACGGTTTCCACATCGGCGCCCAGCGGCGTCACCAAACCCAATCCCGTCACCACAACCCGGCGCATAATCAGTCCTTTCGTCGGCCACCCGCCGCAGCGGCATGGCCCAAATATAGTTCAGCGCGTACCCAAGAAAAAGGCTTCCCGGTCACAGCGCATAGGCTCTGGACCGGGAAGCCGGAAACGCGTGGGCGGCGTCGCCGCCGCGTCCGGCTGGGCCGGACCGGGCCGCTTTAGCCCTTGTTCGCTTCGATATAGTCGATCGCGTCCTTGACGGTCGCGATCTTTTCCGCCGCATCATCAGGGATTTCGACGCCGAATTCTTCTTCGAACGCCATCACCAGTTCGACGATATCGAGGCTGTCGGCACCCAGATCATCGATGAAGCTCGCTTCCTCGGTGACCTTGTCTGCTTCGACGCCGAGATGTTCGACGACGATCTTTTTTACCTTTTCGGCCGAATCGCTCATGCACAGTTCCTTTTGCTGACTATGTCGTGAATGTTGAAAAATGCCCTAGAGCGCAGCAGCGAAGCTGGCAAGAGGGCTGGCGACAGGTCGCAAACGCATAAAGAATATGTGCGTTTATTCCCCAGGCCGCACGCGCAGCGCCGCGCGTGCGGGAACCGCCGCCGCCGGGACGACGCCCGAATCGCGTAGCGCCGCGGCGGCGCGCTCGATGATAACCGGGGTAATCATGAACTGGCGCAATATTTTTTCGGGCGGCGCGTTCGCCGGCTGTTTCGTATAATCGGTCAGTCGCCGCCATATCCGCCGTGCCGCAGCAACGTCGCCGCCACGCGCCACAACGATCGCGCGCGTCATCAGATATTGCGGCTCCATTTTGCTCGGCGACGGAATCTGGTCGAGGACATGTGTCGCGCGCTCCTGCTCGCCGCGTTGCGACAGGACAAAGGCCAGCGCGACGGCGGGGACGCCCGGATAGGAAGCGTCGAGGTCAAGCGAACGCTGCAACAGGATTTCGCCGTCGGCCATCTGGCCGCAGGCAAGTTTGAACAGCCCCAGAAAGCCCGCCATATCGGCATCATAGGGGTTGAGCGCTACGGCGGCGCCACCCATCGCATTCCCGCTCGGGCAATTGCCGGCGTAAAAATGAGCGCGTGCCATCGCAAAAAGCCCCGCCGATGTATTGGGGCCGCTTTCATAAGCACGCTCGGCGAGCGAGCGCGCCTCCGCCAACGCCTCACTCCCCTTGGGCGTACCGCGCAGGGGTTGCCAGTCGCCATAGCGCAGCAACGACAGCGCATTGAGCGCGAACGTGTCGAGCGGACTGGCATCGAGTGTAGCGCGCAAACAGCGATCGACCTGCCTGGCGGTCGTCGGACTGCGCATCTGGCGCATCCGGTTGAATTGCGCGACGCACGGAAAACCGGCAGCGAAATTATCGGGCTGACGCTGAATCTGGTCGCGCACGATCACGCCATAATCGCCGGCAATCTGGGCTATCGCGGGTTCGAGCCCGGTATATTCGGGCACCTGATCGGCAGTCAGGCGCAGCTGCTGCGACCAAATGGTTCGCTGATCCGCCACGCGATTGAGCACCAGCGTGATATCGACAGGCCCTTCGAGCGTCCGAACCAGCGAAGCATCGAGTCGATAGTCGGCGCGCGGCACGGGGGTGGTGCCGCCCGGCGCCTTGGCGCTGAGCAGATCGACGAGATCGAAGCGCCGCAATCCGTCGCGCAGCTTGCCATCGAGCGCACGGGCAAGCGCCCGCGACAACGGCGTTTCGCCCGCAGACGGCGCACTGACCTCGAGAATCGGCCTGGCCACCGGTTTACCGGCGAACAGGCGGTTCGGGCCATCGAACACCCACCAGCCGGTAAACAGCGCGAGCCCGGCGATGATGACCCCCACGGCCCAAAGACCCAGCCGCGATCCCGGCGCAGCGGAAATGCGGAGCGGTGGCGATATGGCAGCCGAAACGGAGGGCGTCGTCGCCTCCTTGGCGACCGCGCCCACACCCGCGGCACTGGCCTCCGCCGACCGCGCAGGCGGCCCAGAGCGATATTGCACCACGACTTCATAACTTCCCTGCGGCACGCGCAGGCGGTGGACCCATGGGGTGTCCGAATAATAGCGATCGAGCAAGCTGCGCAGTCGCCCGACCATCACCCGCGGATAGCTGTCGACGGCGGGATCGAAATCGGCGCTGCGGCCGAGCGCTTCGGTCGCGATCGCATAAGCTTTGGGCGACGCGCGGCCACCGCGCAGACGATGCTCGACCAAAAACTGAAGCAGGCGCGACAGGACGGGCGAGCGAACGAAAACCGGCGAGTCCAGCAGCTGCTGAAGCTCCTCGGCAATGATCCGGTCGGCGTCGCCGCCGTGCTGCGTTTCATTCGCTTTCGCGTCGTCCATGCGACCCCTCAAATGCCCCCGAACGAGCTGCGCGGTAGATACGCCAATCAAGAAGCACGGCCAGCCGTTGTTACTAGCTTGTAACGGTAACAGATTGGCCAAACCCCTTATCAGAAAATACAGGCCGCGCCAATCGGCCCCAAAAAACGTCGAACAAGGTTAACAAAGAGTTATCAACTGGCGACATGCGGCAACGTGACCCCATGTAACTGCCCGCCCCTCGCACATTCTGCGATTATCTCATCGTCGCGGTGTCCCCCCACAGTGCCGCGGTCCACCCTGGGACATGTCTCGGTTGGACGAATTGAAGCCGGTGGGCCGAAGAGCGCGAGCTGGTCCCTGGCGCTTTTCGAATCTCCCCCGGCTTCATGAACAGTGACTTCGCCGGACGGTGAGGCAGCCCCACCTGCTGACCCGTCCGGCAAGTCCGCCACCACCCCTTTCAGCGACACACCATTGCCCAACGCGAAAGGGCGCCGGCATAGCCGACGCCCCCCCGGTTTTTCTCGTGGCGAATGACGCTTAGCCCGCGACCGGCGCGGCGCCCGCCTTGCACGGGCCGGTGTGGGTGGCGACGTTCTGAATGACCATCTCCATATCCCCGCCGGTCGGCGCCTTGCCCTTGATCGTGGTGGTGACGTCGCTCTTCTTGGCTTCCATCGTGCCGACCATCTTCATGTCGATGGTCTGCCCCTGCGCGGTGCAGGTGCCGGCGATATCGATCTTGCCGCCCGCAACGTCCTTTTTCGACCATTTGCATTCGCCGCCGCCGGCCTGCGCCTTGGACAGTTCGGCCGCCAGATCTTCCTTGTCGACCTGTTCCTGGCTGAGGCACTGATCAAGGCCGCTGGCGCCTTCCATCATCTGCTTCATGCCCGCCTTCATCTCGTCGGGCATGCCGGGAACTTCAAACTTCACCAGCTTGACGTCGTTTTTCCAATTGCCGGCTTCGCGCTTGACCGGGCCGTCAGCCTTGCCACAGCCAGCCACGGCCAGCACCACGCCGAGCGCGGCGATCGTCATAAATTTCTTCATAAATTGCATCCTCCTGTTGGATAAGATCGGAAACCCGGATGGGCCTATTTGGTTGCGAACCATTATGATTGTCGTTGGGCGCCCTCGATACCATATTGGCAGCAATGGCAATTCAGATTCGTACCTCGCTCGAGGAAATCGACACCAGCGGCGACTATGTCCCGCACCGTCCCGCGCGCCCCGAAAAGGTCGAAGGCGGCAAGCGATTCGAACTGGTTAGCGAATATGAACCAGCGGGCGACCAGCCCACGGCGATTCGCGAACTCGTTTCGACCGCGCTCGACGGCGAACGCGATCAGGTGCTGCTGGGGGTCACCGGGTCGGGCAAGACCTTCACCATGGCGAAGGTCATCGACGAGTTGCAGCGCCCTGCGTTGATCCTCGCCCCGAACAAGATCCTCGCGGCGCAGCTTTATGGCGAGTTCAAAAGCTTTTTCCCGAACAATGCGGTCGAATATTTCGTCAGCTATTACGACTATTACCAGCCCGAGGCCTATGTGCCGCGGTCGGACACCTATATCGAGAAGGAAAGCTCGGTAAACGAAGCGATCGACCGCATGCGCCACTCGGCGACGCGTGCGCTGCTCGAACGCGACGATGTCATCATCGTCGCATCGGTGTCGTGCATTTACGGCATCGGCTCGGTCGAGACCTATTCGGCGATGATCTTCGATCTGAAAAAGGGTCAGGTCGCCGACAATCGCGAGATCATCCGCCAGCTTGTCGCGCTTCAGTACAAGCGCAACGACGCCGCTTTTGCGCGCGGCAATTTCCGTGTCCGCGGGGATAGTCTGGAAATTTTCCCGTCGCACTATGACGATATGGCATGGCGCGTCAGCTTCTTCGGCGACGAGATTGAGGATATTGTCGAATTCGACCCGCTGACGGGGAAGAAGATCGCTAGCCTCAACTATGTCCGCGTCTTTGCCAATTCGCACTATGTGACCCCGGGGCCGACGCTGAAACAGGCGAGCGAGGCGATCAAGCATGAGCTGACCGAACGGCTGAAGGAGCTCGAAACCGAAGGCCGGTTGCTCGAAGCACAGCGCCTCGAACAGCGCACCCATTTCGACCTCGAAATGATCGCCGCGACGGGCAGTTGCGCGGGGATCGAAAATTACAGCCGCTTCCTCACCGGCCGCCTGCCCGGCGAGCCGCCGCCGACCCTGTTCGAATATCTGCCCGACAATGCCCTACTCTTCGTCGACGAAAGCCACCAGACGATCCCGCAGATCGGCGCGATGTCGAAGGGGGATCACCGCCGCAAGATCACGCTTGCCGAATATGGCTTCCGCCTGCCCTCGTGCATCGACAACCGGCCGCTACGCTTCGCCGAGTGGGATATGATGCGGCCGCAGACGGTCAGCGTGTCGGCAACCCCCGGAACGTGGGAGATGGAACGCACGCAGGGCGTCTTCGCCGAGCAGATCATCCGTCCCACCGGGCTGATCGACCCGCCGGTCGAGATCAAGCCCGTCGAGGAACAGGTCGACGACCTGATCGTCGAGGCAAAGAAGACCGCTGCAGCGGGATATCGCACCCTCGTCACCACGCTGACCAAGCGCATGGCCGAGGATCTGACCGAGTTCCTGCACGAAGCGGGGCTGAAGGTCCGCTATATGCACAGCGACGTCGAGACGCTGGAGCGGATCGAGATTATCCGCGACCTGCGGCTCGGGGTGTTCGACGTGCTCATCGGGATCAACCTGCTGCGCGAAGGGCTCGACATTCCCGAATGTGGGCTGGTCGCGATCCTCGACGCCGACAAGGAAGGTTTCCTGCGCAGCGAAACCTCGCTGGTGCAAACGATCGGCCGCGCCGCACGCAATGTCGACGGCCGCGTCATCCTCTATGCCGACCGCATCACCGGCAGCATGGAACGCGCGATGCGCGAAACCGACCGCCGCCGCGAAAAGCAGCACGCCTATAATGTCGAGCATGGCATCACCCCGACGACGATCAAGCGCAACATCGGCGACATCATCGCGCATGTCGCGTCGAAAGACAGCGTCACCATCGACATCGGCGACGACAAGCCTGCCCACATGGTCGGGCATAACCTTCGCGCCTATATCCAGGACTTGGAAAAGCGCATGCGTGATGCGGCGGCGGACCTAGAGTTCGAGGAAGCCGGCCGCCTCCGCGACGAAATCCGCAAGCTGGAGGCGGATGAGTTGGGACTGCCGGTGGACGAACAGGTCGCGCCGAGGGTTGGCCGCAGCAATGAGGGCAAACCGGGGACGCGCAAGGGGCGCTTCGGGAAGCAGAGCAAGACGAAGTGGGGGCGGTAGGACGCACCAAAGCGAACCATGCAATTTGCCAAATAGCAGCCGCTGACGGCTGGATGTAGAGAATCAATCCAATGCTAGGAATCGTCAAACGATGGCGATGGAATTGGATTGGATTGACATGGTCGAAAATGTCCTCTATAAAGGACAAGGCTTCTCGCTGGAGCAGTCCGACGATTTCGCCCGCTGGCTGAAAAAGTTGCGCGACCGCCATGGGCGACTGCGCATCATTAAACGGCTGCGGCGACTCTCCGACGGACAATTCGGCGATTGTCAGTCGGTGGGCGATGGCGTGCACGAACTGCGCATGTTCTTCGGTCCCGGCTATCGCGTCTATTTCATCCAGCAGGGCGACACGGTCATCGTGCTGCTGGCGGGTGGGGACAAGGACAGTCAGGCGGGCGACATTGTCCGTGCCAAGGCGTTTGCCAAGGAGTTTGGTTTTGGGAACGAAAACGATCCCCTTTGACCCTGCGGACTATCTGTCCTCCGAAGCCGATATTGTCGATTATCTCAAAATCTGGATGGAAGATGGCTCGCCGCAGGAAATCGCGCGGGCCATCGGCGACGTTGCGCGTTCGAAAGGCATGAGCGAAATCGCGCGCAAGTCAGGTCTTGGACGGCAGGCGCTCTACAATGCGCTGTCGGAGAATGGCAATCCGACGCTGGAGACACTGACCGCAGTCCTCGACGCGCTCGGCCTGCAATTGTCGGTGCAACCCAAAGCCGCCTGAGCGCTACCGCTTCGACAAAAGCCCATTTGTAACCGACAAGTAGCCTTGCCGCCCTTCCGTGCGCTGCATAGGGTCGCCCCCGAAAACCGGGGAGTTACCATTAATGAAAACGGGTCTGTCGCTTATTGCTCTGGCGCTTGCCGCCGCCGCGCCGTCCATCCTCCATGCGCAGAACGCGCCCGCCGCCGACAAGGCGAAGGCCGAAAAGCCCGCCGACTATGAACCGCAGATTCGCACCACCAAACTCAGCGGCACGTTCGGCGGGCAGCGGATCAACTATGCCGCGACGATCGGTGAGACGATACTGAAGAGCAAGGACGGTACGCCCGAGGCGGCGATCGTCACCACATCCTATGTCAAGGAACCCCGCGACCCCGCTCGCCCGGTGACTTTCCTGTTCAACGGCGGTCCCGGATCGGGCACCGTGTGGCTGATGATGGGGGCGTTCGGGCCGAAGCGCGTTGCGATCCCCGGCGATGCACGCGATGATGGCGCCCCGCCCTATCCGATCGTCGACAATCCCGACGCGCTGCTCGATGTGACCGACGTCGTTTTCATCGACCCGCCGGGCACCGGCTTTTCGCACCTGATCGGCAAGGCAAACCCTGAGGATTATTATGGGGTGACGCAGGATGCGAAGGCTGTCGCCCAGGTCATCCGGCTATGGCTGAACAACAATGGCCGCTGGAACAGCCCCAAATATCTGGGCGGCGAAAGCTATGGCACGACGCGTTCGGCTGCGGTCGCCAACCAATTGATGAATGAGACGTATAATGACGTCGCGCTCAACGGCATCATCTTGATCTCGACCGTGCTCGATTTCGCGGCGGGCGCCGACACGCCGGGCAACGAGCTGTCGCCGATCACCAACCTGCCCTCGATGGCGGTGACGGCGCTCTATCATGGCAAGGCGACCGGCGCCTCGCCCGAAGCCTTTGCCGAGGAAGCGCGGCAATGGGCGATCGGTCCCTATGCCACCGCGCTGCTCAAGGGGCAGAAATTGCAGGGCGAGGAGCGCGCCGCGATCCGCCGCGACCTCGCGCGCTTTACCGGCCTGTCCGAAACCTATCTGGAGAGCGCCGACCTGCGCGTCACGCCCAGCCGTTTCTACAAGGAGCTTCTGCGCGACCGCGGGCTGACCGTTGGACGACTCGACAGCCGCTATACGGGCAAGGATTATGACAGCGCGGGCGAAGAGCCCGACAACGACCCCAGCTTCTATGGCATCGACGCGGGCTACACCGCCGCGATTAACAGCTGGTCGCGCGACACGCTGGGGTTCAAGACCGACCGCGAATATCAATCAATCGGCAGCATCGGCGGCCAATGGGACTGGCGGCTCGGCGGGCGCGACACCAACGCCTATCTCAACGTCGCCCCCTATATCGGGCAGGCGCTGCGCGAGAATTCAGGACTGAAAGTGCTGGTTGCGCAGGGCTATTATGATTTCGCGACGCCTTTTTTCGCGGCCGAATATGCGCTGTCGCGCACCGGCATACCGCAGGACCGCATCCGCTATACCTATTATGACGCGGGTCATATGATGTATATTCGTGACGAAGATCGCCACAAATTGTCGGCGGACATTCGCGCCTTCATCCGCGCGCGGTGAGCCGAAACTGCAACCTCCCTGCTGCCTGACATTGCTTTGAATCGTCATTGCGAGGAGCGAAGCGACGCGGCAATCCAGAGTGGTGCAAGGCCGCCCTGGATTGCTTCGCTTCGCTCGCAATGACGAGCGCAATTAGTCTTGGATCAACATTGAATCCCCCTCCCGCTTGCGGGAGGGGGATTCAGCGCAGCACGCCCGCTGCGGCCTGACGCCGCGCGTAAAGATAAAGCGCGATGGCGATGATCCAGATGACCGCCATGAAGGACAAGGGACCACTGCCGAACAGGGCGATGAACTCGGCCTTCGCCACAAGCAGTTGATGCGCGGTGTGCAGGACAAGCCCGATCAGCGAGATCAGAAAGACGGTGACGGCGTGGCGGCTGCGCATCAACAGCAGCACCGAGCCGAAGAAGGCGCCCCAAACGCCGAGCGCCCATCCGATATTCGCCCACAGCGGCAGCGCGTCGAACCACGCGACCTGCTCCGCATTGAAGCCCGTCTGCGCGATATACCATGCGTTTTTAAGCTTGAAGCCGATATAGTCCGAAATGCCGATGCTGTTCCACAACAGCGACACGACCCCGACGATCCACAGATGCACGGGCGTTTTAACAGCTTGCGTCATCATATTCTCCCCCTCCAGAAAGATGACGCGACATTATCATGCCCGGCTTGGCAAATCATCCGCAAAGCGCGATAGGCGCGCGATGTGCGTCGTCGCCCTTGCCTGGCATAGCCATCCAGACTGGCCGCTGATCCTGATCGGCAATCGCGATGAATTTCATGGCCGCGCTAGCGCGCCGCTCGCGTCGTGGAACGACGATAGCGGGATCATTGCCGGACGAGATTTGCAGGCGGGTGGAACCTGGCTGGGCGCACATGCACCGACCGGGCGCGTCGTCGTCGTAACCAACGTGCGCGGCGCCCTGCCCGATCCCGCGAAGGAATCGCGCGGTGCGCTGGTGGTCGACATGCTGCGCGGTGACGGGCGCTTCGCCGATCCGGCCGAAGCCGATCTCGACCGTTTCAATGCGTTCAACCTGTTCGCGGTGGGCGGCGACGAAGCGCGGCTGCTGACCAACCGGCCGACCCCGCAGATCGCACCGCTGGCGCCCGGCGTTCATGCGCTGGCGAATGAGCCAACCGACACCCCCTGCCCGCGCGCCGAGCGACTGCGCGTGGCGCTGGAAGCGGCGATAGCAAATCGGGCAGACCCCGGCGCGATGCTCGACCTGCTGACCGCTGAGGATGATCCCGCCCTGTTCCTGCGCGGCGATGTCTATGGCACGCGCTGTACGACACTGCTCGCGATCGCCGCCGACGGCGGCGCACAAATGGTCGAACGCCGATACGAAGCGGGCGGCCGTCCCGCTGGAACGACCGCCCTGAAATTTTCGATCGGCTGATAATCCTCTCTGTCGCGTAGTGATGGGGAGGTGGACCGCTCGCGAAGCGAGTGGTAGAGGGGCCAGCGTAAAAGCCCCTCCGTCAGCGCTTCGCGCTGCCACCTCCCCATGCCTGCGGCACAGGGAGGATCTTAACGCGCCTATTTCGGTGCGATAACCATCAGCATCTGACGGCCTTCGGTGCGCGGGTGCGCCTCGACCTTCGCAATTTCCGACGTCAGTTCGGCAACGCGCTGGAGCACGTTGAGGCCGAGCTGGGTGTGGCTCATTTCGCGGCCGCGGAAACGCATGGTCATCTTGACCTTGTCGCCGTCGCCAAGAAAATCGAAGACCTTCTTCATCTTGGTATCGAAATCATGATCGTCGATATTCGGACGCATCTTGATCTCTTTGATTTCCTGGGTCTTCTGGCTCTTGCGCGCCAGATTCGCCTTTTTTTGGGCTTCGTATTTAAACTTGCCCACGTCGAGGAATTTGCACACCGGCGGATCAGCGTTCGGAGAGACTTCAACCAGGTCCAGTCCGACAGACGCGGCCTGTTCGATCGCTTCGGCAGTCAGCATTACGCCCAGATTTTCACCTTCCTCGTCGATCACGCGGACCTTCGGGGAGGCGATAAATTCATTGTATCGCGGGCCATTCTTGGGCGGTGTTTGTCCAAGTGGGCGACGGGTCATGGGCGGGCGTATAGCTGTATCTCCTGAATGTTGACGATAGGCGCGCGGGATTCGCGCAGTCGCGCACGCAATGCCCATATAGTGAACGCTGGCGCGCCGTAAAGGCCAGCTGTCGTTTATTGGTACCGCTTTTCGCCCGACTGTGGCGACTATGCCACGCCCGGAGCCCCGACTACCATTTGGTCGGGGCCGGATCGACGACGCGGAAGCCCCCGGCGCCGATCTCGCTGACCTCCAGCGCGCGGACCGCGATGCCGCGATCGTTGAAACGGAAAATGCCGTCGATCCCGCCAAAACCGTCGGCGGCGAGCAGCCGGTTCGCGGGGAAATTGGTGCCCGGCTTCCAGTCGCGCGCGATGCGGACGGTCAGCAGCACCGAATCATAGCCCAGACTCGCAAGGCGATAAGGCGCCTTGCCGAAACGTGTGCGATATTTGCCCGCAAGCTGGCCATAGAGCCCGTCGGACACGCTCGCGAACCACGAACCGCGCATCACCGGGTTGGTGCCGAGCGTGGAATCGGTGTTCCACAGCTCGGTTCCCAGGATTTGCCGCGGCCCCGCGCTCTTGATCACCGGCACCGCGCGGATCGTATTGCCGCCCGAATCGGCGACCAGCACAGCGTCCATCGCGCCCGCATTGGCGAGCCGCCGCGCGGCGCCGGTCAGCGCGGTGGCGCTGCGATCATAGCTTTCGACCGCAACCAATGTGCCGCCGGCATTGGCGACCGCGGTGCGGAACGCCGCTGCCGAACGGTCGCCATAGACATTTTTGGGGACGAGCGCGCCGAAGCGCACATGCCCCTTGCCGCGCGAGAAGGCGACGACGCGCTCGACCGACTGGCCGGGGACAAAGCCCATGATGAAGACGCCATTGCCCGCAACGCTGCTGTCGTTGGAGAAACTGATCACGGGCACTTTCGCGGCGCGTGCGACCGGAGCGACCGCAGCAACATCTTCGCTGAGCAACGGGCCGAGGATCAGCTTGTTGCCATCGGCAACCGCCTGACGCGCCGCAGCGGCAGCGCCGAGCGCCGTGTCATAGGTGGTGATGCGGACGCGCTCGGTGCGCGAATCGAGCAGGGCCAGCGTCGTCGCATTGGCAATCGCGGTGCCGACGTCGGCATTGGCGCCCGTTTGCGGGACGAGCAGCGCGACGCGGTGACGATCGGTGTCGGTGGGAAGGCCCGGTCCGACGCTTTCATCCGGGCGTTCGGGCGGCGCGACCGTGGCGGGGCCACCGCTTTTCGGCACAACCTGACACGCCGCGAGCAGCCCCGCCATCGCCACGACGCCGAGTCCGCGCAGCATTTGCCGGCGCGGCGACGCATAGTCTTGGCGCTTGGCGGCAGTTTCTGCCATTTTCGGCGTTATGCCAGATTCGACCATCTCAAATTCTCCCTTGCCCGGACTCTATATCGTGGCGACGCCTATCGGCAACCTCGGCGACATCAGCGCGCGTGCCGCCGCGACATTGGCCCAGGCCAACGTGATCGCGGCCGAGGATACGCGCGTTACAGCCAAGCTGTTGTCGCATCTGGGTTTGCGTGTGCCGATGACCCCCTATCATGATCATAGCGACGAACGCACGCGCGCCGCGCTGGTTGCGCGGATGGCCGACGAAATTGTCGTGTTGGTGTCCGACGCCGGAACCCCGCTGATTTCGGACCCCGGATACAAGCTGGTGCGCGACGCACGCGCGGCGGGACGCCATGTGACCACCCTGCCCGGGCCATGCGCGGCGGTCGCCGCGATCACGCTGTCGGGCCTGCCGAGCGACCGTTTTCTGTTCGCGGGCTTCCTGCCGTCGAAGGCGAAGGCGCGCGCCGATACGCTCGCCGAATTTGCCGGGCTGCGCGCGACTCTGGTCTTTTACGAAAGCGGACCGCGGCTGTCAGGATCACTCGCGGCGATGGCCGAAGGGCTCGGCGACCGCGAAGCGGCGGTGGCGCGCGAAATCAGCAAGATGTTCGAGCAATGCGTCACCGGTACGTTGAGCGAGCTTTCGGCGCGCTATGCCGATGCGCCGCCGAAGGGCGAGATCGTAGTCGTCGTCGGCCCGCCGGTCGAAGCTGTGGCCGAGGAAGCCGATGATGCGACGCTCGACGCCGCGCTGCGCGATGCAATGGCCGACAAGCCGGTGGCGCAGGCGGCAAAGGCCGTCGCCAAACGCTTCGGGCTCGACCGGCACGAGATTTACGCCCGCGCCCTAACCCTCAAGGACAAGGTTTGAAGCGCGCCGAGGCCGAAGCCCGCGGGCGCCGCGCCGAACGCCGCGCGGCGTGGTGGTTGCGGCTCCACGGCTGGCGGATTTTGGGCGAGCGGCTGCGGGTGGCTGCGGGCGAAGTCGATCTGGTGGCGCGGCGCGGCCGCATCGTCGCCTTTATCGAGGTCAAATGGCGCGAGCGGCCCGAAGATCTCGACCTCGCCGTCGACCAATATCGCCTGCGCCGCGTCGCGGCGGCGGCCGAAATGCTCAGACATCGCTTCGCTCGGCCGCGCGACGATATACGGATCGACGTGATGCTGCTTGCGCCGGGGCGCCTGCCACGCCATCTGGTCCACGTCTGGCAGCCCTGACTGCCCCAAGGAGAAGAGCATGACCCTGCGCGCCGCCGTGCAAATGGACCCGATGGATGGCATCAACATTGCGGGCGACAGCAGCTTTGCCCTGATGCTCAGCGCGCAGGAGCGCGGTTACGAGGTCTATCATTATGATGTGCGCGGGCTGACGTGGGAGGCCGGACGGCTGACGACGAAGGCGCACCGCGTTCTCTACGTGAAGCGCGAGGCGGGAAACCATTACAGGTTCGGCGAAGCGGTCACGATCGACCTCGGCCGCGACATCGATGTCGTACTGATGCGGCAGGACCCGCCCTTCGATCTGGGCTATCTCACCGGCACCTGGCTGCTCGAGCGGCTCGCAGGCGAGACGCTGGTCGTTAACGACCCCGTCTCGGTCCGCAACGCCCCCGAAAAAGTCTTCGTCCTCGACTTCCCCGAATTTATGCCGCCGACGATGGTCACGCGCGACCTCGACGCGGTGAAGGATTTTCAGGCGCGCTATGGCGCGGTGGTGATCAAGCCGCTCCACGGCAATGGCGGCAAGGCGGTGTTCCGCATCGACGCCGACGGCGCCAACCTCGGCGCACTGGTCGAAATGTTCGGGCAGGTCTGGCCCGAACCCTTCATGGTCCAGCAATTCCTGCCGAGCGTTGCCCAGGGCGACAAGCGCATCGTGCTCGTCGACGGCGAAGTCGCAGGCGCGATCAACCGCAAGCCCGGCGAAGGCGAATTCCGATCGAACCTCGCGGTCGGCGGCTATGCCGAGGCCGCCGAACTGACCCCGCGCGAGCAGGAAATCTGCGATGTTCTGGGGCCGCAGCTTCGGGAGCGCGGGCTGATCTTCGTCGGCATCGACGTGATCGGCGGCGAATGGCTGACCGAAATCAACGTCACCTCGCCCACCGGGATCGTCGCGATCGACCGCTTCAACAACAGCGACACCGCGGGCATGATCTGGGACGCCATCGCGCGGCGCCTCGCCTGAACAGGATGATTCCCCCTACATGACCGAATTCATTCTCAATCTGATCCATAGCTGGGGCTACCTCGGCATCGCGATTCTGATGTTCCTCGAAAATGTGTTCCCGCCGATTCCGTCGGAGGTCATCATGAGCCTCGGCGGCGTGATGGTCGCGCAGGGGCGCTTTGATTACTGGACGCTGGTCGCGGTCGCGGTCGCGGGAACCACGCTCGGAAACTGGGTGTGGTATTGGGTCGGCCGCTGGTTCGGCTATGCGCGGCTCAAACCGCTGATCGACCGCTATGGCCGCTGGCTGACGCTCGACTGGGACGAGGTCGAGAAATTGCACGACTGGTTCCTCCGGTTCGGGTCGGGGATCGTCTTCGTCTTCCGCTTCGTTCCCATCGCGCGGACGATGGTGTCGCTGCCCGCGGGGATGGTGGGCATGTCGCAGGTCAAATTCCTGATCTGGACCGCTGCGGGGTCGACGATCTGGATCAGCGCGATCGCGGGCGCGGGCAACTGGTTCGGCAAGCAGTTCGCCGAAGTCGACCGCTTCATCGGCCCGCTGGCGGTGGTCGCGATCGGGTCGATCGTGCTGCTGTATGTGTACCGCGTCGTGACGTGGAAGCCGAAGGCTACCAGCGAAAAATAGAACGCCCTTTCCCCGTTCGTGCTGAGCTTGTCGAAGCACCGCCCTTCCCTTCGGCGCCGCATGAAAAAGAACAGCCCTTCGACAAGCTCAGGGCCAACGGGGTGAATTGCAGCGACTAAGCGCGCGGGTGGGCATTCCGATAAATGTCGAGCAGATGCGCGGCATCGACCGCGGTATAAACCTGCGTCGAAGCAAGGCTCGCGTGGCCGAGCAGTTCCTGCAAGGACCGCAGATCGGCCCCGCCCGCCAGCAGATGCGTTGCGAAACTATGGCGCAGCGCGTGCGGCGTCGTGCGTTCGGCAAGCCCCAGCGCGCGGCGCGCCGAGCGCACATTGGCGCGCACAACCCCGGGCGCAAGCGGCCCGCCGCGCGCGCCGAGGAACAGCATATCCTCCTTGCCGATCGGCCACGGGCAGGACGCGACATAGCGTGATACAGCGTCCGCCACAGCGGGCAGGATCGGGACGATCCGCGTCTTGTCCCGCTTGCCGGTGACGCGCAGCGTCTCGCCGAGCGGCAGCGCGGCGCCGGTCAGCGACAGCGCCTCGCCGATGCGCAACCCGGCGCCATAGAGCAGCAGCAACAGCGCGAAATCGCGCGCACCGGTCCACCCCTGCCGGGCATTGTCCTCGACGTCCTGCGCCAGCGCGAGCGCCTCGGCGGGCGAGACGGGGCGCGGTAGTCCCTTTTTGACGCGCGGACCGCGCAGTTGCGGCACGCTCGCCCCCGACCCGCCGACGAAGCGCAAGAAACCACGCAGCGCGCTGAGTTCCCGCGCCGCCGAAGCGTTGCCCAGCCCCTCGGCGCGGCGGGTGGCGAGATAGGCGCGCAGATCGTTCGGGGTGAGTTTGGTGAGCATCGCACTATCGGCTTCGCCGCCGCGATGTTCGGACAGGAAGGTGCTGAACCGCTCGGCGGTCGCGATATAGGCGCGGCGCGTGTGTTCGGACCGGCGCTTTTCATGCGCCAGATGAGCGTCCCAGTCGCGGATGATGTCTTGCGCCAACCTTTAATCCGTTCGGGCTGAGCTTGTCGAAGCCCCGCTCTTTCCTCCAGCCCGGCGAAAGAAAGAACAGCCCTTCGACAAGCTCGGGGCGAACGGGCTTTGGAACAGGATGCTAGCTTGTTCGCACCACCTCGGAAAGGATCGAGTCGAGCAGGAGGATGCCGTCGTCAGTGACCATCAGCCGATCGCCAGCCTGCCGCATCAGCCCCTGCCCTACCAACCGCGCCACCGCATCGCCATCGACGAACGCATAGCGCGCCAACCCGCTCCGCATCTCGATCCGAGCCAGGTCGACGCCCTCGGTCAGCCGCAGCCCCATCAGCATCGCCTCGGTCGCGCGCTCATTCGCGGGCAGGTCGGCTTCGACCTTCAGGCCGTGGCCGTTTCGCTCGACGGCTGTGATGAAATTCTCGGGCTTCTTGTGCCGCTCGGTCGCCTGTCCAAGCCGCCGCCCATGCGCGCCCGGCCCGACCCCTGCATAATCGGCGTAGCGCCAGTAAGCGAGATTGTGGCGGCTTTCCTGACCGACACGCGCGTGGTTCGAGACCTCATAGCGCGGTAGACCCGCGGCGCGCGTCATCGCGTCGGTCGCCTCGAACAGGTCGGCGGCGGTGTCGCCGTCGGGGATGGTAAGATCGCCCTTCGCCGCGAGCGTCGCAAAGCGCGTTCCGGGTTCGATGGTGAGCTGATAGAGCGAAAGATGGTCGGTCCCGAAGGCGAGCGCGCTCGTCAGTTCGCTCTCCCACGCCGTCAGCGACTGGCCCGGTCGCGCATAGATGAGGTCGAAGCTGACCCGCGCGAAATGATCCTGCGCGGTCGCGATCGCACGGCGCGCCTCATCCTCGCTGTGGGCGCGTCCCAGAAATTCAAGCACTTGCGCGTCGAAGCTCTGAACCCCGATCGACACGCGGTTGACCCCAGCGGCGGCAAGGTCGGCGAAATTGGCAACCTCGACCGAATTGGGGTTCGCCTCCAGCGTGATCTCGACATCATCGGTCAGCCCCCATGCGGCCTCCGCCGCCGCGATCACCGCCGCGACGGTCGCGGGCGGCATCAGGCTGGGGGTGCCACCGCCGAAAAAGATTGACCCGACGCGGCGCCCCGGCAGCAGAGCCGCCTCGTGACGCAAGTCGGTCAGCAGTGCATCGCGCCACACCGCCTGATCGACGCTCTCGCGGACATGGCTGTTAAAGTCGCAATAAGGGCATTTCGACACGCAAAACGGCCAATGGACATACAGGGCAAGGGGTTCGGCCATTGGGGGCGATATAGTCATTTGACGGGAAATGTCAGCTTGCACCGACAATCTATCTGACCCATGCCATGCCATGCCCTCAAAGAGATGGATCATGATAGCCGTGGCCTTGATCACGGCAACTGCGGCCGCATACTGGTTTATGCGTCCAAACCGACCTGATTCCGCTATGGCCTGGGAAATCCTGCATCACTGCCTCGACGGCCCGGACGAGCGCTGTTTGATCGAGGATGACACGAAAGTGGACGACTTGAGAGCGCTAAAATTCAAGCTGGTCGGAACCCACGATTCAACCGCAATGGCCGTCGCCGCTTATGAATTCCGGTCAGAAGATCGACGCTATTGTGCCTATGTAGAATTAGGAAAACGGGGAATGGATTGGCACCGCACCGCCCAATTCTATCAATGCATCAACAGCTCCGTTGTCCATTTGGGATTGGGCTAGAACACCCCCGCCACCAGCTTCGCAAACGCATCGGCCCGGTGGCTGGTTGCATGCTTCTCTTCGGGCGAGATTTCAGCATAAGTCAGCGAGTTACCGATCGGAACGAATACCGGATCATAACCGAAGCCCAATATCCCGCGCGGCGGCCAGGTCAGACTGCCCTCTGCCCGGCCCTCGAAAACCTCGGCATGGCCGTCGGGCCAGGCGAGCGCGAGGGTGCAGACGAAACAGGCGCTGCGATCGGCGTCCGGTCCCTGTTCGGCGAGCAGGCCTTCGACCTTCCCCATCGCCATATACCAGTCGCGACCGGGTTCGCCCTCATACGGCTGACGCTCGGCCCAGTCGGCGGTGTAAACCCCCGGGCGTCCGCCGAGCGCTGCAACCTCGAGCCCGCTGTCATCGGCGAGCGCGGGCAAGCCCGAAGCCGAGGCGCTGGCATGCGCCTTGAGCAACGCATTGTCGCGGAAGGTCGTCCCCGTCTCCTCGGGCTCGGGAAGCCCGAGGTCGCCCGCCGACACCGGCTCGATCCCATAGGGCGCAAGCAGCGCGCGAATCTCGCGCACCTTGCCAGCGTTGTGGCTGGCGATGACGAGTTTACCGGGGGAGAGTTCGCGGTGGGTCATAAAGCCCTCTCCCCTTGGGAGAGGGTTGGGTGAGGGGTTCTGCCGTCAGCGATAGCAGCCATACGTCCGCGCAGATCCTCCAACACGCCCTCCAGATTGTCCATGATGCATTGTTCCAGTAACGGATGACGTGATAGCCTGCGGCTTGCAAGCGTACCGTACGATCGGTGTCGGCGGGGTTGTCCGCATGCTGCCCGCCATCGGCCTGGACAATGATCCGCATGCCTTCGCACAGGAAATCGGCGATGAACTCTCCGACCGGTGATTGCCGCCGGAATTTGAGGCCAAGAAATTGACGGGAGCGCAGCGCGCTCCACAGTCGCTTCTCGGCCTCGGTGTCATTGCGCCGCAGCTTGCGGGCCATAGACGTAGACGGTTTGTGCACCTTCTCCGTCACATCCCCTCACCTGCTGCGACTAGCCAGCAAGCTGGCAAGTCTCGCTTCCTCTCCCGCCGGGAGAGGAGGTTTATCAGCGCCCCGTCGCCTTGTCCTGCGCCGCGAAAATCTCGGTGCAGCCGATGCGCGCGAGGCGGAGCAGGCGGAGCAGACCTTCTTCGTCATAGGTCGCGCCCTCGGCGCTCGCCTGGACTTCGACGATCTGGCCCTTGCCGGTCAGCACGAAATTGCCGTCGGCTTCGGCGACCGAATCCTCGTCATAGTCGAGGTCGAGAACCGGCGTGCCCTTGTAGATGCCGCACGAAATCGCGCCGACCTTGTCGACGATCGGATCTTCGCTGATCGTCTTGGCTGCAAGCAGTTTGTCGACCGCAAGGCGCAGCGCGACCCACGCGCCCGAAATCGACGCGGTGCGCGTGCCACCATCGGCCTGAATGACGTCGCAATCGATGATGATCTGACGCTCGCCGAGCTTTTTCATATCGACGACGGCGCGCAAAGACCGCCCGATAAGCCGCTGAATTTCCTGCGTGCGTCCCGACTGCTTGCCCTTCGCTGCTTCGCGGCTGCCGCGCGTATGCGTCGCGCGGGGAAGCATGCCATATTCGGCCGTTACCCAGCCCGCACCCTTGCCGCGCAGGAAGGGCGGAACCTTCTCGTCGACGCTGGCGGTCACCAGCACCTTCGTATTGCCAAAGCTGACGAGCACGCTGCCCTCGGCATGGATGGTGAAGGCGGGTTCGATCGCGATGGAGCGCATCTGGTCGGGCGCACGGCCGGAGGGACGCATGGAAATTCCTTTCAATGGATGATTGGCGCCGCGCTTAGGCGCTCGGCGTCAATCGCTCAACCGCATATGGAAAAATTCGAGGATTTCGTCGCGCGCCTCGACCGTCGGCTGGCCCACTTCGTCGATCAGATGGATGGTGACGACGCTGTGCGGGTTTTTCATCGGGCTGTCGGGGTTCGCCGCAGCGTCGGGCAGCACGCGGCCGATGAAGCGGTCGCCGAGCGCATCCTCATAGGCGGCAAAGCGCGCCGCCTTGCAATATGTGTCGCCCTCGAACCGGTATGCGAGGACGGTCAGATCCTCGGCCTCCATCCGCGCCTTGACCGCCGCCAGTTCGTCGGGGGCGATGTGCATGCCCGCCGGGTTATTCAGCGGCAACGACGGCTGCGCGAGCACGGGCGCGAGCACCGAGGGTTCGAGCATCATCGACAGCGCAAAATTGCCGGTGAAGCACATGCCGATCGCGCCGACGCCCCTGCCGCCGCATTCCTTATGCGCCTGCGCCGCGAGGGCGCGGAGCCACCGCGTCGCGGGCGAGCTTTCGTTCGATTGGAAGGCGCGAAACTGGCGGCTGATGCAACCGCCTATCATCGTGAAGACCGCACCGGGCATCCGCGGCACCGCGCCATCCTTGCCGAAAATATGCGGCATATAGACGGTGAAACCCGCGTCACGCACCCAGCGGGCGAAGCGCGCGACATGCGGGCTGATCCCCGGCATTTCGGTCATCACGATGACGGCGGGACCGCTGCCCATCGTGTAAACGCGCTGCTTGCGGCCGAGCAGGATGATATCGCGATGCTCGAAATCGTCGAGCGGGTCGTCCTGGGTTAACGGTCGTGTGGTCATATATTTCCCCCCCGGGACGGAAGGTTAGCGTTGGTTTTGCAAGCTAGCGAGTCCGAATCCCCTCTCCCGTCGGGAGAGGGTTGCGCAGCCTTGGCGGCTTGCCGCCTAGGCGAAGCTGGGTGAGGGGCGGTTCCGTTCCGATAACGCACAGACCCTCACCCGCTGCGACTAGCGAACAAGTTCGCAAGTCTCGCTGCCCTCTCCCGGCGGGAGAGGGGCGACTATGCTTGCCCCCGCCCCTCGCCATCCCTAAATCCCCTTTATGACCACGCTGCCGATCACCGAACTCACCACGCGCGCCCGCGACGTGTTCCGGATGGTCGTCGACGCCTATCTGGAAACCGGCCAGCCGGTCGGATCGCGCACGCTGTCGAAACTCACCGCGCTCAACCTCTCCCCCGCGTCGATCCGCAACGTGATGCAGGATCTCGAGGAGTTCGGCCTGCTCGCCAGCCCGCACACCAGCGCGGGGCGGCTGCCGACCGAACAGGGGTTGCGCCTCTTCGTCGACGGGATGATGCAGGTCGCCGAGCCATCGGCCGAAGACCGCGCGCAGATCGAGGCGAGCCTGTCCGACGCCGGCCCGATCGAAAGCGCGCTCGCGCAGGCGACTTCGGCGCTGTCGGGCCTCTCGGCGTGTGCGGGACTCGTCCTCGTCCCCAAGCATGAGCGGATACTGAAACAAATCGCCTTCGTGCCCTTGTCGGCGAGCCAGTCGCTCGTCGTCCTCGTCGCGGGCGATGGCGCGGTCGAAAATCGCGTCATCGACCTTCCGGCGGGACTCAACCCCTCGGCGCTCGTCGAGGCGGGCAATTATATCACCGCGATGCTCGCAGGCCTGACGCTGACCGAGGCGATGGCGCGGGTACGGCGCGAGATTGAGGCCGAACGGATCGCGATCGACCGCGCGGCGCAGGATCTGGTATCGCGCGGGCTCGCCATCTGGTCGTCCGACGGCGCCGACCGCCCGGTGCTGATCGTGCGCGGCCAGGCGAATCTGCTCGACGACAGTGCGGTCGGCGACCTCGACCGCGTGCGGCAATTGCTCGACGAGCTCGAAACCAAACAGGATATCGCCCATCTGCTCGACAGCGCCCGCGAAGGCAGCGCGACCCGCATTTTCATCGGGTCGGAGAATAAGCTCTTCTCGCTGTCGGGATCGTCGGTTATCGCCGCACCCTATCATGGCAGCGACGGTCGCGTGGTCGGCGTCGTCGGGGTGATCGGCCCGACGCGCTTGAACTATGCGCGGATCGTACCCATGGTAGATTTCACCGCACAATCGCTCTCCAGACTGATACGATAGGTTTATGACAAATACAGAGAATGACACGCCGGTCGAAGACGGCGCGAACCCCGAAGTTGAAACCGCAGCGCCCGCCGAAGGCGCGAATAACGAGGTGGCCAAGCTGACCGAACAGCTCGCGACCGCGCAGCAGGACATCCTCTATGCGCGCGCCGAGACGCAGAACGTGCGTCGCCGCGCCGAGAAGGAAGTCGCCGACGCGCACGCCTATGCCGCGACCAAATTCGCGCGCGACATCCTGTCGGTCGCCGACAATCTCGGCCGCGCGCTCGCGTCGCTGAGCGACGAACAGCGCGCCGACGAGGCGATCAAGCCGCTCGTCACCGGCCTCGAAGCCACCGAGCGCGAGTTGATGAGCGTGTTCGAACGCCACGGCATCACCCGCATCGCCGCAATCGGCCTGCCGCTCGACCCGAACCAGCATCAGGCGATGCTCGAAATCCCCAGCGACAAGGACGCCGGCACGATCGTGCAGGAAATGCAGGCCGGCTATATGATGAAAGACCGCCTGCTGCGCCCCGCGATGGTCGCGGTCGCCAAGGCGGGGTAATCAGCCCCCGGCCGCACAAACTGTTCCCCGGCGAAAGCCGGGGTCCAGCGTGCAAAAACGAACGTCAGATTAGAGCCTGAGAATCGTCATTGCGAGGAGCGAAGCGACGCGGCAATCTCCAGTCGTCGGCCTTACGCAAGACTGATGGCTGGAGATTGCTTCGCTTCGCTCGCAATGACGAAGATAATCAGCCTAGAATTATGACGCTCAAGCCGCCTTGCGCATCTTCATGAGTTTCTTCAGCACCATGTCGCGCTTCAACCGCGACAGATGGTCGATGAAGAGAATGCCTTCCAGATGGTCATGCTCGTGCTGGATGCACGTCGCCATCAGGCCGGTCATGCGTTCCTGATGATGCTTGCCGTCGGCGTCCTGCCAATCGACCGTCACCTCGGCGGGACGCGTCACATCGGCGTACTGCTCGGGGACCGACAGGCAGCCTTCCTGATAGACGCTGTGCTCTTCGCTCTCGTCGGAAAAGACGGGGTTGATGAAGACGCGCGGCTCGCGGATCACCTTCTTGCCCTCTTCATCCTCGGGATCGGCTTCTTGCAGATCGATCACCAGGATGCGCTTCGGCACCCCGACCTGAATCGCGGCCAGCCCGATACCGGGGGCGTCGTACATCGTCTCGAACATGTCGGCGATCAACGCCTTCAGCTCGGCGTCGAAGGTCTCGACGGGCTTGGAAATGACGCGGAGCCGGGGATCCGGGGTCTCTATGATTGGGAGTAAGGCCATGGTGCGCAGGTATGAACTCAAAGGCTCCGCGTCAACCCACCGGACGCCGCGCCCGCAATGCCTGCGCCAGCGTCCCCTCATCGAGATAATCCAGCTCACCGCCCACCGGCAAACCATGCGCCAGCTGGGTCAGCCGTATCGGATACCCCTCGAGCCGCTCGGCAAGATAATGAGCGGTCGTCTGTCCCTCAAGCGTCGCGTTCATCGCCAGCACGACCTCGTCGATCCCGCCTTCCGCGACGCGCGCGACCAGCGCGTCGATGGCAAGGTCCTGCGGACGGATGCCCTCGAGCGCCGAGAGCCGTCCGCCGAGGACATGATATTTGCCGGGAAAGAGCCGCGACTTGTCGAGCGCCCACAGGTCGGAGACTTCCTCGACGACGCACAGCGACCGCGCATCGCGGCGCGGGTCGGCGCAGATCGCGCACGGATCATGCGTGTCGACATTGCCGCAAATGGTGCAGGTGACGAGCCGTTCGGACACCATCTGCAATGCCGCGAGCAGCGGCGCAAAGGCGCTTTCGCGCTTCTTCATCAGATGCAGCACCGCCCGCCGCGCCGAACGCGGGCCGAGCCCGGGAAGCCGGGCGAGTTGCTGGACGAGCGCTTCGATTTCGGTGGAGGCCATGAGGTGGTGTTTGGCTTGCCCGCTGGCGTCGCGCAAGGCCGTTGGCTGGAGATCGCTTCCCCCGGCCTTCACCGGGGTCGTAATGACGTTCCCAAATTCGTCATTGCGAGGAGCGCAGCGACGAAGCAATCTCCAGCGATGCGGGAAGAGCGGCAGCCAGCGGTTTATATGATGTCCAATCGCAAGGATGGCGTGCTGTACGTCGGCGTGACGTCGGACCTGATCGCACGGGCGTGGCAGCACAGGCAGAAACAGCATGGATTTTCAGCGCGCTATCGGTGCGACAAACTGGTGTGGTTCGAACTGCACGGTGACATGCATTCGGCGATCACGCGCGAAAAACAGATCAAGGCCGGATCGCGGGCGAAGAAGGTGGCGTTGATCGAGGTGGAAAATCCCGAATGGCGTGACCTGTATCCTGAACTGACCGGCGGATAGGCCGATGGCTGGAGATTGCTTCGCTTCGCTCGCAATGACGGTTTGAGCTTGTCGTTGCGAGGAGCGTAGCGACGCGGCAATCTCCAACCATCAACCTTGCACAACCCCGCATCCTCCGCCAATGCGCGCATCATGCGTATCGCCTTCATGGGAACGCCGCCCTTTGCGGTGCCGACGCTCGCCGCGCTCCACGCGGCGGGGCACGAAATTGTGGCTGTCTATACCCAGCCCCCCCGCCCCGCGCAGCGCGGCAAGAAATTGCAGCAATCCGCAGTGCATGTCTGGGCAGAGGAACATGGCCTTCCGGTCCGCACGCCGAAGAGCCTGAAGGGCGCCGACGAACAGGCCGAATTCGCGGCACTGGACCTCGATATCGCGGTGGTGGCGGCCTATGGCCTGATCCTGCCGCCCGCGATCCTCGACGCCCCGCGCGAGGGGTGCCTCAACGTCCATGGCTCGATCCTGCCACGCTGGCGCGGCGCGGCGCCGGTGCAGCGCGCGATCCTCGCGGGCGATGCCGAGACCGGGGTGACGATCATGCAGATGGATGTCGGGCTCGATACCGGTGCGATGCGGCTGATCGGGCGGACGCCGGTCGATGGCAAGACCGCGGGCGAACTGACCGACGAACTCGCGGCGATGGGCGCCGGGTTGATGGTGAAGGTGCTGAGCGACCTCCATGCCTTTGCGCCCGACGCCCAGCCGGACGACGGCGTGACCTATGCCGCCAAGATCGACAAGAGCGAGGCGCGGCTCGATTTCCTGACCGGCGCGGTGCAGGTTGAGCGGCAAATTCGCGCCTTCAACCCGATGCCGGGCGCCTTTTTCGAACTCGAAGGCGAGCGCTACAAGATACTGGCGGCCGAAGTCGTCCATCCGTCCGAAACCGTCACTGGCGCTACGCCCGGCGTGACGCTCGACGATACGCTGACCATCGCCTGCAACCCCGGCGCGATCCGCGCGACGCGGGTGCAACGCGCGGGCAAGCCCGCGATGGATGCCGGCGAATTGCTGCGCGGACGCGCAATCGCCAAGGGCACGCGGCTGGCCTGAATCCCCCTCTCCCAAAGGAGAGGGTTTCTGCTACAGGCCCGACATGACCCGTTTCGCCCTCACCATAGAATTTGACGGCCGCCCCTATATGGGCTGGCAGCGGCAGGCGCACGGCCCCAGCGTCCAGCAGGCGATCGAGGAAGCCATCCACCGCTTCACCGCCGAGACGGTGCCGGTGCTCGGCGCCGGGCGCACCGACGCCGGGGTCCATGCCATCGCGATGCGCGCGCATGTCGATATCGAAAAGTCGCTGACGCCGTTCAAGCTGACCGAGGCGCTGAATGCCCAGCTTCGCCCCGCACCGATCGCCATCGTCGCGGCCGAGATCGTCCCTGACGACTGGCACGCACGCTTCGCCTGCATCGGTCGCAGCTACGAATATCGCATCGTCAACCGCCGCGCGCCGCTGACATGGGACAAGGGGCTGTCGTGGCAAGTCGCGCGGCCACTCGACGCCGACGCGATGCACGCTGCAGCGCAGCAGCTGATTGGCCTCCATGATTTCACCACCTTCCGCTCGGCGCATTGCCAGTCGCAAAGCCCGGTGAAGACCCTAGATAAGCTCACCGTCAGCCGCCACGGCGAGGAAATCATCATCGAGGCCGCGGCGCGCAGCTTCCTGCACCATCAGGTGCGCTCGATGGTCGGATGCCTCGCGATGGTCGGTTACGGCAAATGGTCGGCGCGCGATCTGAAGGCGGCGCTGGAGGCGGCGGATCGCAACGCGCTGGGGCTGAACGCGCCGCCCGACGGACTGTATTTTGTGGCAGCGAAATATCCCTAGCAATCACCACCCTTCGTCACCCCGGACTTGATCCGGGTGTGGATTCACATTTGAAGTGCAACGTGCGGAAGGTTTCGGCTGGGGTTTTGAAGCCGAGGCATTTTCTGGGTGTGTTGTTGTAGTTTGCGATGATGGCGTCGATGGCTTTGGCTGACAAGTCGTCGAGGTTGGTTTTTCGGGGCAGGTTGCGGCGCAGCCTGCCGATGGCGTTTTCGACACCGCCTTTCTGCCATGGAGCGTGCGGATCGCAGAAGTAGGCGTTGAGGCCGAGCTGCTGTTCGATGCGGTGATGGCGGGTAAATTCGGTGCCATTGTCGAAGGTGATCGAGCGTCGCAGCGCGGCTGGCAGGGGTCTCAGCATCCCGACGAGCGCGTCGGCGACGGGATCGGCCTTGAGGCTGGCCTGACGCAGGGCGATGGCGATCCGCGAGTGGCGTTCATGGGCGATCAGGATCGCCTGTCCCGAAGTGGAGAAGAGCATGGCATCGGCCTCCCAATGGCCTGCCTGCTTGCGGGTGGCGATGCTGTCGGGGCGGTCGTGGACCGAGAGACGGTCGGTATAGCGCGGCCAGCCGCCCTTGGTGCGCCAGCCGCGCTTGTACTTGGCGCGCGGGAGGTAGAAGCGCCAGCGCCGGTCGTTGGTGCGTTTGAGCTGGGCATAGACGAAGCGGTAGATGGTCTCATGGCTGATGACCTGATGGCCTTGTTCATGGGCCAGACGCCCCGCCACCTGCTCAGGCGACCAGCCCTGCGCGAGCCGGTCGAGCACTTGTTCACGCAAGGCATCGTCACGCTCGAGCCGCGTCCCGGTCCAGCGCCGAGCATCGGCCTGCGCCTGCGCATAGGCAGGCTGGTAACCGACCTTGGCTCCACAGTTGCGCTTCAACTCGCGCGCGATGGTCGACGGCTGGCGATCCAGAGCTGTAGCGATCTGCCGGATCGATTGCCCGTCTTCATAAAGACGGGCAATCGAACAGCGCTCCTCAATCGATAACTGACGGTATCTCGACATGGCAACACCTGTGTGAGGTGTTGCACTTCGTTTGTGAACTCAGGGGGATCCACGACTTCAACGCCGCGATGGATGCCGGATCAAGTCCGGCATGACGAAAGAAAATGGCGGACAACGAAAAAGGGCGGCCCTTTCGGACCGCCCTTTTGACTATCGCTATCGCCTCAGCTCAGAGAGCTTTTTCGGCATAATACAACGGCGCATGCTCGTTGAGGATCTGAAGGATCTTCGCCTGCGCGGTCTTTTCGTCGCTTTCTTCCATCGCACCCAGTTCGCGCGCGAGGCGGCTCGAGGCGGCTTCGAAGATCTGGCGCTCCGAATAGCTCTGCTCGGGCTGGTCGTCGGCGCGGAACAGGTCGCGGGTCACTTCGGCGATCGACACGAGGTCGCCCGAGTTGATCTTCGCTTCATATTCCTGCGCGCGGCGCGACCACATGGTGCGCTTGACCTTCGGCTTGGTGGTCAGGACCTGAAGCGCTTCCTTCAGCGTCTTGTCCGACGACAGTTTGCGCATCCCGACGCCTTCGGCCTTGTTCGTCGGCACGCGAAGCGTCATTTTTTCCTTTTCGAAGCGCAGGACATAAAGTTCCAGCTGCATACCGGCGATTTCGGACTTCTGCAGCTCGATGACGCGCCCCACGCCATGCTTGGGATAAACGACATAATCACCGACTTCGAACAAAAGCGTGCTAGCGGACATTCAGCTTCCTTTCTGTGCCTTGACCTCGGTTGGAAAGTGCGACAACAACATGGCCTCCCACCCTCTTGCCGAGGGCGATGAACCGTTGTGCGGCGCTAGCCAGTCAGCGTGGCAAGGGATATGGCTCCATCGGAAACGCCGAATATGCCCCAGCCCGGAGACGGGAAGAGGCAGAATGTCGGCGTGTTGATATTTATTATATCAGATTCGCAACAAAATTGCCACCCCCGCACGGAAATCCGCGCATCCGCGGCTTGACGCCCCTCTCCGACCGTTTCACGCTGACACAAATCAGCAAATGGAGAGGCCGGCATGCAAGATCAAATCTGGTGGATTACAGGGGCTTCGTCGGGGATCGGCGCGGCGCTGGCGCGGGCACTGGCGGCACGCGGGGCAAAGCTGATCCTGTCGGGACGCAATGTCGCGGCGCTCGAGGCGGTGGCGGCCGATTGCGGCGCCGGAACGATGATCCTGCCCTTTGAAGCCACCGATTATGAAGCGATTCCTGCCATTGCCGAGCAGGCATGGGACTGGTGCGGCCGCATAGACGGCCTCGTCAACAACGCCGGCATCTCGCAGCGCAGCCTCGCGATCGAAACCGATTTTTCGGTCTATCAACAGATTATCGCGGTCGACCTGCTCGCCCCGATCGCGCTGACGCAGGCGCTGCTGCCGCGCATGGTCGCGGCGGGCGGCGGCCAGATTGTCGCCATTTCCAGCGTCGCGGGGATTGCCGGGGTGCCGCTGCGCAGCGCCTATTCGGCGGCGAAGCACGGGCTGATCGGCTATCATGACAGCGTGCGTTCCGAGAATGAGCATCTGGGACTGAAGGTCCTCGTCGTCGCACCGGGATCGATCGCGACCAACATCAGCCGCAATGCGCTCAACGCCGATGGCAGCGTGCGCGGGGAAAGCGACGCCGCGATCGAAAACGGCCTGTCGCCCGATGATGCAGCAGCCCAAATGCTCGCTGCGGTCGATGCGGGGACGCGCGAACTGGTGGTCGCTGGCGGCATCGAGACGGCGATCGCCCAGCTGCGCCGCAGCAATCCCGATGCGCTGTTCGACCAGATGAGCGCGATGGTACAAGCTGGCTATGCGCAGCAGATGAAGGCGACGCGATAGGCGGATGGAATCTGTGACGGGAAACAAGGGGGGGATAAAATGGCATATAGACGACTGACGATAACAGCGGTGTGGGTGCTGGCCTGCGTTGGCCCGGGTCAGCCCGGCTGGGCATATGCGGCGAGTGCCGATATCCAGGAAGCCGACGAGGCCGAAGCCGATCCATCCGACCCGGCTCCCATCACCCTCGAAGACATGCAGCAGGGCTGCGACGATGGCGTGGCGATCGACTGCCTGACGCTCGGCCATATGTATCGCGACGGCAATGGCGTGGCACAGGATGCCGCCAGCGCCATTGCGATGTACCGGACCGCCTGCGACATCAGCAAGAGCGACGACGAGTTCGGAAGCTATGCCTGTCACTTCGCCGCAGCGGCCTATGAAAGCGGTGAAGGCTTGCCGCAAGATCTGACGCGCGCGCTCCAGCTATACGAAAAATCCTGCAAAGCGGGCAATGACGACAGCTGTTCGCAGGCCCGGGTCGTGCGGTTGGCGATCAGCAAGTCATGATTTGCGCCGATCGGAGCGGTTGGGGGATGGTGCAGGCGGGCAATGCGCAGCAGATGTAAGGCGACGTCCGCGTCCTGAGTGGCGGGTCGCGACGGACAGGAGCCGTTCCCCGGCGAAAGCCGGGGCCCAGAGCGCCACCAAGCGAGGCCTGCGTTAAGACGCACTGGAACCCGGCTTTCGCCGGGGAACAGGAGCGGCGAATTGCGACCAAAAACCGCCGTTTCATTTATCGTCACCCTGAACTTGTTTCAGGGTCCATGGTCAGTCCTCTCCGTCAGCGCCGCACCGGATTAGGGGGCAGGCCATGGATGCTGAAACAAGTTCAGCATGACGAAATCATTGTCAGCTAACCACCCCCTAGCGCCCCCCCTCTTCGTCATCCCGGACTTGATCCGGGATCCATGGGCCCCCTCGCCTTCTGGACCCCGGATCATGTCCGGGGTGACGACAGCGCAGACAAAAAAAAGCCCCGCCGGATCTCTCCGACGGGGCCTTTCTTTTGCCCGCAGGCGGTGCGGCTTAAACCGCGCCGTGTGCCAGTGCCGCGAGGAGCAGGATCGCCACGATATTGGTGATCTTGATCATCGGGTTGACCGCCGGACCCGCGGTATCCTTGTACGGATCGCCGACGGTGTCGCCGGTCACCGCGGCCTTATGGGCCTCGCTGCCCTTGCCGCCATGATTGCCGTCTTCGATATATTTTTTGGCATTATCCCATGCGCCGCCGCCCGAGGTCATCGAGATGGCGACGAACAGCCCGCCGACGATCACGCCGAGCAGAAGCGCACCGAGCGCTTCCAGCGCCGCCGCCGGACCCGCAACCGCGCGGATGACGAAGAAGACGACGATCGGGGCCAGCACCGGCAACAGCGACGGGATGATCATTTCCTTGATCGCCGCTTTGGTCACCAGATCGACCGTGCGCGCATAGTCGGGCTTGGTTTCATAGGTCATGATGCCCGGATTGTTCTTGAACTGCTCGCGAACATCCTTGACCACCTCACCCGCCGCGCGGCCGACTGCCGTCATGCCGAACGCACCGAACAGGTACGGGAGCAATGCGCCGAGCAGCAGCCCGACGATGACATAGGGCGACGACAGCGAGAAGGTCAGCGGCTCGGTCAAACCAAGCTTGGCCGAATATTCGGTGATGTCGGCCGTATAAGTACCGAACAGCACCAGAGCCGCGAGACCCGCCGAACCAATGGCATAGCCCTTGGTGACGGCTTTCGTCGTATTGCCCACCGCATCGAGCAAGTCGGTCTTTTCACGAACCGAGTCATCGAGGCCCGCCATTTCGGCAATGCCGCCGGCATTGTCGGTGACCGGGCCATAAGCGTCGAGCGCAACGACCATGCCGGCCAGCGCGAGCATCGCGGTGGCGGCAAAGGCGATGCCGACGATACCCGCAACCTGATGCGCCGCGATGATGCCGGCGCAGATCACCAGCGTCGGCAGTGCGGTCGATTCAAGGCTGATCGCCAGCCCCTGGATGACGTTGGTACCATGCCCCGTTTCCGAAGCCTTGGCGATCGAGCGCACCGGACGATAATTGGTGCCGGTATAATATTCGGTGATCCAGATGATCAGCCCGGTGATGACGAGGCCGAGCAGCGAGCAATAGAAGAGATCGCTGCCGTTAAACGTCGTCCCCGTGACGTCGGTCGTCATGTCACCCTTCAGGACATAGCTGGTCGCGAACCAGATCGCCGGAACCGAAAGAACTGCGGTGACGAGGAAACCCTTGTACATCGCGCCCATGACATTCTTGCCGCCACCGAGGCGGACAAAATATGTCCCGATGATCGAGGTGATGATGCAGACGCCGCCCATCAACAGCGGCAGGCTCATCAACGGCATCAGCATGTCGCCCGCATCTTTCAGCAGCAGCGCCATCAACACCATCGTCGCACCGACGGTGACGACATAGGTTTCGAACAGATCGGCAGCCATGCCGGCGCAATCGCCGACATTGTCGCCGACGTTATCGGCGATCACCGCGGGGTTGCGCGGGTCATCCTCGGGAATTCCGGCCTCGACCTTGCCGACGAGATCGGCGCCGACATCGGCGGCCTTGGTGAAGATACCGCCGCCGAGACGCGCGAAGATCGAGATCAGCGAGGCACCGAAAGCGAGCGCAACAAGCGCGTCGACCACAGTACGGTCGTCACCGCCGACGGTGAAGCCACCCGGGCCGGTCAGATACCAGAAGAAGACCGAGATCGCGAGCAGCGCGAGCCCCGCCACCAGCAGGCCGGTGATCGCCCCCGCACGGAACGCCATGGTCAGGCCGGCCTGAAGGCTGGTCTGCGCCGCCGCCGCGGTGCGGACGTTGGCCTTGACCGAGATGTTCATGCCAACGAAGCCCGCGACGCCCGACAAAATGGCGCCGATCAGAAAGCCCGTCGCCGAAATGGCGCCGAGAAAATAGCCGACGAGCACGGCGACGACGACGCCGACGATGGCAATGGTGCGATATTGGCGGCCAAGATAGGCCTTGGCGCCCTCCTGAATGGCGGCGGCAATTTCCTGCATTTTTTCATTACCGGCCGAGGCGCTGAGCACCTGTCGGGAGGTAATGAATCCATAGAGCACGGCGACGATGCCGCACGCTATCGCGATCAAAATCGGATTCATGCGTGACTGTTCCTTCCCATTGAGAAGGGCGACGCAGAGATAGCAGTCGAGCACGTCCGACTTATTGATTGCCGGTTCGCCCTCTCCCCCGTGCGACCGCCCCAAATTTTGGACGCCAAGTTATGGGAAGAAAGCCAGCCAAGGGCAAGGCCGGTTATTCCGCAGTTTTCCGTGGCTTGTTTTGACTAGCCCCGACGTCCGTACCGCGCGCGAGGTTCAGCGCCTTTCGCGCTTCCGCAGCGGATTCGGTATTCGGGTCAAGTTCCAGCGCCCGCTCGAGCAATTCGATGGCGCGCGCGGCGTCGGGCTCGATGCCCTTTCCGGTCTGATAGGCCCGCCCCAGCGTGAAGCAGCTTTCGGGCTCGCCAAACTGACAGGCCCGGTCGAACAATTCGAGGGCCCGCTCGCGGTCCCGGCGCACGCCGCGCCCGTCGTTCACCAGCATCGCCAGATTTCCGCAGGCAGCCGCCTCGTCGACCCCGCAGCTTTGCTGGAACAGCGCAAAAGCCTTTTTATAGTCGCGCGGCATGCCGAGGCCGTCGCGGTGGAGAACGCCCAGATTATAGCAGGCATGCTGGTCGTCGGCGTTGCAGGCGCGCTCGAAAAGCCGCGCGGCCTGACGCTGGTTCGGCGTCACGCCCTTGCCCAGTGAATAGGATGCCCCCAGGTTCGCGCATCCATCCATGTCATCCATGTCGCAGGCTTGCCGGAACAATTGCACGGCGCGCTTCGCATCCACTGGCACCCCGTCGCCGCCGATATAGGATAGGCCAAGGTTCGAGCAGGCGGTCGCATCGCCGCCATGGCAGGCGAAAGCATAATAGGCCGCGGCCCGCTCGTGCGAGCGTTCGACGCCCTGCCCCGCGCCATAGGCATAGCCCGCCATCGAACAGCCCGTCATGTCGCCCAAATGGCAGGCGCGCGCGAAAAGCGCGGTCGCGCGGACGTCATCCTGTGGGACGTCGTCGCCTTCGTGGTAGAAATAGGCGAGCCGTGTGCAGGCCTTGGCGTCGTCGGCATCGCACTCGGCTGTCAGGGCTGCGATGCGATCGGGTGTCTCGTCAGTCGGCAATTCGTCGGGATCGACGGTTTGCGCTTGTGTGACAGCGACCACTGGCTCCGCGGCCGCCTGCGCGGAATACGCCAGGCACCCAAGCCATGCGAAGCAGATCGCCAACATCCGAACCGATTTCAAAGCAAACTCTCCCATTGCACCGTCCCTTGCCGGGCCGCGACTTGCGGAACATCAACTAGTGCATGAAGCCCAAACGCGCGGGAAGCGTGATGCGCTGAGCATGGTGGGTGAGCATCAGTCCCTCGCCGACGCCCGCATGACCGATCGGTGTCACGGCGATGTCGAGCCCCGCCGAAATCTCGCGAATACGCTCCGCCACAGCCGGATCGGCGGCGAAAAGCAGCTGATAATCGTCGCCCGCGGTCGCCGCCGCAAGCCGCGTGTCGAGGACATCGGGGCGCACCGCGAGCAGCGCCGCCGACAGCGGGATGGTTTCGACCATGATCCCCAGCTGACACCCGCTGGCGTCGGCCATGCGCTGCGCATCGATCAGCAGCCCGTCGGACACGTCCATCATCGCATGGACATGGCGCGCGACCGCCTGACCAAAGGTCACCTGCGGCTGCGGGCGGCTATAGGCGGCCAGGCAGGTCTCGTTCGCCTCCTCCTGCCCCAGCCGCATCGCGAGGCCGAGCCCGGCATTGCCGATCGCCCCCGTCACCCACAGCTGGTCGCCCGGACGGACGCCGCTGCGCGAGGGCGCCCCGCCCTCGGGCGCGCGGCCGATCGCGGTCAGGCCGAAACTGCGCGGCGCTCCCGCCGGAACGCGCACCGTATCGCCACCGATCAGGATGACGCCGAAGCGGCGCAGCACATTCTCCAGCCCATCGACAAAAGCCGCGTCCCACGCATCGTCGCCGAGGCTGTAACCGACGAGCACGCCGATCGGCACAGCGCCCTTCGCGGCAAGGTCGGACAGGTTCACCGCAACGAGTTTCCACGCCACATCCTGCGGCGTGTCGTCGGGCAGGAAGTGGACGCCCTCGACGATCATATCATGGGTGAGGACCAGCCCCTCCCACACAGCGGCATCGTCGGCGAGCCCGCGCGCGGCAGGATCGGTCGCGATGGCGCGCATGCGGGTGATGAAATCGGCTTCGCTCATATGACCCTCTCGTCACATTCCGGGCAGTCCTTATCCGCTCGTGTCGAGCGAAGTCGAGACACCCTTCGGAACAGTGCCAAGTCGAGGGGCATCTCGACTTCGCTCGATGCGAACGGATACCGGCGATGCTGGTTCCCCGCACACTCCGCCGGAGCGACGGCTACCGCCGCTCGGGTTCCGAAACCGCGATGCGCGACCATGCTGCAGCCACCGCCTCGGGCGTGTCTGCGACAACCGCGCGCAAATCGCGCGGATAATCGACCCCGCTCGCTTCGGCCGGACGCACGGCATGAAACTGCCCGTTGCTGGCGCGCAACACCCAGCCCGATTCGCGGCAATCGCGAGAGACCAGCCAGATGGCGCCAGGCGCGATGGCTTCGGGGTGGAGTTCGTCGGGCTCATCCTCGACGCCCCACATGCGCGTCTTGGCGACCGGCGAGATCGCGTTCACGCAGATATTATGGTCGGCGCCTTCGAGCGCGAGCACATTCATGATGCCGACCTGTGCGATCTTCGATGCCGCATAGGCGGTGAGCCCCTTCAACGCATATTGAGGATAGAGAGCGCGGTCGGATGTGGTGAACAGGATGCGGCCATGCGTCTGCGCGACCATCGCGGGCCATGCCGCCTGCGCCAGCCACAGGGGCGCCTCGACCTGAAGCGCGAGCGCGCGTTGCAGGAAAGCGGGCTCGAGCGTCTCGATGCTCTGATAGCCGACCCAACCGGCGTTGTGGATCAGCATGTCGATCCGGCCGTGCGCGGCTAGCACCGATTGGACCAGCCCGTGACAACCATCGCGCGTATCGATCGCATCATGCGCCGCCGATGCCTGCCAACCCGCACCCCGCAGTGCGTCCGCCGCGCCTTCGGCGACGGTGGGGTCGCAGCCCTGCCCGTCCGAATCGGCGCCAATATCGTGGATGACGACCGTCGCGCCGCGTTCGGCGAGCAGCCGGGCATAGGCATGGCCGATACCGCGCGCGGCGCCGGTGATCAGCGCGACTTGTCCGTCAAAGCGGATCTTATGGACCTCGGCCACGCCTTTGTTCGCCTCAGGCGCTCTTCCGCACATTCTTGCCGATCGCGTCGAGCAGGCCGTTGGCGAAGCCCGCTTCGCGCGCGTCAAAGAAGGCCTTGGCGACATCGACATATTCGCTGACCACCGCGCCGATGGGAACATCGGACCGCGCCATCAGCTCATAGGAACCGGCGCGCAGGATCGCCTTCATCGTGCGGTCGAGCCGCTCCATCGACCAGCCACTCGCGAGCCGCGCGACGATTGCTGCGTCAATCTCTGCGGAGCGCGCCAGCGTGCCCTTCACGATATCGTCGAAAAATTCGACGTCGGCGTCGGCATATTCGGCATCTTCGATCGTCGCACCGATGCGATGCATATGGAATTCGTGGATCAGCTTGGCGACCGGAGTCCCCTCCATCTCATGCTGATAGAGCGCCTGGACGGCGGCGAGACGGGCGGCGGAGCGGGACTGGGAGCGTTTGTTCATGGCTTTTTTCGTTTCACTTGAGGCGTTGGCTGACCGACAGCGCGTGGGCGGGAAGCCCCTCGGCGCCGGCAAGCGCAACCGCGGCAGGACCGATCGCGGCGAGGGAGGCCGGATCGAGCGCGAGGAAGCTGGTGCGTTTCATAAAGTCGGTGACCGACAGCCCGCTCGAAAAACGCGCGCGGCGACCGGTGGGCAACACATGGTTGGGACCGGCGACATAATCGCCGATCGCTTCGGGGGTGTGGCGGCCAAGGAAGACCGATCCGGCGTGGCGCACCTTCGCAAACAGCGCGTCGGCCTCATCGGCATCGACCGCAAGTTCGAGATGTTCGGCGGCGAGCCGGTCACACAGCGGGATCGCATCGGCGAGCGTCGGCACGACGATGATCGCGCCATTGACGTCCCAGCTTTCGCGCATCGTTGCGGCAGTGCTCAGCGTCGGAATGATCGCATCGACCGCGGCGGCGACCGCATCGGCGAAGGCGGCATCGTTGGTGAACAGGATCGACTGGCTCGTCGGGTCATGCTCGGCCTGGCTGAGTAGGTCGGCGGCGATGATGTGCGGTTCGTTTTTCGCATCGGCGACGACGACGATCTCGCTCGGCCCCGCAACCATATCGATGCCGACGACGCCGTAAAGCTGGCGCTTCGCCTCGGCGACCCAAGCGTTGCCGGGGCCGGTAACGACGTCGACCGGCGCGATCCTGTCGGTGCCATAAGCGAGCGCCGCAACCGCCTGCGCTCCGCCGACGCGCCAGATTTCATCGACCCCGCCGATATGCGCGGCGGCCATCACCACGGGATTGACCTCACCGCCCGGGGTCGGGGTCATCATTACGATACGTTCGACGCCCGCGACCTTCGCGGGCAGGATGTTCATCAGCACCGAGGAAGGGTAAGCGGCGCGCCCGCCGGGGACATAGACCCCCGCGGCATCGACGGCGTTCCAGCGCGCGCCAAGCCGCGCGCCCATATCGTCGCGATAATCGCGATCCTCGGGCAACTGCGCGGCGTGATAGGCGCGGATGCGGTCGGCCGCGAGGTTCAGCGCATCACGCAGTTCGGGCGACAGCGCGTCATAGGCGGCGGCGCACTCTTCTTTCGAAATGCTCCAGCCGCTCGCGTCCAAATCGAAGCGGTCGAACTTCGCGGTATAATCTGCGAGCGCAGCGTCGCCCTCGACCTTTACCCGCGCGACAATCGCCGCAACATCGGCCGAGACGTCGGACGCGCTTTCGCGCCGGTCATCGACCAGCGCGTCGAACGCGGCCGCAAAGCCGGGCGCGGAGGCGTCAAGCCGCCGCATCGCCCACCGCCTGCCGGAATTTCTCGACCAGCGCCGGCACCTCGGCCGAACGCAGCTTGAACGCGGCACGGTTGACGACGAGCCGCGCCGATACCTGCGAAATCGCCACCTGTTCGGCGAGCGCATTTTCGACGAGCGTCTTTCCGGTCGAGACCAGATCGACGATGTGCGAGGCGAGCCCAAGCTTCGGCGCAATTTCCATCGCGCCATTGAGCTTGATGCACTCGGCCTGGATGCCCTGCCCTTCGAACCACCGGCGCGTCGTCGCGGGATATTTGGTCGCGACGCGAATATGGCTCGCACCGATTCCCGGCGGGGCGCTGTCGGCGGGGCCGGCGAGCGACAGGCGGCAATGACCGATACCCAGGTCGACCGGCGCATAAAGTTCGCTGTAATCATATTCGTCGACGACGTCGGACCCGACGATGCCAAGCTGCGCCGCGCCATGTGCGACGAAGGTCGCGACGTCGAACGCGCGGACGCGGATCAGCGAGATATGCGGCTGATTGGTCCCGAAGATCAGCGAACGGCTCTTCGAATCAAAGAAGTCCGGCGCAGGTTCAATTCCGACGCGCGCGAGCAGCGGCAGCGCCTCGTCGAGGATCCGTCCCTTGGGGATGGCAAAGATGATCGGTTCGGGCATAAGCGTCGCGCACATAGGCGGCGGAGGAAAAAAGGGCAATGAGCGAGCGCTATCAGCCAGTCGATATGGCCGAAACCGGTCCGCGGGCCGTCCGCACCGCTTTTGCCAATCAGGTCGCCTATTGCCGCGCCAATGACGCACCGATTACCGCCCGGATCGTCGCCGCGCTGGCAACACTCCTCGACAAGCCCGCCACCATATTTGCGCGACGCATCGCCGACTGGAAAGGCGCACCGCTGGCCGATGCGCTGCCACTGCGCGCCGCGGGCGGAATGCACGCCCTGCACTTGGCGGGCGCCGCGCATGAACTCGCGCCCATCTATGCCGATTCCGAGGATATTAACGACGCCGCGATCGTCGCCGGGGTCGCCGCGCGCCACGAGGCCGCCTTGCTCCCCTGGCTCGACGGCCCGCCGCAGACCAACGAAGCAGGGCGCTCGTCGAACTTCATCGCCGCGATGCTGTGGCTGACCGAACAGGGCCTGCCTCCGCTGTTCGACTGCCTCGAAATCGGGTCAAGCGCGGGGATCAATCTGATGATCGACCGCTATCATTACGATCTGGCCGCGGTGCAGGTCGGGCCCCAGCCCGGTGTGATGGCCTTCACCCCCGAATGGCGCGGCAACCATCCGCCGCAGCACAAGATCGCCTTCGCGGGCTTGAAGGGCTGCGACGTGGCGCCGGTCGACCTGACCGATCCCGCGCAGGCGCTGCGGCTCAAAGCCTATGTCTGGCCCGAACATCATATCCGCTTCGCGCGCATCGAGGCCGCGATCGCGGCGGCCACGGAAAAGAAGCCGAATTTCGTGAAAAGCAACGCCGCCGATTTCGTCGAGGCCGAACTCGCCAAGCCACAGGCCGAGGGCACGACACGCGTCCTGATGCACTCGATCGTCTGGCAATATGTCCCCGCCGCCCAGCAGGCGCGCGTCACCGCAGCGATGGAAGCCGCAGGCGCTCGCGCGACCGCAGAGCGCCCGCTCGCGTGGATCGCGCTAGAGGCGAACCGCACCATCCATCACCACGAACTGGTTGTGCGCCACTGGCCGGGCGACGGCACACCGAAAATGCTTGGCCGCTCGCACGCGCATGGCGCGTGGGTCGAGTGGCTGGGATGACAACAAAGTTTAGAGCCGCGCTTCCAGCTGTGCGAGTAACTGCTGCACCGGGGCCACCGCAGGCGCATCCCACCCCGTCTCCAGCATCGCAACGCGTTCGAACAGCCGTTCGCTCGCCGCGATGATGCGGCGGGTCGATTCGTCGAAGCTAGCGCAAATATCCCAATCTGCCGCGACGGGGTCGCCGATGCCCGCTGCGCTGTCGTTCGCCGCCGCGCCGGGATCACCCGCGATCATCGCCCGGCGGTGGAGAAGCCAGGCGATGATGTGCATCAGTCGCGTCGTGGTCTTGAGCGATTCGCACGCAAGGTCGATCAGGAACAGCGCGTCACGGGTCCGCTGCCCTCCCTCTATTCGGCCCAGATCGCGCTGCGTCGCAAAAGCCGCATGCGCCTCATCGGCGAGCAGCATCGCCTCGACATAGAGATTCTCGACCTGGGCGCGCTGCACCGGAAGGTCGGCGGTCCTGATATGCGTTTGGCCCCTGAACATGGGCTCAGAATGGCATGGCCGCGCCCGGGTCCGCAATGGCGGTAACCATGAAAAACGCCGCCGTCCCGTTTTGAATCAGCCTGCGCCTCAGGCGATGATGTCGGGGAGCAGTTGATCCTCGCACCATTGAATCTCGTCGCGCAGCCGCAGCTTGCGCTTTTTCAGGCGGGCGAGTTGCAACTGGTCGGGCACCGCCCCGTCGGCGAGCGCAATGATCGCGGCATCGAGATCGCGGTGCTCCACGCGAAGTAGCTCCAGGCGCTGGGAAATTTCATCGGGGTTCACAAAGGTCTTCCTGCCACGATCACGGTTGGTCCGCAACGGGGACCGGCTGGCCGAATCGCCACGACATGGGGGGCGATTCGTGATTTACTCGGCCCTGCCAATCGAGTCGAAAAGGAGAATGGCCAATGAGCATGTCGCACCTTTCCGCCCTGAAGTCCCGCCACGCGGACCTCGATGTGAAAATTGCGAATGAAGAGCGCCGCCCCGCCCCCGACGTGGGCCTGCTGGCGCAAATGAAGAAACAAAAGCTCAGGATCAAGGAAGAGATGGTCACGATCGCCTGATAGACCATCCAGCCGCTACCGCCGGCTGATGCTTCCCCCCGGAAACATCAGCGCCGGCGGTAGATTGGCACGCGCTCCAGTCCGCTACGCCGCAGATGCGGCGGTAAATCCGATTTTTGAACCACCTGACGGCGCACCGCCTGCGGATTGACCTGTTGGTCAAAGGCAATGCCGAACTTGCCCTCACCCGCCCACACGACCCGTCCCGAAACCCGGCCGACATTGCCCAACTCGACCGCGATCGCCGCACCCTCGGTCACCGAGACCGGGCTTTCGGCGAGCATCCCGCCTGCTGACAGGTTGCGTACGCGCACGATGACGGGGTCGGGACGACCAGGAAGCAGCAGGCTTGCCTGCAGGAACAGGCTGTCCCGATCGGCGCCGCGCGACAGCGCCGCTCCCTCTTCATCCAGCGTAACCGGTATTTGACCATCCATTGCGACCCGTTCCCCGTAAAAATACCGAGGCGGCGAATTTAGGATAGAGCCGTTGCCGAAACGTAAACCGTTAGAAGAAGGTCAATCTTCGCGCGAGATGCGTTCGTTGCGCTCGTGGCGCTCCTGGGCCTCCAGCGTCATCGTCGCGATCGGACGCGCCTGCAACCGGGCGAGCGAAATCGGTTCGCCCGTCACCGCGCAATAGCCATATTCGCCCTCGTCGATCCGGCGAATCGCCGAGTCGATCTTGGAGATCAGCTTGCGCTGGCGATCGCGGGTGCGAAGCTCGATCGCCCAGTCGGTTTCGCTGGAGGCGCGGTCGGCGAGATCGGGTTCGCGGAGCGGCCCGTCCTGCAGATGCGCGAGCGTCGATTCCGATTCGGTCAGGATCGACTTTTTCCAGGCGAGGAGCAGGCCGCGGAAATATTCCTGCTGCCGCTCATTCATAAACTCTTCGTTGTCGCTGGGAACATAATCCGAATCGAGGTTTGATTTGGCTTGTCGAAGCGCGTCGGCGCCAATGTCGGCAATCTGGGTCGGCATGACGAAGGCTTGCGTCCTTTCCTCTCGCCGCGGCCGCCGCGGTGGCAGACCGGGGAATGCGCCGGGCCTATAACCAGCCACTGGTTTCTACACAAGCGCCGAAGCGACCAACTAATGCGGAACAAGTGAATCAGCGGTGAACTATTGCCCGACGCCGGATGATTCTCGCGGCGCCCCACCCCCGCGAAAACGACCGATATTGAGACAAAGCCTCGTCAACGACATAGAATTGTTGCCATTTTCGTGCTGTTTTGGGACAAAAGCAGTGTTCAGGGTTGATTCCGGGGTGCAATTCCCGCTGTCGGACAGGTGAACGCGGTTAACACGATTGCCGTGTTCACAAAGCCTTGGCCTTTTGGCCGTAGCTGATCGTGTGAACGGGTGCCGGGCCGGCGGCGCCGATCGCCCGCAATGGGAAAGAAGAGAGAAATCTGATGTCTGTCCGAATGGCCCTCGCCAAACTATGCGCCTGCACCTGCGGCGGCGCCATCATTGGCAGCGGCGCGATGAAGATCGCCGAAGTGCCCGCAGCGGCGCAGGTCCGCAAGGCGCCGTCCTGCACCCCCTGCACCAAGCCGGTCGTGCGCAAGCGCCATGCGGCGCGCAAGCCGGTCAAGCGCGTGCGCCGCGTCGTGACGACCAAGCGCATCATCCGCACCGAAACGCCGCAGACACAGGTGGTAACGCAGACGATCCCGCTGCCCCCCATCCCCTATGCCCCCTTCCCGCAGCAGCGCTTTGAAGGCGGCGGCAGCGGCGGCGGCGTCACGGTAATCGGCGGCGGCTTTGGCGGCGGTTTCGGCGGCGGCTTCTTCGGCGGTGGCTTTGGCGGCGGCGGCAGCGGCGGCAGCAGCGGCAGCATCGTGGTCACCTCGACGACGACCGGTGGCCTCAGCTCGACCACCAGCACCTCGTCGGGGGTCTCGACCTCCACTGGCGGGGTTTCGACTTCGACGGGCGGTGTGTCGACCTCTACCGGCGGCGTTTCGACCTCGACGGGCGGCGTCAGCACCTCGACCGGCGGCGTATCAACCTCGTCGGGCAATGTCAGCACATCCACATCGTCGAGCAGCAGCTCGTCGTCGAGTTCGTCGTCCAGCTCTTCCTCGTCGAGCTCATCGTCGTCGAGCGGCGGCAGCTCGCACGGTCATGGCAGCTCGGGCTGGGGCGGATCGTCGCATGGCAGCAGCTCGCACGGCGGCAGTTCGTCGGGCGGATCGAGCAGCAGTTCTTCTTCATCCTCTTCATCAAGCAGCACGTCGAGCGGCGCGACCTCATCGGGCGCGACCGGCGGCAGCAGCAGCTTCGGCAGCAGTTCCACTTCATCCTCATCGTCGAGCAGCAGTTCATCGTCGAGTTCGTCATCCTCGAACGGCAGCACCAGCAGCTCGTCGGGCGACCCGACCCCCGTGCCGGCGCCGCCGATGATCCTGTTGTTCGGCGCCGCCGCCGCCGCCCTCGTCGTCCGCCGCCGCGCCGCCAGCCGGAACAGCGCCGACACCGACGCGGCCTAAGCCATCCACTGGGGGTCAGGGGGGCAACCCGGACCACCACCCTGGGGTCGTTCTTCATCGGACGGCCCCTTTTTCTTGGCCAGGTCAATTACTTTGCCATATGGGAAAGCATTGATTATGGTTTCCCATATGGTGAAGCAACAGCCCGCGCTCGATTCACTCTTTCACGCCCTCGCCGATCCGACCCGACGCGCGGTGGTCGGCCGACTGCTCAGCGGCGGCGCGCCGGTTACACGGCTGGCGGAGCCTTTCGCCATGGGGCTACCTGCTTTCATGAAGCATCTGTCGGTGCTGGAGGCATCCGGGCTGATCCGCTCCGAAAAGCGCGGCCGCGTCCGCACCTGCCACCTCAACGCTGACCGCCTCGCCACCGCCGAAGACTGGCTCGGCGAGCAGCGCGCCGTCTGGCAGGGGCGCACCGACCGCCTCGCCGCCTTCGTCGAATCGCAACATCCCGGGAGCGAAGAATGACCAACCCCACCGAATTGACGATTTCACGCTTCATCGCCGCGCCGCCCGCCGCGGTGTGGAACGCCTGGAGCATCCCCGCCAATCTCGAAAAATGGTGGATTCCCGCCCCGATCGAGTGCCAGGTCGTCACGCTCGACCTGCGCCCCGGCGGCGGCTTCGTCACGCGGATGCGCGAGGGCAGCGGCGATTTCCAGCCGCATGTCGACGGCTGTTTCCTCGAAGCCATCCCCGAACGGCGGCTGGTCTTCACGACGGTGCTGACCGAGGGCTGGCAGCCCGCCGAACCCTGGCTTGCGCTCACCGCGATCCTGACCTTCGAGGCGCAGGATGGCGGCACGCTCTATTCGGCCCGCGTGTTGCACAAGAGCCCCGAGGACAGTGACAAGCATGACCAAATGGGCTTCCAGGAAGGCTGGGGCACTGCGATCGGTCAACTCGCCGCCTTGCTGGAATAACAATCCTCCCTGTGCCGCAGGCATGGGGAGGTGGCAGCCCGAAGGGCTGACGGAGGGGCTATGGGCGCTGGCGTCGCTGCCCCTCCACCACCGCCTGCGGCGGCGGTCCCCCTCCCCATCGCTTCGCGACAGGGAGGACCAAGCGACGTCGGGCTTGCGCGCGCTGGGCGGCAACGCCATAGCGCGTCCATGCATGATATCCGCCTGATCCGGGACAATCCCGAAGCATTCGACGCCGGCCTCGCGCGCCGCGGTCTCGAACCCCTGTCCGCCTCCATCCTTGCCGCCGACGCATCGCTGCGCGCGCTGCAAACCGAAATGCAGGCTTCGCTCGCGCACCGCAACGAGGCGTCGAAGGCGATCGGTCAGGCGATGGCAAAGGGCGACAAGGACACCGCCGAGGCGCTGAAGGCCGAAGTCGCGGCGCTCAAAACGTCGCTGCCCGAGCAGGAGGCTGCCGAGCGCGAACAGCTTGCCGCGCTGCACGACACACTCGCCGCGCTCCCCAACCTGCCCGCCGCCGACGTCCCCGAGGGCGTCGACGAGGATGGCAATGTCGAAATTGCGCGCTGGGGGACCCCACGCAGCTTCGACTTCGCGCCGCAGGAACATGCCGATTTCGCCCCCGCGCTCGGCCTTGATTTCGAGACCGCAGCGAAGATGGCGGGCGCACGCTTCGCGTTCCTCAAAGGCCCGATGGCGCGCCTCGAACGCGCGCTCGGTCAGTTTATGATCGACCGTCAGACCAATGAGGCCGGTTACACCGAATGTGCTGCCCCGCTGCTGGTCCGCGACGAAGCGGCGTTCGGCACCGCCCAGCTTCCCAAATTCCGCGAGGATCTGTTCCAGACCACCGACGGCCGCTGGCTGATCTCGACCTCAGAAATGAGCCTGACCAACGCGGTGCGCGAGGAAATCCTGCCCGACGCCGACCTGCCCCTCCGCATGACCGCGCTCACCCCCTGCTTCCGCTCCGAAGCGGGTTCGGCGGGGCGCGACACGCGCGGCTATATCCGCCAGCATCAATTCTGGAAGGTCGAGCTGGTCTCGGTCGTCCGTCCCGAGGACGCCGACGCCGAACTCGAACGCAAGACCCGCGCCGCCGAATCGATCCTCGAAGCGCTCGAACTCCCCTATCGCCGCATGCTGCTGTGCGCCGGCGACATGGGCTTTGCCGCGCGCAAAACCTATGACCTCGAAGTCTGGCTGCCCGGCCAGAACAGCTATCGCGAGATTTCGAGCTGCTCGAACTGCGGCGATTTCCAGGCGCGCCGCATGAACACGCGCTTCCGCCGCGAGGGTGTGCCCGCCGGGAGCCATCACGGCTCCGGGCATCACGGTCATGGGCACATGACAAAGAAGGGCGCCAATGAATTTGTCCACACGCTCAACGGGTCGGGCCTCGCGGTCGGGCGGACGCTCGTCGCGGTGCTGGAAAATTACCAGCAGGCCGACGGCAGCGTCATCATTCCCGACGTGCTGCTTCCTTACATGGGCGGGATCACTCGCCTCACCCCGACAACCAACTAAACCATCGTCACCCCGGACTTGATCCGGGGTCCATGCCCTCGGCGCCGGAGTGGACCCCGGATCAAGCCTGTCCTGAGCCAGGTCGAAGGGTCCGGGGTGACGAAAAGAGAAAGACCAGAAAAGTGCGCATCCTCCTCACCAACGACGACGGCTATCACGCCCCCGGCATGGCCGTCCTCGAAGCCATCGCGCGCGAGCTTTCCGACGATATCTGGGTCTGCGCCCCCGCCGAGGAGCAATCGGGCGCCGGCCATTCGCTCACCCTGTCGCGCCCCGTCCGCATCCGCCAGCACGCCGAACGCCGCTGGTCGTGCAGCGGCACCCCGACCGACGCGGTGATGATGGCGATCGGCAAGCTGATGCCCGAAAAGCCCGATCTGGTCCTCTCCGGCGTCAACCGCGGCGCGAACCTCGGCGACGATGTCACCTATTCGGGCACCGTATCGGCCGCGATCGAAGCCGCGCTCGCGGGCATCCCGGCGATCGCGCTGAGCCAGGTTTATGCGCAGGAAGGCATGGCCGACACCGTGCCGTTCGAAGCCGCCGAGGCGTGGGGCGCAAAAGCCATTCGCCCGCTGCTCACCACAATGATGCCGCCGCGCACGCTGATCAACATCAACTTCCCCGCGATCCCCGCCGCCGACGTCCGCGGTATCCGCGTCGCACGCCAGGGCTTCCACGATTATGGCCGCAGCCTGATCGTCGAGGGCACCGACCCGCGCGGCTATCCCTATTATTGGTTCGGCCTCCACGGCATCGAACATTCGCCGGGGCACGACAGCGACCTCGAAGCGATTGACGATGGCTTTATCTCGGTCACCCCGCTCCAGCTCGACCTGACCCACGACGCCTCGCTCGCCGCGTTGCGCGGGGCCTATAGCGCTTAGCGGCTAGCCTAAGCGCCATCGCTTTGGCACAAGAGCGGCAATGAGCCGCAAGCCGTCCGACAAGCTGAAGCTGCAACACCGCTTCAACCCGCTGCGCCGGGCGAGCAAATGGCCGATTTGGGCCGATGTCGTCACGCGCCTCAGCGTCGCCTTTTTGCTGATCGGCATCGTCGTCCTCGTTCACTGGATCGACCGCGCGGGGCTGAAGGACAGCCACGACGGCCAGATCAGCTTCCTCGACGTCGTCTATTTCACGATGATCTCGGTCACCACGACGGGGTTCGGCGACATCGCCCCGGTGTCGGACCGCTCGCGATTGATCGAGGCGGTGATCGTCACCCCGATCCGCATCGCAGTGCTCTTCATTTTCGTCGGCACCGCCTATAATTTCGTCCTCAAACGCACATGGGAAAAATGGCGCATGGCCCGTATCCAGGCAAAGCTCACCAACCATATCGTCGTACTGGGTTTCGGCGTCAGTGGCAGCGAAGCGGTCCGCGAACTCATCGCGCGCGGCACCGACCCTGCCTGTATCGTCGTCATCGACAGCAGCCGCAACCGCGTCAACGCCGCCGAAGCCATGGGATGCAACGTGCTCGAAGGCGATGCGTCGAGTGACGAAACGCTGATCGACGTGCGGATCAGCGAGGCGCAGTCGGTGCTTGTATCGGCGGGCCGCGACGACACCTCGATCCTGATGGTCCTCACCGTGCGCCACCTCGCGCCGCATGTCCCGATCAGCGTCGTCATCCGCACCCAGGACAATGAACTGCTCGCACGGCAGGCGGGCGCGAACAATGTCATCAATCCGGTCAGCTTCACTGGCCTGCTGCTCGCGGGATCGGCGCAGGGCGCGCATGTCGCCGACTATATGGCCGACCTTGCCAGCATCGGCGGCCGTGTCCAGTTGCGCGAACGGCCGGTGAGCGCCGAAGAGATCGGCCGCAGCCTCGACGAGCTCGCCAGCGGCGGACGCGGGCTGCGCATCTATCGCGGCGGCAAGCCCTATGGCTTTTGGGAAGCCGAAGCGCAGCGTCTCGAACATGGCGACCAGGTGGTCGAGGTTGTCCGCTGCGAAGAGTGCGAGGCGAGCGTCCCCGGCGGCTGACCGGCCCCGATGCCTAACCCCGCCAGTAAATCCACGCGGCCCACAGCCATCCGATGATCAGAAACGTGCCGCCAATCGGCGTCACCGCCCCCAGCCAGCGCGGCGCACCCAGCGCCATCGCATAAAGCGTCGCGGCAAACAGAATCGACCCACCGAGCAGCATCGCGGCCGGTCCGCGCGCAACGCCCATGATCGCCAGCGCCGCAACCGCATGGATCAGCTGATACAGCCCGCCGGTGCGCAGCCATTCGGCCTCCTGCTGCCCCGCCGCGCCATGCGCGCCAAACGCCCCCGCCGCGACCGCAATGGCCGCCGAAATCGCCGCAAACACGCCTATCATATGCGATCATCCTTCATCTGCGCGCCCTTACCGTCAGGCCTCGCTTTGTCGCCCTGCTGCATGGCCCCGCGCGCTGCGCGTGACAAGGGCCGCGAAATCGCGTAAAGGCGCGCCCAATCATGGCAACCAAAACCCTTCCCGCCCAGCCGAAAGTCGGCATGGTTTCGCTCGGCTGTCCCAAGGCTTTGGTCGACAGCGAACGGATTCTCACCAAGTTGCGTGCCGACGGCTATGGCCTGTCGCCCGACTATGCGGGCGCCGACGTCGTGCTCGTCAACACCTGCGGCTTCCTCGATTCGGCGAAAGAAGAAAGCCTCGAGGCGATCGGCGAAGCGATGGCCGAAAATGGCCGCGTCATCGTCACCGGCTGCATGGGCAATGAAGCCGACGTCATCCGCGCACGCTTTCCCAACGTCCTCGCGGTCACCGGCGCGCATCAATATGAACAGGTCGTCGACGCGGTCCACGAAGCCGCCCCGCCCACCCAAGGTCCGTTCATCGATCTGGTGCCCGAGGGCGGGCTAAAGCTCACTCCGCGCCATTACAGCTATCTGAAGATCAGCGAAGGCTGCAACCACAGCTGCTCTTTCTGCATCATCCCTGATCTGCGCGGAAAACTCGTCAGCCGCCGCATCGACGCGGTGCTGCGCGAGGCCGAAAAGCTCGTCGCTGCGGGCACCAAGGAACTGCTGGTGATCAGCCAGGACACCTCGGCCTATGGCGTCGACACGCGCCACGATCCGCGCCAGTGGAAGGGCCGCGAAGTCCGCGCCCACATGACCGACCTCGCGCGCGAACTCGGCCAGCTCCAGACCAGCGAAGGCCGCGCCCCATGGGTGCGCCTCCACTATGTTTACCCCTACCCCCACGTCGACGCGGTGATCCCGCTGATGGCCGAGGGATTGCTGACTCCTTATCTGGACATCCCCTTCCAGCATGCGAGCCCGAGCGTCCTCAAGCGCATGAAGCGCCCGGCGAACGAGGCGAAGGTACTCGACCGTCTGAAGAACTGGCGCGCGATTGCGCCCGATATCGCGGTGCGTTCGAGCTTCGTCGTCGGCTTCCCCGGCGAGACCGAGGCCGATTTCCAATATCTCCTCGACTGGCTCGACGAAGCCCAGCTCGACCGCGTCGGCGCCTTCCGCTTCGAACCCGTCGCGGGGGCGCAGGCGAATGCGCTCGACGATCAGGTGCCCGAAGAGGTCAAGGAAGAGCGCTATCAGCGCATCATGGAAAAGACCGCCGCGATCAGCGCCGCCAAGCTCGAAGCCAAGATCGGCCGCACAATGCCCGTGATCATCGACGAAGTCGGTGATGCGGACGAAGACGGCAGCATCGGCGCCACCGGCCGCTCACAGGCGGATGCACCCGAAATCGACGGTCACGTCTATCTGCGCGACGTCGCCGCAACGCTCAAGGCCGGCGATATTGTCGATGTCGAAATCGAGGATGCCGACGAGCATGATTTGTTCGGGGTGGTGGCCTAAACGCCAACCCCGAAAAATCGCTGTCCTACATTATCCCGGCGACATAGCCTTGCGGGATGATCTTGGCCCGCGAAGATAAACAGCGAATTCAGCGTGAAGTTGCGCAGATTTCTGCCGTTTCTTCGACGCTTTCCGTTCCCCGACGAAAGCCGGGGCCCAGAGTGGTAGCGCGAGGCTTGGTTCGCTGGGCCCCGGCTTTCGCCGGGGAACGGGACAAAACCACCAGAACAAACAATTTCAGCGTGAAGTTGCGCAGTTTTCCGCCCTTTCGGAAGCCAGCCCCCCTCCCCCCTTTCGTCACCCCGGACTCGATCCGGGGCCCCGCTCTGCGGCGTCGAAAAGCGGGACCCCGGATCAAGTCCGGGTTGACGAGGCTTGGTCGTGCGGAACGAGTGCAAAATGCGATTTCAGTGTGAAGTTAGTGAGATTTCCGTCACTTTCCGACCAACCCTCCTCGCCAAGGAACGGCTTTACGCATTCGATGTTATAGTAAGTAGAAACCGCAGCAGGGGCACAGCATGCGTTTAGTCCAACTGGCGACCGCGACACTCATCTTGACCGCCGCCCTCACCGCCTGCGACAGCAAGACCGACGTCGCCCCGCCACCACGCGCGACCGATACCGCCCCCTCCCCCACGCAAACCTCGCTGATCGCGGTCCCGATCAACGCCAGCACCGCCTCGCTCAAACAGGCGCTCGAACGCGCGGTGCCGACGACGCTATGGACGATCGACAAGCGCGAGCCCGCCTGCGTCCCGCCGCAACGGGTCAAACTGTTCGGCAAGAAGGTCAAGGTGACCCCGCCGATCGCCTGCACCATCGTCGGGCAGGTGACGCGCGGCCCGCTACGCCTGCGCGGCGAAGGCAGGGAGATCGTCGTCGACGTGCCGATCCACGCGACGATCCGCGCCCGCGACGTCGGCGGGGTGCTGAAGGGCGAGACCGCGACCGGCGCCGCGATGGCGCATGCGCGCATCCGCGTCGAACTCACCCCCGACTGGCGCACCCAGGGCAAGGCGCGGATCAGCTATGGCTGGACCCAACCGCCCGGGATCGATTTCCTCGGCAAGCGTATCACCTTCACCGATGAGGCCGATGCCAAGCTCGCTCCCGTCGTGCGCGACATCGAACGCGAAGTGAGCCGCGAGATCGCGAAGATCGATATCCGCAAACAAGCCTCCGATATCTGGCGGCAGAGCTTCACCGCGCTCGAACTCAACCGCGAAAATCCGCCGGTGTGGATGCGCGTAACGCCGCAGCGCATCCTCTACGGCGGCTATCGGATCGAGGGCCAGCGGATGAACCTCAACCTCGGGCTGGAGGCGATCACCGAAACCTTCGTCTCGGGTCGTCCGACCGACCCCACGCCCACCCCGTTGCCCCGGCTGGTGCACGAAATGCCGCGCCCGCACCTCGACGTGCGCGTGCCGGTGATCGCCGATTATGCCATACTTCAGCCGGTCGTCGACCGCGCACTCGCGAAACGGTCGCAGCGCCCCTTCGTCCTGCCTAAGCTCGGCTCGATGATGGTCAAATTCGGCAAGTCGACCATCTATGGCGCGCCCGGTGGTCGCATCGCGGTCGGGGTCGATGTCGCTGCGAAGCTGGAGACCCGCACGGGAGATCCCACACGCGGCCGCATCTGGATGACCGCGATTCCCGTCAACAGACCGGGCTCGGCCGAGGTCCATTTCAGCAACCTCTCGATCAACGGCGACACCGACGGGGTCGGCGGCGATCTGCTCATCCTGCTCGGCCGAAGCGAAGGCTTCGCGCCGCTGATCGCCGACGCGCTGACCCAGAATTTCGCAAACGATCTCGATAAGTTACAAGGCAAGATCAAGCGCGCGGTGGATCAAAGGCGCGAAGGCCCCTTCGTCATCCGCACCCGCGTCGACAGCTTCGCAATCGGCGAGATCAAGGCCTATGGTAACGGCCTCTACCTGCCCGTGCAGATGGTCGGCGGGGCGAGCGTCGATTATCGGCCGGTGAAGTGATCAGAAGAGCCGCGTCAGTCCGTAAAATGCCGCCGCGACGACCGCGCTCGCCGGGATGGTGATGAACCATGCCGCGACGACATTGCTCGCCACGCCCCATCGCACCGCGCTGGCCCGGCGGGCGACGCCGGCGCCGATGATGCTGCCAGTGATCGTGTGCGTCGTCGATACCGGAATACCGAGCAGGCTGGCGGTGAAGACCATGATCGATCCGCCGGTCGAAGCCGCAAAGCCCTGATGATGCGACAGCTTGGTGATGCGACCGCCCATCGTCTCGATGATCTTCCACCCGCCCGACAGCGTGCCGAGCGCGATGGCAACATAGCAGCTGAACGCGACCCAGTGGGGGATATGGAACTCACCGCCGAGATAGCCGGTCGAATAGAGAAGGACGGTGATGATCCCCATCGTCTTTTGCGCATCGTTGAGCCCGTGGCTGATCGAATAGGCGGCGGACGACAGAAGGTGCAGGCGGCGGAAGGTCTTTTCAGCGAAATTGGCGGTCGCACGGCGCAGCGCCCAGCTGCTGAGCAGCATCACCACCATCGCGAGCATCATGCCGAGCAGCGGCGACAGGAAGATCGCGATGACGGTCTTGTTGAGCCCGGTCCACTCGATCCCCTCAAACCCCGCATGCGCGACGCCCGCACCGACGATGCCGCCGACCAGCGCGTGGCTCGACGACGACGGAATCCCCTTCAGCCAGGTGACAATGTTCCAGAACATCGCGCCGACGAGTGCGCCGAACACGACCGCCGGGGTGACCAGATCCTTGTCGATAATCCCCTTGCCGATCGTTTCGGCGACCTTGTGGAGTTCGGGGAAGATCACCGACAGGAAATAGGCGGCGAAGTTGAAGAAGGCGGCGAACAGCACCGCCTGCACCGGACGCAGCAACCGCGTCGCAACGACGGTCGCAATGCTGTTGGCGGCGTCGTGCAGCCCGTTGAGGAAGTCGAACGCCAGCGCCAGAATGACAAGGCCGACGAGAAGCGGAAGAGCGAGTTCGTGCATGGTGAGCGCCCCCGCTTATGCGTGGTCGATGACCAGACCGTCGATCTCGTTCGCGACATCCTCGAAACTGTCGGTGACGCGCTCGAGATGGCGGTAAATTTCACGGGCGATCAGGAAGTGAACGGTGTTCGACTCCCCATGTTCCTTGAACAGACGGCGCAGGCCCGCGGCGTGGATTTCGTCGGCATGCCCCTCCATCCGCACCAACCGCTCGGTCAGTTCGTGAAGGCGTGCGCCATTGGCGCCGATGTTGCGGAGCAGCGGCAGCGCCTCGGCGGTCAGCCGCGCGGCATCGACGATGATGCCGGCAATGTCGCGCATTTCGGGGTCGAATTCCTTGACGTCGTACAGATCGACCGCGCCCGCGGTCTTCTGCATCTCGTCGATCGCATCGTCCATCGAGGCGATCAGGCTGGTGATCGCGCTGCGGTCGAACGGCGTCAGAAAGGTGCGGCGGACGGTCTGCAGCACTTCGCGGGTAATCGCGTCGGCGTCATGCTCGCGCTCGATGACTTCCTGGATATGGTCGGCCATGCCCTCGCCGCCCTGCAGCATGCGCGACAGGGCGTTGGCGCCGGCGACGAGGGTCGCGGCGTGGCTTTCGAACAGCTCGAAAAAATTCCCCTGTCGCGGCAGCAAACGCTGAAACCATGCGAACATCCAGCTAACCCCTGTCTTCTCTGCTACATTTTGGACGACGCCGCGCGGCGCGGCAACAGCACGAAAGCCGGTGTCACCGAACGAGCGAATCAGCGCCTGAAGATCGGGCTCCTCGACCGCCGCCGCGGCGGCGTCAAAAGAAAACCACTGCCGGTCGCGCTCGTCCATTTCCTTCCATTCGGAAAGTTCGCACGTCACGGCGAGCGGGAAGACCTCGACATTATACATGATCTGCGCGCCATTGGCGCGGCGCTTGCGATATTCATAGCTGCCGATCGCGGTCGGGCAGACGGCGCCCAGTACACCGGCCTCTTCCTCGGCCTCGATCGCAGCCGCGGCGTGGCGCTCCATCCCGGTCAGCGGATTGCCCTTGGGAATCACCCAGCGCTTCGTTTCACGCGACGTGATCAGCAAAATCTCGGTCGGCCCATCCTGCGCGGGGCCCCCGAAACGATAGGGAAGGACAGCGATCTGGCGCAACGGGCTTTATCCTTTCCATGGAATTCAGCGGGGCGGGACGCCCGGCAGCTGATAAAAACGCTACGCCCCTATGACAATATTGTGACAGCGACAAGGATGCTTCACCGCCTCCCCCCTATTCCGCCCCCTACTTTCACCCCTGTCAATTCGATTGCAAAATGAAACGCGGTGCGTAAGCTGTCCGCAAAACATAGCCGGGAGACAGGAATATGGCAGGCACGGCGACGATGGAACGCCCCGCAAACGGAACGGCCGCTCCGGTCGATCAGGATGTACTGATCGTCGGCGCCGGCATTTCGGGTATCGGGATGGCGGCGCATTTGCAGCAATATAGCCCCGATCGCAGTTTTACGCTGGTCGATCGCCGCGCCAATCTTGGCGGGACATGGGACCTGTTTCGCTACCCCGGCATTCGCTCGGACAGTGATATGCATACATTGGGCTTCGTCTTCGAACCGTGGAAGCATGAAAAGGCGATCGCCGACGGCCCCTCGATTCTCGAATATCTCAATCGCATCGTCGATGAGCGTCATATTCGCGAACATATCCGTCTGAGCCAAAAGGTGGTGGGCGCCGATTGGGACAGCGGCACCGCGCGCTGGACCGTGACGATGGAGGATGACAAGGGCGCGACATCGACGACGACCGCGCGCTGGCTGTACCTTGGTGCGGGCTATTATGATTATGACGAGCCGTTCGACGCGCAGTTGGCGGGACGCGAGGATTTCAGGGGCCAGACCATCCACCCGCAATTCTGGCCGAAAAATCTCGATTATAAGGGCAAGAAAATCGTCGTGATCGGCTCGGGTGCCACGGCGGTGACAATCGTTCCCTCGATGGCAAAGGATGCGGCGCATGTAACGATGCTGCAACGTACCCCGACCTGGTACGCGATCCGTCCGGCCAAGGATGGCTTCGCCAATTTCCTGCGCAAGATTCTGCCCGAAAAACTGGCTTACAAAATCACGCGTTTCAAGAATGTGAAGTTACAGGATATCGTCTTCAAAAAGGCCCGCGACAAGCCGCAGAAGGTCAAGGACTTCCTGACCAAGAAGGTCAAGGCCGCACTCGGCGACCGCTATGACGCCGAAGCCTTTACCCCGCCTTATAATCCCTGGGACCAGCGCCTGTGCCTCGTTCCCGACGCCGACCTGTTCGAAGCGATCAAGGCTGACAAGGCCTCGGTCGTGACCGATCACATCGAACGTTTCGACGCTACGGGTATTCAGCTGAAGTCTGGCAAGCATCTCGATGCCGACATCATCGTGACCGCGACGGGCCTGAACCTTGCGGTCGCGGGCAAGATTCCTGTGCGCGTCGACGGCCATGCCGTCGAATGGCATGAGCATTTCTATTATAAGGCGTGCATGTTCTCGAACGTACCGAACTTTTCGGCCGTATTCGGCTATCTCAATGCGAGCTGGACGCTCCGTGCCGACATCGTTTCGGAATATGTCTGCCGCGTGCTCAATCATATGCGCGACACCGCGACCACCGTCGCGACGCCGGCGCTGGCGGACCCGTCAAGCCTCGAAGAAGAAAATGTCTTCGATTTCTCTTCGGGTTATATCCAGCGCTCGCTGCACATCATGCCCAAAAGTACAGTCGCGCTGCCATGGCGGCTCAGCCAGAATTATGTGCAGGATCGCATCGACATGCGGACCGGCGCGATCGACGACGGCGTGCTGACCTTCGGCGGTGCGCGGGCTGCGGTGGCGGCATCGGCGGAACTGCAAGCCGCCGAGTAGCCGGTCCGTCAATCAACATGTTCGGGCTTGCCCTTGGTCGAGCCTTTGGCAAAATCCTCGAGCTGTTTTTCGCTCATGCTTTCGAGCATTTCTTTCGACGCGCCCTTGAGCTTCGATTTGGGCGTGTCACCGCGCTTGGCGCTCAATGCAGCGCCGGCGGCTTTCTGCTGTGCTTTCGATTTGGCTGGCATGACAAATCTCCTGTCTGCCCCCCCTATCTGTGAACAATGTAACCTCTGCCTGCCCGCCCCCGATCATTTGGTGGGAAGAAAGTCGCGCGCGAATTCCTTCTTCACGACGCCCACGACCGCCCGGCTCATCGGCACGTTGATCTTGTAGCTGCCCTCGGCATAGGGGCCGACTTCATAGGGTGCGATCGCAACGGTCAGCCGGTCGAGATAGCGCCCGTCGGACGAGCCCAGCCAGATCGTCTGCGCCGATGCGGGTGGGCATTTGGCGAACGGGCTGTCGGGTTCCTCGGGAAGTGCGATCCCCCTCGCCGCCTTCTCGCGCGCGATCGCTGCGCAGAAATCGTCGCGGATTGCGGCATCGAACGCCGCGCCGCTGGTAAAAAGGTCGAGCGGCTTAAGCTGGATGCCGCGATTACGGTCCCAGATCAAGCTGTCGAAACCGGTCATCCCATGCGCGCCGCCGGTATAGGTCTGAATCTCGCTCGACAGACTGAGAAAGCGCGGGGTGTCGGTGACCTTTTCCCATTTCTGTAAATGGGTGTGGGCGCGATAGGGAAAGCCCTCCTTTTTGGCCCCCGCCTGATCGCGCTCGGCCGCCGCGACGAGCGCGGAACGTTTCGTCGCGCGGTCATTGTCGAGCCATGCCGCGAGTTTCGGGATCTGCGCCGCCTCAGCGGGATAGCCATAGGCGAATTCGAGCAGATCGCTGTTTTCCTTCACGTCGGATGCGGGGGCATTTTTCGCGGCAAGATCGCCCGCCCCGCCAGGAGGAGCCCCGGGGACCGCGGCAGCCGCTGCCTTGTCGACCTGACTGGCCGGAGCGTCGCTTTCGCCCGAGCAGGCGGCGAGAAGAAGGATGCCCGGCAGGACCAAAGCGCGGCTGAGGGGGAGGTTTGCTACTGTCATGCTGCCATAACTCCGGGAATCGACAAAGTTTCCCGGCAGGCCTAGCAGAAAATCATGATCGACTATTCCGACATGATTCAGCCCGACAAGGGGCAGGACGCCCGCACTATCCATCTCGTCGACAAGCAAGGCTATCACGAATGGCTGACGGGACGTAACGCCCGCGAGCGCGCCCACCTCGCCGCAGTCGGTTTCAGGCCCGACGCTTTCGTCCACGCGATCTTGCCCGGCGACGACCCCGAAAAATGGGCGGTTGTCACCACGGTCGCCAACGTCGACACATTGTCCGCTTGGTGCCTCGCCAAGCTAGGGCAAATTCTTCCCGAAGGTCGCTATCGCCTTGAAGGCCGACAACCAGGCAAGGCCTTGTTCGGATGGATGAGCGCGCAATATCGCTTCGACGCCTATCGATCCAAGGCCGACATAAAAGGGCCACGCGTCCTGCTGACCAGCGACGTCGGCGCAATCGCGCCGACGGTGGCAGAAGTACGCGCGGCCGCGCTCGTCCGCGACCTCGTCAACACCCCCGCCGCCGACATGGGACCGGCGGCGATCGAAAAGGAAGCCGAACGCATCGCCAAGGCGCAAGGCGGCAAGCTGACCGTCACCAAGGGCGAGGCGCTGGAACAAGGCTATCCGATGATCCACGCGGTCGGGCGCGCCGCGGCGAAGCATCACGCACCACGGCTGATCGAAATTGTCTGGGGCAAGGAAGATCACCCCCGCGTCGCGCTGGTCGGCAAGGGGATCAGCTTCGACAGCGGCGGGCTCGACATCAAGCCTGCATCGGGCATGCGGCTGATGAAGAAGGACATGGGCGGCGCCGCACATGCCCTTGCGCTCGCCGAACTTGTGATGGCGTCGGGCCTGCCGGTCCGCCTCCACTGTCTGATCGCAGCAGCGGAAAATGCGATTTCGTCGGACGCCTTCCGCCCCGGCGACGTAATCAAAAGTCGGCTCGGGCTCACGGTCGAGATTGGCAACACTGACGCCGAGGGCCGATTGGTGCTGGCCGATGCGCTGGCGAAGGCGGGCGAGGACAAGCCCGAGCTGATTCTCGATTTCGCGACGCTGACCGGCGCCGCGCGCACCGCGCTCGGCCCCGACCTGCCCGCGCTTTTTGCCAATGACGATGCCCTCGCCGCCGATGTGCTGGCGGGCGGGACCGAGCGCGACGATCCGCTGTGGCGGATGCCGCTGTGGGATGGCTATGCCGATTTGCTCGAAACTGACATCGCAGACCTGGGCAATGCGGGGAGTTCGCCCTTTGCCGGGTCGATAACTGCGGCACTGTTCCTCAAGCGCTTTGTTCCCGGCGATACGCTCTGGGCGCATTTTGACACCTTCGCCTGGCGTCCGTCGGCAAAACCCGGGCGGCCCAAGGGCGGCGCGGCCTTGGGGCTGCGCGCCGCCTGGGCGATGTTGCAGGCACGCTATGACCGCCGCGGCCGCAGTGAAGCTTCTTGATAAAGCGCCGCCTGCTGGTCTAATGGCGCGCGATTATCCGTCAGCGGCGGACCACCGGCATATACAGGACGGCAAGTGACAGCGGAGACAGGCGAACATTCAGCGGCGAACCGCGTGCGCATGGGGCGCCCCGCTGCAGCGGGTGCTGGCCGCGGCCGCTTTGGCCTGACGGGCACGTCGCAAATCTATGATCCGCGCATCGTCGCGATCCGCCCCGACCTTGCCGATATTGCCGTCGCCGGTCAGCATTTCGCACCGCATTATGCCGCGCCGATGATGCGCAGCGGCGTCCTGCCCGCCGCATCTTTGCGCGCCTCGCCATCGCTCGAGGCCGAGCAGACGAGCGAGCTGTTGTTCGGCGAAGGCTTTGCCCTGCTCGACCTGACCGGCGGCTGGGCGTGGGGCTATTCCCTCCCCGACCATTATGTCGGCTATCTCGCCGCCGAAGCGCTGGGAACGCCGATCGCGCCGACCCACCGCGTCGGAATGAGCGAAGCGATGCTGCATGGCGCGCCCGATGCCGCGAGCGGCGGCCCCGGCGTGCTGCCGCGCGGCGCACTGGTGATGGGCGAGGAACAGGGCGAATGGCTCGCGACCGCGCACGGCTTCCTCCCGCTGGCCGCGATGGTTGAGGTTGGGGTGCAGCACGCCGATCCCGCCGCCATCGCCGAAGAAATGATCGGCACGCCCTATGCGTGGGGTGGCCGCACCCCGAAGGGCGTCGATTGTTCGGGACTCGTCCAGCTCGCGTGGGGCGCCGCGGGCGTCCAGTTGCCGCGCGACAGCGATTTGCAACTCGCCTCGCTCGCCGCCGACAAGGATGTCGCGCCCGCTGATCTGGCGCGTGGCGATCTGGTTTTCTTCCCCGGCCACGTCGGCATCATGGCCGACGACCGGCATATCATTCATGCAAGCCGACGATGGATGGCGGTCAAAAGCGAACCGCTCGCCGACGTGATCGCACGATCGGCGGCCAAGGACCATGATCCGCCGGTTTCCGGCTATAAACGACTGAAATAATCCATGACTTATAATGTATTCATCGACGGCGCGGCGGGAACGACGGGCCTGGAAATCGCCGAGCGGCTGTCCGGCCGGAGCGAATTTGCCCTCATCACCCTCGACGAAGCGCGCCGCAAGGATGCCACCGCACGGCGCGAGGCGCTGAACAGCGCCGATTTCGTCATCCTGTGCTTGCCCGACGATGCCGCGCGCGAAGCCGTGGCGATGATCGACAATGACCGCACGCGGGTAATCGACGCCTCGACCGCGCACCGCGTCGCTCCGGGCTGGATCTATGGTTTCCCGGAAGTTAGCGGGCATGATGCCGTCGCCGAAGCGATGCGCGTTTCCAACCCGGGCTGCTATTCGACCGGTTTCATCGCTCTGATCGCGCCGCTCGTCCGGGCAGGTCTCCTCCCCGCCGACTGGCCCTATATTTGCCACGCCGTCAGCGGCTATTCGGGCGGGGGCAAGGCGCTGATCGAACGCTTCGAGAGTGACAGTGACATTGCGTGGCGCGGCTATGCCCTGCAGCTTGGCCACAAGCATGTGCCCGAGATGCAGGCACGCTGCGGCCTGACCATCGCGCCGCTTTTCTCGCCCGCAGTCGTTGCGGCACATCGCGGTATGGTGGTCGAAGTGCCGCTGCATTTGGCCGCCATGTCGGGTGCCGGATCACCGGATGCACTGCGCGACGCGCTTGCCAAATTCTACGCTGGCAGCCCCGTCGTGGTCATGGGCGAACCGCCCGCTGACGGTGAAATGTTGCTGCGCGCATCCAGCAAGGGCAGCGACCTGCTGGAGCTGTTCCTGTTCGGCGACGCTGACGGCAGTCAGGCACGCCTCGTCGCGCGGCTCGACAATCTGGGTAAGGGCGCGAGCGGCGCCTGCGTCCAGAATCTCAACATCATGGCGGGATTGCCCGAGACGGCCGGGCTGCAGCTCTGATTCAGTGCACCGTGTCGAGTATGGTTTCGACCGACAAATAGGTGATCAGCCGCTCGATCTGGCGCCAGCGCGCGAAATGCACATGGTTGCCGAGCACGCGATATTGCTCGGCGCGGGCGGCGGCGGCGAAGCCCGCTTCCTCGCCATGCTGGTCGATCAGCATATGGGCGTCTTCGACCGCCGTGCGGTCGGCAAGAAAGGGCGCTGGCAGCTGCATGAATCCCGGTCCGTTGCGTCGAACCTCACCCTTAGACCCGTGCCCTCACCGCCCCGTTCCCAACCGTAATGAACAAATGGGTAAGGTTAATTGGGAGAGGATTGACGTTAACCGTCTTCCGATAGCGACGGGGCATGTTTCGCCCCTTTGCCGCCGCGCCATCGCCGTGTAGACAGGGATCATGCGCAAGATCCTGAAATATACCGCCCTCGCCCTGTTGCCGATCGCAGTTGCGGGAGGCGTCACGCTTTACGTCATGTCGCGGCCCGACGTCGCGCGCTTCTCGACCGCCGAACTTAGCGGCCGCGTGCCGGTAATGGCGTCGCAGCGCACCGAGACATTCCCGACGATCAACGTCCCCGAGGCAACAAGCTGGCCCGCGGGGCAGGCGCCGCGCGCCGCCGAAGGCCTGGCGGTCGCCCGCTTTGCAGAAGGGCTCGACCATCCGCGCAATATGCTCGTCCTGCCCAATGGCGACGTGCTGGTTGCCGAGGCGCAGAGCCCGCCGCGCGATACATCGGGGGTCGAGGGCAAGATCATGGGCAATCTGATGAGCAAGGGCGGCACGGGTCGCCGCCCGTCGGCGAACCGCATCACCCTGCTCCGCGACGCCGACGGCGATGGCAAGGCGGAGGTCAAGACCGCCTATCTCACCGGCCTCAACTCACCCTATGGCATGGCACTGGTCGGCAACACGCTATACGTCGCCAACACCGACGCGCTGCTTGCCTTCCCCTATGTCGCCGGCGAGACGCAGATGAGCGGCAAGTCGGAAAAGATCGTTGACCTGCCCGCGAAGGGCACCAACCGTCACTGGACCAAAAGCCTCGCTGCCGCGCCCAATGGCTGGCTCTACATCGGGGTCGGCGCCGATTCGAACATCGGCGAAAAAGGCATGGGCAATGAGGTTCGCCGCGCCAGCATCCTCGAAGTGCGGCCCGAACAAAAATATATGCGCACCTTCGCCGCTGGCATTCGCAACCCCGTCGGGCTCGGCTTCTACCCGGACGGCGGGCGGCTGTGGACCGTCGTCAACGAGCGCGACATGCTGGGAAGCGATCTGGTTCCGGACTATCTGACCGACGTCACCGAGGGCGATTTCTATGGCTGGCCCTGGTATTATTGGGGCGGCGTCATCGATCCGCGGGTCGAGCCCGAGGGCGAGGATCGCCGCCAATATGTCAAGCGCCCCAAATATGGGCTGGGCGCGCACACCGCGCCGCTGGGGATGACCTTTACGCAGGGCCTCGACCTTGGCGACCGCTGGGCGAATGGCGCGCTGGTTGCGCTGCACGGATCATGGAACCGCGAGCCCGTCGCGGGTTACAGCGTCATATTCGTCAAGTTCGGCGCCAACGGCAGGCCCGTCGATGCGCTGCCGGTCACGCTGCTCGACCAGTTCCTCGCCAAGGACGGCAAGACGACCCGCGGCCGTCCGGCCGATGTGAAGGTCGCGAAGGATGGCAGTGCGCTGGTTGCGGATGATACCGGCGGGGTGATCTGGCGGGTTACGAAGACCGGATAAGAAAAGGCCCCGCAACTGCGGGGCCTTTTTTGTTTCGCCTTGTATCGGGTTTCTAGACCCGCATCGGCATCAGCACGTAGAGCGCCGGGCTCTTTTCGCTTTCGCGGATCAGCGTCGGGGCGTTGGCATCGGCCAAGTGCAGTTCGACCGTGTCGCCGTCGACCTGCCCCAGAATGTCGGACAGATAGCGGGCGTTGAAGCCGATCTCCATCGCCTCGCTGTCATAGACCGCCGCGACCTCTTCGGCCGCAGTGCCGTTTTCGGGACTGGTCACCGACAGGGTGATGCGGTCCTTGTCGAGGCCGACCTTGACCGCGCGGGTCTTTTCGCTGGCGATCGTCGAGACGCGGTCGACGCCCTGAAACAGGCTCTTCGGATCGACCTTGAGCAGCTTGTCGTTCGCGGTCGGAATGACGCGGCTGTAATCGGGGAAAGTGCCGTCGATCAGCTTCGAGGTCAGGATTGCATGCCCGAGCTGGAAACGGATCTTCGTCGCCGACAGGCTGATTTCGACATTGCCTTCGGCCTCATCGAGCAGCTTGCGGATTTCGGCGACGCATTTGCGCGGGACGATGACGTCGGGCATCGCCGACGCGCCTTCGGGGCGGGTAACGGTGTAGCGCGCGAGGCGGTGGCCGTCGGTCGCCGCGGCCTTCAGCACCGGACCCGATGCGTCCTCGGCGACGTGCAGGAAAATGCCGTTTAGGTAATAGCGCGTTTCTTCGGTCGAGATGGCGAAGCGCGTCTTGTCGATGATCTGGATCAGTTCGGCGACCGGCAGTTCGAAATTGGTCGGCAGGTCGCCTTCGGCGATCACCGGGAAATCGTCGCGCGGCAGCGTCGGCAGGTTGAAGTTCGAACGGCCGGCCTTGACCTGCATCTTGCCGTCGGCAGCGGCGAGGCTGACCTCGGCGCCCTCGGGCAGCTTGCGGGCGATTTCGAAAAGCGTGTGCGCCGATACGGTGGTGGTGCCCGGGGTTTCGACCTTGGCCGCGATGGTTTCGACGACCTGCAAATCGAGGTCGGTCGCCATCAATTTCAGCTGGCCCGACGCGTCGGCTTCGATCAGGACGTTCGAGAGGATGGGAATCGTATTGCGCCGTTCGACCACCGACTGGACGTGGCCGAGGCTTTTCAACAACACTGCGCGTTCGATCGTCGCTTTCATTCTAATCCGCCATCCTGTGTTTCGTGCGGGAGAAGTCCCTGGAGGGGCGGATACCCAAGCGATTCGGCGCCCCGATTCCCTGCCCCTGAAAATGTCCACCTTCCTTAACGTACGCGTCGCGCCGTGCAAGCCATGCTTGCAATGCATGCCCATTCGCGCGAACGAGGCGCGATGCGGCGCGCCCTGCCCTTTTTCGCCCTTTTGGCAGCGGTTCCAGCCGTAACGCTCGCCGCGTCGCCAACCGCGCTCGGCATTTTCGGCGACTGGGGCGCGTTTCGCGATCCGGCGACCCCGCGCTGCTATGCCATCGCCGCGCCATCCGCGACGATCGGGACGCCGCAGATCAAGGCCTATGCCAGCGTCGGCACCTGGCCAAAAGCACGCATCCGCGGCCAATTTTATGTCCGCCTGTCGAAAGCGCGCGCACCGAATCGCGAATTGCGCCTGACGATCGGCGACCGCCGCTTCATCCTGACCGGCAATGGCGCGCACGGCTGGGCAAGCGATGCGCGGATGGACGCCGCGATCGTCGCCGCGATGCGATCGGCGCCGAGCATGCGCGTTCAGAGTGGCACGGCGGGCGGTGGGGCGATCACCGACACCTATCGGCTGCGCGGCGCGGCGACGGCGATCGACGCCGCGGCATTGGGGTGCGCCTCGATCCGCTGAGGCGGTTTCGAGAAGTGGCAGAATTCTGCGTAACTTCATTCGCGATTCCCGTTCCGCGGGCAGCTTCCAGCCCGCTCCCCCGGCGAACGCCGGAGTCCGGAAACGGCGGGTAGGCGCCAAGGGTATGGGCCCCGGCTTTCGCCGGGGAACAGGATGAAGTGGCCAAGGGAATCGCCCGGAAAACTGCGCAACTTCATTCTGAAAGCCAATCCTAATCGTCACCCCGGACTTGATCCGGGGTCCCGCTCCGCGACGCCCGAAAGCGGGACCCCGGATCAAGTCCGGGGTGACGAAGGAGGGGGTTGCGGATTTCCGTCGAAAGGGCGGAATTCTGCGCAACTTCATTCAGGAATCGCGACTCCACGCGCTGTATTTCCCGGATCGCCATCCCGGGCTTGACCCGGGACCCGCCTGCCTTTGGTGTATGCCGCCAAAACAAGGCAGGCCCCGGGTCAAGCCCGGGGTGAAGAGAGGGCTGGTTGGCGCTGGGCGATGGAAAACTGCGTAACTTCACTCCGGAATCGCATATTCTGCCCGCACCGGCACCCGCCCTGTCCGGCGCGAGGAAGAATGGGAAAGGGGTGTGGCGGGCCATGGCCGACAAGGCTAGATCGGCCGAATATTGTAGGACAGCGATTTCTGAGTGGTGGGGCCAGTCGCCGTCCTTGCTACTTCTCCCGCGCCAGCTTCGTCAGTTCAGCCGCGATGAAGTCGAGGACCAGGCGGACGCGCGGCACATGGCGCAGCCGTTCGTGGGTGAGCAGCCACAGGCCTGTGGTGTCTTCGCTTTTGGGCGGAATGCAGCGGATGAGATCGGGTTCGCGGTCGGCGATGAAGGCGGGCAAGATGGTGAGGCCCATGCCCGAGCGGACACCCGCGAGCAGGCCGGTTCCGCTATCATATTGCATCACCACCGATGTCTCGAGCCCATATTGCCGCAGCCAGGCCTGATAGGGTTCCCAGACTCCGCCGCCGCCGCCGATGAAGGGGTGGGCGGCAAGTTCCGCGCGGCTGTGCGGGATGCCGTGCCGGTCGGCATAATCGCGGCTGCAATAGAGGGTCCAGGGATTGTCGGCGATGCGCCGCCCGACGAGGCCCGCACCGGCGGGCTGTTTGCTGCTGCGGATCGCAATGTCGGCCGCGCCGGCGGCCAGATCGCGCGGTTCGTCGGCGGTGTCGAGGTGGATATGGATGCCGGGGTGCGCGGCGCGAAGATCGCGCAGGATCGGCGGCAGGATCGTCACCGCGAAAATTTCCATCGCCGTCAGGCTGACCGTACCGCCCGCGTCGCGCGACCGGGCGCCTGCCGCTTCGCCGAAACGGTCGGCCGCATCGCGAACCGCGACGGCGCTCGCCATCATCGCCTCGCCCACCGGGGTCAGCGCATAGCCCGCCTGTCGCCGCTCGAAGAGGTTGAGGCCGGTCGCCTGCTCCAGAGCGGCCACGCGGCGCGCCACCGTCGTCTGGCTGACGCGCAGGGTCTGCGCCGCGGATAGCGTGCTGCCTGTCTCCGCCACCGCGAGAAAGGCTTTAAGGTCGTTCCAGTCGTACATGGCGTCTTGTGCGTCATAATCGTCTTTGGCTCATTCTGCAATTTTGCAGAATGGTCGCGCAACATCGTTGCTCCTTTCGCTCCGCGCGATCGATTATCTGGTGTGTCACCGGCTTCCTCCCCTCCTGCTTAGCCGGCCGATGGAGACACAAGATGAAAAAGCTTTTGATCCTCGCCGCCCTGACTGCCGCTTCCTTTGGCCAGCCAGTGCTCGCCCAGCCTGCGCCCGCGAACCCGAGCATGATCGTGCAGCATAAAGACCTCGACCTGCGAACCGAGGCAGGTGCCCGGACGCTCGACCGCCGGATATGGCGCGCCGCCGTTGCGGTGTGCGGATCGGCGTCGGATTTCGATCTCGCAGGCCAGAATGATGTCCGGCATTGCCGCAACGAGACGCGGACCCTTGCCTCGGCACAGGCCGAAATGGTGATTGCCAATGCATCGCACGGTCAACCCATTCGCGTCAGCTCGATCCAGAAATAGTCGATATGCTCGCCTGGTGGCCGAGGCGCGGCAGCGATCGGTCGCCGGATGTGCGATATCCTGGCGGCGCGGGCTATTCTGGCGATCCTTCGACAACTAAATTGACGGTGACGCGTGTCGGCACTTGCCGAAATGCTGGATATAGGCTCATGATCCACCGCAAGCCGATGTGGCAGATGACAGACCCGAAATGGGCGCGTCACTTCGGCGGGTACGGATGGAGAAGGAAGCCTGTCAGATGAATATTGTCAGCCAGAATGAACTATGCCCGCGCGAGAAGCACCGGACGCTGGAGTTCATCGGCCTGCGTTCGCACGCAACGACCGTCGGGTTGATCCAGTTGTGCGAAGAATTGCTGACTGCCGGAATTTTGGACGGCGCGGCGCTGCAGCGGATCAAGGATGCGATCCGCATGGAACTGACCGTCGGCAATGCACGCATTTCGAATCAGCCGACCTTTGACGCGACGCTGCGACGCCGGCTCGATGCGATTTTCCCGCATGTGGCCGATGAGGACCGCACCCAGGTCGGAACGGTCGAGGAACTGGAAGACGCGTTGGAGACCTATCACGGGGCCTGACGCGCGGACGAACGGGCGGAGGCGCAGCGCGCAATTGCGCTGACGCCGCTTCGCGACTATAGGGCCGACATCATGCAGATCCCCGGCCATATCGACCCCGTCACGACGGGCACCGTTCCCCTGCGCGGGGGCAACCGCATCGACCTTGTCGGATTGACCCGCGACGCCATCGGCGGCGTGCTGGTCGAGGCCGGGCTTGACGCCAAGGCCGCGAAGCTGCGCGCCAAGCAGATCTGGCACTGGATCTACCACCGCGGGGTCACCGATTTCGAGGCGATGACCGACATCGCCAAGACGATGCGCCCGTGGCTGACCGACCGTTTCATCATCGGCCGCCCGACGGTGCGCGAGGCGCAGGTGTCGAACGACGGCACGCGCAAATGGCTGCTCGCCGCCGCCGACGGCCAGGAATATGAAATGGTCTTCATCCCCGACGCCGATCGGGGAACGCTCTGCGTGTCGAGCCAGGTCGGCTGCACGCTCAATTGCCGTTTCTGCCACACCGGAACGATGCGCCTCGTCCGCAACCTCGCCGCGGGCGAGATCGTCGGACAGGTGATGCTGGCGCGCGACGAACTGGGCGAATGGCCCAAGGGCACGATGGCGGGCTTTGGACCCGATCCCGAAGAGGACGACGGCGACGAAGAGGGCGGTCATTACACCGCCGACGGCCGCATCCTGACCAACATCGTGATGATGGGCATGGGCGAGCCGCTGTATAATTTCGACGAAGTCAAAGGCGCGCTCAAGATCGTCATGGACGGCGACGGCCTGGCGCTGTCGCGGCGCCGGATCACCCTGTCGACCAGCGGCGTCGTGCCGATGATGGCGCGCGCGGGCGAAGAAATTGGCGTCAATCTCGCGGTCTCGCTCCACGCGGTGTCGAAGGAAATCCGCGACGAGATCGTGCCGCTGAACCGCAAATATGGCATCGAGGAATTGTTGCAGGCGTGCGCCGATTATCCTGGCGCCGGCAATTCGCGGCGCATCACCTTTGAATATGTGATGCTGAAGGACAAGAATGACAGCGACGACGATGCACGCGAGCTCGTCCGGCTGATCAAGCAATATGGCCTGCACGCGAAGGTAAACTTGATCCCCTTCAACCCCTGGCCCGGCGCGATGTATGAATGTTCGTCACCCGAGCGGGTGCGTGCGTTCAGCAATCTGATTTTCAAGGCGGGGATTTCGGCGCCGGTTCGCACCCCGCGCGGGCGCGACATCATGGCCGCCTGCGGTCAGCTGAAGAGCGCGGCGACCAAGCCGACCCGCGCCGAACTCGACCGCATCGCCGAGGAAAAGCAGGCGGCGCTCGGCTAAGCCTTCGAGTCGCCATCCCGGCGAATAACGGGCCTCCATCACCGCGTAAAATTGCCCCGGCGAGCTTCTCTTTCGCCGGGACCGAGGTCCCATGCGCCTGTTATTCGGCCCATTGCGCCAGCGCATACCTATGCTGTGTTGTAAAATTAACACAGGTAAGAAAATTGTCACAATCTGAACGATCCATTCATTGAAGCGACAGCCGAAAACGCCATTTAGGGGCCGGACCGCGACCCAAAGGGCGTGGCCAAGTCAGAGTGAAGGAATAAAAATGAAAAAATTCGCAGTTGCAGCCGCTCTCCTGTCGGCCATTGTTGCAACCCCGGCCCTGGCTGCTGATGGTGGCGAAGCTCGCGTCGAAGTGCGCGGCGGCTACATCACCGGCGGCGGCCTCGACGATGCCACTGCTGGCGTCGCTGCAGGTTATGATTTCGACCTCGGCTCGACCGCATTCGCGGGCGCCGAAATCGCTGGCGACAAGGTTCTCGCCGACGGTTACAAGGTTCAGTTCTCGGCTGGCGGCCGCGCTGGTGCCAAGGTTGGCGCCAACGGCAAGGCCTATGTCAACGCCGGTTACACCTTCGGCCAGATCGACGATCCCTATGTCGGTGCAGGCTACCAGCACAAGCTGGGCCAGAACCTGTACGGCAAGGTTGAATATCGCCACCAGTTCATCGAAAACTTCAGCGACTTCGACACCTTTGCTGTCGGCCTCGGCATGGCTTTCTGATCCTTCGGACAGAAACTGAAACAGGAAGGGGCGGTCCATCGGGCCGCCCCTTTTTGTTTGCGCTTACCGCGCGGTGACGCCAACAGCAGCGGATGACAGCATTTGCCTATATCGGCGCCGCGCTCGCCGAAATTGCCGGTTGCTTCGCCTTTTGGGCGTGGCTGCGGATGGACAAGTCGGTGTGGTGGATCGCGCCGGGAATGGCGTCGCTGGCGCTGTTCGCTTATCTGCTGACGCTGGTCGATGCCGAACATGCCGGACGCACTTACGCCGCCTATGGCGGGGTCTATATCGTGTCGGCGCTGATCTGGCTGTGGGCGGTCGAGGGGGCCAAGCCCGATCGCTGGGATGTGATCGGTGCAGCTGTCTGTCTGGGCGGCGCGGCGATCATATTGTTCGGGCCGCGCGGGGGCTGATACCTTCAATCCTCCCTGTCGCGTAGCGATGGGGAGGTGGCAGCGGCAAGACCGCTGACGGAGGAGCTTTGGCGCTGGCGTCGCAGCCCCTCCCCCACCGCTTCGCGGCGGTCCCCCTCCCCATGCCTGCGGCACAGGGAGGATTTATCATTGCGTATTCGGCAGCGCCTGTTCGACCAGCGGCGCCAGTCCCTCCGCGATCACCGTCACCCCTTTGGCATTGGGGTGCATATTGTCGGCGAGCATCAGTTTTTTATCGGTGACGACATTGTCGAGGATGAAGGGGTAGAAGCTCACGCCATATTTCCCGGCAAGGTCGGAATAAATCGGGTTGAACGCCTTGGCATAGTCGTTGCCGAGGTTCGGCGCCGCGACCATGCCGGTCAGCAGCACAGGAATCTCGCGCTTCTTGAGTTCGGCCAGCATCGCGTCGAGATTGGCGCGTGTCTGGTCGGGGCCGATTCCGCGCAGCATGTCGTTGCCGCCGAGTCCCAGCACGACGAGCGCCGGCTTCGTCTTTGCATTGTCGAGCACATAGGTCAGGCGCTGGCGCCCGGCCGCGGTGGTGTCGCCCGACACACCGGCATTCTGCACCCGCGCGACGACGCCATCCTGGGTCAGTGCCGCCTGCAATTGCGGGGCGAGGCCTTCCTTTGGAGCAAGCTGATAGCCGGCATAGAGACTGTCACCAAAGGCAATGACGAGCGGCGCGTCGGCGGGGATCGCGGGCCCAGCCTTCGCTGCGGCCTTGTCATTGGTCGAAGCCGATGGCGTCTCCGCCGATCCGCACGCAGCAAGCGGTTGGCAAAGCGCGATGGCGCAACCATATAAAGCGCAAGAGCGCCATCCGGCCGTTCTCATTTCCAAAGGGTCCTTCCTTGACCGACGCGCATCGACCTTCGCCAGAACTGGCGATCGCCGCCCATAATGTGACGCTGACTTTGGGGAGCGACAAGGCCCCTGTCGAAATATTGCGCGGGGTCGACCTGGAGGTTCCGGCCGGAACATCGGTCGCGCTGCTCGGCCCGTCGGGATCGGGCAAAAGCTCGCTGATGGCGGTGCTGGCGGGGCTCGAACGCGCCAACGGCGGCAGTATCCACGTCGCGGGACTCGATTTTGCGACGATGGACGAGGATGATCTGGCACGGGCCAGGCGCGGGCGCGTCGGCATCGTGTTGCAGGCGTTTCATCTTCTCCCCACGATGACGGCGCTCGAGAATGTCGCGGTGCCGCTGGAACTGGCGGGAATATCCGATCCATTCGGACGTGCCGCCGCCGAGTTGGAGGCGGTCGGGCTAGGCCACCGGCTCACCCATTATCCCGCGCAACTGTCGGGCGGCGAGCAGCAGCGCGTCGCGATCGCGCGCGCGATGGCGAGTTCACCCGCTATCATCTTTGCCGACGAGCCGACGGGCAATCTCGACACCGCGACCGGGCATGCGATCATCGAGCTGATCTTCGCGCGCCGCGCCGCGCTAGGGGCGACATTGCTGATCATCACCCATGATCCTGAGCTTGCCGAACATTGCGACCGTGTTGTGGTGATGCACGATGGGCGAATTGAGGAACGGGCGTGAAGGGCGAAGCCATCCTCCCCGAAACGGGGAGGGGGACCATGCAAAGTATGGTGGAGGGGCACGTTCAGTCAAGCGCTGCGCATGGCCTCCCGTGCCCCTCCACCACCCTGCGGGTGGCCCCCCTCCCCCGTTGGGGGAGGATCTGATGCTCCCGCTCGCCACCCTCTGGCGGATCGCCCGGCGCGATCTTGCGACGCGTATCCGTGGCCTCCGGCTGCTTGCGGTCTGCCTGTTCCTCGGCGTCGCGACGCTCGCGGCGATCGGCAGCCTCACGCGCGGTATTACGTCCGAACTCGAGGTGCGTGGCCAGACGATCCTTGGCGGCGACGTCGAATTCAGCCTGCCGCAGCGCGAAGCGACCGCAGAGGAGATGGCGGGTTTCCGCCGCGCCGGCGCGCCTTCGGCCACGGTACGAATGCGCGCGATGGCCAATGCGCCGGGCGGCGACGCATTGCTTTCCGAACTCAAGGCGATCGACGGCGCCTATCCGCTCTATGGCAGCATGCGGTTGGAAAACGGCGAACGCCGCGGCCCGCCGCCGCCGGGCGGCATCTGGATCGGCAAGGATCTCGCGTCACGGCTTGACCTCAATGTCGGCGGCAGCGTGAAATTTGGCGACAAGACATTTAAAATCGACGGCATCATCGCCGAAGAGCCCGACCGGCTGGGCGAAGGCTTCACCCTCGGCCCGGTCGCGATCATCGGGCTGTCCGACCTGCCTGCAACACAGTTGATCCAGCCGGGCAGCCTTTACGAGAGCAAATATCGCCTGCGTCTGCCCGATAGCGCCAACCCCGAAGCGGTCGGCAAGGCGCTGACCGCCCAATTCCCCGAGGCCGGCTGGGACATTGCCGACCGCAGCAATGGCGCTCCGGGCACGCGGCGCTTCATCGAGCGGATGGGACAGTTCCTGTCGCTCGTCGGGCTCGCCGCGCTGGTGATCGCCGGGATCGGCGTCGGCAATGGTGTCGCGAGCTATCTCGCGGGCAAACGCCCCGGCCTTGCAACACTGAAGGTGCTCGGCGCCGACAGCGGCGCGGTGCTGCGCATTTATGGCCTGCAAATTTTGGCAGTCGCGGCGGTGTCGATCGTCGCCGGGCTGATCGTTGGCGCGCTCGCGCCCATTGCGATCGGTGCGGTCGCGGGGGACGTGCTGCCGGTGCGTCCGGGCTTCGCCATCTATCCGCTGCCGCTTGCGGTCAGCGCGGCTTATGGCCTGTTGATCGCGATCGCCTTTGCCCTGCCCCCGCTCGCGGCGACAAAGCATGTCCCGGCGGCGGGGCTCTATCGCGCGACGGTCGACAGCGCGGCGCGCGTCGACCGGCCGACGATCCTCGCGGTGGGCGCGGCGCTCGCCGCGATCATCGCGCTCGCGGTCGGCACCGCGCGCGAGCCTTTGTTCGCGCTGAGCTTCATCGGCGCAGCGGTTGGCTTGCTCCTCATCCTCGTTGGACTCGGCTGGCTGGTGCGCCGCACCGCGAGCCGCCTGCCCCGCCCGCGCCGCCCGCTGTTCCGCCTCGCTCTCGCCAATCTGCACCGCCCCGGCGCCGCGACGGGCGCGCTGGTGGTGGCGCTGGGGCTCGGGCTGACTTTGTTCGTCACCCTCGCCGCGATCCAGACGAGCATCACCGCCGAGATCAGCCGCACCGTGCCGCAGCGTGCGCCCAGCTTTTTCGTCCTCGACGTGCCGCGCGACGGGATCGCGCCGTTCCGCGCGCTGGTGCGCGGGGCCGACCCGCAAGCCGACGTCAATCTGATCCCCGCGCTGCGCGGCAGCGTCACCGAATTCGCCGGGCAGCGCGTCGATGAGCTCGCCGAATTACCCGAAGGCGCATGGGTGCTGCGCGGCGACCGCGGGCTGACCTATAGCCCCGTCCTTCCCAACGGCAGCACGCTGGTCGGCGGCGCATGGTGGGCGGCCGATTACAAGGGACCGCCGCTGGTCAGCGTCGAGCAGGAAGTCGCGACCTCGCTGGGGCTGAAGATCGGCGATACGCTGTCGGTCAATGTGCTGGGGGTCGAGGTGCAGGCCAAGGTCGCATCGCTCCGCACCGTCGAATGGGACAATTTCGGGCTCAACTATGTGCTCGTATTTTCGCCCGGCACCTTCGACGCCGCGCCGCACAATATGGTCGCGACGGTGGCGGTATCGCCGCAGGCCGAGACCGCTCTCGCACGCAGCATCCCGCGCGCCTTCCCCTCGGCATCGCTGATCGCGGTGCGCGATGTCGTGTCGCAGGTCACGACTTTGCTCACCCAGATGAGCCAGGCGATTGCGGCGGCGGCGAGCATCGCGATCCTCGCGGGCATTGCGGTGCTGATCGGCGCGATCGCCGCGAGCCGCGAACGGCGCGTTTACGACAGCGTGATCCTGAAGCTGCTCGGCGCCACGAGAGGCCAGATTTTGGGCGCGCAGGGACTGGAATATGCGGTGCTGGCGGCGATCCTTGCGGTGTTGGCGCTCGGGCTCGGGCTTGCCGGGGCGTGGTATGTGGTCACCCAGCTGTTCGAATTCACCTTTGCCCCCGATCCGTTCATCGTCGGCGCGACCCTGCTCGGCGGCGCGGGGCTGTCGTTCCTGATCGGGATTGCGGGAAGCTGGCCCTTGCTCTCGGCGCGACCGGCGCAGGCTTTGCGGAGTCTATAAATTGCCCGTTCGTGTCGAGCGAACGGAAAACGAGTCAGTTCAGCGCCCGCACCACCGCCGACACCGCGGCAACGCCGAGGACAACCGCGACCATCGTCTGCCACACGCGCGGCGGGACATGGCCGAAATGGCGCGCGCCGACGCGGTTGCCGAGCCACATCGGCGGGAACAGCAGCACCGCGAGCAGGAACAGGCGCCAGGTTGCAATCCCGACCCACAGCGCCGCGAGCGAACCCGCGATCGCGGTCGCAAAGAAGATCAGCAGCATAGACGCCCGCGTCACCCGCGGTTCGAGGTGGCGGCGGAAATAGAAGGGCACAACGGGCGGCCCCGGCATCGCGGCAAATCCGGTCAAGATACCCGCCGCTATGCCTGTTCCTCCCACCGCGAGGCGGCCGGGCTGATGACCTTCCGCCTGCTTCGGCAGCAGCACCGCGACGAACGCCCCGACCGCGACCGTCGTAATCAATATCCGCGCGAGATCGGGTGTCGTGGCATTGAGCGCGAACATGCCGATCGGCGTCGACGCCATCGCGAGCAGCGCGATCGGCACCGCGGTCGTCCGGTCGGCGTCGGCCATGATGACCTTGATCCCCACGGGGCCGATCAGCAGTTGCAGCAAGATGCCGAGCACCACCGCCTCGCCCGGCGCCATGATCAGGCCGAGCAGGGGCACGAGAATGATCGCCATCCCGAAGCCGGTCAGCCCGCGCACATAAGCGGCGCCAAAGGTCATCGCCGCCGCGCCGGCGAGGGTCAGCGGGGCGATGCCGACAAGCTGCGACAGGTCGGTCATGGGCGGGCGGCCTTTGCTTTGAGAGTGACCAGCCACGCATCGGGCGGTGTGTTGAATCGCAGCGGCAAGAGGCTCGTCCCGAGCCCGGCGCCGACGAAGATACGCTGGCTCCGGTCGATCATGTCGCCGCAGGCGAAGCGGTCGCCGTAGCGCGAGACATAGGAAATCGCGCCGATGAAGGGAAAACGGATCTGGCCGCAATGGGTATGGCCGGCGAGGATAGCCGCGACCGGCCGCTTGACCGCGGGTATGCTGTCGGGGCTGTGCGTGAGGATCAGCGGGACGCCGGGACCGAGACGGTCCATTGCCGCCAGCGTTGCGGCAACATCGGCGTGGCCTGAATAATCATCGTCGATGCCGCCAATGACCAGCGGGCCAAGCTTCACCGCCTCATTTTGCAGAACCCGGACTTTCTGCGTTTCCAACTCGCCGCGTAGCGCCGCCGGGTCAAACCAATGGTCGTGATTGCCCGGTACGACGACAACGCCCAGCGGCGCGCGAAAGCCGCCTAGCGGCGCAACGACCTGCGCAGCCGTATAAATGTGCGTGGCGGCCCGCTTTTCGCTGACGAGATCGCCTGCGATCAGCACGACGTCGGGCCGCAGCGCATTGAGCTCCGCAACAATGCGCGTCAGCCGCGCGGGCGGCATGTCGGGGCCCGCGACATGAATGTCAGACAGTAGAAGCAGTTTCAACGGCGGCTGGCCCGCGGGCCAGTCGGCGACCTCCACCGTCGCAGACCGGATCACCGGATCGCGCGTCGCGTTCCAATAACCTTTGGCCAGAAGCGCGACGCCGACAAGCGCCAGCAGCAACAGCCAGCGCCACCAGCGTCGCCGCGGCTTCACGCTCAATCGCGCAGATCGGGCGGGGTCGCTTCGCCCTTCAGCATCGCGATCGCTTCGGCGAGCGGCATGATGCGCTGGCCGTCCTGACCGAGGGTGCGGATCGCGACGGTGCCTTCTTCGGCCTCGCGCTTGCCGACGACGAGCAGATAGGGAACTTTTTGCAGGCTATGTTCGCGGACCTTGTAATTGATCTTCTCGTTGCGAAGGTCGCTTTCGGCGCGGATGCCCGCCGCGGTGAGCTGGGCGAGCGCGTCGCTGGCATAGTCGTCTGCGTCGGAGACGATCGTCGCGACGACCGCCTGCACCGGTGCGAGCCAGGTCGGGAAGCGACCGGCGAAGTGCTCGATCAATATGCCGATGAAGCGTTCATAGGTGCCGAGGATCGCGCGGTGGAGCATCACCGGGCGGTGGCGCGCGCCGTCCTCGCCGATATAGCTCGCATCGAGACGTTCGGGCATCACGCGGTCGGACTGGATCGTCCCGCACTGCCAGGTGCGGCCGATCGCGTCGGTCAGGTGGAATTCGAGCTTGGGGGCGTAGAAAGCGCCCTCGCCCGGCAATTCTTCCCAGCCATATTCTTCGGTCGCCATGCCCGCGCGTTCAACCGCTTCGCGAAGCTCGGCCTCGGCCTTGTCCCACATTTCTTCAGTGCCGAAGCGCATGTCGGGGCGCAGCGCGAGCTTCACCGCATATTTCTCGAACCCAAGCTGCTTGTAGACGCGGTCGAGCAGCGCGCAGAAATCGCGGACTTCCTCGACGATCTGGTCTTCGCGGCAGAAGATATGGCCATCGTCCTGCGTGAACTGGCGCACGCGCATGATGCCGTGGAGCGCACCATGCGGCTCGTTGCGGTGGCAGCAGCCCATTTCGGCCATGCGCAGCGGCAGGTCGCGGTAGGATTTGGTTCCCTGACGGAAGATCAGGACGTGCGCGGGGCAGTTCATCGGCTTGAGCGCCATCCACTCGGCGTCGTCGGAGACGATCGGGCCTTCATCCTCGATGTTCGGGACTTCGTCGGGGATGACGAACATATTCTCGCGATATTTGCCCCAGTGGCCCGACTGCTCCCACTGTTTGGCGTCCATCACCTGCGGGGTCTTGACCTCAGCATAGCCCGAACCGTCGATCGCGCGGCGCATATAGGCCTCAAGCTCGCGGTAAATGCGATAGCCCTTGGGGTGCCAGAAGACGCTGCCGTGGGCTTCTTCCTGCAGGTGGAACAGGTCCATCTCGCGGCCGATCTTGCGGTGGTCGCGCTTCGCGGCCTCTTCGAGCCGGACAAGATGCTCGTTGAGCTGCTTCTTGTTGAGCCAGCCGGTGCCATAGATGCGACTGAGCTGGGCGTTTTTCTGGTCGCCGCGCCAATAGGCGCCCGACACGCGCGTCAGCTTGAACGCGGCGGGGTCGAGCTTGCCCGTCGAGGCCAAGTGCGGGCCGCGGCACATGTCCATCCAGCCGTCACCGCTGCGGTAGACGGTCAGTTCCTCGCCCTCGGGCAATTCGGCGGCCCATTCGGCCTTGAAGCTCTCGCCATCGGCGGCCCATTTGGCGATCAGCTTGTCGCGCTCCCACACTTCGCGGGTCAGCGGCAGGTCGGCGGCGATGATGCGGCGCATCTCCTCTTCGATCAGCGGCAGTTCGTCGTCGCGGAACGGGCCGCGATCGGCGGCGGGCGCGAAGTCATAATAAAAGCCGTCGCCGGTCGACGGACCGAAGGTGATCTGGGTGCCCGGAAACAGGTTCTGCACCGCTTCGGCCAGCACATGCGCAAAGTCGTGGCGGAAGAGTTCAAGCGCATCGGCCTCATCGCGGCTGGTCACCAGCGCGAGGTTGGTATCCTCCTCCAGCGGGCGCATGATATCGCGCAGTTCGCCGTCGATTTTCGCTGCGAGCGCGGCCTTGGCAAGGCCGGGTCCGATGTCGGCGGCAATCTGCGCCGGAGTAGTTCCGCGCGCGACTTCTCGGGCAGAGCCATCGGGAAGGGTGACACGGATCATCTGGGACATCGAAAAAGGGGCCTTTCTGGCGGGATAAACACCCGCCCCTTTGCCAGCGCGCAACAGGGGCGGCAAGTGCCCGATTCACAATAGACCTTGCAATGATACATTGTATCCTTATCTGGGCAGCGCCACCCCTCCCGCGAAAGACATTGCATGTGCCTCCCCACACTCCGCCCGCGCGCCGCCGATCTGGCGGGGGTCGGCCTGTCGCTGACCTGCCTGATCCATTGCCTCGCCTTGCCGCTCGCCATCCTGCTCGCTCCGGCGCTCGGCCACTGGTTGACCCTGCCTGAGGGTGTGCATGCCGCGATCCTGCTGCTCGCGCTGCCCGCCGCGCTGATCGCAATGTCAGACGGGTGGCGGCGGCACCGGCGGTTTGCCCCCGCGTTCCTTGCCGCACTGGGGCTCGGCTTGTTGGCGCTTGGGCTTGCGGCGCATGAAGGCTGGATCGCGACGGCGGATCGCGAGCTGGCCGACCGGCTGCTGACGTCGGCGGGGGCAATCAGCCTTGCTTCCGCGCATCTTCTCAACTGGCGGTGGCGTCATCGCTTGGCCGTTCGGGCGGCGCACGATAGCCTGCGCCTATGACCGACCAGCCCCAGCATAGCATCGTCGCCATCCTGCCGTGCACCGACCTCGATGTCAGCACCGCCTTTTACGAACGGCTCGGGCTGGCGGTCGAAGGTGATTATGGCAGCTATCGCATCCTGAGCGATGGCGCGGGCTGGCAGCTTCACCTGACCAGCGAGTCGCCCGACGGTTGGCTGGTGCCGGGACAAAATCCCTTCGGCCTCTATTTCTACACTGCGCGCGTCGAGGACATCGCGGAACGGATGCGCGACCATATCCTCGAGCGCGAAAAGGCGCCGACGCACAAGCCATGGGGCATGTATGAGTTCGCGTTGTCAGACCCCGACGAAACGCTGGTACGGATTGGCTGGCCGAGCCGGCTGATCGGCGAAGCCCCGGCTTTGCCATCCCCCTAACATGCGTCATGCCGGACTTGATCCGGCATCCATCCTTTCCTCGCGGGCAAAGCGTGACCCCGGATCAAGTCCGGGGTGACGATATAGTCTTGATAGCTTTGCACCTTGTCAATGAAACTTGACTCACCCGTTTCAAAATATCAACCTTCCTTTACTTATTCGCAAGGAAGCTTGACATGACGACCAATACCGCTGCCTCCGCAAAACGCGCCACCCTCTTCTGGGTAACCGCCTTCATGGTCGGCATGATCGCCGCCGGTCTCCTGATCATATCGGGCGACTTCATCCAGCCGCCGTGGGGCATGGCGGTGATGCTGCTCCCGATGCTGCTGTTGATCCCGATGGTGCGCGCGCCCGAGCGGATGCAGCGAGCGACCGGTTCCGCTTCGCCCGCTGCGATGCGCTATAGTCGGCGGATGCTCGCCGCCTCTTTCGCCTATGTGATCGGATTTTTGATCGCGGTGGCGCTGTTCGACGATCGGGCGGTTTCGAAGTCGGTCGCCGCGACACTGTCGCTGCTGCCCACACTCGGTACTTTCGGCATGATCTGGGCGATGACGCGCTATGTCATCGAAGAGAGTGACGAATATCTGCGTGCCCGGACGGTCAATGCTGCGCTCATGGCGACGGGATTGCTGCTCGCGATCGGAACCTTTTGGGGTTTTCTGACAACTTTCGGCGTCGCACCCCATGTCCCGACATGGGCGGTGGTGCCGATGTGGGCGATAGGACTGGCCGTCGGCCAGCTTGTCAACAAGGTGCGCGGCGCGTGAAGAACCGGCTGAAAGTCCTGCGCGCCGAACGCGACTGGAGCCAGGGCGACCTCGCCGAGCGGCTGCAAGTGTCGCGCCAGTCGGTCAATGCGATCGAAACAGGGAAATATGACCCGTCGCTCCCCCTCGCCTTTCGTATCGCCGACCTGTTCGGCCTGCCGATCGAGGCCATTTTCCTGAGAGATTGAGCCTTCGAAAGCCGCCGCCCTTGCGAGCGATATACGATCCCGCTAGGGCGGCAGCAGCCGGAAAAGGAGCCGTCCCCCCAATGCTCAAGCTGTTCAAACATCTGTTCGTCGACCATCCCAGGAGCGTCGATGAAGATTATATCGAGCATTTCGGCGTCGCGTCGAAATTCGGGGTCACGATGATCTGGGGCGGGCTGGGCGCACTGGTCCATGCGGTCGTTCCCGGCTGGTGCATCACCACCGGTAGCGACACGATCCGCCGCCTCAACAAGATCATGGTCGAACAGCGAAGCGCCAAGGGACAGGCCGTTGCCCAGATGAGCACGGTCGACTGGGTCATCTGACCGGCGTGACCGAAACGCATTCGTCAAAAGACCCGTTCGCATCGAGCGAAGTCGAGATGCCCCTCGGCCCTGCGCCACGACGAGGGGTGTCTCGACTTCGCTCGACACGAACGGAAACAGAGGACGGAGCGGCGTGACCGAAACGCCCGCACCCGAATATCTGGAGCGGTCCGGCCGCCCCCGCCTTGCCTATCGCCACGTCGTGGGAACGGGACCGACGATCATCTTCCTGCCCGGTTACATGTCCGACATGGAGGGCGGCAAGGCGACCGCGCTTCATGCCTGGGCCGCGGCCGAAGGACGCGCCTGCCTGTTGCTCGATTATGCCGGTTGCGGCCAGTCGGACGGTTTGTTCGCCGAACAGACCCTGCTCGACTGGCGCGGCGATATCATCGACCTGATCGACGCACGCGTCGAAGGTCCCGTGCTGATTGTCGGGTCGTCGATGGGCGGCTGGCTGATGCTGCTCGCCGCGCTCGCGCTTGTCCGACGCGACGGGCCGAGCCGCGTTGCGGGGCTGGTCGGCATTGCGGCCGCGCCCGATTTCACCGACTGGGGTTTCAGCGACACCGAAAAGGCGATCATCCTCGCCGAGGGCGAGTTGCGCGAGGAAACACCGTACAGCGACCAGCCCTATGTGACGACGCGCGGCTTTTTTCAGTCGGGCGAAGCGAACCGGCTGCTGGGCGCCGTCATTCCGCTCGCCTGCCCGGTCCGTCTGCTCCACGGGCAGGAAGATGGCGACGTCCCGCCCGACATCAGCCTGCGCCTGTCGGCGGCGCTCGCCAGCGAAGATGTACAAACCACGCTCATCAAGGGCGGCGACCACCGCCTGTCGCGCGATAGCGACATCGCGCTGCTGATCGACACCGTCGCGCGGCTCGCAACAGACACCCGAAACTAAAGGATTCCCATGGCCCGCAGTGAGTTTCGCTTCTCCGTCCGCAAGCGCGTCCGCTATGCCGAAATCGACGCGCAGGCCGTTGTATTCAACAGCCGCTATCTCGAATATTTCGACATTGGCATCACCGAATATTGGCGCGCCGCCGGGGTCTATGATCGCTGGCCCGAGCGCGAGAGCCCCGAATTTCACGTCGCGCGCGCCGAGGTCGATTATAAGGTGCCGATCCTGCTCGACGAGGAAATCGACATTTGCGTGCGCTGTTCGCGCGTCGGCCGCAGCTCGATGACCTTTTTGTTCGAACTGCATGGCGCGGGGAAAGACGACCTGCGTGCGGCGGGGATGGAAGTCAGCGTCCATGTCGCCGAAGCGCAGGGCGCACCCACGCCTGTTCCGGATGAATTCATATCCTTGTTCGAAGCCTTTGAAGAAATGTCGCTGCGCGCCTAAACAGGGCCATGACAAAATATCTTCACACGATGATCCGGGTCACCGACCCCGATGCAACGATCGCCTTCTTCAACCATATCGGTCTGGAGGAAACCCGCCGCTTTGACAGCGAACAGGGACGTTTCACGCTGATCTTCCTCGCCTGTCCGGGGCAGGACGGCATCGCCGAGGTCGAGCTGACCTATAATTGGCCCGCCGAGGATGGCAGCGCACCCGAAGCCTATGACGGCGGCCGGAACTTCGGCCACCTTGCCTATCGCGTTGACGATATTTACGCGACGTGCCAGCGGCTGATGGACGCCGGGGTGACGATCAACCGCCCGCCGCGCGACGGCCATATGGCGTTCGTCCGCTCGCCCGACGGCATTTCGGTCGAACTGCTGCAGGAAGGCCATTTGCCGCCGCAGGAACCCTGGGCATCGATGCCCAACACGGGAAGCTGGTAACAATGATGCCGGGCGCGCCGATCGATTTCGACGTGCCCGGCATCACCGCAATGGGCGATGCAAGAGGGGGAGACAGATAGCTTTCGCTATGGCAAACTCGCCCTGCTCGCCGATACTTTCGGCCATGTCGAATTTATTGCGGAAGGACAGGATGCAATCGTGCATTGAGGATGTACGATCAAGGCGGATCGCCACCGGCTCCGTCTAAATGGTTGAGAGGCTGGCGAGAAAGGAAACGTTCGTGACTGCACTCGACATCGTCCGTATCCCCGTCCTCAGCGACAATTATGTCTGGCTGGTCCACGAACCCCAGAGCGGCAAGACGATGGCCGTCGATCCCGCGGTTGCCGAACCGGTCCTCGCCGCAGCGACAGAGCGCGGTTGGACGATCACCGATATCTGGAACACCCACTGGCACCCCGACCACACTGGCGGCAATGCCGCGATCAAGGCCGCAACCGGCTGCACGATCACCGGCCCCGCCGCCGAATTTGAACGCATCCCGACGCTCGACGTCCAGGTGAAGGGCGGCGATCGCGTTCGCCTGGGCAGCGTCGAAGCCGAGGTCTGGGACGTCCCCGCACACACCGCCGGTCATATCGCCTATCATTTCGCCAGCGACGCCGCGATTTTCGTCGGCGACACGATGTTCGCGATGGGCTGCGGCCGCCTGTTCGAAGGCACCGCCGAGCAGATGTTCGCCAATATGCAAAAGCTGGGCACGCTCGATGATGCGACGCGCGTTTACTGCGCGCACGAATATACGCTGTCGAACGCGCGCTTCGCGGTGACCGTCGACCCCGGCAATGAGGCGCTTGCCGCGCGACTGGCCGCGGTCGAATCGGCGCGTGCGGCGGGTGAAGCGACAGTGCCGACGAGCATCGGCCTTGAACGCGCGACCAACCCCTTCCTGCGCGCGCCAAACGCCGCAGAACTCGGGCGCATCCGCGCGCTGAAGGATGCGGCATAGCTTTTAGAAACCTCCATTCCTGAAGAAACCGTCGAGGAGACACAAGATGGCCAAGCCGAAGCTGATTTATGCCGCAGCGCTGATGGCGGCGCCACTGATCGCAAGCTGTGCCCCGGCCGGCAGCGCCGCTCCCGGCGCCGAAGCGCTCACCCCGAAGCAGGCCGAGCGGCTCAACAAGCAACTCGCGGGCAAGGTTCCGGGCCCGCCGGAAAAATGCCTGCCCAATTTCCGCACCACCGACACGATCCGCATATCGGACGATATCCTGCTTTATCGGGCCAGCGGCAAGCTGGTCTATCGCAACGACCTGAAGGGCAGCTGTCCGGGCCTGGCGCGCGACAGCGACATCATGGTCGTGCGCCAGTTCGGATCGTCGACCTGCGCCGGCGATTTCTTTCATCTGGTCGATCGGTCGAGCGGCATCCGCGGTCCGACATGCGTACTTGGCGAATTCGTCCCCTATCGCAAACCGGAAGGGGATGCAGGCTGAATCCAAGGGTTCAGCCACAGGCGGGGTCCGGTTTGCGCCGAGCTCCTCGGGTCGCAGCCCCGCCTGTTATCTATAGTTAGCGTCGCCCCCGCAAAGGCAGGGGCGACGGGCTATGCCTTGTACAGCGCGGCAATCTTGTCCGCATAAACTTCCCTCAGGACATGCCGCCGGATCTTCATCGAGGGCGTCATCTGCTCATTCTCGATCGTGAAGGGCGCATCGGCGAGGTCGAATTTGCGGACCTTCTCGACCACCGACAGCTGATCGTTGACGCGGTCGACTGCGGTGCGCAGCGCGGCGCGGAATTTCTCATGTTCGCGCAGCCGTTCCAAATCCTTGGGCAGCCCCTCGGCCTCGGCCCATTCGGCCATCCATTCGGGGTCGGGAACCAACATGCCGACCAGATGTGGGCGCTTGTCGCCATAGACCATCGCCTGAAGGATTTCGGGCTGGAGCGTCAGCATCCCCTCGACGCGCTGGGGTGAGACATTGTCGCCCTTGTCGTTGACGATCAGATCCTTCTTGCGGTCGGTTATGACGATGCGGCCCTGCGGGTCGATATGGCCGATGTCGCCGGTGTGAAGCCAGGGGCCCTTGTCGGGCTCGGCCGGATCGGGAACGAGCACACGCTCGGTCTCCGCCTCGTTACGCCAATAGCCCTTCATCACCAGCTCGCCGCGCACCAATATTTCGCCATCGTCGGCGATGCGCACTTCGGTGTTCATCAGCGGCGGGCCAACAGTGTCCATCTTGATCCCGGCGGCAGGGCGGTTGCAGCTGATCACCGGCCCCGCCTCGGTCTGGCCATAGCCCTGAAGCAAGGTCAGGCCGATCGAGTGGAAGAAGACGCCGATTTCGGGATTGAGCGGTGCGCCGCCCGACACCAGCGCCTTCATCCGGCCGCCGAAGCGTTTCTGGATCTTGGGCCGGAACAATTTGTCGAGGATGATGTCGACCGGCCGGTCGAGCACCCCCATGCGGCGCTCATAATCCTTTTCGCCGACGCGCAGCGCCTGACCCAGCATCCAGTTGGCGAGCTTGCCCTGTTTTTCGACCGATTTGATCATCCGCGCACGGATCACCTCGAACAGGCGCGGCACGACGACCATGATCGTCGGGCGCGTCTCCTCGATATTCGCGACGAGCTTTTCGAGGCCTTCGCTGTAATAAATCTGCGCGCCGACCATGATCGGCAGGAACTGGCCGCCCGAATGTTCATAGGCGTGACTGAGCGGGAGGAAGGACAGGAAAACCTCTTCGTCGCCGATACCGAAGTCGTTGACGAGAACTTCCGCAGCGCCTGCCGCATTGTGCAGGATCGCGCCATGATGCTGCATCACCCCGCGTGGCGCGCCCCCGGTGCCGCTGGTATAGATAAGGCAGGCGGTGTCGTCGCGGGTCATTGCGGCAGCGCGTGTGTGAGCTTCATCCAGATGCGCCTCACCGCCCGTAACGAGCGAATCCCAGTCGTGGATCGCCACGTCGCCCTGCTGACCGATACGCAGATTTTCCATGCTGATGACGATATGCGCGTTCGAGCGCATCACCGCGGGCATCAGCGTCCGGGCCAGCTTCGCGGTCGAAACGACCACCGCGCGGGCGCCGCTATTGTCGAGGATATGCTGGTGGTCGCGTTCGGTGTTGGTCGTATAGGTCGGGACGGTGATGCAGCCCGCGGCCATGATGCCAAGGTCGGCGATGCACCATTCGGGACGGTTTTCGCTGACCAGCACCACCCGGTCGCCATTCTTCAGCCCAAGTGCGCGCAAATGATGCGCGAGCGCCGCGACCTGATGCGCGACCTGTCGCCAGCTCAGCGGCTGCCACGCGCGATCGGCCTTGCGCCACAGAAACGGATCGTCGCCGCCCCGTTCGGCGCGGTCGAAGAACATCGCGACCAGGCTGGGGAAATGGTCGAGATGCGGGTTTTTCAATTTCATTTTTCTTCTCTCCCCGGAGAGGTTGGTCTGTTATGTTTTTCCTGGTCGTATTCTAGCCCTGCGGCGGCGCGTCATCCACCGACGAAGTGCCGGGACCACGCGGATCGGCGGCGCCGTGCCACACATCGCCAACGCGTTGCGCGGCATTGAGCTTCGACCCGAGATCGGTGGGGTTAAACTCATAGCCAAAGGGCTTCATCTGTTCGGCGATCGCCTTGCCCATGTCGTTGCCCTCGATCAGCACGCCCGCCTGGCCGTAGAACAGGTTGGGGAGCGCGATCGCCTCCTCGGCACTCAGCCCCCAATCGAGCACGCCGACCAGCGTCTTGGTCACATGCATGATGATCCGCTTGCCGCCCGCCGAACCCACCGCGAGCACGACCTTGCCGTCGGGGCCATAGACGACCGTCGGCGACATCGACGACAGCGGCCGTTTGCCCGCTTCGACGCGGTTCGCAGCGGGCGCGCCGCCCTTTTCGGGGCTCAGGTCGAAATCGGTCATCTCGTTGTTGAGGAAATAGCCGTTGGCGATCAGGTTGCTGCCAAAGATGCTTTCGACCGTCGAGGTCATCGACGCGACGCTGCCCGCGCGGTCGACGACGACGAAATGGGTCGTGCCCTGCTCGGCGACCGGGCCCGATACCGTGCGCGGCTTCGCTCCCGGCGGATCGCCCGCGGGATAGCTTGTCGCACGGCCATAGGGCGAGATCAGCTGCCGCCGCTCGGCCAGATAGTTTTTGTCGAGCAGCCCCGTAACGGGCACATCGACGAAATCGCCGTCGCCGAGATATTTTTCGCGGTCGGCATAAGCAAGCTGCATCGCCTCCGACAGCAGGTGCCAGCTCATCGGATTGGCCTTGCCCATCGTCTTCATATCCCAGCCCTCGATCATGCCGAGAATACCGAAAACGGTCGTCGCGCCCGACGAGGGCGGCCCCATGCCGCACACCTTGTAAACGCGATAGGTTGCACAGACCGCCGGACGATCCTTCGCCTTGTACGAGGCAAGGTCCCTGGCGGTCAGTATCGCGGGGTTACGCTGCGCATTGGCCACGGCATCGCTGATCGCGCGCGCATTGGCGCCGGCATAAAAAGCGTCGGGTCCACGCGCCGCAATGTCGCGCAGCAGAGCGGCATAGGCCGGATTCTTGATCCGCGTGCCGACCGGTGCGGGCTTGCCGTCGACATAATAAATTGCGCGCGCTTCCGGGAAATCTTTCCACTGGGTCTGGAAGCGATCGAGCCAATTGTAGAGCGCCGGGGTCACTTGATACCCCTCTTCCGCCAGCTTGATCGCGGGTTGAAACAGCGCCTTCCATTCGAGCTTGCCCCAGCGCTTGTGCGCCATTTCCATCAACCGCACATTGCCCGGCACGCCGACCGACAGCCCGCCCGGTATCACGTCCGAATAGGGACGCGGCTTGCCATCGGGAGCGAGAAAGCGGCCGGGCTTCGCCGCAGCGGGCGCCATTTCGCGCCCGTCGATCGTCCCGATGCTATCGTCGCCTGCGTTGTGATAAACTAGGAAACCGCCGCCTCCGACCCCGCTCGATTGCGGTTCGACGAGCGTCAGCATGGCAACCATCGCGATCGCAGCGTCGGCGGCCGTGCCACCCGCGTGCAAAATCTGACGCCCCGCCTCGGTCGCGCGCGGATCGGCAGACGAGGTCACGCCCTGCGCCGCGGCAAGCGACGGGAGGGTCAGGGTAAGGAGGGTTGCGAGAGGGAGGAATCTTTTCAACATGCGGTGACTTTGGCGCGCGCCTCAGGTCAACGCAAGCCTTGTTCCCCAGAGCAAAAATGGCTTATCGCGTCCCCACGGCGTCGGCCACCCGCGCGAAGCCATCGCGCACCGCAAGCTTTTCCAGCCCGCGCGCGATCCGCGCAGCAAGCCCCGGCCCCGCAAAGACCATCGCCGAATAGATTTGCACCAGACTGGCGCCAGCAAGAATACGGTCCCACGCCTGTTCGGCCGAGGCGATCCCGCCTGCGGCCACCAGCGGCACCTGGCCACCACTGGCGACGTGAAAGTCCCTCACCCGCTGCAACGCGAGGTCGGCGAGCGGGGCGCCCGACAGCCCGCCGGCCTCATCGGCATGGCGCGAGGCCAGCGCGGGGCGCGTGATCGTGGTGTTCGATACGATAACCGCAGCCAGTCCCTTGTCGATCGCCACCGCGACAATATCGTCGATATCGGCGGGCTCGAGATCGGGTGCGACCTTCAGGAACACGGGCTTGGCCGCGCCTGCGGGCTGCGCCGCCGCCACACCGTCGAGCAGCGCCTCCAGCGCGCCCTTGTCCTGCAAGGCGCGGAGCCCCGGGGTGTTGGGCGAGCTGATATTGACGGTCAGATAATCGGCGAGCGGCGCCATCGCCGCCGTACCCTTGGCATAGTCGGCGATGCGGTCGGCGCTGTCCTTGTTCGCGCCGATATTGATGCCAAGCGGCACCGCGAGCCCGCAGCCGCGCAGCCGCGCGATCCGGTCGGCCGCCGCAGCCTGTCCGCCATTGTTAAAGCCCATGCGGTTGATCACCGCACCATCCTCGACCAGCCGGAACAGCCGTGGGCGCGGATTGCCTTCCTGCGGCAGCGGGGTGAGCGTGCCGACCTCGACAAAGCCGAAACCGAAATGCGGCATCACATGCGCGACGCGGGCATCCTTGTCGAAACCGGGGGCAAGCCCGACCGGGTTGGGAAAGGCGATCCCGGCCAGCTCGGTCGCCAGCACCGGGCTGGTCAGCGCGCGGTGGGCGCGCGGCAACGGCTGCAAGGCGCTGATCGTCAGATTATGCGCCGCCTCGCCATCGGTGGCGTGGACGAGCGGGCGGACGAGCGCATAGGCGGCATCGGTAGCGGAAGCAAAGAAGGACATGCCCCGCCCTTGCGCGTGCGACGGCGCGATGGCAAGCCCCCTGCATATCGGAAAAACCGGGAGAAAATCGTGTCGCATCGCCGCCTTGTCACTGCCATGTCCGCCAGCATGCTGATGCTCGTCGCCGCAGGCTGTTCGGTGGCCCCCGACGTCGCCACGCCCGCCACCATCGTAGCGCCCGCCGAGCCGCCGGCAGGCGCCAATCTCGCGCAATATTTCGAATATTACGACAAGGCGCAATTGTCGCTGTCGCCGCAGGGCAAGGCCTATCGCGGGATTCGCGACGGCGATTACGGTCGCTGGGACGATGTCAGCGACGAGGCCGAAGTTGCGAGCCACAAGCTGCAACAGGCGACCGCCGCGGCGATGCGCAGCAGCTTCGACCCCGCCGCTCTATCCGCCGACGACGCGCTGTCGTTCGAACTGTTCGGCGCGCAGGCCGAGCGCGCAGAGCGCCTGTTTCCTTTCCGCAGCCATGGCTATCTCTTCGACCAGATGAACGGCGCGCAGAGCCAGCTCCCCGCCTTTCTGATCAATATCCATCGCGTATCGAATGTCGCGGAGGTCGAGGCCTATATCGAGCGCATCCGCGGCATTGGCCCGCTTCTCGATACGCTGACGGCGCAGTCGGCGGAGCGCGCGGCGGCGGGTATTCAGCCGCCCAAATGGGTCTATGCCTATGTGATTTCGGATATCGAAAATATCCGCAAACCCGGCAATGCGGTGATCGAGGATTTCACCGCCAAGGTCGATAAACTCGATATCGCCGCCACAGAAAAGGCGCGTCTTGGCGGCAGCGCGAGCGCGGCATGGGCCGGAAGCGCGGGCCCCGCCTATGACCGGCTGCTGGACGAAATGAAGCGCCAGCAAGCGAGCGCGCCGACACAGGACGGCATCTGGCGCCTGCCCGACGGCAATGCCTATTATGAGGCGCTGCTGGCGAACTACACTACGACCGACATGACCGCGGCGCAGATTCACGACCTCGGCCTGTCCGAAGTCGCGCGCATCCATGGCGAGATGAAGGCGATCATGGCGAAGGTCGGTTTCAAGGGCACGCTGCCGCAATTTTTCGACCATCTGCGCACCAGTCCGCAATATTATTACACATCGCGCGAAGCCTATCTGGCCGAGGTCGATGCCAAGACCAAAGCGATGGAGGCGCGGCTCCCGGCCTTTTTCAACACGCTGCCGAAAGCGCCGCTGGTGGTGAAGGCGGTCGAGGCGTTCCGCGAGAAATCGGCAGGCAAGGCCTTTTACTCCTCCCCCTCCCCCGACGGGTCGCGGCCGGGCACCTATTATGTGAATCTCTATGACCTCAAGGATATGCCGAAGACCGAGCTGGAGGCGCTCGCCTATCATGAAGGCGTGCCGGGGCATCATCTTCAACGCGCGGTGCAGACCGAACTGAGCGGCCTGCCGCCGTTCCGCCGCTTTGGCGGCTTCACCGCCTATACCGAAGGCTGGGGCCTTTATTCGGAAGAACTCGCCAGGGACATGGGCTTTTATACCGATCCCTATAGCGATTTCGGGCGGCTGGGGATGGAGCTGTGGCGCGCCGCGCGGCTGGTCGTCGACACGGGCATTCACGACAAGCGCTGGAGCCGCGAGCAGGCGATCGCCTATCTGAAGGCGAATACGCCCAACCCCGATGGCGACATCGAAAAGGGGATCGAGCGCTATATCGTCTATCCGGGACAGGCGACCGCCTATCTGATCGGCAAGCTGAAAATCATGGAGTTGCGGTCGCGCGCGCAGGCAAAGCTTGGCGGACGCTACGACATTCGCGCCTTCCACGACGTCGTGCTCAAATCGGGACCGGTGCCGCTTAACATATTGGAACAGCAGGTGGACGCCTGGATTGCTGCTCAGGGGGGATAATCGTCACAAAATTTGACGCTTGACGCGCTGCCTCAAAAGGCAAAAGGATTTGCGCGGGTTAATATAAGGCAGCGCCAAAAGCTGCCGGGGTCGGTCTCGTCATGTCGGAAACAACAGTCTTGCCAGCGGGCGCGGACGGTGATGCGCCGTTCGATCTGCAATATTTTCCGCCCGATCCCGATCTGGCGGAGCTGGTCTCGAGCTTTTATTTCGCGCGCGTCAACATGCCGCGATTCGACGAATTTGAACGCGCCGACCGTCCGCAATTCCGCTTCGTGACCGCCGCCGACGGCGAATATGTCTTCGCCGACGGCCACCGCGCGCCGGTTTGCAAAGCCAATATCGTCGGGCCCACCAGCGGCCCGGTCCGCGCGATCAGCCATTGCCCGACCCGCATGTTCGGTTTTGGCATGCTCCCCGCCGGCTGGGCGGCGCTGATGGACGCCGATGCCGAAAAGCTGACCAATCGGGCGATGGACGCAGCGGATCGCTTCGGGCCGTGGATGGACGAGGTTGCTGCGGCGCTGGAGAGTGCCGCCAATGCCGAGGAGCGGCTGGTTATCGGCAATAATTTCGCGCGCGAGGTGCTGACGCGAAACGAGCCCGCGCCCTTGTGGTTCATCCGCACCGTAGACGAATGGTTGACGGCATCGGCCTCGCCGCAGGTTCCCGAGCTGGTCGAGGCGACCGGCATGTCGATCCGCTCGGTCGAGCGGATGACCAAACGCTATTATGGGCTGTCGCCGCGGATGCTGGCGCGCAAATATCGGGCCGTGCGTGCGGCGTCGGCGCTGGCGCGCGGCGAAGCGCTCGACACCACCCAACTAGGCGATGCCTTTTACGACCAGTCGCACCTGATCCGCGAGATCAAGCAATTCGCTGGCGCGACTCCGGGGCAACTCTCGCGGCCGTCGCCCTATACCGAGGCGACGACGCAGGGCCGCAAACAGCTGGCCGGCAAGGTCAGTCCGATGGTGTCCGAGACTTAAGCGCGAAATTAGCCAATGATTATCGCGCGCCATCACCTTTTGGCGTTTCCATCCAATCGCGAATCGCGGGCCGGGCATATTTGACCCCTGCGACCCAGAAGAGCTCATCCTCCTGACGAGGACCGAGACCTTCATCTTGGCACTCATTTGGCTTTGGCCGGATGGGTGCCTTTTTTTTCTTGAGCGCCGTTTAGCCCCCCTTGGTTGCACCGCGCAAAAGCTTCGCCTATATAAGTGGAGTGATTTACTCCAGTTAAGAATCGTTCGCAACTGCGACGGAAAAAAATATGCGCCTGTCCAACCTTGCCGATTATGCCGTGGTGCTGATGAGTGCCGCCGCCCGCCAGTGCGGGTCGGTACCGATTCACGCCGCGATGCTGGCCGAACAGACGGGCATCCCCGGGCCGACCGCGCAAAAGCTGGTGAGCGGCCTCGCCCGTGCCGGACTGCTCGTCGCGTCGCGCGGCAGCGGCGGCGGGGTGCGGCTCGCGCGGCCCGCGGCGGCGATCAGCGTTGCCGATATTATCGAGGCGGTCGAAGGACCGATCGCGCTGACCGCCTGCGTTGCCGAAGGACGGCATGATTGTTCGCTCGAGGGCAGCTGCAAGGTGCAGCCGCATTGGGACGTCGTGAACGGCGCGGTGCGCGGTGCGTTGCAAGAAATTAGTTTGGCGAGCCTTACGGTCGCCCCCGCCAAATCAAACCCGTTCGTGTCGAGCGAAGTCGAGACACCCCTCGACAATGCACGCACGAAGGGCCTCTCGACTTCGCTCGAGGCGAACGGAATTTTGCAATGACAGACAGCACCGAACTCCCCGTCAAAGATCAGGCCGCGCATGACGCCGCGGCGAAGGTCGCCGATTATGAACATGGCTGGTCGGCCGACATCGAGACCGACTTCGCGCCCAAGGGGCTGACCGAGGATACGGTCCGCTTTATTTCGGCCAAGAAGAACGAGCCCGAATGGATGCTCGACTGGCGGCTGAAGGCGTTCCGCCACTGGCAGACGATGGAGACGCCCGACTGGGCCAAGCTCAACGTGCCGCCGATCGACTATCAGGACGCTTATTATTATGCGGCGCCGAAGCCGAAGCCCAAGCTCGGCAGCCTCGATGAGGTCGATCCCGAAATCCTCGAGGTTTACAAGAAACTCGGCATCCCGATCGAGGAGCAGAAAGTGCTCGCGGGGGTCGAGGGCGCACGCAAGGTCGCGGTCGACGCGGTGTTCGACAGCGTCAGCGTCGCGACGACCTTCCGCGAGGAATTGAAGCGCGCGGGCGTGATCTTCCTGTCGATTTCGGAAGCCATCCGCGAATATCCCGAGCTGGTGAAAAAGTGGCTCGGCAAGGTCGTGCCGATGCACGACAATTATTTCGCGACATTGAACTGCGCGGTCTTCTCGGACGGGACGTTTGTTTATGTGCCCGAGGGCGTGCGCTGCCCGATGGAGCTCAGCACCTATTTCCGCATCAATGCGGAGAATACGGGGCAGTTCGAGCGGACTTTGATCATCGCCGACAAGGGCGCTTATGTGTCCTACCTCGAAGGCTGCACCGCGCCGATGCGCGACGAAAATCAGCTCCACGCTGCGGTGGTCGAACTGGTGACGCTCGACGATGCCGAGATCAAATATTCGACGGTGCAAAACTGGTATCCTGGCAATGCCGAGGGGCTGGGCGGCATCTATAATTTCGTGACCAAGCGCGCGCTGTGTCAGGGCAAGCGCAGCAAGGTGTCGTGGACGCAGGTCGAAACCGGCAGTGCGGTCACCTGGAAATATCCGAGCTGCGTGCTCAACGGCGACGACAGCGTCGGCGAATTTTATTCGGTCGCGGTCACCAACAATTACCAGCAGGCCGACACCGGCACCAAGATGATCCACAATGGCAAGCGCACGCGCTCGACCATCGTTTCGAAGGGCATCAGCGCGGGCAAGTCGAACAACACCTATCGCGGGATTGTGCGGGTGGCGCCTAATGCCGAGGGGGTGCGCAACTTCACCCAGTGCGACAGCTTGCTTCTTGGATCGCTCAGTGGCGCACACACCGTGCCATATATAGAGGTCCGCAACCCGACCGCGACCGTCGAGCATGAAGCGACGACGAGCAAGATCAGCGACGATCAGCTGTTTTACGCGATGCAGCGCGGGCTGGGGCAGGAAGAAGCGGTGGCGCTGATCGTAAATGGCTTCGCCAAGGAAGTGCTGCAGCAGCTGCCGATGGAGTTTGCGGTCGAGGCGCAGAAGTTGCTCGGGATCAGCCTTGAGGGGAGCGTGGGGTAATGCTGGGACTTATCGCCGTCGCTCTTACCGGCTCAACTGCGGCCACGGACTCACAATTGCCGTTGAACAAGCTGGTTTCGATTGTTGAACCTTATCTTGATTGCCGCGCAGAAACAGATCGCAAAATCATAGCGTTGCAACAGAAGCTGCGCGCCAAGTCAGCAGAATCCGCAGCTTTCGACCTATATTCGGATGCCAGCTATCAAGAGTTAAACCAAGCCGACCTGCAAGCCCGACAGAGTTGCGATTTGCAAAAGTATGTCGCGCTGATGTCTGCGGCTTGGGGAAATTCCAAGGCTTACGGTGAATGGCAGCGCAACAAGCTCGCTGAGTTTTTCATCGATGACGTCGTGCGAGCGCAATGGACGGCTCTGAGCTTTCGGACGGAAACCTATGAGTTTCCCAAACCCATTGTGAACGGGATAGTAGAATCAAATGCTCAAAATTGAAAACCTCCACGCCACCGTCGCCGACAAGCCGATCCTGAAGGGGCTGTCGCTCAGCATCAATGCGGGCGAAATCCATGCGATCATGGGGCCCAATGGCGCGGGCAAGTCGACTTTGTCCTATGTGCTCGGCGGGCGGCCGGGTTATGAGGTCACCGAGGGTTCGGTGATGTTCACCCCCTCCCCTCGTCATGCCGGACTTGATCCGGTATCCACTGCTGCGGCGCCGGAATGGACCCCGGATCAAGTCCGGGGTGACGAAGGTGGAATGCGTAATGACGAAGGTGGGGAGGTCGACCTGCTCGCCCTCGACCCGCACGAACGCGCCGCCGCCGGCCTATTCCTGGGCTTCCAATATCCGGTCGAAATCCCCGGCGTGTCGAACGTCCAGTTCCTGCGCGAGGCGCTCAATGCCCAACGCAAGGCGCGTGGGCAGGAACCGCTGTCGGGCGGCGAGTTCCTGAAGGTGGCGCGCGAGAAGGCGGCGCTGCTCAAGATGGACATGGACATGCTCAAGCGCCCCGTGAACGTCGGCTTTTCGGGCGGAGAGAAAAAGCGCAACGAGATGGTCCAGATGGGCATCCTCGACCCGAAGCTCGCGATCCTCGACGAGACCGACAGCGGCCTCGACATCGACGCGCTGCGCACCGTCGGCGACGGGATTAATTCGATCATGCGGCAGCCCGACAAGGCGGTGCTGCTGATTACGCATTACCAGCGCCTGCTCGATTATGTGCAGCCCGACTTCGTCCACGTTCTGGCGGCGGGCCGGATCGTGAAGTCGGGTGGGCCCGAGCTGGCGCGTGAGCTGGAAGCGCATGGTTATGCGGAGATTGCGGCGTGAGCATTCACCGCCATCACTTCCATCGTCATGCCGGACTTGATCCGGCATCGATGACCGCATGGACCCCGGATCAAGTCCGGGGTGACGAAGTGGGGGAGATTGCGGCGTGACCACCGCCCCCCTCCCCTCGCGCCGCGACGAAGCTTGGCGTTACTCCGACATTGAAGCGGTTGCTGCGGCGTGGCCGTTGCCTGCGCCCGAGAGCATCATCGTGCCCGCTGGCGGCTCATTCGCCCGCGCGATCGTGCAGGACGTCGGCGGCATTCGTCAGATCGAGCTGGTGCTCGGCAAGGGCGCGGTGGCTTCGCTGCATGTGCTGAACATCGGCGGCGCCTATGGCCGCATCGAACTCGCCGTGACGCTGCACGAAGGCGCCGACTTCACCCTCGGCGCGGCGCAGATCGGCGGCGGCGAGCAGAATCTCGAGATCGTCACGACGGTCACCCACGCCGAACCCGGCGCGACGTCGCGGCAGGTTGTGCGGTCGGTGCTCGGCGGCACCGCGACCGGCACCTATCTCGGCAAGGTCGCGGTCGCACGCGATGCGCAGCAGACCGACAGCGCGCAGGATGTGAAGGCGATGCTGTTGAACCGCAGCGCGACCGCCAATGCCAAGCCCGAGCTGGAAATCTTCGCCGACGATGTGAAATGCGCGCATGGCTGCGCGATCGGTGAACTCGACGCCATGGCGCTTTATTATCTGCAGTCGCGTGGGCTTCCGCCGGGCGAGGCGAAGAAGCTGATGTTGCAGGCGTTTGTTGCGGGCGTGTTTGACGGTGCCGAGGATGAGGCGCGGTTGCAGGAATTGGCGCTGGCGAAGCTGGGGGAGTTGGTGTGACCAACCTCTCCTCCCCGTTCGCATCAAGCGAAGTCGAGATGCCCATCGATAGTGCGCGCCTTCGGGGTGTCTCGACTTCGCTCGACACGAACGGGATCAGGGGACAGTTTCCGGGCCTTGCGGGCGACTGGCACTATCTCGATACCGCCGCCACCGCGCAAAAGCCGCAAGCCGTCATCGACGCGACCGTCAACGCGATGGGCCGCGATTATGCGACGGTGCATCGCGGCGTCTATGCGCGTTCGGCCGATATGACGCTGGCCTATGAAGCCGCGCGGCGGCGGATTGCGGGCTTTATCGGCGCGCGCGAGAATGAGATCGCGTTCGTGCGCGGCGCGACCGAGGCAATCAATCTTGTCGCTTACTCGCACCCGAAGAAGGGCCGCGTGCTGTTGTCGATGCTCGAGCATCACAGCAATATCGTGCCCTGGCAGCTTGCGGGCTGGCAGGTTGATGTGTGCCCGCTGACCGCCGACGGATGCATCGATCTCGACGCCGCCGAAAAGCTGCTGACCCCCGAACATAATATGGTTGCCTTCGCACATGTGTCGAACGTGCTCGGCAGCCCGCTCGACGTCGCGCGCGCGGCGGAACTTGCGCACCGCGTCGGCGCTGAACTGCTGATCGACGGTTGCCAGGCGGTGCCGCGCCTGCCGGTCGATGTCGCGGCCTTGGGCTGCGACTATTATGTTTTTTCGGGCCACAAGCTTTATGGTCCGACGGGCATCGGCGTGCTGTGGAGCGACAAGCTCGATACGCTGCCGCCGTGGCAGGGCGGTGGGTCGATGATCGACCGCGTGACCTTTGCGAAGACGACTTATGCCCCCGCCCCGACGCGTTTCGAGGCGGGGACCCCCGCGATTATCGAGGCAATCGGGCTGGCGGCTGCGGTCGAATATGTCGAGGCGATCGGCGTCGACGCGATCCATGCGCATGAGGTTGGGCTGGTCGGTACACTACGCGAGGCATTGGCGCGCAAGAACAGCATCACGCTCTTCGGTCCCGAAAACAGCGCGGGAATCGTAAGCTTTTCGATGGCGGGGGTGCATCCGCACGACATCGGCACTATCTTGGATGAAAGCGGGGTCGCGATCCGCGCCGGGCACCATTGCGCACAGCCGCTGATGGAGCATCTGGGTGTCCCCGCGACCGCGCGCGCGAGTTTTGGCGTTTACAGCAATGACGACGATGTCGCGGCCCTGATCGAGGGGCTGTCGCGCGTCGAGAGGATTTTCGGATGAGCGAGGACCGCATGAGTGAGACCGGGATTCGGGTCGAGGAAGTGAACAGCGTCGAGGCCCCGCCAAAGGCGCGCGTCGCGGACGTGGAAACTGCGCCAGAAACGTTGGGCGCAAAATTGGAGCGCAAGCGCGACTATCTGGAAGGCTTTCTGGCCGCCAAGCCCGCTGCGGCCGATCCGCACAGCGTCGGCGGCGACCTGTACGAGGCCGTCATCAACGCGCTGAAGGATATTTTCGACCCGGAAATTCCGGTGAATATCTATGACCTTGGCCTGATCTATAATGTCGAGATCAACGACGGCCATGCGCTTGTGACGATGACGCTGACGACGCCGCACTGCCCGGTCGCGGAATCGATGCCCGCCGAAGTCGAGCTGCGCGTCGGCGCGGTTCCGGGGGTTGGCGATGCCGAGGTGAATCTGGTCTGGGATCCGCCGTGGTCGCCCGAGAATATGAGCGACGAAGCGCGGCTTGAGCTGGGGATGCTTTAAGAGTCCCCCTCCCGCTTGCGGGAGGGGCCAGGGGTGGGCGCGGGCCGAACCATCCCTATATTAGACAGGCCCACCCCCGACCCCTCCCGCAAGCGGGAGGAGGGAGATTTGGAATGACCGAGACGAAAACCCGCACCCGCCCCGCCGCAGTCACGCTGACGCCCAATGCCGAGGCGCGCGTCACTGCGCTGATGGCGGCCGCGCCCGAGGGTGCGATCGGCGTGCGCCTGTCCACCCCGCGCCGCGGCTGTTCGGGGCTTGCCTATTCGGTCGACTATGTCACCGAAGAGCAGAAGTTCGACGAGAAGATCGAGACCCCCGGCGGGGTGTTCTACATCGACGGCGCGTCGGTGCTGTATCTGATCGGCAGCGTGATGGACTGGGTCGAGGATGATTTCGCCGCCGGTTTCGTCTTCGAGAATCCCAACGCCAAGGGCGCGTGCGGTTGCGGCGAGAGCTTTACCGTCTAATCAGTGACAGACCGTCCAGCCCGCGGTCCGCACCGCCATGTCGAGGTGAAAATGATCGGCGTGGGCGGCGTTATAATCGGGTGACAGCGTCGTACTGAACAGGCCGCACGCCCCGTCGCGGACGGCGTGCAGAAACGCCCCGCGCGCGCCAATATCATTCCAGTCATTGCGCACCGAGATGCGCGAGCCGTCGGCCAGAACAAAGGCCGAAATGTCGATGGCATTGGCGGTCGAATGTTGGCTCTGCGCTTGCTCCCCCGCAATCTTGCGGCAATTATAGCTGCCGAGATTTTCCACCAGCACGACCTTTTGCCCGAGATGACGCTCGGCAAGCGGCTGTACCGCGTCGCGGGTCCACAGGGCCATCGCGGCGGTGACCGCGCATCCGGGCGCCGCGCCCGCGGGCGCCATGGTGGGAACGAATTTATTGCCGGTCAGCAGCATCCGCTGGCTGGCGCGGCACGTCCCCTCGCCCACCACCGGGCGGCGTAGATAGCCGGCGTCGGCGCGATCGAACGCCGCGAAGCAGGCGGCATCATCGCCGGCCAGCGCGGCGAGCTTGCGGTGCGTCGCCCAACCCTGCGGTTGCGCAAGCTCGAAACGTGCGCCGGGCCAATGCTGGGGATGGTCGCGCACCCATAGCATCGCATAGACGGCGGCAAAGCTCAGCAGCAGCGCGGCGGCGAACCACAGTAAATAGGGACGGAGACTTTTCATATCCGCCATCGCCTGCCGCAATTTCGCGCCGGTTGAAAGCCCCCCGTGCCGTTCAATCAGGATTGAGCGCGGGCGACAGGGGCAGGCGCTGTTTTATCGCCCTACAGCGGAACGAAACTCACCGTCAGCCCGTCCTTGGGCCGCGGGATCGGCAGGATCAGCCACTGGGGATCATAGCCCTCCGCGACAACGATGCGGTGCGTCGTAATCACATGGTGGAAGAAGATTTTCGCCTGCATATAGGCGAAATGCAGCCCCAGACACATGTGGGCGCCGCCGCCGAAGGGCACCCAGGCATATTTGTGCCGCGCGCGCGCGACCTCGGGAGAAAAGCGCATCGGGTCGAAGATTTCGGGCTCGGGCCAATGCTCTTCCATCATATGGGTAAAGCCGGGGCTGACCCCGACGATCGTGCCGGCGGGAATGCGATAGCCGCCAAATTCGAAATCCTTGAGCGCGCGGCGCGGGAAGCTCGGCACGGGCGGGACCAGCCGCAGCGCCTCCTTGAACGCCCATTCGGTCAGCTCGAGCTCGCCGAGGCTGTTGTGCCCGACGCCCTCGCCCGCCGGCGAAACAGCCAGCATCTCCTCGCGCAGCTTGTCCTGCCATTCGGGATGTTTCGCGAGTTGCCAGACGAGCGTGGTGACCGAGCTGGTGATCGTGTCGTGCGCCGCCATCATCAGGAAGTTCATATGGTCGACGATGGCGCCGACGCTCAGATGCTCGCCATTATCGTCGCGAGCGCGGCATATCTGGCTGAAAATATCCTCGCCTTCGCCCTCGCGCCGCTCCGGAACCATGCGGGCGAAATATTCGACCAGATAGGCGCGCCCCTTCGCGCCGCGGCCCATTGCGGTGAAGGGCAAGGGCACGCGGACGATACCGATCGATGCCTGCACCATGTCGACGAAGGCCTTGTTCACCTTGTCCGCCTCGGGCCCGAAGGGGATGCCGAGGAAGCTGGTCGCGGCGAGGTCGAGCGTCAGTTTCTTGATCGCCGGATAGAATTTGAAGGTCTTGCCGCTCCACTGGCCGATGCGGTCCTTGATCCCCGCGTTCAGCGAATCGGCATAATGGCGCATCGGTTCGGGCTTGAACGCGACCGACAGGACCTTGCGGTCGGCGCGATGCTTTTCGAAATCCATCAGCATCAGCCCGCGCGGGAAGAGCAGATTGAGCACCGGCCCCCAGCCCTGTTCGGACGAGAAAATCTTGTCGCGGTCGAACATCACCAGTTCGTTCGCGTCGGGCCCGTACATTCCGACGCTGCGACCGCCCATGCTGTGATTGCGAAAGACATGGCCATATTTGGCGACCATGCGGCGCGAGAAGGCCGGATAATCACCCAATTGTTCCAGTGTGTTGCCGATCACCGGATAGCCATCCTCGCCCGGAATATGATCGAGCGCCGAATTGGGATTGAGCGGCAGCCAATGCCGGGTGTCGGGGCCGAAGCGCGCTTCGGAAAAGGCAATCTTTGCAGGAGCGTTCATCGCGGCCAATCCTCTTGTTCTTTGCGTTGGCCGTGAGCGTATCGAACTACTGACAGCGATGCAAGTAAGCCTTATTCCACATCGCCGCACCATTCACCGCAAATTCAACTCGACTCGGGCAATTTCACCGCATGATAGGCGGTCTGCTCCCGGACCCGTTTTAGGAGGGCATGATGCCCAAGAGTTTCAAACGTCCCCTTTCCATCGCGCTTGGTGTGCTGGCGACGACGGCGCTTGGCGGCTGTTACTATGGCGGCGTCAATGGCGCGAGCTATGCGTCGGCGGGCGGACGCTGCGCCGATTCCTATTATGATTATGACCCTTATGCCTATGACGATGGCTATGGCTACGACTGCTACGACGGGTCCGATTATGGCAGCGGTTTCGTCCAGATCGGCTTTGGCGGCGGCTGGTACGATGATTATTATTACCCCGGTTACGGGACGTGGATGTTCGACCGCTATCGCAACCGCTATCCGCTGCGCGACCAGTATCTGAACTATTGGGGTGGCCGCCGCGCCTGGTGGAAACATCATGGCCATAGCGGCAACCGCCCCGGCAATGGGCGTCCCGATTATGACCGTCCGGGTCGGCCCGGACACGGCGGCGTCGGCCGCCCCCCGGTCCCCGGTCAGCCGAGCGTTCGCCCGGACCGGCCCAATCGCCCCGGCGCCGGAAATCCCGGCGGCGGCTGGCGTCCGCCCGTCACCGGTCAGCCCGGTACACGCCCCGATCGGCCGCATCGCCCCGGCGGACGCCCACCGGTCACCGGAAATCCCGACAATGGCTGGCAGCCGCCCGTCGCCGGCCAGCCCGGTGCGCGGCCCGATCGGCCCCACCGCCCGGGTGGCGGTCGCCCGCCCGTTGCCGGAACTCCGGGTGGCGCTCGCCCGCCCGTCACCAGCCAGCCCGGTGTGCGCCCCGACCGCCCCACTCGTCCGTCGATTGTGCGTCCCGGACGCGGCGATGGTGCCACCGCGACCCCGCGCCCGGCCCCCGAGGCGCGCCCGGACCGGCCGATGCCGCGTTCGACCGAAAGCAGGCGTCCCGGTCGGGCTCGCAATGATTGAAAGGTGACGGCTTCGGGCTGAATCGCTCGCCAGAGCGCTTCAGCCCGAAGCGGCCTCTGTCGCCGGCTCATCTGTGACGCCGGCCGACACCACCGTCGCGGCGACCAGATCTCCGATAACGTTCAGCACCGTGCGGCACATATCGAGGAAACGGTCGACACCCAGCACCAGCCCGATGCCTTCGGGTGGCACGCCGACCGATCCGAGAATCAGCGCGATCACCGGCAGCGAGCCTGCGGGTACGCCGGCGGTGCCGATGCCGCCAAGGATACACACAAGCATCACGAAAATCTGCTGCGTCAGCGTCAGTTCGATGCCGAAGAATTGCGCGAGGAAGATCACCGTCACCCCCTCGAACATCGCGGTGCCATTCTGGTTCGCGGTGGCGCCGATGGTGAGCACAAAGCGCGCGACGCGATCGGGCAGCCGCAGTTGGTCATGCGCGACGCGCAGCGAGGTCGGCAGCGTCGCGTTCGACGATGCCGTGGCAAAGGCCATGACAAAGGCCTCCTGCGTCTCGCGGAAGAAGGCGACCGGTGACTTTTTCGCCAGCGTCTTGAGGATGATCGGAAAGACCACGAACATCTGCAAGCCCAGCGCGAGCAGCACGACCGCAACATAGGCCGACAGGCGGATGATCAAATCCCATCCGAATTGCGCCGCGAGGTTGAACATGAAACAGAAGATCGCGATCGGCGCGAGCTGGATGACGAGGCCGATCAGCTTCATTGCGACCTCAAACACACCCTCGACCACCGATTTCAGCGCGACGGTTTGCGGCGTCTGGACGAGCATCAGCCCGATGCCGAAGAAGAGCGCGAAGAACATGACCGCGAGCACGTCATTCTCGCTCATCGCGCTGAAGACATTATTGGGGACGATCGCGACGAGCGCGTCCATGCCGGTCTTCGCCTCACCTGCCCGTTCGGTGATCGCCTTTGCGCCCTCGGCCCCCTGCGCGATCAGCGTGCGCGCGAGCGCAGGATCGACCCCGGCGCCCGGCTGGAGCAGATTGACGACCAACAGGCTGACCGCGACCGCGATCGACGACACGACGACGGTATAGACGAGCGTGCGCAGCCCCACCGTCTTGAGCGCCCGCATCTCGCCCATTTCGGCAACCCCGACGATCAACGCCGAAACGAGCAGCGGGATGACGAGCATGAATAGCAGGCGCAGGAAAATCTGGCCGACCGGGCCGGTGACATAGGTGGTGACGTTTTCCACCCACAGCGCGTCGGCGGCGCCATAATGCACAGCCAGACCGGCGATCAGTCCACCGAGAAAGCCGATGAGCATCCGCCATTGCAGGCGCTTGGCACGCGCATCCTCACCGCCCGCAATCGGCGTTATCATGCTCGCTTCGGCCATGGCACAGCTCCCTTGCTCGCCCCCTTGGGCGGCCGGAAAGCTGCGCCTTATGCTTTGTCGACCGCTGGCTTGGTTTCATCCCCCGCCATATCATCACGAAGATCGAGCCCTTGGGTTCCATGATGCGGCGTGTGGGCCGGGGCGTGGGGCCAATCGGCATCGGCCGGCTCGGGCGCCTCCAGCATGCCTTCCCATTTGGCGATGACCGAGGTCGCGACCGCATTGCCGACCACGTTCGTCGCCGACCGGCCCATGTCGAGGAACTGGTCGATGCCGAGGATCAGTGCCACGCCCTCGACCGGAAGCCCGAATTGGGTCAGCGTTGCGGTGATGACGACAAGGCTGGCGCGCGGGACGCCCGCAATCCCCTTGGATGTCACCATCAGCGTCAGCAGGATCAAGATTTGCGTGCCGATCGACAGGTCGATGCCATAGGCCTGCGCGATGAACAGCGTCGCAAAGCTCATATACATCATCGAGCCATCGAGGTTGAAGCTGTAGCCCAAGGGCAGGACGAAGCCCGAAATGCGGCGCGGGACGCCGAAGCGATCAAGCTGTTCGAACAGCTTGGGCAGCGCGGCCTCGGACGAGGCGGTAGAAAAGGCGAGCAGCAGCGGTTCGACGATGTAGCGCGCCAGCGTCAGGATGCGCTTTCCGAGGAAGATCGCACCGAGCGAGAAGAGGATGATCCACAGCAAGGCGAGGCCGAGATAGAATTCGAGGATCAGGCGCAGGAAGTCGAGCAGGATACCGAGCCCGTTGACCGTGATCACCCCCGCGAGCGCACCGAACACCGCGAAGGGTGCGAACAGCATCACATAGTTGGTGATCTGAAGCATCAGTTCGCCGAGCAGGTCGACGGCGTGCACCAGCGGCGCCGCACGCTCACCGAGCGCCGACAGGCCGACGCCCGCGAAGACCGAGAAGACGAGAATCTGGAGAATGTCGTTCGCCGCCATCGCCCCGAAGATCGATTCGGGGAAGATGTGGAGAATGAAATCGCGCAGATTGAGCGCGCCGGTCTTCAGCTCACCCACCTCGGCGGTCGGCGTCAAATCGAGACCGACACCCGGCTGGAGGAAATTCACCAGCAACAGCCCGAGCGTGATCGACATGAAGCTGGCCCCGATGAACCAGAAAAGCGACTTTGCGCCGATCCGGCCAAGTGCCGCGCTGTCGCCCATATTGGCGATGCCCGCGACGATCGTCGCAAGCACGAGCGGCGCGATGATCATCTTGATCAGATGAAGGAATACGTCGGGCAGGATTCTGAAATAGCCGGCAATCTGCGTCGCCGCGGCCTTGTCGGCACCGATCTGCGCATGGGCGATGGCACCGGTGATGATACCGATCACCATTCCGATCAGAATGAATAAGGTCAGGCGTTTCGCCATGAAAAGATGCTCCCTGGTTCCGGGTTTCCCGGATGATATGGCGGAGGGGGTAACAGCCCCTCGGATCAGGAGCAATCGCGCGATTGCAATCGCGTCAGGTCATGAAAAAGACGATGGCGAGGCAGGTCGATACGCCGGTGATGATATTGAGCGGCACACCGATCTTGACGAAATCGACGAAGCGATAATCGCCCGCGGCATAGACGATAGTGTTGGTCTGATAGCCGATCGGGGTCGCGAAACAGGCGGATGCACCGATCATCAGCGCGATCACCAGCGGGCGCGGATCGACGCCAAGTTCGGCGGCGATCGCCAGCGTGACCGGCGTCATCAGCGCCGCAACGGCATTGTTGCTGAGCAGTTCGGACAGGATCAACGCAAAGAAATAAATGCCGAAGACGAGCACCCAGGCGGGCGCGTCGGCGAGCGAAGGTTTGACCCAGCCGACCATCATCGCGACCGCGCCGCTGTTTTCGAGCGCAAGCCCGACCGCGAGCATCGCGAAGATCAGGATCAGCACGTCGCCGTCGATCGTTCCCCATGCTTCCTCGCTGTCGATGCAGCGGGTGACAAGGATGACGCCGATCGCGATGAGCGCGGCGACGCCGATCGACATCACATCGAACGCGGCGAGCGTGACCACCGACAACATGCACAATATTGCGATCCACGCCTTGCCGCGGCGAAAGGCACGCACCTTGGCGAGATCGGCGCCGATCATATGCGGGTTGTCGCGCAGCGCCTCGACCTCGCGCGGGCCGCCCGCGACAAGCAGGCGGTCGGCGGGGCGAATACGGACGCTGGCGAGATCGGGGCCGGGCTCGTGCGCCGGACGGTCGAGGCCGATGACGCGCGCACGGATTTTCTGGAGGAAAGGAATGTCGATGAGGCGCTGGCCGATCGCGGGGTGGTTGGAGGCGACCATCGTTTCGACGACCGTGTCGCTTGTCGCGGGTTCGCCGCTGCCGATTCCAAGGAGGAAGCGGCCCTGTTCGCGCCAGGTCATCAGGGTCGCGCCGTCGACGCGGAGGATCAGGCGATCGCCCGGAGCGAGAATCCAGTGCTCGAGATCGGCGCCATGCACCACCGCCGAACCCCGGCGGATGCCGACGATCCGTCCCGAGCGCGGCAGGTCGCGAAAAGCCTCGACCGTCATGCCGACCAGATCATCTTCCTCGCCCAGCACCAGCTCGGTCAGATATTGGTGCGCGTCGTGCGTTCCCGCGGGCCCCTTGATCGGCTTGTCCGACGGCAGCAGCCACCACATCAGCGCGAGACCGATCATACCCGACGTCGCGGTGACGAGGCCGATCGGGGTGATTTCGAAAATCCCGAAGCGCGGCATTCCCGCCTCGCGCACGATGCCGTCGACGACAAGGTTGGTCGACGTGCCGATGAGCGTCAGCGTGCCGCCGAGCACCGCTGCGATTGAGAGCGGCATCAGCAGCTTCTTCGCGCTGACGCCCGTCACGTCGGCGAGCTTCATCATGATCGGCAGCAGGACGACGACGACCGGGGTATTGTTGAGGAAGGCAGAGGCAACGAGAGCACCGATGAGCACTTCGACGATCGCGAGGCGCGGATGCTTTTCGGCGCGCGCCATGATCAGGTCGGCGACGCGCTGGATCACGCCGGTGCGGATCAGCGCACCCGACAGCACGAACATCGCGCCGATGACGATCGGCGCCGAGTTGGAAAAGACCGAATAGATTGCCTTGTCGTCGAGGATACCGAGCGCGAGGCAGGCGCAGGCACCGAGGATCGCGATCACCGTCGCGGGCAGCCGCTCCATCAGAAAACCGACGAACATTGCCGCAAGGATCAGCAGCGTTATGACTGCCTGATGCGCCTCGATAAATGTTCGCAGCGCCTCGATCATGTGATGCTTATCCGCACTGGGCGCGGTGGAGCAATTTATGATCGGCGAGGACGAGCGCCATCATCGCTTCGACCACCGGGGCACCGCGGATGCCGACGCACGGATCGTGGCGGCCCTTGGTCACGATGTCGGTCGCCTCGCCCGCCTTGTTGATCGTCGGCACCGGGGTCAGGATCGAGCTGGTCGGCTTGAACGCGACGCGAACGACGACGGGTTGGCCGGTCGAGATGCCGCCGGCGATGCCGCCGGCGTTGTTCGAGAGGAAATCGGGGCGGTTGCTGCCGTCGGTCGCGGGACGCATCGGGTCGGCATTTTCCTCGCCGCGCAGGCGCGCGGCATTGAAGCCGGCGCCGATTTCCACAGCCTTCACCGCGTTGATCCCCATCATCGCGGCGGCGAGGTCGGCGTCGAGCTTGGCATAAATGGGCGCGCCCCAACCGGCGGGGACGCCGCTGGCGGCACATTCGATCACCGCGCCGAGCGAACTGCCCGATTTGCGCGCGGCGTCCATCAGCCCCTCCCAGCGCTGCGCGGCAGCGGGGTCGGGGCAGAAGAAGGGATTGCGGTCGATTTCTTCGAGGTCGAAATTCGCGGGATCGATCGCATCGCCGCCGATTTCGGCGACCCACGCGTGGATCTGCACCTCGGGGATCACCAGCCGCGCGACGCCGCCTGCGGCAACGCGCGCCGCGGTCTCGCGCGCGCTCGAGCGGCCGCCGCCGCGATAGTCGCGGATGCCATATTTGGCGTCATAGGCATAATCGGCGTGGCCGGGGCGATAGGCCTGCGCAATCTCGCCATAATCCTTCGATCGCTGGTCGACATTCTCGATCATCAGGCTGATCGGCGTACCCGTCGTCTTGCCCTCGAACACCCCCGACAGGATGCGGACCTGATCGGGTTCCTGCCGCTGCGTCGTGTGGCGCGACTGGCCGGGACGGCGCTTGTCGAGGAACGGCTGGATATCGGCTTCGGAAAGCGACAGGCGCGGCGGACAGCCGTCGACGACGGCGCCGAGCGCGGGACCATGGCTTTCCCCCCAAGTGGTGAAGCGAAGAACGCGCCCGAAGCTGTTGAAACTCATTGCCCTATCCCATCCGGCCGAATGCGGGTGCATAATCCGCGCGTCCGCCTAGCGGCCAAGCCGCTTCCTTGTCCAGCATCATGGCCATGAAATGCGGCCCGGCAAAGGGCGAAGCGAAGCGCGCGCCCAGTTCAGGCGAATAGCCGAAGCGCGGATAATAGGCCTCATGCCCCAAGACGAAGCTGATCGCGGCACCCTGTTCGCGCAGCCGGTCGAGCCCGGCACGGATCAACGCATCGCCGATACCCTGCCCTTGCAGGCCGGGCTTTACCGCCACCGGCGCCAAACCGGCGGCGGAAAGCGGCGCCCCGTCGGCCTCGACATCCATCCTGCTGAACAGCACATGCCCGACGACTTCGCCGCCCACTTCGGCGACCAGCGACACCAAAGTATCGCCATCGGCTTCGATCATCCGCACCAGTTCCGCCTCGCCCTGATGACCGAACCCGGTCCCGGCGAAGGCGGCGCGAATGACGGTATCGATCGCATCACCATCCTCCGCGCGCGCGGGTCGGATGACCGGCGCATCAGACAAGCGCGATGTCCGGCGCGTCTTCCTGTTTCATGCCGACGGTGTGATATCCGGCGTCGACATGGTGCGTCTCGCCGGTCACGCCCGAGGCGAGGTCGCTGAGCAGATAAAGCGCCGAGCCGCCGACATCGTCGATGGTGACGTTGCGGCGCAGCGGCGCATTATGCTCGTTCCATTTCAGGATCAGACGGAAATCGCCAATGCCCGACGCCGCGAGCGTCTTGATCGGTCCCGCCGAGATGGCGTTCACGCGGATGCCCTCGGGGCCAAAATCATTGGCGAGATATTTGACGCTGGTCTCCAGCGCCGATTTTGCGACGCCCATGACATTGTAATGCGGGATCACCTTTTCGGCGCCATAATAGGATAGCGTCAGCATCGACCCGCCGCCCTTGCCCGTTTCGGGATCAACCGGGGTCATCATCGCGGCGGCGCGCGCGGCGACGGCGGTGAAGCTGTAGACGCTGATGTTCATCGTCATCAGAAAGTCGTCGAGCGTGACGTCGGCATATTTGCCGCGCAGCGCTTCCTTGTTCGTATAGCCGATCGCATGGACGATGAAGTCGATCGTCGGCCAGCGTGCGGCGAGCGTCGCAAAGGCAGCGTCGAGATTGGCCATGTCGGACACGTCGCAATCGATCAGGAAATCGCAACCGAGCTGGTCGGCGAGCGGCTTCACCCGCTTTTCCATCACCTCGCCCTGATAGCTGATCGCGAGTTCAGCGCCCGCGCCGTGCAAGGCCTTGGCAATCCCCCAGGCGAGCGATTTGTCATTGGCCAGGCCCATAATCAGCCCGCGCTTGCCCTGCATCAAACCTGTCATTCTTATTCTCCGGTAATCACGTCGTCGACGCGCCCAATAGCGTCATGGCCCAAATCCTCAACCTCGACGAGCGCGGCATTGAGTTCGGCGCCGATGACCATACCAAGGCCAACGAGGTAGAAAAAGAACAGCGCGACCATCACACCCGCAAGGCTGCCATAGGTTGCGTCATAGCTGAGCAGGCTGGCGAGCAAAGGCGGCAGCGCCAATGTGACCCCGATCCACCACAGGGTGGTGAACGCCGCGCCCGGCCATTTGGGGCAATGTTTGAGCTTGCGATATTTGGACGGGGTCAGCGAGTAGAAGAGGAGGTAAATGGCGAGAAACAGGCCCAGACCCGAGACAACGCGCGAAATCGCGACGGTCCCCGCCGCCTGTAATTGATCGGGCAACACGCGGCTGATAAATTGTTCGACGCCGACGATCAGCACCTGCATGCTGAACGACAGGAGCATCAGCACGACCGCGCCGGTGATGATCCCGAGCGACAGCAGGCGATAGTGAAAGAAACCGCGGCTGAAGTGCGTGCCATAGGCGCGGCGCAAAATGTCGCGCACCGTTTCGATCAGGCTGCCGACGGTCCACAGCGCGACAAAAGCGCCGAGCCACAGGAAAATCCCGGTGCGCGCACTCATCACTTCGCGAATCGGTCCCGCCAGCGCCTTGGCGACGGTCGGCGGCATCGTCGAGAATACCGCCTCGATCGCCGCTTCGCCGCCGACGCTGCCGCCCAGCAAGCTGAGGGCAGCGGCGAGCAGGATGAAGAAGGGGAAGAGCGCGATCAGTGCCAGATAGGCGAGATTGCCAGCGTGGATGAAGCCGTCGGTATAGGTGCCGACGACAACGCGGCGGACGATGTGGAAAATCCGCGTTCGGGGGCCGAGCCGCTCGCGGCTGCGTTCGATGACCCCCTGCGCCCGCGCGCGCAAATGGATGCGCTTGGCGCGTTCGGCGCGCGCCTCGGGCGAATGGGGTGAATGGCCCTCGGCCAGAAATTCCTGGCCGACCTCCTCGGTAACTTCGCGCGCCAGCGCGTCAGCCGCCGTTTTCTCGGCAACCTTCGCTCTGGCATCGCTCCGTTCAGCCACGCATCACACGCCCAGATCCGCGCGCACGGCCCGCGTATCGGTCCATTCGCCGACCAGCTTCGCGAGGCCCGCGTCATCGGCGGGCAGATCGACCATCAAGCGCACGAGTTGATCGCCGCGTCCGCCGCCCTTCTGACTGAAGCCCTTGCCCTTCAGGCGCATGACCTTGCCCGAAGTCGAGCCCGCAGGGATCGACAGCATGACGGGACCGTCGACGGTCGGAACCTTCACCTTCGCGCCCTGCACCGCTTCGTTCAGCGTCACGGGCAGGTCGAGGCGGATATTCGCGCCTTCGCGGATGAAAAAGGGATGATCCTTGACCGAAATGGTGACGATGCCGTCGCCATGGCCGCCCGGTCCGGGCTGCCCCTTGCCCGCGAGGCGCATCTGGGTGCCGGTTTCGACCCCGGCGGGGATTTTCAGGTCGATCGTACCGCCATCGGCCAGCGTGATGCGTTGCGGCGCCTGCGTTGCGGCGTCGATGAAGGAGACCGCGAGGCGATAGGCGACATTGGCGCCCTTGGCCGGCGGCGCACTGCGCCCACCGAAACCGCCGAACGGTCCGCCGCCACCGGCAGCTGCACCGCCGCCGCGACCGAACAGGCCTTCAAAAATATCGCCGAAGTCGGAGCTTTCGTTTCCGAAACCGCTAAAGCCGCCGGGGCCGCTGCGCTGGTCGCCGCGAAAACCGCCGCTGCCGCCATAACCATATGGCATCGCCGGATTCCCGTCGCCGTCGATCTCGCCGCGGTCGAACTGCGCGCGCTTCGTCTTGTCCGACAAAATGTCATAGGCCCGGGTGACCTCGGAGAATTTCTCCGACGCCTTGGGGTTGTCCTTGTTTTTATCGGGGTGCAATTGCTTGGCGAGTTTGCGGTATGCGGTTTTGATTTCCGCTTCGCTTGCGCCTTTCGCGACGCCAAGAATGGAATAGGGATCTGCCATATTGTTCCTGTAGCCCGAATATTGTTAAGCCGGGAAGGCCCGATTGCACGCGATGTGGGAATCGCCCCGCGACGGGTCAAGTTCAGATGACGATGGTGGCTCGACCGCACCCGCAGCGCACGATATGACCGCGCCCATGATCACCGATCCCTTTGCCCTGTTCGACAGCTGGTTCACCGAAGCGCGCGCCAGCGAACCCAATGACGCCAATGCGATGGCGCTCGCAACGACGACGGCGGACGGCCACCCGTCGCTGCGCATGGTGCTGCTCAAGGGCCACGGCCCCGACGGCTTCATTTTCTACACCAATCTCGACAGCCGCAAGGGCGGCGAGCTGGCGGCGAACCCGCATGTCGCGCTGCTGTTCCACTGGAAGTCGCTGCGCCGCCAGATCCGCATCGAAGGGTCGGTAACGCCGGTCGACGACGCCACCGCCGACGCCTATTTTGCGACGCGCAGCCGCGACAGCCAGCTTGGCGCCTGGGCGAGCGACCAGTCGCGCCCATTGGACGCACGCGAGACATTCGAAGCGCGTTTCGCCGAGGTCGAGACGCGTTTTGCGGGACAGGATGTGCCGCGGCCGCCGCGCTGGTCGGGTTGGCGTGTGACGCCTGCCGCGATCGAATTTTGGCAGGACCGCGCGCACCGGCTGCACGAACGAACGCGCTTCACCCGCGACGGCGATAGCTGGACCAGCGGATTGCTTTACCCATGAGCGCGCAACGCCGCCTGCCGATCAGCCGGGTCGACGCCTTCGCCGATCGCGCCTTCACCGGCAATCCCGCCGCGGTGATGCCGCTGGAGGAATGGCTGGGCGACGGGGTGCTGCAGGCGATCGCGGCCGAGAATAATCTCGCCGAAACCGCCTTTCTGATCCCCGACGAGAGCGACGACGCCGATTATGAGCTGCGCTGGTTCACCCCGACGACCGAGGTCGCATTGTGCGGCCATGCAACGCTGGCGAGCGGACATGTCCTGCTGACGGCGGCGCCGTGGCGGGGCGACATGCGCTTTCGAACCCGCAAGGCCGGGATCTTGCGCGTCGCGCGCAACGGTGAGGATGCCGGCTATCGCATGGAACTGCCCGCCTATCCGCCGGCGCCCAAAGCCTTGCCCCAGATCGTCGCGGCGCTCGGCGGCGATGCGATCGAGACGCTGTGGCACGACGGCGGCTATGCGCTGATCGTGTATCGCGATGCCGATGCCGTGCGGGCGCTGGCGCCCGATATGCGCGCGCTGAAAAAGCACGGTGACATACTGATCATCGCGACCGCGCGCGGCGACGGCGATATTTCAGACGCCGATGTCGTCAGTCGCGCTTTCGCACCCGGCGCCGGGATCGACGAGGACCCGGTGACCGGATCGGCGCATTGTGTACTGACGCCTTACTGGTCCGGTCAGTTGGGCCGCGATCACTTCGCCGCCTATCAGGCGAGCGTGCGCGGCGGCCATGTCGGTTGTCGGCTTGTTGGCGACCGGGTCGAACTCACCGGGACCTGCGTCACGACGCTGGTCGGGGACTTCCTGCTATAAGGCCTCGGTCAAATCGGCCAGATGGCGGCGCAATGCCGGGAACTGGTCGTCATTTGTCACGCCGAGCCGCACGATCGTCACCCGCTGCGACGGCGAGACGATGATATATTGCCCCTGATGCCCGATGCACGCGAACAGGTCGTTCGGACCGCGATCGGGCCATAGCGCCGCCGGCGCGCCCGCCGGGCGGCGCCGGTTGAGCCAGATATGACCGCCATAGCCCGCATCATTGGCCGATGGCGTCAGCATGAATTTCATCCAGCTTTCGGGGAGCAGCCGCTGGCCGTCGACGACGCCATGGTTGCGCAGAAATTCGCCGAACTTCGCATAGTCGCGTGCGGTCGCGTGCATGATCGACCCGCCGATCATCGTGCCCTTCGCGTCAAATTCCGGGGTCAGGCTAGTCATGCCGAGCGGCTCGACCAGCCGCCCCTGAATGAAGTCGCGCATCGCATCGCGCCGCGCGGCGGGATTTCGCGACGGGGTCAGCGCGTCGGTGATAATGTCGGACAGAATGACGCTGGTCGCCGAGCTGTAATTAAACAGTTCATCGGGCTGCGCCGCCGCGGGCTTCGCCTCGGCAAAGCCTGCCATATCCTGCGCCCCACCGCCGAACAGCATCGCGACGGTATCGCCCTGCCACACCGGATCGCCATTTTCTACATGCTCAATGCCCGAGGACATGTGGAGCAGATGCGCGAGCGTGATCGCGCCGCGCGGATCGCCGCTGCGCTGCCACGCCGCGACCGGGGCCGGACCATCGAGCGACAATTGCCCCCCGGCGACGAGAAAGCCCGTCAGCACCGCGGTGATGCTCTTCGCCATCGACCAGCTGATCAGCTTTGTCTCAGGCCCGAAACCCGGCGCATAGCGCTCGTAAATTGGTTCACCATCGCGCAGCACATAGAGAGCGCGCGTCTGTCCGACGTCATCCTCGTCGGCGAACAGCGCATCGGCCTTCGCCTTGATTGCGGGATCGAGCGCGGGCAGCGGCGGCAGCATGTCGCCCCGCACGTCATGATCGAGCGAAGCCCCCATTTTGGGTGCGGGCGATGCCGGCGCAATGCCGCCCTGCCCCGCCGCCTGGCTCAGCGACCAGCCCCCGAGCATCACGACCGCCGCACTTGCCAGCATGAGTTTTTTCGTGATCATGGGTCCGGTGAGTAACATCAACCCACCCGAAACGCCAAGCGCGGAGCCGACGCCAACACCGGCCACTCGATCCCGCGCGCGGGGCGGCTGCCTGCCGTGGGTCGTCATCCTCGCGCTACTGATGACCGGCTTCCTGATCTGGAAATTCCCGTCGTTCAAGGCGCAGGCCGAGCTCGGCTCCGCCTATGCCGCGCGCGTCGGCTGTTCGTGCCGCTATGTGCAGGGGCGCAGCCTCGACAGCTGTCAGAGCGATTTCGAACCCGGCATGGAACTGGTGTCGCTCGCCGAAGACCCTGCGACCAGGACGGTGACCGGCAGCGTGCCGCTGCTCGCCTCGCGCAGCGCCCGCTATGCCGGCGCCAGCGGCTGCCTGCTCACGCCCGAGGATTGATCCGCGCGGTTGCGAGCGCGATCCCGGCGGGCGCACCGAATATGAGCAGCCATATGACGGCTTCCTCCGCCCAGCCGTACCCGGCGTAGAACACACCGACGAGAAGGTTGGCGATCGAAACGGCCAGCCAGAGCAGCAGAAACAGCCGCGTCGCCCGCGCCCCGTCGCGTATGGTCAGGCGTATCGCGATCAGCAGGGCAACCCCTGCCAGCAGCATGATGGCGGTGTGCGACATATATTAAGCCCCCCTGGTCGTCATGAGAACGGAATCGCCGCGGCGTCGCCATTCGCCCGGCGACATGCCCAGCTTGGCGCGAAAGGCCGAACAAAGATGGGCATGGCTCGAAAAGCCCGTCGCAAGAGCAATTTCGGTCACCGAAACGGGAAGGCTGTCGAGATAGCGACACGCCCGCCGCAAACGCTGATGCAGCACATATTGGGCGGGTGTCCGTCCCGTGGCACGGGCGAAATGGACGATCAGACTGTTCACCGACATCCCCGCCTCCACCGCCATGTCCTCAACCGTCAAATGTGTATCGAGGCGATCCTCGATGGCGGCGCGCAGCGCGTCGATACGCCGCGTCATCGCGGGCGGAACCGGCCGGGACGGGCCGCGCCTTTCCATCAGATCGGCCAGCGCCGCGACCAGCGCACCGGCGGCATCGATGTCTCCGGCAAGCAGTGCACGCACCAGCGCAGCCATGCCCCGGTCGCGATACCCCGCCAAAGCGCCCGCACCGGGGCCGACGGTCAGACGGTCCGAAGGAATATCGACTGCGATATAGCCGACCGCACCGCCCTGCGCCGCGCCGCGATACTGCTGCCCGGCAGGTGCAAACCATATTTCGCCCGACAGCGGTGATCCGAGCGAGGTTCGCCGCCCGTCGAGCCATGTTTCCAGCCGTTGATAGCTTCCCGCCTCGTGCAGGATCAGCGCATGGTCGTCGCGCTCGATCGTCCAGCTGGCCGGTCCGTCGATCCGCTCCTCGACATAGGCTGCCTTGAGTCCGCCCGTCTGCATCGCCGCACTATGCGAAACTCTGGGAGAATCTGAAAGCCTCGAATCGCGGCCTTTCCTAAACCGGCCTCCTCTCTCCATCATTCAGGGACCAGCAGAATGAGTATTCACAATATCGAAGGCAAAAAAATCCTGATCGCCGGCGGCGCAAAGAATCTGGGCGGCCTGATCGCACGCGATTTCGCAGTAGAGGGCGCGCGCGCCGTGACCATTCACTATAATAGCGACGCCTCACGCGCCGAAGCCGACGACACCGTCCATGCGATCCGGGCGGCGGGCACCGAGGCGCATGCGTTCCAGGCCGACCTGACGAGCGCAGCGGCGATGGAGCGTTTGTTCGCCGACGCAAAGGCGGCGATGGGCGGCATCGACATCGCGATCAATACGGTTGGCAAAGTGTTGAAAAAGCCGATGCTCGAGATCAGCGAAGCCGAGTTTGACGCAATGAGCGCGGTCAATTCAAAGACCGCCTTTTTCTTCCTGAAAGAGGCTGGAAAACATGTCAGCGACAATGGCAAAATCTGCACGCTCGTCACGTCGCTGCTCGGCGCATACACGCCCTTTTACTCGAGCTACGCCGGGACGAAGGCCCCGGTCGAACATTATACCCGCGCTGCATCGAAGGAGTTTGGCGATCGCGGCATTTCGGTGACTGCGATCGGGCCGGGTCCGATGGACACACCCTTCTTTTATCCGGCCGAAGGGGCGGATGCCGTCGCCTATCACAAGACCGCCGCCGCGCTGTCGCCCTTTTCCTCGACAGGTCTGACCGACATCGAGGATATTGTACCGTGGATCCGTTTTCTGGTCAGCGACGGCTGGTGGATGACCGGCCAGACGATCCTCGTGAACGGCGGCTACACGACCAAATAGGCGATCAGTCCGCCGCCTGCCCAAGGAAGGCGTCCATCGCGGCATTGACCGCATCGGGCGCCTCCCACGGCACGAAATGACCGCAACCCGGCACCTCGACGATCGTCACATCGGGCACCAGCTCGTCGATCCCGTCGAGGTTGCACGGGGGCAATGCGACATCGTCGAGCGCCCAGACGACCAAGGTCGGAATATTAAGCGTCGGAAAGGGCACCGCCGGCGGCGCATCATAAGGCTCGTCCATCGCCGGGACCATCACCGGCGAAGCGCGATACCAGTTGATCATCGCGCGGCAGGTGTCGCGATCCTCCCAATCCTTGAGGAAACGGGCGATTTCGTCGGGCTCCGCCATGCCGCCGCTCGGCACCCGTCCGGCAAAGGCGTGGGCGAGCAAACCGGCGATGCCATGCCCCTCGATGATCGCGTCGCTCGCCGGATCGCGGAAGGTGCGGATATATTGGCTCGCGGCGCGCTGGTCGGCGTTGGTGACGAGCAGGCGCTGAAAGACTGCGGGGTGCGGCGCATTGGCGATGACCGCGCGGGTGACGCGCCCCGCCCAAGCCGGGTGCAGCCCGCCGGGCTGACCGCCGAGCGCGACGCCCCACGCGATCGCTCCGCCCCAGTCGTGACCAACGATGGTGAACTGACCGACGCCAAGCGCATCGGCCATCGCGAAAATATCGGCGATCAGCTTGTCGGGGGTGTAGCTGTCGGCATCCTGCGGCTTCGACGAGCCGCGATAACCGCGCTGATCGGGAGCGATGCAGCGAAAATTCTTCGAGAAATGCGGCAGTTGGTGGCGCCAGGTGCGGTGCGATTCGGGGAAACCGTGGAGGAAGATCAGCACCGGCGCATCGCGCGGCCCCATATCGACGACGTCGAGTTCAACGCCCGTCGACAGCTTCAACCGCACCTGTTCGAATTCGCCCGTCATCGACACCGCTCCCATTGGTTTCTTTTCGAAACCAAGTTGGCGGGGATCGCGGCGGCTGGCAAGAGGCCAACGCCCCGAACTCGCCGAATGGGCGACTAATCGAGCCGTTCCAGCGCGCTGCGCGTCTTTTCGGTTCGGACGTTTCCCGTGTTGAGCGTCGAATTGGGTTCGAGCAGCAGCACCTGACATTCGCCTTCCAGCGCCTCGGGGCAATGTTCGGTGCCGTGGGGCACGATGATGAACTCCCCCGGCTCGACGATCACATCGCGGTCGCGGAAAGCCATTTTCATCCGCCCCGCGACGACGAGGAACAATTCGTCTTCATGCTCGTGATGATGCCAGTCGAACTTGCCGGCGAGCTTCACCAGCTTGACCTGAAAATCATTGATATCGCCCGCGACGCGCGGGTTCCAATGGTCGTCGAAGCTCGCAAAGGCTTCGGCAAGGTTCACCTTATCGATCATCGTCTTCTCCCGCGCCCGCCAATATGTCCTGCCACAGCGTCGTTACATCCCGCGGAAACCAGGCTTCATCCTGCGCTTCCAATTCGCCGGGGGACCACCAGCGGTGCGTCAGCATGACTTTCTGTTCCAATTCGGTGTGGCCATCGGAACTGATCGCGTCGCTATCGACGCGGATCGAAAAATATCGTTCTTCGGCGTCGACATCGACATTTTGCAGCGTGACGAAGCGGACGTGCCGCACCGCGACCACCGGCCCGGGATCGGCTTCGATGCCCGTCTCTTCATAAAGCTCGCGGCGTGCCGCCGCCTCAAAACTCTCACCCGGATCGACGGCGCCGCCCGGCGTCACCCAAAAAGGCGCGCGACCTTCCGCAGTAAAGCGGAACATCAGTAAGCGTCCCGCCGGGTCGGTGACCAGCAAACGCGCAGCGGGACGTTTCGGCCGGTCGCTCATTCGCCCGGTGCGGTGGCCTTGATGGCGAGCGCATGAACGCGCTGCCCCGGCAGGTCACCGAGCGCCTTGTTCACGGTGCGCTGACGCGCGACGCGGTTCATGCCGGCAAAGCCCGCCCATTCAATGGTCAGGCTGAAATGCGACTCGCCGCTGCCGTCGTCGCCCATATGGCCATGATGGCTGGCGCTATCGTTGTTCAGGATGAAATTTGCGTCGGGAAAGGCTGCGCTGAGCAGGCTTTCCATCTCGATTTGCACAGGGCCTTTGATCGTCATGACTTGACCATAAGCGTTCGATCGCCAAATGATAAGGGCTCCCCATCGTCCCGAAAGCGTCTTTTTGCCCTCCTCCGCTCGTCCCAATCGTTTTCATGGCCGCGTCGTGCGCGAAGATCGGTGCGCCGCGCCCGGATGCCGCGAGCAGGGCGAATTTCGCGCGCCCATGTCGGCGACGCGCTCGCCCGACGGGCCGCCCGCCTATCGCTGGCTGTGCCTCGACCATGTGCGCGAGTTCAACGCGGGCTATGATTATTTCAGCGGCATGAGCGCCGACCAGATCATCGCGGCGCAATCGCCGACCGCGGGCTGGGAAACAGAAAGCCGGACCTTCCGCACCGCGGGCAGCGCCGACCTGCCGCCGCGCTGGGCCGACTTCAAGGACCCGATCGACGCGCTGGGTGCGCGTTTTCGCCAGCGGATGGACGAGGCGCGGCGCGAAGCCGCCGATCCCCGTTTCACCCGCGAGGAACATCGCGCGATGCAGTTGATGGAGCTTTCGGTCGACGCCGACCGCGCGATGCTGCGAAAACGATACAGCGAGCTTGTTCGGCGCTATCATCCCGACCGCAATGGCGGCGATCGCAGCCATGAGTCGCGGTTGAACGAGGTGGTTGCGGCCTATCAGCTGCTGCGCAAAACCAAGGCGTTCGCATAGGGGATGCACGCCTGAGGGAGTGGGCCAATGACCGAACTTGATGCAGCCCGAATCGAAATGGTTCGCCGCCATATGGCGTTGGAGATCGCGCAGGACTGGGACGGCGTTCTCGCAACTTTCGCCCACCCCAGATATGAACTGCTCGGTCCCGGCACGATCTTCGACGGCGAAGCGGCGGTGCGGTCCTATTTCACCACGTCGCGCACGCCCTTCCCCGATCAGGCCAATGAAGTGATCGCGATCGCCGCCGACGCCGCGACCGATACGGTGCTGGTCGAATTCTGGCTGACCGGCACGCATCTGGGGCCACTCAACATCGGTCTGCGGCGGATCGAGCCGACCGGCAAGGCGTTCCGCATCCGCATGGCGGCGAGCTTTCAGTTCGGTCCGGGCAGCGACAGGATCGTCTGCGAACGCCCCTATTACGACCAGTCGGCGGTCCTCAAGGCGCTCGATCTGCTCTAAAATCGCCGCAAAAGGCGTTGCAAGCCGCAACCCATGCCTATACCGCGCTAGCCGATACGCCGGTGTGCTGGCGAATCTCTCCCTGAATTTCTCGTTGGGCCTTTGACATGACCGATATCCCGAACAGCCTTCCCGACCATCATGGTTCGACGCTCCTCTCGGCGCCCGATACCGAAATCGATGCGCGCGAGGTGTTCGGCGTCAATATCGACATGAAGGTGCCGGCATTCAGCGAAGCCGACGAACGCGTCCCCGATCTCGATCCCGCCTATGTCTTTGACGGCGACACCACGCTGGCGATCCTCGCGGGCTTCAAGCACAACCGCCGCGTGATGGTGCAGGGCTATCATGGCACGGGCAAGTCGACCCATATCGAACAGATTGCAGCGCGCCTGAAATGGCCGTGCATCCGCGTCAACCTCGATGCCCATATCAGCCGTATCGACCTGGTCGGCCGCGATGCGATCGTGCTCAAGGACGGCCAGCAGGTCACCGAGTTCCGCGAAGGCCTGCTCCCCTGGGCATTGCAGACCCCGACCGCGCTCGTCTTCGACGAATATGACGCGGGCCGCCCCGACGTGATGTTCGTGATCCAGCGCGTGCTGGAGGCCGAGGGCAAGCTGACCCTGCTCGACCAGAATCGCGTCATCCGCCCGAACCCGCATTTCCGCCTGTTCGCGACCGCGAACACCGTGGGTCTCGGCGACACGAGCGGGCTGTATCACGGCACGCAACAGATCAACCAGGGCCAGATGGACCGCTGGAACATCGTCGTCACGCTCAACTATCTGCCCGCCGCGACCGAAAGCGCGATCATCCTCGCCAAGGTCCCCGGCACCGACGACGCCACAGTCGCGAATATGGTGAAGGTCGCCGATCTGACGCGTCAGGGCTTCATCAACGGCGATATCTCGACCGTGATGTCGCCGCGCACGGTGATCAGCTGGGCGCAGAATACGGCGATCTTCAACAGCATCGGCTTCGCATTCCGCCTGACCTTCCTCAACAAATGCGATGAGGCCGAGCGGATGATCGTCGCCGAATATTATCAGCGCGTATTCGGCGAGGATCTGCCCGAAAGCGTGGTCGCGAAGTGATCGCCGCGCGCCACCTCGCGGTGGCGTGTGCCGCACTGGCGCTGTCCGGCTGCATCACGCCGGTTGAATATGGCAAAATTCGCCACGCCGACTATGTCGCCGACCCGCGCTGCACCGCGCAGCCGGGCGCGGCGGTCGATGGCGCGGCGCTGCCTTTGTTCTTCGCGACGAGCCGCCTGCCCGACTGCCGCACCGACGATATCCGCCTGCTGCGCCATCGCGGTGACCGGATGCGCTATGGCCGCTTTGCCGCGCCGGTCGAGGTCAAGGTCGGGCGTGACAAGGCATTGCGCACGCCAATGGCGTTTCAGGATTCGGCCGACTGGTGGCGCGCGCTGCAGGCCGAGACCGACCGCAAACAGGGCCGCGTGCTGCTTTACATCCATGGCTATCGCGAGACGTTCGAGACGACGTCGAAGGATGCGGCGCAGATCCAGCGCATGACCGGCTTCGACGGGCCGGTGATCGAATATAGCTGGCCGTCACAGGGTGAGATATTGGGCTATGCGGTCGACGAGACCAACATGTATCACGACGTCCGCAATTTCCGCGATTTCCTGAAGACACTGGCCGAACGCACATGGGTCAAGGAAATCGTCATCGTGTCTCATTCGCTGGGCGCGCGACTGGTCGTGCCCGCGATCGCCTATGTCGACCGGGCGTCGGCGACCGCCGACAGCAGCAATATTTCGAACATCATCCTCGCCTCGCCCGATATCGACCGCGAGACATTCGAGCGCGACATTGCCGGTGACGTCCTGGCCCCCGCGCGCGTAGCGCGCGGTCGGCGGATCAGCGTTTACGTATCGCTGAAGGATAAGGCGCTCGCCGCCTCGCGCGCGCTCCACGGCTATCCGCGCCTTGGCTCACCCTATTGCTTCGATCCGTTCGAGGCGGCGGACCTTCAGGCCAAGGGGCTTCCCGCGCGCTGCTATCCCGTCGCCATCTCGGGCATGACCGTGATCGATACCACCGACGTATCGCGCACCTCGACGGGACACAGCAATTTCCTGCGCAGCGCGGTCGCATGCCGCGATTTCGTTGACGTCGTCGCGGACAAAAAAACGCGGCCCGAGCGTGTCACGACGCACCTCGCTTATGTCTTTCGGCTGCTTCCCGATCCCGCGGTTCCCAAGGATGGCGACGATGCGATCTGCAACCGCGTGCCGACGGCGGAGCAACCCTAGCCGAAGCCGCACATGACCGCAACGTCGGTGAGCCAGATCACAAGCCCCTCGCCGCTCCACAGCCACAGGCCGCCGGTCGCAATGACCGCGAACAGCCCGAGCGCCACCCAATCCTGCCGCGCAATCTTCATGCCGCTTGCAGCCGTTTGACCGGACCGTCGGCGATCGGCAGGTGGACGAGCCCGGCGAACAGTCCGAGCGCGATCGAAAAGCCCCATGCGATATTATAGCTGCCGGTCGCGTCGAAGATCAGCCCCGCCATCCACGCGCCGAAAAAGCTGCCGAGCTGATGGCTCAGAAACACGATGCCATAGAGCATCGAGAGATAGCGGATGCCAAAGATGCGCCCGACGATGCCGCTGGTCAGCGGCACGGTGCCGAGCCACAGGAAACCCATTGCGCCCGCAAACACCAGCGCGCTCGCGTGGTTGAGCGGCAGGAAGAGGAACAGCGCGATCACCGCCGAGCGCGCGACATAGAGCCCCGACAGCACATATTTCTGGCGCAGAACATCGCCCGCGCGGCCGAAAGCATAGGAGCCGAGGATGTTGAACAGCCCGACCAGCGCCAGAACCTGCGCGCCGATTTCAATCCCGAGCCCCTTGTCGTCGAGATAGGCGGGCAGATGCGTCGCGATGAAGGCGATGTGGAAGCCGCAGACGAAAAAGCCCGCGTTGAGCAGCCAGAAGCCGCGATGCACCGCGGCCTCGCGCAGCGCCTCGCGCGCGGTCTGATCGACCTCGGCACTCAGACCCGGCCCGTCGGTCCGCCCTGCAACGCCGATCGCAAGAAGGCCGCAGAGCGCGACCATCGCCGCCATGATCCACAAAGTCTCATGATAGCCGAGGTCGCCGAGCAACCGCGACGCCAGCGGCACGACGAGAAATTGCCCGAGCGACCCGCCCGCGGTGACCATGCCAAAGGCGCTGCTGCGCTTTTCGGGGCTCACCACCCGGCCGACAGCGCCGAGCACGACGACGAAGGTCGTCGCCGATTGCGCCATGCCGATCAGCAAGCCGAAGCTGATATGCAGCCCGATCGCTTCGGTCGCGAGCGCGGCACCGATCAGCCCGACCGCATAAAGCAGCGCGCCGCCGAGCACGACGCGCCCCGCGCCATGCTTGTCGGCAAGCGCGCCGACGAAGGGCTGGACCAGCCCGAACAGCAGGTTTTGCAGCGCCATCGCGAGGCCGAAGTCCGACCGGCTGATCCCGATATCGACGCTCATCTGCGGCAGGAACAGGCCGAACGACTGGCGGACCCCCATCGCCAGCGTGACGATGAGCGCCGCGCAGAGGATGACGATCCAGGGCTTTTTCATGGGGGAGATTGTGGGGGAGGCCATGGGCTGCGGATGCCCTTGGCCTCGCGCCGGGTCAAGCGAGCATAGCGATGGCCTGGCCTACACGCCCTTCGCACCCCCTCCCCCCCCCCCCCATCGTCAGCCCGGACTTGATCCGGGGTCCATGACCAGCCGCAGCAATAGCCCCCCCTGAGTTCACAAACGAAGTGCAACACCTCACACAGGTGTTGCCATGTCGAGATACCGTCAGTTATCGATTGAGGAGCGCTGTTCGATTGCCCGTCTTTATGAAGACGAGCAATCGATCCGGCAGATCGCTACAGCTCTGGATCGCCAGCCGTCGACCATCGCGCGCGAGTTGAAGCGCAACTGTGGAGCCAAGGTCGGTTACCAGCCTGCCTATGCGCAGGCGCAGGCCGATGCTCGGCGCTGGACCGGGACGCGGCTCGAGCGTGACGATGCCTTGCGTGAACAAGTGCTCGACCGGCTCGCGCAGGGCTGGTCGCCTGAGCAGGTGGCGGGGCGTCTGGCCCATGAACAAGGCCATCAGGTCATCAGCCATGAGACCATCTACCGCTTCGTCTATGCCCAGCTCAAACGCACCAACGACCGGCGCTGGCGCTTCTACCTCCCGCGCGCCAAGTACAAGCGCGGCTGGCGCACCAAGGGCGGCTGGCCGCGCTATACCGACCGTCTCTCGGTCCACGACCGCCCCGACAGCATCGCCACCCGCAAGCAGGCAGGCCATTGGGAGGCCGATGCCATGCTCTTCTCCACTTCGGGACAGGCGATCCTGATCGCCCATGAACGCCACTCGCGGATCGCCATCGCCCTGCGTCAGGCCAGCCTCAAGGCCGATCCCGTCGCCGACGCGCTCGTCGGGATGCTGAGACCCCTGCCAGCCGCGCTGCGACGCTCGATCACCTTCGACAATGGCACCGAATTTACCCGCCATCACCGCATCGAACAGCAGCTCGGCCTCAACGCCTACTTCTGCGATCCGCACGCTCCATGGCAGAAAGGCGGTGTCGAAAACGCCATCGGCAGGCTGCGCCGCAACCTGCCCCGAAAAACCAACCTCGACGACTTGTCAGCCAAAGCCATCGACGCCATCATCGCAAACTACAACAACACACCCAGAAAATGCCTCGGATTCAAAACCCCAGCCGAAACCTTCCGCACGTTGCACTTCAAATGTGAATCCACACCCGGATCAAGTCCGGGGTGACGAAGAGGAAAAGTCGTTCCTCCCTATCTTCCTTCAACGGCAAAAGCTGGTTAGAGCCGATTCCATGTCCGCTTCTTCTCCTCTCGACGACTTCAAGGCCGCGCTGTCGAGCGTGGCGCGTGCGGTGACGCGCGATGCCGAGGTCGAGGTCGGCTTCACCGCCGACGCGCCCGCGCAGATCGGCAAGGCGATCAAGGTTCCGACGCCGTCGCGCACCCTGCCCGCCGATCAGGTCGCCGAAGCGCGCGGCTTTGCCGATGGCTATGCGCTGCGGATGAAGCATCACAGCGAGAAATTGCACGCTGCGGCGCGCCCGTCCGAACCGCTCGCCGCCGCCGCGTTCGACGCGATGGAGCGCGCGCGGATCGAGGCGCTGGGCGCGCGTCACATGGACGGGATGCGCAGCAACCTGTCGGCCAGCCTCACGATGCGGATGCGCAGCGACCCGATCAGCCGCGCGCAGAACCGCGACGATGTGCCGATTTCAAGCGCGCTCGAGCTGATGCTGCGCGAAGCGCTGACCGGCGACACGCCGCCGCAAGGCACCGAAACCGGCCTGTCGCTGGTGCGCGAATGGATCGCGAAAGATGCGGGCGGCGACATCACCGCGCTGTCGATGCTGCTCGACGATCAGGCCGCCTTCGCCGAGACCGCGAAGCTCGCGCTGCGTCACCTCGACCTGATCCAGAGCGACGAGCCGATGGAACAGGGCAGCGAGGACGGCGGCGACGAGGATGAATCGGAGGCCGAGGAAAGCCAGGAAGAACAGGATAGCGAGGACGGCGGCGCCGGTGAAAGCCAAGTCGACGCCCGCGCCGAAATGGCCGGCGATCAGGCAGACGACGGCGACAGCGACCCCGACGCGCAGGAAATGGATGCCGACGGCGAGCCCGAAATGGGCGGCGAAGGCGATGAGGGCATGTTGCCCGTGCGTCCCAACCGCCTGCCCACCGATGTTCCCGATTTCAACTATCTGCGCTTCACCGAAAAGCATGACGAGATCATCCTCGCGACCGAGCTGTGCGACGCCGACGAACTGACGCGGCTGCGCGCCTATCTCGACCAGCAGATGGCGCATCTGCAGGGCGCGGTGACCAAGCTCGCCAACCGCCTTCAGCGCCGCCTGATGGCGCAGCAGAACCGCGCATGGGATTTCGATCAGGAGGAAGGCCAGCTCGACGCCGCACGCCTCGCGCGCGTGATCGTCTCGCCCGGCCAGTCGCTGTCATACAAGGTCGAGCGCGATACCGATTTTCGCGATACCGTCGTCACGCTGCTGATCGACAATAGCGGCTCGATGCGCGGGCGGCCGATCAGCATCGCCGCGATCAGCGCCGACATTCTCGCGCGCACGCTCGAACGTTGCGGCGTGAAGACCGAAATCCTCGGCTTCACGACGCGGACGTGGAAGGGCGGGCAGAGCCGCGAAGACTGGCTCGCGGCGGGACGCCCGGCGCATCCCGGCCGCCTCAACGACTTGCGCCACATCATCTACAAGCCCGCCGACGAGCCCTATCGCCGCGCGCGCAAGTCGCTCGGCCTGATGATGCGCGAAGGGCTGCTCAAGGAAAATATCGACGGCGAGGCGCTGACATGGGCGCACAGCCGCATCATCGGCCGCCCCGAGGAACGCCGCATCCTGATGGTGATTTCGGACGGCGCACCGGTCGACGACAGCACATTGTCGGTCAATCATGGCGCCTACCTCGACCAGCATCTGCGCCAGGTGATCGAATGGATCGAGAATCGCTCACCCGTCGAGCTGTGCGCGATCGGCATCGGCCATGATGTGACGCGTTATTACAGCCGCGCGGTGACGATCATGGACGCCGAACAATTGGGCGGCACGATGGTCGAGCAGCTGGCGAGCCTGTTCGACATCGACTGAACCGGACGGCAAAAAGGGGAACGGCGGCGCCGCTCCCCTTTTCTGTATTTCACGATAGTCCGGCCGGAGCCGCGCGTTCCTATTTCGTCTTGCCGGTCCAGGCTGCGGGGTCGAAGCCCTCGAGCGTATCGCCCTTGGCTCCAGCAGCAATCTCTTCGGCGGTCAGGAATTTGACCGCGACGCCGCCAGCCTTGGTGTTGCCCCAGCTAAGCGCCGTAACATGGCTGTCACCATATTTCGCGCCGATCACGGCATCGGCGCCCAGCTTTTCGCCGCGTTCCCAAATCTCGTCATAGATTTTCTTCTGCGACGGCTCCTTGCTGAAAATCGTCGCCTTGCGAACGCCCGCGGTGACCACGCCGACAATTTTATACGGCTTGTCAGTGATGTCATGGGGGAAGACGGGCACGCCCATTTCCTCATTGACCATGACGTGGGCGACGTCCTTTTTCTTCGCCAAAGTCGGCGTCGCAACCGCCATGGCTGCGATACCGACTGCTACCAATATCTTGATTCGCTTCATATTCTGCTCCCCCTTTAGACTGGCCCTAGTTCTTCGCCCGGCCGGGCAAGGTCAACAAAATTCTGTCTTGGCAATTTTACTTAATCATGGCTTACACCCAACGGGACTTTAGGGGGAATCTGATGGCGTTATTTCACGGTGCTGTAATTGCGGCTTTGCTGTCCGTAGCGGCGCAGCCTGCAGCCGCCGATACGGCCGAGCCGGCGGCGCCCGCCGAAACCAGCGTGATCGCACCGCCCGTCGTCGTCGCGAATGCAACCGAACGAGGCGTTCCGATGCTGCTCCTGAAGCGCGACACCCCCATTCACTTCATGGTGATATCCGAAGTGACGACGAAAACGCATATGGCCGGGCATCGCTTCAGGCTGCGCGTCGATAAGCCGGTTCTGGTCGATGGCATCACCGTCCTGCCCGTGGGCGCGATCGCATGGGGCGAAGTGATGCAGGCAAAATCGAGCGGCAATGTCGGAAAATCGGGATCGCTGGAGGCGCGGCTTGTCTATGTCGAGAATAATGGTTTCCGCATACCCGTCACCGGCAACAACAGCGCCAAGGGAGCCAGCGGCGGCGGCGAAACGGCGCTGGGCATACTTGCACTGGGGCCGCTGGGCCTGTTCGCAAAAGGCAATAATGCCAAGATCAAGGCCGGTGAGTTGATGACCGGCTTTGTCGAACAGGATACCGAAATCCCGCGCCCGCTGCCGACCGCACCGTGAGATCCTGTCGCGCCATCGCTGTGGCGATCGCGGTGGCCATCGGCTGCCCGGCAGGCGGCACCGAGCCCACCTCACCTCCTGCCGGACAGGCTGCTCCGGTCCGGATAGCCGCAGGCACATTGATCGACCTCGTTACCCGCGACAGCATTTCGACCAGGAAGAATGTAAAGGGCGACCTTCTCTATCTGAAGGTCGCGGCGCCGGTGGTTGCCGATAGTGTTACGGCGATCCCGGTCGGCACGATCGTGGTCGCCCAGCTGACGCGCGCCGACAAACGCGGCGCGTTCGGAAAATCGGGCAAGCTCGACGTCCAATTGCTCTATGCCGAACTGCCCGGCGGTCCCCTGCGCGTCAGCGGGATGCTCGAGGCACGGGGCAAACGCGGCGCCGACGATGGCCTCGCGACAGCAGCCCTATTCTGCATCCTGCCCTCTGTCGCCACGGGACGCAGCGCAGAAATCCCGGCGGGATCGGAAGTTTCGGGCCGCCTCGTCCGTGATCTGTGGATCGCCAAGCCCTGATCGCAACACGCTCCACGGCGCGAGTGACAACCCCTTTACCCCTCGTTACAACCTCTTCCGGGGCAGCAGGGACTCGCGACCGTATGACGGGACCGCTGTGCCGTCATTTGTGTCGAGGGTCGCCGGCACCGACTTGGGGCCGCATCATGTGGTGCGGGACGGAGGGGCGACACTTGTGAAAAAAGCATCCGACCTGTTTATCGATTGTCTGGAAGAAGAAGGCGTCGAATATATTTTCGGCGTCCCGGGCGAAGAAAATCTCGACTTTCTCGACAGTCTTTCGCGATCGAAAAAGATCAAGCTGATCCTGACACGGCATGAGCAGGGCGCGGGCTTCATGGCCGCCACTTACGGGCGCCATACCGGCAAGACCGGCGTCTGCCTCGCCACATTGGGCCCCGGCGCGACCAATTTCGTCACCGCGGCCGCCTATGCGCAATTGGGCGGCATGCCGATGATGATGATCACCGGCCAGAAACCGATCAAGAAATCGAAACAGGGCCGCTTCCAGATCCTCGACGTCGTCGCGATGATGGGGCCGATCACCAAATATACCCACCAGATGGCATCGTCGGACAATATCCCGAGCCGCGTGCGCGAGGCCTTTCGCCTTGCCGAAGAGGAAAAGCCCGGCGCGGTGCATATCGAGCTGCCCGAGGATATCGCCGACGAGCATACCGACAGTCTGCCGATCAAGCGCAGCCTGTCGCGCCGCCCGACCGCCGATGTGAAGTCGATCCGCGAGGCGGTGAAGGCGCTCGAGGAAGCGACCTCGCCCGTCCTCGTCATCGGCGCGGGCGCGAACCGCACGATGACCAGCCGCATGCTGCTGCAATTCATCGAAAAGACCGGTATTCCCTTCCTCACCACCCAGCTTGGCAAGGGCGTGATCGACGAGCGCCATCCGAAATTCCTCGGTTGCGCCGCGCTGTCGTCGGGCGATTTCGTCCACCGCGCGGTCGAGGCGTCGGACTGCATCGTCAACCTCGGCCATGACGTGATCGAAAAGCCGCCCTTCTTCATGAAGCAGGGCGGCCCGACGGTCATCCACGTCTCGACCAAGACCGCCGAGGTCGATCCCGTCTATTTCCCCGGCATCGAAGTGATCGGCGATATCGCCAATGCGATCTGGCAGATGAAGGAGGATATCGTCCCCAACGGCGGGTGGAAGTTCGACCATCTGCTCGCCTATCGTCAGGGCGAGGTCGCGCACACCGCGCCGCTGGCCGAAGACGCCCGCTTCCCGATCTTCCCGCCGCATCTGGTGCAGCAGGTTCGCGACTCGATGCCCGACGACGGGATCATCTGCCTCGATAACGGCGTCTATAAAATATGGTTCGCGCGCGGTTACACCGCCTATCGCCCCAATACCGTGCTGCTCGACAACGCGCTGGCGACGATGGGCGCGGGGCTGCCGAGTGCGATGATGTCGGCGATGCTCTATCCGAAGCGCAAGGTCATGGCGATCTGCGGCGACGGCGGCTTCATGATGAACAGTCAGGAAATGGAGACCGCGGTTCGGCTGGGGCTCAACATGACCGTGCTGATCCTCAACGACAACAGCTATGGCATGATCCGCTGGAAACAGGCGAATATGGGTTTCAAGGATTGGGGGCTGACCTATGGCAACCCCGATTTCGTCAAATATGCCGAAGCCTATGGCGCCCACGGCCACCGCGTCGAAAGCGCCGCGCATCTGAAGGAACTTCTCGCCCACACGCGCGATACGCCGGGGGTGCATCTGATCGACTGCCCGGTCGATTATTCGGAGAATGACCAGATTTTGAACATCGACATCAAGAAGCTGTCGAAGGAATTGTAAGATCGAGCTTGGCCGTCGCTGGGTCCCCGCTTTCGCGGGGATGACATGAGAGCGCTAATTTCTGTCATCCCCGCGAAAGCGGGGACCCAGGGGCATCATGGAACAGACCTATCACGTCTATATTCTCGCGAGCGGACGCAACGGAACGATCTACATTGGCGTGACGGGCAACCTATCTCAGAGAATCTGGCAGCATCGGAACGGAGAGGGCTCCAAGTTTGCTGCGAAATACGACGTTCATCGCTTGGTGCACGCCGAAGCCTTTGCCGACGTGAATGAAGCGATCGCGCGGGAGAAGGCGATGAAAAAGTGGCGGCGGGATTGGAAACTGGAACTGATCGAACGCGATAATCCGCAGTGGCTCGATCTTTATGAGCATCTCAACGGCTGAATATGTCGCCCCTGGGTCCCCGCTTTCGCGGGGATGACAAAGTGGGGAGCCGGGGTGACAGCGTTGAAGAATGTTGGAGAAGCAGAATGAAACTCAAGGACGTCTATCCGCTCTATCTCAACAACAAGGCGGTGCAGCCGAACACCGACCTTGCGGTCACCGACAAATATACTGGCGAGGTCGCGTTTCGCACCGCGCTCGCGACCCCCGATGTAATCGACGAAGCGATCGCCGGGGCGGTGCGCGCCGCCGAGCCGATGGCGCGGCTGGCGAGCTATGAGAAGCAGGACGTCCTCAATCACTGCGTCGGGCGGTTTCGCGAACGCTTCGACGAGCTGGCCTATGCGCTGTGCGTCGAGGCGGGCAAGCCGATCAATGACGCCGAGGGGGAGGTCGGGCGCCTGATCGACACCTTCCGCATCGCCGCCGAGGAAGCGACGCGCAACTATGGCGAGGTCCAGCCGCTCGACGTTTCGGCACGCGCCAAGGGCTATATGGGAATGTGGAAGCGCGTGCCGATCGGGCCGTGCAGCTTCATCTCGCCGTTCAACTTCCCGCTCAACCTCGCCGCGCACAAGATCGCGCCGGCGATCGCAATCGGTTGCCCCTTCGTGATGAAGCCCGCCTCGCTTACGCCATTGGGCGCGATCATCATGGGTGAGGTGCTCGCCGAATGCGACATCCTGCCCGAGGGGGCGTTCAGCATATTGCCCGCGACGCGCGCGGGCGCCGACCTGTTCACCACCGACGAGCGGCTGAAATTGCTGAGCTTCACCGGCTCGCCGGGTGTCGGCTGGGATTTGAAGGCGAAGGCGGGCAAGAAGAAGGTCGTGCTCGAACTCGGCGGCAATGCCGCGGTGGTCGTCGACAAGGACGCCGACCTCGACCATGCGCTCGCGCGCATCATCTTCGGCGCGTTCTATCAGTCGGGCCAGTCGTGCATCGGGGTCCAGCGGATCATCATCCACGCCGATATTTACGACAAATTCCGCGACATGCTGGTCGCCAAGACCAGGACGCTGGTTGCGGGCGACCCCAAGCAGCGCGACACCTTCATCGGTCCGATGATCTCCGAAAAGGAAGCCACGCGGCTCGACAACTGGATTCAGGCCGCGGTCGCGGGCGGCGCGAAGCTGCTCGTCGGCGGCAAGCGCGACGGCGCGATGCTCCAGGCAACCTTGCTGGAGAATGTCGACCGCAGCGCCGACGCCTATCGCGAGGAAGCCTTTGGCCCGCTCGCGATCCTGTCCAGCTTCACCGACTGGGACGCCGCGCTCGCCGAGGTCAACGACAGCAAGTTCGGGCTGCAGGCCGGGCTGTTCACGCGCGACATCCACAAGGTGCTGGAGGCGTGGGATCATCTTGATGTCGGGGGCGTCGTCGTCAACGACGTGTCCTCCTATCGCGTCGATAATATGCCCTATGGCGGGGTCAAGGACAGCGGGTTGGGCCGCGAAGGAATCCGCTTTGCGATGGAGGATATGAGCGAGATCCGGAATCTGGTGATCCGGCGGATCTGATCCCCCTCCCGCCTGCGGGAGGGGATGAAGGCCGTCGTCACACAACCGCCGCCAAAGCGTCTTCAAACTGACGCCACTTCGAATCTCAGGCTGTAACAAATCTCCTGTCTAGGCCGAGGGCAGCTAAGGCTGCTTTCGGAGTGTGACATGGCAACGATTTCGACCCTGCCCATCCCCGCCCGCTTTCCCGACCCCTTCACCACCGACCCGCATGTCCCCGAACGACTGATCGGCGAACGGCGCAGTTATCGCACGGTGTGGGTCAGCGACATTCACCTTGGCACCCGCGGTTGCAACGCCGCGATGCTGATCGACTTTTTCGACCATGTCGATTGCGAGACGCTCTATCTCGTCGGCGACATCATCGACGGCTGGCGCCTCAAGAAGCGCCATTTCTGGCCGCCCGAGCATAATGACGTCGTCTGGCGCGTGCTCAAGCGCGCCAAGCGCGGCACGCGCGTTGTCTATGTCCCCGGCAACCATGACGAGATGTGCAAGCCGTTCGACGGCTTCGATTTCGGCGGGGTCGAAATCCGCCGCGAGGCGATCCACGAGACCGCCGACGGCCGCAAATTGCTGGTCGTTCATGGCGACGAATTCGACGCGGTGATGCTGGCGCACCGCTGGCTCGCCTTCGTCGGCGACGCCGCCTACACCGCGCTGATGAAATGCAATGTGGTGGTGAACCGCATCCGCAGCGCGTTCGGCCTGCCTTACTGGTCGCTGTCGATGGTCGCCAAGCATAAGGTCAAAAACGCCGTCCAGTTCATCGGCCGCTATGAGGAAGTGGTGGCCCACGCCGCACGCTCTCGCGGGGTCGATGGCGTGGTGTGCGGCCATATCCACAGCGCCGAGATGCGCGAGATCGAGGGCACCGAATATTATAACGACGGCGACTGGGTCGAAGGTTGCACCGCGCTGGTCGAACATCATGACGGGACGATGGAGATATTGCACTGGGCCGAAGAGGTCGCGGCGCGCGTCGTGCCCGCCACGCTCCAGCTGCCAGCCCCGGCGCGCGCAGCATGAGGATCCTTATCGTCAGCGACGCCTGGGAGCCGCAGGTCAATGGCGTCGTCCGCACCTTGCAGGCAACAATCGCCGAATTGCGCGCCGCAGGGCATGAAGTCGGAGTTGTCTCGCCCGACCTGTTCCGTTCGATCCCCTGCCCCTCCTATCCCGAAATCCGCCTCGCCTTCGCCGGCTGGCGCAAGGTCGGGCGGTATATTCGCGCCTTTGCCCCGCAGGCGATCCATATCTCGACCGAGGGCCCGCTCGGGCTCGCGGCGCGGCGCTGGTGCGTGAAGAATGATTTCCCCTTCACCACCGCCTATCACACCCGCTTTCCCGAATATGTCGCGGCGCGGCTGCCGCTGTCGCCCGCCTTTGTCTGGCGCTTTATCCGCTGGTTCCACCGCCCGGCGCAGCACATCATGGTCGCGACCCGCAGCCTCGCGCGCGAGCTTGCCGAACAGGGTCTGGGCCAGACGATGATGTGGGAGCGCGGAGTGGATCATGACCTGTTCCGCGCCGACCGCGCACCGCATCCGCACTTCGCGAAACTGCCGCGCCCGATCCAGCTCTATGTCGGCCGCGTCGCGGTCGAGAAGAATATCGGTGCGTTTTTGGGCAGCCACAGCCCGGGAACGAAGGTGGTCATCGGCGACGGCCCTGCGCTAGCCGAGTTGAAGGCGCGACACCCCGAAACCGTCTTCCTGGGCAAATTGTCGGGCGAAACGCTCGCCGCCGCATATGCCGGCGCCGATGTCTTCGTCTTCCCCAGCCGCACCGACACGTTCGGGCTGGTCGTCATCGAGGCGCTAAGCTGTGGCACCCCGGTCGCGGCCTTTCCGGTTCCGGGGCCCGCCGACATCATCCGCGACGGCGCAGGGGCGCTCGACGAGGATCTCGATGCGGCGATTGCGGCGGCGCTGGCGTGCAAGCGCAGCGATGCCGCCGCGCTCGGCACCCGCTATAGCTGGCCCGCCTGCACCGCGCAGTTTCTGAAAGCGTTGACCTTCATCCCCGCCGACCCGTCATCCGAAGCGGCCGTCGCCGCTCGGCGCCTCGCGGCCTAGAAGGACTTGCGCCACTCCAACTCGACATAGCGGCCCAAGGGGTCGGTATAGCCGGGCTGGTAATTGAGCGGCACCCGGCCGCTGCCGTCGGTGATCTTGCGCTGCGCATCGAAGAGATTGTCGATCGACAGGCGCAAGCGCGATCCCTTCAGGAAGGGCGCAGCCTCGATCAGCTTCGGCTTCTGGTTGAAGTCCATGAAGAAGCGCAGGTTGAAGGTCGCGAGATCGCCGAAATCGAGGTCACCATTGGCGCCGCCGACAACGCGGCTGCCGCTGTCATATTTGGCACTCAGCCGCGCCCCCATCCCCTGATAGAAGAGCCCGCCGTCGAGTTCGGCGAGATGACGGTTGCTGCCGCCGCCATTGCCGGTCGCCGACCCGTTCAAAAGGTCGAGTTCGGGCACGCCGGGACCGATCAGCACTTTGTCGGTGAGCTTGACCGTGTGATAAAGCGACACCTGCCAGCGCCCACCCTGTTGCGGACCACCCATCATGCCGCCGGGGCCACCCGGACCACCACGACCGCCACGAAACCCGCCGCCGGGACCACCACCAGGGCCGCCACGCCGCCGCTCGCCCGCAGCGGCCGGGGGACGTTCGCCCTCCGCCGCGGGAGGCGCGCCTTCGCCAGCACCGCCGGGCGGCGGAGTCACGCCTTCGCCGCCGCGCGCACCGCGCCGTTCGCCATCGGGACGACCGCGACCGCGTGCGCTGCCGGCCTCGGCTTCCTTCTGGCCAAAGCTTTTGCCGAAATTAAAGCCCCAGCGGATTTGAGAGTTGGTCGCGCGGTCAAAATTGACCGGCCGCTGGTCGAGTGCGAGCAAAGTTCCGTCAGGCGCCCGCGTCACGCGGTCAGGGAAAGCCGCCTCGATCGCATCGGTCAGCAGCGGGAAGCTGTTCGCCGTGTCGTAACTTTGGTTGCGGTTATAATCGATCGAGAAGCGCAGCCCCTCGAGCATCGGCACGTCCCAGTTGAGCCCAACCTTCAGATCGCGCCGCTGTTCGGCGCGCAGAAAGGGGTTGCCACCGGTGACCGTCGTGATCTGGACCGTCTGACCGGTCTTGAGGTCATAATAGGTGACGCCGTCGGTCTCCAGCGGCGCCGCGCCAAGCTGGGTCATGCTGGGCGCCGCTTCGTCATTCTTGTAACTGGCGATCAACGACAGATTGTCGGTGACGCCCCAGTTGAGCGTCGTGCCCCAGCTTTTCAGCGCCGAAAAATCGCTCGGCCGTTCGGCCTGCGCATTCAGGGTCAGCGATACGCGGCCGAAATTGCCAACTTCATATTCGGGATCGAACAGCGGGATGGTGAGCGACCCGAAGACGCTGGGGGTATCGCGCGACAATTGGGTCACGGCCCCCTGCGCCTCGCTGTCAAAGCGCAGCCCGCTATAACCGCCGGTGATTGACGCGCGGATCGGCCCGGCCCAGCCTTCCATGACGCTGCCCGAAATATTGGCATTGGCGCCAAAACTCTGCTGGCTGCTGTCGAAACGGTCGCGGGTAATCCCGTCCCCGCTATCGGTGAAGGTCCGCGTGTCGGCATCGGCATAATTGCCCGTCGTCGACCAGCGCCAGTCGCCGAGCATCCCGTTGACACTCGCCGACGTCGTCAAATTCTGCGCACGACTGTCACGGCGACGCGGATTGCTGGGGTCTTCGAGGGTGGGGCCGAGCAGACTCAAACTGTCGGTCTGGTCGAAACGCACGCTCAGCGACGCCTCGGTCACCTTGTCGATGTTGCGGACGATCGTGCCGTCGATGACATATTCGTCGGTCGCCGAAAGCAGGCTGCGCGCGATGGCTTCGTCGGCGCGGCCCGGATCGGAGCTATAGTCGATGTCGCGGCCGCTTTCGCGGAGCAGACCCTTATGTTCCCAACCGGCGTTGACGTTGATACGACCGTTCTGGCCGATCGCCACAAAGGCTGGTTCCAACTCGCTCTGGAAACGGCCGCCCTGCGTCGGCATCCCGGCTTCGCCTTCGACCGAAATCTGCCGGAAATTGGGCTTGAGCACGAAATTGACGACGCGTTCGGTCGCGGCATAGCCATATTGCAGCGCGACTTCCTCGGGGAAAACTTCAACCTTCGCGATCGCCTCGGGCGGCAGGTTGCGAATCGCGCCAAAGCCCGAAATGCGGCGTCCATTGACCAGCATCACCGGACGGCCGCCGCCACGACCGCGGCCCGAACGCGTCTGCGGTTCGAGCGCGTCGAGCAACTCCTCGATCGACGAGGCGCCATAGCTGGCGATCGCCGCTTCATCGAGTTCGACCTCGGCCGAGATATTGGTGTCGAGCTGTCCCGCCAGGCGCGGCGCGGTGACGACGATTTCTTCGCCGTCGATCTCGTCATAATCGTCATCTTGGCTGGGCGCGGCCGGCGCACTATCTGACGGCTGGTCGGCGGCTGCGGCCGAAACGGCGAGCGCGACGGTGCCGGCTTCGTTGGCCGCCAGCACCGGCGTCGCCGCCATGGCGGTCGCGGCAAGCAGAACGGCCCGGATCGAGAGAGTCCTATTCATTGGGAGAGGCGCCTTCTTCTATTCTTGTTATCGCTGTTTCTTACGGTCGGCCGGCTGAACCCGTCCTGACATTTGATTTGGCCCGCGGTTCATCTAGTCGCGATTTGTCGCAACAATATGGCAGGGCGAGCGAAGTTCGACCGGCAGTGGCCATCGACCGCTGGACAGCATGGGCGCATGCCCTTATCGGCCAGCCATGCCGACTCCAGACACGTCCTTCGCCCCTGAATCCATCCTGATCGTCGATTTCGGCAGTCAGGTGACCCAGCTTATCGCCCGCCGCGTCCGCGAGGCCGGCGTCTATAGCGAGATCGTCCCGTTCAACGCGGCCGAGGCCGCGCTCGAGCGGATGCAGCCCAAGGGCGTGATCCTGTCGGGGTCGCCCGCATCGGTTCCCGCCGATGGCAGCCCGCGCGCACCGCAGTCGATCTTCGACAGCGGCCTGCCGATCCTCGGCATCTGCTACGGTCAGCAGGTGATGAGCCAACAGCTGGGCGGCCAGGTCGAACCCGGTGGCAAGGACGGCGAGCGCGACGGCGAATTCGGCCGCGCCTTTCTGACCGTCACCGAGCCCTGCGTCCTGTTCGACGGCCTGTGGGAAGTCGGCGAGCGCCATCAGGTGTGGATGAGCCACGGCGACAAGGTCACCGAATTTGCCCCCGGCTTCCGCATCGTCGCCGTCAGCGATGGCGCGCCCTTCGCGCTGATCGCCGACGATGAGCGTCGCTATTATGGCACCCAGTTCCATCCCGAGGTCGTCCATACCCCCGACGGCGCGAAGCTGATCGCCAATTTCGTCCGCCATGTCTGCGGCTGTTCGGGCGACTGGACGATGGCCGAATTCCGCGCCAGCAAGATCGCCGACATCCGCGCGCAGGTCGGCGACAAGCGCGTGCTGTGCGGCCTGTCGGGAGGCGTCGACAGCGCGGTCGCCGCGGTGCTGATCCACGAAGCGATCGGCGAGCAGCTGACCTGTGTGTTCGTCGACCATGGACTGCTGCGCCTCAACGAACGCGAGCAGGTCGAGCGCCTGTTCCGCGACCATTATAATATCCCGCTGGTCGTCGTCGACGCCGAGGAACGCTTCATGGCGGGCCTCGCCGGGGTCATCGACCCCGAAAAGAAGCGCAAGTTCATCGGCGGCGAATTCATCAATGTGTTCGACGAGGAAGCGCAGAAGCTCGGCGGCGCCGACTTCCTTGCGCAGGGCACCCTCTATCCCGACGTCATCGAAAGCGTGTCCTTCACTGGGGGACCGAGCGTGACGATCAAGAGCCATCATAATGTCGGCGGCCTGCCCGCGCGCATGAAGATGGCGCTCGTCGAACCGCTTCGCGAATTGTTCAAGGACGAGGTCCGCCTGCTCGGCAAGGAATTGGGTCTTCCCGACATTTTCGTCGGTCGCCACCCCTTCCCCGGCCCCGGCCTCGCAATCCGTATCCCCGGCGAGGTGACCAAGCCCGCGTGCGACACGCTGCGCAAGGCCGACGCCATTTACCTCGAAGAGATCCGCAACGCCGGGCTCTATGATGCGATCTGGCAGGCTTTCGCGGTGCTGCTACCCGTCAAGACCGTCGGCGTAATGGGCGACCATCGCACCTATGACAATGTCTGCGCGCTGCGCGCCGTCACCTCGACCGACGGAATGACCGCCGACATTTATCCGTTCGATGCGAGCTTCCTAAGCCGCTGTTCGACGCGGATCATCAACGAGGTTCAAGGGATCAACCGGGTGGTGTATGACTATACGTCAAAACCGCCCGGAACCATTGAGTGGGAATGATTCCGGCCATGCCAAAGGCTGCGAATTTTCATCAAGGTTTAGCCCCAACTAACTGATAAATTTATTTTGTTGTCGAAGACATTCGACCACAATCGGTGGGCAGCCTTCCCATCTGTCGGCCGTGCAGACGGGATCGGCCGCGCGATGCGGCGCCCAATATTCGAGCGCGAACTATTGTCGGCTCCACCGGGAGCAAGGGCGGCTTGCAGGACCCTGCTGAGCCGCCCGAAATCCTCCACATAGCAACAGGTCAGGCCGCGCAAGTCGTGGCAATCGCTTCGCCTGCCATGACGCGACGCGCGAAAAGCCGGGAGTCGGCGAAGGAGCGGTTGACCGTCCCCGAATGATCGAGGCCCGGATAGACATGCGCCTCGATCGTCGATCCGGCGGCGCAGGCGGCGTCCACCAGCGCCTTCTGCATCGACGCGGGCGTGTCGACATCCTGCGCCCCCGACCCGATGAACACCGGGGTGCGAATGTTGAGCGTGGGGTAGCCGGCGTGGGTCAGCATCGGCGCATAATGGCGCCAGAAGTCGGTCTTGAACGTGTTGGCCCGCGTCAGTCCAGCCTCGACGACCGCGCCGAACATGTCGACGACGCAGGTGTCGGCAGCGCGCTCGAACAGCGGCATGGCGCGATCGGTCAACACTGCGGCCGGGTCATATTTCGGATCGATCTGCTGCGCCGCCGAGGCGATGTAGAGCAGATAGGCGATGAGCCGATCGACCTTTTCATCATCGCCCGCCGCCCCGGCCGGGACCGCCGCGAGATTGGGGATACCGGTCGCCACCGTGCCGCGAATGTCGAGGCCGGGGGCATAGTCCGGCGCATAGCCGGCGGTGGCGAAGGCCGCGCCCGCACCCTGCGACTGGCCGACGAGCAGCACGGTGCCCGCGATACCGAACCGACCGCCCTGCACCGCGCGGATCGCGTCGAGCGTCGAGTAAGCCGCGGCACGGCTGTTCAGATAGGGATGCGGGCCGGGCGCGCCGAGCCCCTGATAATCGGTCGCGACGATCGCATAGCCTTCGCCAAGCCAGTGATCGAGATAGGTACGATCGCGCGCCGAACGCGCGTTGCGTGACGGTGCGCAATCATCGCCGATACCCACAGTGCCGTGCGCCCACGCGATGAGCGGCCAGCCGCCCTTCGGCGGCGTACCCTTGGGGATGAACAGCGCCCCCGTCACCGGGACCGTTCCGCTGCCCGCAACGCCGTCGGTCGACGTGTAACGGATCGCGAAAGCCTGCGCCGCTCCCTCCAGGCCGAACCCGGCCGCCAGCGGCTGGCTGTCAATCAGCACTCCTGCGGCGCCCGACACGCCTTGCGCTGCGGGCGCGGACGTCTGCGCCGCCAGCGACAGCGGCGCCGCCGCAAGACCGAGCGCCACACACGCCACGACAGATCGTATCAGTATCGACATAAATCTCTCCCTCGCCTGTTCTCAGAAGCGGGCCGTGGCGGCCAGATAGAAGGTGCGGCCGAGCACATCGTATGTGCCGGCATCGGTCTGGCCGAGAACCCCACTGACCACCGGCGGCGTCTTGTCGAACAAATTGTTCACCCCGAACCGCACGCTGAACCGCTCGACCGGATCGACGCGCAGCGAAAGGTCGAAATAGTCATGGGCTTTGACGCCTGGGGTCGTGCTCGCGGCATTGGTGACCATCGATGCATCGATCATCGCGCCAACATGACGCCAGCGCAGCAGGGCGTTGAAGCGATCGGTGCCATAGGTGAACGAGGTCGTCGAACGCCAGCGCGGCAGCGTCGTCCCCGAACCGATCGTGCGCGCGAAATCCTGGAACGGTGCGCCCGGCAGGTTCTGGATTTCGAACTTGTCGAGATAGTTGATCACCGACGAAATGCCGAAGCGTCCCGATCCATCGCCGATGCCGACATCGGCGAGGCGCACCGTCCAGTCGAGCTGAACGTCAACGCCCGCGGTGCGATAGCCACCCAGGTTGAGGAAGGGCTGCAGCGCGTTGGTGATACCGCCCGACGCCGCATCGCGGCCGATCAGCGCGCAATAGAAATTCGCCGCGTCATAGCCCGCATTGCTGCCGTCGGCGTTGAAGCATTTGTTGAGCGACACCGAGACCGGGATCGTCGCGATCGCATCGTCGATCGCGATATTATAATAGTCGACCGACGCGCGGAAACCCGAAAGCCAGGGCGAAGACGCGCGCGGCGCCAGCACGGCACCGATCGTATAGGTATCGGCCGTTTCGGGCTTGAGATTCTGGTTGCCGGACAGGAAGGCCGCGACCTGCGCGACATTGTTGACATAGACGTCGGCGATCCCCGCCGGCATTCCCTGCGCAATGCAGATGTCGCGAACCTTCGCTCCATTAGCCCCGGTGCGGAAGCCACTGCGGATGTCGCACGGATCGCCGGCGCCGTTGGCGATCAGCCCGATCGTCGGATAGAGTCCGGTGGTGGCCGTGTAGAGTTCGCCAACGTTGGGGGCGCGGATCGCGCGCTGATAACCGCCGCGCAGGCGCAGCCCTTCCACCACCGTCCAGTCGACATCGACCTTGTAGGTCGAGACACCCCCGCTCTGCTTGTAATCGGAATAGCGGTAGGCGAAATCGAGCGTCAGATTCTGGATCGCAAACATGTCGTGCAACACGGGGACGAGCAGCTCGGCATAGACTTCCTTCGCGCTCGTTGAACCGGCGGTCGGCGAAGTTTTCGCGATCGCGACGACATTGCCGGTGATCTGCTGCGGATCGGGTTCGAAGCTGAAGGTGTTGCGGCGGTAGCCCGCCCCGGCGGCGAAGCGCAATTCGCCCGCGGGAAGCTGGGCGAGTCCTCCCTGGATATTGAGTTCGACGACATCCTGCCGCGTTTCGGTGCGATTGCGCGTCGTCCCGCTGATATAAGCGACACATTCGGCCGAATTTGTCGCGCTGAAGGGATTATAGCCCCCGGCACAGATCGAAGCGCCGCCATCGGCCGCCGACACAAGCTGCTGAACCTTGTCGGTGAAGACCGAACCGAAAGAGATGTCGTCGACAACGCTCTTGCCGGTCGACCCGTAAAGTTCCCAGGTCACGCCGCTGTCGCCGAATTTGCCCGATGCGCCGCCCAATATCTGCCAGGTCGTCGCTTCATGATCGACGCTGCGGGGGCCGACCTCGCTGTAACGCTTGGTCACAACCACTGGTCCTGCAGGGTTGGCACGCGCACCGAGCAGCGGCCGCAGCGCGCTCGGGATGAACGGATTCGCTACCGGAACGCGCATCGTCCACAGGCCGGCATTGGGCGCCGCGTCCTGGATCGTCGTCGACGTATAATCGGTATAAAGCCCCTGAACGAACAGCTTCAAATTGTCCGACGCCTCGAAGGTCGCACGGCCAAAGGTCGAGATGCGTTCGATCGGAATCTGCGAATAGGTGGTGCCGGGCACCTGCAGCAAAGCCGTGCCCGTGTTGTTCACAAAGGGAATATTGTCACGATAGTTGAAAACGCCGCGTCCGGTCGAAAAGAGCGTGCCGTCGGGATTGACGCCGATCGACGTGCTGTTGAGAACGGTCCCCGGAGCGAAACCATAGGCCGCAAAGGCGGCATCGACCGCGGCCTGGTTCGGCGCGTTGGCGCCCGGCGTGAATAGGCCGAGCGGGATGGTGCCCGACACACCGCGATTCTCGCGGAAGAAGGAACGGGCATTGATGCCGATCGCGTCACGGTCGGTATAGGACGCACCCACCGTCACCTGCCCGCGCCCGTCGGCGAAACGCGTTCCGGCACCGACCGACACTTCGCGTATGCCGCCGTCGCCGCGGCTGGTGAGCGTATTCTGTCCGCTGATCTCGACGCCGTCGATCTGTCGCAGCTTGAAGTTGACGACGCCCGAGATGGCGTCGGACCCGTAAACGGCCGAAGCGCCGCCGCTGATGATCTCTGTCCCGCCGATCAGGATCGTCGGCAGCGTGTTGATGTCGATGACCTGACTCGCGTTCGAAGGCTGCAGACGGCGACCATCGAGCAAGACGAGATTGCGCTGCGCGCCGAGACCACGCAGATTGAGCGTCGCCTGACCGGTCGCATTCAGATCGTTCGAAAAAGCGGTCGAATCGGGCGTGAATTGCGGAAGCTGGTTGAGCGCGCCCTCTAGCGTGACACTGCCGGTCGCGGACACCGCATCACTGCCCAGCGTGACGATGGGGCTCGAAGCGCTGAAATCACGGCGCGCAATGCGCGACCCGGTGACGACGATCTCGCTCGTTGCCGAGGCGCCCTCGCCCGCTGACTCGTCCTGCGCAAAAGCCGGCGCGCTCGCCAGCGAGAGCAGCGACGCCGACATCACCAGCATCCGTTTGATATTGTCCGACATTCCGAAAAACCCCTTCCCTGTTTATCCTGTCGCGACGACCATCGCGGTCGCCGATCCGGATGTTTGTCACCATCTATCGCCGCCGCGAACAGTTTCGATGCAGTTATGCATCGAAACGATCTTTGACGCAGGATGGACGTCAGTGTCAATCCTCACGTCGGCACGATGCGATGACGACCCCGAACGGAAACTCTTGACGCATCACAGCATTTCGATGCAAACTTGCATCGAAATTATTTTGTCGTCGATCAATGGGATTGCATGAGGCATGAAATCTCATGAGCGAGGGAGTGCGCCGCATTGGACGATGAAAAGAATATGGCGGTCGGACGACCGCGGCAGTCCGATCTCGACGAGCGGATCAAGCACAGCGCGGTCGTCATATTGGGTGAACAGGGCTTTGCAGGACTCTCGGTCAATCGCATCTGCGCGCACGCCGGAATCCCGCGCCCGACCTTTTATCGCCGCTGGCCTTCGGCGATCGCCGCACTGGTCGATGCCTTCAACGACCGGTTCGACGACGCGCTGCTTGCCGACACCGGTGATGCGAAGGCCGATGTGCTCGATTTCGCGGTTCGCGTCCGCAACCGCTACGACGACCCGGTCGTCAGCACTTGCCTGCCCGCCATCTATGAGGCGCACAGAATCGCGCCCGCTTTGATTACGCCGATCCGCGACGCACAGCGCGCACGGCGAAAGACCAATGTCACCGTGCTTTCACGCGCTTTGGCCGCGCAGGGCTTCCAGCCGATGCTCGGGCCGTTCGAGATTCTCTTCGTCCTGACCTCGGCGATCGACCAAGGCTATCTTGCCGGCCGCCCCGTCGCCGACGATTTCCTCGAGCGCCTTGTGACGACGCTGCTGCGCTGACCGCCCCATTTTCAATCCCGACGGAGTATTCACCATGCGCCAGATATTGCTGACCCTGACCGCCGTTCCACTGCTCGCCTGCGCCGCCCCGGCTTTGGCCCAGAATGTAGCCACCCAGTCGGCGGCCCATCCGGGCTTCGATGTCGTCGCCGCGCGCACGCGGATCGACACCTCCCTCAATCAGCAATATCCGCACCTCGACGCGCTCTACAAGGATCTCCACGCCAACCCCGAGGTCGGCTATCAGGAACATCGCACCGCGGCGCGGCTCGCGGCCGAAATGCGCAAGCTAGGCTTCACGGTAACCGAAAAGGTCGGCAAGACCGGGGTGGTCGCGATCTTCAAAAATGGCGAAGGCCCGACCATCCTCGTCCGAACCGAGATGGACGCGCTGCCGATGGAGGAAAAAACCGGCCTGCCTTATGCCAGCCGCGCGCAGCAGACCGTCGACGGCAAGCTCACCTATGTCACGCACAGTTGCGGGCACGACAGCCATATGGCGTGGTGGGTTGGCGCGGCGGCGGCGCTGGTCGCGATGAAGGACCAGTGGCACGGCACGCTGATGTTCATCGGCCAGCCGTCTGAAGAATCGGTGAGCGGCGCCGAAGCGATGATCGCCGACGGCCTGTTCACCCGCTGGCCCAAACCCGATGCCGGCTTCGCCGCGCATGTCGCCCCGTTGCCCGCCGGCACGGTGGTCGTGAAGGACGGCGTGGTCAGCTCCGCCTCCGACGCGATCCACATCACTTTCCACGGCGTCGGGGCGCACGGATCGATGCCCGACAAGAGCATCGATCCGGTGATGATGGGCAGCCGCTTCGTCACGGATGTCCAGTCGGTGATCAGCCGCGAAAAAGACCCCAAGGCGTTCGGCGTCATCACCGTCGGCAGCTTCGTCGCGGGGACAGTCAACAACATCATCCCCGACCATGCCGACCTGAAGCTGACGCTGCGGTCGCACGACGATGCCACACGCAAACTGCTCATCGACGGCGTTCAGCGCACGGCGCGGAGTGTCGCAGACATGGCCCGCGCGCCGGCGCCCACGATCGAGCGTCCCGGCGGAACCAGTGCGGTCTACAATGATTCCTCGCTGTCGGCGCGCTCGGCCGCGGTGCTGACCGCAGCCTTTGGCAAGGCGGTCGCCTTCGTACCCGCCAGCGAAGCCGGCGGCACCGCGAGCGAGGATTTTTCGGAATTTATCAACGCCGGTGTCCCTTCGGTCTTCTTCGCGATCGGGGGCCAGGACCCCGCGATGGCCGCGCAATACAAGGCCGAGGGCAAGGCGATGCCCGTCAACCACTCCCCTTTCTTCGCACCCGTCCCCGAACCGACGATCAAGCGCGGCGCCGCCACGCTCGCCCTGTCGGTCCTGATGGCGATGAGCGACGGGCAAAAAAAATAGCCGGTCGCCGTGGAGCCGCTTCCATTGGCCGTTTGCTGACTGTCGGCTTTCGGCCTCAATCGGGTGAATAGCGGCTCTTCGCCCGTTTGTTCCACCAGCTAATCCCGGCAGACGCAAAGGCAGCAATCGCGGCAACACCAAAAGCGGATGAGAAAGCGATTTCGACGGCCGCCTCTGAAAGCAAGATCGAAGCTGCCAGAGCGCCCGTCACCTGTCCTGCAAGCCGTGCGGTTCCCTGCACCCCTCCAGCCGAAGCGGCGCGGTCTGCGGGCGCAGCGAGAAACATGGTGCGGTTGTTCGGAGTCTGGAAAAGTCCGAATCCGATCCCGCAGAAAATGACACCAACGACATGCACCGACGCACCCGAGCCGGACGGGACCGCCGCCAATGTTGCGAGACCACACGCCAGAACGAAAGCCCCCACGGCGCAGAGCCGTGCCGGGTGAACGCGATTCAGGAGACGCGAGGTCATCGGCGTCGTCAGAAGCACGGCGAGCGGCCAGGGCGTCATCATCAAGGCCGTGCCCCGGGCCGATAGTCCGAGCCGCTCGTGCAAGGCGAACGGTAGCATCAGCAACGCCAAGCCCAGTGCGGTAAAGCAAAAAACCTGATCTGCCCCCTTCTGAGTGGTCCAAAATTGATGATATTTTGGATTACGAAGGAGATTATGAATGCCGAGCAAGAAGCATCGCCCGGAAGAGATTATTGGCAAGCTGCGTGAAGCGGAGGTTGTGC
>NZ_NISJ01000005.1 GCF_002205635.1 Sphingopyxis witflariensis | reverse complement strand
TCGTTCGACTCCTTAGGTTGAAGGAGTCGAAAGGGTCTGCCTGCGGCAGCCCACGTTCAATCAGGCGCGGCGCTCACTGGACGACTTTACATCGAGGCTAGCGCCAATCCGCGCAGCGGTTCGTGCAACGGCCATTTGAACCGAAGAGCGACTGAGCAGAAATTGGTCTCTGCGAGACGCTTGGGAGGCACCTGAAAGCCACCGTTTGCCCTGATATGAAATCCCAGCTTGCGACCGCTTCCACTTCAGACATCCTCAAAACGTCTAGGAGAACGTGGCTCGGCCAGAGTGGGACTCGGCGCGGCGCGCGATATCGCTGTTGTACGCAACGCCGAACCACACCCGCCCCGACAAGGCGAAGTCTATTCCGATGTCGGCCGCGAAGGCATCGCGCGCGATCGGGGCTCCATCGATGTCGAAGGGGGACGAACCTCCGAAGCTGCTCCTTGTCACCGGAAGGCGGTCACCAAAGGGGTGCGCCAGCCCGCTGACAATTGCAGGCTCGCATTCAGCGAACCGAGCGAAAAGCTTTGATCAAGGCGCGCGCCGAGCGTTGAGACGCTGGTCGACATCTTCGCACGCGCGACCTCGAGGGCTGCTGCGCCGCCGCGTTCGCCAAGCCGCTCGCTGTCGACCCAGATCCGCGCAATCTGCGCGAAAGGCTCGATCCAGGCCGCGCCGAAATGGAGCCGATAGCCAATCTCGGCAAAGGCCTGCACGGTCGAAGCATCATAATCCGCCGTAATCGTGTCGGCAAAATTGGCGAATGCGATGCGGCAGGTGACTTCGGCCTGGTGCCATTTGAACGCATAGCCCGCACGAAGGCCGAGCGCGCCGAGGTCGCGCCCGCGTAGACCCCGAGATGATAGCTGTTAATATCAGCATCGGATGCGGCGGCGCGGACGCTGGCATCCCCGTGCTGATAAGATTGCGCGAGGGGATCCGCCATCGTGCTAATTTCGCGGACAAAGCTTGCGCTGTTGCCGCAGTTTTTGGCATGGCTAGTGTCATGAGTTTTTCTGCTGACCTTTTCTGGTCCTTTCGCTCGCCCTATAGCTATCTTGCTATCGGTCGTTATCGCGCGCTGGCCGCGAGCCATGACGTGACGATCAATCTGCGCCCTGTCTATCCGCTCGCGATCCGCCAGCCCGATTTCTTCGAGCGCGCCCACCCCAACTGGCTGAGCTATACGATGCGCGACATGATCCGCGTCGCGCAATTTCATGGCATTCCTTTTGGTCCGCCGCGTCCCGATCCGATCGTCCAGAATGTGGCGACGCGCCAGATTGCCGCCGAGCAGCCTTATATATATCGCCTCACCCGGCTTGGGCAGGCGGCATCGCGTCGTGGCAAGGGGATTGGCTTTGCGCATGAGGTCGGACAATTGATCTGGGGTGGGGCGCAGGACTGGCATCTCGGCGACCATCTGGCGGGCGCTGCGCGACGTGCCGGTCTGAGCCTTGCCGAACTCGATGCCGAGGCGCTAAGCGACGCCGAGACGCTCGATACCGAGATCGCCGCAAACCAGGTTGCGCTCGAAATCGCGGGCCATTGGGGAGTGCCGACCCTGGTGTTCGAGGGCGAACCCTTTTTCGGACAGGACCGGATCGAAATGGCAAAGTGGCGCATGGAACAAAAGGGCCTGAGTTCGCGATGAGCGACGTGCAGTTTTTCGAAGCACGCGACGGCGTGCGCCTGGCTTGGCGCGAGCTTGGCGAAGGCCGGCCGCTGTTGCTGCTCCACGGCCTGTTTTCGAGCGCCGAGGTCAACTGGGTCAAATTCGGCACCGCCGCGCGGATTGCGGCGGAGGGCTATCGCGTCATCATGCCCGACCTGCGTATCCATGGCGACAGTGAGGCGCCGCATGAAGAGGAATTTTATCCGCCCGACGTCTTGGTCCGCGACCTCGAAGATCTCATCGCGCATCTTGCGCTGACCGATTTCGACCTTGGCGGCTTTTCGCTGGGCGCGCGGACGAGTGCGCGCGCGGTCGTTGCGGGGATGAAGCCGCGCCGGTTGATTCTCGGCGGCATGGGGCTGGCCGGGCTCGCCGGCTGGGCGAAGCGCGGGCAGTTTTTCAAACGCGTCATCGCCGAATATGAAAGCGCGAAGCGCGGCGATGACACTTGGCTGTCGATCCAGTTCATGAAGACGATGAAGGTCGATCGCATCGGCGCGGGGCATTTGCTCGACAGCTTTACCGATACGCCGCCCGAAGCCTTGGCCGCGCTGACCATGCCGGTACTCGTCGTGTGCGGCGAACAGGATCAGGACAATGGATCGGCACCCGAACTGGTCGCGACGCTCGCCGATGCGCGGCTCGCGACGATCCCCGGCACCCATATGTCGAGCGTGACCCAGCCCGAACTCGGCGAAGCAATTGCGGCCTTTCTGACCGCTTGACCGGACCGCGGGTGCAGTCCAGATTGCCTGTCATCGCGCCCAAGAGCGCAAACAATATGTCAGAGGACGTACCCATGAAGACGATGATTTCGTGCCTGTCGCTTGCGACGGCGCTCGCGCTTGCGGGCCCCGCCGTTGCCGCTGAGAAGAAGAAGGACGCGCCTGCCGCCACGAAGGGCGCCGCCCCGACCGCCGCCGATGCCGACGCGTTCATTGCTGCGGCCGAGAAGGATCTGTTCGGCTATACGGTCGAGGCGAGCCAGGTGAACTGGGTTAATAGCACCTATCTGACTGAGGATACCGACGCGATGGCGGCGCGGATCAACGCGGTCGGTACCGAAAAGTCGGTCCAATATGCGCTAGAGGCCGCCAAATATGCTGGCGTCGTCGGGCTAAGCGCGGACACGAAGCGCAAGCTCGACATTTTGCGTACCGGGCTGGTGCTGGCTGCGCCGACCAAGCCCGGCGCCGCGACCGAGCTCAACCAGATCGCGACCGACCTGCAGTCGCAATATGGCAAGGGTCGCGGCACGCTGAACGGCAAGGAAATTTCGGGTTCCGATATCGAAGAGCAGATGGGCAATGTCGAGCGTACCCCCGCCGAACTCGCCGAAATGTGGACGAGCTGGCACGACAATGTCGGCGCGCCCATGAAGGATGATTATGCCAAGCTGGTCGGCATCGCCAATGCCGGCGCGAAGGAGCTTGGTTTTGCCAACACCGGCGCGATGTGGCGGTCGGGTTACGACATGTCGCCCGAGGATTTCGCCAAGACGACCGAGCGTTTGTGGCAGGAAGTGAAGCCGCTTTATATCGCGCTCCACACCTATGTTCGCTGGAAACTGAATGAGAAATATGGCGACGCGGTGCAGCCCAAAACCGGAGCGATCCGCGCCGACCTGCTCGGCAATATGTGGGCGCAGGAATGGGGCAATATCTATCCGCTCGTCGCGCCGAAGGGCGCGGGCGATTTGGGCTATGACGTCGGCGATCTGTTGAAGGGCAAGGGGCAGGGGCCGCTCGACATGGTCAAGGCGGGCGAGAATTTCTATTCGTCGCTCGGCATGGCGCCGCTGCCCGACACGTTCTGGAAGCGCAGCCAGTTCACCAAGCCCGCCGACCGCGAGGTCGTGTGCCATGCGTCGGCGTGGGATGTCGACAATAAGGACGATATCCGCATCAAGATGTGCATCAAAGTGAACGCCGATGACTTCACGACGATCCATCACGAGCTGGGCCATAATTATTATCAGCGCGCCTATAATAAACAGCCGTTCCTCTATCTGAACGGTGCTAACGACGGCTTCCACGAAGCGATCGGCGATTTCGTCGCGCTGTCGATCACGCCGCAATATCTGGTCGACATTGGCCTGCTCGACAAGGCGAAGGTGCCGAGCGCCGACAAGGATATCGGCCTGCTCTTGCGGCAGGCGATGGACAAGGTCGCTTTCCTGCCGTTCGGGCTGCTCGTTGATCGCTGGCGCTGGGGCGTCTTCGACGGGACGATCAAGCCCGCTGATTACAACTCCGCATGGACCCAGCTGCGCCTGCAATATCAAGGCATCACCCCGCCGGCCGATCGCCCCGCCAATGCGTTCGACGCGGGTGCGAAATTCCATATTCCGGGCAACACGCCCTACACCCGCTATTTCCTCGCACGCGTGCTGCAGTTCCAATTTTATGAAGCGGCGTGCAAGCAGGCGGGCTGGACCGGGCCGCTCCATCGCTGTTCCTTCTATGGCAATAAGGAGGTCGGCGCGAAGCTGAACGCGATGCTCGAAATGGGGGCGTCGAAGCCTTGGCCCGACGCGCTTGAGGCGTTCACCGGAAACCGCGACATGTCGGGCAAGGCGATGGCCGACTATTTCGCGCCGCTGAAAGCATGGCTCGACGAACAGAATAAGGGCAAGCCGCAGGGGTGGTGAGCCGGGTTGCTTGATCGAAGATCGGATGGCCGGGGAGGAGACTCCCCGGCCATTTTCATTGGGCCTCGATCGATGTCTTGAGGCGCGCCAGCTTGGCGCTCGCGGCTGCGGCATGCGGGCCGATCCAGCGTTCGTGGATATCGTGGATCGGCATCGCGTTAAGATGGTTCCAGCGCTCGCGTCCGCGACGTTCAGCGATCACCAGCCCGGCATCTTCCAAAACTTTGAGATGCTGCATGACGGTGCAGCGGTCGATTTGCCCAAAACTCGCGCACAGCGACCCGGTGGTCATCGGCTGATCCTTGAGCGTGTCGAGCATTTGCCGGCGGATGTGCGACGCCAGAGCTTTGAAAACGCGGTCATATTCTTCGTGGATTGACATGTTGTAAATTTATAACATAAAATCCTCCCGACTCAAGTGGAGAATGGATCATGGAGCTGAAATTCAGGGTTGCGGCGCGGATCGCGAAACCGGTGGCCGAGGTGTTCGAGGCGGTTGCCGATCCGAAGTCCTTGTCCGAATATTTCACCACTGGCGGCGCCGAGGGGCGGCTGGAGACCGGCGCGACGGTGAGGTGGGACTTCGCCGATTTTCCCGGCGCCTTTCCGGTCTATGTGACCGAGGTGGTGAAGGATGAACGCATCGTCCTTGAATGGCAGGCGAGCGAAGGCGAACCGCCGAATGTCGAGGGCGGTGAGATGACCGACAGCGACTATCGCACCAGGGTGACGATGAGCTTCAAGAGCCTCGACGATGGCCGCACCTTGGTCGAGATCGCCGAGGAAGGTTGGCGCGAAAATCAGGATGCACTCAAGGCGAGCTATGGCAATTGCCAGGGCTGGGCGCAGATGTTGTGTGCGCTGAAGGCATGGCTGGAGCATGGCATTAACCTGCGCGAGGGCATGTATGTTTGAGGCGCCGCAGGAATGAGCGTCGCCCCCGCGAATGCGGGGAGCGTGGCGGTCTTGCACTACGCCGGCAGCAGCCCCCGTTTTCGGGAGCGCCGCCTGTTTCGTTTTCGGCCGTTACCGGAACGGCGGCTCGTTGAACGCGCGCAGTTTGCGGCTGTGCAGCTTCGCTCCCTCGTCGCGCAGGCTTTCACAGGCCTTGATCCCGATCTGAAGATGGGAGGCGATCGCTTCTTCGTAGAAGCGGTTCGCCTGCCCGGGCAGCTTGAGTTCGCCGTGGAGCGGCTTGTCGCTGACGCAGAGTAGGGTGCCATAGGGGACGCGGAAGCGATAGCCCTGCGCCGCGATCGTCGCCGATTCCATGTCGATCCCGATCGCGCGCGATTGTGAGAAGCGGAGTGCGCTGTCGGTGTAACGCAGTTCCCAGTTGCGATCGTCGGTGGTGACGACGGTGCCGGTGCGCATCCGTTTTTTCAGGTCGGCGCCGCTGGTTCCCGACACCGCCTCGGCGGCGCTAGCGAGCGCAAGCTGGACTTCGGCGATCGCGGGGATCGGGATTTCGGGAGGCAGGACCGAATCGAGAATATGGTCGTCACGCAGATAGGCGTGGGCGAGGACATAGTCGCCGATGCGCTGGCTGGGGCGAAGGCCGCCGCAATGGCCGATCATCAGCCACGCCTCGGGCCGCAGGACCGCGAGATGGTCGCAGATTGTCTTGGCGTTCGAGGGGCCGACCCCGATGTTGACGAGGGTGATGCCCGCGCCGTCGGGCGCGATGAGGTGATAGGCGGGCATCTGGTGCCGCCGCCAAGCGCTGTCAGCGACGAGCGCGCTCGCGTTGATCCCGGGCTGGTCGACATAGAGGCCCGCCGCGCCGGCGAGCGCGGTGTAGCGCCCCTGACCGACCTGCGCGCCCGCCCAGGCGACGAACTCGTCGACATAGCGGTGATAGTTGGTGAACAATATGTAGCGCTGAAAATGCTCGGGTGCGGTGCCGGTGTAATGGCGAAGACGCGCGAGCGAGAAATCGGTACGCAGCGCGTCGAAAAGCGCGAGCGCCTGCGGCTTCGTCGGGTCGAGCCCGAACAGGCCGTCGGCGAGTTCGTCGCCGATGTCGGCAAGCTCGGTGGTCGGGAAGTGGCGCGCGAGCTCGAGCGGGGTGATCTTGCCCATGTCCGACCCGTCGCTGGCATCGAGCACATAGGGGAAGGGGATTTGCTGGCCGGTGCGAGTCACCGACAGCTCGACGTCATAGTGGCGCACCAGCAAATTCAGCTGGTCGCGCAGATAGTCGGCGAACAGGTCGGGACGGGTGACCGTGGTGACAAATTCGCCCGCGCGCTCGAAGCGGCCGAAGGCGAGATTGTGACTCACCTGACCCTCGCGTCGTTCGCCGGTGGTGACGAGGCGTAGCGCGGGATAGTCGAACAATCCGGTTGCGGCGGCATCGGCGGGCGGCAGCGTGCCGTCACGGACATAGGCGGCGATGGCGGATTTGAGCGCGGCGACCGAAGCGCGGAACTTGGCTTGCAGTTCGGCGATCACCTCTTCGACGAGGGCGGCTGGGTCGGCGATGTCGGGGTTTTGCGATGAGGATGTCATCGCGACGTTCTTGCATGAAAATATGACAGATGGGAAGAGTGGGGAAATGATCCTCCCCATCGCGATGCGACAGGGAGGATGGTTTCGTTCTTACAGCTGTTCGAGCATATGATCCGCGCTCGACACCTTGAATTCGCCGGGCGCTTCGACGTTGAGCTGTTCGACGACGCCGTCGTTGACGATCATCGAGAAACGCTGGCCGCGCTGGCCCATGCCGAATGCCTTGCCGTCCATCGTCAGGCCGACCGCCTGCGCGAAATCGCCATTGCCGTCGGCGAGCATCGTCACCGCGTCGCCGGCGTTGGCATTCTTGCCCCACGCGCCCATCACGAAGGCGTCGTTGACCGCGGTGCAGACGATTTCATCGACGCCCTTGGCTTTCAATTCGGCGGCCTTGTCGACGAAGCCCGGCAGATGTTTGGCGGAGCAGGTCGGGGTGAATGCGCCGGGTACCGAGAAGAGCGCGACCTTGCGGCCCTTGAAATAATCGGCGGTGCTGACCTGTTCGGGACCGTTTTCGGTCACCTTCACCAGCTTGGTTTCGGGCAATTTGTCTCCGGTCTGGATCGTCATGGTCGGCATCCTTTTGTTGAGGGGATTGTTGTCGCGGCAGACATTGGGTGGGGCATCGCCGGAGTCAAGCGCAGGCGGAAAATTGATCGAAATGCTGGACCCGAAAGCCGTGCGGGGGCATGATGGCGCAATGGATAAGGCGCCCCCTTGGTTCACCGGGCAATTGCTGCTCGCGCTGCCCGGAATTGGAGACCCCCGTTTCGAACATGCGGTGGTCGCGATGATCAGTCATGACGAGGAGGGCGCGATGGGGATCGGTATCGCCGATCCGATCCGCGGCATGACTGTCGGTGCCGTGCTCGACCAGCTAGACATTGCGCACGACGAGGATCCGCTCGACCAGCCAGTGTTTTTGGGTGGTCCGGTCGAACCGTCGCGCGGCTTTGTGCTGCACAGCCGCGACTGGGGCGGCAAGGACGCGGTGCAGGTATCGGGGCGCTGGATGGTGTCGAGTTCGCACGACATATTGCGCGCGATCGCCGAAGGGCGCGGGCCGTCGCACTGGCTGGTCGCGCTCGGCTATGCCGGCTGGTCGCCGGGGCAGCTGGAGGGCGAATTGGTCCACCATGGCTGGCATGTCACGCCGGGCAGCGATGCCTTGCTGTTCGACACGCCGCCCGCCGAGCGCTGGCAGGCGGCGTTTGCCGAAGCGGGAGTGGACGCCCGCTTGCTAGCAACTGAGGGTGGTGAGGCCTAGCGCGCGAGCGCGAGCAGCGGGCGGCCTTGCGACAGGTTGGCGAGTGCGGTGCGCGCGGCCCAACGCGAATCCATATAGCGGCCGCTGGCGAGTTCGAGATCATAGCGGATCGGGCTGGAAATCGCGGCGTCATAAGCGGCGGCGGCGGCGTCGGTGCGGCCGAGGCGGGCATAAGCCGTGCCAAGATTGATCAGCCGCGACGGATCGCGCGCATCGAGGGTGGTTTCGCCGGTCAGCTTGGCGACCGCGTCGCGATTGTGGCCAGCCTTGAGCTCGGCATAGGCGACCGGCAGGATGGCTTCATCGGCCTGCGGTGCGGTCACGACGACGATCGATTGGGCCGCGGCCGGGCTCGCAAAGGCGATCGCGATGATGGCCAGCAATATTTTTTTCATCTTGGTATCTCCCCGAAAACTTGGGTCGATTTTCTTCCTCTCCGGCAAAAAAGTCAATCTTTTCGGGGGTTTGTAACATAGTTGTCACAATAGGCGATTATGCTCATCGCATGGCGCATTATAAGTCAGGATTTTCAGAATCTTGGCGATTGTGACGCGTGGCTGCGCGGCGACGCGCGCGGCTGTCACAATTGTGCCCGTTGAAAATTATTTTGCGGACCCGCGCGATTTTGCGGTGGGTGATTCGCGTCTGTGCGACCCTTGATCCGCCCTGTGCCGCAGGCATGGGGGGCAGTTTCCGCTGGCGGCTGACGGAGGGTGGGCGTCGCAGCCCCTCCAGCACCGCTTCGTGGCGGTCACCCTCTCCATCGCTTCGCGACAGGGAGGATTTGGCGTCGTCCAATCGCCCCGCGCTTGCGATATAAAGAAAAGTTTATATTTGATCTGAGACCCGCTTTCGGCTAGGGCGCGCAACATAATTTCGTGGCCGCTCGCCTGCGGCCGAACTCGCCTACAGGAGACTAACCGTGGCCACTCTCGCCGCCGACGCCCGTGATTATGTGATTGCCGACATCGCGCTTGCCGATTTCGGGCGCAAGGAAATCAACATCGCTGAAACCGAAATGCCGGGCCTGATGGCGCTGCGCACCGAGTTCGGCGCGTCGCAGCCGCTCAAGGGCGCGCGCATCACCGGTTCGCTGCACATGACGATCCAGACCGCGGTGCTGATCGAAACCCTCGTCGCGCTGGGCGCCGAAGTCCGCTGGGCGACGTGCAACATCTTCTCGACCCAGGATCATGCCGCCGCCGCGATCGCCGCGCAGGGCATTCCGGTGTTCGCGGTGAAGGGCGAAAGCCTCGCCGATTATTGGGACTATGTCGGCCGCATCTTCAGCTGGGGCGACACGGTTTCGAATATCATCCTCGACGATGGCGGCGACGCCACCATGTTCGCGCTGTGGGGCGCGAAGATCGAGGCCGGCGCGACGCTGCCGGCACCCGAAAATGAAGAAGAAGTCGAATTCCAGCGCGCGCTGAAGGCGTTCGTCGCGGAAAATCCCGGCTATCTGACCAAGACGGTCAAGGCGATGAAGGGCGTGTCGGAAGAAACGACGACCGGCGTTCACCGCCTGTATGAAATCGCCAAGAAGGGCGAGCTGCCTTTCCCCGCGATCAACGTCAACGACAGCGTCACCAAGTCGAAGTTCGACAATCTTTATGGCTGCAAGGAATCGCTCGTTGACGCGATCCGCCGCGCCACCGACGTGATGCTGGCCGGCAAGGTCGCCGCGGTCGCCGGTTTCGGCGACGTTGGCAAGGGTTCGGCCCAGTCGCTCCGCAACGGCGGCGCCCGCGTTCTCGTCACCGAAATCGATCCGATCTGCGCACTGCAGGCCGCGATGGAAGGCTTTGAGGTCGTGACGATGGACGAAGCCGTCCAGCGCGCCGACATTTTCTGCACCGCGACCGGCAACGCCGACGTCATCACCGCCGAGCATATGGCGGCGATGAAGCCGATGGCGATCGTCTGCAACATCGGCCACTTCGACAGCGAGATCCAGATTGCGGCGCTCGCCAATTATAAGTGGACCGAAGTCAAGCCGGGCACCGACCTCGTCGAATTCCCCGATGGCAAGCAGATCATCGTGCTCGCCAAGGGTCGCCTCGTGAACCTCGGCTGCGCCACTGGCCACCCGTCGTTCGTGATGTCGTCGAGCTTCACCAACCAGGTGCTGGCGCAGATCGAACTGTTCACCAAGGGCGAGAATTACGGCAATGACGTTTACGTCCTGCCCAAGCATCTCGACGAAAAGGTCGCGGCGCTCCACCTGGAAAAGCTGGGCGTGAAGCTGTCGAAGCTGACCCAGAAGCAGGCCGACTATATTGGCGTGCCGGTCGAAGGTCCGTTCAAACCCGAACATTATCGTTACTAATCGCTGATCCGCCATCCCGGCGTAAAGCCGGGATGGCGGTTTTTCGGGGGCATGCGCGCCCACTGGACAACGCGGCGCGGTAATCCGCGATGACGCGCGATTGAAACATCCCGGCATCGCCGGTAGGGCTGGCGGTCATGCGAGCAGGGCCGACACCGGATATATCAGGAAAAATTGCGGGATGAGCGATATGCTGTCCCCATCGTTGCTGTTTGCGATTGGACTGTTCGCCGCGCTTTGGCTGCTTGCCGGGCTTTGGGCGGTCGGACGCGGCATTGCGATGCAGCGCCGGTCGGCCTTTGTCGCCGGGCAGAGCGAGCGGCTCGCGAGCCTGGTCGAGGCTTCGCCGCAACTGCCGGTGATCGTTCGTGGCGATTGGCGGATCGAAGCGAGCGAGCGGCTGGGCCGCTGGCTGGGCCTCGAACGCGGACCGCGAAACTTCGACGAATTGCGCGGCATCGATACCGGGTTCGATCCGGCGGGGCATGATGCACTGCGTCAGGCGATCATCGGCGCACAGCGCGGCGCCAAACCCTTCACGCTCAGCATCCGGCCCCAGGGCAGTGCGCGCACGATCGTTATCCACGGCGCTGCCGCGCCGCAAGCGGTTGGCGGGCCGGGCAGCGTGCTGCTCTGGCTGAGCGATGCAACCGACGGCCAGCAGGCGCTCGCACGCGCGCAGGGCGAGCGTGACGAAGCGATGGCGGCGTTCGAGGCGCTGTCAGGACTGATCGAGGCCGCGCCCTTCCCGATGTGGTTCCGCGATACCAGCTTGCAACTCGCGCTAGTCAATGGCGCCTATGTCCGCGCAGTGGAAGCGGCGAGCGCGACGGTGGTGATCGGTGAAGGGATCGAACTGTGCGAACCCATCGCCGGGATCAGTGCTGCCGAGGCCGCCGAGCAGGCGCGCGTCGATGGCGTCGCGCAGACGCGCACAATCCCGGTGACGATCGAGGGCGAGCGGCGGATCATGCGCGTCGTCGATATCCCGCTCGCGCCCGAGGGCGGCCGGACAATCGGGATCGCGGGCTATGCGATCGATATTCAGGAACTGGAGAGCGAGCGCGGCGCGCACCGCCGTTTCGCCGATACCCAGCGTGACCTGCTCGATCGCCTGTCGGCGGCGGTGGCGCAATTCGGACCCGATCAGGGACTGGACTTTGCCAACCAGCCCTTCCGCCGTCTGTTCGCGCTCGAAGTCGATGTCATCGCGGAGGCGCCACCCTTTGCGCGCCTGCTTGACGCGTGGCGCGAGGGCGGACGGACGCCGGAAGTGCGCGATTACCCGATGTGGCGGCAGGCGCATGTCGACTGGTTCGCGCGCGCCGACGCCGCCGAAGAGGATTGGCTGCTGCGCGACGGGACGCATTTGCGCGTCGTTGCCCAGCCGACCCCTGACGGCGGATTGTTGCTGATCGCCGAGGATCGCACGGAACAGGTCCAGCTTGCCTCGACCCGCGACACGCTGCTGCGGGTGCGCACCGCAACTTTCGACAATTTGTTCGAGGCGATCGCGGTGTTCGCGCCCGACGGGCGGCTGCATTTGTGGAACCAGCGTTTCCGCCGCCTATGGGGCGTCGACGAAGGTACGCTGGCGGCGCATCCGCGCGTCGATGTGCTGATGGGCGGGCTCGCCGACCGGCTGGCCAAGCCGAACCAGATTAGTATCGTTCAGGAGGTTATCCGCGCCGCGACGCTTGAACGTACCCAGCGCGTCGGCGAAGTGCGTTTCGCCGACGGCCGCCATTTCGATTTCGCATCGATCCCGCTGCCCGACGGCAATGCGCTGCTGATCATGCTCGACGTCAGCGACAGCCGGCGGATGGAAAGCGCGCTGCGCGAACGCAATGAGGCGCTGGAGGCAGCCGACAAGGTCAAGACCGCCTTCCTGTCGCGGATGAGCTATGAATTGCGCACGCCGCTGACCTCGATCGGTGGCTTTGGCCAGATGTTGCAGGCGGGCTATGTCGGTAAGCTCGCCGAACAGCAGCAGGCCTATGTCGATGCGATCATGGATTCGGTCGGGGTACTCGGGCGCCAGATCGACAATGTGCTCGATCTGGCACAGGGCGAGGCGGGGACGCTGGCGATCGAGCGCGCCGCCGTCGATGTGTGGAAACTGCTCGACAAGGCGCTCGGCGATGCGCAGGGCCTCGCGACCAGCGAAAAGATCGAGCTGGTCGGCAATTTGTCCGGCAACCTCGGCAGCATCGAGGGCGATGCGCCGCGCCTGTCGCGCCTGGTCGCCGGGCTGCTCGACAATGCGATCCGTTTCACCGCGCCAACCCGGCGCAGCGGTGGCCGCGTGTTGCTTCATGCCGAAGGGGATGCGAAGAATGTCGAGATCGTCGTGTCCGACAATGGCCCCGGTATGCCCGATGCGGTCGCCGCGGTGACCAAGGGGCAGCAGGCGGCAACGTCGAGCGGTGGCATCGGGCTCGCGCTCGCGCGCCAACTGGTCGCGGCGCATGGCGGCACGATGGAAGTGATGAGCGAAAAGGGGCAGGGCACGATGGTCCGGGTTAGCCTGCCGCGCGGCGCATGACGATCCACTCGCTGGATTATACATTGGGCGAAGCCGAGCGGATCGGTGCGGCGATCGGTGCGGTGCTCAGGCCCGGCGACATCATCGCGCTATCGGGAGATCTGGGTGCAGGCAAGACGACGCTGGCGCGCGCGATGCTGAAGGCGCGGGGGCTGGCGGGGGAGGCGCCGAGCCCGACCTTTGCGATCGTTCAGCCCTATGCGCCGCCCGAGATCGATATGCCCATCGCGCATGTCGATCTGTACCGAATCGAGGATGTCGGCGAACTGATCGAGCTTGGCCTCGACGATTATCTTTACGACGGCGCGCTGCTGATCGAATGGCCTGAGCGGCTGGGCGATGGCGGCTGGCCCGGCATGCTTGATCTCGTGATTTCAGGCAGCGGCGACGCGCGCGTCTTGACAGCGTCGGTGCCGCCCGCTTGGGAAGCGCGATGGCCGCTTTGATGATTCCGCCCGCCCATGCGCCCGCCTTTCTCGCCGCGCATGGCTGGGGCGATGCCCGGATTTTGCCGCTTGCCGGTGATGCGTCGTTTCGCCGCTACTTTCGCATCGTCGATGGCGACCGCCGCGCGGTGCTGATGGATGCGCCGCCGCCGCACGAAGACCCGCGCCCCTTTATCGCGGTCGCCGAATGGCTGAACGAAAGCGGGCTCAACGCGCCGACGATCCTCGCGCGCGACCTGGCGCAAGGGCTGCTGCTGATCGAGGATTTCGGCGATGTGCGCCTGCGCGAGACGGTCGACGAAAGCCCTGATACCGAAGACGCATATTATACGGGGGTGACCGACCTGCTCGTCCACCTCCACGCACGGCCGCCGATGGCCGGGCTTCCGGTCCATGGGATCGAGCAATGGCTGGACGAGGTGATGCTGTTCACCGACTGGTATTGCCCCGCGCTCGGTCTGGAGGTCGACCGTGATGCGTTCCGCGCTGCTTGGGCTGCGGTACTGGAACCGGTCGAAACCGACGGTTTGGCGCGCGTCACCGTACTGCGCGATTATCACGCCGAAAATATCATGCTGGTCGCGGGCCAGCAGGGGATAGCCCATTATGGGCTGCTCGACTTTCAGGACGCGCTGGTGGGCCACCCCGCCTATGATCTTGCCTCGGTGCTCGAGGATGCGCGGCGCGACGTGAACCCGGCGGTCGAGACGGCGATGCTCGCGCGCTATCAGGCGGCGACCGGCCGCGATATCGAAGCCGCCTATTGGGCGCTCGCAGCGCAGCGCAACACGCGCATTTTGGGGGTCTTTGTCCGGCTGTGGAAGCGCGACGACAAGCCGCATTACAAAAGCTTTCAACCGCGCATGTGGGGGTTGCTCGAACGCGACCTGGCGTACCCCGCGCTGGCGCCGGTGCGCGCTTGGTTCGATGCGAATGTGCCGGCGGAAAAGCGCGCGGCGGTATGGGCATGACCGTGAAGATCGAGAGCGCAATGGTGATGGCGGCCGGGATCGGCAAGAGGATGCGTCCGCTCACCGCGACGCGGCCCAAGCCGTTGGTGCGCGTTGCGGGAAAGGCACTGATCGACCATAGTCTCGACCGTATCGCGGCGGCCGGGGTCGAGCATGTCGTGGTCAACGTCCATTATCTTGCCGACGCGCTCGAGGCGCATCTGGGGGGCCAGGCATGGCCGTTCAGCATCGCGATTTCGGATGAGCGGGGGCAATTGCTCGAAACCGGCGGCGGGATGGTCAAGGCATTGCCGCAGCTCACCGGCGACCCGATTTTGATCGTCAACAGCGACAATATCTGGACCGACGGGCCAGAGGACAGCATCCAGCATCTCGCTCGCCACTGGGATGGCGAGCGGATGGATGCGCTGCTGCTAGTAATCCGTCAGGCGAGCGCCACCGGGCATGGCGGCAAGGGTGATTTCCATATGGACCCCAATGGCCAGCTGTCGCGGCGCAAGCCCGGGCGGGTCGCGCCCTTTGTTTATACCGGCATCCAGCTGATCTCGCCGCGCCTGCTCGACGGCGCGCCCGAGGGGGCGTTTTCGACCAACATCTTGTGGGATCGCGCGATCGCGGCGGGCCGGCTCTATGGCGTGTCGCACATGGGGCAGTGGTTCGATGTCGGCACCCCGGCGGCGATCGCGCCGACCGAGGCGGCGCTTGCTGGTGGGTGACGCCAAGCCGACCCTCTTCTCGATCCCGGTCCACCGGGCGTTCGCCGACGCACTCGCTGCCGGGCTGATCGCGCGTTTTGCCGACGGCGCCTTGGGACTCGCCGACGGCATGATCCTGCTGCCGAGCAACCGCGCACGCAGCGCGGTGCAGGCGGCGTTCGTCCGCGCCGGGGGCGATGGGCTGCTCATGCCCCGCCTCGCGGTGATCGGCGATGCAGACCTCGACGAGAATAATTCGCTGGCGTTCGATTCGATCGACGCCTCCGAACCGATCCCACCTGCGATCGACCCGCTGCGTCGCCGTCTGATGCTCGCCGAGCTGATCGAGCGTCATTCGCCGCCAGGCGAAGCCGCAATTACCGGCGCGGCGGCATTCCAGCTGGCTGAGGGGTTGGGGCGGGTAATCGACCAGCTTCATTATGAAGAGGTGACGGCGAAGGCGCTCGTCGACCTCGATCTGGGCGAATTTGCGGGCCATTGGCAGGCATCGCTTGTCCGGTTGCGGCTGCTCGTCGATCATTGGCCGGGGCTGCTGGCGAAAGCCGGGATGATCGACCGCGCCGCTCGGCGCAACCGCCTGCTCGACCGGGTGAGCGCGGGCTGGCGGAGCGCGCCGCCGCCGCATTTTCTGGTCGCGGCGGGGATCACTACCGCGGCGCCCGCGATCGCGCGGTTACTGCGCACCGTTGCCGACTGCCCTCGCGGGATGGTCGTGCTGCCGGGACTCGACCTCGACATGGCCGAGCCCGAGTGGGAGGCACTGGGGCCGACCGAGCGTAATCCCGATGCGCCACAGGCGCGGCCGCTGGAGACGCATCCGCAATATCATCTGAAATTGCTGCTGGGCCGGATGGGTGCCGCGCGCGCCGAAGTGACCGACTGGGACGCGACCTCGCCGTTCGACGGGCCCGAGGCCCGCGCGCCTTTCCTGTCGCTCCTGTTCGCCCCCGCCGCCTACACGGCGCGCTGGCAGGCGGTGGGCGATGTGAGCGAAGGTGTCGCTGGAATCCGCAGCGCGGTGTTCGCCGACGACGGGCAGGAGGCGCAGGGGATTGCGCTGATGATGCGCGCCGCGCTGGAAAAGCAGGGCGAAACAGCTGCGCTTGTTACCCCCGACCGCATACTCGCCGAGCGCGTCGCGGCGGCGCTTGCGCGCTGGGGCGTCGCGGTTGACGACAGCGCCGGGCAGGCGCTGGCACAGTCGCCTCCGGGCGCGCTGTTGCTGCTGCTCGCCGAACTTGCAGCCCAATTTGATCCGGTGCGGCTGATCGCCCTGCTCGGCCATCCGCTCGTGCGCAAGGGCGAGACGCGGCTGGCATGGCTCGATCAGGTTCGGCGGCTCGACCTGATTCTGCGCGAACCGGGGCTCACTCCCGGATGGACTGGGGTGAGCGCGCGCATTGCGATGCTTGCGGCCGACCCCGAGCTGCGCCGTCATAGCGAAGCGCGCGCGATCGCCGATTGGTGGAGCGAGATAGCGGCGGCGCTGGAGGCCGCGCTCGCGCCCTTTACCACGCCGACGCCGCCCGCTGCGCTGCTCGCAGCGCTGGAGGCTGCGCTCGGCTGGCTGACCGGCGAAGCGGTATGGACCGGCCCCGCCGGGCGCGCATTGTCCGAATTGTTCGACCGCTGGACGCTCGCCGATGGGGCTGGACCGGCGCTGGTTGCACCCTCCGAATTTCCCGCGATGCTCGCCGACCTGCTCGGCGGCGAGAGTGTACGACCGCCCTATGGGGGGCACCCGCGGCTGTTCATCTGGGGCTTGCTCGAGGCGCGGTTGCAGCGCGCCGACCATATGATCCTTGGCGGGCTTAACGAAGGGCGCTGGCCGCAGCAGCAGTCGCCAGACCCGTGGCTCGCCCCCGGCATCCGTCGCATGCTCGGCCTCGCGGCACCCGAGCGGCAGCAAGGGATGGCGGCGCATGATTTCGCCGGGGCGCTCGCGGGGCGCAATATTGTGGTCACCCGCGCGCAGCGGAGCGGTGGCGATCCGGTGGTTGCGTCGCGTTTCTGGTTGCGGCTGACCGCGCTTGCGGGCGAGCTTCCCGAAGTGATGCTCGATGGCGTCAGCGTCACCGCGCTCGCGGCGGCGCTCGACGTGCCGCCGGGCGACAATGCCCCCGCCGACAAGCCGCAGCCGAGCCCGCCCGCGGCGGCACGGCCCGGCAGCATCAGCGTCACCGGCGTCGACCAGCTCGCGCGCGACCCCTATGCTTTTTACGCCGCGAAGATTTTGCGGCTCAGTGAACTCGATCCGCTGGCGAGTGGTCCCGATGCCAAATGGTTCGGAACGCGCGTCCATAAATTGCTCGAGGATTGGCAGGAAGCCGGGCTGACCCCGGCTGCGCTGGAGAGCGAACTTGCGGCGCTCGCTACCGACCCCGCGCTCGATGCCTTGGCGCGTGCCTTCTGGTTGCCGCGCATTGTCCCGTCGCTGCGCTGGGCCGCCGAGACGGTATGGCAGGCGCGCGACGAGCGCTGGCCGGTGGCGAGCGAAGTTCGCGGTGAAATGCAGGTTGACGGGATCAAACTGCACGGCAAGGCCGACCGCATCGACCAGCTTTCCGACGGCAGCCTTGCGATCGTCGACTATAAGAGCGGCGCGGCGCCGAGCGGCAATGCCGCGGCCGAGGGGCTCGACAATCAGCTCGGCCTGCTCGGGCTGCTCGCGGCGGCGGGCGCGGTCGAGGATGTCGATGGCGGCGAGGTCGGAGGGCTCGAATATTGGAGCCTCAAGCGCGACCGTGCCAAGGGTGTCGGAGGCAAGATTTCTCCGACGCATGGCGGACGCCGCAAGCTCAAGACGGCCGAGGAAGCGATCGATCGTGCGGCAGAAGCACTCGCCGACCTGACCGCGCGCTTCCTGCTCGGTGGTGAGGCCTTTGTCCCCGGCGATGCGGGGCGGCGCTATACGGACTTCGATCAATTGATGCGCCGCGATGAATGGTTCGGGCGTGGCGATAGCAACGGGGATGCGGCATGATCGACCCCGATAAATTGCTCAAGCGGCTCGACGAGGGACAGCAGGCGGCGGCGCGGCCCGACGATCATGTCTGGCTCGGCGCGTCGGCGGGCACCGGCAAGACGCAGGTGCTGTCGGCGCGGGTGCTGCGGCTGATGCTGGACGGCGTGTCGCCCGAGGCGATCCTTTGCATCACCTTCACCAAGGCGGGGGCGGCCGAAATGGCGCATCGTATCCACGAGCGTCTCGCTCTGTGGGTGCGGATGGACGATGGCGATCTGCGGCTCGACCTGCAGGCGCTGGGTGCCGATTGGGATACCCCCGATATTCTCGACCGAGCGCGGTCGCTGTTTGCCACGGTGATCGACAGTCCGGGCGGGGCGATCCGGGTCCAGACGATCCATAGTTTCTGCCAGACTTTGCTTGCGAGCTTTCCGCTGGAAGCGAAAATCCTGCCGGGGTTTCGCGCGCTGGACGATAGCGAGGCGGGGGCGTTGCAGCGCGAGGTGCTCGGGACGCTGTTGAGTCAGGCGGGCGATGACGGCGATGCGATGCGCCATGTCGCGGCGATGCTGTCGCTGCGCATCGGGCAGGATGCCGCGCTGACATTTTTGAACCGCTGCGCCAGTGCCTTTTCGGCCCCCGATGCGCCGCGACTGGCGCCGAAGCGTCACGATGTGCGCGCGGCGCTGAAGCTGCCCGAGGGCGATGCGGCGACGTGGCTGGAGGCCGAGCTGGCGTGCGGTGCGATCGCTGCGGCCGATATTGGCGCGGTCGCGGTGAGTGGTCGCGCGTGGGGCACCAAGACCGGCGAGGCGCGCGCTGATGTGATGGCGGAGTGGCTTGGCGCTGCTCCGGCTGCACAGGGCGCGCTGCTCGCAGCGCTACGCGGCTGCTTCGTCACCGGAACCGGCGACATGCGTGCCGACTTCGCCAAAGAGACGGGCAAGATGCACGGCTGTCTGGCCGCTGCCGAACGAATTGTTGCGGTCGCCGACGAACTGACTGCGACGACAGCCGCAATGCGCGTCGCCGACGATCTGGCCGCAGCATGGGATTTGGGGAGCCGCTTTGCCGAGGCCTATGCGCTGGCGAAGCGCGAGGGCGGGCTGGCCGATTTCGACGATCTGATCAGCATCGCGGGCCATCTGCTGCGCGCGGGCGATTTCGGCGAATGGGTGCGTTTCAAGCTCGACCAGCGCACCGATCATATTTTGGTCGACGAGGCGCAGGACACCAACACGAGGCAGTGGGCGATTGTCGCCGCGCTCGCCGAGGAATTTTTCGCCGGGCAGGGTGCCAAGGACGACCGCAACCGCACGATGTTCACCGTCGGCGACCGCAAACAGGCGATCTTCGGCTTTCAGGGGACCGAACCCGCGGCGTTCGAAGCGGCGCGCATTCGCTTTGGCGAAAAGGCGTTGGCGGGTGGGCGCCCGTTCGAGGAAGTCGATCTCGTCACCAATTACCGCTCCAGTCCGGCGGTTCTCGACGTCGTCGATGCGTGGATCGAAGCGGGGGCGGCCGAACTAATGGGTCTCGCCTCCGACGAGCCGCCGCATTTTCCGTTCAAGAGCGAGCATCCGGGGCGGGTCGAGCTGTGGCAGCCGCTGCCCGTCGGCAAGGCGATCGGTGCGGGCGACGATGAGGCTGGGGCCGAGGAGGGCGAAGACGAGAGCGACAGTGGGCCGGGCGAGCCGCTGGCTGCCGCGAGTGATCCCGCGAGCCTGCGCCTGTCGCGCGCGATCGCCGACGAGGTCCAGGACTGGATCGCGAACGGCAAGGACGGGCGCAGCGTTGCACCGGGCGACATCATGATCCTGGTCCGCCGCCGCCGCGACCTTGCAGCGCGGATCGTCGCGCGGCTGCAGTCGCTACATGTCCCCGTCGCGGGGGTCGATCGCTTTGCGTTGACCCAGCCGCTCGGCGTGCAGGATTTGCTGGCGGCGATGCGCTTTGCGGTTCAGCCGCTCGACGACCTCAACCTTGCCGCGCTGCTCGTGTCGCCGCTGATCGGGTGGAGCCAGGACGACCTTTTCGGCCTCGCGCATGGGCGGAAGGCGAAATCGCTGTGGCAGAATCTGCGCGATCGCGAGGAAGAGGTGCCCGCTGACACGATGGCCGCGCTGCGCAGCCTGCTGTCGATGGCTGATTTCACCACGCCCTTTCGCTTCCTCGAGACGATCCTGTCGGGGCCGATCGGCGGGCGGCGTAAGCTGATGGCGCGGCTGGGCAAGGAAGCGCGCGATCCGATCGACGAACTACTCAATCAGGCGCTAAGTTTTGAGCGGCTGGAAACTGCCTCGCTGCTCGGTTTCCTGACCCGCATCGCGGCGAGCACCGCCGACATCAAGCGCCAGACCGAAGCGCGCAGCGACGTCGTGCGGGTGATGACGGTGCACGGGTCGAAGGGGTTGCAGGCGCCGATCGTCATCCTCGCCGATGCGACCGACGATCCGAAACCGCGTCAGACCAAATTCGACCTGTCGCTGTCCGCGTGGGAAAAGCTGCCGGTGTTCGGGCTCGGCAAGGACGAGCGCCATGGCAAGATCGCCGAGGCGCATGATGCCAAGGCGCGCGCTGAGGTCGAGGAGCATTGGCGGCTGCTCTATGTCGCGATGACCCGCGCCGAGGAGTTGCTGGTCGTTACCGGCATCACCAAGACCGAAGATCTGAGCCTGGCCGAGGGTAGCTGGCACGGCGCGGTCGATGCGGTGATGGCCGATATGGGCTGCGACTGGCAAGACGCCGGGCCACGCTGGGGGACGAAACGCGTCCACGCGGTCAATGCGAAGAAATGGGCGCGCGCGTCGGACCGCAAGGCCGCAGCGGCCGCTGCGCCGCTGGTCGTTCCCGAATGGGCGCAAAAGCCCGCCCCCGAAGAAGCACGCCCGCCGCGCCCGCTGGCGCCGTCGGCGCTGGGCGACGATGATGTCGCGACCCCGCCGCAGGGCCGCGACCGCGTCGCGGCGGTGGCGCGCGGTTTGTTGCTCCATGCGCTGTTCGAGCGGCTACCGCCCGTGGCGCCTGCCAACCGCGAAGGCGCGGCGCTGCGCTGGCTGGCGGCGCAGGCGCCCGAGCTTGATGCAGCGGCGCGGGCGGCAATGGTCGGCGAAGTGCTGGCGGTGCTGGATGACCCCGCCCATGCTGCGCTGTTCGGCCCCGGCTCGCTCGCCGAGGTGCCGCTGTCGGCGGTGGTCGGCGACGGTGTGGTCGTCGCGGGGATCGTCGACCGACTCTGCGTCACCGACGCTGTCGTGACGCTGATCGATTACAAGACCGGGCGGCATGTCCCCGCCAGCGCCGCCGAGGTCGCGCCCGCCTATCTGCGCCAGATGGCGGCGTATCGCGACGCGCTGGGGGTGATCTTCCCGGGAAAACGGATCGAGGCGGCCTTGCTTTATACCGCAGGACCGCGGTTGATTGCGCTCGATGCGGCGGTTTTGGTGCCGCACAAGCCGGGCTTGGCAGCGGCGAAGGCGAATTTGGCGGCGGCAGGCCTTGAGCCGGAGCCGCCGACACCTTAGTTTGGTAGCCAACACGATATTCTCAGGAGACAGATTATGGGTACCAAGGCGATCAGCGACGACAGCTTTCAGGCCGATGTGCTCGACAGCGACACCCCCGTTCTCGTCGATTTCTGGGCCGAATGGTGCGGCCCGTGCAAGATGATCGGTCCCTCGCTTGAGGAAATTGCTGACGAACTCGGCGAGAAAGTCGTGATCGCCAAGCTGAACATCGACGATCACCCGAACGCGCCCGCTAAATATGGTGTGCGCGGTATCCCGACGATGATCCTGTTCAAAAATGGCGAAGTCGCCGACACCAAGGTCGGTGCGGCGCCGAAGAGTGCGCTCAAGGGCTGGCTGGAAGGCGCGCTTTAATTCTACCCCTCGTTATTGCGAGCGAAGCGAAGCGGCAATCCACAGCTATCGGCCTTGCAATAGTCCGATGGCTGGAGATTGCTTCGCTGCGCTCGCAATGACGGGATTTTGGTCTCAGCTCCGGTAATCGGCGTTGATGCTGATATAGCCGTGGGTGAGGTCGCACGTCCAAACGGTCGCGTGGCCTTCGCCTAGACCGAGGTCGGCGCCGACGCGGATTTCGAGACCCTTGAGATGTGCAGCGACCGGCGCTTCATCATAGCCGTCGACCGGCAGCCCGTCCTTTGCCACCCAATGATCGCCGAAGCGGATCGCGAGTTTGTCGCGGTCGGCCGGCTCACCGGCCTTGCCCACCGCCATCACGACGCGGCCCCAGTTCGCGTCCTCGCCCGCGATCGCGGTCTTCACCAGCGGCGAATTGGCGATGGCGAGTGCGACGCGCTTCGCGCTGTGGTCGCTGACTGCGCCGCTCACCTGAATTTCGATGAATTTCGACGCGCCTTCGCCGTCGCGCACGACTTGCTGCGCGAGGTCGAGCGAGACGGCGCGGATTGCGGCATAGAGCGCGTCTGCGCCCGGATCGTCGCGGGTGGTGAGCGGCACGTTGCCTGCCCGACCAGTTGCAAAGAGCAGCACGGTGTCGCTCGTGGACGTGTCGCTGTCGACGGTGATGCTGTTGAAGCTGCCGCCGGTCGCTTCGCTCAGCATCTCCTGCAGTAGCGCAGGCGCGACTGCGGCGTCGGTGAAGATATAGCCGAGCATCGTCGCCATGTCGGGGGCGATCATCCCCGATCCCTTGACGATCCCCGCGACCTGCACGGTCCGGTCGCCGACGATGGCGCTCGCCGCCGATCCCTTGGCGAAAGTGTCGGTGGTGCAGATGGTTTCGGCGGCGGCTTCCCATGAGCAGGGCTGCGCGGTGAGCGCGGCCGCGACTCCGTCGCGGGCCTTGTCCTTGGGCAGCGGCACGCCGATGACGCCGGTTGAGCTGACGAAGACTTCCGACTGCGCGCAGCCGAGGTGATCGGCGACCTGCGCCATAATCTGTTCGACCGCTTCACGCCCGCGATAGCCGGTGAAGGCGTTGCTATTGCCGGCGTTGACGATCAAGGCGCGGCCGACGCCGCCCTTCACCTGCTCGCGGCCGAGTTCGACTTCCGACGAGCAGCAGACATTGCGGGTGAAGACGCCCGCGACTGTCGTGCCGGGGGCGAGTTCGACATAAGTGAGGTCGCAGCGGTCCCAATTCTTATACTGCGCGCGGGCGACGCGGCGCGTCACCCCGGCGATGTCGGGGAGGGCGGGGAAGGTTTCGGGCGCGAGCGGGGAGCGGGTGCTGGTCATGATGCGCTGCGCATAGCGGGTGCGACGGGAGCGCTCAACGCAAAACCCCTCCCGCAGGTGGGAGGGGTAGTGAGGCTTGCGTTTGATCCTCCCTGTCGCGAAGCGATGGGGAGGTGGCAGCGCGTAGCGCTGACGGAGGGGCTTTTGACGCTGGCGTCGCAGCCCCTCCACCACCGCTTCGCGGCGGTCCCCCTCCCCATGGCTTCGCCACAGGGAGGATTAAGGGATTAGGCCGGGATGCCGCTGATCGATTTCACTTCCATGAAATCCTTGAGCCCGAGCAGGCCGCCTTCGCGGCCGTTGCCCGACGCCTTGTAGCCGCCGAACGCCGCGCCCGGGCCGGGGCCCCAGGCGTTGACCGCGACCATGCCGGCGCGCAGCTTCGGCGCGATGGCGGCGGCCTTGGCGGGGTCGCCCGAGATCACCGCCGACAGGCCATATTCGGTGTCGTTGGCGATATCGACCGCTTCTTCGAGCGTGTCATAAGCCATGACGGTCGCGACGGGGCCGAAGACTTCCTCATTGGCGATCCGCATATTGCGGGTGACGCCCGAGAAGACCGTCGGCTTGATGAAATAGCCGCGGTTGACGTTCGCGGGCAGGCCGGTGCCGCCGGTCTCGAGCGTCGCGCCTTCGTCGATCGCCGACTGGATCAGGCCCTGGATCTTGTCATATTGGGCCTTGTTGACGACGGGGCCGATGTGGCCGCCTTCGCTCATCGGATCGCCGACCTGCGTTCCGTCGAACATCGCCTTGATGACGCCGACGGCTTCGGCTTCGCGATCCTTCTGGACTAGGATGCGGGTCGGGGCGATGCAGCTCTGGCCGGTGTTGACGAGCACGCCCTGCACCGTCGGGGGCAGCACGGCGGCGAAATCGGCGTCGGGCAGGACGATGTTCGGCGATTTGCCGCCGAGTTCCTGATGGACGCGCTTGACGGTGTCGGCCGCCGCCTTGGCGACGAGGATGCCGGCGCGGGTCGATCCGGTGAAGCTCACCATTTCGATGCCCGGGTGCGACGAGATCGCATTGCCGACAGTCGGACCGTCACCCTGAACGAGGTTGAACACGCCCGGGGGCACGCCCGCAGCGTCCAGGATTTCGGCGAAGATCGTCGCGTTGCCGGGGCATTCTTCCGACGGCTTGAGGATCATGCAATTGCCTGCGGCTAGCGCGGGGGCGACCTTGAGCGCGATCTGGTTGAGCGGCCAGTTCCACGGGGTGATCATGCCGACGACGCCGATCGGTTCATAGGCGAGGATGCCGGCGTGATATTTTTCGGTGAAGGAGAAATCCTGCAGCGCCGCGATGGTGCCGAGGAAGCCGCCAATGCCGGCGCCGACCTGTGCGGTCCCGGCGAAGCTGACGGGGGCGCCCATTTCGGCCGCCATCGACTTGGCGAGGTCGGCGCCACGCTTTTTATATTCCTCGACGATGCGGTTCAGCAGCGCGAGGCGTTCTTCACGGGTGGTTTGCGAGAAGGTTTTGAAGGCCTCTTTCGCTGCGGCGACGGCGTCATCGACATCGGCGGCGGTGCCGAGGATGATCGTCGAGGCCGCTTCTTCGGTCGCGGGGTTGATGACGTCGTGCGGCTTGCCGCCCTTGCTGTCGACCCATTGGCCGCCGATGTAATTTTGTTTCAGATGCTGTTCGGTATTGCTCATCGTCTGTCTCCCAATCGGCGGTAATTTTACGTCTCGGATTGCTACCTAATCACTGTGGCGGATGAATCAAGGAAGGCCAACTGTGAAAGGTGACGGCCTAGCGCTTTTCAGCAGCGAGGCGTGACATCAATATGGCAGCGCGGGTTGCCTGGCGCGCGATGCTGGGGATGTCGACGGCTTCGCCCGGTGCATGATCGCCGGTCGAATAGGGGCCGAGTCCGGCGAGCCCATCGACATCGACGGCGACGAAGCTGATGTCGCCGGCACCGCGCTTCAGCGGGTCGAGCGGCGCCATTTCGGCAAGGCCCAGATCGCGGTTCACGCCGTTGAGCTTGGCGAGCAGCGCCTTGTTGCCTTCGGTCGGTGCCATCGCCGGATAACCCACCGGATCGAAGCTTAGCGTCGCCCCCGTCGCAGGCGCATGATCGGCGACGATCGCTGCCATTTTGGCCTTCACGCGGGTCGCCTGTTCGACCGACAAGGTGCGCAGGTCGCCGCGCGCGATCGCGGTCGGCGCGATGATGTTGGTCTTGCCGGTCGCGACGGCGCGAATCCCGCCGGCATCGACGCTGGCGCTCTCGCCGCCCGCGATCAGTCCGACGTTGAAGGTCAGATTGGGTTCGGGAAGTTCGGTGCGGAAACGGTGGAGGATGCGCGCGAGTTCATAAATGGCACCGTCACCCGCCGCGGCGCTGAAAATGCCCGAGCTGTGGCCGGTTTTGCCGGTCGCAGTGACGGTCCAGCTTTCGCTGCTGCGCCGCGCGATTGACCCCATGTCGGCGCCATTGTCGCGGACCAGCCCTTCGAAATCGAGCGCGACGTCGCTGCGCTTTCCTGCGGCGATCAGGTCGGCGCGCGACAGTTCGGTGGGCTCGCCGGCATCCTCCTCGTCGCCGGTCATATGGATTTCGATGTTCGCGTCTTTCAGCGTCCCCGCTGCCTGCATCGCGCGCAGCGCGGCGACGATGACGACCATCCCGCCCTTGTCGTCGCCGGCGCCGGGGCCTTCGCCCATATCGCCCTTGCGGATGAATGTCTGAAAGGGCGAATCGGGTTCGAACACCGTGTCGAGGTGGGCGATCAGGAGCAGGCGCTTCGCGTCGGGCTTGCCGACATGGGTGGCGATCAAATGTCCGGCGCGCTTCGTTTCGGGTGCCGGTTTCCATGCCACCTTGAAACCGAGCGGTTCGAGTTCGGCGCGCATCATCTGCCCGACTTTTTCGACGCCCGCGAGATGGAGCGTTCCGCTGTTCTGATTGACGAGGCGCTCGAGCAGCGTGATCGAGCGTTGTTGTTCGGCCGCGACCGTTTTCGCCATGCCGCTTTCGGCTTTGCTGAGCTTTGCCTGCGCGGTGGGCGCGAGGGCAAGCTGGACGGCGACGAGGGCGGCAAGCGGCAACGATTTCATGGGGGACTCCTCTGGACGTCTCCCTTGTGGCGTGCTGCGTGCGCGGGGGCAAGTCGTCAGCCGGGGCGTATCATGAAGATGTCGCCGCCGATGCTGATGAGGAAGAGGTTGCCCGCACTGTCTTCGCCGAAAGAGGCGATCGAACTTAGCGTCCCGGCGTCGGGCGCGAAATCCTCATTCCGCCGCGCGAAGCGCGACGAGGCGAGTGTCTGGCCGGGGACGAGGCTGGCGAAGGGTACCGACCAGATGTTGCCCGACACAAAGTCGGCGAAGACATATTGGCCGGCGAGTGACTCCACGGGGCCGCGATACACATGGCCGCCGGTGATCGAATTGCCCTGTCGCGGACCGCTGCCATGGCCATATTCTGCCACGGGATCGGTGAGGCCGCCGGGCGCGGTGCCAGTGTAGGGCTGTGTCCCTTCCTTGAACCGCCAGCCGAAATTGAGTCCGGGCTGCGTCGCCGTGACAAGATCAATCTCTTCCACCGCGCCTTGACCGACGTCGCCGATGATCAGCGTCGATCCCGAGAAGGAAGTGCGGAACGGATTGCGCAGGCCGAGCGCATAGACATAAGGGTCGCCCCCGCCGCCGAGATAGGGATTGCCGGGAGCCGGCGTGAAAAAGGTCGGCGACGCACCCGCATAGGGATCTTCGACAACCCTGATCCGCAATATCTTGCCAAGCTGCGAATGGGGGTTCTGGGCGTTGTTGCCGGGATCACCCGCGCCACCGCCGTCACCCGTGCCGACATAGAGAAGACCATCGGGGCCGAAGACCATAGAGCCGCCGTTGTGATTGTTCGCTCCGGGATGCGGTATCGTGAGCCTTGCGAGTATTTGCGGTGTTCCGGAGAGGGCTCCATATTCGCGGATCTCGATATTGCCTGCGGCATTGGTGCAATAGATCATGAAGCGATCGGAATTCGCCGGGTTGGGCAACAGCGCCATGCCGAGCAATCCGCGCTCGCCGTCGGTCGATAGGTCGCCGACAGTGAAGCGCAGCGTCTTCGCACCGGTAGAGGGATTGAGGCGGTAGACCCGGCCAGCCTTTTCCAGCACATAGACATCGCTGCTTCCGGGAATGCCCAGAACGAAGGTCGGCTGCACGAATCCTGTGCCGACGCGCGCCACCGATATGCCCTCGCGGCTGTTGGTGACGGTGATATTGATCGCCTGAGTGGCGATGGCCCTGCCGTCGCTGACGCTGATCCGGACATTGTAGACATTATCGCCATCGCCATCACCGGGAAGATCATAGTCCGGCGCGGTGTTGAAGCGCAGCGCCCCGCCAGCGCTGATGGCGAAAAGCGCGGCATCGGCACCGCCGTCGATGGAGAAGACGAGCGTGTTGGCGTCGGCGTCGCTCGCGGCTGCCTGATAGGCTGCGGTTCCGTTCTCGATCATCGAGGCGGTTTGGGGCGATGTGAAGACCGGCGGTGCATTTTGCGCGGGCGGCGTGCCTCCGCTCCCCCCGCCGCCACATGACGCCAGCAACAAGGGGGCGAGCAACAGAGAGGGCAGGGCATAAGAGACGCGCATCGTCATGGGTTCGCTGCCTTTTGCGTTGGGGCCTCTCGGGCCTTTTTCATGCGTATCCTGCCACCGGCGACCGGGACCCGCAACCTGCTATCCGGCAGAGAAGCTGGCGAAAAAAAAGGCGCCCGGTTCCCCCGAACCGGACGCCCTTCTTCGCGTCGCTGAACCTTGCGGATCAGGCGCTGTAGTACATTTCGAACTCGACCGGGCTCGGGGTCTGTTCGAAGCGATGGACTTCGTCCCACTTCAGCTCGACATAGGCTTCGATCTGATCCTTCGAGAAGACGTCGCCCTTGAGCAGGAAGTCGTGGTCGGCGAGCAGGCTGTCGAGCGCTTCGCGCAAGCTGCCGCAAACGGTCGGGACTTCCTTCAGCTCTTCGGGCGGCAGGTCGTACAGATTCTTGTCCATCGCGTCGCCGGGGTGGATCTTGTTCTGGATGCCGTCGAGGCCCGCCATCAGCAGCGCCGAATAGCAAAGATAGGGGTTCGCCATCGCGTCGGGGAAGCGGAATTCGACGCGCTTCGCCTTGGCGCCCGCACCATAGGGGATGCGGCACGAAGCCGAGCGGTTACGGCTCGAGTAGGCGAGCAGAACCGGGGCTTCGAAGCCCGGGACGAGGCGCTTGTAGCTGTTTGTCGACGGGTTGGTGAAGGCGTTGAGCGCCTTGGCATGCTTGATCACGCCGCCGATGAAATAGAGGCACATGTCGCTGAGGCCCGCATAGCCGTTACCGGCGAAGAGCGGCTTGCCCTTTTCCCAGATTGAAATGTGGGTGTGCATGCCGCTGCCGTTATCGTCCTTGATCGGCTTCGGCATGAAGGTTGCGGTCTTGCCGTACGCATGGGCGACCTGATGCACGACATATTTATAGACCTGCATGCGATCGGCGGTTTCGGTGAGGGTGCCGAAGGTCAGGCCGAGTTCGTGCTGGGCGGCGGCGACTTCATGGTGATGCTTGTCGCACGGCAGGCCGAGTTCGAGCATGGTCGAGACCATTTCGGCGCGGATGTCGACGGCGCTGTCGACCGGCGCGACGGGGAAGTAACCGCCCTTGATGCGCGGACGGTGGCCCATATTGCCGCCTTCGTAAGCGCGGCCGCTGTTGGTCGGCAGCTCGATATCGTCGATTTCAAAGCCCGACTTGTTATAGCCGGTTTCGAAGCGGACATCGTCGAACATGAAGAATTCGGCTTCGGGGCCGACATAGACGGTGTCGCCGATGCCGGTGGTGCCGACATAGGCTTCGGCGCGCTTCGCGGTGGTGCGCGGGTCGCGCGAATAGCCTTCGCCGGTCGCGGGTTCGACGATATCGCAGACGATGATCAGCATCGGGGTCGCCGAGAAGGGGTCGTCATAGACGGCGTCGAGATCGGGCTTCAGGATCATGTCGCTTTCGTTGATCGCTTTCCAGCCTTCGATCGACGAGCCGTCGAACATCAGGCCGTCTTCCAGTTCATCCTCGCCGAGGACCGAGGCGACCATCGTCAGGTGATGCCATTTGCCCTTGGGATCGGTGAAGCGCAGATCGACCCACTCGATGTCATTTTCCTTGATCCGTGCGATGATATCCTTGGGCTTCGTAGCCATGATCTAGACTTCCTTCTTGCGATAGTCGCCGGCGAGAGCCGGGATGGGTTGAACCTGTTGGGTTTCGGGGTGTCTTAAAGCGCGTCTTCGTTGCGTTCGCCGGTGCGGATGCGCAGCGCCGATTCGATGTGGCTGACGAAAATCTTGCCGTCGCCGATGCGGCCGGTCTGCGCGGCGGCCGCGATCGCTTCGACGACGCGTTCGGCCATCGAGTCCTCGACGACGATTTCCAGCTTCACCTTGGGCAGGAAGTCGACGACATATTCAGCGCCGCGATACAGTTCGGTGTGGCCCTTCTGCCGCCCGAAGCCCTTGGCCTCGGTAACGGTGATGCCGCTGACGCCGACTTCATGCAGCGCTTCCTTGACCTCGTCGAGCTTGAACGGCTTGATGATCGCCTCAATCTTCTTCACTTCAATCCCCCTTTGGGCCTTCCTCCGCTGCTCGCAGTCAAAGCCGGGTCAGGCGCGCCTGATCCGGTCCTGGCTGGTGAGTCGCCGCGGTGTCCCGCCATCTTGCACCAATCAAGAGCCGTGCCAATTGGCGAATCGCGCGCTTTCGGGACAATTTTGGATGGGGGTTGGCGGTGCTGCCCAAGGCGTGGGCAGTGGGGTGAATTGGCTGCCTAAAAAAGCGGCATATTGATCCTCCCTGTGCCGCAGGCATGGGGAGGCGGCAGCGGCGCAGTCGCGGAGGGGCTTTGGCGCTGCCGTCGCGGCCCCTCCACCACCGCTTCGCGGAGCGCGAGGTTGGATTGCCCCCGGCAATCCAAGTCCAGTCCGGGGGACTGGACGACCCCGCACTCCCCCTCCCCATCGCTACGCGACAGGGAGGATCTGGACTATCGTCCCATCGGTGCCGATACTTCGGGCAGATTGGCCTTGGTCCAGTTCGACCGTTCGATGACATAGGCGCGGATCGCTTCGGCATCCTGCGGAGTGAGCACGCGCGCAAAGCTCACCATGCCGCGATCCTTGAGCGCGCCGTCGATGATCACCGATTTCCACGCGTCGGCGTTGGCGAGGGTGCCCGAGACGCGCAGGTCGGGGGTGAAGCCGTTGCCGATCGCGCTGTCGCCGTGACAGACTTGGCAATAGCGCCCGAAATGCGCCTTGCCCGCCGCGACTTCGGCTGGCTTGGCGGTCATCGGCGGCGGGGTCCAGGCGAGCGTCGTCGTTGCCGGAGGCGCGGGGAGCTGTGCGGTGCCGCCGATCTTGAGCACGACGAGGCGCGGGATATTGGGAACCTTGCGCGTCACGCCGCCCGCGATCCCGGCGACAAGCGGGAAGGCGCCGCCCTTGCTGGTCATGAAGGCGACATATTGCACCCCGCCGACGCGGAAGGTCGACGGTGCGCTGACGATCCCTGACTGCATGTCGAGGTCGAGCAGTTGCTTGCCGGTGTCGGCCGCATAGGCGCGGAAGCGGCCGGTGCTGGTGCCCTGGAAGACGAGGTTGCCCGCGGTGGTCATCGTGCCGCCATTCCACGCGGCGGGATAATCGACCCCCCATGCGACCTTGCCGGTGCGCGGATCGAAGGCGACGAGCCGTCCGGTGGTCGCGGCGATTGCTGCGCGGAACGCCTTTTGATCGTCGGGGAGCATCGTCTTGTTGAGCGAGGTGCCGACGTTGAAGCCGAGCACCTTGCGCTTGTCGAGTTCGTCCATGTCGGCGAGATAGCCCTGCGGGATCTGCTGCGCCGGGATGTAGACGAGCCCGGTTTTGGGATTGTAGCTCATCGGATGCCAATTATGCGCGCCGAGCGCGCCGGGGACGGCGATGAAGGGCTTGCCGGTCTTGTAGAAGCGCGCGTCGGGATTTTCGATCGGGCGGCCGGTCGCCATGTCGTAACCCGTCGCCCAATTGATTCCATCGACGAAGGGCTTGGCGTCGATCAGCTTTCCGTTGCTGCGGTTGATCGTGAAGAAAAAGCCGTTCTTTGGCGCGTGGTAGAGCACCTTGGTCGGGGTGCCGTCCACCGCCTGCTCGGCGAGTATGATCGGCTGGGTCGCAGTATAGTCCCAGGTTTCGGCCGGGGTCTCCTGATAATGCCAGACATATTTGCCGGTCGAGGCGTCGAGCGCGACGATCGACGAGAGGAACCAGTTGTCGCCCTCACCATTCGAGCGCGTGCCATGGTTCCACGGATTGCCGTTGCCGACGCCGAGGTAAATCTGGTCGAGATCCTTGTCATAGACGATCGCGTCCCAGACGGTGCCGCCACCGCCCGACGTTTGCCACTCGCCCTTGTCGGACCAGGTCGCATTGCCCTTGCTCGCAAAGATGTCGTCCGAAGCAGCGCCGTCCTTCGCCTTGGTCGGGTTGGGCGCGGTGTAGAAGCGCCAGCGCTCCTTGCCAGTGTCGGCGTCATAGGCGGTGACATAGCCGCGCACCCCGAATTCGGCGCCGCCATTGCCGATCAGCACCATATCCTTCACGACGCGCGGTGCGCCGGTGATCGTATAGGGTTTCGACGTGTCGAAGGTCTGCGTCGACCAGAGTTCCTTGCCGGTCTTGCGGTCGAGCGCGATCAGGCGGCCGTCGAGCGCGCCGACGAACAATTTGTCGCCCCAGACGGCGACGCCGCGGTTGACGACGTCGCAGCAGGCCGAAACCGCGCGCTCGCCGGGAACCTTGGGGTCGAATTTCCATAGTTCCTTGCCCGTCGCGGCATCCCATGCGCTGACCTTCGACCAGGCGTGGGTGACATACATCACGCCGTCGACGACCACCGGGGTCGCTTCCTGCCCGCGTGCATCGTCGAGGTCGGCGGACCAGGCGAGGCCGAGCTGGCCCACATTCTTGTCGTTGATGTCGGTCAGCGGGCTGAAGCGTTGCTCGTCATAGGAGTAACCGATGGCGCCCCAGTTATCGCCGTTGCCGCCGGTCTTGAGCAGGGTCTCGCTGGCTTTCTCAGCGGCATCGAGCGATCCGCCGCTGGCGCTTTCATTCTCCGATGCGTTGCATGCTGCCAGTGCCAGTAGCGCGCTGCCCAGCAGCGCAGCCGAAAAGACCCGTTTCGCCATTCCATGCTCTCCCGTTTCGACGCCTATGCTTGACGTTAACGTCAAGACTGCGCCCGAAGGCACGGAGGTGCAAGGGGGAAAGTGGGGGGTGAGTGGAGGAAGCTGGCCGCGCCTTGCAAGAATCCGTTCCCCGGCGAAGGCCGGGGTCCAGAGCGAAATAGAGCCAAGGTTGCGTGACCATGCGCTGGGCCCCGGCTTTCGCCGGGGAACGATTGCGCCGGGCTACCGGGCTATTACTGCCAAGGCGGCGCGTTCAGGCCCTTCGGGCTGGCGGTGAAAATCTCGCAGCCGGTTTCGGTGATCCCGATGCTATGTTCGAACTGCGCCGACAGGCTGCGGTCGCGGGTCACCGCGGTCCAGCCGTCGGCCAGCATCTTCACCGCATATTTGCCGGTATTGACCATCGGTTCGATCGTGAAGAACATGCCGGGGCGAAGTTCGGGGCCGGTGCCGGGGCGTCCGGCGTGGACGACTTCGGGAGCGTCGTGGAACATCTGTCCCAGCCCATGGCCGCAGAAATCGCGGACGACCGAATAGCGATGCTTTTCGGCGTGCTGCTGGATCGCGTGCGCAACGTCGCCCATGCGGTTGCCGGGCTTCGCCTGCTCGATGCCGAGCATCAGGCATTCATAGGTGATGTCGACGAGGCGCTTCGCCTTGATGGGTACGTCGCCGACCAGATACATGCGGCTGGTGTCGCCGTGCCAACCGTCGATGATCGTCGTCACGTCGATATTGACGATATCGCCCTCGCGCACCGGCTTGTCGTCGGGAATGCCGTGGCAGACGACATGGTTGATGCTGGTGCAGCAGCTGTGGGTGAAACCGCGATAGCCCAAGGTTGCGGGGATGCCGCCGCCGTCGAGCATCATCTGGCGAACGAGGTCGTCGATCTGGGCGGTGGTGACGCCGGGCTGGACGAAAGGAACCAGCGCGTCGAGGATTTCGGCCGACAGCCGCCCCGCCTTGCGCATGCCGGAAAAGCCCGCCTCGTCGTGGAGCTTTATCGTGCCGTCGCGCACGGGAGTGGGGCTCGCCGCGTCGCCGGCGGTCACGGATACATAGTCGTACATGGGACTCATATAGCGGCGGGAGGCCGAAAAAGCGAGGGGGCTGCTCGGGCTTCATGGCACGACCAGAGATGGTCAGGGTGTATCCGGAAACAGAAACCCGCAGTCTTTGCCGTGCTTGACGGGAAGCAGCGTAGGGGCGTCCTCCCGATCATCCGAGGCAACCGCAATGGCGGAGTCGCAAACAGCCCAGATCGCTCTGGATGCTGTGACAAAATCGGCACGCGTCGTCCCGGTTTTTAGTCGAAAAAGCGCAATGAAGTCGGGTGAGTCGATGTTGTCGGGGTCGCGCGCGTCCCTGATGATATCCCGCGGACGAAGGCGCTTGCCGTCTGGCGAATGGAAGCTTCCGCGCTGGAAATACGGAAGCTCGGGCCGGATATCTTTCGTGAGATCGTGGAAATCCACTATCGAGGTCGAGTGGGTATCGAACAGGAAGTCAGGTTTTGCCGCGGCGGCCGGCCACAACCAATAGGCCGCCCAAATCGTCGACAACCCAAGTCCAGCAAGGAGGGCAGTGCGCATTTTGTTTTTGCGCACCGCCCCCGCTGTCACTCAGCCGCCTTCTTCGCTTTGTCGGCTTTGGGCTTGGCCTTGCTCGCTTTGGGCGGGGCCGAGACGATTTCGAAGGCGAGCGGATTGCCGACCTTGGCGTCGTCGCCGGTCTTCATCTTCACCTTGACCTCGCCGCCATGGACGAGCTTGCCGAACAGCAATTCCTCGGCGAGCGGCTGCTTGATCTTTTCCTGGATCAGGCGGCCCATCGGGCGTGCGCCATAGAGCTTGTCATAGCCCTTGCCGGTCAGCCATTCGCGCGCCGCATCGTCGAGCTGGATGTGGACGTTGCGGTCGGCGAGCTGCAGTTCGAGTTCGAGGATGAACTTGTCGACGACGCGCGCGACGACCTCGGGCGGCAGATAGCCGAACGGCACGATCGCATCGAGGCGGTTGCGGAATTCGGGGGTGAAGAGATTCTTCACCGCTTCCTCCTGCACATCTTCGCGCGTGAACTGGCCGAAGCCGATGCCCTCGCGCGCCATGTCGCTCGCGCCCGCATTGGTCGTCATGATCAGGATGACGTTGCGGAAGTCGACGGTCTTGCCGTGATGATCGGTCAGGCGGCCATGATCCATGACCTGCAGCAGGATGTTGAACAGGTCGGGATGCGCTTTTTCGATTTCGTCGAGCAGCAGCACGCAATGCGGGTTCTGGTCGATCGCATCGGTGAGCAGGCCGCCCTGATCATAGCCGACATAGCCCGGGGGCGCACCGATCAGGCGGCTGACCGAATGGCGCTCCATATATTCGGACATGTCGAAGCGCTGGAGCGGGATGCCCATGATCGACGCGAGCTGCTTCGCGACCTCGGTCTTGCCGACGCCGGTCGGGCCGCTGAACAGGTAGTTGCCGATCGGCTTTTCGGGATCGCGCAGGCCCGCGCGCGGCAGCTTGATCGCCGACGACAGCACTTCGATCGCGGTGTTCTGACCGAAGACGACGCGCTTAAGGTCGGTCTCCAGGCTGGCGAGCGTCGCTTTGTCGTCGCTCGACACCGATTTGGGCGGGATGCGCGCCATCGTTGCGATGACCTGCTCGATCTCCTTGGCGGTGATCGTTTTCTTGCGCTTCGACGGGGCGACGAGCATCTGCATCGCGCCGACCTCGTCGATCACATCGATCGCCTTGTCAGGCAATTTGCGGTCGTTGATGTAGCGCGCCGACAGTTCGACCGCTGCATTGATCGCATCGGGGGTGTAGCGCACCTGATGATGCGCCTCGAACGCGCTGCGCAGACCCGCGAGGATCTTCTTGGTGTCCTCGAGCGTCGGTTCGACCACGTCGATCTTCTGGAACCGGCGCAGCAGTGCGCGGTCCTTTTCGAAATGATTGCGGAACTCCTTGTAGGTCGTCGAGCCGATGCAGCGGATAACGCCGCCCGAGAGGGCGGGCTTGAGCAGGTTTGATGCATCCATCGCGCCGCCGCTCGTCGCGCCCGCACCGATGACGGTGTGGATTTCGTCGATGAACAGGATCGCATGCGGCAGCCCTTCGAGTTCGGTCACGACCTGTTTCAGCCGCTCCTCGAAATCGCCGCGATAGCGCGTGCCCGCGAGCAGCGCGCCCATGTCGAGCGAATAGATGACCGCGGGCAGCAGCACTTCGGGCACGTCGCCCTCGATGATCTTGCGCGCAAGGCCCTCGGCGATCGCGGTCTTGCCGACGCCGGGATCGCCCACATAGAGCGGGTTGTTCTTCGACCGGCGGCAGAGGATCTGGATCGTGCGATCGACCTCGGCATGGCGGCCGATCAGCGGATCGACCTTGCCGACCTTGGCCTTTTCATTGAGGTTGACGGTGAACTGGTCGAGCGCGGTTTCTTTCTTGTTCTTGCCGCCGCTGTCCTTGTCCTTCGTCTCTTCCTTTTCCTCGGGCTCGGCCTGCGGCGAGGGTTTGCCGCCTTTGCCGACGCCGTGGCTGAGGTAGGAGACGGCGTCGAGGCGCGTCAGGTCCTGCTGTTGCAGGAAATAGACGGCGTAGCTTTCGCGTTCGGAGAAGAGCGCGACGAGAACATTGGCGCCGGTGACTTCATCCTTGCCCGACGACTGGACGTGCAGGATCGCGCGCTGGACGACGCGCTGGAAGCCGCTGGTCGGGCTTGGGTCGCTGTGCCCCTCGACCTTCAGACTGTCGAGTTCGGTGTCGAGATAATGGACGACCGCCGATTGCAAATCGTCGATCGCGACGCCGCAGGCGCGCATCACTTCGGCGGCATGGTCGTCGTCGATCAGCGCGAAGAGCAGATGCTCGAGCGTCGCATATTCGTGGTGACGCTCCGATGCGGCTTTCAACGCATTGTGCAGGGTCTTTTCGAGGCTCTCCGAAAAAGACGGCATGGACTTTTCTCCTTGCGAGGCCCGCCGGGGGAGAGAGGCGGCCCCTAGGAACACAAGGTGGCGATGCCGCCGCCGCCCTGCAAGGGAAAAGCGGATGGCTTTGTGAAATTACGATGACGGCGGTTGTCGTGCGGCTAACGAGGCGTTGAGGATTTGGATGAGGGGCGGCGGGATTTCGTCTGGAACTTGTCAAACTTGTCACCGGGTACATAAGAAAAACAGATACTTGGGCCGATTGAGGCAAATGGGGTGAGACGGGCCGTTGAGGCAGGTCAACGCGACCATATTGTGGTGCGCAGAAGAATATTGGGTCCGCCTGTGAGGTGCGCGCCTGCTTAAGGGCAGGAAATCGCTGCAATCCGCGTCGTCGCCCCGGCACCTTCGGCAGTTCGGGACGGCTTGCTCAGGATCAGGCGCCCCGACTTCCATCATGGTAAACCGACGGGCGCAAAAACTCCGCTTGTCCGCCGCCATCTTATCGACTGGCCGTGCAAAGCGCCCGATGACCCGTGCAACTTTGGGGCCTGGCCGGGAGTATCCAACTGCCAGAACGGGCCGCGTAAATGCGTGCGCCCGGCTGATCCAATTGAAAATCAAGGAGTAGGGTATGGGTCTCGTTTCGAAAAGTCCAAGAATCTTGTTGCTGCTCGCCATGTTGGCCGGGACAGCGACAGTCGGTGTGGCTGCGCAGTCGCAGGACGATGGCGAAGTCATGGCGACCGTAGTTGGCACCCTGCCTTCGCCCGAACAGATGACCAAGGGGCCCAAGGTCGAAGGCATCATCTCCGCGCGCAGCGACGGCCGGATGCAGGTCACCACCGCCGACGGCAACAACACCGCCATCGCGATCGCCGACTATACAAAGATCAAGAGCAGCGGCGGGTTCCTTGGCCTCAATCGCGACAAGCTTGCCGCGAGCTCGCTGCTCAACGGTCTGCCCGTGACCGTCGACACATTGCAGTGGGACGGCGGTCTGGTGGCGAGCCAGGTCGATCTCAAGAACAAGGATCTGCGGACCGCGTCGATGATCCACACCGGCACCAACCAGCGCTTTGCCGAACAGACTGCGGCAACCGAGGCTCTGCGCAGCCGCGTGGGCGATATCGACCAGTATAATGTCAAGGGCACGACGAACGTGAACTTTGACACCGGCAAGGCCGTGTTGTCGGCCGAAGCACAAGCCAATCTCTGCGCTGCGGCAAATCAGGCCGAGGGGATGGACAACGCGTTGTTGCTGGTCGTTGGCTACACCGATTCCACGGGAAGCCAGGAACTCAACCAGACGCTGAGCGAAAAGCGCGCTAGCCGCGTCGTCAATCATCTTCAGCAGGCCTGCGGCTGGAAACCCTATCGTATGCTTACCCCCACCGGGATGGCCGAAGCCGACCCGGCAGCAGACAATAGCACCCCCGAAGGCAAGGCACAGAATCGCCGCGTTGCGGTGAATATTCTGGTCAGCAAAGGCCTCGATGGTCTGTAAGACGCTTGGGGTGGGCTCTGCCCACCCCGGCTTTTTGGCCGCTTGTGCGTCACAGCCGACCATTTCCGATATTGCGGATCAGCCCTCCTGCGCGCGATCCACCATGTCCATGAAATCGCGCGCTATATTGCGCTCCCCCTCCTCCTTGAACGCGACGTCCAGATCGGGCGCGACGCCGAGCATGTACATCAGCGCCCATAGCGCGAAGCGGCGGCCGGGGTTGGTTTCCAGCCCGAAGTCGACGCGCATGCGTTCGGTGCCCGCGGCGTGGGCTTCGGGGTGGATGGCGGCCAGGTCGGCGGTGCCGAAATAGCGGCGCAGTTGATCGTCGAAATCCATGGCAGCCTTCCTTGGCCGAGTTTTGCGGCTTGGCAAGGCGCCGGTGGAAAAAGCGGCTGGCGCGCGGTCAGATGCCCGCGCCACCTTCGAGCGCTTGTGCGAGGTCGTCGAGCGAGCCGACTTTGGTCTTGGACTCACTTTTGGCTACCTGCGGGAAAATCGCGTCGAGCCGAGTCCGCAGCGTGTCGTCGAAACTGTCGTGACCGGACATCCGGCTGCGCGTCACGCTGATTTCCATGTGAATCGCATCCTTGATGCGCTGGATCGCGGCGCCGTCGATGATGCCGGCCGCCATAAGTTCTTCGCACAGCTGGATCAGGCCGACGGTCGCGGCGTGGGCGCGCAGTCCGATGAAGTCCAGCGTGCGGTGAAGTTCCCGCGCTTCGGTCTGTTCGGCGGCGTGCATGCTTTGTCTCCTTATGGGGTGCGCGGCGCGGGTGTCGGGGGAGGTCACGCCGTTGATGTGCCCAGGTTAGGAGGGGAGAGCAGGGAATGTCAACGACTGTTGACTTATTGACATGCCACTGTAATATCAGGAAAATGGCACAAGGTTCCAGTCGGGGCGTGAGTGTCGCTATATCGAACTTCCGTCACCCCGGGCTTGACCCGGATGACGAAGGATGGGGGCGTTCCTCGACCCGTCCGCCGCCAGTGCGTCCGCATCGAGCGAGCCCGAAGCCCCGGCGCTAGCTCTTTTTGAACAGCGATTCAGCGATCGCCTTGTGGCTCGTGGCGGCGGCGCGGTGCGCCCTGACGCGTTCGATCTCGGCCTCGAGCGTTTCGATGCGCTCGCCCAGTTCGTCGACCGACAGAGGATCGAGCGGCTGCTTGATCAGCGCCGCGAGAATATCGTCGCGGCGGCGGGGAAGGTCGTCATCGTCCATGGCGCATCCTCCTGGTCGCTAACCTGAATATGGGTGCGCGACTGTTGACCCGTGTCGCCGCACTGTCAATAAGGCGAGCCAAGGATGACATGAAGCATTCTTTGATCGTCAACCCGGATGCAATTCGGGGTCTGCCTTGCGTGAGGGAAGGGGCGGATGTCGGGCCGAGCCCGGCATGATGAGACAAGGAACGGGAGTGAGCCGACCAGTGGGGGATTTTAAAGCGTGACCAGCTTGCCAGTGACTATGACCGCCATCGCCATCAGCGCGCCCGGCGGGCCCGAGGTGTTGCAGCCCGTCGAGCGGCCGGTGCCGCAGCCGGGACCGGGCGAGGTGTTGATCCGTGTCGCCGCCGCCGGGGTCAATCGCCCCGACGTGTTGCAGCGCATGGGTCATTATCCGCCGCCGCCGGGGGCATCGGACCTGCCGGGGCTGGAGGTCGCGGGGACGGTCGTTGCGGTCGGGCCGGGGGGCGATCCCGAGTTGCTCGGTCAGGCGATGTGCGCGCTCGTCGCGGGCGGCGGCTATGCCGAATATTGCGTCGCGCCGATCGGAAGCTGCCTGCCGGTGCCCAAGGGCTTTTCGATGGCCGAGGCGGCGGCGCTGCCCGAAACCCTGTTCACCGTGTGGCACAATCTGTTCGAGCGCGCATGGGTGCGCGACGGCGAAACCGTGCTCGTTCATGGCGGCACCAGCGGCATCGGCACGACCGCGATCGGTCTGTGCAAATTGTTCGACATCCAGATCATCGTAACGTGCGGCAGCGCGGAGAAATGCGACGCTGCGCGGGCGCTTGGTGCGGATCTCGCCATCGATTATTCGACCGAGGATTATGTCGAGGCGGTGAAGGCGTTTACCGGCGGCAAGGGCGTCCATGCGGTGCTCGACATGGTCGGCGGCGACTATCTGCCACGCAATCTTGCCTGCCTCGCCGACGATGGGCGGCATGTCACCATTGCCTTCCAGCGCGGGATGAAGGTCGAACTGAACATCGCCGAGGTGATGCTCCGACGTCTGACGCTGACCGGATCGACGCTGCGTGCTCGCGACGTCGATTTCAAGGCCGCGCTTGCCGATGAGATTCACCGCACGGTCTGGCCGCGGCTGATCGAGGGCGCGTGGAAGCCGGCGATGGATCAGAGCTTTCCGCTCGCCGAAGCTGCCGCCGCGCATGCGCGGATGCAGGCGGGGGAGCATGTCGGGAAGATTGTTTTGCTGGTCTGAGAGGCCGCGCGGCTTCCCAGCACAATTTATCCGTTCGCATCGGGTGAAGTCGAGATGCCTTGAGGGCATACACGGACGATGGGTGTCTCGACTTCGCTCGACACGAACGGATTTCAGGGTGGGCTGGAGATCATTCCAGCCTAATCATCCCGGTTCGAAATATTGGTGAAGGCCGCCCACGCCGCAGGGTGCGACCAGTCGGCTTTCCAGCCCTTGATCGCACTGCCGTCGGCGCGCTTGCCGCTGCGCACGGCCTGCATCCCCAGTTGCAATGCCTGCGCGCGGGTCATGTCGGGGTTCGCCTGCCGTGCGAGCAGGGTTTCGACGGTCAGCACTGCGGTCGCTTCGTCCGAAACGCGCCAGTGGCTCGCGAGCAGCGCGTCGGCACCGGCATAGAGGAAGCCGCGCGCGAGCGCCGAGAGGCTGTCGCCGCCGCCCGACCCTTCGGCCGAGGCGGTGTTGCACGCCGACAGGATCACCCAGTCGGCCGAGAGCGACAGCCGCGCGGCCTCGGTCGCGGTGAGCAGGCCGTCGTCCATGTCGCTCGGCGTCGTCGGCGGGGTCAGCACGAGGCCCGGCTCGCTGAGCCCGAGCGTGGGGTCGGGAAGCAGGCCGTGGGTCGCGATCGCGATGATGTTGCTCGTTGCGAGCGACGCGTCCTGCCGCAGCGCGGCTTCGGTCGCGCCGCCGGCGAGGGTCAGGCTGGTCTGGCGGGCGCCGAACAGGTCGGCCATCGCGGATAGCTCGACCCTGGTGCCGGGGAGCGGCGCAAGTTTGCGCAGCGCTTCGGGATCGGCGAGCGGGGTTCCTGACGCCGATACGCCGTCGAACACGCCAATGCCGACCGCAGCGCGTGACCCGGTGTCGCCGCCGAGCAGGATGGGGGCGCCATAGCCGCGAAAGCTCTTGTCGCGGCGGACTTTACGCGGTTCGCGGGGCAGGGTGAGTGCGGCGACCGAGGGCAGGCTGGTGAAGGCGTAGCGATCGGCGAGCCATTCGGCGCGCGCCAGCGTATCGGGATCGGCGAGGTCGGCGCCTTCGGGCAGCGGCGACGCCGACAGCATCGCGAGCGGCAGGTCGCCGAGCTTGCCCGAGCTGGTGACATAGAGGTGCTTCGTATCTTTGAGCAGCGGTTCGATCGGCTGCATCACCGCCTTGTAGAGGTCGTACGACGCGTTGAGGTCGAACCGGCGGCGGCCGTCCATTTCCTTCGCGGTCATCGGCATCGCATCAAGCTCGGCCTTGCGCGCCGCCGAGCAGGTCGCGAAATCGACGTCGCAGCGCAGGTTCGAAATCTGCCCCAATATTTCGTCGACCTCGCGGTTCGGGCGGCTCCATCCAACCGCGGTCGGGGTGACGACGAAGAGGTGGAAGGTGTTCGCGGCCTCGGTCATCAAAAGCAGCGCTTCGCCGGGGCGTAGCGCCGCCTGCGCTTCGGCGAGACCGATCGGGCGCGGGGATACGAGCTGGCGATAGGAGGGATATTTTTTGTCGATCAGCGCGCTGACGTCGGCGAGCTGGGCCTGAACGCTGTTGAGTTCGCCCCGCAGCCGCGTCGCCTCGACCGAGTTGCGCTCGCCCAGCGCGCGGAGCAGATTTTTGTCGAGCATGTTCGCCTTGGCGGCGAGCCCCTGTTCCTGCCGCACCGCTTCGGCCATTTCGGGGGTCTTGGCAGCGGAACGCGCGGCGGTCTGCAGCACCGCGCGGCCCGAAGCCGAGCTGATCGCATCCTGCGCCGCAAGGAAAGCGCGGTTCTGGAGTGCCGATTGCCCGGCGGCGTCGGGCGTGTCGCTCATCAGCGCGAAAGCGGCGTTCATATAGGTGGTGAAAATGCCGCGGTCGGGGTTCGCCTGCTGCCGGTCGAGCGCCGACAGAGTGACCGCATTGCCGCCGGCCGCAGCCTGATCGGTCATGCGGCGCAAGATCGCGACCGCCTTTGCCGCTGCCGCTTCGGCCTCGGCGGCCTTGCCTTGCCGCTGAAGGTTCGAGGCGAGGCTGTCATAGGCGCGCGCAGTGTCGATATGCGCTTCGCCGACGCTGCGCTGGAGGATCGCGAGTGACTGGCGATAATAGGGCTCGGCGGCCTTGTCGCCATTGCCGCCGCGGGTCAGTGCGGCGCCGACGATATTATAGGCGACCGCAGTCAGCGGATGATCCTCGCCGAGCAGGCGGCGGCGGATTTCGAGCGCCTTGGCCGCCATCTGCGCTTCCTCGGCGTGACGACCCAGCGACCCCAGCGTCGAGGCGAGGCTGGTATAGGCCCAGGCGGTTTCGGGATTGTCTTCGCCGAATTTGGCGCGAAAGATTTCGAGTCCCTGACGCATCAGTGGTTCGGCCTGTTCGGGATGGCCGTTGTCGCGCATGTTGAACGCGAGGTTGATCATCATCGAAGCATAAGAGGGGTGGTCGGTGCCCGCGACGCCCTTTTGAATGTCGAGCGCGCGGCGGTACATCGGCTCGGCCTCGGCATAGCGGCCCTGCGAATTCAGATTATGCGCGACATTGGCATAGAGGGTCGCGGTGCGTTCGCTGCCTTCGCCGATCGTCGACCGGGTGATGTCGAGCGCCTTGCGCAGCATCGGTTCGATCCTGCTTGGCGGCAGACCCTGCTTGTCCATGTTGAGCGCGAGATTATTATAGGCCTCGCCGGTTGCGGGATGCGTGTCGCCGAGCCGCTTGACCCTTATGTCGAGCGCTTTGCGATAGGCGGCGTCGGCTTCGGCAAAGCGGCCTTCGGAGGTCAGGCTGTAACCGACAGCGGTATAGCCCTGCGCGGCTTCGATGCTGTCGTCGCCCTTGGCGGTGCGCCAGATCGAGAGCGCCTTTTCGGCGGCGACACGCGCTTCGGCAAAGCGGCCCATGTCGCCCAGATTCACCGCATTGTTGTAATGGCGCAGCGCGACATTGGGGCTGTCGGGGCCCGTCAGCGCGGTGTCGATGTCGCGCGCTTTGCCCAGCATCGGCGCGGCTTCGTCATAACGCCCGAGGCTGCGCAGCACGACCGCCAGATTGCCATAGGCCGACGCGGTTTCGCTATGCCCCTCGCCATTCACTGCGCGGCTGGTTTCGAGCGTCTTGCGATAGAGCGCTTCGGCTTCCTTATATTCGCCCATTTCGGTCAGCACCGAGGCGAGGTTGCTTGTCGCGATGATCGTCTTGGGGTCGCGCTCGCCGCGTTGGGCAATGCGGGTCGCAAGGATCGCGCGGCGCAGCGGCAGCGCTTCGGCCGGGCGGCCCTGTTTGATGAAGTTGGAGGAGAGGGCGATGGTTGCGGTCAGCGTTTCGTCATCGCTGTCGCCGAGTACCGCCTTGTTGATGTCGAGCAGGCGGCGCCAATAGGGCTCGGCCTCCTTTGCGCGGCCCTGATCCTCCAGATTTCCGGCGATCAGGCGATAGCCGAGGCTGGTGAGCAGGCCGTCGGCGCCGTAGCGTTTGGTCGCTTCGTCGATCCAGCGCCGATAGACAGCCTCGGCATCGCGCGATTTGCCGGCGCGGTCGAAATCCATGCCCTTGTTGATCAGGTCGAGCATTTTCTGCTGATCGGCGTCGAGCGTGCTGGGCGCAGGGTCCTGCGCGAGCGCCATTGGCGCGGCGGCCAGTAGCGGTGCGGCAAGAATAAGCGCCAGAAAGCGGTGTCGACGGTTCGGCATGGAAGTCGGTTCCTCTGTTTCGGCCCAACATACCGAATATATTGGGTTATTGTCATCAGCGAAGCGATGGGTGTGTGAACGCTGCTGCTTTGCTCCTATGTCAGGCGGAGCCGCTGTCATGTGACAGGGGTCACTGGCCGTGCGTCGATTTGGCGTTTGAAGTGGCCCCGCTATTGCCCGCCACGCCGCCCCTTGCCCGCCGCGGAAAACGGGTCTACACCGACCGCCGAATGGCCGCCCCGCGAGGGGCGGCCCTTATTATTTCCGCTTGGAGACTTTTTGTCATGGCCAATGCCGATGCCACCCCGTTGATGCCGCATGCGACCGCCGCCTGGCTGGTCGACAACACCGGCCTCACCTTCGTCCAGATCGCCGATTATTGCGGCATCCATATCCTGGAAGTGCAGGCGATCGCCGACGAGACTGCGGCAACCAAATATACCGGCCGCGATCCGGTGCGCGCGCATGAACTGTCGATGGAAGAGATTGAAAAGGGTCAGAACGACCCCGAGTATAAGCTCAAGATGACCAAGCAGGCGCAGGATACGATCCGCCGCACCCGCGGCCCGCGCTACACCCCGGTCAGCAAGCGCCAGGACAAGCCCGACGGCATCGCCTGGATCCTGAAGAACCATCCCGAAGTGTCGGATGGCGCGATCGGCAAGCTGATCGGCACCACGCGCAACACGATCGCGGCGATCCGCGACCGCAGCCACTGGAACAGCTCGAACATCGTCGCCAAGGATCCAGTGACTTTGGGTCTTTGCTCGCAGCGCGAACTCGATGCGCTGGTGTCCAAGGCTGCGAAGAAGGCGGGCATCAAGGCCCCCGAAGACAGCCGTTTCGAGGGTGACCGCGAAGCGCTGCTCGAAGAGCTGCGCGCCGAACGCACCGCCGCCAATGAAGCGCGCGCCGCCGAAGAAGCCAGCGAAGCCGCCGGTAACGACGAAACGGCGGCCTGACGCGTGGTCGGCGCTGGGGCGTCGGGTCACGATGAGGACAATATTCCGGCGGCCAGCGGCTCGCCGGATGCCTCGCTGACGCAGGACGACAGCTTTACCGCGACGAGCCACGCCGGGCTGACCTATCCGTGGGGCGAAGCTGCGCCCGCGACGGGCGAGACGATCCGTATCGCGCCGGGGATCAGCTGGGCGCGCATTCCGATGCCGGGGTCGCTCGGCCATATCAACAGCTGGCTGCTCGACGATGCCGACGCGGATGGCGACGGCGTCGCGATCGTCGATACCGGAATCTGTCTGACCATGTGTTCGGACGAATGGAAGGCGCTTTACGCCGGCGCGCTGAAGGATGTGCGGATCACCCGCGTCGTGGGCACGCACTTGCACCCCGACCATATCGGCCTTGCCGGCTGGATTGCGAAAAAGCTCGACGTGAAGCTGTGGATGACGCGTGGCGAAATGTTGACCGCGCGGGCGATCGTTGCCGACACCAGCGAGACAGTGCCCGACGAGGTGCTGGTGCAATCGCGTGCCGCGGGCTGGGACGATGCGGCGATCGAGCGTCAGAAAAGCGAAGGCTGGGGCCGTTTCGGCATGATGGTCTATCCGCTGCCGCGGTCCTATGTGCGGATGAAGGACGGCGACGTCGTCGACATGGGGGCGCACCAGTGGCGCGTCGTCACCGGATCGGGGCACAGCCCCGAACATGCGTGTCTGTGGAACGAGCGCGAGGGCGTGCTGGTGTCGGGCGACCAGGTGTTGCCGCGGATCAGTTCGAACGTATCGGTCAATATCACCGAACCCGACGCCGATCCGCTGGGCGAATGGCTCGACTCGATCGACAAATTGCTCCGCGTCCTGCCGTCCGACCTGATTGTCTGCCCGGCGCATGGCGAGCCGTTCAAGGGTTTGCACGTCCGCCTGATGGCGCTGCGCGACGAGCATCGGATGCGGCTCTATAATCTGGCCGAGTCGATCGCAAAGGCGCCGATGCGCGCAGTCGACAGCTTTCCTTTGCTGTTCAACCGCCCGATTGGCGCGCATAATCAGGGACTGGCGACCGGCGAGGCGCTCGCGCATCTGAAGCGGCTTGAGGTCGAAGGCCGGGTGAAGCGCGAAGATCGCGACGGTGTGTGGTGGTATCACGGGGTAGCGTGATGCGCCGGACACGGTCACTGGCGATCCTGCTTGCGGCGGGGGCCTCGATGATGGCGCCGCCGACGGCTTTGGCAACGGATACGCCCGCAGCCGACGAGACCAATGATGAAATCATCGTCACTGCGCGCCGTTCGGGCGCGCCGATGTGGACGATCCAGACCTCCGCCGGGGTGGTCATCCTTGTCGGCGAAATCGCCGAGGTTCCCAAGGCGACGCTGTGGCGCCCCGAACGGCTGGAGGGCGCGACCGACCGCGCGCAGCGCGTCATTCTGGGGACCAAGGCGAAAGTGTCGCCCGGTGATATTTTTCGGCTGATCTTCAAGGGCGGCGGGCTTGTCAAATTGCCGAAAGGGCGCGTCGCGGCGGATTATCTGGACGCGGGCCAGATGAAACGGCTGCAGGCGCTCGAGAGCCGCTTCGGCCAAAATTATGCGCGGCAGAATTTCCTGATGACGGCGTTCGACCTGCTGTCGAAACGCCTTTCCTTCAACAAGGATACTGCCGACGACGCGTCCGACGTCGTGCGCAAGGCGGCGCGCCAGTCGAAAATTCCGACCCAGCCCGTCGGCGAGGTGCGCGGTGAGGATATGCTCGACAATCTGTTCGCGGCCGCGCCCGAGACGCATATTCCGTGCCTGGAGGCGGCGATGGAGGCGACCGAGGCCGGGGGCGACATTGTTATCGAACGCGGCCGGGCGTGGACCGAGTTTGACGTGCCCGCGGTGATGGCCAGTCCGCTCGAGGAAGCGCTCGGGCGCTGCTGGCCGTGGACGAATGATGGCTTCGGGTCGGAGCTGCGCCAGATCTGGGTTGGAGCGATCCACGATGCCACGGCGCAGCCGGGCGTCACTCTCGCGGTGGTTCCCTTACGTGTTCTTGCCGAGAAGGACGGTGTTCTCGATCAGCTAAAAAATCGGGGGCTGCCGGTCAACGGACCGGTCTGGCAGTAGCTACTGCGGCCGTTGCATGATCCAGTTGAACGCTATCGCGTTGAAAATCGTATAGAGGCCGTAAAGCAGCAGCGCGGTGAACCAGTTGCGGGTCGCGATCGCCATGGCGCCGACGAGCAGCAGAAACTCGAAAATATAGGTGGCGTGCGGTCCGATCTTGTCGGCGAGCGGCCTGACCATCTGCTGGACCAGCGGATCGTCGCTTTCCATGAAGGCACGGTGCATCGCGAAATTGCCGACGCCGGCGCAGAAAATGGCGATGATCGCGATCCACATCGTTCTGCAAATGGGGCAGGCGGGGTGGAAATGCCAGCGGTTTTGGGGTTATAGGGACTATCGGCGCGGCCCAAGCCCGCACGCCGATGATCGAACGAAACCGGACCCTCCCCCAAAGAAGGACTCCTCGATGACCGCTCTCCCCCGCCTCGCGGCGCTTGGCCTGCTGTTCGGCGTCGCCCATCCCGTCCACGCCCAGCTTGCTCCGCCGGTGCGCGCTATGCTCGACGCCGCGATGGCGAGCGGCAACGCCGCCGATGTCGAGATGGTCGGCGAATTAGCGAAGCGGACCAATCCGGCCGATCAGATCGAAATCGACCTGTTGCTGGGCTTTTACGAGCGCGGCCTTCCGCCGCTTATCGAAGTAGCGGTGATCCCGCCGCCCGATCCGGTGCGCGTCATGCTCGACGCGGCGATCGCCAGCGGCAAGGATAGCGATGTCGAGGCGGTGGGGAAGCTTGCCAAGGCGGCGAGCCCCGAGGATGTCGCCGAAATCGATATATTGCTCGCCGACTATCGCGCCGAGCGAAAGCGGTTGAAGGACGAAGCCGCGGCGGCCGAACGTGCCCGGCTGGCAGGAGCCAAATTCTGGCAATATTGGAAGGGCGAGGGGCAGATCGGTGCTTCGCACAGCGGCGGCAATAACAAGTCGACCGGATTTAATGTTGGCGTGGCGCTGGCGCGCAAGGGGATCGACTGGAGCCAGCGGATGCGGGCGCAGGCCGACTATCAGCGCACGAGTGGCAGGACGACGCTGGAACGCTATCTGGTCGAATATGAGCCGCAGGTAAAAGTCAGCGACCGTGCCTTTGCCTTTGGCCTCGGGCGTTGGGAGCGCGACCGGATGCTCGGCTATACCGCGCGCTGGAACGCGTCGGGCGGGCTCGGGTACAAGGTGATCGACAGCAAGGCGATGTCGCTGAACCTGAAGGCGGGGCCGGCGTGGCGGCAGACCGACTTCGTCCAGACCGGCCGGGACAGCGAAATCTCCGGGCTCGCCGGACTCGACTTCGGCTGGCAAGTGTCGCCGACCCTGCGCCTCACACAGACCGCCTCGACGATCGTCGGCGAAAGCAACACCTCGACCAGTTCGCTGACCGCGCTCAACGCGAAACTGACCGGCGGATTGTCGGCGCGCATCGCCTATTCGGCCGAAATCGCTTCGCACCCGCCGGCGGGCGTCGAGAATGTCGACACGCTGACGCGCTTTACGTTGGTGTACGGATTTTAGGGCGAGGCGGGGGCCGGGCGGCCGTTGAGACCCCGGCTTTCGCCGGGGTGACGGTGATAGAGTGGGCGGTTATGCCTTCTCCAGCAGTCCTTCATCCTTGATCCGCTTTTGCCATAGCGCGGGGGCGTTGACGTGGACATTCTGGCCTTCGCTGTCGACCGCGACGGTGACGGGGAAGTCCTGCACCTCGAATTCGTAGATCGCTTCCATGCCGAGATCGGCGAAGCCGACGACCTTGCTGCCCTTGATCGCGCGTGCGACAAGATAGGCGGCGCCGCCGACCGCCATCATATAGGCGCTCTTGTGCTTCGCGATCGCCTGCGTCGCGGCGGGGCCGCGCTCGGCTTTGCCGACGCAGGCGAGCAGGCCTTGATCGAGCATCATGTCCATGAACTTGTCCATGCGCGTCGCGGTCGTCGGGCCGGCGGGGCCGACGATTTCCTCGCCGACCGGATCGACCGGGCCGACATAATAGATGACGCGGCCCTTGAACTCGACGGGGAGCTGTTCGCCCTTCGCCAGCATGTCGGCGATGCGCTTGTGCGCGGCGTCGCGGCCGGTGAGCATCTTGCCGTTGAGGAGCAGCCGGTCGCCCTGTTTCCAGCTCGCGACGACGTCGGGGGTGAGCGTGTCGAGGTCGACGCGGATCGCCGCCTGATCGGGCTTCCAGTCGATTTCGGGATAATCGGCGAGCTTCGGTGCTTCGAGGAACGCCGGCCCGCTGCCGTCGAGTGTGACATGCGCGTGGCGCGTCGCGGCGCAGTTCGGGATCATCGCGACGGGCTTCGACGCCGCGTGGGTCGGCCAGTCGGCGATCTTGATGTCGAGCACGGTCGCGAGGCCGCCGAGCCCCTGCGCGCCGATGCCGAGGGCGTTGACCTTTTCATACAGCTCAATGCGCAGTTCCTCGGTCGGGGTTGACGGGCCGCGTGCGAGCAGTTCGGTCATGTCGATCGGGTCCATCAGCGACTGTTTCGCGAGCAGCATCGCCTTTTCGGCGGTGCCGCCGATGCCGATGCCGAGCATGCCCGGCGGGCACCAGCCCGCGCCCATTTGCGGGACCATTTCGAGCACCCAGTCGACGATGCTGTCGGACGGGTTCATCATCTTGAACTTCGACTTATTCTCGCTGCCGCCGCCTTTGGCCGCGACGTCGATATGGACCTTCGCGCCGGGGACCATTTCGACGTTGAGTACCGACGGGGTGTTGTCCTTGGTGTTGACGCGGCTGAACGCCGGGTCGGCGAGGATCGAGGCGCGGAGCTTGTTTTCGGGGTGGAGATAGGCTTTGCGGACGCCCTCATCGACGACCTGCTGCAGGCTGCGCGGGCTGTCGAGGCGGCAGTCCATGCCCCATTTGATGAAGACGGTGACGATGCCGGTGTCCTGGCAGATCGGGCGGTGCCCCTCGGCGCACATGCGGCTGTTCGAGAGGATCTGCGCCATCGCATCCTTGGCGGCGGGCGACACTTCGCGTTCATAGGCGGCACCCAGCGCGCGGATATAGTCCATCGGATGGAAATAGCTGATGTACTGGAGCGCGTCGGCGATGGTCTCGATCAGGTCGTCTTCGCGGATGGTGACAGTATTCATGGGTGCAGCCCTCTTTGTCCGTGGTTCGGATTCGCCGTCTCCCTAGACCCGGGGCAGGGCGATGGTCCAGAGCCTAGCGGGAAAGGCGCGCGCCATGGGGTGCCGGGGGGCTTAGCCTATTGGCACTCGGCGCATTTGCCGCGCACTTCGATCACCGGGCGTTCGGCGGCAAAGCCGGTTGCGTTGGCGGCGGCGCGGACGCCGCCCGAGACCGCGTCATTATCGACATGCACCGCGCTGCCGCAGCTGTCGCAGATCAGGAAGATGCAGTCGTGCAGGCAGCCGGGGTGGCTGTTGGCGACGAAGGCGTTGGCGCTTTCGACCCGGCGGACGAGGTTGTTTGCTACGAACAGGTCGAGGATGCGATAGACGCTGTTCGGCGCGACGCGACGCCCACGTTTTTGCGAGACGATGTCGGCGATTTCATAGGCGCTGGCTGGCTTGCCGATTTCGGCGACGGCGTCGAAAATCTGCGCGCGCATGTCGGTCCACGCCTCACCCGCGCCTTCGAGCGCGGTCTGCGCGGCCTTGGCGAGCGAGGCGCCGCTGGCCTCGACGTGCGGATGATCATGCTTACCCATGGCGTTGTCCTTGGGCGCGGGAAATCCCGTGCCAACTCTGGGCTTAATGTAGGCTCTTTAGGGGATGCCCGCAAGCGGCGGACCGGAGTGTTTGGGGCTGCGGCCTAGTTTCGCGCGCGGCGATTGAGGTCGTGCCCGAGCGCGACGACCGCGACGCCGATCATCGTGGCGAGCACTTCGCTGCCGTCATGCGGCCGCGCCAGCGCGCCCGCCATCATGCCAAGCCCGAAGCTGCCGACGGCAAACGGCATCATATAGCCGTGGGTGAGCACGCCCGAGACGAGGGTGATCAGCGCAAAGCCGATGGCTACGATCAGGCCGATCTCGTGGAACAGGTGATTTTCAAGAAATACCCCGCCGACCGAGGCGATCGAGGCGAAGAAGATCGTCGTTGCGAGGCAGTGGACGAGGCACAGGCCCGATAGACCCATCGCCAACTGGTCGCCGCTGAGCGCGGTCAGTGGCCGCGAATCGCGCGCAGCCCGAACCACCGCGCCGAGGCGCGTCAGGACAGGGGCAGGGCTGGCGACTTGGGTCACCCGATTCTCCGTTCAACGACAATGGAAGTTGATATGGCATAACATGTCAAAGGTTACAACGTCTCATGGCGCAATTCTTCGCTTTCGCTGAACAGGTGGGCGGGGCAGGATGGGTTTCTGAAAACATTGGGGGATGTGGGAATGACTGGTCTGACCGAGCCGCTGACGTTGCCATGCGGCGCGATCTTGCCGAACCGGATCGCCAAGGCGGCGATGACGGAGGGGATGGCAACCCCCGACGGGCGGCCGACCGCGGCGCTCGAGCGGCTTTACGGCTTATGGTCCGACGGCGGGGCGGGGCTGTTGATCGGCGGCAATCTGGTCATCGACCACGACCATCTGGAGCGGCCCGGCAATGTCGTGATCGACAGCGCGCCCGACGCGCAGATGATGGCGGCGCTGACCCGCTGGGCCAAAGCCGCGACGCGCGGCGGCAATCATTTTTGGGCGCAGATCAGTCACAGCGGGCGGCAGACCCCCGCGGTCGTCAACCGTCATCCCAAATCGGCGTCCGACGTCAAACTGGCTTTGCCCGGCGGCCAGTTCGGTCAGCCCGAGCCGCTGACCTTGGACGAGATCGCCGATCTGGTAAGGCGCTGGGCGGTCGCGGCGAGGGCGTGTCAGGATGCGGGCTTTACCGGGGTGCAGGTCCACGCCGCGCATGGCTATCTGATGTCGCAGTTTTTGAGCCCGCTCTCCAATCATCGGACCGATGAATATGGCGGTGGCCTCGAAAATCGGGCGCGGCTGTTGTTGGAGGTGATAGGTGCGATTCGCGCGGCCGTCGGACCCGGATTTCCGGTCTCGGTCAAGCTCAACAGCGCCGATTTCCAGAAGGGTGGCTTTGATTTTGAGGATAGCCTGACGGCCGCCGGCTGGCTCGAGGCGGCGGGCGTCGACCTGATCGAAATTTCGGGGGGCAGTTATGAACAGCCCAAATTGCTCGGCATCGAGGGGATGGAGGAAAGCGCGGCGCAAAATGTCGCGCCGTCGACGCTGGCGCGCGAGGCTTATTTCGTCGATTTCGCGCTGGCGATGCAGGCGTGCGTGACGGTGCCGTTGATGGTCACCGGCGGCTTTCGCTCGCGCGCCGCGATGGAGCAGGCGCTGGCGGGCGGCGCGGCCGATGTGATCGGGCTCGGCCGCCCGATGTGCCTGATGACCGACGCACCGAAGCGCTTGCTGGAAGGGGCTAAGCAATTGCCGCGTTATGAGGATGATCGCGGGCTGTTGCCTGGTTGGCTGGGCTTTCTGCGCCGGTTTCAGCTGGTCAAGGCGGTCGATGGTTTTGCAGGGATTTACTGGTTTTATCAGCAGCTCTGGCTGCTCGGTCGCGATGGGCGCGCCGATGAAGGACTGAGCGTCTTTTCGGCCTTACGCACGCTCGAGGCGCGCAACAAGGCGATCATGAAGGCGCGGGGGTAGGTGGAGGCGTCCCTATCCCGTTCGTGTCGAGCGAAGTCGAGACACCCATCGTAGGTGCATGCCTTAGCGGCATCTCGACTTCGCTCGATGCGAACGGGAAAATGGGAATCGCCAAACTCTAGGCCCCTTCCTCCGCGCGCAACGCCTTGCGGTCGAGCTTGCCGATCATCGTCTTGGGCAGGTTCAGGCGTACTTCGACTGCGTTCACCCGTTCATGCTTGCCGAGCTGCGGGTTCAACCATGCGGTGAGCGCTTCGCCCGAAATGTTGAAGCCGTCCTCCAGCGTCACGAACGCCTTGGGCGCCTCCCCGCGATAGGCGTCGGGGACGCCGAGGACGATCGCTTCCTTGACTGCCGGATGTTCGTAGAGATGCGCCTCGATCACGCTTGGGTAAACCTTGAAGCCACCGACCGCGATCATATCCTTCAGCCGGTCGACGATGCGGACATATTTATCGTCGTCGATCACCGCGACATCGCCGGTGCGCAACCAGCCGTCGACGGTGAAGCTGTCGGCATCGGCACCGGGCTGGTTCCAATAGCCCTTCATGATCTGCGGTCCCTTGACCACCAGCTCGCCGGGTTCGCCCGCGGGGGCGTCGCGCGACGGATCCTCCTTGTCGACGAGGCGCAGATGGGTGGCGGGCAGCGGCTGGCCGATCGTGCCGGGCTTGACTGGGCCTTCATAGGGGTTGGTCGAGACCACCCCCGAACTTTCGGTGAGGCCATAGCCCTCGACGAGCGAAGCGCCCGTTGCGGTGACGAATTTCTCGCGCAGTTCGGCGGGCATCGGCGCGCCGCCCGAGATGCAGATGCGCAGACTGGAAAAATCGGTCTTGGCGAGATCGGGATGGTCGAGCAGCGCCTGATACATCGTCGGGACGCCGGGCAGGGCGGTGGTCTTGGTGCGCGTGATCGCCTGCAACGCCTGTTTGGCGTCGAAGCGCGGCAGCATCGCGATCATCCCGCCGTTGAGCACGGTGCGGTTGAGGACGCAGGTGTTGGCGAAGACATGAAAGAAGGGCAGTGCGCCCAGGATGCGATCGCCCGCCTCATGATCGGGGTCGATGGCATTCACCTGCCGCGCGTTGGCGGTCAGATTCTGGTGGGTCAGCATCGCGCCCTTCGGCGTGCCGGTGGTGCCGCCGGTATATTGGATCAGCGCAATGTCCTTTTCGGCGTCGATCGGGACCGGCGCGGGCTGGCCGTCATTGTCGATCAGCGTTGAAAAACGGATCACGCGCGGGTCGTCGGGAAGCGCCGCGACTTCGTCGCGCTTGAACAGGCGATAAAGGACCGACTTGGCGGCGGGCAGACCGCCGGCGACCGATCCGACGATCAGCTGGCGCAGGCTCGATCCGTCGAGCACTTTCAGCGCGGTCGGGAGCAGCGCGTTGGCGCTGACCGTGAACAAAGTGTCGGTGCCCGAATCCTCGACCTGCGCTTCCAGCTCGGCGACCGTATAGAGCGGCGAGAAATTGACCACCGTCGCCCCGGCGGCGAGCGCGCCATAATAGGCCGCGACATAATGGGGCACGTTGGGGAGGAACAGGCCGACACGGCTACCCTTGCCGACGCCACGCTGTTGCAGGCCCCGCGCGACGCGGGCGACTCCCCGGGCGACTTCGGCATAGCCATATTGCCGCCCGAGAAAATCGAGCATCGGCGCATCGCCGCGCCGCGCAACGCTCGCCGCGAGCATGTCGGGCAGCGATAGTGGCGCGAACAACTGGTCCCAGTCCGTCGGATGATGATAATCGGTCGACCAGTCGTAAGGCGTGTTCATCGGCGCAAATTGTCCTTCTGTTACGAGGGCGGGTTCCTGACACTAAGGTAAGTAAGCGCGCTTCGCAATCGGGGCGACGCTTGCGGCGCTGCGCGGTGGCGGCTAGGCAGGCCGCAGGTTATTTTCAGGGGATTTGCCATGTCGCGCCTGTCGCCGCAATTTGCTGTATTGTTCGCCATTCTCGCTGGCGCCGCTGCGCCTGCCGTCGCCAAGGACAAGGAGGCGACGATACGCCCGGCGCAGATTCAACAGCTTTATGGTTGCCGGGATCTGACCGATCCGATGGCGCGCCTCGCCTGTTTCGATCGGGAGGTCGGCGAACTGGCGGCCGCAGATGCGGCAAGCGAGATCCGCTTTGCCGACAAGGAAACGAGCCAGGCGGCGCGGCGCGGACTGTTCGGTTTTTCGATCCCCAATCTCGACCGCCTGTTCGGCGCCGACGAAGAAAAGGTGGACGAACAGCTGCAAACGACGCTCAAGGCCGTCTCGACCAACGAGCTTGGGCGGTATCGCCTGACGCTGGCGGACGGGGCGGTGTGGGTCCAGATTGAGGATATGGGACTGATTCGTCCGCCGCGCGTCGGACAGACGATAGAGATTAAAAAGGGCGCGATCGGCAGCTTTTTCGGCAAGGTTGACGGAGGGCGTGCTATCCGGATTCGTCGCGAGCGCTGACCGCCGGGTTTGGGTAAACAGGCGACGCCGTCGGGGCGACGCTTGCGGCATGGGGTTGCTGCGGCTACTCCGTTCGAAATATCGGCAAGGGGATGGCTATGTCGGCATTGCAGCGACCGCGTTCGATGATGTTAGCGGGGGCGTTTGCGCTGCTCGCACTTCCCTGGGCACTGCTTGCTGCCAAGGAGGCCGCAAAGGAAAAGGAGCTGGCCCCCGTTCCGGCGCAGGTCCAGCAACTCTTCAACTGTCGCGCTGTCGCCAATGGTGACGGGCGCCTTGCCTGCTTCGACCGTGAGGTTGCGGCGCTGCAACAGGCGCAGGTCGCGCGAGATATCCTGTTCGTTGATCGCGTATCGGCACAAAAAGCGCGTCGCGGTCTGTTTGGACTCGATCTGCCCGATTTTAACATTTTCGGTGACGGCGATGTGGATAAGGTCGAAAGCGTCGAAACCAGCGTTGCATCGGCTTCCCCCACCGCCGACGGCGGCTATCGCATCGCGATGGCCGATGGATCGGTCTGGGTACAGATCGACAGCAAGCGCATGCCGTTGGCGCCGCGCCCTGGACAGAAGATCCGAATTAAGGCGGCCTCGCTCGGAACCTATTTTCTCAGTCTCGAAGGGCGCCCCTCCATTCGCGTTCGTCGCGAGCGCTGACCCCGCGTTTTTGCGAGGGGGCGTTTTGACAAGCCGATGATGGATGCGCCTGCGATTCCTGTTCTGAAAACGGGCTGTCCGCCCTTCGTCCTGCTTGACGACGCACGGTCGGACGGGGCCGTGCCGGCGCGTTTGTTTCGCGACCCGGTCGAGGTGCTGAGCGCGACGACCCTGGCCGAGATTCCAGCGTTGCTCGATGCGTTGGAGAAGGCGCAGTCGCACGGTCTCTATGCCGCCGGTTATCTGGCCTATGAGGCGGGGAAGGCGCTTGCGCCTGCGTGGCGCGGTGCGGTCGATGAAGGCGGCGGCGGCAATGCGCCGCTGGGCTGGTTTGGCCTGTTCGAGCGGGTCGAGCGGATCGAGGCCGATGTCGTGGCCGATCTGCTCCCCGATCCGGCCGGGGCATGGATTGGCGGTGTTAAGCCGCGGATCGAACGCGCCGGCTATGAAGCGGCGGTCGAACAGGTGCTCGGGCTGATCCGCGCCGGCGATATTTATCAGGCCAATCTGACCTTTCGCGCCGATGTCGCCATGCTGGGCAATCCGCTCGCCGCCTATGCGCGGCTGCGGCGGACGGCGCGCGCGGGCTATGGCGGTTTCATCTGGACGGGCGCGCAGGCGATCGCGTCGCTGTCGCCCGAACTCTTCTTTGCGCTGAAGGGTGGCCAGGCGATGGCGCGGCCGATGAAGGGGACCGCGGCGCGGCAGCGTAACCCGGAGGCCGACGCGCGCGCCGCGCGCGAGCTGGCGGAGGACCCCAAGCAGCGCGCCGAAAATCTGATGATCGTCGACCTGATCCGCAACGATCTGTCGCGCGTTGCGGTGCCAGGGTCGGTCGCGGTGCCCGACCTGTTTCGCGTCGAGAGCTTTCCGACGATCCATCAACTGGTGTCCGACGTCAGCGCGCGTTTGCCCGAGGGAACCGGCGCGGTCGACATGCTGTGCGCCGCCTTTCCCTGCGGTTCGATCACCGGCGCGCCCAAGGTACGGGCGATGGAGATTATCGACACGCTGGAAGAAGGCGCGCGCGGACTGTATACGGGGTCGATCGGCTTCATCGAGCCGGGGGGGGATGCGGCGTTCAACGTCGCGATTCGGACATTGGTATTTCCGTATTCCAATGACTTGCAGGATGGGCGGTTGTCCGCCACGCTGGGTCTGGGGTCCGGAATCGTTGCCGACAGCGTGCCCGCCGAAGAATGGCGCGAATGTCTGGCCAAAGGGGAATTTGTGAGCGCAGCGGGCGAAAGCTTCGACCTACTCGAAACGATGTTTTTCGATCCGGTCGATGGCGTCCAGCGACTCGAGGGGCATTTGGCGCGGCTGACAGCGAGCGCGGCGACGCTGGGCTTTCGGTTCGACCGCCACGGTGCGCGCAACAGCCTGCAATCGGCGACCTTTCGCGTGCGCGGCGCTGCGCGGGTGCGGATGCGGCTTGCGCCGTCGGGTGCATTGGCGGTCGAGGTGTCGCCGCTGCCGCGGCTCGCCGAATTGCCGGTGCCGGTCGCCGTTAGTCCTGTGCCGATGGCGCCGGACGATTTTCGCCTCGCGCACAAGACCAGCCAACGTGCCGCCTATGATGGCGCGCGGCGCGAAAGCGGGGCGGCCGAGATTGTCTTTATCGACGAACCGGGCTTTGTGACCGAGGGCAGCTGGAGCAATATTTTCGTCGAGCGCGACGGTATGCTCCTCACCCCGCCGCTGTCGCTCGGGCTGCTTCCCGGCGTGCTGCGCGCCGAACTGATCGACAGGGGACGGGCGGTCGAATCGCATCTGCGCCTTGCCGATCTGGGCGAGGGGTTTTTCATCGGCAATTCGCTGCGCGGGCTGATCCCGGCGCGGTTGATCGAGGACGCCTAGCTCCCATCCGGCGAAAATCGCTTCGCATTCGTAAATTGTCTACCGCATCCCTTGCCTAATCGGGTGGGACGCGATAGGCGCGGCCGCGCGCAATTTTCTGCCAATTTCCTGTCACCCGCCCTCTCGCAAGGACGCTTCGCCATGTCGACTTTCAAGCCCCATGTCTCGGCCGCACTCGGTCGTATCCAGCCTTCGGCAACGCTCGCAATGACCGCGCGCGTGACCAAGCTGAAAGCGGACGGCGTTGACGTGATTGGGCTGAGCGCCGGCGAGCCCGATTTCGACACGCCCGACTTCGTCAAGGAAGCGGCGATCGAGGCGATCCGCAACGGCCAGACCAAATATACGCTGGTCGACGGCACCGTCGCGCTGAAGGACGCGATCCGCGGCAAGTTCCGCCGCGACAACGGCCTCGACTTCGGTCTCGACCAGATCAGCGTCAACGTCGGCGGCAAGCACACTCTGTTCAACGCGCTGGTCGCGACGGTCGATGCGGGCGACGAGGTGATCATCCCCGCGCCTTATTGGGTCAGCTATCCCGACATCGTTGCTTTTTGTGGCGGTACGCCGGTGATCATCGAGGGCACTGCGGCGCAGAATTACAAAATCACCCCGGCGCAACTCGACGCCGCGATCACGCCCAAGACGCGCTGGATCATGTTCAATTCGCCGTCGAACCCGTCGGGCGCCGCCTATTCGCCCCAGGAACTCGACGCGATCGGCGAAGTCGTCCGCCGCCATCCGCATGTGATGGTGATGGTCGACGATATGTACGAGCATGTCTGGTACGCGGATTTCGCCTTCTCGACGCTGGCGCAGCGCTGCCCCGACCTGATCGACCGCATCCTGACCGTGAACGGCTGTTCGAAGGCCTATGCGATGACCGGCTGGCGCATCGGCTATGCCGGCGGCCCGGCGTGGATCATCAAGGCGATGGCCAAGCTGCAGTCGCAATCGACGTCGAACCCCTGTTCGATCGCGCAGGCTGCCGCCGCCGCCGCGCTCGGCGGACCGCAGCAATTCCTCGACGACCGCAACGCCGCGTTCAAGAAGCGCCGCGATATGGTCGTCGCGATGCTCAACGACGCGCCGGGGCTCAACTGCCCGACCCCCGACGGTGCTTTCTATGTCTATCCCGACGCGAGCGGCTGCATGGGCAAGAAGACCCCCGACGGAAAGCTGATCGACAGCGACGAAGCGCTGATCGACTATTTCCTCGACTCGGCGCGCGTCGCCGCGGTCCACGGCGGCGCCTTTGGCCTGTCGCCAGCGTTTCGCGTTTCCTACGCGACGTCGGAAGCGGTGCTCAAGGATGCCTGCGTGCGCATCCAGCAGGCATGCGCCGCGCTGGCATAAGGGAGATTTCGGTCGGTATAGATATTCTGTACCGACCGGTCTTGTAATTGCGGTCTTCATCGCCCATTTGGGACATGAACGACGGTTAAGCGCCCGGTTCACCGTATAGTAAGCCTCGATGCCTAAGGTGATGGACATCACTGCACGGCTGGTTGGGGCGTGCCATATCGTCGGTGTGAACAGGGCGGCCTTGGCCGCAAAACCGGAAGACAGAAAAAAGGGCTCTCCCCATGCTTGCCACGCTCCGCTCCGACTGGTTCCTGACGATGCTCGCCGGCTTTGCCATTGGCGGCCTGATCGTTGCCTTCCAGCATCCGGCGCTTTCGCTGCCGCTTTGACGGCGCGGCGTCGCCATTTCTCTTCGCGCGCCTTCGCGGCGCTGCTCATTGGCGCGATTGTCGCCCAGTGCGCCCCGGCGCAGGCCGAGGGTGTCGTCCAGCTTCCTGCCGCAGCCGTCGATCCCGCCGTTAAAGCTAAGCGTGCGACCGCAATTCTTGCGGGCGGGTGCTTTTGGGGCGTCGAGGGCGTCTTTTCGCATGTAAAAGGCGTGATCTCTGTCGAATCAGGCTATCATGGCGGCAGCGCGGCGACCGCGCGCTATGAGCTGACGCACGACGGCACATCTGGCCATGCCGAGGCGGTACGGGTCACCTATGACCCGACCCAGCTCAGCTATGGCACCTTGCTGCGCATCCTGTTTTCGGTGGTCGCCGATCCCACACTCAAAAATCGCCAGGGCCCCGATACAGGCTCGCAATATCGCGCCGCGATCGTCCCGATGGATGCGGTTCAGCGCCAGGTCGCGACCGCCTATCTGGCGCAGATCGGCAAGGGCAAATATTTCGCCAAACCCGTCGTCGTTCCGATCGAAAGCTATAAGCGCTTCTATCCCGCCGAGGCGAGCCACCAGGATTTCATGCGCCGCAATCCCTCGAACGGCTATATCCTGCGCTGGGATGCACCGAAGCTTGCGGCGCTGAAACGGCTTTATCCGGCGCGGGTGCGGGCCAAGCCTGCGCCCTGAAAGGACGCGGGTTCCGTCACTGGTCGTGACAGAGGAATCGTTCACCGCAAAACGCTGGCTCCCCCCGGCCGTGTGCGGGACGAATGGCACTGCCGATAGGGCGGGGATAAGAGATGACGGTCGCAGCCGTGGGGTTTGAATGAAGGTCCAGTTTTCCGGCAAGCCAATGCTTGCCATGGTGATGGGTGCTGTGATGCTCGCGGGTTGCGTCAGCAGCGCCGCGATCGTGCCTACGCCCAGAGAGGCGCCCCGTGCAGTGCCGCCGGTGACGCGCGGGCCCGGCGGATCGGTTTCGATGCCGATCGGGCAGCCGGTGCGCTCTGCCACCCCCGCACCCCGGGGAACGATGGACCCCGGTTTCCGCCGCCCACCGGCCGGGCTGAACGATCGAATTACCCAGCTTTGGAAGGCTTTCCCCGGCAAGACCGGGATTGCGGTTCAGCGGATCGACGGCGAATGGGCGCTTTCGCAGCGCGGCGAGGATTTGTTTCCGCAACAGAGCGTATCGAAATTTTGGGTGGCATTGTCCATCCTCGACGCCGTGGATCAGGGACGGATCCGCCTCGATCAGCCGGTCCGCATCGGTCGCGAGGATCTTACCCTGTTCTACCAACCGCTCGCTGCGCGTGTTCAGGCCGAGGGATCGGTGACGATGAGCGTCCGCGAGCTCATTGAAACCGCGATCACCCACAGTGACAATACCGCGAACGACAGCCTGCTGCGTACTGTGGGCGGGCCCGAAGCGGTACGCCGCTTCATTTCGAAAAAGGATCTGGGGGCGATTCGTTTCGGCCCGGGCGAGCGCTTGCTGCAAAGCGGTACCGCCGGGCTGACCTGGCAGCAAAGCTACTCGGTCGGCCGCGCGTTTCAGGCCGCGCGCGCCGCGCTACCCGAAGCGAAGCGCAAGGCGGCGATGGATGCCTATCTCGCCAATCCGGTCGATGGCGCGAGCCCGGCGGCAATCGCCAGTGCCTTGACCCGGCTCGCGCGGGGCACACTGCTGTCGCCCGAATCGACCGAATATCTGCTCGACGTGATGAGCCGCACCCGGAGTGGTCCGCGGCGGCTGAAGGCTGGTCTTCCCCCCGGTTGGCAATTTCTCCACAAGACCGGAACTGGGCAGGATTTCAAGGGTATGACCGCCGGTTACAATGATATCGGCATCGCGACGGCGCCCGATGGAACCCGCTATGCCATCGTGGTAATGCTTGGCAGCACGACCTCGCCCATTCCCGCCCGCATGGCATTGATGCAGGCGGTTTCGGGCGCGGTCGCCGAGTTTCACGGAAGGTAGAATGACAATATGAAATGGGCCGCTCTTCCCTTGCTGACCCTGCCGCTCGCGCTCGCCGCCTGCGCGACTCCCGAGGCGCGGCTGCGCACCGGGCTGGTCGACGCCGGCCTGTCGCAACCGATCGCCGCATGCATGGCTGAACGCATGGTCGACCGGCTGTCGCTGACCCAGCTGCGTCGCATCGGTTCGCTGGCCAGCCTGAAGGACAAGCGCGTCGATAATCTGACGCTGACCCAGTTCACGCGCAAGATTCGGGCGCTTCGGGATCCCGAGATTTTGACGGTGACGATCAGCTCCGCCGCAGTCTGCGCGTTCAACTAGGTCACATTCGCACGCGGCCGGACGCCGCAGCCCTTTCATCATCGTGAAAGAAACGCTGGCCTGATCGGTCTGGCTTGTCGGCGCACAAGATAATCTGGGCGCCGTAGGGGTAGCCTTGCCGCGAAACTTGTGCTTAGGCGGCGCCAATTCTCCCCGCCCCAGACTCGAAAGGCCCGGCAGACCTCATGAACATTCACGAATATCAGGCGAAAGAACTGCTCGCAAAATTTGGCGTCGCGATCCCTAAGGGCATCGCTGCGATGAGCGTCGAGGAAGCCGTTGCGGCGGCGAAGCAGCTCCCCGGGCCGCTTTATGTCGTCAAATCGCAGATCCACGCCGGCGGCCGCGGCAAGGGCAAGTTCAAGGAACTCGGTCCCGACGCGAAGGGCGGCGTTCGCCTGGCGAAGACGCTCGAAGAAGTCGAAGCGCACGCCAAGGACATGCTGGGCAACACGCTGGTGACGATCCAGACCGGCGATGCCGGCAAGCAGGTCAACCGCCTTTACATCACCGACGGCGCCGACATTAAGCAGGAATTCTACCTCGCTTTGCTCGTCGACCGCGCCACCAGCCGCATCGCGGTCGTCGCGTCGACCGAAGGCGGGATGGACATTGAAACCGTCGCGCACAACACCCCCGAAAAAATCCACACGATCGTCATCGATCCCGCCACGGGCCTTCAGCCGCACCACGGCCGCAGCGTCGCCGCGGCGCTCGAGCTGTCGGGTGATCTGGCCAAGCAGGCCGCCAAGATTCTTGCTGGCCTCTACAACGCGTTCCTCGCGACCGATGCCGAGCAGATCGAAATCAACCCGCTTGCCGTGTGCGAAGGCGCGAATGGCGACGAACTGCTGGTGCTCGACGCTAAGGTCGGCTTCGACGGCAATGCGATGTTCCGTCACAAGGATATCGCCGAGCTGCGCGATCTGACCGAAGAAGACCCGGCCGAGGTCGAAGCGTCGGAATATGACCTCGCCTACATCAAGCTCGACGGCAACATCGGCTGCATGGTCAACGGCGCCGGCCTTGCGATGGCGACGATGGACATCATCAAGCTCCACGGCGCCTTCCCGGCCAACTTCCTCGACGTCGGCGGCGGCGCGACCAAGGAAAAGGTCACCGCGGCGTTCAAGATCATCCTGAAGGACCCGGCGGTCGAGGGCATCCTCGTCAACATCTTCGGCGGTATCATGAAGTGCGACATCATCGCCGACGGCATCGTTGCCGCGGCGAAGGAAGTGAATCTTTCGGTTCCGCTCGTCGTCCGCCTCGAAGGCACGAACGTTCAGGAAGGCAAGGATATCCTTGCCAATTCGGGTCTGCCGATCGTGGCGGCCAACGACCTGGGCGACGCCGCGAAGAAGATCGTCGCCGAGGTCGCCAAGGCGGCCTGAAACCTCATCAGCCCCTCCCCACCATGAGGGGGGAGGGGTGAGGTTGACGTTTACGTAAACCGCAATTATGACGCGGTGCACAATTTCTCGAGAGGAGCTTTTGAAGCCATGAAAATCCTCGTCCCCGTAAAGCGGGTGCTCGATTATAACGTGAAACCGCGGGTCAAATCCGACGGTACGGGCGTTGACCTCGCCAATGTCAAAATGTCGATGAACCCGTTCGATGAGATCGGTGTCGAAGAAGCGATTCGTCTGCGCGAAAAGGGCGTGGCGACCGAAGTCGTCGCCGTGTCCGTCGGCCCGGCGAAGGCGCAGGAAACGCTGCGCACCGCGCTCGCCATGGGCGCCGACCGCGCGATCCTCGTCCAAACCGACGATGCCGTCGAACCGCTGGCGCTTGCGAAAATCTTCAAGGCGATCGCCGACGCCGAACAGCCCGGTCTTGTCATCCTTGGCAAGCAGGCGATCGACGACGACAACAACCAGACCGGCCAGATGCTCGCAGCCCTGACCGGCTGGGCGCAGGGCACTTTCGCCAGCGCGGTCAATGTCGATGGTGATCATGTCAATGTGACCCGCGAAGTCGACGGCGGCCTCGAAACGGTGAAGCTCAAGCTTCCCGCGATCGTCACCACCGACCTTCGTCTGAATGAGCCGCGTTATGCTTCGCTGCCGAACATCATGAAGGCGAAGTCGAAGCCGCTCGATACCAAAACCCCTGCTGATTATGGCGTCGATACGACTCCGCGCGTCAAGACGCTCAAGGTCAGCGAGCCGCCGGTTCGTTCGGCTGGCGTCAAGGTCGCCGATGTCGATGAACTGGTTGCCAAGCTGAAAGCGATGGGAGTGCACTCATGAAAACGCTCGTTTGGGTCGAACATGACGGCAAGGCCGTCAAGGACGCGACGCTCGCGGTGGTCACCGCGGCGTCGAAGCTCGGCGAAGTCCATCTGCTCGTCGCCGGTTCGGGCGTCGATGCGGTCGCCAAGGAAGCCGCCGGCATCGCCGGGGTCGGCAAGGTGCATGTCGCTGACAACGCCGCCTTCGGTCACAATCTGCCCGAAAATGTCGCGCCGCTCGTCGCCGAACTGATGGGCAGCCACGACGCCTTCCTCGCGCCCGCGACGACGACCGGCAAGAATATCGCGCCACGCGTCGCCGCGCTGCTCGATGTGATGCAGATTTCGGAAATTCTGTCGGTCGAGGGTCCCAAGACCTTCACCCGCCCGATCTATGCCGGCAACGCGATCGCGACCGTCGAATCGTCGGACGCCAAGCTGGTCCTCACCGTGCGCGGCACCGCGTTTGACAAGGCCGCGACTTCGGGCGGTTCGGGTACGGTCGAAGCCGTGGGTGCAGGCAGCGATGCCGGCATTTCGAGCTTCGTCGGCGCTGAAATCGCGAAGTCGGAGCGTCCCGAGCTGACCTCGGCCAAGATCATCGTGTCGGGCGGCCGTGCGCTGGGTTCGAGCGAGAAGTATGAAGAAGTCATCGTCCCGCTCGCCGACAAGCTCGGCGCCGCGCTCGGTGCTTCGCGCGCTGCGGTCGATGCGGGTTATGTCCCCAACGATTATCAGGTCGGCCAGACCGGCAAGATCGTGGCGCCGCAGGTCTATTTCGCCATCGGCATTTCGGGCGCGATCCAGCATCTCGCCGGGATGAAGGATTCGAAGACGATCGTTGCGATCAACAAGGACGAGGACGCCCCGATCTTCCAGGTCGCCGACTTCGGCCTCGTCGCCGATCTGTTCAATGCCGTTCCCGAACTGACCGGCAAGATCTGATCCGCGATTGCTCCGGCCTGCGCCGGATAGCGTGAGTATAACAAAGCGGTCGTGGGCGATGCCCACGGCCGCTTTGTCGTTTCGGGCGCGTCGCCAAATTGTCATCGACATGCGCTTGAGCATCGCTCACGAACGCCCATCGTGGGCGGAGGAGGCTTTTCATGTCGCAGTCGGACAAGCGCACGCTGATCGCCGAGGGGCTGGCGGCGGGCGACGATGATGCCGCGTTGCACGCGCGGTTGGTTGCGGCGGGAGTCTCCGGGGCGTCGGCGAAATATGAGATTGAGCGGCTGGCGAAAGACCCGCTGGCGGCGGCGCTGCGGTTGCAGGCGGCGCGCATGGCGAAGCAGGGCTGGCTGCTCGCCAATCAGCAGCGGCTGGCGTTCGAGGCCGATGGCGGCTTTGCGCTCGATACGCTGGAGCGACCCGATCCCGATCATTTCTATCGCCACCACTATGAGGCGAACCGCCCCGCGAAGCTGACCGGGCTGATCGATCATTGGCCCGCGCTCGAGCGCTGGTCGCTCGACCATTTTGCGGCCGCCGGTGGCGACGCGGTGGTCGAGGCGCAGGTCGAGCGGACGCGCGATCCCGCCTATGAACTGGCGAAGGATGACCACCGCCGCCTGATCCGCTTCGCCGAACTGATCGACTGGCTCCGCAAGGATGAGGCGAGCAACGATATTTACCTCACCGCCTATAACAGCGGCACCAATGCAGCGGCGCTTGGCTTCCTGTGGGACGATCTGGCGCCGATCGATTTGCTTGACGATCGCGGAGGCCGCGACGGCTTTTTCTGGCTGGGGCCGCGCGGCACACTGACGCCGTGGCACCATGACCTGACCAACAATCTGCTGGTCCAGGTGCTGGGCCGCAAGCGGGTGCGGATGGCGCCGCCCTGGGCTTTTGGGCGGATGAAGAACCGCCTTCATTGCTTTTCCGACTGGGGCAATGAAGCGCTGCCCGCCGGGGTGGGTGACGCCGACACGCCGCCGGTGCTGGAGGTGGTGATCGGCCCCGGCGAAGCGATTTTCCTGCCCGTCGGCTGGTGGCATCAGGTCGAGGCGCTCGACCTGTCGGCGAGCATGAGTTTCACGAGCTTTCGGAGATCCAATGCCCATGCCGGGGATTATGTGTCCTACGGTGCCATCGGCTGAGATTGCCTTTCCGATTCCAGCCTATAAGTTCGGTGCCTCCGAAAAAGAGGGTTGTGGGAGAGGATTGTGATGCATCGTCGTGCTGCTCTTACCGGACTTGCCGCAGCTGTGGCCATGACGATGCCGGCCTATGCCGGCGAACCCTTGCGGTTGTCCCCTTCGTCTGACTGGCACATCAATTATGCCGACGATAGTTGCCGCCTGGCGCGGTCGTTCGGAACCGGCGATGAAGAGGTCGTTCTCGTCCTCGACCGCTTTCAGCCGGGACCGAAGGTTGGCATGACGCTTACCGGTCAGCCGGTGAAAGTCCGCAGCGAAACGCGCCGGATCACCCTTCGCTTCGGTCCCAACGACCCGGCGTTCGAAAAGGGCTTCACGACCGGATCGCTCGACAATGGAAATGCGGCGCTGATCGTCGACGGCAATCTGTGGATCACGGGGTACGACCCGGCCCGTGCCGCCCGGGAGAATGAGGGAAAATCGCTCAAACAGCCAGATATTGATCCGGCGCTTTACGCCGCGATCCGTTTTCTCGAGTTGCGGATCGTCGGCAAGCAGGCGATCCATCTGGAAACGGGTTCGATGATGGCGGCAGAACAGGCGCTGGCCGCCTGTACCGACGACCTGCTGCGGGGATGGAAAATTGATGTCACAGCGCATCAGAATTTGTCGCGCCGGGCGACTCCGGTGGGCGAGCCGGAACAATGGCTGAACAACAGCGACTATCCGCCCGAGATGCGCGCGCGCGGCTATCAGGGCCTTGTCCATTTTCGTCTGATTGTCGATGCGGCGGGCAAGCCCGCCAGCTGCCATATCCAGCAATCAACGCGGCCGGTCGAGTTTGACGAGGCGGTGTGCAACGGAATCATGCGCCGCGCTGAATTCGAGCCGGCGCTCGATGCGATGGGTAAACCGGTGGCTTCCTATTATCTGAATCGCGTGCGTTTTCGCATGTAACGCATCACCGATGCGAAGGCGCCACACCGAAAGCCGATTGGCCTTGCGGTAGAGCAAAATACTTAGCAAGGTAAGTAATGGCTGAACTGAACGAACCCCTGTCCGCCTTCATGACCCGCACCGCCGGACCCGGCACGCTTGCAGGGCTCGCGCGCCTGTCGGGCGGCGCGAATATGGAAAGCTGGGCGTTCGAGTGGGCTGGGGCCGCTTATGTGCTGCGTCGTGCGCCGTCGGCGGAATATATGGCCGACCGGCCTTTCGCCCATGTCGACGAGGCAGCGCTGGTGATGGCGGCGCATGCCGGCGGTGTGAAGGCGCCCGAAGTGGTTGGGGTGCTGGGCGATGCCGATGGCATGGGAACCGGCTATGTGATGCGGCGGGTGGTCGCCGAAGTGAACCCGGCGAAGATTCTCGCCAATCCGCCGCCGTCGCTGATCGCCGATCTTGGCCGCGAACTGGCGCGTATCCATGCGCTGCCGATGGAGGTCATCCCGGCGGCGATCCCGTTGATGGATACGGCGGACGCGCTGGCCGAATTGAAACGGCGCTTTCTCGTCTATGGCGGCGACCGCCCGGCGATCGCGCTCGCGATCAAATGGTGCGAGGATCATCTGCCCGCGCCCGTCGCGCCGGTGCTCGTCCATAGCGATTATCGCATGGGCAATATCATGGTCGATGGCGATGGCCTCGCCGCCGTGCTCGACTGGGAACTCGCGCATCGCGGCGATGCTCATGAAGATCTGGCCTTCGGCTGCATGACCGTGTGGCGTTTCGGCCAGCTCGACAAGCCCGCCTTTGGCATCGGTAGCCTCGAGGACTATTTCGCCGCCTATGAAGTCGCGGGCGGGGTGCCGGTCGATCGCGACCGCTTCCACTTCTGGCTCGTCTATCGCACCCTGTGGTGGGCGCTCGGCTGCCTCCAGATGGGGCAGGCGTGGCGCAGCGGCGCCGACGCGACGGTCGAGCGCGTGGTGATCGGGCGGCGTACCGCCGAACAGGAACTCGATCTGCTGCTTTTGCTCGAGGATGAATCACCCGCGGACGAACGCGCGCGCGCGCTGCCACCGTCGTCGCCCGTTGCTGCGGCGCCGGTTGGCGAGCCGACCAACGCCGAAATGGTGCAGGCGGTGCGCGACTGGATGGGCGACACGATCAAGCCGCGCGCCGAGGGCCACGCGAAGTTTGAAGTTGCTGTGGCGATGAACGCGCTCGGTATCGTCATGCGCGATCTCGATGCCGGGGTGCGCGCCGAGGACAAGCCGCTCGCCGAGGCTTTTCTGGCGGGAACGACGACGCTCGCCGAGCCGGGCTTGCTAGCGAAGCTGCGCCGCGGCGCGCTCGACAAATGCACGATCGACAGCCCCAAATATGCCGCGCTGGCGCGAGCCCGCGATGCGTGGGGCGGATAGAAAAAACACGGGAGAAGAAGAATATGGATTTTGCGATGCCTGCGGGCCTTCAGGCCTATCTCGACGAACTCGACGCGTTCATCGCGGCCGAGATTCAGCCGCTGGAGGACGCCGACGACAATATCCGCTTCTTCGACCATCGCCGCGAACATGCGCGCACCGACTGGGACAATCAGGGCCTGCCGCGCCACGATTGGGAGCAGTTGCTGAAACAGGCGACACGCAAGGCCGACGCCGCGGGCCACTGGCGTTTCTCGGCGCCGAAGAAATATGGCGGCAAGGATGGATCGAACCTGTGGATGGCGGTGATCCGCGAGCATTTCGCCGCGAAGGGGCTCGGCCTCCACAACGACCTCCAGAACGAACATAGCATCGTCGGCAATTTCCCGTTCGTCGAGATGTTCGAGCAGTTCGCGCAGAATGAGGAGCAGAAGCAGGAGTTCATCCTCGGCGGGTTCGAGGGCAAGCGCCGCACCGCCTTCGGTCTCACCGAACCCGATCACGGGTCGGACGCGACGCATATGGAAACCCGAGCCGTCCGCGAGACCCGCGACGGCGTCGAAGGCTGGCTGATCAACGGGCGCAAGATGTGGATCACCGGCATGCATGTCGCGACCCACTGTGCGACCTTCTGCCGCACCAGCGGCAAGGACGGCGATGCGAAGGGGGTTTCGTGCCTGCTCGTCCCCACCGGCACCCCGGGGATGACAGTCGATGAATATATGTGGACCTTCAACATGCCGACCGACCATCCGCGCATGACCTTCACCGATGTCTGGGTGCCTGACAGCGCGCGGCTCGGCCCGGTCGACGGCGGGCTGTCGATCGCACAGAGCTTCGTCCACCAGAACCGTATCCGCCAGGCGGCATCATCGCTGGGCGCCGCGGTTTTCTGCATTGAGGAAAGCGTGAAATATGCGCGCGAGCGAAAGCCGTTCGGCGAGGCGCTGGCGAAGAATCAGGCGATCCAGTTCCCGCTCGTCGAACTCGCGACGCAGGCCGAAATGCTCCGCTTGCTGATCCGCAAGACCGCGTGGGACATGGACAATATGCCGCACAAGGAGGTTGAGCATAATCTGTCCGACAAGGTCAGCATGTGCAATTATTGGGCGAACCGGCTGTGCTGTGAAGCCGCCGACCGCGCCATGCAGGTCCATGGCGGCATCGGCTATTCGCGCCACAAGCCGTTCGAACATATTTATCGTCACCACCGCCGCTATCGGATCACCGAGGGCGCCGAGGAGATTCAGATGCGCAAGGTCGGGGCATATCTGTTTGGATATCTGGGGCCGCGGAAAGGCACGTTGGGGTAGTTGGATATCCTCCCTGTCGCGCAGCGATGGGGAGGGGGACCGCGCCCGAAGGGCGCGGTGGAGGGGTCGCGACGCCAGCGCAAATGCCCCTCCGTCAGCGCTTCGCGCTGCCACCTCCCCATGCCTGTGGCACAGGGAAGATAGGCGGGTTTTTTACCGCTTCCGCACAAACTCCGCGCGCAGCACCAGCCCCTTGATCCCCTCGTGGCGGCAGTCGATTTCCTGCGCGTCGCCGGTCAGGCGGATCGACTTGATCACCGTGCCGACCTTCAGCGTCTGGCCCGCGCCCTTCACGGTCAGATCCTTGATCAGCGCGACCGAATCGCCGTCGGCGAGCAGATTGCCGACCGCGTCGCGCACCTCGGGGGCCGCTGCTGCGGCGGCATCGCGCGCGGCGATATCGCCCGCCGACATCCACTCGCCGCTGGCTTCGTCATAGACATAATCATCGTCGGCCATGTTGGTCCTATCCGGGTTTGCGGAAGCGCAATGCGAACTGGTCGGTCTTGCCGCGGATCGCGGGTTCGAAGACGTTCGTGGTGCGCGGGTCGTCGCTGCGTTTATAGAGATTACTCGATGCTTCAAGCTTGAAGCCCGCTTTGGTGAGCGCGGCGACCACGGCGGCCTTGTCGATGCGGTGGAGGCTGTCGGACAGGCTCGTGCCGCTGCCGTCGGCGGCGCTATGATCGACGACGACCAATGTTCCACCGGGTTTGAGCGCCGCGAACAAGGCCGCGCTCGCCTTGTCGCCCGTCCCTTCGGGGAAGGGTTTCAGATACAGATCGTGGAAATTCTGCACCGTGATGATCGTGTCGAGCGGCGCGGGGAAGGCGGGGGCAGCGAACGGTCCGTTCACGGCGTCAACATTGGCATAGGCGGCGTCGATCGCGGCCTGATCGTCGCCATATTGCTTCTTGAATCCGATGAATTCGGCGGGCTGAAAGGCATAGACGCGGCCCTTGGGGCCGACCGCAGCGGCGAGCAGGCGGGTGACATAGCCGCCGCCCATCACGAAATCGCCGACCTGTTCGCCCGGCGCGACCTCGGCAAAGGCCAGAAGTTCGGCGGGTTTGCGCGTGGCATCGCGTTCACGATCGGTCGCGGGGCGCGCCGGGTCGGCGAGCGCGGCGCTATAGTTGGGGGCTTTGGCCTGCTTCGCGGCGAGCGGCGTCGCGGTGACGGCGAGCAGGAGGGCAATCAGGCAGGTGGGGGTAAGCGGGCGGATCATGGCATCGACTCCCTTGGCTTTTATCGCGCCATCATAGCGCCTCGCCGCGCGCCCTGCGCGTTTATTTGCATATCGCGATTTTGATGATAGGTTTTCGGGTGAAACTAAAAAAATGGGAGAGCGGACATGTATGATCTGGTGATTCGCGGCGGCACGATCGTCGATGGAACGGGCGGAAATGCCTTTGTTGCTGACGTTGCGGTCGATGGCGATCGTATCGTCGCGGTGGGCGAAAATCTCGGCGCCGGCGCCAAGGAAATCGACGCGAGCGGTAAGATCGTCACCCCCGGCTTCGTCGACGTCCACACCCATTATGACGGTCAGGCGACGTGGGATCAGGAAATGGCGCCGTCGAGCTGGCATGGTGTCACCACCGTCGTCATGGGCAATTGCGGCGTCGGCTTTGCCCCCGCCAAGCCCGACCGCCACGACTGGCTGATCAGCCTGATGGAAGGCGTCGAGGATATCCCCGGAACCGCGCTCGCCGAGGGCATGTCTTGGGATTGGGAAACCTTCCCCGAATATATGGATGCGCTGGAGAAGCTGCCGCGCACCGTCGACGTCGCCTGCCACGTCCCGCACGGCGCGGTGCGCGCCTATGTGCTCGGCGATCGTGAACGGCCCGGCGCGGTTCCGACGGCCGAGGATATGACGGAGATGTCGCGGATCGTCGAGGAAGGGCTGCGCGCCGGTGCGCTTGGTTTTTCGACCAGCCGCACCGTGCTGCACAAATCGATCGACGGCGAACTTGTCCCCGGCACCACCGCGACCGCCGAGGAACTGATTGTGATCGGTCGTGCGATGGGGCGCGTCGGTTATGGCGTGTTCGAAATGGCGAGCGACATGAAGCGCGAGTGGAACGAGTTTCAGTGGATGGGCGACCTCAGCCGCGAAACCGGGCTGCCGGTGACCTTCGCCGCGCTCCAGTCGATCGCCAAGGAATTGCCGCTCGAGGAACAAATCTCGGAAATGCGGAAGCAGAATGCGACCGGCGCCAATATCGTCGCGCAGATCGCATTGCGCGGCAACGGCATCATCATGGCGTGGCAGGGGACGGTGCATCCGTTCCGCTTCAAGCCCGCGTGGAACGAGATCATCGATCTGCCTTGGGATCAGCAGCTCGCAAAGCTCCGCGATCCGGCGTTCAAGACGCGGATGATCGAAGAGGAAAATATCTGGCCCGAAAGCGACATCATCGACTTCCTGAAAATCGTCGCGCTCGGCTGGCCGGTGCAGTTCGAAATGGACCCCGACTTCAATTACGAGCCGAAGATGGACGAAAGCATCATGGCGCGCGCCACCGCGGCGGGGGTTTCTCCTGACGAATATGCCTATGATTTGCTGATGAAGGACGATGGCAAGGGCTTCATCTATTTCCCCATCCTCAATTATCGCGACGGGAACCTCAATTTCCTCGAGGATTTGCAGGCCGCCGACGACACGGTGAACAGCCTGTCCGACGGCGGCGCGCATTGCGGGACGATCTGCGACGCCGCCTCGCCGACCTTCATGCTCCAGCATTGGGTGCGCGACCGCAACGGCAACCGCATCGGGCTGGAACATGCGATCAAGCGCCAGTGCCGCGACACCGCGATCCTTTACGGGCTCGAGGACCGCGGCGTGCTCGCGCCGGGCTATCTCGCCGATTTGAACGTCATCGACATGGATGCGATCAAGCTCGGCAAGCCGTGGCTCGCGTTCGACCTGCCCGCGGGCGGCAAGCGCCTGCTGCAGAAGGCCGACGGCTATGTCGCGACGGTGAAGTCGGGTGAAGTGACGTTCCGCGACGGCGAAATGCAGGGGCCGACCCCGGGCGGTGTCATCCGTGGCCCGCAGCGTGTCGAAATGGCGATGGCGGCGGAGTGATTCTTCTCGTCATTGCGAGGAGCGTAGCGACGAAGCAATCCAGAGAGGGGTAAGACCGCCCTGGATTGCTTCGCTTCGCTCGCAATGACGATTAGCTGAGCGCCCGCACGACGCGCTCGACATCGGCCACGCCATTATAGGCATGGAAGGACAGCCGCAGGATCGTCCCGCGGAAGTCGGCGCGCAGCTGATGTTCGTCCAGCGCCGCAGCGACGCGCCGCTGGTCGGCGCCGGTGTCGAGGCACAGGGTGCCGCCGATCTCGCCGGTCGGCCAGCGCCACTTTGGCGTCTTCGCTTCGAGCGCGTCGCGTAGCATCGCCTGCAACGCGCGGTTGTGCGCACCGATCGCCTCGACTCCGATCGCCGCAATTTCGCTTATCCCCGCTGCCGACAGGATGAATGGCGCAACATCGGGTGTCCCGCCCCACCAGCGCCGCGCGTCTGGCGCGTAACGGAACGCGTGGATATCCATTTCGAACGGATTGTCGTGGCTCCACCAGCCGCGTTCCATCGGATCGAGCGCGGTGCGATCGTGCGGCGCGACCCACAGCCAGCCCCCGCCGGGGCCACCGCACAGCCATTTGACGCTGGTGCCGAGCACGGCATCGACGCCCCATGCCGCCGGGATGACGGGCACAACGCCAACCGACTGCGCGCAATCGGCGATACAGCGCGCACCGGCCGCCTTCGCCGCCGCTGCGATCCCCGCAATGTCGGCGAGCGCGCCGCTGTTCGAGCTGACGTGCATCGCGATGACGAGCGCGACATCCTCGTCCAGCGCCGCAGCCCAGCTCGCCGGATCGCGCACATCGGCATCCTTGGGCAGGTAGCGCGTCGTCCATCCCGCCGCCGCGAGCCCGCTCGCGACATAGCCGATCGTCGGAAAAGCGCTCGGCGCGAGCAGGATCGTCCGCCGCGTCGTCGCCTGCCCGAGCGCCGAGATATAGCGCGACAGACCCGCGCTGACATTGGTTGCGGGGCAGAGGTCGCGGGCCTCGACGCCGAGTAGCCCGCCCAGCGCCGCGCGCCAGTCGTCGATTGCGGTTAGCCAGTCGGGCCATGCCTCGCCAGTCTCGCGCCACGGATCGATCAGCCGCGCCTGAAGTGCGTCCGCCGCAGCGCGGGGCTGACATCCCACGCTATGGCTTTTGAGATAGACGGCATCGGGCGGCAGGTGAAAGCGGCCCGCAACGGCAGGCGGCAGCAATGCGCCGCTCACAGCCCGCTGCCATGACCGGCGGGCGCGCCGCTGATGCTGTCACGCTTGACGCCATATTCGGCGCCCCAGCGGTCGGTCATTTCGGCGCGAATATCCCAAAGCTCGGGGAAGAAGCGGTGCCGCGCGCCCGCGTTGAGCAGTTCGACCGGGCGGCCTTTCAGCGATTTCGACCCCATGCCGATCGAACGGTGGATCAGATAAATGTGATGCGCGCGGAAAATCTGGAACAACTCGTCAAACTCGATCAGCGCTTCGGCGACCATATAGGCTTCGTCATGCTGATAGCCTGTGTCGTAAACATCGGCGACGCTGCGTGTCGTGGGGTCGAGATAGGCGGCCTTGTAGCGTGCCCACAAAGGCTGCGGCAGGGTGAGCAACAGCTGGAAGCCGGGGCTTTCCTGCCCCGATCCATTGCCGAGCTGGAGCCGGATCGACTGATAGTCGAACGGGCTCATCGTCTCGAGCAGCGAAAGCTGGTCGGTCATCAGCCGCATCAACTGATGAACGCGGGTGAAAAGCGAGAGGACGCGCATCGTCTCCCCCGCCGCCATATGGCCGTCGATCTCGGCGAGGGTGAAGGCGATCAGCTTCATCCAAAGCTCTTCGACCTGATGGACGATCTGGAATTGCAGCTCGTCGGGGGTGCAAAGGTCTGCGAGCGGCTTCTGGCAATCGAGCAGGCGATCGACAGCGAGATAGACGCCATAATCCTTCATGTCGGGGGTTTCGATGCGGTGGTGAACGTCATTTTTGTCGAGCATGGCTCATGGTCCCTTTGCCTGGGTATCACGGGTGAACGGAAGGTTTGACGGCGCGCGGGCGCGCCGGTTCGTTCAGCCGCGCGGGGCCACACCCGCCGGGGGACGCCGCGGCGATCCGGCCTGACCAAGCCACAGGAGGGACGTGCCGCGCGTCATCGTGCGAGCAGATCCTTGGGCAGGGTGGGTTCGCTGATGATCTTTGCCATGCGGCGCCACATTTCCTCGCGGGTCGGTTGTCCGCGCTCGACATAGCCGCGAACCATCGCCTCGCCGAGCCCATAATTGATCACATAGCTGCGATACTGGTCGGTGAAGGTGACCGATTGTTCGGCGCGCGCCGCTGAGACGAGCAGATATTTCTGCGTCAGCGCGACCGCGGTCGGCCGGTCGATCTGGCCGTCGAGATATTGCTGGGCGATCGTCAGTCGCGCGCCGGATGCGCGGTCGATCGCCTTCAACAGCTGCCAATAGCGGTCATCGGCCGGCACGGCGATTTCGGCGATCGGCATCAATATATCGCGCTCGGTTTCGGCCTTGCTCGCTTCGGGAAAGGCAAGGTCGATGCCGTAATTGGCGCTGCCTTCGGCGATCAGGCTCTGCGGGCTGTAGAGGGGATAGACGCTGAATTCGGCCCAGCCGCGCTCCTTCACCAGCTTCTCCTCGAGCTTCATGTTGAGGAGATGGTGGCCGGGATAGCCTTCGTGACAGCCCAGATCGAGTGCGCGCGACAGGCGGATCGGCAGGTCGGTGTTGACCTGGATGAGGCTGTGATAGCCGCCCTGATAAAAATTATAGCCGCTCCAGCTTTTGCCGGTGACGAACTCGAGGCGAAAGCTCTCGCCTTCGGGCATCGGGATATGCGCCATGCTGCGGCCCCGACAGCGCGCGATTGCGGCGTCGAAGGTTTTTTGCAGTCGATCCTTGGGAATGGTGAAGCCGTCGAGCCAGGTTTCGACCCGTGCCGCAAGCGGGCCGTCGCCAGGGACCAGCGCCGCGATTTTTGCCAGTTCGCCATCATAGCTGGCGAGGGGTTTCAACACCGGGCGCACCCCGAACAGGCGCTCGGCCTCGTCGGCAAAGGCAAAGCGGGTGCCCTGCATCATCAGCAACCGCGTTTCGGCGGCGCGCAATTGGGCGCGCAGAAATGTGGCGCGGCGGCGATCAAGCGGATCGGACAGCCGCCGCGCCGCGATATCGAGCCGGGCGATCAGCGCGCGCGTTGCGGCGAGCAGAGCGGGTTTGTCGCGGGGGTTCGCCTCGGCTGCCGCGCGCAGCGCCGCCGGTCCATAATAGGCGTCGATATAGCCCGCTTCATGCGTCCCGATTTCAAGGCTGAGCGACAGATAGTCGGTAGCGATCGCGTTTATCGCTTCCGCCGACGCCGACGTGTGGCGGACCGCGACGGTTGGAACCTGTGCAGTGGCGGCCGGACGCGGACTGTCGGTTGTCGCGCAGCCCGACAGCGCGGCAACCGCTATCGGCAACAGGATCAGCGATCCGCGCATCACGCTGTCGCCGGGGCTTCGGACGTGTCGCGGACATCGCCGTCGTCGGCGATCTCGGTTTCCGATGCCGCTTCGGTCGCGTCATGGTCGGGATGGGGCGGAGCAAAGCGTAGCACCGCAAAACCGACCAGTGCGGCGACGAGCGAGCCCATCAGCGTGCCGATCTTCGCCTCTTCGATCAGCAACGGATCGCCGGGGAAGGCAAGGCCGCCGATGAACAGGCTCATCGTGAAACCAATGCCGCAGAGCAGGGATACGCCGTAAACCTGAAGCCATGTGGCCCCGCGCAACCGGCCGGCGATGCCGAGTTTGACGCTGAGCCAGACGCTGCCAAAAATACCGATCTGCTTGCCGAGGAACAAGCCCGCGGCAATGCCGATCGGCAGCGGCGCGAGGATCTGGTCGATGGTCAGCCCCGACATATCGACCCCGGCGTTGGCGAAACCGAACAGCGGCACGATGGCAAAAGCGACCCAGGGGTGGAGCCCATGTTCGAGCCGATGGAGTGGCGAGGTCGCGCTGTCGGGGGTGCCCGGGGTGCGGTCGAAGGGGATGGTCATCGCCGCGAGCACGCCCGCGATCGTCGCATGGACCCCCGAGAGCAGCATTGCATACCAGAGCAGCACGAAGAGCAGCAGATAAATGGCGAGGTGGCGGACGCCGCTGCGGTTGCAGATCGTCATGATGGCCAGGATCGCCGCCGCTGCGGCGAGTGCAACAAAATTGAGCTTGGCGGTGTAGAAGAGCGCGATGATCGCGACCGCGCCCATGTCATCGACGATCGCGACGGTAACGAGGAACAGCTTGAGCGATGTGGGCGCACGCTTGCCGAGCAAGGCGAGCACTCCGATCGCAAAGGCGATGTCGGTCGCGGCGGGGATCGCCCAACCCTGAGCGAGCCCTGCGGTGCCGCCTGCGAAGAACAGATAGAGGATCGCGGGTACCGCCATGCCCGCCGCTGCGGCGATGAACGGCAGTCGCCGCCGATCCCAGCTCGCGAGGCGTCCATCGACGAATTCGCGCTTGATCTCCAGCCCGACGAGCAGGAAGAAAATCGCCATCAATCCGTCGTTGATCCACAGATGGACGGTCATCGGCCCCAGCTTGTCGGTGAGCACCGGTCCGGTCACTGCATGGATGAAATGGCTGTAAGTGTCGCTCCACGCCGAATTGGCGACGATCATCGCCAATATGGCTGCGAAAATCAGCAGCATCCCGCCGGCGCTTTCGCTCTCGAGAAAGTCGCGTAAGGCTGAACGGGGCGAGGATTTGGAGGGCATAGAGCGAAAAATACCTGTTTTTCGATGGGGTTTGTGCGGACCTTCCTAGCGTGCGGGCCCGTCTTCGTCACGCTTTACAAATAGATACCGGTCACTAGGTTTTTCTCGCATCGGATGGCGCAAGGCCATTGTGGGGGCGGACTGGCAGGGTGGACCGATTGACCGCATGGCTGGAATGGCTGGTGCTGAGTGCTGGCTACGAACTGATGCTCTTCGCCTCGGTCGGCATATTGCTGATCGGCGTCGACGATCTGTTGTTCGACATTCGATGGATGCTGGCCCGCCGGCATACCTCGCGGCGCCGCCATCGCGAGGCCGCGCAGATCGACGGTCGTGTCGCGATATTCGTTCCGGCGTGGGACGAAGCGAGCGTGCTGCCAGCGATGCTGCGCCGTACCCTCGCGGCTTGGGAGGGAGAGGATTTTCGTCTTTATGTCGGATGCTATCCCAATGATGCAGCGACGCTGTTCGCGGTGTCGTCGCTGGTCGCGCGCGATCCGCGACTGCGCCTCGTCATCGGGGCGGGCGATGGCCCAACGACCAAGGGTGATAATCTGAACCATATGTGGGCGGCGCTGGGTGCGGATGAGCGCGCCGAATCGATGCGTTTTGCGGCGATCGTCCTCCATGACGCCGAAGATCATGTCCATCCCGAGGAACTGGCGCTGTATCGCCGCATGCTCGTCGACCATGCGATGGTGCAGATTCCGGTGGTGCCGTTCACTGACCGCCGGACCGAATGGATCGGCGGCCATTATGGCGATGAATTTGCCGAGGCGCATAGCAAGGAACTGGTGCTGCGGTCCGAACTCGGCGTGCCGATTCCGTCGGCCGGGGTTGGCTGCGCGCTGACGCGCAGCGCGCTCGCGCTGCTCGCGATCGAGCGTGGGGGACGGCCGTTTCGTGCCGACAGTCTGACCGAGGATTATGAGGTTGGCATGCTGATCGGCGCCTATGGCCTGCGCACCTGCTTCGTCGATGCGGTGGGCGCGGCGGGCGACCGCATTGTGTCTCGCGGCCCCTTCCCCGGCGATGTCGAGGCGGCGGTCCGGCAGAAATCGCGCTGGATCGCAGGCATTGCACTGGGGGGATGGGATCATCTCGGCTGGCTGACGGCTGGGCGCGGATCTGCTGGCGACGGCGTCCATCGCTCCTGGCTCGCGCGCTGGATGTTGTGGCGCGACCGCCGGGCGCCGCTCGCGGCGGTGATTCTTCTTGCCGCTTACACCGGGTTCCTGCTCACCGCGCTGGGCTGGGCGGGCTATGGCCTGGTCGGCTGGCAGGCGCCGGAGATTCATGAGGGGATGCGCTTGCTGCTCGCGTTCGACGCGGCGCTGCTGATGTGGCGGCTCGGGATGCGCGGCCATTTTACCGCGCGATGGTATGGTTGGCGGCAGGCGATGATGGCATTGCCGCGCGCCTTTGTCGCCAATGTCGTCGCGATTCTTGCCGCGCGCCGCGCCGTGGTGCTCTATTATCAGATGCTGCGTTCGGGTCGGGTGGTTTGGGACAAGACCGTGCACCTGGAAGACGATGGCGTCCATGCGCCCGCAACGGTGCGGGTCAGGACGCAATGATGGCGCATGTCTCGGGGCCGCAATCGCGGCATGGCGCGCCAGCGCTCCGCTTTCTGGCGCTGTGCCTTGGCGGCTGGGTGGTCTTGCGGATCATGATCGTCTGGAATCCGGCGGCGCCGATGCCGCCCGCCGCCGTTCGCGCGCCCTGGGCATCCCCACCCTTTGCGATCAAGCGACCGTGGCCGGGGCAGGAACTGCGGGTGGTCCGGTCTCTGGCCAGTGCCGTGCCGCGATCGGCTGCGACGCGTCGCTCTTTCTCACGGCTTGTTCTTTTGGTCGATGGCAGGGGCGTCGAGGCAGTTGTCGCGGGTAGCGGTGGCCCGGGCGGCGATCGTCACAAGCTTCGCTTCGCCCTCGCGGCGCGTTTCCTGTCGGCGACGATGGTCGGCAGCGGCGACGCCCGCGCCGTGCCATATGTGGGCGGGGGCATGGGGTTGCCTTCGCCGTCGGTGGTAAATGCAGCGCCGGGGCATGGTCAGCCCTATTGGATGCGTCGTCAGATGGCGGGCTGGTCGCTCAGCGGCTGGCTGTATGCGCGCGACGCATCCCCGGCGGCACCGGGTGGCATTGCGGCGGCGAGTCAGCTTGGCGCCAGCCAGGGCGGGCTGCGGATCGCCTATGGTTTCGGGGAAACGGGTCGGCTTCGCGGATATGGCCGGGCGACCGCGGCGTTGGAGCGCCCCCAACAGCGCGAACTGGCGTTGGGCATCGCCTTTGCCCCTGTACGGCATTGGCCGGTCGATCTGGCGGTCGAGCAGCGGCTGGCCGTTGGGCGTGAAGGGCGTAGCGCGATCGCTGCGATGGTGACCGGTGGGGTCAGCGGGGTTGCGCTGCCCGGCGACTTCCGGCTCGACGCCTATGGCCAGGCGGGGTTAGTTGGCGGGCGGCAGCGCGACGGCTTCGCCGACGGCGCGGTGGTGATCGACCGCCGGCTGGGGTCTGACGAGGATGCGCGGCTGCGACTTGGCGCACTCGCGGCGGGGGCGGTGCAGCCGGGGGCGGCGCGGTTCGATGTCGGGCCGCGCCTGACGCTGCGCCTTCCGCACGTCGGCGAAGGCAGCCGGATCGCGCTCGACTGGCGGCAACGCATTGCGGGCGACGCAGCCCCCGAAAGCGGGGTGGCGCTGACCTTGGCCACCGACTTCTGAAATATCCCGAAATTTCGGCGTCACAGCCGATTCCCCGACCCGAAAAAATGGTCTAGGGTTGCCGCCAACGGTCCCGTCCTGGGGCCATATAGGTCAACCGGGGCCCATGGATCTTTACCTTCCTGTCGCCAATCTGTCGGTCAACGCCCTGGTCATCGTTCTGCTGGGTGGCGGGGTCGGCTTCCTGTCGGGGATGTTCGGCGTCGGCGGCGGCTTTCTGACCACTCCGCTGCTGATCTTTTACGGCATCCCGCCCACGGTCGCAGCGGCGTCGGCAGCGACGCAGGTTACTGGGGCGAGCGTGTCGGGGGCGATGGCGCATCTCGAACGTGGCGGCGTCGACCTGCGCATGGGTGGTGTACTCGTGGCAGGCGGCCTGGTCGGTTCGGTGCTCGGCGCCGGATTGTTCGAGTTGCTGACCGCCTGGGGTCAGATTGATACCGTTATCGCCATTCTTTACGTCGGGCTGCTCGGCTCGGTCGGGTCGATCATGGGACGCGAGGCCGTCGGCGCACTTCGCCTGGCCAAGGCGGGCATGCCCGCGCCAGCGCGCAAACGGCGTCACCATCCGATGGTGGCCAATCTTCCGATGCGCTGGCGTTTCTATCGCTCTGGCCTGTATATTTCCCCGCTCGCGCCGCTGATGCTCGGCGTCGTCGTCGGCATCCTCACCATGTTGCTGGGGGTCGGCGGCGGCTTCATCATGGTCCCGGCGATGATCTATCTCCTCGGCATGGGGACGCAGGTGGTCGTCGGCACCTCGTTGTTCCAGATATTGTTCGTGACGATCGCGACGACGATGGTCCATGCGATGACGACCGGTGCGGTCGATATTGTATTGGCGGGCCTGTTGCTGCTCGGCAGCGTCACGGGTGCGCAGGTCGGCGCGCGCTTCGCGCAAAAGGTGCGGCCCGAGTATCTGCGGCTGGCGCTGGCGGTGATCGTGTTGCTGGTTGCGCTGCAAATGGCGATCGGCCTCTTCATCCAGCCACCTGAAATTTATACGGTGCAATGAAACATATTGCCGCCTTGATCCTGGGGCTCGCGGCGCTGCTGCTGACGCCCGCCGGCGCGGCGCAGGCGGCCGATCCGCGCCTGGTGCCTGACGTGTCGAGCCGTGCGATCGACATCCAATATAGCTTCACGGGCGAGGAATTGCTGCTGTTCGGCGCGATCCTCTATCCCGGTCAGCGCCTGCCCGACGACCGCGCCGATATTGTCGTCGTGCTCAAAGGGCCGGTGCGGCCCGTCATATTGCGCGAAAAGCGGCGCGTCGCCGGCATCTGGGTCAACGCCAACAGCCTGCGCCTGCGCACCTCACCGGGCTTTTATGCCATCGGATCGTCGCGCCCGATCGACAAGCTGGTCGACGAACGCACCGCCGCGATCTTCGAACTCGGCCTCAACAATTTGTCGATGTCGCCGACCGGTTTTTCGGAGGCAAAAAAGCTCCAGCGCTTCGAGGCCGGGCTGATTGATCTTTATACACGCCTGGGTCTCTTTTATGAAAATCCGGCGGCGGTCGAGATTAGCGAAGGCGTGCTCTATCGCGCCCGCATCCCGGTTCCGGCACGGGTTCCCGTCGGCACCTATCGCGCCGAAACCTATTTGATCAGCCGGGGCCGGGTGCTCGCGGTTGCGTCGCGCGATGTCCAGATCCGCAAGGCGGGGTTCGAGCGTTTCGTGGCGCTCGCGGCGGAACAGCATGGCTTTCTATACGGGCTGAGCGCGGTCGCGCTGTCGCTGCTGCTCGGCGTCGGCGCATCAGCTATTTTCCGCCGCCGCTAAACCCGCCTGCGCGCTATCATAAGCGCTTTGTTTACCCTGTGCTGCGATAACGGACGCTGGATAATCAACAGGCGGGGCGAGACATGGATATGCAGGGCGGAGGCTTTGGCCCCGGAGATATGACGGCGGCGCAGCATGTCCGACTGGCGGGCGGTGGCACTGCCGCACCCGTCGCGGCCGCGACCACCCATCACCGCGACGATCTGCTGATCGGTGAAGTGATCGACATCTCCGGTTCGGCGTCGCGCCTGCTTCTCGATTCGGCGGCGATCGCTGCCCTGACGACCTCGAGCGATCCGGCGGTGGCGATGGCGGGCCAGGTCGGCGCGCAGGTCAAGGTCCGCGTCGGCAATATATGGTTGCTCGGCAGCATCCGCGACCAGCAGCTTCATGAAAAGGGGCAGGGGTTGGTCCTCGCCTCGATCGACTTCCTCGGCGAAGGCGACGAGGAGAAGATCACTGGCCGCATTCACAATTTCCGTCGCGGCGTCACACGCTTTCCGGTGCCCGGGAGCCAGGTTTTTGCCGCGACCGGCGCTGATCTGAAGCAGATTTACGCCGCCGACGAGCGTGCGCATGTCGAAATCGGCACCGTCTATCCGACCAAGGATATTCGCGGTTCGCTCTATGTCGATGCAATGCTCGGCAAGCATTTCGCGCTGCTCGGCTCGACGGGGACCGGCAAGTCGACCAGCGCTGCGCTGATCCTCCACAAGATTTGCGAGCTCGCGCCGCAGGGCCATATCGTGATGATCGATCCGCACGGCGAATATTCGGCGGCGTTCAAGGGCATCGGCGCCCTGTTCGACGTCGACAATCTGGCGATGCCCTATTGGTTGATGAACTTCGAGGAACATTGCGAGGTTTTCATCACCAGCGAAGGTCGCGACCGGCAGAGTGACTGCGACGTCCTCGCCAAATGCCTGCTCCAGGCGCGGCAAAGGAACCGGCTGGCCGAGGGCATGTCGAAACTGACGGTTGATTCGCCGATCCCCTATCTCCTCTCCGATCTGCTCAACATCCTGCAGAATGAAATGGGCAAGCTCGACAAGGCGACGTCGAGCGCGCCTTTCATGCGGATCAAGGGCAAGATCGAGGAAATGCGCGCCGATCCGCGCTATGGCTTCATGTTCTCGGGCATGCTTGTCGCCGACACCATGTCGGCCTTCATCGGCAAGATTTTCCGTCTGCCGTCTGACGGCCGTCCGATTTCGATCATCGACGTATCGGGGGTGCCAAGCGATATTACGTCGGTCGTCGTCGCGGTTCTGTCGCGCCTGACCTTCGATTATGCGATCTGGTCGCGTGGCGAGCCGCAGCGCCCGATCCTGCTCGTTTGCGAGGAAGCACACCGCTATATCCCCGCAAAAGACGTCGGGCAGGGGCAGGCGGTCCGCAAGGTTCTCGAGCGGATCGCCAAGGAAGGCCGCAAATATGGCGTGTCGCTGGGGCTGATCACCCAGCGCCCGTCGGACCTTGCCGAAGGTGTGCTGTCGCAGTGCGGCACGATCATTTCGATGCGTCTCAACAACGAACGCGATCAGCATTTCGTAAAGGCGGCGATGCCTGAGGGCGCGCGTGGTTTCATCGATTCGATCCCGGCACTGCGCAACCGCGAATGCATCGTCTGCGGCGAGGGCGTGTCGATCCCGATGCGCATTTATCTCGACACGCTGGACGAGGACAAGCGCCCGGCGTCGAGCGATCCGCTCTTCTCCAAGCTGTGGCGCGAGACCGGCGGCGAACCCGAGATGCTGGAGCGTGTTGTCAAGCGCTGGCGCAGCCAGGGGCGGTAGCTTTCCGTCATCCCGGCGAAAGCCGGGATCTCCACCCTGCGTGGCCCCTCATCGTCGTGGGCCGGGGTGACGATCAGGCGGGGGTGGCTTTCGGCGGCTCCCATAATTCGATCGGACCGCTGTCGTCGGCGTTGCAGCCCGCGCCGATGCCCAGCGGTTGGTGATACCAGGCGTTCAGTGCATCGGGCGCGCGCGCCCGGAAAAACAGCCCGCCAATTCCCTTCACTTGTCCCATGGAGGACTCCCTGTCGGTGAGGGGGCAGCCGAGGCCTTTCGCCCTATTGAATCCACTCTCCGCTCTTGCGGAATTCTTCGCGGACCTGACCCGACTGGCCGAGCCGCGGGTCGCTATAAGCGGTGGGCGGCGGGGTTGGGGCGGAAGCGACTGGCGTAGCGTTCTGCTGTGCCATCGCCCCCGGTGTCGGCGCGGCGGCGACGTTCGGGAGAGGTGCCGCGAGTGCGCCGCTGATGTCGGGAACCAGACCAGAGGGCGCGACCGCACCACCGCGCAGGATCGCGACCTGCTGCGCGATCGGCAAATAGGGGCCGGGAACCGGCTCGCGGCCCAGATAGGGCGCGCGAAACGCGTCGGGCATGCCCCAGCGCCCGCGCCAGCGGTGGAAAATATGTGCGCCGACGATGTTGGTCATCACGAGGCTCTTGCCCCAGCGCGGCCAGATCGCCTGCGTGTGATAATGGGTGGTCAGACCGACTTTGGGAAAGACATATCCGCCGAGCGCCGCCGACGCGATGCGGCTCGCGCGCAGCCAGTTCGGCTTGCTCGGCGCCCGCGCCATCGCCCCATCGCAACTGAAGGTGAACTGGCACACTCCCGCGCGCTGCGATCCCTGAAAGACGACCCCGCACACGGTGTTGGGGAAGCTCGGGTGGCGAACGCGGTTAATGATCGTCTGTGCAACGCCGCGCATCCCGTCGTCGCTTTCGGATGCGGCTTCGTAATAAATGGCGGCGGTAAGGCAATAATGGGCGCGCTCGCGGTCGAGCGCAGTGACTCCGCGAAAAGCATAGCTTTTGGCGGGCGGGCCGACAAAGGCCTCGTCGCGCAGCAGCGCGGGCTCGGCGGGGGGTGTTGCGGCGGCATCGCCATAATCGACGCTGTTCGGATCGGGCAGTGTCGGGTCGATCTTCAGGGCCGCCGCATAATCCTCAGCAGTCATGATCGCCCAGCGCGCAGGGTCATGGGGTTTGAAGGCGACCGGAACGGTGACCTGATAGGGGCCGAAACCAGCGGGTCCGCGCAGCTGTCCGCTCGACAGCAGGAAGGCAAGGCAGGCGACGGCCACCGCGGCCGCCAACGCCGCCCAGAAATTGCGCCCCGGGCCTGCGGGTTTTTCCGGCACCGGGTCGCGCCACGTCGCGCGGGCGGTGAGGTTGAGTTCGGGTTTCATGGCTGGATTGCCGCCCCTACCCTAATATCGCCGCTTTGGCGATTCGGACTGCATTGCCATATTGTCCCGCGCGCAGCAGTCGCGCCGCGACCTTCAGCGTGCGGGGCAGGTCGGTCACCTCGCGCTGGCGCAGCGCTTCGACCAGCAATTCCATGCCGCCATTCTGAAAAGCGTTGGGGCGATATTCGATTTGGGGCAGCACGAATTCGCGGGCCAGGCGGGGCAGGTCATCGCGGCCGAATAAGCCGGGAAGCGCGTCGACGCGGGGCATTTCGGTCAAGCCTTCGGTGGGATCACTGCGTCCCGCGATGCGTTCCTGATAGGCCGCATAGGCGATGACGGTGCCGAGCAGCTGCGTGGTCGCATGCTTTTGGCTGACCTGTCCGTCATAATAGCGATAGAGGAGCAGGCGCTCGGGCAGATTGGCCAGCTTTGCCTGCTCCGAGAAGCGCAGCCAATAGTCATAATCTTCGCAATGCCGATACGCCGGGCGATAGCCACCGACCCGGTCGACGACTGACTTTCGCATCATCGCGGTCGGATTCATGATCGGGCTGCTGTGCCGCAGCGATTCGGCGATCTCCGCCGGATCGGTCGGGGGATCTCCGCCGGGCAAGCGGGGGGCGTCGTCCTCGTCGATCACCCAAATCCACGTTCCCAGCGCGCCCACGTCGTCATGGGCATCCAGAAAGGCGACCTGCTTTTCGAATCGTACAGGATCGGCAATATCGTCGCCATCCATGCGCGCGATCAGTTCGGCCTGCGCGAGTTCCAGCCCGCGGGTTGCTGCGGCGATCGTCCCCCGATTTTCCTGATGTATCGCGCGCACCCGTGCGTCGCGGGCGGCATAGCCATCGACGATTGCGCCCGAACCGTCGGTCGAGCCGTCGTCGATAACGATGAATTCAAAATCGCCGCATGTCTGGCCCAGGATGCTCTCGATCGATTTCGGGAGATAGGGCGCGTTATTGTACACCGACATGACGACGCTGATTTTCGGAGTTCGCATCGCCTTTGTTCTCGTGTGTCGATTGCCCGGATTGACGATAATGAGTGCGGCTTAATATCAAGTTACGGACGCGTCCGGCGCGCGCCGCTGCCAAAGGAATTCGTCATCGATCGCCGGCGGGAAATACGCTTCGAGTATTCCGCCGCTAAATTCGAGAATCGGGCCACATCGAACCGATTTCGTGCGTTCGTAGTTTCGTGCTTCGCAATGGAGGCAGATCCGATGCGGGGCAATCCGCACATTTGCGCGCATGCGCGCCCGATGTCCTTATCCGTCGGCTCTTGGGGAAAGGCGGCGCCGGAATATTCCAAGGCAGGCCAAAACCGGCTTCATTCGCCGGCGGCGGCAGCCTTTTTTTCCTTTTCGGCGCGCGCCTCTTCGGTACGGATCAGCCGGTCGGCCATCGACAGCCACGCCTGTTCGGCGCGCAGGCTGCGGTCGCGTACCTGAACCAGAGACGAAGCGGCCGCGTCGGTAGCGCATTTGGCGGCTTGCGCCAGATAATAGTCGCTGGTGGTCGACACGGCCTTGCTCCTTTGGGGTTATACCGAACGCCGTGTGGCGCTCAGTCGATCATATGGGCGATCAGGCGTTGCAGCTCGCGGCGCGAGAGGGTCGGCGATCGCCGGGCCGGCTTGGCGGTCGTTGCCATCGGGGCCGGCCGGCCCGCGGAATTTTGCGGATAGTCCTGGTATTGATGAATCATATAGTCCTGTAATTTTATCTTTTGTTTTGGTTGTTGGTCAGCGGCGCTTGCGCTGCGCGCCGACGGGGGCCCCTGCGCCGCGTTCACGATAGATCACGCGACCCTTGGTCAGGTCATAGGGGGTCATTTCGACGCGAACCGCGTCGCCCACGACCGACCGGATGCGAAAACGTCGCATCCGGCCGGCGGTATAGGCGATGATGCGATGACCATTTTCCAGCACGACGCCAAAACGGGCGTCGGGCAGGATCTCGTCAATCACACCATCGAAGGTTATAATTTCTTCTTTGGCCAAGATCAGGCCGGCTGAAGATTGACAGCCGAAGTCTTGCCGCGCTGGTCGGTTTCCAGTTCGTACGAAACGCGCTGGTCCTTGTTCAGCGTCGCCATACCGGCGCGCTCGACGGCGGTGATGTGCACGAAGCTGTCGCCCGAGCCGTCCTCATTGGCGATGAAACCATAGCCTTTGTCCGAGTTGAAGAATTTTACGGTGCCGATGGGCATGGATGTTTCCTTTCACGAAAACAGGGGTATCCACCGGCAAAAGCACCGGCGGAGCTGGTAGCGTGTGAAGGGAAGGATCAGCCTGGAGGCATCAAATTTCCGTCGCAGGCGACGTTAGCACGAGTAACTTGGCGTTATTTTGCCGAAAAGTCAAGGTTCGTTGCGAATTCGGGCCAATCCGCCCGGCTTTTCGTGCGAATATTTGCCGGGACGTCGCCGGGCATTGACCTCCGCGCGCCAGCTATATGCCATCATGGCAGTGCCGATGATGGCGGGGCTTTCCCGTCATCTGCCACATGGTTAGGGGGGGGGCGATGTTTAGATTGCCTCCCATCAATGCCTGGTCGTCCGCGCTGATCGCGGCGCTGATCGGTTTCGGCGGAACGATCGCCCTCGTCGTGCAGGCGATGCGGACACTCGGCGCCTCGGTCGAGCAGACCGGAAGCGCGGTTACGGCGCTGTGCCTCGGCATCGCGGTCGCCGGCGCGATGATTTCGCTGCGACTGCGCATGCCGGTCGTGCTGGCCTGGTCGACGCCGGGTGCCGCGCTGCTCGCCGCGACCGCCCCGGGCCTGTCGTGGCCGGTCGCCGTCGGCTGTTTCCTCGCCGCGGCGTTGCTGATGGTCGGGCTTGGGGCGATTCCCGCGCTGGGCCGAATCGCCGAAAGGATTCCCGCTTCGGTGGCGTCCGCGATGCTCGCGGGGGTGCTGCTGCCCTTTTGCCTTGGGCTCTTTCGTGTCGGAACCGGCGATCCTGCATTGGTCGCGCTGCTCGTCGGGGTGTTCGTGATCGCGCGGCAGCGGGCGCCGCTCTATGCGCTGCTGCTGGTGCTCGTCGCCGGCTTTATACTGACGCTGGCGCGCGGCGATGTGGCGCATCTTCCATCGGGGCCGATTTTCGGGGCCTTGCTTCCGATATGGCCGCAGTTTGACGCGCAGACGATTCTCAGCGTCGGCGTACCGCTCTTCCTCGTGACCCTCGTGTCGCAGAATCTGCCGGGGATCGTCGTGCTCAGGACCGCGGGCTATGTGCCGCCGGCGGGCAAGCTGATCGCCGGGACGGGGATGATGTCGGTGCTGATGGCACCCTTTGGTGCGCATGCGGTCAATCTGGCCGCGATCACCGCCGCGATCTGCACCAATGATGACGCTCACCCCGACCGCGATCGGCGCTGGGTGGTCGGAGTGATCTACGCGGGCTTTTATCTTCTCCTTGCGCTCTTCTCCCCCGCGCTCGTGCGCCTGTTCCTTGCGCTGCCGCCCGAAGTGATCGCGGCGCTGACCGGGGTCGCGCTGATCCCGGCGCTGACCGGCGCGATCGATGCCATGCTGTCGGCCGCCGATGAGCGCGACGCCGCGATCCTGACCTTTCTCGCCACCGGATCGGGGCTCGCGGCCTTTGGTCTGGGATCGGCTTTTTGGGGGTTGCTCGTCGGCTTCGTCGCGCTCGCGGCGAAGCGCTGGCTCCGCAACGCGCGCCGCGAAGCCTGACGCAGCATTCCCCCTTGCCGACTCACCCTCGTCAGCCTATATGCCGCCTACTTCTTGACATGGTTAGCCAGTTGGGACGTCGGGGCCGCGGGCCGCGGCGGCCGTTCCTGCATGGCTTTTCGATCATGATTTTTGGGATAATATATTGGCCGATCTCGACGTCCTGAATGCGATCATTGCACCCGAAGCCGAGGCGATGGGCCTTGCGCTCGTGCGCGTCGCCTTTTTCGGCGGTGAGAGCGACCCGACGCTGCAGGTGATGGCCGAGCGTCCCGCGACGCGCCAGCTGACTATCGAGGATTGTGCCGATCTGTCGCGCCGCATTTCGGCCCAGCTCGACGCGCTCGAGGAAGCGGGCAAGGACCCGATCGCGCAGGCCTACCGGCTGGAAGTGTCGTCGCCCGGCATCGATCGGCCGCTGACGCGCCGCACCGACTTCGCCGACTGGGCGGGGCATGAGGCCAAGGTTGCGCTGAAAGAAAAGCGCGACGGGCGTCAACGCTTCAGCGGCCTGCTGATCGGCATCGAGGACGATGTCGTGACGATAGAAGATACGCAAGGGGTCGAGCATAAACTGCCGTTCGACGCGATCGATACGGCGAAGCTCGTTCTCACCGACAAATTAATTGCCGCAACCATCCCGCTGTCGAGCGACGGCGCCGATGAACTGGAAGAAGAAGGACAGGACTGATGGCCACTGCCATTTCTGCCAACCGCGCCGAACTGCTGGCGATTGCCAACAGCGTCGCCAGCGAGAAGATGATCGACAAGGCGATCGTCATCGAGGCGATCGAGGAAGCGATCCAGCGCGCGGCGCGCGCCCGTTACGGTGCCGAGAATGACATCCGCGCCAAGCTTGACGTTCAGACCGGCGACCTGCGCTTGTGGCGCGTCGTCGAGGTCGTCGAACAGGTCGAGGATTATTTCAAACAGGTCGATCTGGCCGCCGGTCAGAAGCTGCAGAAAGACGCTCAACTGGGCGACTTCATCGTCGATCCGCTGCCCGCAGTCGATCTCGGCCGCATCGACGCCCAGTCGGCAAAGCAGGTGATCTTTCAGAAGGTCCGTGAAGCCGACCGCGAGCGCCAATATGCGGAATTCAAGGATCGCGCCGGTGAAATCATCACCGGCGTCGTGAAGTCGGTCGAATTCGGCCACATCGTCGTCAACCTTGGCCGCGCCGAAGGCGTGATCCGCCGCGACCAGCAGATCCCGCGCGAACTGATGCGCGTCGGTGATCGCGTCCGCGCGCTGATCCTGTCGGTACGCAGCGAAACCCGTGGTCCGCAGATTTTCCTCAGCCGTGCGCACCCCGACTTCATGAAGAAGCTGTTCGCGCAGGAAGTGCCCGAAATCTACGACGGCATCATCGAGATCAAGGCCGCTGCCCGCGACCCGGGCTCGCGCGCCAAGATCGGCGTCATCAGCTATGACAGCAGCATCGACCCCGTCGGCGCATGCGTCGGCATGAAGGGCAGCCGCGTTCAGGCAGTCGTCCAGGAAATGCAGGGCGAAAAGATCGACATCATCCCCTGGTCGGAAGATACCGCGACCTTCGTTGTCAACGCATTGCAGCCGGCAACGGTCCAGCGCGTCGTCATCGACGAGGATGACAGCCGCATCGAAGTTGTCGTTCCCGACGATCAGCTGTCGCTCGCTATCGGTCGTCGTGGCCAGAATGTCCGTCTCGCCAGCCAGTTGACCGGCAGCCAGATCGACATCATGACCGAGGCTGATGCCAGCGAAAAGCGCCAGCGTGAATTCGTCGAACGCTCGTCGATGTTCCAGGAAGAACTCGATGTCGATGAAACCCTCGCGCAGCTGCTCGTCGCCGAAGGCTTCGGTGAGCTCGAAGAAGTCGCTTATGTCGGCATCGACGAACTGGCGAGCATCGAAGGTTTCGACGAGGAACTGGCGCAGGAACTGCAGAGCCGCGCTGCCGAAGGGCTCGAGCGCCGCGAAGAAGCGTCGCGCGCCGAACGCCGCGAACTGGGCGTCGAAGATGCGTTGGCCGAGATCCCGCACCTGACCGAAGCGATGCTTGTCGTGCTTGGCAAGGCCGGGATCAAGACGCTCGACGACCTCGCCGATCTCGCTACCGACGAACTGATCGCCAAGAAGCGCACCGACAACCGCCGCGGCCCGCCGCGCGGTGACCGCGCTGAGGACAAGGGCGGCGTGCTGGGCGAATATGGCTTGAGCGAAGAGCAGGGCAACGAGATCATCATGGCGGCGCGCGCCCATTGGTTCGACGACGAAGAGTCGGCCGAGTCGGTGGAAGAAGCTGCGCCGCAAGCTGGGCCCGCGGCAGAGCCGCAAAACGGGGAGGCCGCCGATGCGGACCCCGCACAATGATCAGCTGAGCGAACCAGACCGCGCTGGTCGGCGCGGCCAACATGTGCCCGAACGGCGCTGCATATTGTCCGGAGCAGTTGTTCCGGCAGAGCAGCTCGTGCGTCTGGCGCTTGGCCCCGATGGTCAGATCGCGCCCGATGTGCATGGCAAGGCGCCCGGACGCGGTGCGTGGATCGGCGTGCCGCGCGCCGAGCTCGAAGCCGCGCAGGCAAAAGGCAAGCTGAAAGGCGGGCTCGCCCGCGCCTTGCACGAAAATAATATGGTCATTCCCGATGACCTCGGCGCGCGGATCGAGGCGCAGTTGATGCGGGCGACGCTCGACAGGCTGGGGCTCGAGGCGCGCTCCGGCACGCTGATCAGCGGCAATGAACGTATCGAGCAGGCGGCGCGCAAGGGGCAGGTTCGCTTGCTTCTCCATGCCAATGATGCAGGCGAGGACGGGCGCAAGAAATTGGCGCAGGCATGGCGCGTCGGCGAGGATGCCGAAGGCTCCGGCCGCGAGGGTTTGGTCTTGCCGGTGGACCGCGGCACCCTATCTATGGCATTAGGGCGCGAAAATGCGGTGCATCTGGCGTTGACCGACGCCCGCGCCGCGGCCCGTGTGCTTGCGCATTTGAGCCGCTGGCAGTTTTTCACAGGATGGAGTAGGGACGCGTCCAACCGCGATTCCGATCCGCAGACTCCGCCGCCCGCCGGCGAGGAAGAAATTGGGACGGCGCCAGCTGGCACCGCCGCTTCGGACGCGTTTTGAAGGAATGATGGTTTTCGATGAGTGACGAACAGGACAAGCCGACGCTGACCCGCAAGCCGCTGGGGCTGAAGCGGACGGTCGAATCCGGCCAGGTGCAACAGCAATTCAGCCACGGCCGCCGCAACACGGTGGTGGTCGAGGTGAAGCGTCGCCGCGTGCTCGGGCGTCCCGGCGAAACCGCCGCGCCCGAAATGGAAGAGGTCGAGGCTGCTCCGGCACCCGCCGCGCCCGCGCCCGCACCGGTTGCTGCGGCTCCCGTCGCGCCGCCGCCGCCGCCGAGGCCGGCTGCTACGCCGCGCGTCAGCGAGGCGAGCAGCCTGATGTCGCGTCAGGAACGCCAGGTGCAGTTGCTGCGCGAGGCCGAAGAATCGCGCATGAACGCGCTCGAGGAAACGCGCCGCCGCGAAGAAGCCGCGCGTGCCCGTGCCATTGAGGAAGAAAAAGCCCGCGCCGCCGAAAAGGCTGCGCCGGCGTCTGTCGCCGCGCCGGAACCGGTCGCCCCTGCGCCCGCCGCCGAACCTGTGGCTGCTGCCCCGGCTCCCGTCGCCAAGACGGAAACGGCTGCTGCGCCTGCAGCGGCTGCGCCGACTCCCGCACCGCGGGCGACGACCAGCGCCGCACCGGCACCGCGCCGCTTCACTCCGGTCGCGGCTCCGCCGCGCCCTGAACCCAAGCGCCCCGAGCCGAAGGCAACCCGTGGCGGCGACAGCCGTCGCCAATCGGGCAAGCTGACCGTCACGCGTGCGCTGAACGAGGATGAGGGTGCACGTGCGCGCAGCCTCGCGGCGTTGAAGCGCGCTCGCGAAAAGGAAAAGCGTTCGCACACTTCCTCGTCTGGTCCGCGCGAGAAGCAGGTCCGTGAAGTCGTCGTGCCCGAAAGCATCACGGTTCAGGATCTCGCCAACCGTATGGCCGAAAAGGTCAGCGATCTGACCAAGGCGCTGTTCAAAATGGGCAGCCCGGCCAGCAGCATCGACACGATCGATCAGGACACCGCCGAACTGCTCGTCACCGAATTCGGTCATGAGATCAAGCGCGTGAGCGAAGGCGATGTCGACATCCGTCACGACGAGGACGTCGACGATGCCGAGCATCTGAAGCCGCGCGCGCCGGTCGTCACGATCATGGGCCATGTCGATCACGGCAAGACGTCGCTTCTCGATGCGCTCCGCGGCGCCAATGTCGTTGCGGGCGAAGCCGGCGGCATCACCCAGCATATCGGCGCCTATCAGGTGAAGACCCCCGATGGCAGCATCGTCACCTTCCTCGATACGCCGGGCCACGAAGCCTTTACCGAGATGCGTCAGCGCGGTGCCAATGTCACCGACATCGTTATCCTGGTGGTCGCGGCCGACGACGGGCTGAAACCGCAGTCGATCGAAGCGATTAAGCATGCGAAGGCGGCCGGCGTGCCGATCATCGTGGCGATCAACAAGGTCGACAAGGAAGGCGCCAACCCGCAGCGCGTCCGCGAACGCCTGCTCGAACATGAGCTGGTGGTCGAGGAAATGGGCGGTGACGTCCAGAATGTCGAAGTGTCGGCTTTGAAAAAAACCGGTCTCGACAAGCTGCTCGAAGCGATTGCGATGCAGGCCGAGATCATGGAACTCAAGGCCAATCCCGACCGCGCCGCCGAAGGCACGGTGATCGAGGCAAAGCTCGACAAGGGCCGCGGCCCCGTCGCGACGATCCTCGTCCGCCGCGGTACGCTGAAGGTCGGCGACATCTTCGTCTGCGGAGCCGAAAGCGGCCGCGTCCGCGCGCTCATCGACGATCAGGGCAAGCAGATCAAATCGGCCACACCGTCGATGCCGGTCGAAGTGCTGGGTCTGGGCGGCGTTCCGATGGCGGGCGATACGCTCACCGTCGTCGAGAACGAAGCCCGCGCCCGCGAAGTTGCTGCCTATCGCCATGGCGAGGCGCTCAAGAAGCGCACCGTCCAGGCGCCGGTCAGCCTCGAAGGCATGTTTGAGGCGCTCGCTGACAAGGCGAACGTCATTCAGTTCCCGGTGATCATCAAGGGCGATGTGCAGGGCTCGGTCGAGGCGATCGTCAATGCGCTGAACAAGCTGTCGACCGACGAGATCCGCGTCCGCGTGCTTCAGTCGGGCGCCGGTGCGATCACCGAAAGCGATGTGACGCTCGCGGCGGCGACCAATGCGCCGATCATCGGCTTCAACGTCCGTCCGAACCCCAAGGCACGCGATATCGCGAAGCGCGAAAAAGTGCGCTTCATGTACCATGATGTCATCTATCACCTGACCGATGAAATTCGGAAGGAAATGGCGGGCGAGCTGGGTCCGGAACGGATCGAAACCGTCGTCGGCCGCGCCGAAGTCAAGGATGTCTTCCCCGCCGGCAAGCGCGACAAGGCCGCAGGTCTGCTCGTGCTCGAAGGTGTCATCCGCAAGGGACTTCATGCGCGTCTCACGCGTGCCGATGTTATCGTCTCGGCGACGACCATCGCTTCGCTGCGTCGTTTCAAGGACGATGTCGCCGAAGTGCGCGCCGGTCTCGAATGCGGTGTCGTGCTGACGGATACCAACGACATCAAGGCGGGCGATCACCTCGAAGTCTTCGAAGTCGAACTGCGCGACCGGACGCTGTAAAAAGCGTCCGCTTCGCGCGGATCAGGAGGCGCCAGCATGGCTCGCTATGTGGCATTGTTCGGCAGCATCAATGTCGGTGGAAACCGGCTGAAGATGGCCGATCTGCGCGCGGCGTTCGAGGCCGAGGATTTCACCTCGGTCGAGACCGTCGTTGCGAGCGGCAATGTTTTGTTCGACCATGACGAACGGCCGACGCGCGGGCTCGAAGAAAAATTGACGCTGATGGTCGATGAGCGTTTCGACATGGCCACCGCCGCGTTGGTGCGCAGCCGTGACGAGCTCGCCGCCGCGATTGCCGACAATCCGTTTGCGGGAATGAATGAGGACAAGTTCGTCCACACGATGTTCCTCGACGGCCAGCCGACGCAGGAACAGTTCGACACGCTGGTCGCCGATCATCGCGGCCGCGGCGACGAAAAGCTGGCGCTGGGCGACCGCGCGCTGTTCATCGATTTCGGCGACGGGGTGGCCGATAGCAAACTGACCGGTGCGTGGATCGAAAAGCGGCTTGGTCACAAGGGCACCGCGCGCAACATGCGCTCGATCGCACGGATCGTCGCAAAACTGGACGAAGAGGCAAAGGACGCCCGATGAAAACCGAAAAGGAAAAGGGCCCCACGGTCCGCGCGCTGCGCGTCGGCGAACAGGTACGCCATATCCTGTCCGAAATCCTCGCGCGCGGCGACGTCCACGACGACCAGCTGACCAAGCATCCGGTGAGCGTCACCGAAGTGCGTATGTCATCGGACCTGCGCCACGCGACGGTGTTCGTGAAGTCGCTGCTCGGCAAGGAAGAGGAAGCGGTGCTGAAGGCGCTGCGCACCAACACCGCCTGGCTGCAAAAGAGCGTCGCGGAAAAAATGACGATGAAATATGCCGCGAAGCTGAAGTTTCTGAGCGACGAAAGCTTTGACGAAGCGAGTCACATCGACAAATTGCTGCGCGACCCGAAGGTTGCGCGCGATCTGGGCGAGCGCGACGGCGAGGAATAATTGCCGTCGCCCCCGCGAAGGCGGGGGCCACTGGCAACCTTGTGCACCGCCGATAGCGACCACTGCCTTCGCAGGGGCGACGCTTATTTCTTGATCCCCGCCGCCTGCTCCAACTCGACCAGCGCTTCCTCCAGATAATCGATCATCCGCTGCGCATGCGGCACGCTTCGCCTGCAGGCGGTGATGCCGAAATCGATATTCTTGTTGTTCGACACCTGGGTGATGTTCATCGCCATGCCGTCGACCGGGATGCTCGCGGGATACATGCCGTCGAGCCGTGCGCCGTTCCAGTACATTTGCTCGCGTGGCCCCGGCACGTTCGAAATCGTCACCGAATAAGCGGGAAAGCGGTCGGCGGTGCGGGTCAGTGCGGTCAGCATCATCGGGAAGCTTGTGATCGCGGTGTAGAGCTGAATCTGCCCGGCGGTCATGGCGCGCAGCTGTGCCTTTGCTGAATTCATCGACGCCTGGATCGTTGCCATCCGCTCGGCGGGGTCGTCGATATGCGTCGCGAGATTGGCGGTCACTGACGCGACCGAATTGCCCGAATCGACATCGCCCTTGGGACGAATCGAGACCGGCGCCATGGCCTTGAGCGGCTTGTCGGGCAGTTCGTTCAGCGATTGCAGATATTTGCGCATCGCCCCCGCGCACATGCCGAGCACCGCGTCGTTGATCGTCCCGTCATAGGCCTTGCCCATCGCGCGCACGCGCTCGAGCGACCAGCTTTGCGCGACGAAGCGGCGCGCACCGGTGATGTTGCGGTTGAAGCTCGTGCGCGGCACGCCGCTGAAGGGCGTGGTCAGCCCGTCGCCGCCAATCCCGAACATGGCCGCGACATATTGGTTCAGCGCCTTCGTCACCCCGACGCTGTTTCCCCATTGCTCCTTCAGGAAATCGCCAATCGCCTTGATGTCGGTCAGGCTGGGGCGCGGCGGCTTTTTCGCCATGGGGAATTGGCGCTTATAGGCTTCATAAGCCTCGACCGAGAGCGGCGAATAAGTGCGCCGTTCCTTCGGGTCGGGGGAGAGCATCGAATTATAGAAATGGATGCTCGCCGCGCCGTCCATCAGGGCGTGGTGCACTTTTTTGAAAGTTGCGATCTGCCGATTGGGCAAACCCGAGATCAACGTGATTTCCCACAAGGGCCGGGTGCGGTCGAGCAGGCCAGAATGGAGGCGTGAGGCAAGTTCGAACATCTCGCGATAGCGCCCGGGCTTGGGCAGCGCGGCGGCCCGGACATGATAGTGCATGTCGATGTCGCGATCGGGCTCGAGGCGGATCGGGCCGTACTGGCCGAAGGGAGTCAATTTCAGCACCTCGCTGAACGGGCGCCGTAGCCCTTCCGATTGCCGCAGCAATGCGAGTTGTTCGTTCAGCCAATCGGTCTCATCGACATCGTCGGGCAGGGTGTAGAGGTTGATACCGCCGATATGCATCGGCATTTCGCGGCTCTCGCCCACAAGGAACATTGCGTCGCTCACTGGCATCAGGCGCATATGGCAGCTCTCCCCACTGTTTGTGCTGCTTCTGTTGGGGGCAGCATGACAGCGGCGGTGGGCGAGTCAAGCAGCGCTCCTCCCTTCGTCACTCCGGACTTGATCCGGGGGCCCGCTTTTCAGCATGGTGGAGAGGGACCCCGGATCAAGTCCGGGGTGACGAGGCTATTCGAACGCGTTATCGCTCGCCCCATGGCCAAGCTCTATTTCTACTACGCCAGCATGAACGCCGGCAAATCGACGACGCTGTTGCAGGCGGATTTCAACTATCGCGAGCGCGGCATGGAAACGATGCTGTGGACTGCCGCGCTCGATGATCGTTATGGCGCGGGGCAGGTGACGAGCCGCATTGGCCTGATCGCAGAGGCGCATAAATTCGATCCCGACAGCGACCTGTGGGCGGCGGTGAACGCCGAACATGCTGAACGTCCGCTCGCCTGCGTCCTCGTCGACGAGGCGCAATTCCTGACGCGCGAGCAGGTGCTGGGGCTTGCGCGGCTCGCTGACGAGGCTGGGATTCCCGTCCTCTGCTATGGCCTGCGCACCGATTTTTCGGCGGAGCTTTTCCCCGGTTCGGCGGCGCTGCTCGGTATTGCCGACGCGCTCGTTGAATTGAAGGCCGTGTGCGAATGCGGCCGCAAGGCGACGATGAATCTCCGCGTCGACGAACAGGGCCGCGCGGTGGTTGCGGGCGCGCAGACCGAGATCGGCGGCAATGATCGCTATGTCGCAATGTGCCGCCGCCACTTCATGCAAAAGCGGCGCGAGGCAGCCGGGGCGTCGGCCGATGCTTGACCACCTTTATACCGAACTCGCCGATGGCGACCTGAAACTCGTCAAGCTGACCGAGGCGCACCGGAAGGCGCTGCGTGTGGTCTGCGCCGCCGATGCCGACGTCTGGGCAATCTATTCGTCGAGCTTCGATTCCGATCATTTCGATGCGAGCTTCGACGTGCTGACCGGGAAGGGCGGGCGCATGCCCTATGCGATCATGGACGGCGACACGCTCGTCGGCATGACTGCCTGGCTGCGGCCCGATGCGTCGGCGCAGACGGTCGAGATCGGCAACAGTTTCATCCACCCCGATCATCGCGGCACCGGCTTCAATGGACGGGTGAAGCGGTTGATGATCGACCATGCGTTCGATGCAGGGATCCGCCGCATCGAGTTCCGCATCGACGAGCGCAACAAGCGGAGTCAGGCTGCGGTCGCCAAGCTCGGTTGCACCAAGGAAGGCGTGCTGCGTTCGGAACGCATTACCTGGACCGGCTATATCCGCGACACCGGGCTATGGTCGCTGCTCGCCGATGAATGGATTGCGGCGCAGATGAACGGCGCCTAACAAAGGGGTCAGTGCCGGTTCAGCCCGGCATTGCTAGGGATTGTGGCATGAAAAGGACACTTTCCATTCTGCTTGCGGCCGCGCTGCTTCCCTTTGGAGCCGCCGCTGCCGAACCCGCCAAGACTGAACGCGCGCTTGGCGTCGAGTCGAGCATCGTTTTCCCGAGCGACAGCTCGATCCGTAACTGGCGCGCCGACCGCGATCGCGGCATCTGGATCCAGGATCGCCGCGGCGACTGGTATTATGGCACCTTCGCCGGCTTTTGCCGCGACCTCGATTTCGCGCAGGTGATCGGGGTCGATACCCGCGGTATCTCGCGCCTCGACCGCTTCGCGACGCTCGTCGTGCGCGGCGAGCGCTGTCAGTTGAGCTCTTTCGTTACCTCGGCACCGCCGCCGACGAAGAAGGAGAAGGCGGCGGCGCGGAAAGCCGCCGAAGCTGCCAAGGCGCCCGCGCAAAATTGACAACTCGTGTCGATGCGGAGCTTCTGTTGCCGCATTTTACGAACCGTCCGGTTTTACCCGGACTGAAAATGCTCTAGCGGCGCAGCATGAACGGCTGGATCATATTGGACAAACCCTTGGGGCTCGGCTCGACGCAGGCGGTGGGCGCGGTGAAGCGCGTGTGCCGCGAGGCGGGGCTGGGCAAGGTCAAGGTCGGGCATGGCGGGACGCTCGACCCGCTGGCGTCGGGGGTGTTGCCGATCGCGCTTGGCGAGGCGACCAAGCTGTGCGGGCGGATGCTCGACGCGAGCAAGACTTATGACTTCACCATAAAGTTCGGGGTGCAGACTGACGGCCTCGATGCCGAGGGCGAAGCTGTCGCGACGAGCGAAGTGCGGCCGACCTTGGCCGAGGTCGCGGCGGTGTTGCCGCGCTTCACCGGACCGATCGAACAGGTGCCGCCTGCCTTTTCGGCGATCAAGATCGACGGACAGCGCGCCTATGACTTGGCGCGTAAGGGCGAAGTGGTCGAGATGAAGCCGCGAAATGTTGTGATACACACTCTCTCTGTTTGCCCTGAGCTTGTCGAAGGGCCGTCCTCCTCTTCGGACGTTGAAAGCAAGAACGGTCCTTCGACAAGCTCAGGACAAGCGGAGCAGGGAGGGGCAGGGCCGCTCGAATCGATCACCCTGACCGCCCATGTCTCGAAGGGCACCTATATCCGCAGCCTTGCGCGTGACATCGCGCATGCGGTCGGCAGTGTCGGGCATGTGACGATGCTGCGCCGCACCAGGGCGGGGCCTTTCACGCTCGAACAGGCGATTTCGCTGGACAAATTGAACGCTTTCGGCCAAGGCGCCGCCCAATCAGAATTCATTCTGCCGCTGGAGGCAGGGCTGGTCGACATCCCGGCTCTGAACCTTTCCCCGGAAGCGGCAGGGGCGATCCGTCAGGGTCGTGTCTGGACCGGGGTAGCTACGGATGACGGGCTCTATTGGGGACGGGACAGCGATATGCGTCCCATCGCCCTGATCGAGGCTTTGGCGGGAACGCTGAAGGTCGTGCGCGGCTTTAATCTTTAAGTCAGGATGTTCGAAGGAAAAAATATATGTCGATTACTGCCGAGCGCAAAACCGAAGTCATCAACGACAACGCCCGCGCAAAGGGCGATACCGGTTCGCCGGAAGTCCAGGTTGCCATCCTGACCGATCGTATCAACACGCTGACCGATCACTTCAAGGCGCACCACAAGGACAACCACAGCCGCCGCGGCCTCCTGATGATGGTCAACAAGCGTCGCAGCTTGCTGGACTATCTGAAGAAGAAGGACGAGGGCCGTTATCAGGCTCTCATCGCGAAGCTGGGTCTTCGTAAGTAAGAAATTTTCGGCGGCCCCGGATTTCCGGGGCCGCTGTCATATTGGCGTCCGCAAATGGCGGCGCCAAACGGGCTCTCCCGCATTCGGCGGGACCGCCATTGGGGCAGACAGACGCCCCGCACCGCCCCGGGTCGGATTACCCGGAACTAGAGGCCCCGCCTGGCATAGGGCCCGGCGGGCGAAGGAAATCTCATGTTTGACGTGAAAAAAGTATCGATCGAGTGGGGCGGTGAAACGCTGACCCTCGAAACGGGCAAGGTTGCCCGCCAAGCCGACGGCGCCGTGATGGCGACGCTGGGCGAAACCGTTGTCCTGTGCGCCGTCACTGCCGCCAAGAAGGTCAAGGAGGGGCAGGATTTCTTCCCCCTCACCGTCCATTATCAGGAAAAATATTCGGCCGCCGGACGCATCCCGGGTGGCTTCTTCAAGCGTGAGCGCGGCGCGACCGAAAAGGAAACGCTGGTTTCCCGCCTGATCGATCGCCCGATCCGCCCGCTGTTCCCCGAAGGTTTCTACAACGAAATCAACGCCATTGCGCATGTTCTGAGCTATGACGGCCATAACGAGCCTGACATATTGGCGCTTGTCGCCGCGTCGGCTGCGATGACGATTTCGGGCGTTCCCTTCATGGGCCCGATCGGCGCAGCACGCGTCGGCTATATCGACGGCGAATATATCCTCAACCCGACCGATGCGCAGGTTGCCGAAGGCGACCTCGACCTCGTCGTTGCTGCAACCTACGACGCGGTGATGATGGTCGAATCCGAAGCCAACGAGCTGTCGGAAGAGATCATGCTCGGCGCCGTCCTGTTCGCGCATGATGCGTGTAAGGAAGTCGTCAAGGCGATCATCAAGCTCGCCGAACAGGCCGCCAAGGAGCCTTGGGCGATGGCCGAACAGGCCGATCTGACCGCCGCCAAGGACAAGCTGAAGAAGCTGATCGGCAAGGATATTGCCGCCGCTTACAAGCTGACCGACAAGTCGGCGCGTTCGAACGCGCTCAACGAAGCGCGCAGCAAGGCCAAGGACGCTTTCGCTGATGCCGCTCCGCAGGATCAGCTGGCCGCGTCCAAGCTGATGAAGAAGCTGGAAGCCGAAATCGTTCGCGGCGCCATCCTCAAGGACGGCAAGCGCATCGACGGCCGCACCACCACGCAGATTCGCCAGATTGTTGCCGAAACGCACTTCCTGCCGCGTTCGCATGGTTCGGCGCTGTTCACGCGTGGCGAGACCCAGACCATCGCAACCTGCACCTTGGGCACCAAGGACAGCGAGCAGATGATCGACGGTCTGAACGGCCTGTCGTACCAGAACTTCATGCTGCACTATAACTTCCCGCCCTATTCGGTCGGTGAAGTCGGTCGCTTCGGCGCGCCGGGCCGCCGCGAAGTCGGTCATGGCAAGCTGGCATGGCGTGCGCTGCACCCCGTGCTGCCGACCAAGGACGAGTTCCCGTACACGATCCGCATCACCAGCGACATCACCGAGTCGAACGGCTCGTCGTCGATGGCGTCGGTTTGCGGCGGCAGCCTCGCGATGATGGATGCCGGCGTTCCGTTGAAGCGCCCGGTTTCGGGCATCGCCATGGGCCTGATCCTCGAAGGCAAGGATTATGCGATCCTGTCGGATATCCTGGGCGATGAAGATCACCTCGGCGACATGGATTTCAAGGTGGCTGGGACGTCCGAAGGCATCACCACGATGCAGATGGACATCAAGATCGCGGGCATCACGCGCGAGATCTTCGAAGCCGCTCTGACCCAGGCCAAGGAAGGCCGCGCGCACATCCTCGGCGAAATGGCGAAGGCGCTGGGCGAAGCCCGTACCGAGCTGTCGGATTATGCTCCGCGTATCGAGACGATGCAGATCGACAAGTCGAAGATCCGCGACATCATCGGCACCGGCGGCAAGGTGATCCGCGAGATCGTCGCGACCACCGGCGCCAAGGTCGACATCGACGACGAAGGTCTGATCAAGATTTCGTCGAGCGATCCGGCCCAGATCGAAGCCGCTCGCAAGTGGATTTCGGGCATCGTCGAGGAAGCCGAAGTCGGTAAGGTCTATGACGGCAAGGTCGTCAACCTCGTCGATTTCGGTGCGTTCGTGAATTTCATGGGCGGCAAGGACGGTCTCGTCCACGTCAGCGAAATCGCCAACGAGCGTGTCGAAAAGGTCGCTGACGTCCTGAGCGAAGGCCAGGAAGTCAAGGTCAAGGTCCTCGAGATCGACCAGCGCGGCAAGGTTCGCCTGTCGATGCGCGTCGTCAATCAGGAAACCGGCGAAGAGTTGGAAGATACGCGCCCGCCGCGTGAAGCCCGCGAACCGCGCGGCGATCGTGGTCCCAGAAGCGATCGGGGCCGTGAAGGCGGCGACCGTGGCGATCGCGGTCCGCGTGGCGGCGGTGGCGGTCGTGACCGCGGCCCGCGTCGTGACGGCGGCGCCGATCGCGGCCCGCGCCGCGAGCGCAACGATGGTCCGGAAGATCAGGGCCATGTGCCCGACTTTCTGAAGGACTAAGTCTTCCGCTATCGGATAAAAGAAAGGGGCCGCGAAAGCGGCCCCTTTTTTGTGCGTTGGAGAGATGGGCGGCAAAGGTGCCGCAAGACGGGACCGGCCAAACCGGCCCCGTCCGATATGCTAGTCGAACAGCTCTTCCAGAAAGGATTTCCGGCGCTTCGGATATCCCTTGTGATGTCCATGGTGCCCGTGGCCCCAGGGTGGGGGCGGTGCGGCTTGCGGATAGGGCTGTTGCGGCGGGGGCGGCGCTGACGGCGCCTGCGCCGGTTCGGCGGCCAGGCTGCGCTCGATGATCTTGTCGAGTTCGCCGCGATCGAGCCACACTCCGCGGCATTGCGGGCAATAGTCGATCTCGACGCCCTGGCGGTCGCTCATCGATAGCGGCACTTTGCAGACGGGGCAGGGCATACCCACAGCGGGGCCCGTCATTGCGTGCCCCTCCCGCTGGTCGGCCCAAACCGATTGCCGGATTTCTGCCCGAGGGCAGAGGAGAAAAATATATGCGACATCACACAGACTCCGATTGTGATCCAACCGAGGTGTCGATGTGGCTTGGGAAGCATATAGGTCGAGCCAACATCGAGTATCCTCGATGCGGTCCGACATCACGATCGATGCGATCGTCAGAGGGGCCCGGCCCGCAATCCCGAGATAAGCTTTGCGCGCGCAAATTCAATGGGAGGATTATGTCGCGGCGTTGATTCCGTTCGATGTCGGCCATGGCGCCGCGATCGACCGCAAGGGCCCCTTGGACGCATCATATGCCGCCGATACGCGCCATGATGCGGTCGAACAGCGATTTCCTGGCAATGGCCTCATCGAGCCGGCTGAGTGCGCGGACAACCTCGCCAGCCTCTGCATCGAGCTCGCGAGCCGCGTCTTCACAGGCCTGCCAAATGGGCTCCAGACGCCGGACGAAATCCTGGCCTTTGCTGGTCAGGCGCAACGTCCGCCGCCGGGCGTCGCGACTGTCGCGGTCCGACGCGATCAGCCCGGCTTTTTCGAGCGACTGGCGTGTTTGGCTGACGGAGACATGTGTGATCCCGAGCGTCGAGGCGATGTCGGTGACTGCCATAGGGCCGTTGATGGCAATCTGGTTAAGCACGCCGAACCAACGCTGCTCAAAGCGGATACCAAGTACAGCATAGGCGCGCGTGGCATCGGCATCGATGCGAGCCGACAATCGCCTGAGTCGCGCGCCGATCGCGCCGCCCCCGGCGCGGGCAGGAAAGTCGGAATCGTTCATGCTTGCTCCAGACGGTTGACATATAGGTAGTCACCTACGTAATTAACCGCAAGCCCGCATCGTCATCGGGCTATCGCGCTGAAGGACCATAGGATGCAAGCTGACACAAGTGCCGATTGCCGGATTTCCCGCCGGAACCTTCTCGCCCGCGGCGTTGCGGTTGCAGCGCTGCCATTGGTTGCGCATCCAGCCTTCGCGCGGCCGCGCGATGAAATTGACGCATTTGTTCTGGAGGAGATGGGGAAAGCGAAAATCCCCGGGCTGGCGCTGGGGGTCGCGCGGCGCGGCGCAGTACAACTGACGCGCGGTTATGGCTTCGCGGACATTGCGGGGCGCCGGCCGGTCACCGTGGATACGATGTTCCACATCGCCTCGATCACGAAGACGGTTACCGCAGCAGTGGTTGTGGCGCTGGCCGATGCAGGCAAGTTCGATCTCGATGAGCCGGTGAACCCATATCTGGATTTCACGCTGGCCAATCCCGCCCATCCCGATACGCCGATCACCTTCCGGCATTTGCTGATGCATGTCTCCAGCATTTCGGACCAGATTTACTATCAGGTCGACTTCCGCGAGCGCGGCAAGGACTCGCTCATGCCGCTTGCCGATCTCCTCAAGGCCTATCTCGTTCCCGGTGGGCGCTACTGGTCCGAAGGCGGGAATTTCTCGACAGCCGCACCCGGCAGTATGTGGGATTACAGCAATGTCGGCTATGGCCTGCTCGGCTATCTCGTCGGACGGATCACGGGCGAGGATATGCGCGACCATGTTCGGCGATACTTTTTCGCGCCGCTCGGCATGCGTCACTCGGTCTGGAAGATCGCCGACGTGCCGGACAAGCTCCGCGCGACGCTCTATGATATGGTCGAGGACGTGCCGACGCCCGTGGAGCCGGTCGGTTTTCCTGACTGGTCGTCGGGGATGCTCCGTTCGTCCATCGTCGATCTTACGCGCTTTCTCGCCGCCGCCGCCAATGGTGGCGTTGCTGATGGAGCACGGATTTTGAGCGCTGCGGCGGCCGCGCAGATGCTGGAGATGCGAACGCCTGCGGGTCTGCCGGATTGGCTGACGGGTCAGGGGCTCGGCTGGATGGCCTCGGAACTGGGCGGGGTGCCGCGGATCAACCATTGGGGCGGCGATCCCGGCCTGTTCACCGCGGCCTATCTCGATCCTGCAACCCGCACCGGCGTGGCGATCTTTAGCAACATGTCCGCATCCGCAGAAAGCAGGACGGCGATCAAGGCCATCGCGGATCGCATGCTCAAATTATAAGCTGGTGGATCAAGTGCCGTTGCTGTCGGTTTCCAACTCCGCCTTCAAAATGCACGGATCACCACCGAGCTTCCCGGTCGCAAGACGGGATCAGCTGGACAGGCGCTCGGCATAGACGCTGCGCAACTGCGTCCAATTGTCCCAATGCGGCGTGGGCGTGGTGCCGCGCAGTCGTGCTTCGAGCACATCGACATGCGCGTGCCAGCCCGCGCTGACATTCAGCAGCACGGTGGGGTCTTCGATGCGTCGATGGACGATCGTCAGCAGTACTTCATCGCCCTGTTCCTCCAGCGTGAAGGTCACACCGCCGGTACTGCCCCAGCTGATCGACAGCAGGCGCGGGGCGTCGATCGCGGTAACCTCGCACGTCATGCGATGCTCGTCGCCAAAGCCTTCGGGGCGCATCCCCGGCGGGTCGGTGAGGTCGTCGTTGCGCCACACGAAGTCGACCGGCGCGCCGACCTCTTCCTCCATCGCGCCCGCGGCGAGCCACAGGCGGCGCAGTTCGCCGTCGGTGAGATAGGACCAGATGCGGGTGACCGGGCCGGGGAGCAGGCGCTGGATCGTCAGCGTCGCGGGCTCGGTCAACAGGCCGTAATGGTCGTCGGCAAGGGTCGTGCTCATCGTCATTCTCCTTTTTTCGGGGGAAGGGTGGCGGCATCCTCAGCACGCAGCAGCTGTTCGAGGGTGTCGAGGCGGTCGGTCCAAAAGCGGCGATACATGCCGAGCCATTGGTCGGCGCTCGCCAGCGGCACGGGCTCGAGGCTGCAATGATGCGTCCGCCCGCGCACGTCGCGGCGGATCAGTCCGGCGCTTTCCAGCACCTTGATATGTTTCGACGCCGCCGCGAGCGACATGGCGAAGGGCTCGGCCAGTTCGCCGACCGTGCGCCCGCCGGTAGCGAGTTCGGCCAGCATCGCGCGGCGCGTGGCATCGCCGAGTGCGTGGAAGATATTATCGAGTGTTTGCGAATCATGTTCAACCATGTGGTTAAATTTAAATGCGCCGCGCCTATTGTCAACCATATGGTTTAATGATCACGCGTCGCCTTACGTGCAATAAGTGTCGCGCATCGCGTCCATCAGCACGACCCGCGTCTGCGCGAGGGGCAGTGCGCGAGGCTCCTCGGCGACATCGGTTGCCTTGGCCAGATTGTTTCGTGCCTGTTTCAGCTCCTTGCACTCGCTCTTTTTCGCGCTGTGCGTGGTGTTGCCGTCCTTCAGATGGTCGAACAGGCGGCCATAGACCCGGCACACGCCGATCAGTTGCTGCCCCCAATAGGGAAATTGGAACCCTTGCCCGACAACCGTGCCCGTGACGCCTTGGCAGGCGCTGTCGAGCTGTGCGGGGTTTACCGCCCTGATCGCCAGGGCAATGCGTTCGCCATGGTCGGCCCAGTTGCGCCACCCTGTCGCCTTGTCGGCCGCGGACGCCAGCACCGGCGATCCCGCCAGCGCCAATATCGTCGCCGCCCGCACGGCCAGACCCATAACCCGAACCCGCATCGCAAACTCCCCCTCGAAAGCGCTGCCCTGCCACCGCACCGCCGGGCGGCATTGGAGATTTCCGACAGCAGAACCTTCGGCGTCGGATGCGGCGCGTCCATCAAGCAGCGGCTTGGCGGGGCGACGAACAGCGTCTAGCCTTGCCGCAGGCCATTTTTCGAACCGAGGATGCCATGATTTTCGAGACGCTGATCCTGTCGCTCGCCGCCGCAGCGGCCCAACCCGCACCGGTCCCGGCGCCGCGGACGCGCCCGATGCCGACCTTTGCGCCGCCACCACCCCCGCCACCCTTGCCGGTGCCGCCCAAGCCTGAAGCGCCCGGCGCCGCCGACACGCGCCCCTATGTCGCGCTCACCACCGATCTTGGCACCATCATCGTGCGGCTGGAGGACAAGCGCGCGCCGGTCACTGCGAAAAATTTCCTGCGCTATGTCGATGCGAAACGGATGGACGGGTTTCAATTTTATCGTTCGACGCGTAGCTGGGGGCCGGCGAGCCAGCTGATCCAGGCGGGGAATCGCGGCGATCCGCGCCTCAACTATCCCCCGATCGTGCATGAGCCGACCAACGTCACTGGCCTCACCAACTGCAAGGGCGCGCTGTCGATGGCGCGGCTGGCGCCCGGCGACGCGACGAGCGATTTCTTTTTGTTGCTCAGCGAAATCAAGGGTTTCGATGCCGATCCCAAGCTTGGCGGCGACAATGCGGGCTTTGCGGTGTTCGGTGAGATCGTCGCGGGCGAGGAGGTGGCGGAGAAAATCTATGCCGCCCCGGTGTCCGAAACGCTGGGCGAGGGCGTGATGAAGGGCCAGATGCTCGCGCCGATGGTGACGATCAAATCGGCGCGCCGCGTGCCCGCCCTGGCCGACGCGCCGACGGGCTGCGTCGTCAAGGCGCCTTGATTTTCGAGCGGACCGGCACTCGCGCTCAGAAAAGCGCGATCATTTATTTTGCGTTCATCCGCGCTGTGTCTATACCGCCCGCATGACTCAGCGCTCCTCCTCGCGTGCCATGACGCGCCTGCTCGCCGCTACCCTTGTGATCACGCCACTTTTGGCGGCCTGCGGCGGCGGTGCCGGCGTCAAGAAAGACACGCGTTATGTCGCGCGCGACGTCAACACGCTGTACCGCGCGGCGCAGGATCGGCTCGATCAGGGCAATTACCGGATCGCCGCAGCGCTGTTCGACGAGGTCGAGCGCCAGCATCCCTATTCGCCTTGGGCGCGCCGGGCACAGCTGATGAGCAGCTTTTCCTATTATATGGACCGCGAATATACCCCGGCGATCGAATCGGCGCAGCGTTTCCTTGCGATTCACCCGGGCAACAAAGATGCGGCCTATGCCTATTATCTGATCGGGCTCAGCTATTATGAGCAGATCAGCGACGTCACGCGCGACCAGAAAATCACGCAGCAGGCATCGAACGCGCTCGGCGAAGTGATCCGCCGCTATCCCGACAGCCGCTATGCCGCCGATGCGCGGCTCAAGGTCGATCTGGTCCAGGATCACCTCGCGGGCAAGGAGATGGAGATCGGGCGTTTCTATCAGCGCAGCTCCAACTGGCTCGCCGCGTCGATCCGTTTCCGCGAAGTGACGCAGAAATTCCAGACCACCAGCCACACGGCTGAGGCGCTTTATCGCCTGACCGAATGCTATCTGGCGCTGGGCATCCCCGAGGAGGCGAAGAAATCGGCCGCAGTCTTGGGCGCCAATTATCCGGGCACCAAATGGTACGACCGCGCCTATAAGCTGATGCAGAAGCACGCGCCGACAGCCTGATTCCGCCAGGAATAGATTCGCGCTTTGTTCTGCGGTAAGGACGTGCTGTGCTGACCGCTCTGTCCATTGCCAATATCGTTCTGATCGAACGACTCGACCTCGATTTCGAGGCCGGGCTGGGCGTGCTGACCGGCGAGACCGGTGCGGGCAAGTCGATCCTGCTCGATGCGCTCGGCCTCGCGCTCGGCGCGCGCGCCGACAATGCGCTGGTGCGGCAGGGGTGCGACAAGGCGCAGGTGACGGCAAGCTTCGCCACGCCTGCCGTCGGGACGCCACTGGCATTACTGCTCGCTGACAATGATGTGGCGCAGGAGGCGGGTGAGCCGCTGCTAATCCGCCGCACGCTGAAAGCCGATGGCGGCAGCCGCGCCTTCCTGAATGACCAGCCCTGTTCGGCAGCTCTGCTCCGCGAAGTCGGCAGCTATCTCGTCGAAATCCACGGCCAGCACGACGACCGCGGCCTGCTCGCGCCCGCCGGACATCGCGCGCTGCTCGACACCTATGCCCGCGCCGACACCGCCGGGGTTTCCGCCGCCCATGCCGCATGGCGCGGCGCCGAGGAACGGCTGGCGGCGGCGCGCAGCGCGCTGGCCGAGGCGGAGCGTGATCGCGAGTGGCTGGCACATTGCGTCGCCGAACTCCAGACGCTGAACCCGCAGCCGGGTGAAGAGGAAGAACTCGCCGAAGCGCGCGCGGTGATGCAAAAGGGCGAGAAGATCGCCGGCGATCTCGGCGCGATCATGGCGGCGTTCGAGGGCAGCGATAGCGGTCCGGCGCAGCTGCGCGGCGCGGCGCGGCGGCTCGATCGGCTGGCGGGCGACCATCCGCTGCTCGCCGAAGCGCTCGCGGGGCTCGACCGCGCGATCATCGAGGCCGACGAGGCCGAGGCGAAGCTGCACGAAGCCGCGCGCGCGATGGAATATGACCCCGAGCGGCTCGAGACGACCGAGACCCGATTGTTCGAACTTCGCGCGATGGCGCGCAAGCATGGGTGTCAGCCTGACGCGCTCGCCGAATTGACGGGCGAACTCGCGGCGCGGCTCGATGCGATCGAGGGGGGCAGCGCTGGGCTCGCGAAGCTTGAGGCGATGGTCGCCGAAACTGCCGCCACCTACACCCACGCCGCGACCGCATTGTCCGATCTCCGCGCCAAGGCCGCGGTCCGCCTCGACGCGGCGGTGGCGGGCGAACTGGTGCCGCTCAAGCTCGATGCCGCGCGTTTCCAGACCCTCGTCGAGCGATTGCCCGCCGAACGCTGGGGCGCCGACGGCATGGATCGCATCGAGTTCCTGATTTCGACCAACCCCGGCGCGCCCTTCGCACCGCTCGCCAAAATTGCGTCGGGCGGCGAATTGTCGCGCTTCATCTTAGCGCTGAAGGTCGCACTCGCCGAAGAGGGCGGCGCCGACACGATCATCTTCGACGAAATCGACCGCGGCGTCGGCGGCGCGGTCGCGTCAGCGATCGGTGACCGGCTCGCGCGGCTTGCGGGTGCGGGCAAGCAGTTGCTCGCGGTGACTCACAGTCCGCAGGTCGCCGCCAAGGGCGCCGCGCATTTCGTCATCGCCAAATCGAGTGAAGGCATCGTCACCCGCACCAGCGTCCATGAGCTTTCCGACGCGGGCCGCCGCGAGGAAATCGCGCGCATGCTCTCGGGCGCCGAAGTCACCGACGAAGCCCGCGCGCAGGCGGAGCGCTTGTTGGAGGTCGCGGCGTGAGCCAAACTCACCCCCTCGACCGGCCGATCTGGAACATGCTCACGGGACGGCAGGCGCATATCGTCGAGGGCGACGCCCGCGCGGTGCGGATCGACCGCGGCTATGGGCCGTTTGGCGCGGCGGCTGAGCAGAACGCGGAGGCGCAGGCGGCGCTCGCGGCGCTGATCTCCGATGATGGCGAATTGTGGATCGTCGAGGGCGAACCCTGGCCGGTTCCCGCTGGCGCAAGCGAGGTCAAGCGTGCAGTGCTGGCGCAGATGGTCGCTGAAGGGCCGCCACCCGAGCCGCGTCCGAACGATCCGGACATCGTTGCGCTGACCGACGCCGACGCCGCCGAAATGGCCGCGCTCGCCGATCACGCCAAGCCCGGCCCTTGGGGGCCGAAGACGCATCTTTACGGCCCCTTCTTTGGGGTTCGCGAGAATGGCCGCCTGCTCGCAATGGCGGGGCAGCGCATGCTGATGCCTGGGATGGCCGAGGTCAGCGGCGTGTCGACCTGGGCCGATTGCCGCGGCCGCGGGCTCGCCCGCGCGCTGATCGGCCATGTCATGCGCGCGATGGTTGCGCGCGGCGAACAGCCCTTCCTGCACAGCTATGCCGACAATGCGGGCGCGATTGCGCTTTATGAGGCGCTGGGTTTCCGCATCCGGCGCGAGGTGCATGTGCTGGTGCTGGCGAAGCGATGAACCGGCGCGAGCATCTGGCCGCGCTGCTCGTAGTGGCGGCGGCGCTGCTGCCTGCGGCCAAGGCAGGCGCACTGGAGAAGCTGATGGAAGACGCCGAACCCCAATATGGCCTGCTCGGCCAGATGATGGCGCAGCCCGGCCAGCGAGCAGCGCTCGCGGCAATCCTTTCCGAAGGCACGGATCAGATGCCCGGCAACATCGCCTATCTGATCGGCGAGGACAGCGCGAACCCCGACGCTCTGTGGATCGTCGAGCTGTGGACCGACAAGGCTGCGCACGAGGCGTCGCTCCAACTGCCCGCCGTGCAGGCGGCGATCAAAAAGGGGCGCCCGCTGATCGCCGGATTTGGTACTCGCGCCGAGTTCAAGCCGGTGGCAAAGGCCGGTGCATGACCGAGATTGAATCGCTTTCCGAAGCCGACGCCGCGAACGAACTGATGCGCTTGGCGAAACAGATCGCCCATCACAATAAGCGCTATCATGCCGAGGATGCGCCCGAGATTTCGGACGCCGACTATGACGCGCTCATCCGCCGCAACAATGAACTTGAGGCGGCATTCCCGTATCTGGTCCGCGCCGACAGCCCGAACAATATGGTCGGCGCCGCGGTCGAGGCGTCGCCGCTGTCGAAGATCACCCATGCCCAGCGGATGATGAGCCTCGACAATGCGTTCAACGGCGAGGATGTCGCGGAGTTTGTCGCGCGGGTACGGCGCTTCCTGAATCTGGCGGAAGATGCCCCGATCGCGCTGACCGCTGAGGACAAGATCGATGGGCTGTCCTGCTCGCTGCGCTATGAAAAGGGCGTGCTGGTGCAGGCGGCTACGCGCGGCGACGGTAGCGTTGGTGAGGATGTGACGCCGAATGTGCGGACGATTGGTGACATTCCGCAGCAACTGGCCGGGGATGTTCCCGAGGTCTTCGAAATCCGCGGCGAAGTCTATATGGCGAAGGACGACTTTGCTGCGCTCAACGCGCGCCTGCTTGCCGAGGCGGACGATCCCGAAAAGGCGCGCCAGTTCGCCAATCCGCGCAATGCCGCCGCCGGATCGCTGCGCCAGAAGGATGCCAGCGTCACCGCAGCGCGTCCGCTGCGCTTCCTCGCGCATGGCTGGGGCGAGGTCAGCGCCGTTCCCGCCGGGACGCAATATGAAATGATGCGGCTGATCGAAAGCTGGGGCGTTCCCGTGTCGCCGCTGCTTGGGCGTTTCGAAAATGTCGAGGCCGTGCTCGCCCATTATGCCGATATCGAACGCCAGCGCGCCGAGCTGCCCTATGATATCGACGGCGTCGTCTACAAGGTCGACAGCCTTGCATGGCAGGTGCGGCTGGGCTTTGTCGCCAAGGCGCCGCGCTGGGCGATCGCGCATAAATTCCCTGCCGAACGCGCGCAGACGACGCTGGAAGCGATCGATATCCAGGTCGGCCGCACCGGCAAGCTCACCCCCGTCGGGCGGCTGGTTCCGGTGACCGTCGGCGGGGTCGTCGTGTCGAACGTCACGCTCCACAACCGCGACGAGATCGGCCGCCTCGGCGTCCGCCCGGGCGACCGTGTTGTCGTCCAGCGTGCGGGCGACGTCATCCCGCAGGTCGTCGAAAACCTGACCCGTGACGAGGATCGCGCACCTTACATCTTCCCCGACCATTGCCCCGTCTGCGACAGCGAGGCGGTGGCAGAGGAGGGCGAAGTCGATGTCCGCTGCACCGGCGGCCTCATCTGCGGCGCGCAGAAGTTCGAGCGGCTGCGCCATTTCGTTAGCCGCGGCGCGCTCGACATCGAGGGGCTGGGCGAAAAGAGTATCGCCGAATTTATCGAGGCCGGCTGGCTGAACGGCCCCGCCGACATCTACCGCCTGAAGAACCACCGCGTCGAATTGCTCACGCGCGAGGGGTGGAAGGAAAAGTCGGTCGACAATCTCTTCGCCGCGATCGAGGCGAAAAGGTCGCCCGACGCGGCGCGGCTGCTCTTCGGGCTCGGCATCCGCCACATTGGCGCGGTGACTGCGCGTGACCTGCTCAAGGGGCTCGGCGATATCGCGCGGCTTCCGGGCAAGGCGGCCGAGATGCAGGCCTGGCTCGATGCCAATCCGCAGGGCGAGGGCGAGTCCGACGGCAAATATATGACGCGCAAGATGGAGGCGATCAAAGCGATCCTCGAAGTCCGCGCCGACGGCATCGGTCCGGCCGTCGCCGAGGCGCTCGGCGACTTCTTCCACGAACCGCACAACCGCGCGCTGTGGGATGATCTTTTCTCCGAGGTCTCGCCGCCGCCTTATGTCGTCGAAACCCGCGCCAGCGAAGTGTCGGGAATGACCGTGGTGTTTACCGGCAAGCTTGAGACGATGAGCCGCGATGAGGCGAAAGCACAGGCCGAAGCGCTTGGCGCCAAGGCGGCCGGGAGCGTCAGCGCAAAGACCGACCTGCTGGTCGCGGGCCCGGGCGCGGGATCGAAACTCAAGCAGGCGGCCGGGCTGGGTATCCGCGTGATCGACGAAGCCGAATGGGCGGAGATTGTCGCCGCGGCGGGGTGAAAACATCCTCCCCATGGCTTCGCCACAGGGAGGATCGTAAGAATGGTGCGCGACATCACATATGGCGCGAGCGGATGAGCTATGTATCTGAGTCACCCCGGACTTGGTCCGGGGGCCATGACGCCGGGGCAGCAGTGGATGCCGGATCAAGTCCGGCATGACGATCGAGAGGATGGGGGACCACATGGCCAAACGTGACTATCTGGACGCCCTCATGCGCGACCTCGAATCGCACACCGAAGTGCGGCGGTTCGGCAGCGGCTGGCTCTCGGGCTTTTTCGGCCTGCTCTTCGCGGTCGCCGGTTTCTTCATGGTCATTGCGCTGCGCTTTCCCGATTGGTTCGCGACCCCCGAACTGGCGATCGTCAAAAATTGGGGCGGATTTCGCGGCGCCGTCCACCTGATCCTGCTCGCCAGCTACGCGCTCTCGCTGCTCAGCCTGCTGCTCCGCCCGCGCAAGGCGTTGGGCGCGACCGCGCTGATGATCGGGCTCGCCGCGACTTTGATCGGCGGCGCCAATGTTCAGCCCGACGAGACGCAAAGCTGGGGCATTTTCTTCGGACTCGACTTCTTCGTCGTGAACCTGCTCGTCACCGGATTCATGTTCGCGCCGCTGGAACGCGCTTTTCCGCATCGCCGCAAACAGCGTCTGTTCCGCACCGAATGGCGCGAGGATCTTTTCTATTATCTGGTCAGCACGATGTTCGTGCAGGTGCTCGGCTTCCTCGCGCTCGCGCCGTCGACGATCATCAACGACAGCACCAGCAACTGGGATGCGTTCCGCGCCGGGGTCGCCAGCCTGCCGTGGCTCGTCCAGTTTGCGATCGTCCTCGTCGCGTCGGACATGGCGCAATATTGGTTTCACCGCACCTTTCACCGCTACCCCTTTCTCTGGGGTTTCCACGCGGTGCACCACAGCGCCAAGTCGATGGACTGGCTCGCAGGGTCGCGGATGCATTTCGTCGAGATCATCCTGCTGCGCTCGATCACCTCGCTGCCGCTCTTCACCCTCGGTTTCGCGCCGTCGGTGATGCAGGCCTATATCGGCTTCGTCTATGTCTGGTCGTCGCTGCTCCACGCCAATGTCGGCGGCAATTTCAACTGGCTCGGCCACTGGATCGCGACCCCGCGTTTCCACCATTGGCACCATGGGCTGGAGCGCGAGGCGTTCGACGTCAATTTCGCAATCCACTTCCCGTGGATCGACAAGCTGTTCGGCACCTTCCATCTGCCCAAGGACCGCTGGCCCGAAAATTACGGCATCCCCGAAGATGTGCCGCGCAACTATTGGGGGCAATTCCTCTATCCCTGGACCCGCACCGGCAAGAAGATCGACGAAACCCCCGCCGAATAGCCCACCTCGTCATTGCTTCGCTCCGCTCGCAATGACGAGGTGCCATGCGGCTTGCCTGTTTCGCATCACAGGCATAAGGCGCAGCGCGTGAGCCTGCTCGCCGCCTTTCGCCGTCCCGGCATCCTGCTTTTGCTGCCGCTGCTACTCGCGCTCGCCGCGCGTGTGCTCGTCGCGCCGGGCTGGATGATCGAGAGCGATGCGATGGGCACGATTACCGTCCGCGTCTGTTCGGACCCCGCCAACCCCGGCGGGACGATCACCATTCCGATCGAAAAGGTCGGCGACCATGACGCCGCCGCGAGCGACCAGCATTGCCCATGGGGCGCGCTCGCCGCCGCGCCGATCGTTCCCGCAACCCCCGTCCTTCCCGCCGCACCGCTGCGGGCCGAACCAACCCCCGCGCCGGTCAGGGCGCTCGGCTATGCGCCGGGCATCGCGTCGCCGCTGCCGCCGAGTACCGGACCACCCGCCTTCGCCTGATCCAGCCTGACTGGCCGCCCGCGCACCCGCGCGGCGCGGTCCAAACCTGAATCTTCCGAAGGATTATCTATGACACTCCACGCCTGTCGCGCGGCGCCCTTGCTGGCGCTCGCCTTTTCGTTCGTCCCCGCTTCGTCCCACGCCGAGGAAGCCGACTCGACGATCATCGTCACCGCGCCCGAAATCACCGACGCCGCCGAAATGCGCGTCGCCAGAACGCCCGGCGGCGCCGATGTCGTCAGCCATCAGGACTATGCCGACAAGTCGATCGTCAGCCTGCGCGACACGCTGGCCTTCTCCCCCGGCGTCTATCTCCAGCCACGCTACGGGCAGGAGGTCCGCATTTCGATCCGCGGTTCGGGCCTCTCGCGCGGCTTCCACATGCGCGGGCTGACGCTGCTCCAGGACGGGGTGCCGATCAACCTCGCCGACGATAATGGCGATTTCCAGGAGCTTGAACCGATCTTCTTCGATCATCTGGAAGTCTATCGCGGCGCCAATGCACTGCGCTTCGGGTCGGGAACGCTCGGCGGCGCGGTTAATGGGGTGACCCCGACGGGACGCACGGCGGAGGGGATTTACCTGCGCGGCGACGTCGGCAGCTTTGGCAGCATCCGCGGTCTGGTGTCGGCAGGCGTTGCGGGGGAGCGTGTCGATGCGTGGGGCGCGGTCAGCGCCGACACATCGGACGGTGACCGCGATCACGCCAAACGGCGCAGCTTTCGCTTCCACGGCAATGTCGGGATGCGCTTGAGCGATATCGTGTCGAACCGGCTCTATGCCAGTTTCAACAACATTAATCAGCAAATCCCCGGTGCGCTGACCCGGACAGAGGCGCTGACGACGCCGCGCACGGCCAATGCGGGCAGCGTTGCGAACGATCATGCGCGCGACGTCGATTCGCTGCGCATCCAGAACCGCACCAGCTTCGACTGGGGCGCGGTGAAGCTCGACGTCGGCGGCTTCGTCAACGCCAAGTCGCTCTATCATCCAATCTTCGAGGTGATCGATCAGGACAGCTTCGATCGCGGCGGCTATTTCCGTCTCGACTATGCCGGCGGCCGGATCGAGGCGACGCTGGGTGGCGAGCTGCGCATTGGCGATATTCGGTCGAAGCGCTTCGTCAACCTCGCGGGCAAGCGCGGCGCGCTGCGCTTCAACGCCGATCAGGATGCCCGCACCGCAACGCTCTATGGCGAAATCCGCGTCCGTCCGGTCGAGCGGCTGACTCTGGTGGCGGGCGGCATCTACGCCGATGGCACGCGCAAGCAGGTCATCAACGTCAACGCCGCCGCTCCCGCGCAGGCGGGCACCGTCGGCCGTGCCGACTTCAACGCCTTCTCGCCCAAGGTCGGATTGCTGTTCGAGCCCGCACCCGATGTCCAAATCTATGCCAATTACAGCCGCTCGGTCGAATTTCCCGGCTTCAACGAGCTGGCGCAGATTGCGAGTTTCGTCGCGCTCGACCCACAGCGCGCGTGGACAGCCGAGATCGGAACCCGCGGCACGAAGGGCCCGGTCAACTGGGATCTCACCCTCTACCGCTCCGACATCAAGGGCGAGATGCTGCAATATGTCGTCGGCGCCGACATTCCGGCATCGACCTTCAATGCCAACCGCACGCGGCACGAAGGCATCGAGGCGGCGCTGGAAATCGCCGCGACCGACTGGCTGCGGCTGCGGCAGGTTTACACCTACAGCAACTTCCGCTTCCGCAGCGACGCCGCTTATGGCGACAATCGCCTGCCGGTCGTGCCGAAGCATGTGTACCGTGCCGAACTCCGTATCGGCACCGACACGCTGCACATCGCACCGAACCTTGAATGGGTCCCCGACGGTCCCTTCGCGGATTACCGCAATCTGGTGCGCACCCCCGGCTATGCGCTGATCGGCGTGACGGGCGGCGCGCGGATCGCCGAAGGTTTCGACGCCTTCGTCGACGTCCGTAACATCACCGGCAAAAAGGCGATCGGCGACATCAGCGCCGCGATTGCGGTGACCGACACCTCGGCGATCTACTACCCCGTTGAACGCCGCGCCGTGTCGGCCGGCATTCGCGCGCGCTTCTAAGGGGATTCGGGGATGACCGACACCAACCGGATTCCGCTCTATCGCACGATCTGGCGCTGGCATTTCTATGCCGGACTGTTCGTCATCCCCTTTATCCTGATGCTGTCGGTGACGGGGGCGGCCTATCTGTTCAAGCCGCAGCTCGACCGATGGCAGGAAAGCGCGTGGCGCGACCTGCCGACCGCCGAGCGTATCGACGCTGATGCGCAGGTGAAGGCGGTGCTGACCGCCTTTGCCGGCGCGAGTTTTCACTATTACCGGGTGCCGCAGGCTCCCGGCGACGCCGCGATCGTTCATGTAGGTCTGCCCGCAGGCGGAATGCGCGACGTTGCGGTGTCGCCGCAGGGGCAGGTGATCGGGTCCGCTGATCCCGACGACCGCATTTCGGCGTGGCTGGCGAAGATCCATGGCAGCCTGCTCATCGGCAAGCCCGGCGGGATGGTCGTCGAACTGGCGGCAAGCTGGGCGATCGTGATGATCCTGACCGGGCTGTATCTCTGGTGGCCGCGCGGGCGCGGGCTGGCCGGGGTGGTATGGCCGCGGCTGTCGCGCGGTGGGCGCACCGCGCTGCGAGACCTGCATGCGGTGACCGGCTTTTGGGTGTCGGGCCTCGCGCTCATATTGCTGCTGACGGCGTTGCCATGGACCGACGTCTGGGCGAGTGGCTTTCGCGCGGTGCGTGCGGAAATGGGCTGGGTCGCGGGAACACAGGATTGGAAGGGCGGAGCGAGCGACCATCATGCCGCGCAGGATCACGGGGCGATGGCCAAGCCGACGTCCGACCCCGGCGCCGCGTTCGAACCGCGCGTTGCACTCGACCGGATCGTGCTGCGCGCGCAAAATGAAGATCTTCCCGCGCCGGTCATAATTCAGCCGCCGGGTGCGCCGAACCTGTTCGGACCGCCCAACGGAAATCATTGGACGCTGACCACCCAGACGCAGAATCGGCCGTTGGTCCGCAAGGTCAGCTATGACGTCGTGACCGGGATCGAAGTGTCGCGAAGCGGCTTTGCCGACAAGCATGTCATCGACCGCATCGTTGGTATCGGCATCGCATGGCACGAGGGCGCGTTGTTCGGGATCGTCAGCCAGTTGATCGGCGCGTTCACAGCGCTGATGCTTGTGACGCTTGCGGTATCGGGTTTCCTGATGTGGCGCCGCCGCAAGCCCGAGGATGCGCTCGGCGCCCCGCCCGGCGTGCGCGACCCGGCGAAGACGAAGGGCGTCGCTGCGATCGTCCTGCTCCTCGCGGCGGTGCTGCCGTCGCTCGCGGCGTCGCTGATTTTGCTCTGGATCGTCGATCGGTTGATCCTGCCGCGCCTCCCGCGCATGGCGCGCTGGCTGGGGGTGGCGGTGAAGGCCTAGGCGGGGGGTAGTGTCCATTCTATAGGTCGGCGATGGCCCGCTTCTTTTTCACCCTGTTTGTTTTCCTCCTCGCCCCCGCCGCGACGGCGGCCGAGCGCGGGCCGCTGGTGATGGCGGCGGCGAGCTTGCAGGAATCACTGACCGAGGCTGCCGATGTCTGGGCGGCCAAGGGGCATGCCAGGCCCATCATTTCCTTTGCAGCCTCGTCGGCGCTCGCGCGGCAATTGCTCGCCGGGGCGCCTGCTGATCTGTTTCTGTCGGCCGACGAGCCATGGATGGATGCGGTCGCCAAGGCGGGGCTACTGCGTGCGAACAGCCGCACGACCCTGCTCGGCAACCGGCTGGTGCTGATCGCGCCGGTCGGCAGTACGATGAAGCTGACCCCCGCGCGCGGCTTTCCGCTGGCGCGGGCACTCGGTAGCGGACGGCTCGCACTGGCCGATCCCGATGCGGTGCCTGCGGGCAAATATGCCAAGGCCGCGCTGACAGCGCTCGGCGTGTGGACCAGCGTCGCTTCGAAGGTCGCTCCCGCCGAAAATGTCCGCGCCGCGATGGCGCTTGTCGAACGCGGCGCGGCGCCGCTCGGCATTGTCTATGCGACCGACGCGCGGGCGTCGCGCAGTGTGCGCGTCGTCGGCACCTTTCCCGCGTCGAGTCACCCACCGATCCGTTACCCCGTCGCGCTGCTCAAGGCATCGCGGCACAAGGACGCCGCGGGTTTTCGTGCCTTCCTGCTGTCGAAGCAAGGCCGCGCAATCTTCGCGCGGCACGGCTTTTCGGCCCCTTAGAACATGGGAAATTTCGTCATTGCGAGTGGAGCGAAGCAATCCAGGGGCGGCCTTGCACCGCTCTGGATTGCCGCGTCGCCTTCGGGTCCTCGCAATGACGAACTCATCATATCAGCAATGATCGTGCGTTAGATGCTCTCATCCGAAGAATGGGGCATCGTCGCGCTGTCGCTGAAGGTCGGCGGCGTCGCGGTGCTCGCTACCTTGCCGATCGCCTTTGCGCTCGCGTGGCTGCTCGCGCGCAAACGCTTTCCCGGCCGCATGCTGCTCGACGGTCTCGTCCATTTGCCGCTGGTCGTGCCACCGGTGGTAACCGGCTGGCTTCTGCTTGTCGCCTTTGGCCCCTTCGGACCCGTCGGACGCTGGCTCGAAAGCTGGTTCGGGGTCAGCCTGATGTTCCGCTGGACCGGCGCTGCACTCGCCGCCGCGATCATGGCACTGCCGCTGATGGTCCGCGCGATGCGGCTGTCGATCGAGGCGATCGACCGGCGGCTTGAGGGCGCGGCGCGGACGCTCGGTGCGAGCGCGTGGCACAGCTTCTGGACGATCAGCCTGCCGCTCGCGCTCCCCGGCGTCCTCGCCGCGCTCGTCCTCGGTTTCGCGCGTTCGATCGGCGAGTTTGGCGCGACGATCACCTTCGTCTCGAACATTCCGGGCGAAACACGCACACTGCCGCTCGCCATCTATTCGGCGCTGCAGGTTCCCGGCGGTGAGGCGATGGTGACACGGCTCGCTCTGCTGTCGGTTGCGCTGTCGCTTGCAGCCCTCGTCGCGTCCGAATGGCTGGTGCGGCGCGGCCATCGGGGACAGGATCGCCATGTCCTTTGACATCGACGTTGAACGCCGGCTGGGCGACCGAAGCATCGGCGTGCGCTTTACCGCGGGGGCGGGGCTGACCGCCCTGTTCGGCCCGTCGGGCGCGGGCAAGACCAGCATCCTCAACATGGTCGCCGGGCTGCTCAAGCCAGATCGCGGTCATATCCGTATCGGCGATCGCACCTTGTTTGGCGACGGCATCGATCTGCCGCCCGAGGCACGGCGGATCGGTTATGTCTTTCAGGACGGGCGGCTGTTCCCGCACCGCCGGGTGCGCGCGAACCTGCTCTATGGCCATCATCTTGCCGACCCCGCCGATCGCTGGATGGCGCTTGACGAGGCGGTCGATTTCCTTGGCATCGGCCATCTGCTCGACCGCTGGCCGCATGGCCTGTCCGGGGGCGAGGCGCAGCGCGTCGCGATCGGCCGCGCCTTGCTGCGCGCGCCGCAATGCCTGTTGATGGACGAGCCTTTGTCGTCGCTCGATGCCGCGCGGCGCGAGGATATTATGACGGTGATCGAGCGCATTCGCGACACGCTGAAACTGCCGATCCTTTACGTCAGCCACGACCGCGCCGAGGTTGACCGGCTGGCGACACAGCTTATTGCGCTCGATGGATAACGTTTCACTTGTAACTATTTTATGCTAGGTGCGCGTGCATGAAAAAGCCCGACACCCACGTCCATCAAACCCCGCCGCCGGGCGCCGCACCCGACTGGACGATAGCGCAGAATTGGGACGCCTTCTCGGCGGACGAGCATGCGATGTGGGACCGTTTGTTCACGCGCCAGTCGGACATGCTGCCGGGCCGTGCGTCCGAAGCATTTTTACGCGGCATCGACGTGCTGCGGCTCGAAAAGCCGGGGATTCCCGATTATCGCGATCTTAACGCGCGGCTTATGGCGGCGACGGGGTGGCAGGTTGTTGCGGTGCCCGGGCTGGTCCCCGACGCGGTATTTTTCGATCATCTGGCGAACCGGCGTTTCCCCGCAGGCAATTTCATCCGCACGCCTGACCAGCTCGACTATCTTGAGGAACCCGACGTCTTTCACGACGTCTTCGGCCATGTCCCGATGCTCGCGGACCCGGTGTTCGCCGACTATATGGTCGCCTATGGCGAGGGCGGCCTGCGCAGCCTGAAATATGACGCGCTCAAACAGCTCGCCCGGCTTTACTGGTACACTGTCGAATTCGGCCTGATCCGCGAAGACGGGGCCTTGCGCATCTATGGCGCGGGGATCGTTTCCTCTTTTGCCGAGAGTATGTTCGCGCTCGATAGCGACAGTCCGAACCGCATCGGCTTCGACCTCGCGCGCGTGATGCGCACCGATTACCGGATCGACGATTTTCAGCAGAATTATTTCGTCATCGACAGCCTCGATCAGCTGCTGGGCACGACGGTGAATACCGATTTCGCGCCGCTCTACACCGCCAACGCCGCGCTGCCGCCGATCGCGATTGCCGATATCCTGCCCGACGATGCAGTGATCACGCGCGGCACGCAGGATTATGCGACGGCCAAAGCCTGATTTGACCCCAAACTTGGATGCCGGTGCGGCTATAGGTGCGCGGCAGCAGTTGACGCGTGGGAACGGTCACAGTCCGGTTCAGGGTGACCAATAAAATCGCAGTGAATCTGGAAACTTTCCGTATGATTCGGATGAATAAGAAAGCCGGAGGCGATCAAGGCGGCGCGGACGGAATCGACGATTTTGGCATGCTTGTTGTACAGGATTCCCTGGACCCGGATGGGTGTGAAAACGCCCAAGGGTAAAAACCGCAACCTCTTTCCATTTTCCTCGATTGAAACATCGATATGCGTGCCGTCGATGTCGTGCCCATTCGCGCCGAATATTGGGCCGATCTCGTTGCGGCGGTGCGGAAACAAAATTTTAAATGCCAGGATTCCGCCGCTTCTGAACAAAATACGCAGCCGTCCCAGTCGCGATCTTTTCGGCTCATAGCCGCGTGTCAGAATCAGCTGGACTCCGTCGGGCAACATCGCGGCTGCACATTGCAGAGCATGATAGGCACGATCATCGACCGTAACGCATGTCGATGGCCAGCGGGGAGCCATTCTGACCGGTGACAGAGTTTCCATGGCCTTGTCCTTCGAGCGGCGTTGGGCCGCGCCTCTCACCAGCTCCCGAAACTCGCATCCGACGGGCTCGCGCGGTGATAGGCGCGTTCTTTCCGCCGCCAGCCGTAACGGTGGCGCTTGATCAGCAACAGGCATGGCCACTCTGCGCTTCCGCTGCGCGCGGCGAGCCGGAAGCCCTGCGCGCGATAGGCGGCGAGCACCGGCTCCATCTGTCGTGCGATCAGCCCGGCGAGGATCGCATGGCCACCCGGCGCAGTGACCGCAGCGATGTCTGGCGCCAGCGTGATCAGCGGCCCGGCAAGGATGTTGGCGATCACAAGGTCATAAGGAGCGCGATGCTTGATCGACGGATGGTTGGTCCCCGGTGCGACCGCGAGCGCCAGCCCGCCGCCGCCGCGCCCCAGCGGAACGCCATTGATCCCCGCATTGTCGCGCGTCACGAAAATACTCGCGGGGTCGATGTCCGACGCGATCGTCTTCGCGCGCGGCCACAGCGCCATCGCAGCAAAGGCGAGCAGCCCGGTGCCGGTGCCGATGTCGGCGATGTTGCGCGGGTTTGCGCCGGCGTGCTTCAGCTGGTCGAGCATCGCGAGGCAGCCCGCGGTCGTGTCATGTCCGCCGGTTCCGAACGCCTGACTCGCGTCGATCAGGAAGGAGGTGCTGCCCGCGGGAACGCGGTCGGCATAGCTGCTCGTGTGGACGAAGAAACGCCCCGCTTGCACGGGCTCGAGTCCCTGCTGGCTCAGCGTCACCCAATCCTCTTCGGGCAGCTCTTCGACCTTGGGCTTTTTGCCCTTCGCGCTTGCAACCAGCGATACCAGTGTTTCGAGCAGTTCGGCGCCGGGCTTGTCGTCGACATAGGCATCGACCTGCCACTCGTCGCGATCCTCGTTAAGTTCGTGGGTCACCACGACCGGCGCCTGCACCAGCGCATCGAGCGCCGACATATCGTCGTTCAGCGCCTCGGCTTCGGCACGGGTGCAGGGGAGGGAGACGATCCAGCTCATGGTTTTGTTTCAGCTTCTTTGGCGAGGCGCGTGCTCAGACGTTCGCGCGCGCCTTGGGCATAGGTGCGGCATGCGGTCGGTTCGGCGAGCGGCGCATCGCCCGCCAGCCGCGCGAATAAATTGCTCGCGCTCGGGTGCGGTGTGATCAAAATGTCGCAGGGCAGCGCGGGAACCTTGTCCAGCGTCGCGCGCAGCACCGCAACATATTCGGGATGGTCGGTGAAGCGGTAACCGTCAGCGGAAAAGGCGCTCAGGCTGTCGACATAGGCGATGGTGCGGCAGTCGGCGCCTTCGCAGCTTTTCCATGTCCAGCTGGTGCCTCCGGGCGTGTGGCCGGGGGTCGCGTGGAGCGTCAGCTTGATATCGGCGATGGGCAGGGCTTCGCCGTCGCGCAGCTCATCCGAAACCGTCACCCCCTTGAAGGATGATATGCTGCCGCGCTGCGGGTCGGTCGCGTCGGGTTCGCCGCTGGTCAGTGCGGCAACGGCCTCGGCGCGCGCGATGACCTTGGCGCCGGTCGCATCCTGCAGCGCCTTTAGCCCGCCGACATGGTCGAGATGCTCGTGGCTCGCGAGCAGATACCGGACCTTCTTCGGATCGAAGCCCAGCGCGCGAATATTGGCAAGAATTGCGGGTGCGGCTTCCTCGGTCGCCGCATCGATCAGGACCAGTCCGCCGGGCGCATCGATCAATATGGCGGAGATGCCGCAGGTGCCGACATAATAGCTATTGCCGAAAATCTTCGCGGGCGGCGCGGCATCGCTCCAGCCGTCGCGCCCCTCGCAGGCGGCGGCGAGCGCCTTTCCTGTCGGCGCGGGTGATGCGATGGATTGCTGCGGCGCGCAGCCGACAAGCGCGAGCGCGGCGAAGATGGCGATTCTGGTGGACATCCCTCCGCCTTAGGCAGGGGGGAGCGGCTTGCCAAGCCGCCGGTCAGGCGACGCGGCGGCTGAACTCGCTCGCGGCCTTTTCCAGCGACTGGAGCCGCTGGCCCATCTTGCCGAATTCAGCGCTCAGCGTGCTGATCTCGCCCGCGACCATGCCCGAATCATTGCGGATGCTGGCGATCGTCGACGACATCGAATCGGCGGCGAGTGCGGTTTCATCGACCGCGGCGGTGATCGAGGTGACCGTCTGCGCCTGCGCATCCATTGCGTCGCGGATGCGCTGCGCCGACTGCTGGACCTCGACGATCGTCGCCTGGATCGACTGGTTGGCGCTGACCGATCCGCGCGTTGCCTGCTGGATCGCGGTAATCTTGCCCGCAATATCGTCGGTCGCGCGGGCGGTTTCGTTGGCGAGACTCTTCACTTCCTGCGCGACGACGGCAAAGCCGCGCCCCGAATCGCCGGCGCGCGCCGCCTCGATCGTGGCGTTGAGCGCCAGGAGGTTGGTCTGGCCCGCAATTTCGCGGATCAGGCCGAGGATCGACTCGATCGATTCGGCGTGGTGCGACAGGGTTGCGGACATGGCGACGGCTTCGCCCGCCTGTTCGGAGGCGCGAGTCGCGACGCTCGCCGATGCCTCGACTTCGCTGCGGGCATCCTCGATCGCGCGGATCAACCCGGCGGCGGTCGAGGCGGCTTCGCGCATCGCCATCGCCGATTGTTCGGATGCCGCGGCGACTTCGCTCGTCTTGGCGATCATGCCCTTCGCCGCCTGGTCGGCCGAAGCCGCCTGTTTGGCGAGTTGCTGGCGCACCCCGTCGCTGTCCTGCACCAGCGAGGCGATCGAGCGGTCGAAATCGCCCGCCAGCGCCTGACGGTCGCTCGATATGGCGGCACGGTCGAGCTTTTCGGCGTAGCGCTGCATGATATCGACCTCGAGGATCGAGAGGCGATTGATCGCGCTGGTCAACCGCGCGATCCGCGACCCATCACCTTCGCACGCTTCGACGACATATTCGATTGCCAGCCGCTGGCTTTCGGCGAGGCACGACAAGACCGAAGCGAGCGGCACTTTCACGCGGCGCGCCATATGGGTGTTCTGGCACGCAATCGTCGCGACCTCCTGCCCCGCCGGGTCGGCATATTTGGCGGCGGCGTGGTGAGAACTGCCCTGAATATAGGAGGCGAGCAGTTCGCCGTCGATCCGGCGCTCAATGGTGGGCAGGGCGTTGAACGCGTCCCAATAGGCTTTGCCGATCGCCTCTTCGCGCCCGGCGATGATCGCGTGAATTTCGGCGGCGTTCGCGGCCAACTGGCCGTCGAGATCATAAAAAGGGAAGCGATCGGCCATCAGCACCGGATCGATTTGCTGCCTGTGAATCGGATTTTCCTTCACCATGATCCTGTTCCCTTGGACGATCGTTGCCGACACGCGGGTCTTTGCCCGCATTGGCCAGCGAAATTACCGGCCGGGATATGCGGTGTGGATAGTAAAGGCGTCGTTAACCAGCGCCGCTAATTTTCGCCCGATACAGGTCCGCGGCGCTATACATTCGCTATGCCTCGCGCCTATTGTTGCGGTGGAAACCAGTTTGGAGAGCGGCAGATGATCATCGGCACCCCCAAGGAAATCAAGAATCACGAATATCGCGTCGGCCTGACCCCCGAAAGCGCCCGCGAACTCCATGCTCACGGCCACCGCGTGCTCGTCCAGACAGGGGCGGGAGAGGGGATTGGCGCGCACGACCGCTACTATGTCGAGGCGGGCGCCGAAATCGTCGCGACTGCCGAGGAAGTTTTCGCCGCCTGCGACATGGTGGTGAAGGTCAAGGAACCCCAGCCCGCCGAGCGCGCGATGCTGCGCGAAGGGCAGATCCTTTACACCTATCTCCACCTCGCCCCCGACCCCGACCAGACCCGCGACCTGATGAAATCGGGCGCGGTGTGCATTGCCTATGAAACCGTCACCAGCCCGCACGGTGGCCTGCCCTTGCTCAAGCCGATGAGCCAGGTCGCGGGGCGCATGTCGATCCAGGCCGGCGCAACCGCCCTCGAAAAGGCGCATGGCGGCCGCGGCGTGCTGCTCGGCGGCGTCCCCGGCGTCGCGCCGGGCAAGATATGCATCATCGGCGGCGGGGTCGTGGGTTTCAACGCGGCGCAAATGGCGGCGGGCCTCGGCGCCGACGTCACGATCCTCGACCGCGACCCCGAAGTCCTCGAACGCGTCGGCACCTTCTTCGAGGCGCGCGCCAAGACGCGCTTTTCGAACCGCGCGAACCTCGCCGAATGTGTCGCCGAGGCTGATCTGGTGATCGGCGCAGTGCTGATCCCGGGGGCAGAGGCGCCGAAGCTCGTCACGCGCGACATGCTGAAGACGATGCAGGCGGGATCGGTGCTTGTCGATGTTGCGATCGATCAGGGCGGCTGTTTCGAGACCAGCCATGCGACAACCCACGCCGATCCGACCTATGTGGTCGATGGGATCGTCCATTATGCGGTCGCCAACATGCCCGGCGCGGTCGCGCGCACCAGCACCTATGCGCTCAACAATGTCACCCTGCCGCACGCGCTGCGCATCGCCGATCTCGGCTGGAAAGAAGCTTTGCGACGCGACATGCATCTTGCGCAGGGCTTGAACGTTTGGAATGGTAAGGTGACGTTCGAAGCCGTGGCGGAAGCGGTCGGAACCGATTATGTGCCTGTCGAACAGGCGCTCGTCTGACAAAAGGATGCAGAACAGACAATGACCGACCAAAATGACCCCCTCCCCGGGCAGGAAGACGAGCACGAGGAAAATGAAGTGCTGCGCGCCGCGCGCGAGCGTCAGCAGCAGAAGGACGCCGCCGATGCGGCCGAAGCCGAAGCCAAGGCCGGCAAGCGCGGCCGAGGCTGGAAAACCGCCGCCGCCGCCGCCGGCATCGGCATTGGATCGGCCGCAGTGCTCGCCGCGCTGCTCTACGCGAACCGCGACAAGAAATAGGCGCGAAATCCCGGGCGTCGGCCCTGCGAAGGTGGGGCGCGCCGCCGGGCGTGGTTCGGGTCGATGGGCACCCCTGCCTTTGTATGGCGACGGGGCGCATATTTTGTGGCCTAAGCAATTGCATATCGCGGCTACGGCGCTAAACCGGCGCCCATCGACCGATTAGAGTCACAAAACGGGGCTGATATGGCTGGCAAAGAAACAAGCGGACGACCGCGCGCACCGCATTTACAGGTGTATAAATGGGGGCCGCACATGACGGTCTCGATCCTCCATCGCGTCAGCGGTGACGGGCTTGCCATCGTTGGCGCGTGCATGTTTCTGTGGTGGCTTGGCGCGCTCGCGTCGGGTCCCGACGCCTATGCCGCTTTTGTCGCCTGCGTCTGGAACGATCCCGCCGGCGGCGCCTTTCATCAGGTGACCAATATCCTCGGCAAGATCGTGCTGGTCGGCCTGACCTGGGCCTTTTTTCAGCATCTCTTCTCGGGGCTGCGCCATTTGGTGCTCGACACCGGCGCGGGCTATGAGCTCAAGACCAACAAGCTCTGGTCGACCGTCGTGATGATCAGCGGCGTCCTCGCGACCGCCGCGACCTGGCTCTATATCCTCGCAGGGGCACTCTGATGGGCAACGGAACGCATCTTGGAAAAGTTCGCGGGCTCGGTTCGTCGGGCCATGGTTCGCAGCATTGGTTGCAGCAGCGACTGACCGCGCTGGCCAATATCCTGCTCGTCGGCTTCCTCTTCGTCTCGCTCGTCCGGCTGCCGCTGGGTGACCATGCCGCAGTGCTGCGCTGGGCTGCAAACCCCACCGTCGCGCTCGCGCTGATGCTGATGGTGGTCAGCGTCTTCTGGCACCTTCGGCTTGGCCTGACGGTGCTGATCGAGGATTATGCCCATGGCGAAGCGGCACGTCTGTTCGCGCTCGTCGTCCTGAATTTCTACGCGATCGGCGGCGCGGCCTTTGGCCTGTTCGCGATCGCCCGTATCGCCTTTGGCGGGGGAGCGCCGGCATGAGCGACGCCTATAAGATTATCGACCATATCTATGACACCGTCGTCGTCGGCGCCGGCGGTTCGGGCCTGCGCGCCACGATGGGCAGCGCCGAAGCAGGCCTCAAAACCGCCTGTATCACCAAGGTGTTCCCGACGCGCAGCCACACCGTCGCGGCGCAGGGCGGCATCGCCGCCAGCCTCGGCAACAATTCGCCCGACCATTGGCAATGGCATATGTACGACACCGTCAAGGGTTCCGACTGGCTCGGCGACCAGGACGCAATCGAATATATGGTGCGCGAAGCGCCGCAGGCTGTCTACGAACTCGAACATGCAGGCGTGCCGTTCAGCCGTAACCAGGACGGTACCATCTATCAGCGTCCGTTCGGCGGCCATATGCAGAATATGGGCGAAGGTCCGCCGGTGCAGCGCACTTGCGCCGCCGCCGACCGCACCGGCCATGCGATGCTCCATGCGCTTTATCAGCAGTCGCTGAAATATGACGCAGATTTCTTCGTCGAATATTTCGCGCTCGACCTGATCATGGACAATGGCGTGTGCCGCGGCGTGATCGCCATGTGCCTCGAGGATGGCAGCATCCATCGCTTCCGTTCGCAGGCTGTGGTCCTCGCAACCGGCGGCTACGGCCGCTGCTATTTCACCGCCACCTCGGCGCATACGTGCACCGGCGATGGCGGCGGCATGGTGCTGCGTGCCGGCCTGCCACTTCAGGACATGGAATTCGTCCAGTTCCACCCGACCGGCATTTACGGCGCGGGCGTGCTGATCACCGAGGGCGCGCGCGGCGAGGGCGGTTATCTCACCAACTCGCAAGGCGAGCGCTTCATGGAGCGCTATGCCCCGTCGGCGAAGGATCTGGCGTCGCGCGACGTCGTGTCGCGTTCGATGGCGCTCGAAATCCGCGAAGGGCGCGGCGTTGGCCCGCATGGCGACCATATCTACCTGCACCTTGATCACATCGATCCGGCGGTGCTGGCGGAGCGTCTGCCCGGCATCACCGAAAGCGGCAAGATTTTCGCCGGCGTCGATCTGACGCGCCAGCCTTTGCCGGTCGTGCCGACGGTCCATTATAATATGGGCGGCATTCCCTGTAACTATCATGGCGAAGTCGTGACTTTGGGCAAGGATGGCCCCGATACGGTTGTCCCTGGCCTGTTCGCGGTCGGCGAAGCGGCGTGCGTGTCGGTCCACGGCGCGAATCGTCTCGGCTCGAACAGCCTCATCGATCTCGTCGTCTTCGGCCGTGCAACCGGCCATCGCCTCCGCGATATCGTCAAGCCCGGCGCGGCGCAGGCGCCGCTGCCGACCGACAGCGCCGATCTGGCGCTCGGCCGCCTCGACCATTTCCGCCACGCAAATGGCGGCTCGCCGACGGCCGAAGTCCGCGTCGAGATGCAGCGCGCCATGTCGGCCCACGCCGCGGTGTTCCGCACCGACGAGCTGATGGCCGAAGGCAAGGAAAAGCTCGCGAAGACCTATGCCCGGATGCAGGACATCGGGGTCACCGACCGCAGCCTGATCTGGAACACCGACCTGATCGAGACGCTCGAGCTCGACAATCTGATCGCGCAGGCGACGGTGACGATGCACTCGGCGTTCAACCGCAAGGAAAGCCGCGGCGCCCACGCGCACGAGGATTTCCCGAGCCGCGACGATCCGAACTGGATGAAGCACACGATCAGCTGGTTCGACGGCTGGGGCGGCAAGGGCGGCGGCGTGAAGCTCGATTACCGTCCGGTCCACGAATATACGCTTTCGGACGACGTTGAGTATATCAAGCCGAAGGCGCGCGTTTACTGATCAGAACAGATGGGACGCTCCGGCTTCGGCCGGGGCGTCGCCTGTCAGAACCAATGCTCGAACGGGTTGATCTCGGCGAAGGGATGCTCGGCATTCTGGCTCATCAGCCATAGTCTCTGGCACGCGATACTGAAAAACATCAGCGCGATCGACCAGACGATGATCGTCTTGATGATGATCCAGCGACGCTCGTCGGCCGCGGCCTTGGCGCGGGCTTTATGGTCGATGCCCAGCTCGCCTTCGAACTCGGCGACCAGCTGCGCGCGGCGGGTACGCGAAATATTCGCGATACTCGCGTCACTATATTCACGTTTGGAACGGCGAATCGCCATTGTTTCAACCTTGGCCCAGCTAGTTCTGTGCCCCTTGATAGCGAGCAGCCCCTGCCAAAGCGTTAACCGAAGCCAGCGATCCCGATCAGCTTGATCCGCGCCGTCGCGCCGCGCAGCAGCGTCAGGTCGCGCGGTGGACGGCCCAGCGCGGCGGCGAGGAGTCGCAGCACTGCCGCATTTGCGGCGCCATCGGCGGGCGGCGCGGTGACCCGCAGCTGGACGACGCCGTCGGCAATCGCCACCGCGTCGCGGCTTGCGCCCGGGGTCACCCGAACCTCTAGCCGTCCGGTCGGCGCCGCCAGATCGTGCAGCGCCGCCGTCAGCTCGGGGTCGGGGCGGTATTTCAGATGGTGACGACCAGTTTGCCGACCGCGCTGCGATCCTCCAGCTTCGCGATCGCCTTGCCGCCATCGGCCAGCGCAAAGGTTTCGGTGACGCGCGGGCTGATCTTGCCTTGTTCCCACAGCTGAAACAGCCGCGCGATATTGGCGCGGTTGCGCTCGGGTTCGCGTGCGGCAAAGGCGCCCCAGAAGACGCCCGCAACGTCACAGCTTTTGAGCAGGGTCAGGTTGAGCGGCAGGCGCGGAATGCCCGCAGGGAAGCCGACGACCAGATAGCGGCCTTCCCAGGCGATCGAGCGCAGCGCGGGCTCGCAATAATCGCCGCCCACCGCGTCATAGATGACATTGGCGCCGTCGCGGCCGACCGCAGCCTTGAATTTCTCGGCGAGCGCCTTCGACGCGTCCTTGTCGAACGGCGCATGACCATAGACGACGACCTCGTCTGCGCCCGCCTGACGCGCGATATCGCCCTTGGCTTCGCTCGATACGCCCGCAACGACGCGCGCGCCCATCGCCTTGCCCAGTTCGACCGCTGCGATACCGACCCCGCCGGAGGCGCCGAGGACGAGCAAGGTCTCGCCTTCCTTCAGGTGGCCGCGGTCGTCGAGCGCGTGGATGCTGGTGCCATAGGTCATCAACAGCGATGCGCCCTCGGCAAAGTCGCGGCCCTCGGGCAACGGATAGGCATTGTTGACCGACACTACGACGGCTTCGGCCATGCCGCTGTTGCCGCACGCCGCGATCACGCGGTCGCCGGTCTTGAACGCGGTCACGCCTTCACCGACCTCGGCTACGATGCCGGCGATCTCGCCGCCCGGAGCGAAGGGACGCTGTGGCTTGAACTGATATTTATCCTGAATGATGAGCACGTCGGGATAGTTGACCGCGCAGGCCTTTACATCGACGACGATCTGGCCCGGTCCTGCGGTCGGACGCGGCAGCTCACCGATCTCGAGCGTTTCGGGGCCGCCGGTTTGCGTCGACAAGAGAGCCTTCATCATCTTCTCCTTTTGGTTGCTTCTATCAGCTTTCGACCGTCGCGGGCTGGAGCCATGGCTGCGTTTGCGCGATCTTCGCCTCATAGGCGCTGATCGCTGCACCGCTTTTCTCGGTCAGCGAAATCTCGTCGAGCCCGCCGAGCAGGCACATTTTGCGGAACGGGTCGATTTCGAAGGTGAAGCGGTCCTGAAAGGGCGTCGTCACCGTCTGGGTGTCGAGGTCGACATGTACGGGATCGGTCTTCGCGACCTCCATCAACCGGTCGATCGCCGCTTGCGGCAAGACGACGGGCAATATGCCATTCTTCACCGCATTGCCGGAGAAAATATCCGAGTAAGAGGGCGCGATGACGACGCGGATGCCGAGGTCGCCGAGCGCCCATGCGGCATGCTCGCGGCTCGACCCGCACCCGAAATTGTCGCCCGCGATCAGGATCGGCGCGCCTTTGAACTCGGCGCTGTCAAACAGATTGTCGGGGTCGGCGCGCAGGCTTTCGAACGCGCCTTGACCCATGCCCTCGCGGCTGACCGTCTTCAGCCAGTGCGCCGGGATGATGACGTCGGTATCGACATTTTTGAGCCCGAACGGGATCGCGCGGCCTTCGACCTTTTCGATCGGGGTCATGCCATCAACTCCCGCACATCTGTGAGCTTGCCCGTCACCGCCGCTGCCGCAGCCATCGCAGGCGACACCAGATGGGTGCGCGCACCCGGACCCTGACGCCCGACGAAATTGCGGTTGCTCGTCGATGCGCAGCGTTCGCCCGCGGGCACCTTGTCGGGGTTCATCGCGAGGCACGCCGAACAGCCCGGCTCGCGCCATTCGAGGCCGGCCTCGGTGAAGATGCGATCGAGCCCCTCGGCCTCGGCCTGCGCCTTCACCAGCCCCGAACCGGGGACGACGATCGCCCATTTGACATTGTCGGCCTTGTGGCGACCCTTGAGCACCGCAGCTGCTGCGCGCAGATCCTCGATGCGGCTGTTGGTGCAACTGCCGATAAAGATATTCTCGACCGGAATCTCGTTCATCGGCGTGCCGGGGGTCAGCCCCATATAGGCGAGCGACTTTGCGGCGGCGGCCTGCTTCGACGGATCGGCAAAGCTCGCGGGATCGGGGACGACGCCGGTGATCGGGACGACATCCTCGGGGCTGGTGCCCCAGGTGACGCTCGGCGCGATATCGGCGGCATCGATCACGACACTCTTATCATAGGTCGCGCCCGGATCGGTCGCGAGGCTCTTCCAATAGGCGACCGCAGCGTCCCAATCTTTACCCTTCGGCGCATAGGGGCGGCCTTTCAGATAAGCGAAGGTCGTCTCGTCGGGCGCGATCAGGCCCGCGCGTGCGCCACCCTCGATCGCCATATTGCTGACCGTGAGGCGGCCCTCGACCGACAAGGCGCGGATCGCGCTGCCGGTATATTCGATGACATGGCCGGTGCCGCCCGCAGCGCCGATGGTGCCGGTGATATGGAGGATGATGTCTTTCGCGGAAACGCCGGGACCAACTTCGCCCTCGACGCGCACTTCCATCGTCTTGGCGGGCTGGAGCAGCAGCGTTTGTGTTGCGAGCACATGCTCGACCTCGCTGGTGCCGATGCCGAATGCCAGCGCGCCGATGCCGCCGTGGCACGCGGTGTGGCTGTCGCCGCAGACGATCGTCGTGCCCGGCAGCGAAAAACCCTGCTCGGGGCCGACGACATGGACGATGCCCTGTTCGGGCGCGAAGGCGTCGATATAGCGGATGCCATATTCGGGGGCGTTCTTTTCGAGCGCGGCCAATTGCGCCGCGCTTTCGGTGTCGGTGATCGGCAGCCTGTTGCCCGCCGCGTCTTTCCGCGCCGTCGTCGGCAGATTGTGATCGGGAACCGCGAGCGTCAGGTCGGGGCGGCGCACCGTGCGTCCGCTCGCACGTAGTCCGGCGAATGCCTGCGGGCTGGTGACTTCATGGACCAGATGGCGGTCGATGAAGATCAGAGCGGTTCCGTCGGGGCGCTGTTCGACAACATGCGCGTCCCAGATTTTCTCATACAGGGTGCGGGGGCGGTTCATGGGGATCACTTAAGCCTGTCGCACAAGTTTGCAAGCGAGTGGCGAACGAAAACGCAATTTTCGGTCGCGGCAGTTCGTGTATAGTCACCGCATGTCACCCGCCGCCATCATCGCACTCGTCATCGCCACCATCGTGGCAATGGAATGCATCGCCTGGGCGAGCCACAAATATATCATGCACGGTTTCGGCTGGGGCTGGCACCGCGATCACCATGAGCCGCATGCCAAGCGACTGGAAAAGAATGACCTGTTCGGACTCGTCGGGGCCGCGATGAGCATTTCGATGTTCGCGATAGGCAGCCCGATGATCCGGGGTGCGGGCGCGTGGGAGCCGGGGACGTGGATCGGCCTCGGCATCCTTTTCTACGGCATCATCTATACGCTGGTGCACGACGGGCTTGTTCATCAGCGTTATTTTCAATGGGTGCCGCGGCGCGGCTATGCCAAGCGGCTGGTGCAGGCGCACAAGCTCCATCATGCGACGATCGGCAAGGCGGGCGGGGTGAGCTTCGGATTCGTCTTCGCGCGCGATCCGGCGAAGCTGAAGGCCGAATTGAAGAGGCAGCGTGAAGCGGGGATTGCGGTGGTGCGCGAGGCGCTGACAGATTAGGTCTGCCGATAATCCGCAGTAATCGCACCGCAGGCGCGCAACTCTTCCTCATGCCCCACCTCGCGCCAGCTTTCGGCGAGTGCCTGCCTTTCCCATTCCAGCATCGCGGGATGCGCAAGAATATGGTCGACCCATGCCTGTCCCGCGCCGACTTCGAGGCCATAGGTGCGAACGCGATAGGCCACCGGGGCGAAAAAGGCGTCGACGGCGGAAAAGCTGTCGCCCGCAAGCCATGGGCCGCCGAATCGTGCCAGCCCATCCTCGAACAATTCGCGGATGCGTGCGACATTGGCCTTCAGCGCGTCGGACATTGGCTTGGGCGTCACGCGGACCCCGACATTCATCGTGCAGTCGCCCCGCAGCGCCGAAAAGCCGCTGTGCATCTCCGCCGCGGCACATTGCGCCCAGGCGCGCGCGTCGGGATCGGTGGGCCACACGCCATCGTGGCGGTCGGCGAGATAGAGGGTGATGCCGAGCGAGTCGTAAATCGTCCGTCCGTCATGGAGCAGCGCCGGCACCTGCCCGGTCGGCGAAAAGCTACGGAAATCATCATAATTGGCCGGCTTGGTGAAGGGTTCGATCCGATCTTCGAATGTGATGCCCAGCCCGGACATCAGCGCCCACGGGCGCAGCGACCAGCTCGAATAATTGCGGTTGGCGGTGATCAACACATACATGCTTCGCGCTCCTGCTGGGCGATGGGTCCCCATGAAATCAGAGTTCAGGGCGTGGCGAGTTGCCCATTGGAATCCGCGACAATCGGTTTAGCCTTGGCAGCGCCCCCCGTCTGCTGCTGCAGCTCGCTGAGGTCGAGCCAGCGCGCGTCGTCACGCTTGTGATAGCTGTCGATCGCCGCGAACGGGATGCGGAATGGAAATCCCCAATCGCTGTTCCACATGGCCACGACACCGGTCCGCGTGGATGGTTCGAAAATCATCGTCGCACGATATCCCGATACCGCGCCCGAATGACCTTCGAGCCGGTGGCCGTTGTAGGTAAAGCTGCGCCAGCCCAAGCCATAGGCGGCATCGCTAATGACCTGACGCAAAGGGCCGCCATAGAGCCGCGCAGTGCCGACCCGGGGGCGATGGGCAAGCTGCAACACCGGCGCAGGCAGCACATCGGGGCGGCTGCCCATCATCGCCTGCATCCATTTGGCGAAATCGACGATATCGCTTTCGACGCCCGCAGCAGCGGGAACGCGCCAATAGGCCTCCTTGATCGGAAGGACGTGCGTCCCGCGGTGCGGTTTCGCCCAATCTTTGGCGCCCGTCAGCCGCTCCATCCCGTAACCCGCGCTGACCATACCGAGCGGAAGGAAAAATCGATCCTCGACCGAGTCCGCGAAAGCCTCGTTCGCCGCCTCACCCAATATCTCGCTCGCGGTATCAAAGGCGATATTTTGATAGGTGTGGCAGGTGCCGGGGTCGCATTGCAGCGGTGCGGCGGCAAGGTTCGCGCGCAGCAGCGTGGGGCTCTGTCCTTCCTCCAGCTTCTCGTCATAAGCATTTTTGGTAAGACCGGTGCGCTGGGCGAGCACGTCTTCCAGCGTCACCCGCGCCTCGGCGCCGCCGGGCAAGCGCAGCGTCGTGTGCGAATCGGCAACCGGACGGTTCAGATCGATGGCGCCATCCGTGGCCAGCGCGGCTGCGAGCGCACCCGTCGCCGTTTTGGAAACCGAGGCCCAGCGAAACAGCGTCTGCGCTGTGACCGGCGCTCCGGTCGAACTGTCGGAGACGCCATAGGTGCGTACGAAGCGCAATTCGCCGTCTTCCACCACCGCCACCGCCAGCCCCGCCATTTCGGGCCGCCGGACGAGGTCGGACAATTGCTTGTCGAGCGCGCGATAGTCGATTCGGCCGCGCCATTCCGCGGGCGTGTCAGGCAGGTTTTCAGCGGCCCGGATCGGGATCAGGACGCTCACAAGGGGGTGCTTCCCGCCAAAGGCGTGAACACCAAACCAGCCCGCCGTCCCCAGCGCGACGATAGCGATCAAAAGAAGGTAAACGCGCTTCATGGACCCGTGACTAGATTGCGACCTTATATGTGGTGGTCGTCTTAGCCGCGAGTTCCTCCGCCGTCACCCTCGGAGCGGCTTAGGGTGCAAGATGGCGCCAGGCCTTGCATGTCCCGGCGGTGTAAACCGCTCCATAGACAAAGACGATCAGCGAAGACCAGATCGCAAAACTGTCGGTGTGTTGCGGACGCCACAGGTGGAGGGGCACAAAGACGATTGCGCGCAGCAGATAGATGGTCGTGATGACAACCAGCCCGGTTCGCAGCAACGGCAGACGCCGCAGCGAGCCCGCCCCTGAAAAGGCATAGGCGGCCCAGACCAGCAAGATGCTGGCAATCGCCAGCGTGATCAGTGCGGGTGTCCATTCGCCGCGCGCGGCGGCGCGCGCCATATCTTCGCCTGCGCCGAAGAAGCGATACCATTTGGGACCGCCCAATATGCAGCCCATGTGGAGCAACGCTGCTCCCACCGACAACCAGCCGCCAAGCTGTAGCCAGCTGGTTCCGGGGTTGGGTGATATTGTGGTCAGCACTGCATCCCCATCAATCGTCGGCGGGCTTTATTTCGGCCCGGGAAAACCGCCACGCCAATATGTATTCCATTTGACGCTCAGTGACGGCTCTTCGCCAGCCGGTCGGCGGCGCAGCCACACGCTGACATCCGAATCATCCGGATCGAATAGGACGCCGTTGGTCCCTTTGCCGCCATAACCCGCAGCCGTGCGCTTGACCTTGGCGCACAGGGCGCTCTCCTGCTCGGCCGACATGCCCCTGATTAGTACATTGCAACCGTAGTTAAAATTGCCACGCCGAAACATGATGTCGACCGGCAATCCCTGATCCTCGGGCATGAGGTCAAGCTTCGCATCGATATCAGGCGAGATGTCCCACTGCGTCGATACGAACAAATAGCCATAGGAAGGCCGATCGCCTTCGCCGGCCCATTGAAAGCGCGCCGACTTGACGATGAGTGCGCACATCGCAGTGCTGAAGGACGACGAAAATTCTATCTTTTTGCACTCTTCGACCCTGCCATCGGACCGGACGGTGAGCATCAGGTCGGCATCTTCATTTTCCCTGCCGGTCCAGCCCTCCGCCGCGACGTCGGCAACGGTCGGCGCAAACTGAAGCGTGCCCAATTCCTTGATCTGCGGCCCTGCCTTGCTCGCCGGAATCGGCGGCGGCGGCGGTGCCAGACCCATCGGATAACGGGCGGGGGGCGACACCAATATGGCGGGCGACCCTTTGGGCAGTCGCAGCGGAACCGGGGGTGGCGGCGCCTTTTCCCGCATGTCGCGAACGATGGGCGGGGATTTCAATATGGGTGGAGGCGGCGGAAGCCGTCTGATCGGTTTCGGCTTAACGACGGCCTTTTTAACTGCCGCTTTGGCAGCAAGATCGGCGCCCGGAACCGGCACCCCGATCAATAGACCCACGACCGCCACCGCGACCAGACCCGAACGCCCCTTGTTTTTCATCTATCCACCCTGACGCAATCCATCGCGTCACACAATATAATGCGCCGTCGTTTTCTCGGCGACTTCTTCCGCGGTCACTCCCGGGGCAAGCTCGATCAGCTTGAACGGGCTGTCATGATCGTCGCGTTTGAACACCGCGAGGTCGGTGATGATCATGTCGACGACATTCTTGCCGGTCAGCGGCAGCGTACATGCCGGAATGAACTTCGGGCTGCCGTCCTTGGCATTATGTTCCATCACGACGATGATTTTTTTGACCCCGGCGACCAGATCCATTGCGCCACCCATGCCCTTGATCATCTTGCCGGGGATCATCCAGTTGGCGATGTCGCCATTTTCGGCAATCTCCATGGCGCCGAGTACGGTGAGGTCGATATGCCCGCCGCGGATCATCGCGAAGCTGTCGGACGAGCTGAAATAGGCCGACTGCGGCAATTCGCTGATCGTCTGCTTGCCCGCATTGATCAGGTCGGCGTCTTCTTCGCCCTCAAAAGGGAAGGGGCCGATGCCAAGCATGCCGTTTTCCGACTGGAGCGTCACCTCCATCCCTGCGGGGATATGGTTCGCTACCAGCGTCGGGATGCCGATGCCAAGGTTGACGTAATAGCCGTCTTGCAGTTCCTTCGCGGCGCGCGCCGCCATATCGTCGCGGGTCCATCCCTTGATTTCTTGGGCCATTATGCGGCTCCCTTCTGGCGAACGGTGCGGAATTCGATTTTCTTGTCGTAAGGTGCGCCGAGGATCAGGCGCTTCACATAGATGCCGGGCAGATGAATGCAGTCGGGATCGAGGCTGCCGACGGGGACGATTTCCTCGACTTCGGCGACGCAGATTTTCGCCGCGGTCGCCATCGGCTGGTTGAAGTTGCGCGCGGTCTTGCGGAAGATCAGATTGCCGCTCTCGTCGGCCTTCCATCCCTTGATGATCGCAAGGTCGGCGAAGATTCCGCGTTCGAGGATATAATCCTGTCCGTCGAAATTCTTGACCTCCTTGCCTTCGGCGACTGCGGTGCCGACGCCGGTCTTGGTGTAGAAGCCGGGAATGCCCGCGCCGCCGGCGCGGCAGCGTTCGGCGAGCGTACCCTGCGGGCAAAATTCAACCTCGAGCTCGCCCGCCAGATATTGACGCTCGAATTCCTTATTCTCGCCGACGTAGGAACTGATCATCTTTTTGACCTGCTTCGTGCGGAGCAGCTTGCCGAGGCCTTCGCCGTCGATCCCGGCGTTGTTCGACGCAATGGTCAGGTCTTTGGTCCCGGCGTCGCGGATCGCGTCGATCAGCCGTTCGGGGATGCCGCAAAGGCCGAAGCCCCCCGCGCAAATCTGCATGCCGTCGAAGAGAATGCCTTCGAGTGCGGCGGCGGCGTCGGGATATCGCTTGTTCGCCATGAAACGGGTTCCTCCTGTTGTCGGGGGTGACTGTGGCGCATCAAAATCATCAATTCTAATCTTAGTAATTTTAGATTATTCATAAATGATGTCTATCAATCGTATCTCGCTCTATCATCTCGAAACCTTGCTGTGGATCGATCGGCTGGGGACATTTTCCGCGGCCGCCGAGCGGCTCAACACGACCCAGCCAGCGGTGTCGGCGCGGATGCGCGAGCTGGAGCAGCGGCTTGGATCGAAGCTGTTCCGCCGCGACGGGCGTAGCATGTCGTTGACCGCCGCCGGGCGAAAGTTGGTGCGCGATTGCGATCCGTTGCTCCGCGACATGCAATTGGCGCTGCTCGGCAGCGGCGGCTTTGCCGAGGCGAGCGGGGTGGTGCGGATCGGCGCGGGCGAGATTGCGGCGGCGAGTTGCCTGCCGCCCTTCGTCGCCAAGCTGAAGGCAGAGATGCCGAATGTCGGGCTGGAGATCGAGATCGACCTGACCGCGAACCTGATCCAGCAATTGCTCACCGGGCGCACCGATCTGGCCTTCGCGGCGGGACCGATCGCGCATCCGGCGCTCAAGACCAGCCCGATCGGCGCGGTCGCGCTCGTCTGGCTGGCGAGCCCCGTCGTAGCGGCTACGTTCGGCGGCGGCGGCGGCGGCGGCGGCGGCGGCGGCGATGCGGTTCCGGTGCCGGTCTGGTCGCTCGCCAGCCATTCGCCGATCCACGGCCGGATGCGCGACGCGATCCAGGCCTCGCGTATCGCGCCGAAATCGCTGAATCTGTGCAACAATGCCCGGATGATGATCGACATCGCCAAGGCCGATGGCGGGGTCGGCATATTTCCCGAACCGATGGTTCGCGACGATGTTGAGCGAGGCCTGCTGGTCGAGCTCGCCGATATGCCGACGCTCGCGCCGGTTGAATTTCATGTCGCGATGCGTGTCGCCGATACCGAGCCGGTGCTCATGCGGATATTCGAGGAGGCCGCCCGATTGCGCCTGACGACGCGCAGCGACTTTGACGCCGATCAATGAACTGATGCGTATCTCCGTGCATTAGCCTATTATCAGACAACCAAAGGAGGCCGATATGCGCTCGATTCTGGTCCACGCCGACAATGACGCCGCGTCCGAGGGGCGCTATCAGGTCGGGCTTGACCTCGCCCGGCACTTCGAGGGGCATGTCACGCTGATGATCGCCACGCCGCTCCAGCAGTTCGTCAGCTTCGATCCCTTTGGCGGCACCTATTTCGCCGCCGAGGCATTGGCGAAAGCGCAGGCCGACGATCTCGCGCTCGAAAACCGGCTGGCCGACCGTTTGGCCAAGGAAGATGTGCCGTGGACGATTGAGATGGCCGACGGCGATATCATCGGCGGCCTGGCGGGCGCGGCGGCGCTCGCCGACCTGACGATCGTCAGCCTTACGGGCCCGAAACATGATCTTCGTCAGGGGCCGCCCATGCTCGCCGGCGACCTCGCGCTGGCGACCCCGGTTCCGGTGCTGGCGCTGCCCGGCACCACAAATTCGCTTGATTTCGATGCCCCTGCGCTGGTCGCGTGGAACGGCAGTCCACAGGCGGCGCAGGCGCTGCGCGCCGCCCTGCCGCTGCTCGGCGGCGGGCGCCAGGTCGTGCTGGCGGCGGTGGGTGCAGAGGAGGAAGGGGCTTTCCCCGGCACCGATGCGCTACGCTATCTGTCGCGCCACGGTATCCACGCCGAGCTCGATCTCCTCGATCGCGGAGCGGCGCCGGTCGCCGAACGGCTGGAACAGGAAGCGCGCTCGCTCGATGCCGGGCTGATCGTCATGGGCGCCTTCGGTCATGGCCGACTGCGCGAGACATTATTTGGCGGCACGACGCAAAACATGCTGAAAAATAGCGGATTTCCGCTGTTGCTGGCGCATTAGTCCGAGCGGGCCGGTGCCGCCCAAAGCCTAAACCAGCGGCATCTCCAGCGCGGCGGACAGATCGGCGAGCGCCTGTTCGCCGCTCACTACCTTGATCGCATGCATGCCAAGCCCCGCGGCGGGTTTGCAGTTGATACCCAGGTCGTCGAGATAGATGCAGTTTGCGGGTTCGACGCCGAGCGCATCGCACATCATCTGGTAGATGGCGGGATCGGGTTTGCGTACCCCGACCTTGCTCGATTCGATGACATGGTCGAAGCGCGCCATGATGCCCGCCACTTCAGCTGCCATCGCCTCGCTGCGTGCCATCCCCGCCCCCTTGCCCGAGGGCACATTGTTGGTGATGCAGCCGACGGTGAAACCTTTGGTCTTCAGCGTGTCGAGCGCCGCGACCATCGCGGGGCGCACCGCACCGGCGAGTACCGCAAGCACCGCTTCGCCTTCAAGCTCATGCCCCAGCGCGCGCGCCTCTTCCGCAAAGAGCGTGTCGAAGGTCGTAGCGTCGATCTCGGCGCGTTCGAACTTTGCCCAGGCATTGTGATCGGGATCGGCAGCGTTGACGCGGCGGACGAAATCGCGCGGCAACCCGCGTTCCGCCTCCAGCCGGTTGAACGCTTCGAAGGGCGAGGCGGTGATGACGCCGCCGAAGTCGAAAATGACGTGGGTGTAATTCATGGCGTGATGACAATTCCCGTTTTGGGGTCGGCCTGACCCGACAGCATTTCCTGATAGGCGGCGAGTGCGGCCTCCCCGCCGCTGCGCTTGTCGATGGTCGCGAGGCGCGGTGCGACCTTCATGAACGCCAGCCACGCCTCGGCGATCTTCTGTCCGAAGGCCGCGCCGCCCCAGTCGGCGATACGCTTCTGGCTGCGCCCGGGGGCGAAGAAGCCCTGCCGTTCGGGGCCGGGGAGCCCTTCGCCATCGGCCTGCGCATCCCAATGCGACTTGCCGACGATGATCGATGCCTTGAGTTGGTCGCCGAAATGACTGTGCACCGTCCGGGTCACCGCGCCATTGCCCGCCATGTCGACGAGCGCGGCGGGGTTCGCGGCGTTCAGCGTCATGATCTGGTCATAGCTGATGACGCGGTCGTAAATACCCTGCGCGGCAAGGGCCTCGACATTGGCGGCGCTGGTCAGCCCGATCGTCTCGGGCCGTTCGGTGCGCTGCGCAAGCGCGAAGCCCAGCCCGATCGCCGTCTTGCTCGACGCGCTGGCGATCAATATCTGTCCGGCGCCATAGTCGCCCTCATCCTCGAACTGGTCGGCGATCAGCCAGCCGGTGAGGAACAGCGGCCGGAACACCGGCCAATAATCATGATGCTCGGCGCGATAGTCGGGCAGTGCCCCGATGCGCTGATAATTATTATAGATGGGGGGCAGGGTGGTGCGGCGCGGCGTCACATCGACGAAGCCGCCGGGGCCGCGCTTGCCGACCGTCAGCACGGCATGGCTCGCCATGGGATAATAGCCATAGAAGCGATCGCCGACCGCAATATCGTCGGCGGCGCTTTCGGTCACGGTGGCAAAGCCCCAGACCGGCAGCCGTCCCGGTTCGCCGCGCCCGGAAAAGAAATCCCAATAGCCCTGATCATTGCCGAACAGGCCCGACGGCTTACCGAACACCGCATAGGTAATGTTGTTCGCACTCATCGCATAGCTGTCGATCGCAACCCGGATCTGGCCCGGTTCGAGCGACGCGGCGGGTTCGGCGAACAGCACGGCGTGGGTGATGTCGTCGCGATCGATATCGATCGCCCAGGCGGCATCGCTCATCTCTCTCTCCCATTCGAGAATCTTGCCCGCGAACGCGGGAAGGTCGATACAGTTGCAGAAGCGGTGGCCACTGACAATCGTCGAAGGGCCCCATATATGACAGCGGCGCTAGCCGACGCCTCCGAATAGCGACCCGATAGCCATCGTCGCCACCATCGCCAGCGCTCCCCAGAAGGTGACCCGCAATACTGGCCGAAGCATCGGCGCATTGCCTGCCCATGCGCCAAGTGCACCCAGCATTGCGAGGAAGACCAGCGATGCGGCCGAAACGATCCACGGCAGTGACGGCCCCGGAAACAGTAAAACGGTCGCAAGCGGCAGAGCCGCGCCCATAGCAAAGCTGACTGCTGACGCTGCCGCCGCCTGCACAGGCCGTGCCGCCATCGCATCGGTCATGCCCAGCTCGTCGCGCAGATGCGTATCGAGCGCATTATGTTCGGTGAGCTGCACCGCAACCTGCTCGGCGAGCGCGCGGTCGAGCCCGCGCTGCTCATAGATCTGCGTTAGTTCCTCAAGCTCGAATTCGGGATCGGCTGCGAGGTGGCGTTTCTCCAGCTCGACATCGGCTTTTTCGGCGTCGCCCTGCGAGCTGACCGACACATATTCGCCCGCCGCCATCGACATCGCACCTGCGACCAGTCCCGCGATGCCGGTGACGACGATCGATGATGATGCTACGCCCGCCGCCGCGACGCCCGCGATCAGGCTCGCGGTCGATACGATCCCGTCATTGGCGCCAAGGATTGCGGCGCGCAGCCAGCCGATCCGGGTGACGGTGTGGGTTTCTTCGTGCATATTCCCTCAATATTGCAGTTGCAGCCCCGGCCGCGCCCAGCGCGTCTTCACCAGCCGACCGGTGCCCGACAGAGTGATATAGGCATCTTGCCGGTCGGAGCCACCAAAGGCGATGTTGGTGGTGAAAATATCGTCGGTTGCAATAAATTCAACAAGTTCGCCTGCGGGCGACACGACACTGATCCCGCATTCGCCGATCGTCGCGACGCAGATATTGCCCGATGCCTCCATCGCGAGGCTGTCGAAGAATTTATAGCCCGCGGGACGGTAAAGCGGGATGCCGGGGCCGCCGGGTCCGGCGTCGGGCGCTACCTTGCCGGGCGCGGTGATGTTGAACTTCATCAGGCGGCAGGTATAGGTTTCGGCGGCATAAAGCGTGCTGCCGTCGGGCGACAGGCCGACACCATTGGGATTGTTCGACGGGAAAACCACTTCCTCGATGAAGCTGCCGTCGGCCTTGGCATAGAAGATGCCGACAATATCGTGGGCGCGCGCAGCATAATCGATCTTGCCATTGTCGGTGAACCAGAAGCCGCCGTGGCTGTCGAAGGCGATGTCGTTGGGGCCGCGCAAGGTTACGCCATGGTCGCCGGATTTGTAGAGGATTTCCACGTTGCCGGTTTCGATGTCGATCCGTTCGATCCGCCCGCCCGAATAATCCTGCGCGATGCCATGCGGTGCCAGATAGCCGTTCGATTCGACATAGTGAAAGCCGCCATTGTTGCAGCAGTAGAGCTTGCCATCGGGACCGAAGGCGAGGCCGTTGGGGCCGCCGCCGGGGCTCGCGATCACCTCTTTCTTTCCGCCGGGCCAGCAGCGCGTGATCCGCCCCGCCTCAATCTCGACGAGAATGACGCTGCCGTCGTCCATCACCACCGGTGCCTCAGGGAAACGCAATCCGTCGGCGATCAATTCAAACTCGGCCATTTTCTCTCCCTTTTCGTTGAATGTCTTGAGTTCTGAGGCGTTCGCTTTCCGTTTTGTCCTTCGTCACCCCGGACTTGTCCGGGGTCCATCGGGCCGCGGCGGTGGGAATGGATGCCGGATCAAGTCCGGCATGACGAATGGGGGCGTCTATTCCTTGCTCTTGCGCACTTGCTGTGCTTTGCGGCCATCATGCCCGTTCGCACGCTCTTCGCCACAAATTTCTACGAAGCCGATATTGGCTCGCCCGACTTGCTTGAGGAACTGGAGGCAAGTTGCCACCTGTTCGCCGAAGAGGATGGCGCGGGGCGCCGCTGGAGCCGCGAGCATGGCTATAAAGGCTATACGAGCTACGCCAGTCTCGGCGACCTGCCCGAACGCGACCCGGCGTTTTACGATCTGAAGCGCCTGCTCGACAAGGAAGCGAAGGCCTTTGCCAAGGCGTGCCATTTCGACCTCGCCAAGCCGCTCAAGCTCGACAGCCTGTGGGTCAATGTCATGAAACCCGGCGGCACGCACAGCGGGCATATCCATCCGCACAGCATCGTGTCGGGAACCTTTTATGTCGCCGTCCCGCCCGGATCGGGCGCGCTGAAACTCGAGGATCCGCGGCTCGCCATGCTGATGGCGGCACCCGGCCGCACCGACGATGCGCCCGAAAGCCTGCTGCCCTTCGTCTATGCCGAACCCGCCGCGGGCCGTGTCTTTCTGTGGGAAAGCTGGCTCCGCCACGAAGTGATGCCGCACAGCGGCAAGGGCGAACGGATTAGTATCAGCTTCAACTATCGCTGAACGGACCCTATATCGCGTTTCGTCATTGCGAGGAGCGAAGCGACGCGGCAATCCAGAGTCCGCGTAAACCGCCCTGGATTGCTTCGCTTCGCTCGCAATGACGAAGCTTGAAAGGATCCTCCATGACCGCGACCTACGACGCCGACCTGCAACTCTTCATCGCCGGAGCATGGCGGAGCGGCGAGGGGCGCGAGGGGCGGCCGGTCTACAACCCCGCGACCGCGGGAACGATCGCCGAGCTGCCGGTGGCGACCGCGGCCGACCTCGACGAAGCGCTTGCGGCGGCGGACCGCGGCTGGCCTGCATGGCGCGCCAAGACCCCCGACGAACGCGCCGCGCTGATGCACAAGGTTGCAGGGCTGATTCGCGAACGCGCCGACCATATCGCGACGCTGCTGACCCTCGAACAGGGCAAGCCGATCGCCGAGGCGCGCGGCGAGGTGTTGTCGGCTGCGGGGTTGTTCGACTATTTCGCCGAACAGGGCAAACGCATCGATGGCCGCGTGCTCCAGCGTCCGGCCGGGCAGCGTGCGATGGTGCTCAAACAGCCCGTCGGTCCGGTCGCGGGTTTCAGCCCGTGGAATTTCCCGGTCAATCTGATGGTCAAGAAAATTGCCCCCGCGCTCGCCGCGGGTTGCGTCGTGATCGCGAAGGCGCCCGAGGAAACCCCGGGCTGCACCAGCGCGATCATGCGTTGCATCGTCGATGCGGGCGTGCCGGGCGATGCCGTCCAGCTCGTCTATGGCGACCCTGACATGATCAGCCGCCATCTGTTGGCGAGCCCGGTAATCCGCAAGGTCAGCTTCACCGGATCGACCGCGGTCGGCAAGCATCTGATGAAGCTCGCCGCCGATGGTGTGAAGCGGATCACGATGGAACTCGGCGGCCATGCCCCGGTGCTGATCTTCGACGATTGCGACCTTGAAGCCACGCTCGACAAGGTCGTGTGGCAGAAGTTCCGCAACGCCGGGCAGGTGTGCATCTCGCCCACGCGCTTCTATGTTCAGCAGGGCATCTACGACGCCTTTGTGAAGGGTTTTGCCGAGCGGACCGCAAAGGTGAAGATCGGCAACGGCCTCGACGCCGACACCCAAATGGGCCCGCTCGCCAATGCGCGGCGCGTCCCCGCGCTCGAAGCGATGGTCGCCGACGCGAAGGCCAAGGGCGCGCGCGTGATCGCGGGCGGTGAGGCGGGCGACGGCGGTTATTTCTTCCAGCCGACGGCGATCGCCGACGTGCCGCTCGACGCCGATGCGATGAACAATGAACCCTTTGGCCCAATGGCGTTGATCCGCCCGTTCGGGACCGAAGAAGAGGCATTGGAGCAGGCGAACCGGCTCCCCTATGGCCTCGCCGCCTTCGCCTTCACCGAAAATGGCCGCCGTATCAACCGCATCGCCGACGGCATCGAAAGCGGGATGGTCGGGATCAACAGTTTCGTCATCTCGGCCCTCGACGCGCCGTTCGGCGGGATCAAGGAATCAGGTTTCGGCAGCGAAAGCGGGCCTGAGGGGCTGGAGGGTTATCTGGTGACCAAGGCGGTGCATATTTACTGATGCGAATGATCCTCCCTGTGCCGCAGGCATGGGGAGGGGGACCGCCGCCGCAGGCGGTGGTGGAGGGGCCGCAACTTAGCGCCAAAGCCCCTCCGTCAGCCCTTCGGACTGCCACCTCCCCATCGCTGCGCGACAGGGAGGATAAGGATTAATCCCGATCCAGCGCCACAAAATCGCGTGCCATCGGCGCGAGATGCGCGCCGCCGTCGACGAAGATCGTCTGCCCCGTCACCGCCTCGGCGCGGGCAAGATAGACGACGGCGTCGGCAATCTGTGCCGGGGTCGGCAGCGCGCCGAGCGGCATCCGCGCCGCCAGCCGTTCGACCTGCGCTGCGCTATAGTCATCGGTCGCGATGGTCAGCCCGGGGGCAACCGCATTGACGCGGGCCTTGTCGCCGAACGCCACCGCCAGCGTCCGCGTCGCCTGCCACAGTGCCGATTTCGACAGGCTGTAGGCGATCTGGTCGGGCACCGGCTGCGCGACGCGCTGGTCGACGATATTGACGATTGCGGGGCGGCTCGTCGCGCTGCTCGCCGCGACCAGTGCCTTGGCAAGCATCACCGGCGCATGATGATTGACCTGCATCATCGCCGCGAGCGCGTCCGCTGACAGGTCGGTCCACTCTCCTTCACCGAACAGCGCCGCATTGTTGACGAGCAAGTCGGGCGCGCGGCCGAATTTGTCGACCACCGCGGGGATCAGTGCATCGACCTGCGCGGGATCGGACAGGTCGGCCGCGAAGCGATGGCTCTGCGCGCCCGTCGCTGCGAGCGCTTCGGCGAGTATCGGATCGGCCTCTGCCGCGGTTCGTTTGTGCAGCGCCAGCGCATAGCCTTCGTGCGCGAGCCGCGCCGCAATCGCGGCGCCGACGCGGTGCAGGCCGCCCGTGACCAGCGCCAGCTTTTGCGTCATTTTCGTGCGCGCCGCATCGTGATGCCGATCTGTTCGCCTTCCTCGGCGATCGCCAGCTTGACGATCTTCACCTCGACCTCTTCGACCTTGTCGTCCTGCAGAAACAGCGTGTCGATGATATGGTCGGCGACGCTTTCGATCAGCACGAAATGCACGTCCTTCGGAATACCGTCGGTCGCCGCGAATTTCAGGTGCATATAATTTTTCGACGCGCTGAGCGGCGTGGTCGGATCATAATGATCGGCCATCGCCAGCTTCGCGCGCACCGAGATACGCAGCGGCTGCGGCAAATGGGTTTCTTCGGAGTAAATGCCGGTCAGCACCTGGACGGTCAGCCCGTCCACTTCCAGCCACAATATGTCGGTCACGCGATCATCCTGTCGAACGGGGGTGACATTCGGCTTTGCAATACCGACGCCGGACCCTAAAGCGCCGCCGCATTAGCGAAAGGGTGCGCGTTGGTCGAGTTACTTCCATTGGCAGAGATAGATATGCAGGCGGTCGAGGATTTGCTCGATGCGGCTTTTGGTGCCGATCGTTTCGGCCGCACCGCCTATCGCCTGCGCGAAGGAAGCGCGGCGGTGCCGGACTTGAGCTTCGCGTTGGTCGAGGACGGCCTGCTGATCGGCACGATCCAGTGCTGGCCGGTCGTCCATCGGTCGGCTGATGGCATAGTCACGCCGCTCGTCATGGTCGGCCCGGTTGCGGTGCGTCCCGATGTCCAGCGCGGTGGGCATGGCCGCGCGCTGATGGCGCATATGCTGGAGGCGGCGGAAGCTGGCGCCGACGGCGCGCTGATGATGATCGGCGACCCCGAATATTATGGCCGCTTCTTCGGTTTCGACGCCGATGCGACGGGCGAGTGGGATTTGCCCGGGCCGTTCGAGCGCCACCGCCTGCTCGCGCGCGCGGTGAACGGTCATGTCCTGCCGATGGCGGCCGGGATGATCGGGCCGCGCTGATCCGCGCGGGGGTTGCACCGCGCGCCTGTCCGCCTATGTCGGACGGATGGTCAGCCCCGCCCCATCGCTCCCAAAAGATTTTTCGCAACTGTCGCTCGCCGAGGCCGCCGAATTGCTTGCGGCCCGCAAGTTGCCGCCGGTCGATGCGTGGCATCCCGAACGTGACGGAGACAGCGCCATGGAGATTCGCGCCGACGGCAGCTGGTATCATGAGGGCGGCCGCATCAACCGCCCGGCGATGGTCAAACTCTTCTCGACGATATTGCGCCGCGAACCCGACGGCGGCCATGTCCTCGTCACGCCCGCGGAAAGGCTGCGCATTGCGGTCGAGGATACCGCTTTTCGTGCGGTCGAGATGAAGAGCGAGGGCGAAGGCGCCGCACGCCAGCTGGTCTTCCGCCTCGACACCGACGATCTGGTCATCGCGGGCGCCGGTCATCCGCTGAGCTTCGGCGGCGATCCCGACCATCCCGACCCGCGCCTCCATGTGCGCGGCGCGATCGGCAACGGGCTGGAGGCGCGGATCGATCGCGCGCTCTATTATGAGATTGTCGATCTCGCGCTCGCCGAGGGGCGCGATCCGCCCGTCATCTGGTCGAACGGCACCTGCTTTCCGCTGGTGGACATCTGATGCTGTCGGAAAAATTGCGCGCCGCGCTGGGCAATCTGCTCCCGGATGTCGGCGAGGATGAGGCTTATCTGTCCGATGGCGTCAGCGCGCTGCGCGATGCGGCGGTGTTGATCGCCTTCACCGATCGCCCCGAGCCTGGCGTCATCCTGACCCAGCGCCCGCAATGGCTGCGCAGCCATGCGGGACAGGTCGCCTTTCCCGGCGGCAAGATTGACCCCGGCGACCGGGACGCCGTCGATGCGGCGCTGCGCGAGGCCGAAGAGGAGATAGGGCTGAACCGCCGCGACGTGATGATCGCGGGCGCGACCGAACCCTATCGTTCTGGCAGCGGCTATCACATCACCCCGGTATTGGGGGTCATTCCGCCCGACCTGCCGCTCGATCCCAACCCCGACGAGGTCGAAGACTGGTTCGAGGTGCCGCTCGACGTTCTCTTCGATCCCGGAAATTATGTGCAGCAACATGCCCATTTTCAGGGCCATGACCGGCATTATTACGACATGGAATGGCAGGGGCGACGGATTTGGGGCGTGACGGCGGGAATCATCATCAATCTGGCGCGGCGGATGCCGGCGGGTTGGCACCGGTGACGGTACTTCCGAACGCCGAATGGCGCACCCGTCCGGGGCTGCGCCGGATCGTTGCCGCGCTCTCCGCTGATGGTGATACGGTGAAGATCGTCGGCGGCGCGGTGCGCGACACGCTACTCGGCCTTGCTGTGAGCGACATCGATATGGCGACCCCGCTGCTCCCCGATGAGGTGATGCGGCGGCTGACTGCGGCCGACATAAAGGTCATCCCGACCGGCATCGCACATGGCACCGTCACCGCGATCGCCAGCGGCGACCATCATGAAATCACGACGCTGCGCCGCGACGTCGAAACCGACGGACGGCGCGCGACGGTCGCCTTCGCCGATGATTGGCGTGAGGATGCGGCGCGGCGCGACTTCACGATCAACGCGCTTTATGCGGACCCTGAAACAGGCGCGGTCGATGATTGGTTCGGCGGCCTCGCCGACCTTGCTGCCGGACGCGTCGCCTTTATCGGTGATGCTGCAACGCGGATCGCCGAGGATCATCTGCGTATCCTGCGCTTCTATCGTTTCGCTGCGCGCTTCGGACGCGGTGAGCTCGATGCGGTCAGCCATGACGCGGTGATCGCGGCCCGCCAGTCGCTAAAAAGCCTGTCGCGCGAACGCATCGCGGATGAGCTGCTCAAAATTTTGGCGCTGCCCGATCCGCGCGCGATCGTTGGTCAGATGGCGACTGATGGCATTTTCGAGGTGCTGTTGCCCGAACTGGACGCGGATTTCGCCGCCGTCTTCGACCGGCTGCTCGCGAATGAAACCGAAACCGCAGTGGAGCCCGCATCGCTGCGTCGCCTGTCGGCGCTGCTTCCCGCCGATCCGGCCATCGCCGAACAGGTGGCGAGCCGGTTGCGGCTTTCGACGCGGCAGAAAAAGCATCTGGCTGCCATCGCCCGGCATCGCAGCGATATCGTGCGCCCGGCGCGGCAACTTGCCCATGCGATCGGGACCGATGGCGCGCGCGATATTCGCCTGCTTTCCGGCGATCGGGCGTCGGCGCGGGCTGCCGTTGACGCGCTCGACGGGTGGGAGGTGCCGGCGCTGCCGCTGAAGGGCGGCGACATCGTCGCGCGCGGCGTGACGGTCGGGCCCGATGTTGCGCGCATCCTGAAGGCGGTCGAGGCGGCGTGGGTGGCGGAGGACTTCCCCGGTGCTGCGCGCGCGGCAGAGCTTGCCGATCAGATGATCGGCCGCACCAGCGACTGACGCCAATATTGAAGCGCGGCGGCGCTATCCATCGGCCGCGCGAACAGGAAACCCTGACCGAAATCGCATCCGAGCGCAGATAGCAGCCGTGCCTGATCGGCGGTCTCGACACCCTCGGCGGTCGTCTTCATCCCCAGCACTTCGGCGAGACTCTGGATCGTGCGGACAATGGCGACCTTGTCACGGTCCTCGACCATATGTTCGACGAAGCTGCGGTCGATCTTGAGCACGTCGAGCGGCAGGCGCTGCAAATAGGCGAGGTTCGAATAGCCGGTGCCGAAATCGTCCATCGCGACGCGGGTATCGAGCGTCTTCAACTCGCTGAGCACCGACATGGCCAGGTCGGGGTCACCGATGATTGCGCTTTCCGTCAGTTCGATCATCAGCCGCTCGCCGCCGATACCATTGTCGGCGAGCGCATTGCGCACCACCGCGGCGATATCGTCGCGAATGAGCTGGATGGCCGAGACATTGACCGAAAAATAGCAATCGACCGGCTCTCCGCCATTCTGGCGGTCCCAGTCGGCGATTACTGACGCCGCCTTGGCGATTGCCCATTGGCCGAGCGGGACGATCAGGCCCGAATCCTCGGCGATCGGGATGAACTCGGTGGGAGAGACGGCGTGGCCGTCATCATGGTCCCAGCGGGCGAGCGCCTCGAAGCCGGCGACGCGGCCCGATGCCAGCTCGATCAGCGGCTGAAAGGCCAGACGGAGCCGATCTTCTTCGATCGCGTTGCGCAGCGCGGTTTCAAGCCCGAAGCGATTGTCCGAAAGGATCGCGGCCTCGGGTTCGTAAATTTCGATCCGGTCGGTCTGCTTCGCGCGTTTGAGCGCGATCTGCGCATGACGAATCTGGTCTCCGATAGCGGTGTCAATTGCGGGCTGAATCGCACAGCCAAGCGCGCAATCGACGCTGACTTTCAATTCGCCAATGCGAAAGGGGTGATCGAAGCATCCGCGGATGCGCCGCGCCATTTCGCGGACATCGGCTCTTCCGCCCGCAACGCGTGATGAAATCGCAAATTCGTCGCCGCCCGTGCGCGCCAATATGTCGCCGCTGCGCAGGCTCGATTTCAGCCGCCGTGCAACGGTGATGATCAGCTCGTCGCCCGCCATGGGGCCGATATGTTCGTTGATGCGGCTGAACCGCGCGAGGTCGAGCAGCAGGATTGCATGATCGGCGGGGCCATCGCCCGGCGCGCGATGTTCGACCAGTTCGGCGAATCCGGCGCGATTGGGCAGGCCGGTCAGGCTGTCCGACACGAGTTCGCGGCGCAGGTTGCGCTCGGTCATCATTTCCTGGGTGCGGTCGATCAGGGTCAGCAGGAACAGTCCGTCGTCGCCGGTTTCGGTCGGCAACGGTCCGATCGACCCGCGCAGGTCGCGCGCCGCGACGCCTTCGCCGAGCTGGCAGGAGAATTCCTGGGAAAGGTCGGGATATTGTTCCGCGCGTTCGATTGCGCGCAGCAATTCGATCGGAGCGTCGGCCCCGGCGGGCGACAGCTTCAATCGGTCGAATGCGGTGTTGCTGGCATGAAGACGAAAATTGCCGCGGGTCAGCGGACGGATGAGCGCCGCCGGAACCGGCAGAGCGTCGATCCAGCCGACAAACAGCAAGGGCCGGTCTTCACCGGTTCTATCAATAGGCATAATAGCGGGTGTTGCGCGACCTTTCCCCATTGGCAAGAGCCTATGCCGCTCAAGTAAACAAGCTATTTACGGCTACATGAAAATAGGATCAGCCGAAGCGGTTGTTGCGTGGGAAGCCGGTGGGGGGCATTCGGCCCGCAGCACCGCGCGCGACACGCCACGGCATCAGGTCGGTTTCGGTGCGTGTGCGGCCGGTGTCGCCGCCCATCGCCCAGCTCAATCCCTCGGCAAAGGCAAAGCTGATCGCGTCGGACAAGCCGCCGTCGCGATAGCGTTGCAGCATCACGCCCTGGCCGCGCGCCATCACCGGCACCTCGGCGATCGGGAAAACGACGAGCTTGCGATTCTCACCGACCACCGCGACGCTGTCGTCGGTTGTCGCGATCGGACGCACGATCGCCAATTGCGCCTTGGGCTTCAGATTGACGACGTTGCGGCCCTTGCGCGTCTCGGCGATGACTTCGCTCATCTGGACGACGAAGCCATGCCCGCTGGTCGAGGCAAGCAACAGGCGGCCGTCGGCGCTCGCCGGGGTCATCGCGACGATTCGCGCCTCGGGGTCGATATCGACCATCAGGCGCAGCGGCTCGCCAAAGCCGCGTCCACCGGGCAGCTTGTCGCAGCCGATGGTGAAGAAGCGGCCGTCGTTCGCCGCGATGAGCAATTTTTCGGTGGTCTGGGCGTGCGCCGCGAACAGCAGTTCATCGCCTTCCTTGAATTTGAACTCGGCCCACTGATCGGGGGTAACATGGCCGCGCTGGGCGCGAATCCAGCCGCGCTTCGACAGGATCACCGTCACCGGTTCCTTCTCGATCATCGCGTCGAGCGGAATATCGCGCGCCGGTGCGGCTTCGGAAATCGTCGTGCGGCGGGCGCCGAGCAGCGTCTCGAGGCCATAGACGGTGCGCAGTTTTTCGAGGTCCTTGCGCAGCCGCGTGCGCTGCCGTGTCGGGCTCTCGACGAGCTTCGCCAGCTCTTCGCGTTCGGCGGCCAGCGCAGCCTGTTCGCGCTTCAGCTCCATTTCCTCGAGCTTGCGCAAACTGCGCAGGCGCATGTTCAATATCGCTTCGGCCTGACGGTCGGTCAGGATGAATTCGGCGATCATCACCGGCTTGGGTTCGTCCTCGGTGCGGATGATCTCGATGATCCGGTCGAGGTTCAGAAATGCGATGATGTAACCCGCGACCAGTTCCAGCCGGTCGTCGATCTTGGCGATGCGATGCTCGGCGCGGCGGACGAGGACGATGATCTGGTGCTGCAGCCATTCGGTGAGCAGCTGATGCAGCCCCATCACCTTGGGCGTGCGCGTCGCGTCGAGGACGTTGAGGTTGAGCGCGAAGCGGCTTTCGAGGTCGGTCAGCCGATAGAGGCTTTCCTTCAAAATATCGGGGTCGACGTTGCGGCTCTTGGGCACGATCACGATGCGCAGATCCTCGGCGCTCTCGTCGCGAACATCCTCGAGGATCGGCAGTTTCTTGTCGGCGATCAGCTGGGCAATCTGTTCGATCAGCTTGCCCTTGGCGACGCCATAGGGAATTTCGCTGATGACGATCTGCCAGGTGCCGCCCGCCTGTTTCTCGATGCCGCTGTCTTCCCAGACGCCATCCTGTTTGCCGGTTGAAAAACGTGCGCGGACACGAAAGCCGCCGCGCCCGGTCTGATAGGCGTGGGCGATCGTTTCGGGACTGTCGACGACGATTCCGCCGGTCGGGAAATCGGGGCCTTTGACATGCTCAAGCAGTTCGGGAAGCTCGGCATCGGGCTTTTCGATCAGCAGCAGCGCGGCGCCGATCACCTCGGCGGCATTATGCGGCGGAATGTTCGTCGCCATGCCCACCGCGATCCCGCTCGCACCATTGGCGAGCAGGTTGGGGAACAGGCCCGGCATGATTTCGGGCTCTTCATCCTCGCCATTATAGGTCGGACGGAAATCGACCGTGCCCTCGTCGAGCCCCTGCATCAGGTCAACGGCGACGCGCGTCAGCCGCGCTTCGGTGTAGCGATAGGCGGCGGCATTATCGCCGTCGATATTGCCGAAATTGCCCTGGCCGTCGACGAGCGGGTAGCGGAGCGAGAAATCCTGCGCGAGGCGGACCATCGCGTCATAGACTGCGGTGTCGCCGTGCGGATGGAATTTACCGATGACGTCGCCGACGACGCGTGCCGATTTCTTGTAGCCCTGGCTCGGATCGAGTCGCATTGCGCGCATCGCCCACAAAAGGCGGCGGTGGACGGGCTTCAACCCGTCGCGCAAATCGGGCAGCGAACGCGCGGTGATCGTCGACAGTGCATAGACGAGATAGCGTTCGGACAGCGCGCTGCCGAACGGCGTGTCGACCATGCCGGGGACTGGGCCAGAATCGGGAGCGCTATTGTCGGGATCGTCGGTCGTGTTCGCCATGGTCGCCGCGCGATAGCAAGGCTGGAGCGCCAAGGCAAAGGGGCTGTTGCGATTGGCGCCTGTGCGCCCGCGCTGAAACTAGGCGATGCCCAAGAATAAGTTTATTGCAAATGATTTGCAATAAGAGATAAAGGCGTCGCGATTCGATATGGGCCGCCCTGTCCTTGCGACATTCGGCGTGATTCGATCTGTCCGCCGACACCATGCAACATGAAGAAAGCTGAAATAGATGAGCGACCGTATCGCTGCCGCAGCCAAATTGGCTCCCTCCGCGTCGTTGACCGTCGAGGAAGTGCGCTCGGTGCGCCATTGGAACGAACATTTGTTCAGTTTCACGATCACCCGGCCGCCGTCCTTCCGTTTCCGCTCGGGCGAATTTGTCATGATCGGCCTGCCGGGCGAGGGGCGCCCGCTGCTTCGCGCCTATTCGATCGCCAGCCCCGCCTATTCCGACGAGCTGGAATTTCTGTCGATCAAAGTGCCCGATGGCCCGCTGACCTCGCGGCTTCAGAAAATCCAGCCCGGCGATCCGGTCTATCTCGGTCGCAAGCCGACCGGCACATTGGTCGCCGACGCGCTGCTGCCGGGCAAGCGGTTGTTCCTGCTGTCGACCGGCACCGGCCTCGCGCCCTTCCTCAGCCTGGTGCGCGATCCCGATATTTATGACCGCTTCAGCCAGATCCAGCTCGTCCATTGCGTGCGGCAGGTCAGCGATCTTGCCTTCCGCGACGAACTGGAAAGCCAGCTTGCCGGCGATCCGCTGGTCCAGGATCAGGCGCTGCTGCAATTCCATTACCTGCCGACGGTGACGCGCCAGCCCTTCCGCACATCGGGCCGCATCGATGCGCTGATCGAAAATGGCTCACTGTTCGGTCACCCGCTGACGGGGCCGACGCAGTTCGACCCCACCATGGACCGCATCATGATGTGCGGCAGCATGGCCATGATCCGCGACCTCGAGGCGCGCTTCGAGGCATTGGGCTTCAAGGAAGGCTCCAACGCCGCGCCGGGTGACTTCGTCATCGAGCGGGCCTTTGTGGGGTAATAAACCTCGTCATTGCGAGGAGCCGGAGGCGACGCGGCAATCCCCAGTGGGCAACCTTGCGCACGGCTGAGGGCTGGAGATTGCTTCGCTTCGCTCGCAATGACGATGGAGTCAGGGCTTGTCGGCGTAAGCCTTCACCAGGTCGAACATATAGTCGCGCCCGACATAGACCGAACGCACTTCCATGCGTTCGTTGAGGCCGTGCGCGCCATTGCCGTCCGAATCGCCCCACATGCCGGGGATGCCATAGGTCGGGATGCCCACCGCGCCGAGGAAGGTCGCGTCGGTATAGCCATTGGCCATCGACGGGATGACCTTCAGCCCCGGCCAATATGTGTCGACCAGCTTCTGCATCGGCCCGATGATTTTCGGATCGAGCGGCGGCGCGGGCGGGGCGGGGCGCTTTGGTGGCAACTGCGTGATGGTGACCCCGGTATCGTCGATGACCTTGGCGAGCTCGTCCTTGATCGATTCGATGCTGTGGCCGGGAAAGATGCGGCAGTTGATATTGGCGCCGGCGCGCTGCGGCAGCGCGTTGGCGGCGTGGCCGCCGTCGAGCAAGGTCGCCACGCAGGTCGTCCGCAAATTGCTGTGTAGGAACGGGTCCTTGTTGACGACCGCCTCTGCGTCCTTGTCGGCCAGATTCTTCGACAAGGCGATCATCGCCTTGCCTGTCGCGTCGCCGCGCGCCGCGCCGGCTTCGGCAAAGAAGCGCCGCGTCGTGTCGGTCATCTCGACCGGAAAATCATATTCACCGACTTTGGTGAGCGCGCGTGACAGCTGATAGATTGCATTGGCGGGGACCGGCGCCGAGCTGTGGCCGCCCGGATTGCGGGTTTCGAGGCGGAAATTGGCGAAGGTCTTTTCACCGACCTGCACCGACTGGCCGATGACATGGCCCTTGCCGTCGCTGTCGCCGCCGCCGCCTTCGTTGAGCGCGAATTCGGCGTCGATCAAATCGCGCTTGTTCGCGGCGAGCCATTCGACCCCGTTGAACGCGCCATTGGTCTCCTCGCCGCAGGTCAACGCGATCTTGACCGTGCGCTTGGGCTTATAGCCCTCCTTGTGAAACCGGATCAGCGTGTCGACCCACACCGCCGCCTGCGCCTTGTCATCGGCGGTGCCGCGGCCATAGAAATAGCCATTTTCCTCGACCATCTTGAACGGGTCGCGTTCCCAATCCTCGCGCTTCGCCTCGACGACGTCGATATGCGCGACGAGCAGGATCGGTTTCGCGGACTTTGATGTGCCGGGATAGACGGCGACGAGACCGCCCTCCTTCGGGTTCTCGGGGGTGGCGAACAGGGTGAGCTGACTGTCGGGCAAGCCCGCCGCCTTCAACCGCGCCGCCATGCGTTCGGCCGCCAGTGTGCAACTGCCCGACGACAGCGTTGTGTTAGTTTCGACGAGTTCGCGGTAAAGATCGCGAAAGGCCAGCTGATCGGGGCGCGGTTGCGTCTCGGCCGCGATCGCAGGAACCGCCAGCAGCATCGTTGACGTCAGCAGCGCGGACAATTTTTTCATCACGAAAGCCTCCCCATTTTCAAAGCGAAAGGAGCAGAAAGCACTCCGCGCCGCAAGCGGTGATCGCCGCCCCTTGCGAACCGGCGTAGTTTCGCGCAATCGGCAGGTCTGGAAGGGGAGATTTTGTGGCGCGTGTCGACGATGATCCGCCGGGGCCGGTTGCGCGGGCGGTGCGCGGGCTCCTGCTTTTGATGTACCGCCTGCGCGGCTGGAAAGTCGTGGGGGTTGTGCCCGAACCGCGGCGCTTCATCATCATCGCGGCGCCGCACACCAGCAATTGGGACTTCGTCAACTTCCTTGGCCTGACCGCCGATCTTGGTATTCGCGCGCATTTCATGGGCAAGCTGTCGCTGTTCAAATGGCCGCTCGCGCGCTTTATGAAACAGATGGGCGGCGTTCCGGTCGACCAGCGCGGCGGCGGCAATATGGTGCAGCAGATGGTCGATGAATTTGCGCGCCGCAGCGAATTCATGCTGACCGTCGCGCCCGAGGGGACGCGCGGCAAGGCACAGAAATGGCGCACCGGCTTCTATCAGATTGCAATGGCGGCAAAGGTGCCGATCGTTGTCGGCTTCATGGATTATGGCAAGAAGACCGGCGGGTTGGGCCATATGATCTGGCCGACCGGCGACTTTCGCGCCGACATGATGAAGGTGTTCGACGTCTATAAAAATTGCACGGCCAAATATCCCGAACGCACGGCGCGTTCGATCGACGATATCGTCGGCAGCGACGAAGGGCGGGAAGCCTAGCGATGCCGCGCGACGAGGGCATGGGCGATGCGCCGGTCCCGGCGGACGTCAGCGCCCTCGGCGACGCACCGCGCATCCGTGCGATATTGATCGAGGCGGCGCGCGAGGGGCGCAGCGTCAGCTACTCCGAACTGCTCGGCGACCTGGGTTTCCGTTTCACCCGGCCCAAGATGCGCGCGGTGTGCAAGACGCTGGGCGAGGTCGACCGCCTCTGCGCGATGGACGGCGAGCCTGACCTTGCGGTGCTCGTGGTGCGCGAGAGCGACCGCCTGCCGGGGCAGGGCTGGTGGGTTGGCGGCACCGCGTTGCTGCTCGGCTATGACGGCCCGTGGGAGGGCGCGGCGGCGGCGCGGTTTATCAGGGAGCAGCAACAATTGGCTTATGATTATTGGGATGGGCGGTAGCGTGAAATGACAAACGGTCTGATCCAGCCGATCCGCCGAAAGATGATCGGTGCGCTTTGCTGCGGCCCGGTTCTGCTCGCTTGCGCCCAGCCCATGGCCGCGTCTGAGCAGAAGGGAAGCCAAACGGCGGTCGAAGATCCCACGCCGGCGCCCACTCCGGCGCAGGAAATCGAGATGCTGCAAAGGATCGCGGTCGTCCCGCTAACGCCTGATCAGGCGGTCGGCGAACGGCATATTGGCAAGCGCGTTCGCTGGGCTGGCAGCGTGCATCATATGTCGCGATCGGACAATGGGGCGTGCTTGACGATCCTGTATGCCCTGAGCGGCGATTATGGCGAGCCGCGCTGGACACTCGACCCGACCTATCAAAGCTTCGAAGCCTGTGCGACTGGTTCCTACGACCCGGAGCTTGTCCACGATTCCACCAATGTCACGATCGTTGGCACAGTTTCCGGCGAGACATATATCGGCATGGGCGGAGGCGGCAGTGTCGGGCCTGTCATCAAGATCGAAAAGCTGTTTCGCTGGTCCGATTGCCTTGCCGGGGATAGCAGCCCGGTCTGCAAATACGGGTTTCTGACTCCGGAAGCGTCTGCCGACGTTCAATAGCGGCTCTAGCCGCTTACTTTATCAGCCCGATCTCGCGCAGCCGCTGCTGCAGATATTCATCCGCCGTAATCGGCGCCGGATACAGATTCGGGTGCGCCGCATCGATACAGCTTTCGAGCGTCTCGATCGGATAATCCGAGCGGAAGTGAAGGAAGAAAGGCATCGAGTAACGCGCGACGCTCGCTCGCCCCGCGTCGGGGTTGCGAACCCGGTGGGTGGTCGAGGGCAGCTTGTTGTTGGTCAGTCGTTGCAGCATGTCGCCGACATTGACCGCCATCGCGCCCGCGGGGGGGCTGACCGGCAGCCAGCTGCCATCCTTGTCGAGAATTTCGAGCCCCGCCTCTTCGGCGCCGAGCAGCAGGGTGATCGTATTGATATCCTCATGCGCCTCGGCGCGGATGCCCTTGGCGGGGGCTTCGACGGGCGGATAGTGGAGCAGACGCATCACGCTGTTGCCGTCGGCGATCGTGTCGTCGAAGAAATCGGGGGCGAGGCCGAGATAGGTTGCGATGCCCGACAGCAAACGCCCGCCGACGCGGTCGAATTCGGCGAAGAGCTTGTCATAGGCGGTACGGAACCCTTCGACCTCGGCGGGCCAGACATTGTTCGGCTGTTGCGCGGCGAGGCGGTGTCCGGCGGGCAGGTCGCGGCCGACGTGCCAGAATTCCTTGAGGTCGACTTCCTTTGCGCCCTTGGCGATTTCGGTGCCGAACGGGGTGTAGCCGCGCGCGCCGCCGCCGCCGGGGATATGATAGGCGCGCTTCTGATCTTCGGGCAGGGCGAAAAAGGCTTTCGCCTTGTCCCACGCCTCGTCGATCAGCGCGGGGTCGATGCCATGGTCGGTGATCATCGCGAAGCCGAAGCGTTCAAAGGAGGCGCCAAAATCGCGCGCGAAGCGGTCGGCAGGAAGCGACATCGAAATGGTCGGAACGGCGGCGGTCATTATGTCATCCATTTTTGCAGCGGGCGCGCAGCCCGCGAGTCCATGGCCCTGCATTTAGGACGGTCGGCGATGCAGGGAAAGGGGCGCCGCTCTTTTCAAACCGGGCGCAGACGGTAAGAGGGGCGCATGAGCAAAAACTACTGGCTGATGAAATCCGAACCCGACGCCTATCCGTGGGAGCAACTGGTGCGCGAGGGCACCGGCATGTGGGACGGCGTGCGCAACCACAGCGCCAAGCTCAACATGATGGCGATGAAGGTCGGCGACGAGGCGCTGTTTTATCACAGCAATATCGGCAAGGAATGTGTGGGGATCATGAAGATCGTCGAGGAACATTTCCCCGATCCGACCGCCGATGCAGGATCGCCCTGGGTCGTCGTGCGCGTCGCGCCCGTCCGCGCGCTCGAAAATCCGGTGACACTCGCCGCGATCAAGGCCGATCCGAAGCTCGCCGACATGGACCTCATCCGCCTGTCGCGCCTGTCGGTCGGGCGCGTGCGCCCCGACGAGTGGGATCATATCCTCAAGAAATCGCAAACGCCGGGGGGCTGACCGCCCCTTTCGTCCTTGCGAGGAGCGCAGCGACGAAGCAATCTCCAGCCATCGCCTCAACATGGCCGAGAGCTGGGGATTGCGTCGCTTCGCTCGCAATGACGGAGCTTTAGGGTCTAGCGCAGCTTGACCTGCAGATGCTTCGCCACCGACGGGTGGAGCGGATAGATGAACTCGCAGCCATATGCATTGCCGTCGGCGCGGCGGACGATGGCTTCCAGGGACTGGAGGCCGGGCAGGGTCACCCAAATATGCTTGCCGATCTGCGGCCGGGCAAAGGTGACCATGCGAAAGCCGGAGAAGGACAGGTCGAACAGCTCGACGTCGAACGGGTTGAAGCCAGCCTCGCGAAAACGCGCGCGCGCGGTCACCGGCGCACGCTCGGCGCGGCGTGTGCTCGCCGGTTCTTCCTTGACGTTGGCGGTGCGATTCCCCGGCACGGTCCCTCTTCCCAGTGGTCATCGAGATTCGCGCGAATTTAGGGGATCGTTGGTTATACCAAAGTGAAGAAATTTGATGAATTTTTGCTATACAGGCGGAGTGTCGCCGACCGCCATCAACTGGCTGGGATAGGGGGCGGCCAGCCGCACCGCGTCGCGCCACTCGCCGGACAGCCAGCAGGCATAGTCCTCCGGGTGCAGGATCACCGGCATCGCGCTCGGGTTATGATGTTCGACCAGCCGGTTGGCATCGGTAGTCAATATGGCAAAGCACGGCCAATCCTCGCCTTGGCGCAGGACGCCGGCAAAGGCGAAAACCGGCTGCGACGGCACCGAAAACCAGCGCTGCTTCTTCGCTCCCGCCTGCCCCGACCATAGCGCAAAGGCTGTCGCGGGCACCAAGCAGCGCAGTTCGGCGTGGCGCAGCGTGCCGATCCAGAAGGGGCTTTCGAGGTTGCGGACGGAGGTCACCGGCCGGTCGCCCTGCGGCGGAGGCGGGACGCCCCATAGTTTCGGGCGCAGATAGCGGCGCGATCCGCTGCGCCCGTCGCTGACGATGATCGGGGCGGGCCGGGCGGGGGCGACATAATCGCCGGTCCAGGGGTCGCCACCGGCTTCGGCGCCGAACGTCGCGGCAATCCGACTGGCCGGTGCGTCAAGGCGGTAGAGGTTGGTCATCGCCGCGCTAGTCGGTTCCGCGCACCCGTCCGCGTCCGGCCTTCACGCTGCTGCGCGCTTTCTTGCTGTCGACGCGGCGCGCCTTTGCGGCCTTGCTCGGCTTGGTCTTGATCCGTCGTTCGGGGCGGACCAGCGCGGCATCGATCAGGTCGGACAGGCGTTCGCGTGCGTCGGCGCGGTTCGCCTCCTGGGTGCGATAGCGGCGCGCGAGGATGATCAGCTCGCCCTCGGTCGTCATCCGGCTGCCCGCGAGGGTCTTCAGCCGACGATAAGCCTCCGGGTCGAGCCCCAAGGCATAGACGTTGACGCGCAGCTGGCACGCGGTCGCGACCTTGTTGACATTCTGGCCGCCGGGTCCCGTCCCGGCGAGAAATTTTTCGCTGATCGCGCTTTCGGGAATCTCAGCCACGGGTCGGCGCGGCGCCTTCGGGTGCGGTGAAGCCCAGCGCGATGAAGCTGTCGGGGAAGGGCGCCTCGGCGACAATCGACGGCTTGGCGTCACGTTTGACCACCAGCCGTTCGGCGTGGAGCAGCGTGCGGGTTTTGGTGCCACCGCGCCCGTAAACGGGATCGCCGACGAGCGGAAAGCCAAGGCCTTCGAGCGCGTGGACGCGCAGCTGATGGGTGCGGCCGGTTTCGGGGCGGAAGCGCAGCAGGCTGCGGCCGTCGACGACCGCCAGCTTTTCCCAATGCGACACCGAGGGCTTGCCCTTCGGGTCGCCGACCATGCGCCAGCCCTCTTCGGCGGTCGATATTTTGGAGAGCGGCAGCTCGATCGTGCCGCTATCGCCTTCGACCACGCCGTCGACGATCGCGAGATATTGCTTCTCGACCTCACGGGCTTCGAATGCGCGGGTAAAGCGGCCGTGCGCCTTGGGGTTGCGTGCGAGAAGCAGGCAGCCCGAAGTGTCGCGGTCGAGCCGGTGGACCGCGAGCGGCCACCGCTTGAAGCCGAACTTCAGCAAATCGAGATGATTTTCGAGGCTGATGCTGCCGTCGCGCGGGGCGTCGACGGGCAGGCCAGCGGGTTTGTCGATAACGAGGGCCTCGCCATCGAGGAACAGGACACGGTCTGAAAGGAGCATGGCGCGCTATAGGCGCGCTGTCTCCCCACCGAAAGCGTAAACGTCCATCGCGAGCAGGCCATAGGTTATGCTGGCGTGAAGGCGCTCGGACTCGAATGGAAGTCCGCCCGTGCCCGCCCCGGCACCCATGGCGACGAACAGCGGCAATATATGCTCCATCGTCGGGTGATTGTCGTGCCCGTGCGGCGCGCGTTCGACCGCGTGGAGGACATCGTCGATCACGCCCTCCGCCATGCGTTCGGCGACCCAGTCGGTGAATGTCGTCACCCATTCGGGCGCAGGTGCGTCGATCGGCAGCCGCGCCGCGAACAGCGCGCGCAAATTATGGGTGATGCTGCCCGATCCGATCACCAGCACGCCCTCGTCGCGGAGCGGCGCTAGTGCCTGTCCCTGCGCATAATGCCATTCGGGCGAGGCGTTGGAGGCGATTGAAAGCTGAACGACGGGGACATCGGCTTGTGGGTAGATGAGCGACAGCGGCACCCAAGCGCCATGGTCGAGCCCGCGATGTGGATCGGCGGTGACCGGAAGGCCATGCGCGCCGAGCAGGTCGACGACGCGTTCGGCAAGCGCCGGATCGCCCGGCGCTGGATAGCGCATCGCGAACAGTTCGTCGGGAAAGCCGCCGAAGTCATGGATCGTCGGCGGGGTGGGGGAGGCGGTGACGGTTGCCCGTCCGCCGTCATACGCCGCGTCGTGATGCGCCGAAACCATAAGGATCGCGCTGGGACGCGGTAGTTGGGCACCCAGCCCGGCGAGGAAATCCCGCGCCGGGCTGGGCTCGAGCGCCATCATAGGCGAGCCGTGGGAGAGGAAGAGGCTCGGAAGACGGCGCATCGGATCAGGCGATCAGCTTGGTCGCGGTCCGGGCGACGCGTTCGCCCAGATAGCGGGCCCCGCCGAGATCGGCTTCGCTCGGCTGCCGCGATCCATCGCCATCGGCCAACGTCGTTGCGCCATAGGGTGCGCCGCCCTTGACTTCATCGACGCCCATCTGGCCTGCATAGCCATAATCGAGCCCGACGATCGTCATGCCGAAGTGCAGCAGGTTGGTGATGATGCTGAACAAGGTGGTTTCCTGGCCGCCATGCTGCGACGCCGACGAGGTGAAGGCTGCGCCGACCTTGCCGTTCAGTTTGCCCTGCGCCCAAACGCCACCGGCGGTGTCCCAGAAGCTCGCCATCTGGCTCGACATGCGGCCAAATCGCGTCGGGGTGCCGACGATGATTGCATCATAGTTCGCCAGTTCATTGGGATCGCTGAGCAGCGGATGCGCGGTATCGGTTTTGAAACCTGCGGCCTGAACGACCGCAGCGGGCGCGGTTTCGGCGACGCGGCGGATATCGACATCGGCGCCCGCCGCGCGCGCGCCTTCGGCGACGGCATCGGCCATCTGCTCGATATGGCCGTAGGAGGAATAATAGAGCACGAGAATTTTTGCCATTGTCTTTGTCCTTTCAGTCTTTGTCATCAAAATGGGGGTGGGCCGCCGCCGCAAGGGAGGGGGAGGCAGGCGGCGGCCCGGGGGGAGGCTCGTTAGAGGCTGTCGACCAGCACCAGTTCGGCGTCGTCGATTGCTTCGACCTCGATTGTGCCGACATCGCGGAGTGCGATGCCGTCGCGCGGATCGGCTTCCACGCCATTGACGCGGATGCGGCCTTTGGCGGCGACCAGATAGGCGTGGCGACCGGCGCCAAGCTCATAGCTGACGCTGTCCCCGGCGTTCACCGTTGCCGCGGCAACGCGGGCGTCGGCGCGGATCGGCAAAGCGTCGTCGCCCTCGATCCCGCTGGCCAGCGTCACAAACTGGCCCGAACGATCGGCCTGGGGAAACTGGCGCGCGCCCCAGCCTGGATTGCCGCCGTCTCGGTCGGGCATGATCCAGATCTGGAACAGCGTCGTTTCCTCATCCTCGAGGTTAAACTCGCTGTGGGTCACGCCGCTGCCGGCGCTCATCACCTGAACGTCGCCCGCTGCGGTGCGGCCGGTGTTGCCCATCGAGTCGCGATGGGTGATCGCGCCGGTGCGGACATAGGTGATGATTTCCATGTCGCGGTGCGGGTGCGGGGGGAAGCCCGCCTGCGCCGCGATGGCATCGTCGTTCCAGACACGCAGCGCCCCCCAACCCATACGGCCTTCGTCATAATAGTTGGCGAAGGAGAAATGGTGACGGGCATCGAGCCAGCCGTGATTGGCATGGCCCAGCGTTTCGAATTTGCGAATGTCGATCATGGCCGTTCCTTTCCATCGGCCCGCTCACTGGCATCATGCCCGGCGGCGCCGTCTTGTTGATGCCAAGATAGCGATTGGGATCGTTTCTAAAATAGCGTAGATGGAAAATCATCGTTTCCATTTATGAGGTGTTTTATGGCGCTTCCCGATTATGAAGGCTGGGCCTGTTTCGTCGCGGTCGCCGATGGCGGCAGCTTCACCGCCGCCGCCGCCGCGCTCGGCCTGTCGAAGGCGAGTGTGTCGAAAGCGGTGACGCGGCTTGAGGCGTCGCTGGGTATCACCTTGCTCCACAGAAGTTCGCGGGTCGTGACGGTATCGACCGCGGGCGTAGGCCTGCTGGGCGAAGCGCGCGCGATGGTCGCGGCGGCGACCGCGGCGACCGAAGCGGCGCGTGGCGATCGGCTCGACCTCGCGGGACCGATCCGCCTCGCCGCGCCAATGAGTTTCGGGATCAAGGTGCTGGGCCCGCCGCTCGCGGCCTTTCTGGCGCAGCACCCCGCGGTCGAGATCGAGGTTCTGCTGAGCGATGCGCGGAACGATCCGGTCGCCGAAGGAATCGACCTGACGCTGCGCATCGCGCCGCTCGCCGATTCCAGCCTGCTCGCGCGGACGATCGCGCCCGTCGCCTCGTCGGTGATCGCGAGTCCGGCCTATCTGGAAAAACATGGGGTGCCGAAACATCCGCTCGAACTCGCGGACCACCGGCTGATCGGATATGGCCACCGCCAGCGCGCGATGCCGCTGCATTTTCATCGCCAGGGTGAGGAAGTGACGGTGCTGCCGACGGGGCCGTTGTTCGCCAATAATGGCGATATTGCGGTGCCGCTGGTCGCTGCGGGTGGCGGGATCGCGGTGCTGCCGGACTTCATCGCCGCCGCCGAACTGGCGTCGGGGGCGGTCGTGCCGATCCTGACCGACTGGTCGCGGCCGCAGGCGCATCTGCACCTTTTGTCGCCGCCGTCGCGGTTGCGCCCGGCGCGTGTGCGGGCGCTGTCGGACCATCTGGTCGATGTGCTGAAACGATCATGCGCAGGCGCGCACCAGTAATATCTGGCGCTCCACCGGCTGTGAAATACTGTTGCAGATTGGTCGCGACTCGCGGGAATCCCACGGTTAAATCAAAATTAACCTTTTCCCTTCATTAGTTTCGTGGTTAATGTTCCGGCAGTCCCGCAACAGGGGTCGGTCGGTGGCATCACATGACGGTCACGCGGACGAACTGCAGGGCTATCGTGGGAACAATCAAGGGGCGCCCAATGCGTGTACTGCTGATCGAGGACGAGCCGACGACCGCAAAAGCGATCGACACGATGCTCACGACCGAAGGTTTCAACGTCTATTCCACCGATCTCGGGGAAGAGGGGTTGGACCTGGGCAAGCTCTATGATTACGATATCATCCTGCTCGACCTGAACCTGCCCGACATGCACGGCTATGATGTGCTGAAAAAGCTGCGTACCGCCAAGGTGCAGACGCCGGTGCTGATCCTGTCAGGCGTTTCGGAAATGGATTCGAAGGTGCGCTCGTTCGGTTTTGGCGCCGACGATTATGTCACCAAGCCCTTTCACCGCGACGAGCTGATCGCCCGCATTCATGCGGTCGTCCGCCGTTCGAAGGGGCATAGCCAGAGCGTCATCAAGACGGGCAAGCTCGCGGTCAATCTCGATACCAAGACGGTCGAGGTCGATACGACGCGCGTGCATCTGACCGGCAAGGAATATCAGATGCTCGAGCTTCTGAGCCTGCGCAAGGGCACGACGCTGACCAAGGAAATGTTCCTGAACCATCTTTATGGCGGGATGGACGAACCCGAACTCAAGATCATCGACGTCTTCATCTGCAAGCTGCGCAAGAAACTGGCGCTCGCTTGCGAAGGCGAAAATTATATCGAGACCGTCTGGGGCCGCGGTTATGTGCTGCGCGACATCGACGACGAAGGCAATGAGGTGCGCCGCGTCGCCTGACGCCGCATTTTTCCACTATCCTGTCGGATGGTCGGCGCGGAGCAATCCGCGCCGGTTTCTGTTTGTGGGGCTGGCTTTCGCTGGAGGGCAAGAGGAGGCAGCAAACGACCACTTGCGGACCTCCGACAAATGGGAAACCATGCAAGCGTGAAACGCGCCCACATCACCGTCCTCGCAATCGCATGCATCGGCGCGGCAGCTATTGCTGAATCCTATCTCGGCTCTACGCGCTACCAACTGAATGACGCTACCTACGCTGTTCCCCACAAATACGAGTTCATGCGCAACTTCAGAGTGCCGTGGCTCGCAAGCGTAAAAGGGCTAGATAAGGAGCCCGATGAGTCCGTGTGGCTCTTGCTTCCGGCCTCTGAACTTCGCGGCGGTGTGCAGGGCTACAAACGCATGTTTCACGGCTATTCGAGCGATGTTGAAGCCGACATGGTGGTCCAAGTGCTTGGCGGAAAGGAAGCGCGCGAGTTTCCTGCCGACCGGAGCAGCGACATTACGAAGGTTCGACAGGAACTCGCCAAAGACGGACTTCGACAGCGTGACCCCACGACCGGGTGGGATAGGGTGTATTGGCTAGTCGGCGAGGAAGGGACGCCGGGAGAGGGCGGTTCACTTTTCTACCTCGTTCCCCGCGATGGGGTTGAAAGCCTGCCGCCCAACTGGCGAGTTCCATCGTGCCAAGGTTCGCCAGACGTCAAGGGGCATGAGAGGTTCGATTGTAGCTTCACCATCAGCGATAAGGGCCTGGTGTTCGACTTCACTCTGCGCCAAGAGAATGTCGGCACTGCAAGCCGTATTGCTGCTTACGTTTTGAGGCGCTTGGCGAGCTGGCGGGCCTGAGCTTCGGCTGACCGCTTCCCACCCCAATTCAGACATTCCCTCTTCGTCATCCCGGACTTGATCCGGGATCCAGAAAGCGAAGGCTGCCATGGACCCCGGATCAAGTCCGGGGTGACGAGATTTGGTGAGGGGCTGTGGCGGCCCCCATTGCCGACTTGTTTGCCGATAGAGCTCCGGCTGGCCGGAACATTGGGCACCCCGGTCACGCCCGATTCGCGCCCTACCTCTTGCGGCCGAAATGGCCGGGGACGTTGGTCGCGATGGTTAGTCCCGGGCGCCAGGTGGTCGCCTTGGGCGGGTTGAAGAGCTGGAATTCGAGGCTGCTGTCGGCGGCGACGAGCTGTTCGCCACTGGCGGTGCGCAGACGGCCGGGTTCAATTTTCACGTCGGTCTCGACACCGAAACGCCGATCGACGACCCAGCGTACCGTTCCCATCATCGGGGCATGGCCGGGAAGATAGACCGTCACCCGTTCGCCGATCAGCAGCGCGTGCGGCGCCTGTCCGCCGACGCCGGTTTCCGACACATTGCGGATGGTGATATCGAAACGGCCGAACCGTTCGCAGCCGAACGCTGCCTTCACCAGACGCGACTGACGCGGCTGGCGCTTTTCTGATGCGGCCTTAGAGGCTGTATCCGCCCCATTATGCGACATTGGACGCGACCCGGTTCTGCCCGTCTGTGCCCCACGCCAGACGGTAATGATGGTCCCCATCCAGTCATAAACGGGGAAGGTAAATTTTGGTATATCGTGTTTGTTATTATTTTGCGGGCAGCCCGCCAAAGGTGACGATGCTTTCGGCGCCGTCCGCCGATACCGCCGACACGCCGAAGAAATGATCGTCGACGATCACGCCGGGCAGCATCAGTTCGGTCGCGCCGCCGGCCTGCACCACCCGGCTGTCGGTCCAGTCGGGGCGATCGGCCCGGCGCCAGTGGATGCGATAGGCGGCGGCATCCTTCACCGGAGACCAGCTTATCGTCGTGTTCGAACTGACTGCACCGTCGATGCTGACGCTGGCGGGGGCGGGCGGTGCATCGGCGAGTTCGCGTGCCAAGGCGACGTTGAGTGCGGTTACCCGCGCCAGATAGGGGAAGTCCATCTCGTCGATCGTGTCGCCATATTTGCGGCCATTCTCGGTGCGTAAATCCTGATGCTGATGATCATAATCCTCGATCCCGACGGTGAAGCGAATCGCCGGATAGCCGAGTTCGAGCGAGGGCAGATGATCGCCGCCGCGGCGGAAGCGGTCGGGGCGGCGCACCGCGAGTATTTCCAGTCCGATTGCCGGGGTGCGTTCGGCGGCGCGTAGTGCCGCCTTGGCCAGCGCGCGCGACGGGCCGTCATCCTCGCCGCCGATGCCGCGGCGGGCGAGCTGCGCCGCGAGATCTTCCGACGCGCGGATGCCTTCGCTGAACACACGCACGCGATTGGCCACGATCGTGCCGTCGGTGCCGTGGGTGCCGCCGACGATATCGTTGTTGAGCATCGCCGCGACCTGCCAACTCTGCTCCTTGGCATGTTTGGCGAGCAGCTTGCCGCCCCACAATCCCTGTTCCTCGCCCGAGAGCAGCGCATAGACGATCGTTGCGCGGTGCTTCTGCTTCGACAGGAGGCGCGCCGCCTCCAACACCAGCGCGGTGCCCGATCCGTCATCATTGGCGCCGGGGGCATCGCTGGTGAAATCCATCGGATCGGTGACGCGGCTGTCGATATGGCCGGCGATCATGATGACATGCGCGGGATCGCCGGTGCCTTTCTGGATCGCCAGCACATTTTCGACGATCACTCCGCTGGGCGCGCGCGGCCCTTCGAAGCGGTCGCTGATCCGCGAAATGGTCAGGCAGCCGCCGCAATCCTTCGCGATTCGTTCGAATTCGGCGGCGCCCCAATTGCGCGCGGCACCGATGCCGCGTTTGGGATCGGTGGCCGAGGACAAAGTGTGGCGGGTGCCGAAGGAGACAAGTTTCTCGACCGACGTCTTCAGCCGCGCGGGGTCGGCGGTGGGATCATCCTTTGCCTGCACCGCAACGGGGGCGGCGAGCAAAAGGGCGGCGAGCAGGCTGTGCTTGATCATGCCGCATCATGGCGTTCGCCCGATGCCGATGCAAGCGGCCCGCCGCGTGCCGGAACACGGGCGGGCCGAGGTTGTTTGCTTCAGAGCGTCAGCGGTTTAGCGCAGGCCCGAGAAGCGGACGTCCTGGACGCGACCATAACGGATGTCGCAGCTGAACTTGCCCTTGTCGTAAGAGCCGCCGCGGCCCCAGCGCCCGCCATAGCCGTCGTTGACGGCGACGCGGCCCTTGATGCGATAGCCGTCGCGCTTGCGGTCGATGCTCGTCACCTGGGTGACGTCGGTACGGCCGTAACGGCTGCTGCCGCGTTCGACCGCGCGGACGCACTGGCTGACCGCGCTGCGGCTATTGCCATAGCGGTTATAGTCATAGCCATAACCATAGCGCGCGTCGTCATAGCGGCCGCGATCATTATAGCGATCGTTGCGGTCATAACGGTCATTGTCGCCGCTCGACAGGATTGCGGCGAGGCCGCCAATTACGACCGCGCCGGCGATGATTTCGCCTGCGCTGATCCCGTCGCGGTCATGGCGGTCGCGCGCCGTTGCGGGGGTGGCGCTCATCAGCATCGCGCCGGCGGTGGCCGCACCGATTGCGGCCTTGGTGAAAGATGATGTGGTCAGCAGTGCCATGGTTCGGTCTCCTCAAAAGCGCAGGCGGCGTCGATTGCTGCCTGTTGGAGACTTTTTACCGGTCATGGCGTGACGCGGTGCTGAACCTGCCGCTTATCTGGGGTTCAGCCTTGGTTAGGCCGGGGTTCATAAACGGAAAAGGCCCTCCGCCATCGCTGGCGAAAGGCCTTTGCCAATGTCGGGAGGGTTGGAGGCGTCAGCCGAAATTGACGTCGACGACGCGGCCATTGCGATAGCTGCAGCCAAAGCTGCGCACTTCGCCGCCGAGCCTTGATGCGGTACCGGTGACGTACCAGCCGCCATTATTGGGATCGGTGCCGGTGATGCTGTCGACATGGGCATCGTCGCCCATTTCGCCTTCGACCGCCCAGCTGCACGCGTCGGCGGCGCGGGCGTCGGCGGCACCACGGCCATAGGAGCCGGGCTCCGCGCCCGGATCATTGTCATTCCGGGGTTCGTAGCGGGGAGGATTCCGATCATCATTGTCGCGATAGGGCGGGATATAGCGATCGTCGCGGTCGGGCCGGTCGCGCTTGTCCTTGCTCGCGGCGCTGGCGATCGCGGCGATGGTGCCGATGACGAGCAGGCCACCGAGCACGTCGCCGACGCTGATCCGGTCATTATAGCGATGACCCCAACCGCCGTGACGGCTGCGCGCCTCGGCGGGCGTGGCGCTGAACCCGACTGATGTGACGACGACTGCGGCAGCGGCGGCAAGGCTGGTGAAACGACGCATCGAGGATACTCCCCACGCAATGGGCAAAGGACGGTCCAGCCCACAATCCATGAGGCTTAGACCCGCAATGCTTTCGCGCCGCTGAACCGTTGCGAACGCGCGATGAGCCGCTGAAATGCAAAGGGCCCGCCATCCGGCAGGACGGCGGGCCCAAAGGCCTTGGAACTCCGTGGGTTCAGCAGGCGCAGCGCGGTTTGGCTTTGGGTGTCGGTTTTTTCCGGGCGGCATAGCGTTTGCGCACCGGAACATTTTCATAATAGGTCCGGGTGCTCGTCTCGACCCTTTCGGTCACGAGCGGGGCGCCCTGGGTCGTCGTCGTCATGACGATGACTCCCGGGGTGTAATAGCCGTAGCTATAGCCGCCCTGATACATGCCGCCCTGATACATACCGCTCTGATAGGCGGCGCTGCGGCTTGCCCACCAGTCGTCGCACCGCTGCTTGTCCGATGCATGGCCGATTGCGCCGCCGGCGATCGCGCCCAGCGCGCCACCGACCAGCGTTCCCGCGGTGCGGTTTCCGCGTCCAGCGATGCGGTTGCCGGCCAAGCCTCCCACGGCTCCACCTACAACCGCACCGCCCGCTGTGCCCCCCCGGCCACAGCGTTGTTCCATCTCTGCTTCATAGCGCGGGTCATACGCATATCGGCTGCGAGTCGCGCCGTCATAAACCGGACCAGCGGCCGGCGGCGGCGCATAGTCCGTGCCCGCGCGGCGCTCGACCGTGCCTTCATAGCTGCCGTCATAGCGGCGGCCGTCGGGTGTTTCATAAGTGCCGGTCCAGGTGCCGGTCCAGCGACCCTCGGCGTCATAACCTTCGACGCGGCGATATTCGGCTTCGCTCGGCACGCGGTCGGGATAGCCGGTATAGACGCGGACATCGGTCGATAAGGGTGTGCCATAATCCAACGTCGGATGCGGGTTGGCGCCTATATTCGCGGCGGTGGCGCGGGGCGGCGCAGCGGTCGCTGAAAGCTCGGCGCTTCCCGCGCGTCCTGCCAGCAACAGTGACCCGACGGCCACTCCCAAAAGCAAAACGATACGCATGCCAAACTCCCTGCTTCGACGGTCGCCGCCGTTGCGGGATAACCGAATACTTAACAGTTTGTTAGCAAATTCACCGATCTATCGCGAATCTATTAACCTTCGATGGGCTGCCCCATTATGGGGCAGGCGATGCGGAGGCGAGCGCGGCGGCGATGCGTGCGATCAACGCCTCGGCCCCCGTCTGGTCGGCGGCGGTGAAGCGCGACGAGGTCGGGCTGTCGAGGTCGAGCACCCCGATCAGCCGGTCATCGGCGACGATCGGGACGACCAGCTCGCTGCGGCTGTCGGCGTCGCAGGCAATATGCCCGGGAAAGGCGTGAACATCGTCGACGCGCTGGGTGGTGCGCCGCCGCGCCGCCGCGCCGCACACGCCCTTGTCGAGCGCGATGCGGATGCATGCCGCCTTGCCCTGGAACGGGCCGAGCACCAGCTCGGTGCCGTCGAAGCGATAGAAACCCGCCCAGTTGAGGTCGGGGATCGCCTGCCAGATCAGCGCTGCGACATTCGCCATATTGGCGATGCCGTCGGGCTCGCCCGCGACGAGCGCAGCGGCGGCATCACCCGCCTCGGCCCAGAGCGCCGCAGGATCGGTGGCCGAAAAGGACAGGGCGTAGGACATTATTCGACCACCAGCCCGGTCCATTTGGCGGCGAAGGCATATTTGTCGGCGGCCTCGGCGATGATCTTGTCGGTCGGCTTGCCCGACCCGTGGCCAGCGCGCGTTTCGATGCGGATCAGGTGCGGCTTGTCGCCGACATTCGCGTGCTGGAGCTGCGCGGTATATTTGAAGCTGTGCCCCGGGACGACGCGATCATCGGTGTCGGCGGTGGTCACCAGCACCGCGGGATAGGCCGTGCCATCCTTGATATTATGATAGGGCGAGTAGGACAGGAGGTTACGGAAATCGGCCTCCTTCGCCGGAAAGCCATAATCGTCGGTCCAGTAACGCCCGGCGGTGAAGCGGTCGAAGCGCAGCATGTCCATCACCCCGACTGCGGGCAGCGCCGCGGCGATCAGGTCGGGGCGCTGGTTGGTCACCGCGCCGACGAGCAGTCCGCCGTTCGACCCGCCCTCGATCGCGAGCTGGCCCTTGCCGGTGATGCCCTCGGCGATCAGATATTCGCCCGCGGCGATGAAATCGTCGAAGACATTCTGCTTGTTGGCGAGGCGGCCGCCGTCGTGCCATGCCTTGCCATATTCGCCGCCGCCGCGCAGATTGGCGATCGCGAGCACGCCGCCCTTGTCGAGCCAGGCGAGCTTGGTCGGTGCAAAGCCCGGGACCATCGACACGTTGAAGCCGCCATAGCCATAGAGGATCGTCGGCGATCCCTTGCTGCGGTCGAGCCCCTTTTTCATCGCGACGAACATCGGCACTTCGGTGCCGTCCTTCGATTTGTAGAAACGCTGTTCGACCGTAAATTGCTTGGGGTCGAAGGTCAGCTTGGGCGCCGCAAACACCTCGGTCTTTCCGCTGACCGTATCGAGGCGATAGATGGTCGTCGGCTGGGCGTAGCTGGAAAAGGCATAGAAGGTTTCGGGATCGCTGGCCTTGCCGCCAAAGCCGACCGCCGAGCCGATGTCGGCGAGGTTGATGTTCGCGACCGGCTTGCCGTCGAGCGCGACGATCCGCGCCTGCGACTTCGCATCGCCGAGGTAGGAGAGGATCATGCGGTTGCCGACGCGCGAGGCGCCGACGAGGGTCGCTTCCTCCTCGCCGACCAGTTCGGTCAGCGCGCCGGGCTTTTTGATGTCCATCGACACGATGCGCTGGCGCGGCGCGCCCTTGTTGGTGAGGAAGGTAAAGCGCGTGCCGACGTTGGTCACATATTCCCAGTTGTTCGCATAATCGTCGACGAGCACCACGGGCTTCGCCCCCGGCTTGCCGGTCGCATAGAGCGTCAGGCCATAGCGTTCATCGGTGCCCTCCGATCCGACGACGAGCAGATATTTGCCGTCGTCGGTGACGACCGCGCTATTGTTGAGCTTGGGCTTGTCGGGGGTTGCGTGGATCAGCGTATCGGCGCTCTGCGGGGTGCCGACCTTGTGAAAATAAACCGCGTGATTTTCATTGAGCGACTGGAACGCCGCGCCTTCTGCAGGTTCGGGGAAGCGCGAATAATAAAAACCGCTGCCGTCCTTTGCCCAGGCGAGGCTGGAGAATTTGACCCAGCGGATCTCGTCGGCAAGGTCCTTGCCGGTCGCGACGTCCATCACGCGGACGATGCGCCAGTCGGTGCCGCCGTCCTGCACGGCATAAAGGAGATGCTTGCCATCTTCCGACGGCGTCCATTCGGCGAGTGCGGTCGCACCATCCTTGGCCCAGCCATTGGGGTCGATAAGCACTCGGCCCTCGCCCTTCAGCCCGTCGCGGACAAAGAGCACCGATTGCGGCTGCAACCCGTCGTTGCGGGTATAGAAATAGCGGTTGCCCGCCTTGGTTGGCAGGCCGTAGCGTTCGTAATTATAAAGCTCGGTCATCCGCTTCGCGAAGGTGTCGCGGCCGGGCAGCGTCGCCAGATAGGCGTCGGTGATCCTGTTCTGGTCGGCGACCCACGCCGCGACCTTCGGATTGACGCGAACATCATCCTCGAGCCAGCGATAGGGATCGGCGACATCGACACCGAACTGCGGATCGACCGTGTCGCCGCGCGTGGTGTCGGGATAGGTGAGCCCCGGCGCGCGTGCCGATGCCGCGGCCGCGTCGGCGGCCTGCGCCGCTGTCGGCGTCGTCATCAGGAGGGCCAGCGCCAGCGGCGCGGACAGGGTGTTGCGGGACATGGCAAGGCGATCCTCATCGGCTGGGGGAAGAAATAATCGTGCGTCCTCATGTAAGCATCGGCCAGCGGCGGGCAAGGGGGATTGAGTCCTGATCCGCGCACCGCGCAGCTAAGCGAACCGCCGGATGGCCGGCGCGCGCGGCGTCTGTTTCAGCATCAATTCGTGCATCGCCCACACCATGGCGTCGGCGCGGTCGGGGGAGGGGCCGGGGCCTTCATAGTCGCCGCCCGCGACCATCCCCGCGAGTTGCTCCTCGAGCGCGGGAAAGCGTCCCGCGAAAAAGGCGCGGCCATTTTCGAACAAGGCGGCGACGGGTTCGGCGCGCGCCATCTTGGACTGGCTGGCGTGGCTGATCGTCAGCGGCAATATGGGGTTCGCCGCCATCAGTACCGACCGGACCATGTCGCCGCCCTGATTTCCCTCGGCGACGATGCGGTCGGCGCCGAACCGGCTCGCCGCGCGGACGACGGCGCGCGCCCATTTTTCGGGCGACGCCCCGCCCAGCGAGCGGTCCGCGATCACATGCGCGACCCGGGCATCCGCTCCGCCGCCCCTCTCTCCGGCGATTCCCGCCACGACAATCCCGCAAGTGCCGCGCGCCGACGCCGGCGGATCGACCCCGATGACGATGCGGTCATATTGCGCGGCGGGCGCGGGCAGGCGGCATCGCCGGACCAGCGCGTCGGGCCACAGGCTGCCCTGGACGTCGGTCAGCATCATGCCGTCAATCTCCTGCCGTTCCAGCCGGGTTCCGCCATATTGGGCGGACATCGCGGCGCAAAAGGCGGGCGACAGGTGCGGATTGTCATGCGTTGCGCCGCCCGATACGACCGTACCGGGCGTGGCCAACAGCATTTTCATCAGCGGCGACGGGCGCGGCGTCGTGGTGATCAGGCATTGCGGCGCGGCCCCGGCGCGCAGGCCCATCTGCAAATTGTTCCACGCCGCTTCGCCCTGTTTCCATTTCGCCAGCTCGTCGCACCAGGCATAATGATGTTCGGGTCCGCGCAGCCGCTCGCCATGCGCCCCCGAAAACAGCCGCGCCTCGGAACCGCTCCGAAACAGCAACAGCCCGCGGGCCGCATGCCACTGCACCAGGTCGCCGGGTTGTTGCAGCGCCAATATCCCGCTCGGGCCATCGACCATGATATTCCGCGCCTCGTCGATCGTCGCGCCGACCAGCGCGATGGAAAGCGGTTCGGCCGTGTGGCGGACCAGCGACCATATCCATTCGGCACCGACGCGGGTTTTGCCGAAACCGCGTCCGGCCATCAGCACCCAATTGCGCCACGCACCGCCGGGCGGCGCCTGCCCGTCATGGCGATAGAGGGCGAAATCGCCCGCGACAAAAGCCCGCTCGCTGTCTGACAGATGGTCTAACAGCCGCGCGCGCCCCGCGGCCCCCGCACCGATCAGCCGGGCGCGCAGATCAGCGCGCGCCACGCGCTTTTCCGTCACAGGTTTTTCCGCCCCCCGCCTTCCCACCACCACGCGCCTTTCCATCATGCCCTTCGATGATGTCCAGCTTGCGCAATATCTCGGCCCGCGTCGCTTCGGGATCGACCGGCTTCGCGCGCCAGTCGAAACGCTGCGGCGACCCGCCGCGCGCGCCATAACGGTGCAGCCGCAACACCTGTAACGCCTCGCGCGCCGTCATCCCGCCAAACGGCGCCGCGCTACCCGCCGTCCCATCGGCCGCCGCGCCCGCGCAACCCTTGCCGTCCGGGGCGGGCACGGGCGCCAGCACATTGGTCGCCGCGCACACCAGCGCCATTTCCAGCCGTGCATAGCCGGTGTCGAGCGCCGCCGCCCACGCCGCGCCAAAGGCGGCATAGGTGCGCCGGCGCTGGTAAACCGCGGTGGTCGAAAACCCCGCGGCCGCCGCCGACGCCATGACGTTGCACGTCGCCTCCAGCTGTCCCAGAAACACCGCCTCCGCCTTGGCGCTCCACCGATGTCCTGCACGCCGCTCGGCCTGCAACTTCCCGCGCTGATCGCGCTGAATGACCAATTCCCCGCCGATATCCGCCGCATTTCCGTCCCCGGAACCGGCACAGCTATCCCCCGCGCGCACAGCGCTTTTTTTGTCTTTCATGTCGGAAACCCCTTTTCAGGCAAACCGGCGCAATGGCCCAGTTTCCGCATATGTGCCATAATAGCGTTACGATGTCAACATATATAACCTATTTGGATAAAAGGGGGAGGAAAGCACCTAACGGCCATTTGAACCGCCCGGCTCTGAAATTATGCGCGCGGAGGCGCAGAGATCACAGAGGTGACGGCCCATCTCCTCTGCTCCTCTGCGCGTATTTCCCCTTCGAGCCGCCGCCTCGACCAACAGCTGCTCCCCGGCGAAAGCCGGGGCCCAGCGGGTGAGAGAATGGACCTTTGCTGATCGCGCACTGGACCCCGGCCTTCGCTCGACACGAACGGGAGAGGGAAATATCTGGGAACGATCAAAACTAACCGATGCATTCTTTCTACTTCGTCATCCCCGCGAAAGCGGGGACCCAGAGTAGGCGTGGGCTGATCCCACACTGGGTTCCCGCTTTCGCGGGAATGACGAATGTTTGGTGCGGCAGCTTCCCACCCCATATCGGCCGTTCGTTGCCGATTTGGTGGCGATGACCGCTAACGACCAATTGCAGACGTTCGCTATGGGCAAGTATGGTTCAAGGTTGGCGTAGATAGAGTCGGATAGTAGATAGCGATCATAGGGTTGCTCAATAGGCATGGAAGGGCGTCGCGAGGATGAGAAGGGGCGTTGGCGCCGTAGTTGCGGCGATGGCAGTTATCGTTCCAATCCCCAGTCAGGCTGTAGCCGATCTCGCGGACGAGTGCTCTTGGGGAAGGCGAGCGTCGCTTCCCCCGACAGTTCAGCGCTATCTATCGTTGATCTTCCAGAAAGCAGAGGATCGATATCAACCTTTCCGCTTTTCGCTCGACGAATATTTCACCTATCCGCCAGGCTACCTCTCTCGACGCGTCGAGCGCTTCGCTGACATCGACAAGTCCAAGCCCTATTCGCTCTATCAATCCAACTCAAATTTTCCGGCCTGGATGCTTCAGCATGAAGCGGGTGCGCCCGCTCCCTTTTATAGCTATTGGCGATCGAACCGCGCTTGGTCCAGTTTCCGTCTGAGCGGCCATGACAGTGCCGATTTTACCGGCCTGGGGCCGGTTAGTTTCGTCGGGTTTAATCCTCGTTTCTATCTTTCTTCGGAAGCACAGGCGGCAGCGATTGTCGCGCAGAACCCCGATCGCTTTCAGGCCGAAAAATACCGGGTCGAAGAAGCTGGCGAAGCATGTCTCGCCGTGACGCAAGCCATGGTGACCGGCTGACTGCGCTGCTGACTATTTATGATGGCCATCCGGGCGCGGATCGCTTCGTTCGGATGCGCGACTTCATGCAATGTCGCGATCAGCATTATAGCCGCTTCCTTGGCCTGCGTTTCTGGCCATCACCGCGCCCATATTCGTCCGGGGGCGAGCCGGTTCGGGCGCCTGACTACGATTTCAGTAAGGTGCCGTTCGCGCCGCCACCTCGCTTGCTGCCGCCAGTTTCGTCGTTGCACCCGTCGAGATTGACACCGACGTTTGCATCTCTGGCGGAAGGACAGGCTAGCGCACCATCAATGCAGAGGAACCACCAGTTGGGTTCCGAAGTCGAGATGTTCCGGAACGACGATGCCATACGGATTATCGCGCTAGAAGGCTCGAGCGACTTCCAAGGCGTTTGCCGAATCGCGATGGATATTCAGAGCGGGCGCTTGAAGAGCAGCGTATGGCGATGGGCCAACGAGGAACGCGCCAAATGAACAACGCCTAGCCAGCGGACAGACTACGTCCGCTTCCCACCCCTTAGCTGACATTCCCTCTTCGTCACCCCGGACTTGATCCGGGGTCCATGGCGGCCTTTGGTTCTGGACCCCGGATCAAGCCTGTCCTGAGCCTGTCGAAGGGTCCGGGAAGGCGAGGTGTGGGGGGATCGTTGCGATTTCGCACCCCATTATTGCCGCCCCACACCCGCAAAGAAAAGGGCGGCATCCTTTCGGAGGCCGCCCTTGATCTTTTATCGCCGAAAGCGCGTTTTACGCGGCTTCCGCCTCATCGTCATACTGTTCGACCGGACCCGAATCCTGGCCCTTGGCATCGACGTCGCGATCGACGAATTCGATGACGGCCATCGAGGCCGCGTCCGAGGCGCGGATGCCGGCCTTGATCACGCGGGTGTAACCACCGGCGCGGTCCTTGTAACGCTCGGCCAGAACGTCGAACAGCTTCACCAGCTGCTTGTCGTCCATCAGGCGGGCCATCGCCAGACGGCGATTGGCAAGGCCGCCGCGCTTGGCGAGCGTGACCAGCTTTTCGACGTAGGGACGGAGTTCCTTCGCCTTGGCGACGGTCGTCAGAATCTGCTCATGCTTGATGAGCGATGCCGACATGTTGCGGAACAATGCGGTGCGATGCGCGCTCGTGCGCTGAAGCTTCCGACCACCAACTTTATGACGCATAATCCATTCCTTCGTTTGTTAAGGGCCCGTGTGAGGTAGCCCAGACCAGGTCGATATACGGGCCGACCCTTTCCCGTATTGCTTCCCTCTCCCGTCGGGAGAGGGTTGCGGAAACTTGCCGGCTCGTCCGGCTAGTTGGAGCTGGGTGAGGGGATGTGCCCTATCGCAAGAGCGCAGAACCCCTCATCCAACTTCGCCTGGCCGACACGTCGGCAAGGCTGCGTATCCTTCTCCCAAGGGGAGAAGGTTTGTTTCTTAACCCAGCAGCTCTTGTTCGAGCTTCTTGGCCATTTCTTCGATGTTTTCCGGCGGCCAGCCGGGGATGTCCATGCCCAGGCGCAGACCCATCGACGACAGCACTTCCTTGATTTCGTTCAAGGACTTGCGGCCGAAGTTCGGGGTACGAAGCATTTCGGCTTCGGTCTTCTGAACCAGATCACCGATGTAGATGATGTTGTCGTTCTTGAGGCAGTTGGCCGAACGCACCGACAGTTCCAGTTCGTCGACCTTCTTGAGAAGGAAGCGGTTGAGCTGGTTGACGTCCGATTCGTCGCTGGCTGCCGAGGGGGCTGCCATGCCGATCAGGCCGCTGTCGTTCATCGCTTCTTCGAAGTGGACGAAGACCTGGAGCTGGTCCTGGAGGATGCGCGCGGCGTAAGCGACGGCGTCTTCCGGGGTGACCGTGCCGTCGGTTTCGACGGTCAGGTTCAGCTTGTCATAGTCCAGTTCCTGGCCGATGCGGGCATTGTCGACCTTATAGGCGACCTGGCGCACGGGCGAGTAGAGCGAATCGATCGGGATCAGGCCGATCGGCGCGTCGATGGGACGGTTGGCGACGGCGGGCACATAGCCCTTTCCGGTGTCGGCAACGAGTTCCATGTTCAGCGTCGCGCCCTCGTCGAGGTGGCAGATGACATGATTCGGGTTCATCACCTTGATGTCGCCCGACACCATGATGTCGCCGGCCTTGACGGTCGCGGGACCGGTTGCCGACAGCTGAAGCCGCTTCGGGCCTTCGCCTTCCATCTTGAGCGCGATCTGCTTGACGTTCAGGACGATGTCCGTGACGTCTTCACGCACGCCGGCCAGGCTCGAGAATTCGTGCAGGACGTTCTCGATCTTGATCGACGTGATTGCTGCGCCCTGAAGCGACGAGAGCAGCACGCGGCGCAGCGCGTTGCCCAGCGTCAGGCCAAAGCCGCGCTCGAGCGGTTCGGCGACGAAGGTCGCCTTGCGCTTGCCGTCGCTGCCAGCCTTGATTTCCAGGTTGCTGGGCTTCTTCAATTCCTGCCAGTTCCGGATATTGACAGTCATGGTCTTCCCTTTGCTTTTGGCGGGACGGGCGGGGACGGTGATCCGACCGGTCCGGCGTAGAGAGGTGGTCGGGCGGCGCCCCGGCGGTGGGGCGCGCCCGGAAGAGGTATCAGACGCGGCGGCGCTTGGCCGGGCGGACACCATTGTGCGGGATCGGGGTCACATCGCGGATCGAGGTGATGTGGAAACCAACCGCCTGCAGCGCACGAAGCGCCGATTCACGACCGGCGCCCGGGCCCTTGACTTCGACTTCCAGCGTACGGACGCCATGTTCGGCGGCCTTCTTGCCAGCGTCTTCGGCGCAGACCTGTGCTGCATAGGGAGTCGACTTGCGGCTGCCCTTGAAGCCCATCATGCCGGCGCTCGACCAGGCAATTGCGTTGCCCTGTGCGTCGGTGATGGTGATCATCGTGTTGTTGAAGGTCGCGTTGACGTGGGCGACGCCCGACGAAATATTTTTGCGTTCGCGCCGACGAAGGCGCTGCGGTTCACGTGCCATGTTGCTATCCTAAATCCTGAATTCCTGAAGCTGACCGGTGGCGCCTTGCGGCGTGCCTCCGGCGAAAAATAAGGAAGCGCGCCCGGGGACGCGCTCAAACCTTACTTCTTCTTACCGGCGATCGCCTTGGCCTTGCCCTTGCGGGTGCGCGCATTGGTGTGCGTGCGCTGACCACGGACCGGAAGGCCCTTGCGATGACGCAGGCCGCGATAGCAGGCGAGATCCATCAGGCGCTTGATGTTCATCGCCACGGTGCGGCGAAGATCGCCTTCGACCGTGTGATCGGCGTCGAGCGTTTCACGGATCTGGAGCACTTCGGCGTCGGACAGATCCTGCACGCGGCGCGTGTGATCGATGCCGAGCTTGTTGGCGATATCGACGGCAGTCTTGCGACCGATGCCGTGGATGTAGGTGAGCGCGATGATTACGCGTTTGTTGGTGGGCAAATTGACGCCCGCAATACGTGCCATGGTAAACTTTCTCCTGCTCCACAGGGCGCTGGCAAACGGCCCCATCTCAAAGCGTCTGACTTCCAACGCAAAAAACGGACCACGATGCGCAGGCGCGCTTCGCCGTCCGGTCAAGATGTCGGAATAGGGCTGCCGTTACGGCGAGTCGAGCCGATTGTCAAGCGCACTGCGGCGATCGGAGCCCGCAAAACCGCGGGTCAGGAGGGCGCTGTAAGCGCCACGGCGCGATCGCGCAAGCGGTCGACGACGGCCTGGTGGATAGCGGGGGCGCACGCGATGACTCCGAACGCCTGCGCGCGCGGGGTATTGAAGGCCAGCGGCTGGCCGAAGGCGTCGGTGACGCTGGCGCCAGCCTCGGTCGCGATCAGGGCCGCCGCAGCGACATCCCATTCGAACCCCCAGCGCAGCGTCGCGACGAGGTCGGCGCGGTCGTCGGCGACCAGCGCGATGCGCAGCGCGATGCTGTTGGGTTTGGTGACCATGACGAGGTCGCGGTCGATCTTGGGCAAGCTGTCGGCGGGGACGCGCGCGCCGTCAAAGGTTGTGCGCTGGCTGGCGTGCAGCGCCTCGCCATTGAGCAGCGCGCCCTTTCCGCGCTGTGCGACCCAGAGTTCGTCGAGTGCAGGGGCATATAGGACGCCCAGTTCTGGCGTGCCGTCAACCACGAGAGCGACCGACACGCACCAGCCGGGGCGGCCGCGGATAAAGTCGCGGGTCCCGTCGATCGGATCGACGCACCACATCGCGCGGCATGACAGGCGGTCCGCGTTATCGGCGGTTTCTTCGGATAGCCAGCCCGCCTCGGGCACCATCGCGCCGAGCACGGCTTTCAGCCGCGCATCGACTGCAAGATCGACGTCGCTGACCGGATTGTCGTGCGATTTGTTCCAGACATTGACCGCCTTACCCTCTCCGCGCCAGCGCGCCATCGCCATGTCGCCGACCTCGCGGGTCGCGGCGATCACGGCTTCGAGGTTGCGGCCGGGCACCCGATATCGCCCTTAGCTGCTTGCGACGGTCATGCCGTCGATGCGCAGGGTAGGGGCGTTGGTACCGTGGCGGAATTCGAGGTCGTCGGCAGGGATGATCGCCGCGAACATGTCGATCAGATTTCCGGCGATGGTGAATTCGGCGATCGGTCCGGCAATCTGGCCATCCTTGATCAGAAAGCCCGACGCGCCGCGGCTATAGTCGCCGGTGGTCATGTTGACGCCCTGACCGATCAGTTCGGTGACATAGACGCCGTCCCTGATGCCCGCCATCAACTCGGCGGGCGACTGGTTGCCGGCCGCAAGGTGAAGGTTGCTCGCGCTGACCCCCGATGCGCCGCCGCCACGGCTGGCATGGCCGGTGGGTGCAAGGCCGAGCTGCTTTGCCGACGCGGTGTCGAGCAGCCAGCCGGTGATCTTGCCATTCGCAACGATGTCGCGCGCTGCGGTCGGCAGGCCTTCGCCGTCGAAGGCGCGGCTGCGCAGTCCGCGTTGGCGGTGCGGATCGTCGCGGATGATGATGCCGCTGTCGAACAGCGCCTGTTCTTCCTTGCCGAGCAGGAAGCTGGTGCCGCGCGCAATTGCGGGGCCGGCAATCGCGCCCAGCAAATGGCCGATCATACCGCCGCTGACGCGCGGATCGAGCAGCACGGGGACCTTGCCGACGGGCGCCTTGCCGGGATTGAGGCGCGCGACGGCGCGGGTGCCGGCGCGCGTGCCGATGTCGGCGACGCTTTCGAGGTCCGCCAGATAATGCGCGCTGTGCCAGCCATAGTCGCGCTGCATGTTCGAGCCCTCGCCCGCGATCACGCTCGCCGACAGGCTGTGACCGCTCGACCCATAGCCACCGGCGAAGCCGTGGCTGGTCGCGAGCGCGAAGCGCGTGCGGCTGTGGCTTGCGCTGCCGCCTTCGCTGTTGGTGACGCCCGCGACGGCGCGCGCGGCTTCCTCAACTGCCAATGCGGCTTCGCGCAGCGCCTTGGGATCGGCTTCGCTGCCGTCGTCGAGATCAAAATCGGGGGCGGGGCCTTTGAACAGCAACTCCTCCGGGGCGAGCCCGGCATAGGGATCTTCGGGGGCTTCGAGTGCCATGGCGACGCAGCGCTCGACCAGCTTGGCGAGTTCGCCGGCATCCATGTCGGCGGTCGATACGCTCGCGCTGCGCTGGCCGACGAAGACGCGCAGCGAAATATCCTGCCCTTCCGACCGTTCGACATCCTCGAGCGCGCCAAGACGCATCGAGACCGAGGTGGCGGCATTGCAATAGTAAAGCGCGTCGGCGGCGTCGGCGCCGGCTTTGACGGCGGCGTCGCACAACATCTGCGCGCGATCGAGGGCTTCGGAAACGGTCAGCATTTCTGCGCCCTATACGGCGCAGGCGAAGCCGTCAAAATCAAAGTCGGTGGCGGGGCGCCGGATCAGCCTGCGATTTTGGCGATTGCGTCGGTGGCGGCCATCGCGCCGCTGACCCACAGGAAGGGCAGCGTCAGCGCTGCAGCCCAAAGGCGGCGGACATCGCGGCGGAACCGGGCGTGCAATCCCCAGCTTGCCAGTGCCTGGCGGCTGAGGTGGTACCAGCGGCGTTCGACCGAACGTGTAATCGGAAGCGCGAGTGCAATCAGGATGACCAGCGCGACGATGATCAGCGCGGAAGGCGCGCCAGCGGAGATCGCGCTCGACACCAGCCAGATCTGAAGCGCGGCAAAAGCGATTAGCGCGGTCGCGGCGTGCAGCGTCATTCGGCGACCCAAGCTACGTGCCGCAGGCACACTCGCGGTCGAGCGCCGCCAAAGGCGCGGTCCAAATGTTGATGCCATGTTCAGCCCCCTTAGGCCGGCGATTCCCAGAAACGCCACGATTTGCCTCAAAAACTCCCGAGTCAAGACAGGTTGCACGTGATTCGTTAAAATTTGCTTCGATTCGCCCCGGATTCGGAACCAAATCGCGTTGGGCTGCAAAAAAAGGTGCAATTGTGGTGACATCGGGCGTCGAACGGGAATGAAAAAGCCACATTGAGACATACTCAGGGGGCGTCAGGAGTCGCGCGGAGCGACTCCGAAATTCCGTCGCAGGGGCCGCCGCTCAGCGCGGGGGTGGGACCGGCAGCGGCGTTGCGTCGGGGTCACCAGCGGTGTCTGCGGGCGCACCGCCGCGTGCTTCGAGTTCGGCGGCGCGGCGCTGGCGTTCCTGCAACGCCTTTTCCTCGGCGACAACCGCGGCTTCGACATTATCGGAGGCCGCGTCGATGCCCGCGATGCGCTTGGCGCGTTCATCGGCGATCATCGTCTGCCAGTCGGTCTTGTCAGCGGCCTGACGTTCGGCCTTCGCACCTGCGACCAGTGCCTGGGTGCAGCCGGTGAAGCCGCCGAGTCCGGTCGGCGAGCAGCTGTCCGTGCCAAAGCGACCGACGCGTTCGAGTGCGACGACCTTGTTCGCCCAGGCCTGATTGCGCGGGTCCAGCACGCTGCCGCCGCGGAACATCTGCGGTACGCGATAGCGCTCGGTTTCGGGCAGGCGGTTGCAAACGACGATTTCGTCGGGGCTGCTCTGTTCGCACTTGTCGTTGCCATAGACGATGACCTGGTTGATCTTCTCACCCTCAACCGCCGTGTCCTGCGCGGCGGCGGGCAAGGCGAGGGCGCTACCGGCCAGGATCAGCGCAAGAACGGGGAGGCGGGTCATCGGATCATCCTTTATCGTTTCACGGGCATTTGGCACTGCGACCCTGCATCCGCCGTAAACGGACAGGCGCGGTGAACCTGTATCAGATACGCTTCGACAGCGCGATGGCTGCACGGCAGCCGGCGCGGATCGCAAAGCTGAGCAGCGGATAGCCCGGCGCGCTTTCGGCGCCGGCGGCGAGCGCCGCTTCCTTATGTTCCAGTTCCTCGGCACGGAAATCGGCGACTGCTGCGCTGAGTTCGGGGTCGCTGTCGCCCAGTTCGTCGAGCTGGTCGTGATAATGGCGGTCGATTTCGGTCTCGACTGCGGCGGTGCACGCCATGGCGGCGCGCGGTCCCATCGCGGCAGTCACTGCGCCCAGCGCAAAGCCTGCGACCTTCCAGACCGGTTGCAGCGCGGTTGGGCGAACCCCTCGCCGCGCGACCATATCGTCGAAAAATTTGCGGTGCCGCTCTTCCTGATCGGCCATATGCGCGATTTCGCGCGCCATCGGGTGGCGATCGCCCATTACCGCGAGCTGACCGGCATAGATGCGCGTCGCGCCATATTCGCCGGCCTGATCGACGCGGATCATCGAAGCTGTACGTTTGTCGGTCATGCTGCCGATGCGGTCCGGCGGCGCAGCAAGGTCAAGACGAGCGCCACAGCACCGAATGAGAAGATCGCGTTGAATCCGGCGAGTGAAACACCGCCAAACGTCCATTGCGGCACATCGCAGCGCGTGATCGGTGCTGCCATGATGTCGTTGAGTGAAATCGGCCCGCTTGCGCCGGAGCTGCAGGTCGTCAGCCCTTCCCAGAAACCATATTCGACCCCGGCGTGAAAGACGCCGATTGCGCCACTGATGGCAATGGCGACGGCGGCGAGGAAGGTCAGCGTGCGCATTGCCCGGTCATTACCGCGGAGCAGCAGCGCGAGCGCGGCCAGCACGATCGCTGCCTGGTGCGGCCAGCGCTGCCAATAGCACATCTCGCAGGGGTGCAGTCCAAAGCCATATTGCGACACCAGCGCCCCGCCATAGAGGAGGAACGGGGCGGCGAGCGCGACGAGCGGCGCAGCGAGGCGCGAGTTCAACATCGAAGCCGTCCCTTAATTGCGGCGGGTTGGTTTGGCGGCGGCGGGCTTGCTACCCTCCGCCATGCGCGGCGTCGCCGGATTGATACGGCCGATCGTCTGCAGCGCATAGTGCATCTGGAAATCCTCGATCCCCTTGGCTTTCAACTGTTCGGGGGTCTCGGTGAAGCGTGGGTCGGCTTTCTCATCTTTTTCGAGCAAGCCGTTGTCGACTTTCTTCTCGTTGACAAGGTGACGGCGCAGATCGCTTTCGCGGAACTTCGGCCGCGCGGCATAGTCGGGATCGGACAACTGGGGCACGCGGATGTCGGGCTCGATCCCGCCTTCCTGCACGCTGCGGCCCGACGGCGTGTAATAGCGTGCGGTCGTCAGGCGGAGCGCGGTGGTGTCGCTTAGCGGTAGCACCGTCTGGACCGATCCCTTGCCGAAGCTGCGCTCACCCATCACCACCGCACGGTGCTGGTCCTGCAGCGCGCCGGCGACAATTTCGGAGGCCGAGGCCGAGCCGGCGTCGATCAGTACGACTACCGGGGCGCCCTGCGCGACGTCGCCGGGTTCGGCGAAATAGCGTTCCATATCGCTTTTCTTGCGGCCGCGCTGCGAGACGATTTCACCGCGTTCGAGGAACAGGTCACTGATTCCCACGGCTTCGTCGAGCAGGCCGCCGGGGTTCGAGCGTAGGTCGAGAATCCAGCCACGGGGTTTCTTGCCCAGCGATTTTTCGGTCGCGAGCATTGCGGCCTTGAGGTCGCGGGTGGCATCGGCGGAGAAGCTGGTGACGGTCAGCACGCCGACGGCGCCCTTCACTTCCCATTTGACCGGTTTCAGGTCGATGATCTCGCGCGTCAGCGACATTTCGATCGGTTTGTCCTGACCTTCGCGGACGATGGTGATGTCGATCTTCGTCCCCGGACGGCCGCGCATCTGCTCGACCGCCTCGTCGAGCGTCATGCCGAAGATCAGTTCCTTGTTGATATGGGTGATATAGTCGCCGGCCTTGATGCCCGCCTTCGCGGCCGGCGTGTCGGCGGTCGGGGCGATCACCTTGACCACGCCGTCTTCCATCGTCACCGACAGGCCCAGCCCGCCATATTCGCCGTCGGTCTGCGTGCGCAGATTCGAAAAGCCGCGTTCGTCGAGATAGCCCGAATGCGGATCGAGGCTGGCGAGCATGCCGTTGATCGCGCCCTCGATCAGCTTGTCGTCGCTGACCGGTTCGACATAATTGGCCTTCACTTCCAGATAGACATCCATGAAGCGCGCGATTTCTTCCTGCGTCGACGCATCGACGCTCGCCATCGCGCCGGTTGCCAGCGGCACCAGCGCCAGCGTGCTGAGCGCGGCGGCGCCCTGCCAAAGGGCAAAGCGGCGCTTCGGGGCGGTGGCGATCTTGGTCGATTCGGTCATGGGCGTCTTTCAATCACGCGAGAATATTCCCGCCTTATAATCCCCGGTCCGCCATCCTCCTACGCATTTATGCGCCGGTCAAGCGAGCTCTCCCGGCCGGACGGGGCGGTTTCAGCCGAGCATCGCGGCGATGTCGATCGGGTGGCCCGCGCGGCGCAGTTCGACGGTGATCCGGCTGTCGTCGGACCCGGCGCGGCCGATCGGCGCCCCGGCGTCCAGCGTGTCGCCGACGCTCGCCGACAGGCCGATCATCCCGGTCATCAGCGATATCCAGCCGCCGCCATGGTCGATGATGACAATTTTGCCATAGCCGCGATAGTCGCCGGCAAAGCTGACGCGGCCCGGCGCGGGAGCGACGACCTGTCCGCCGGGTCGCGCGGCGATCGTCAACCCGCGCGAACGCACGCCGCTCGCATTGACTTCACCCAACCCGGCGACGACGCGCCCGACAACGGGCAGGCGATAGGCGCCGCGCGTCAATTCCGTCGCTGCGGTGGCGGGTGGGGCGGGGGCGGGGTTTGCGCTGGTGGGGTCGCGCGGCCGCGGTGCCGGACCGGCAAGTTGCGCCAACTCGGCACGAACCGTGCCATCGGCCTCCAGCTCGCCCATCAGCTCGGCGATGTCGCGCGCTTTTTCGCCCAAACCTAGCGCGCGGTCGGCCTCCAGCTGCGCGCTGCTCATCAATTCGCGCGAGCGCAGCCGGCCTTCATTCTCGAGCCGTGTCAGCGCGTCGCGTCGCTGGGCGAGCTTGACCTTGCTGCCGCTCAAGGCCTTCAGTGCCAGAGCTTGTTGTTGCCGCGTTGCGTGCAGCACGGCGAGTTCGCGGCGGACCCCGGCGGTGCGCCGTTCGATCACCGGCATTACCGCGTCGAGCACGGCGCGGGCATGGATCATGTCGGTCAGCGACCCCGGTTGCGCGAGCACACTCACCGGCGGCTGGCGCGAGAGTTGCTGGAGCGAGGCGGTCAGTTCGAGCAGGGGCTGCTGTTGTTGCTCCAGCCGTGCCTGCTGTGCGGAAAGACGGCGGCGGACGAGCGCGACGCGCGCTTCGCCAGCGCTGATGTCGGCCTCGGCCGACTGAATGCGCGCGGCGAGCGCTGCGCTGCGTTTTTTCAGTCGGTCGGCCTCATCGATTGTCGACGCAGCCTGTTTTTCCAGCGCAGCGCTGCGTGCCATCGCTGCGGCTGATTGCTCCTTCGCGGCCAGAAGTTGTTGTTGCTCGCGTGCGGCGATAGCGGCGGGATCGAAGGCATCGCTCTGCGCCAGCGCGAGTGCGCCGCCGGCGACTGCGACGGCAAAAACCAGCGCGGCGAACGTGCGCCTCATTGGCGGCCTTCGCGGTGATAGGGGTGGCCGGCGATGATGCTGGTGGCGCGCCACAATTGTTCGGCGAGCATCGCGCGCGCCATCAGGTGCGGCCATGTCGCGCGGCCAAAGGCGATGACCTTTGCGGCACCTTCGCGTTCCTCCGGCGTAAAACCGTCGGCGGCTCCGAGGCAGAAGCGCGCCTCGCGCACCCCGCCGTCACGCCAGCCTTCCAGCAATTTGGCGAATTCGAGCGAGCTCATTTGCTCGCCGCCCTCATCGAGCAGGATGGTGCGGCAGCCCGGGGCTGCTGCGGGCACGCGACCGCCCGTGTCCGGAAGCTCGGAAATCTTCTGCGCCCAGGTCACACGCTTCATATAGCGTTCGACCAGCTCGGCCTCGGGGCCACGCCCGATGCGCCCGCGCGCGATGATGTGAAGGAGCATGTCAGCCGTCTATTCGGCACAATTGATCGCGGCGCGCGCGTATATAGGAGCCGACATAATGCTGAGACGCCTCACGCGTGCTGTCGAGATAGAACCATATGTCGAAAGCGTCCGCAGCCACACGGGGAAGCGGTTCATATTCCACTGGCTGCTTTTCGACCGGCTGTATTTCGCCGTTCGACACCCCCTTGTTATACAAGGTCTGCAATATTGTGTCCGACAGTTGATCGAACAGGGCCATTTCGCCCCGCCGCGCCCACGGTCGCCATCGCGTTTTGCTGCGTGCGAGGCTGTCCAGCATAAGGGCTCGACTGGCCGCCAGTTCATCGGCTTCCCACCCCCATGGCCTTGAATCGACGAGTTGGGGAGCCGCCGGATCGCCTGCTTGCTCCCGAAAAGCGGGATCAAAATGTTCGAACAGCTCGGGCCATTCCAGTTTCGCAATGAGTCGATGCGCCAAAGCCAGCGTATCTGCATAATTGGAGATAAACTGTTCGAAGCCGCCGTTGGCTACCTGACCGACCAGATCCGACCACATCATCAGTACGCGCTGCGCTTCGGTGAGCAGCGCATTGCCGGGATGCCCGTAGAGATTCCAGCCGTCGATGTTCGTCACCGACGCCGTGTGGATGAAATGTTCGCCAGTCAGCCACCAGCCGGAATCGGCATGGGTCGCCCGATCCTCGAACTCCCCGGGCGTCAGAACGGGACGCGTGTCCATGGGCGTCGCTTGACCGGCGCTCATGGATTCAGGTCAATTTGCTGCGGGGACAGGCGGTGCGTCGCCGAACGACCACATGCGTTCGAGGTTGTAAAAGCTACGGACCTCGGGACGGAACAGGTGAACGATGACATCGCCGGCATCGATCAGTACCCAATCGGCATTGGGCAAGCCTTCGACACGAACCAGACGGCCGGCTTCCTGCTTGATCCGCTGCGCCAGCTTGTCGGCGATGGCCGAGACATGGCGCGTCGACCGGCCGCTCGCGATCACCATATGATCGGCGATGCTGCTTTTGCCAGCAAGCGGGATGGAAATGGTTTCCTGGGCCTGGTCCTCGTCCAGCTGGTGGAGGATCAGCGCGTGGAGCGCTTCCACGCTGTCGTTTGCGGGTGCGGCGCCGGGCGCGGCATCCTGGGGGGCGGAGATCAAATGCGTCCTTTCCTAGTGGGTCCCGGCAAGCGCAAACGCGTTAGCGGGTCGCGCAGTGCGCGGCCTTCATAACGTTCAAACCAGCGGGGGTCGGCCTGCCGTATCGCAGTTGCGGATCGCACATCGGGCGAAAAACGCAGGAACACGAGGGCGGGCGGTCTCCAGTCTGTCCATTGGCTTTTCAGGTCTGCGGGGCGGACAAATCGTCGCAGCCATCCCATCGCACGTCTTGCATGGGCACGATCATTATAGCCCGGACGCGCGATAATCGCAATCGGCATCAATCGCGCGATCCCGCGCCAGTCGCGCCACTGGGGAAATTGCACCAGATTGTCGGCGCCCATGATCCAGATGAACTGTCGATTGGGATAGCGGTGGACGATCTTTTTCAGTGTGTCGACGGTGTAACGCGTGCCCAGTTCGGCCTCGATTCCTGTCGCGCGAATCGGCGAGCGTCGCGCCATGCGCTGCGCGGACGCGAGCCGGGCAGACAGGGGCGCCATTCCGGCCTTGGGCTTCAACGGATTGCCCGGCGATACCAGCCACCACAATTCGTCGAGCCCCAGCACGTCGATTGTGTTCAAGCTGATCGCGCGATGCCCGCCGTGCGCGGGATTGAAACTGCCGCCGAGAAGGCCAGTTGCGATTCTTCGCATCATTCCGTCGCAACTGCCTGGGCGGCGCTCAACGCGCAGTAGCGACCAGTCGGCTTGCCCCCGGCGTCCAAAATTCTCGCTGCGGCATAGAGACGCATTCGGTTCTCGTTGAGGGTGAGCCCTCGGTCGGTCACTTTCGCGCGGAATCGTTTTGCGCATTTGCCACCGAACGGCGTCGCTTCGATACACGCACGATAGGCGGAAAGAGCGAATGGCGAGAAGGACTGCGCGATGTTTTCATCATAATCGGCAACGTCGGCGTTCCGAACACCCCATGGGCGTTGCAAGCTGTGTTCGGCCCAATCTTTTGCGACGGCGAGGGGCGGCTCGGTGGTGTAGCGAGGCGCAATCTCGACGCTCAGCAGATCGAAACAAGGCGGCAAGGCGTCATCGACGGGTGCAAAGGCAAGCGAAATGACAGGCGTCTCGCCCTTGCTTCGGGACTTTGGCGGCGGCAGCCGGTCGCTGCGATCAAGTGCAGCGTAGAGTCCGGGAATCAGGACATTATATACGATCCGCTGGGTCTCTTCCTTATCAGCGAAGGCCAAGTGAACAACATCGCGTGCTACGAGCCAGAAGAACGGGAGCGGCGCGAGCATCAGGACAAACGCAACGAGACAAAGCCATCGCCTGCGTTTTCGCGGTGGTCTCAAGGCCGGACCTGTCCCGTGCCGCGTACCAGCCATTTATAGGTTGTGAGTCCTTCGAGCGCGACGGGGCCGCGGGCGTGGAGGCGGCCGGTGGCGATACCGATTTCGGCGCCCAGGCCGAATTCGCCGCCGTCGGCGAATTGGGTCGAGGCATTGTGCATGACGATCGCGCTGTCGACTTCCGACAGGAAGCGTTCGGCGGTCGCTGCATCGTCGGTGACGATCGCGTCGGTGTGGCGGCTCGAATGGCGGTCGATATGCGCGAGCGCACCCGCGATGCCATCTACCATGGCGATCGACACGATCGCGTCGAGATATTCGCAATCCCAGTCGCCGGACAACGCGGGTTCGACATGCGGGCTGAGCGCCATGATCGCCGTGTCGCCGCGCACTTCGCATCGGGCCGCGATCAGCGCGTCGATGATCGCGAGGGGCGCGGGATAGGCGCGGTCGATCAGGATCGTCTCGGTCGCGCCGCAGATGCCGGTGCGGCGCATCTTGGCGTTGACGGCGATCGCCACGGCTTTTTCGGGGTCGGCGGCGGCGTCGATATAAAGATGGTTGATGCCGTCGAGATGCGCGAGGACGGGAACGCGTGCTTCATCCTGCACGCGCGCGACAAGGCCCTTGCCGCCGCGCGGGATGATGATGTCGACCAGGCCCTGCGCACGGAGCAGCGCGCCGACCGCAGCGCGGTCCTGCGTCGGCACCAGCTGCACCGCGTCGGTGGGGAGGCCCGCTTCGGCGAGACCAGCCGTGAAGGCGGCGTGAATGGCGCGGTTCGAATACACCGCTTCGCTGCCGCCGCGCAGGATCACGGCGTTACCCGACATCAGGCCGAGAGCCGCCGCGTCGGCGGTGACATTCGGGCGGCTTTCATAGATAATCCCGATGACGCCGAGCGGCACGCGGACGCGAACCAGTTCCATCCCGTTCGGTCGCGTGGAACGGTCGATCTCTGCCCCGGCTGGGTCGGCCAGTCCCGCTACCGCCTCGACCGCATCGGCGATGCCGCCGAGCCGAGCGTCGTCGAGCCGTAGCCGGTCGAGCATCGCGCCGGTCAGTCCGGTGCTTTTCCCGGCGGCCATGTCGCGCGCATTGGCATCAAGGATCGCGGTCGCCTGCGCGCGCAATTGGTGTGCCGCGGCGTGGAGTGCGGCGGCTTTTTCGGCGGTGGTCGCAACAGCGAGTCGTTTCGCCGCAGCGCGCGCGCGCGCGCCCATGTCGGCGATGAGGGTATCGGCATCGGCCAGCGACGGCGGCGGGGTCAGGGTTTCGACGTTCATGGCGCCTGCCCTATCATGCTTTGCGCGCGCTGCGAAAGTCCCGTTGCGCGGCGACCCTCGCGCTATTAGGCAGGGGGTATGAGTGGGGATATCGAAGGCATTGGGGCGGCGATCACGGCAGGGCTGGCAGGCTCGGCGGTCGAGCCTGAGCATGGCGCGACGCGCGGCGGACATCACGGTGTGCGCTGCCTCAATTGCGGGACCAGCCTTGTCGGATCGCACTGCCATCGCTGCGGGCAAAAGTCCGATATCCATCGCAGCTTTGGTGCGATCGGGCATGATCTGGTCCACGCGATCTTTCATTTCGAAGGCAAGATCTGGAATACGCTGCCCTTGCTCGCCTGGCGCCCGGGCGACCTTACCCGCCGCTATATCCACGGCGAACGCGCGCGCTTCATTTCGCCGCTCGCGCTGTTTCTGTTTGCGGTGTTCCTGACCTATGCGGTGCTCGCGATGGTCGGCGTGGGCTCGGTCGGGGGCCTCGACGTGCAGAAGGCGGCGGCCGAACAGACACAGGCGAATGCGATCAAGGCCGGTTTTCAGGAAGAGGTCGATCGCATCGATTCGCGCCTGTCGGATCCGAAACTGCCATTCGCCGAGCGCAAGCAATTGCAGGAAGAACGCGACATGCTTCAAAAGAGCGCGGACCATTTGGGCGTCGCGCGCAATTTGAGCAAGCAGGAGCTCGACAAGGGCCCGCCGGTTCTGGACGATCCTGCCGAGCAGGTGATGACGGGGGTTGATTTCCTGTCGCGGACGAAGGTCAACACCGGCGTCGCATTCATCGACCATGGTCTCGAAAAGGCGATCGCGAACCCCGGGCTGCTTTTTTACAAATTGCAGGCCAATGCCTATAAATTCGCCTGGGCGTTGATCCCGCTGTCACTGCCCTTCATGTGGCTGCTCTTTCCGTTCAGCCGACGTTTTCACACTTATGATCATTTTGTTTTCGTCACTTATTCGATCAGCTTCATGCTGCTCCTCTTTGTCGTGGTTCGGCTGCTCAATCTGACAATTTTCGGCGACATCGCGACCGCCGTTGCACTCATCTATGTGCCCTTCCACATGTATCGCCAGCTACGCGGCGCTTATCGTTCGTCGGGTTTCGCGGCGTTCGTACGCGCGTCCCTGCTTGTGTTCTTCAGCATCTATGCGGTCGTCACCTTCATGCTGCTGCTGCTCGCGCTCGGCATCATGGGGTAGCGCGATCTGTAACAAAGAGCCGGCATAAAACCGGAGAATTCTGGAGGAGGACGGCGATGCATCCGCTTTGGGGGGAGATGGGCCGGCGCCAGCTGATCGGTATCGGCACGGTCGGCCTCGCCGCGCTGGCCTTGCCCGGCACCGCCGCCGCGATGATGGCGCGGGGTTTTACCCATGGCGTCGCGAGTGGTGAGCCGGGGCCGAATTCCGTCCTGCTCTGGACGCGCTATGCGGCGGCCAGCGACGCCACGTTGACCGCTGAAATCTCTGAAAGCACCGACTTCGTGCATATCGTTGGCGGCGGTACCGTCACAGCGAGTGGTGCGCATGATCATATCGCAAAGATCAGCATCGACGGACTCGAGCCGGGACGCTGGTATTTTTACCGCTTCATTGCGCCCGACGGAGTGAAGTCGATCATCGGGCGCACCCGCACGCTTCCCGCCGGGGCGACGAGGGGCTTCACCCTCGCGCTCTTTTCTTGCGCGAATCTGCCGTTCGGCTGGTTCAACGCCTATGGCCATGCCGCCGCGCGCAACGATATTGATCTTGTCGTCCATGCCGGCGATTATCTCTATGAGTATAAGGTCGGCGATTATCCGTCGTTTAAAGAGACGGTGCCCGGCCGCGATGTCCAGCCGACACAGGAACTCGTCGCGCTCGCCGAGTATCGCCTGCGCTACGCGGCCTATCGCAGCGACCCCGACCTCCAGCGCCTGCACCAGCTGTTCCCGATGATCGCCCAGTGGGACGATCATGAATTCGCCAACGATACATGGAAGGGCGGGGCAGAAAACCACAATGAAGGCGAGGGCAGCTGGTCTGACCGCGCTGCCGCGGCGGAGCGCGCGTACCGCGAATGGATGCCCGTCGCGGAGGCGCGCTGGCGCGATTATCAGGTCGGCGATCTCGCGACGATCTTCCTCCCCGAAACGCGTATCACCGCGCGTGACAAGCCGTTCGAGCTTGGTGACATCCTCGCGGGTGGCGGCGATGCGGCGGCGAAGCTGCGGCAATTCGCCGACACCGGCTATCGCGATCCCGCGCGTCAATTGCTCGGCGCCGATCAGGAGGCATGGCTGTTCGGCGGACTGGCTGCATCGGCGAAGTCGGGCACGCGCTGGCAGGTCTGCGCGCAGCAGATATTGGCGGGCAGCCTGTTCACCCCGCCCGAATCGGCGGGATGGTTCGGCACCGATCAACCCGATTTTGTGAAGCGCCGCGTCGAGGTCTCACAGCTTGCCGCCAAGGCAGGGCTGCCGCTCAACATGGACAGTTGGGACGGCTATCCTGCGGCACGGTCGCGCCTGCTCGGCGCCGCGCAGGCAGCCGACGCCAATCTCGTCATGCTCGCTGGCGACAGCCACAATGCCTGGGCGTTCGATCTGGCGCACGATGGCCGACCGGCCGGGATTGAGGTCGGCGGCCACAGTGTTACTTCGCCGGGCTTCGAGGCCTATACGACCGGGGTGTCGGACGCGGTGCGCGTCGCGGCACTGCGCGCCTCCTCGCCCCAGCTTAAATGGGCGAATACCCAGGATCGCGGCTATGTGACCGTGGCGCTGACCCGCGACCGGGTCACCGCCAACTGGCATCATGTCGAAACGATCCGCCGCCATTGCCCGGCGCTGAAAAGCTCGCACAGCCTGACGGCGGCGCGCGGGCGGCGGATGTACGACGCGGCGTAACTAACGGCTACAATCCTCCCCGTCGCGCAGCGATGGGGAGGGGGGGGGCGCCGCCTTAGGCGGTGGTGGAGGGGCCGAAATGTTTGCGCCAAAGCCCCTCCGTCAGTCCTTTGGGCTGCCACCTCCCCATGGCTTCGCCACAGGGAGGATTGAGAAGGTCAGCTATAAGGCGGAGTGTCTTCGAACTCGGCGAACCACGGATAATCGTTCGCGACGCTCGCGGTGAAATCGGGCGGGCGCTTCTCGAGAAAGCTCGTGACGCCTTCGGCGGCGTCGGGGCTGCGTCCGCGCGCGAAGATCACGCGGCTGTCCCAGCGGTGGGCGCTCATCGGATGCGGCGCGCCGAGCATCCGCCACAGCATATGACGGGTGAGCGCGACCGACACCGGGGCGCTGTCGGCAGTCAGCTCGCGCGCCTTCGCGATCGCGGCATCGACGAGTTCGCCGGGCTTGTGCACCGACTGGACGAGGCCCTTTTCACGCGCTTCGGCGGCGTCGATCAGGCGGCCTGAAAAGCACCAGTCGACGGCATTCTGGATGCCGACGAGGCGCGGCAGGAACCAGCTTGATGCCGCTTCGGGCACGATGCCGCGGCGCGCGAAAACAAAGCCATAGCGTGCGGTCTCGCTGGCAAGGCGCGCGTCCATCGACAGCGTCATCGTGGCGCCGATACCGACTGCGGCGCCGTTGATCGCGCCGAGCACCGGCTTTTTGCAATCGAAGATTCGCATCGACACGCGCCCGCCCGAATCGCGGATCAGCGGGTGCGACCAGTCGATCGTGCCATCTTCGCCGATCGGGCTCGCCGATGTGCCGTCGGGCAAGGTCGTCGCCTTGTCGCTGCGCTTGTCATAATCGAAGGTTGCGGCGCCCTGGCCGAGGTCCGCCCCTGCGCAATAGGCGCGGTCGCCCGATCCGGTGAAGACCACCGCGCGCACGCCATCGTCGGCGTCGCATTCGTCGAGCGCAGCCACGATTTCCAGCATCATTTCGGTGGTGAAGGCGTTCATCCGGTCGGGCCGGTGAAGCGTCAGGAGGGCGATGCCTTCGTGCTTGTCGAGGCGAATCTGATCGTAGCTCATGTCTTTGCTCCTTGGGTTCCCGGGCACCGTCGCAAGCGGCGTTCGCAAGTGCAAGCTCTAGTTGACGTAAACGTAAAGACGTGACGGGTGACGCGCGCAACCTTTGGCGCTATAGGCCCGCGCATCGCCCCGGCGCTGCGCCTCTTCCTGAGTCGCTTTCGCCGGGGTCATTCATTTTGGTTCCGACAGAAAGTTTGAACGCCATGGCCCGTCGCCGCCAGATCTACGAAGGCAAAGCCAAGATCCTTTACGAGGGTCCCGAACCGGGGACGCTCATCCAGTATTTCAAGGATGATGCGACCGCGTTCAACGCCCAGAAAAAGGGCACGATTAGCGGCAAAGGCGTGCTCAACAACCGGATTTCGGAGCATGTGTTCACCTTGCTCGGCAATATCGGCGTGCCGCATCATTTCATCCGCCGCCTCAACATGCGCGAACAGCTGATTCGCCAGGTCGAAATCGTGCCGATCGAAGTGATCGTGCGCAACGTCGCCGCGGGCACGCTGTCGAAGCGTCTGGGGATCGAGGAAGGCACACAGCTTCCCCGCACCCTGATCGAATATTGCTACAAGGATGACGCGCTCGGCGATCCGCTGGTCGCCGAAGAGCATATCGCCTGCTTCAACTGGTGCAGCCAGGAAGAGCTGCACGACATTCAGGACATGGCGATCCGCATCAACGACTTCATGTCGGGCATGTTCGCCGCGGTCGGCATCCGTCTTGTCGACTTCAAGCTCGAGTTCGGGCGTCTGTATGACGGCGAATTCAGCCGCATCATTCTCGCCGACGAAATCAGCCCCGATGGCTGCCGCCTGTGGGACATGACGACGAACGAAAAGCTCGACAAGGATCGCTTCCGCCGCGACCTCGGCGGCGAAGTCGAAGCCTATCAGGAAGTCGCGCGCCGGCTCGGCCTGCTGCCTGAGGGTAGCGAGAATGCCGTGCTCGACCTCGACAGCCATCGGAAGAAAAAGGGCAGCTGAGGCTGGTTTTATCCCGGTGAAAGCCGGGGCTCCGCTTTGCGCGAACAATGGACCCCGGCTTTCGCCGGGGTTCTCATTTTCGGCGCCTCAGATATTGATGCTTGTCGGGATCAAACTCGGCTGCAGATACGGATAGGGCTGCACCCGGTTCGCATTGCGGCTGGCAATCTTCGTCTCGACATTGACCAACGCCGCCTGAAACCAGGCGAGCGGTCCTTCCTCTGCGGTTACGCGCGGATCCTGGAACCATTTGGGATAGGGAAAGGCGTTGCTGCGATAATCGCCGAGCGGACGATAATGCACCGACCCCAGCAGTTCGAGAACGTTGAGCTGTTCGAGTGCGAGCGCCATCGGCGGCATCATCGCCAGCCACCCCGCCTTGTCATGCCCGCGCTGTCCGGTCGGCGCCGCCTGCCAGCCCGCGCCAGTGACGGCGGAGGCAAAGGCCATGATGTCCTTTTGCGGGAAATTGACCGCCGCATGCTGCGCGCTCGCGGTGAACATCACCATTGTGCAGACGTCGATCAGCTGCTTGCGCGTTGCGACCGGGCCCAAATCCCTGATCTTCGCTTCGCCCGCGAGGCATTCCGTCCACGCCGCAAGCTCGGTGTCCCCGGCGACTTCGGTATCACTCGCATAATAGAGATCGACATATTGCCGCGCCCATTCGTGGATCGTGTTCCACACGAGCAGCGCGTCGTCGCGGTACGGATAGTCGCCGAGCGCCGAATCGGTGCCTACGCCGCGCGCGGCGAGGTCGGCGGGGAGCATCTTGCCGTGGAAATCGAAGGCCAGTCGCGCATCGACCGCAGCCATCTGGCTCGACGCGATCGTGCCCGCGAAAATATGGTCGATCGGGCCATCGGCGGCGATCAAGGAGGTCGCGGCCGCCTCGTTGATGAACAGCGTGCCCTCAAAATGCGGGACGAGCAGTGCCCAGATCGGGTGGATTTCGGCGAGGTGACGGTGCGTCGCGACCGCGAAGGCCTCGGTCACCAGATGGGTGCGTGCAAGATGCGCGAACAGCTCGTGATAATTGCCGTCGGCGACCTGCACGACCAGCTTTGCCATTTCCCAGCCCCACAGCTTGTCGGTGGCGGGTGAAGGCGTGAACATCGGATAGTCGGCCGGGTCTTGGCCGCACTGGATCGCAACCGGGACCAGCGACGCCCCCCCCGGCGGCACTGCGAACAGCGCCATCGGCTGCCAGGCATATTTCGCCATGCCATGATAGGTCCCGGCATCGAGAATCTCGAGCGGCCGGTAATCGAGCATGAAGAGGCGGCCATCGGCGAGCGCGGACGCCAGCGTGTCGCCGTTCACCACCGCCTGATATTTGGCCTCGCTCAGCGGGAAGTTGGCGGGCAGCGCGCCCGCCACCCCGGTGATCAGCATGCAGTTCGGCCCCTGCACGCGCAGCCGGGCGAAGCTGCTGTCGTCCTGGAATCTATAGCTGATGCCCGGAACCGGCAGCGTCGCGAACAGCGCGCGATAGGCCTCGATGCTGCGCGGGGTTTTACTGCCCAGTTGGAAGGCTTCGGCCTCGCTGACCTTCATCAGATCCTCGATCCGTTCGCGATATCCCTTGAGTTGGGTGACGTGCTTGTCGCGTTCGGCGGCCGCGATCACATTTTCGACGTCGCCTACAGCGCGTTCGAAGATGTTGCCGCCGCTATGGGCGCTGTGCTCGACCGCGATATGGCTGGTTGACGCCTCGATCGCGTCGCATTCGGCGAGCGCGGCTTCATATGGTGCGCGCAGGCTGGCGAGTTCGCCTTTGTCGATGCCGCCAAGCTTTACGGTCAGAGCGTTGCGCACAATGCCGAGCCCGACGTTGATCAGGATCGCGAACCAGGCGATCGTTGGCGTGTCGTTTTTCGGTACTCGGGTCGCAAGCGGGACGCCGGGGAGCGTCGGGACGTCGGTCGTCCAGACATAGACCGCCTGTGCCGCCGTTAGCTGGGCCGCGCGCGCCGCTTGCTGCGCGGGCGTATCCTGCTGTGGCAGGCTGGGGTCGGGCGAAGGAAGGGGCGACGCGCCCACCTGGGTCGGCGACGAAAAATCCGGCGAAGCAAAGGACATGAACAAAATTCCCGCAATGACTATGGAGCGGAATTAATGATCGACAATCATGGTTAATATTTCGCCATTCTGTCATCGATACTCTATCGGCGGGGAATGCTGACCATATCTCATGTCCTTAACCGATGTTTTACCAGCGCTTGCTACCCAGCGGCCATGTCGGGGGTCATTAAACAATTCAAACGGCGGTTTTTTCCGCCTGTTCCACAGGAAATCCGTGACGATGTCGCGGTGCTGCGGGCGAACCGCGTCGAAACGCTGACGCCGATGCTGTTCCTGATGCTTGCGGCGACGACGCCGACGGCCATTTACGGTGGTGTCGCGACGGTGCATCCGATCATCCGTATCGGCTTTCCGGTCATCCTTGCGGTGATCGGCGTCCTCGGCTTTCTGTTTCTGATGCACAATCGGGGGCGGCGCATGAGCCCCCGCCGCGCGCGCCGGATGATCAAGGAAACGACTTGGTTGTCGGGCACGACGGGGTTGATGTGCAGCAGCTGGACAGTGGTTAACTGGCTCGCCGCACCGCCCGAAACCCACAGCTATTATGCGATGGTCATGGCGATGGGGTCGCTTGCGACCGCCTATTGCCTGTCATCGATCCGCTTCGCGACCTTCATCAACCTGACGATCGGGCTCGGCCCGATTTCGCTGCTGATGCTGACGTCGGGCAATCCTCCCGAAATTGCCGCGGGGACCAGCCTGGTGATCGCGACGCTGTTTTTGATGCGCATGATGATCCAGCAGCACGGCCAGCTGATCGATCTGTTGCAGCTTCAGCGTCAGATGCGTGAGCTGGCGCATACCGACCCGCTGACCGGCCTTGCGAACCGCCGCGAATTCGACGTGCGGCTCGACGATGAGGTCGTGGCTGCAGCGCAGGGCGGTCGCTTCGCGATCGCGCTGCTCGACCTCGATGGCTTCAAGCCGGTCAATGACCGTCACGGCCATGCTGTCGGCGATGCGCTACTCTGTGAAGTCGCGGCGCGATTGCGGCGTACGTGCGGCGATCATGCGATGGTCGCGCGGCAGGGCGGAGATGAGTTCGCGATTCTGGCGCCTGCGGGATCGCCGCTGCTGGCTACCGCGCTCGCCGACCATATTCTTGCCGCCATGGCCGCGCCCTATGACGTCGCGGATCAGCCGATCCATGTCGGTGCCAGTATCGGCGTCGCCTTCTGGCCTGACGATGGCCCGACGGCGCGCCAGCTGTTCGACGTCGCCGACCGCGCGCTCTATGCGGCGAAGGCCGTCGATCGCGAACCCACAATGTCGTCGGTCGAGAACATTCAGTACATCGCGTGACCATGGCTTGACCCCGCGGCAGCGGCTGGCCACATCTGTGGCATGAACTCCCGGATTTTCCAGCGCGCCTCGGTCGCGCTGTCGCCCCTCATCCTCATCGCTCTCGTCGTCCCGGTCCAGGCGCGCACGCCGCGGCCGTCACAGACGGAAAGCGCTGCGGTCAATCCGCAGACCGCCGCCGCGCGCGCGTGGAACTTCGCCGCAAGCGATATCCCGGTCGACCCGAACATCATTTTCGGCGTGCTGCCCAACGGGATGAAATATGCGCTGCTCAAGAACAGCACGCCCAAGGACAGCGTCGTCCTGCGTATGCGTTTCGACGTCGGCAGCTTTGCCGAGGCGGATGACCAGCGTGGGCTTGCCCATTTCCTCGAACATATGGCGTTCAACGGGTCGAAGGGCGTGCCCGAGGGGGAGATGATCAAGCTGCTCGAGCGCAAGGGTCTGGCGTTCGGCGCCGACACCAACGCCTCGACCGGCTTTGATGAGACGCTCTACAAGCTCGATCTGCCCAATGCGTCGGACGATCTGATCGACACCGGCTTGATGTTGATGCGCGAAACCGCGAGCGAACTGACGATCGACCCCGCCGCGGTCGACCGCGAACGCGGCATCATCCTGTCCGAACGACGCGCGCGCGATACTTATCAATTGCGCAGCCTGATCGACCAGCTGGATTTTCAGATGAAGGGGATGACGGTTGCGAACCGCACTCCGGTCGGCACCGAAGAGGTGATCCGAACCGCCCCCGCCGCGCGAATCCGTGACCTGTACGACCGTTATTATCGCCCCGAACGCACCACTTTGGTCATGGTCGGCGATTTCGACCCGGCGGCGATCGAGGCAAAGATCAAGGCGCGCTTTTCGGACTGGAAGGGGCGCGGCCCGGCGGGCGCTGATCCAAAGATCGGCACGATCGATTATGCTCGCCCCGAGGCGGCGCATGCGTTCATCGACCCCGCGATCCAGGATGCGGTCACCATCTCTGCGTTCAAGCCGTGGGTCGACGAACCCGATACCAAGGCGAAGCGCGCGCGCAGCCTGGCCGAGGATGTCGGTGAGGCAATCGTCAGCCGCCGCCTCGCCAAGCTCGCGCTCGCCGAGGATTCGCCGATCCTCGCCGGCTATCTCAGTGACGCGTCGGGGTGGAAGGTCTTCGATCAGGTGACGGTCGGTGCGGTTGCGAAGGAAGGCGCGTGGCCCGAGGCGCTGGCGCTCGCCGAACAGGAGCTTCGCCGCGCAATGCTCCACGGCTTCACGCAGGCGGAAGTCGACGAGCAACTCGCCAACCGCCGCACGTCGCTCAAAAATGCCGTCGCCGGGGTGACGACACGGCGCAGCACGACGATGGCCGATGTGCTCGTTCAGGCGGCGAAGGGCGATTTCGTCGTCGTTCGTCCTGAAGCTTCGCAGTCGATGTTCGAGGCCACCGCGCCCACGCTGACCGCCGAAGCGGTAGGCGCCGCCTTCCGCAAACGGATGGAGGGACTGAGTGCCCCGCTGGCCTATGTCACCGCAAAAAAGCCACTCGAAGGCGGCACGGCTGCGGTCCTCGCGGCCCTCAATGCATCGCAATATGTCGCGGTCGCCGCCCCCGACGCGTCGACTAGCATCGCCTTCGCTTATGCTGATTTCGGCCCGCCCGGAAAAATCGTCAGCGACGAACTGGTCAAGGACCTCGGCATCCGCCGCATCCGCTTCGCCAACAATGTCATGCTGAACATCAAGAAGACCGATTTCCAGAAGGACCGCGCCTATCTGTCGGTGCGCGTCGATGGCGGCAATCTGCTCGCAACGCGCGACGATCCGACGCGGGTGGCGCTCGCGGGGTCGCTGGTGCTCGGTGGGCTCGAAGCGCACAGCCTTGATGAATTGCGCACCATCCTCGCCGGCAAGACGGTCAGTTCCAGCTTTGGCAGCGGGACCGATTCCTTTGGCGGCGCCGCTTTGACGTCGTCCGAGGATTTTGCACTGCAGGCCAAGCTGATGGCGGCTTATCTGACCCATCCCGGATATCGCGCCGACGGCCTCGCGCTTATCCGCCGCTCGCTGCCGCAGCAATATGCCGCGAACGACGCGACCCCAGCGGCAGTGATGGCACGCGATGCCGGCGGTATCCTCGCGAACGACGATCCGCGTTCGATGACCCCGCCGCTTGAAAAGCTGATGGCGCTCGACTGGGCGCGGCTCAAACCGGTGATCGCCGACAGCTTCGACCATGGCGCGATTGAGGTCGGGGTCGTCGGCGACATTGACGAACAGGCGGCGATCGACGCGATTGCCGCGACCTTCGGTGCGCTGCCCGAACGCCGACCCGGCTTCGATCCGCGCACCGACGCGCGCATCCGCGAATATGCGACCGATCGCAGCGAACGCACCTTGATTCACAAAGGACCCGCCGATCAGGCTGAACTGCGCGTCTTTTGGCCCGCGCGAGACGATAGTGATCTTGGCGAAACGATGCGGCTCAGCCTCCTCGCGCGCGTCATGCAGTTGAAACTGACCGAGGAATTGCGCGAGCGCTTGGGCGAAAGCTACAGCCCCGGCGCGGGAACCAGCCTGTCTGAGGAGTTTCCGGGCTATGGCCATCTGCTCGCCACCAGCAATGTCGATTATAAGGATCTGGCGACGACGCGCGCCGCGATCTTCGCGATCGCCAGGGAATTGCGCGACGCGCCGGTCGACGCTGACCTGCTCGATCGCGCGCGCAAGCCCATGCTCGAATCGATGGTCAAGTCGCGGCGCGAGAACAGCTATTGGCTGAATTATGTGTCCGAGGCGACTAGCCGCGCCGACCGTCTCGACCGCAGCCGCAAGGGCATCGCTGAAGTCGAAGCGGCCACACCGGGGGAATTGCAGGCACTCGCCCGCCGCTATCTGGTCGACGATAAGGCGCTGGTGATCAAGGCGGTGAGCGACAAGGCAGGGAAGTAGGGCGCTTTGCTCGTCCGGGGCATTTTTCTCCTGCATTACGATAAGTTAACTGGCACGCGTCCGGCCTCCTCCTCATCCTCTCATGCGCGGCAGGTGGCGCCGCGACAATGGAGGAAGAAATATGCGTCTGCCCGGGATCGACATTAACGCTTTGCCTTTGCTCGACACCGCCGTCGGCCTGTTTGGGTCGTTTGCAGGTGAATGGACGGCGCCGAAGATCGCGACTTTCGAGACCACCGTCACCGTCACGCTCATCATTGCCAATTGACTTGCGGTCGCGGTGCGCGGGCGGTTTTCGTCCGGCATGCCGCGCCTCCCGTCGCCGGATAGGTCGATGATCATTTTGCCGTCCCGCCATGACCATTTTCCTGCGGCGGATATCGACCGTCGTGCCCGGATGCGGGCGGCCGCCGCTGCCCTCGTTGCTGATTGGGCGGCGGAGGATCAGGCGCCCGATGGGGTGCTCGCGGCGATGCGGGCTGTTGAACGGGCGCCCCTCGATGAGGCCATCGCGGCGCTGGCGCCGTGGGTTGCTGACGTCGGCTGGCTCGGTGCACGGCTCAATCAGGCGTTGGACCTGCTGGCGGCTGATTGTTTCACGCGTCCGCCGCTGCGCCCGGTTGGCGGCGCGTCGTTCGGCGGGCTGTTGCTGGCGGAAGCGGGGCCGGTCCGCTTGACCCTGCTGCTGCGCCCATTCGAGGCGGCGGGCGTCAAAGACGAACCGGCGCCGCTCTTTGTGCCCGGCCGCACGCTCACCCATATTCTCGCGCCGGGGGGTGCGATGGCTCGCTTTCATCACGTTGTGGTCAGCGCGGCCGAGGAAGCGGGCGCCTTCACCGCTGTCACCGCCAGCCCTTGCACGACCGGCGCCCTGCGGCCGCTCGTGGCCGGCGAGATGCTCGCGCTAGACACCGCGCGGACATGCTTCTCATTTGTCGGTGGCGACGCCGACATGCTGATGCTCGAGCTTGCTGTCCAGCCGCCATCGCGGCTGCCAAACCGCGCCTATGAAGCTGCCAGCGGCCGGCTCGCCCATGTCTCGGCGTCGCGCCGCGACAGCAGTTTTCGTGGCATGGCGTTGACGCTGCTTCGCACTCTGGGCCGCACCGACGCCGCGCCGCTGTTCGCCGCCGAAAGCGAAAGCGAGGATTTCGCCGCGCGCTGGAGCGCGATGCGCGAAATGGTGGCGCTCGATCCCGCCATCGCGCAGCCACATCTTGTCCGCATGGCCGCGGGCGATCCGCATCCCGAGGTGCGCCGCGCCGCCGCCGCGACGCTGGCGCTCTATGCATCTCATTCGTCCATGGACGGCCCAGCTCTTGCCCGGGAGAATAGCGCATGCCCCGCCTGATCGATCCGCCGCCCGGTTCGGCCCTCGATCTGGAGGAGGTTGCCGCTCGTCTCGACGAAAGCGGCGTCGACCTGGCGGATGAAGCGAGCATTGCTCAATGCGCTGCACTGCTCGCCGGCCTTGCGCGCAACCGCGACTTCCTCGCCGACCGCGTCATCGCGGAGCTCAAGGCCCGCTACCGCGACCAGCTTGAGACCAACCGCTATTCGGCGCAGGTCTTCCTGCTGTATCGCAGCCCGCACGGTCATTTCCTGCGCGCGAATATGTGGCCCGCGGCTGGCGATGCCGCCTTTGCGACCAGCGGCCCCGCCGCCTTTGCCTATGGCCTGCCGCACGATCATAATTTCCATTTCCTCACCGCAGGCTATTTCGGCCCCGGCTATGTCAGCGATTATTATGACTATGACGCGGAGGCGGTCGATGGCCGTATCGGCGAACCGTTGAACCTGAAATTCGTCGAGCGAAGTCAACTCGGCGAGGGGCAGATGATGCTCTATCGCGCCCACCGCGACGTCCACAGTCAACTCCCGCCGGAAAGCCTGTCGGTCAGTCTCAATATCATGGACGAGGGCGAGCATGTCCCATGGCGCGACCAATATATTGTTGATCTCGATCATGGCACGATCGCGCGGCGGCCGACATTGAGCCCGAGCGAAATGCTACTGCGCTGCGCCGTGCATCTGACCGGGAATGGCCGCGATGTGGCTGAGCAGTTCGCGCGGGAGCATCCGGTGCCGCGGGTGCGGGCGAATGCGATTGCGGCGCTGGCGGCACTCGAAATGGGGGATGCGCGCGCTGCGGTGCTGGAGCGTGGTTTGGGGGATGGCGATGCGCGTGTGCGCGACGATTGCAGGCGCTGGCTGGCGGTGTAGCTTCCCCTGCTGACAGCGCGCCTTTCCGCTGCTAGTGCGCGGCGCATGACCACAGCTTTGTCCCATATCCGCAATTTTTCGATCATCGCGCACATCGATCACGGCAAATCGACGCTGGCCGACCGGCTGATCCAGTTCACCGGCGGGCTGACCGCGCGCGAGATGTCGGCTCAAGTCCTTGATAATATGGACATTGAAAAGGAGCGTGGGATCACAATCAAGGCGCAGACGGTGCGCCTGTCGTACAAGGCGCATGATGGTGAGACCTATCAGCTCAACCTGATGGACACGCCGGGCCACGTCGACTTCGCCTATGAAGTCTCACGCAGCCTCGCCGCGTGCGAAGGCGCGCTGCTGGTCGTCGACGCGGCGCAGGGAGTCGAGGCGCAGACGCTCGCGAACGTGTATCAGTCGATCGAGCATGACCATGAAATCGTGCCCGTTATCAACAAGATCGACCTTCCCGCGGCCGACGTCGACAAGGTGAAGGCCGAGATTGAGGACATCATCGGCCTGCCCGCCGACAATGCGGTGCTCGCCAGCGCCAAGGCCGGGATCGGTATAGAGGAAGCGCTCGAGGCGATCGTGACCCGCATCCCGCCGCCGAAGGGCGACGCGACCGCGCCGCTCGTCGCGATGCTCGTCGACAGCTGGTACGATCCGTACCTCGGCGTCGTCATCCTGATCCGCGTGATCGACGGCGTGCTGAAAAAGGGCCAGCAGATCAAGTTCATGCAGGCGGGCACCACCCATTTGATCGATCGTGTCGGCTGCTTCACGCCGAAGATCGAACAGCTGACCGAGCTTGGCCCCGGCGAAATCGGCTTCATCACCGCGCAGATCAAGGACGTCGCGCAGGCGCGCGTCGGCGACACCGTCACCGATGCGAAAAAGCCCGCGGCACAGGCGCTGCAGGGGTTTAAGGAAGTCCAGCCGGTCGTTTTCTGCGGCATGTTCCCGACCGACGCGAACGATTTTGAGAAATTGCGCGAATCGATCCAGAAGCTGCGCCTCAACGACGCGAGCTTCTCGTTCGAAATGGAAAGCTCGGCCGCATTGGGCTTTGGCTTCCGCTGCGGTTTCCTCGGCCTGCTCCACCTCGAGATTATTCAGGAGCGGCTGACCCGCGAATATGACCTCGACCTGATCACCACCGCGCCGTCGGTGGTGTATAAGCTCAAGCTTGGGCACACCAAGAATGAGGATGCCAAGGAGATCGAGCTCCACAACCCCGCCGATATGCCCGATCCCAACCGCATCGACGAGATTGAAGAGCCGTGGATCGAGGCAGTGATCTACGTCCCCGACGAATATCTGGGGTCGATCCTGAAGCTGTGCCAGGACCGGCGCGGGGTGCAGAAGAATCTGACTTATGTCGGCGGCCGCGCGCAGATCACCTATGAACTGCCGCTCAACGAAGTCGTGTTCGATTTCTATGACCGGTTGAAGAGCATCAGTCGCGGTTACGCCAGCTTCGACTATCACCAGATCGGCCACCGCCCCGGCGACCTCGTCAAGATGAGCATCCTCGTCAACAACGAGCCGGTCGACGCGCTGAGCATGATCGTCCACCGCGGCACCGCCGAAACCCGCGGCCGCGGCATGTGCGAGCGGCTGAAAGACCTGATTCCGCGTCACATGTTCAAAATCCCGATCCAGGCCGCGATCGGCGGTAAGGTAATCGCCCGCGAAACGATCGCCGCGCTGCGCAAGGACGTGACCGCCAAATGCTATGGTGGCGACGCGAGCCGCAAGAAAAAGCTGCTGGAAAAGCAGAAAGAGGGCAAAAAGCGGATGCGCGAATATGGCAATGTGAACATTCCGCAGGAGGCGTTTATTGCGGCCCTGCGGATGGGTGACGACACCTAGTCCGCTTTTTTCATCCAGCCAGAATGAGGGCCGGTGGGCGGATCCAGCGAAGCTGCGGATAGCTTCGATCCGTCCATCCGGCCCATATCGTCGCGATCCGATGGTTGAGGGGTTTCTTTGCCGCCTTGCGGCAAACACCAGTCGCCCCGGCAGCCAATTCAGATGGTTCGTCGATGCTCGTCGGAGCGCGGCAGCAGGAACGTCGCGAGGCCCAGCAGGGGCAGGTAGGCGCAAAGCTTGTACACCCAGACGATACCATAGATATCCGCAAGCTGGCCGAGGCCGGCCGCGCCGATCCCGCTGATCCCGAACATCAGGCCGAACATCAGTCCCGACACCAGCCCGACGCGGCCCGGGACGAGTTCCTGAGCATAAACAACGAGCGCGGCGAAGGCCGACGACATGATCAGGCCGATCGAGATCGCGAAGATCGTCGTCCAGAAAAGATTGGCGTGCGGCAGGATCATCGCGAAGGGCGCGACCCCAAGGAAGGAAACCCAGATAACGGCTTTGCGGCCTATGCGATCCCCCACCGGTCCGCCGGCGAAGGTTCCCGCTGCAATCGCGGCGAGGAAGCAGAAGAGATAAAATTGGGATTCGCGCGCGGTCAGGTCGAACCGTTCGATCAGATAGAAGGTGAAATAATTGGTGAAGGCGCCGATATAGATGAACTTGGCGAACATCAGGATGCCGATCGCCGAAAGCGCGCGAATGATTTCGCGGCGGCTGTGCGGCGAAACCTGGGAGGCGGCGGGCGCGCTGGCCTGCGCCCGGCTGTGCTGCACCCGCCAGCGCGTGACGCCGAAGAGCACCCAGATTGCCGCAATGGCGACGAAGGCGAGCCAGCCGACCGCAGTCTGCCCGAACGGCAGGATGATCACCGACGCGACGATGGGGCCGAGGGCTGAGCCCGTGTTTCCGCCGACCTGAAATGCCGACTGGGCGGTTCCAAAGCGACCGCCCGATGCCATGCGCGCGACACGCGAGGCCTCCGGGTGGAAGGTCGCCGATCCGACGCCGATGATCGCGGACGCGAGGATCAGCGCCGAATAGCTGTCGGCTATCGCGAGGCCACCGATGCCGACCAGCGTGACGATCATGCCCAGCGGTAACAGATAGGGCAGGGGGCGCTTGTCGGTATAAAGACCGACCCACGGCTGGAGAAGCGAGGCCGTGAGTTGATAGATGAGCGCGATCCAGCCGATCTGGCCGAAGCTCAGATGATATTTCTCCTTGAGCATCGGATATATCGCCGGGAGCACGGCCTGGATCAGATCGTTCAGAAGATGGGCAAAGGCGACGGCGCCGACGATCTGCACCACAAGCTTCGGCCCATCCTGACGCGGTGCTGCGGGAGGCGCGATGTTGGGGGAGAGGGGCAGGTTGGCGGTGGTATCGGTCACGATCGGATCTTTCGGCTTTCGGGAAGCAGGCCTTTAGCAAGGGCGTTTCTTTCCCGCTTGCTTGTATGAGCCAATCATTTGTGTGAGTGGGACAGAATGGACTATTATCCGGACGAGAATGATCATGTGGCCCGGCCGGTCATCGCGATCGGCCACGACTATCCGGATTCGTTCGAACTGGCCGAGCATCGGCACCGTCGCAGCCAGTTTCTCTATGCCGCGACGGGCGTGATGGCGGTCAGCACGCCAGCAGGGGCATGGGTCACGCCGCCTCAACGCGCGGTCTGGATTCCCGGCGGCACCCCGCATTCGGTGCGTATGGTGGGCGCGGTGCAGACGTGCAGCGTTCTCGTCGAACCCGGGGAATGCCCCGGGCGGGGAGCCGAATGTCAGGTCGTCGGCGTGTCGTCGCTGCTTCGCCAATTGCTCGGTGCCGCCGCCCATGTCCCCCCCGAATATGACGCCACCGGGCGCGATGGGCTGGTCATGCATCTGTTGATGGCGGAAATTGATGTTGCGCCGCTGATTCCGCTGGCGGTTCCCTTCCCGTCGAATCCGGCGCTTGCAAGACGATGCCACGCCTTCCTTGAACGGCCGAGCGCTGCCGCGACGATCGACGAATGGGCGGATGCCATGGGGATCAACCGCCGCAGCTTCACGCGGCTCTTCCGGCGCGAGACGGGGATGAGCTTCGCCGAATGGCGCCAGCAGGCCTGCCTGTCGGTCGCCCTCCCGAAATTGGCGGCGGGAGAGGCCGTCACGTCAATTGCCTATGATCTTGGCTATGACGGCCCGGGCAATTTCTCCACGATGTTCAAGCGCGTGCTGGGTATTCCGCCGAGCCGCTATCGATTGCCATAATATGTGCGAGGTCGCTTTCGCCTGCCGCTCTCATGCGGCGTGCAAGAAAATGGGCCGGTGCTAATCGCCGCGCTGAAAAGTGATCGTCAATTCTTCAACGTCGAGGTCGCGCTCCAGTTCGTGGAGCACTTCGTCTTCGATCAGTCCGGCCCGGTGAATCCGGATCAGTTCCGTGCGCCCGGCCGCGATGGCTTGAAGCAGGACGTCGAAATGCGGACGCAGATTGTCCATCGCGGCGCTCGCATCTTCTTCATAGCGCTCCATGAAGCGCATTCGCTTGCGATGTTCTTCGAGCATCTGCGGGTGGATGAGCGTCCCGTCGGGGGCATAAGCGAGTTCCTCGATGACCGCCATCCGCGCCCGCGCCATCGCCGCTTCGGCGGCGGGCATTGCCATTTTCGCCAGTGGGTCGGTGTCGACCGGGCGGACTTTGCGGATCAGCGCGCCAAGGCTCGACCCTTGCGCGACGACCGTCGCGAAGATCACCGCGAAGGCAGAGATTAGCATCAGGTCGCGGCCGGGCATGTCGACGGGCAAGGTCAGCGGAACCGCCAGCGTCACGACACCGCGCATTCCCGCCCAACCGAGGATCGTAGCCTGTCGCCATCCCAGCGGGCGGGCGCGTTTCAGTCCCGCTTTGCGCGCGATTTCAAGGATGGCCTCCGACGCGAAAATCCAGACGAAGCGCGCGATGGTGACGGTGAGCACGACCGCGATGATGACCTGGACCCACGAAGTCGGGATCGCCCCGATCCCGCCAACCCGTTCGATGGCGCCGCGCAGCGAAAAGCCGATCAGGATGAAGACGAGCGCTTCGAGGACGAACACCATGATCTGCCACGCCGAATTGGCGCGAAGGCGGACGTCGGCCGACAGGATCACATGCTGATACCAGCCCATGGCGAGCCCGGCGGTGACGGTCGCGATGACCCCCGAAACATGGACGGCTTCGCCGGCGAGATAGGCGGCCCAGCACAGCAAGAGGGTGATGAGCATGACCAGCATCCGGTCGCCGAAGCGCCTCGCGAGAAATACCCAACCGGCCGCGACCGCGGCGCCGACGATCACGCCGCCGATCGCGACAAAGGCAAAGCTCTGGACTGCTTCGCCCGTATGAAAGACTCCGCTGAGGGTCGCCGCGACGGCAAAGCGGAACAGGATGAGCCCGGTCGCATCGTTGAGCAGGCTTTCGCCTTCGAGCAAGGCTTCGAGCCGGCGGGGCAAGTGCACGCCTTTGAGTACCGCGCGCGCCGACACCGCATCGGGCGGCGAGACGATCGCGCCCAGTGCAAAGCAGGCCGCCCACGGCAGTTCGGGAATGATCCAGTGGACGACGACCCCGACGACAAGCGTGGTGAAAACTACGGCGCCGACGGCGAGCGACAGGATGCCCGGCAGGTGACGCCGGAAGCGGCCGAGCGCGGTGTAATAGGCGCCGTCCATCAACAAGGGTGGTAGAAAGAGGACGAGCGCGAGTTCGGGATCGAGCGAGATCGCCGGTAACCCCGGGACGAAAGCCAGCGCGCCGCCGCCGACAAGGAGGGCGGTCGCGGGTGGCCAGCGCAGCTTCAGCGCCAGCCAGTGAAGTCCGATGACGAGGACCAATAGCCCAAGAACAAGTTCGAATGCTTCGACGCCGTGCATGGGCTTAGCTCCGATCCATCAGGGCGCCGAACGATGATGTCATGTGAAGGCCCCTTTTCCCATCACATATGGTTCGACCATATCTGCCGTCACTTGCCGCGACGATCAATGGGCTCCGCAGGTTTCTGCCGGAAATGTCGAAGGGGAGGGGGAAGTTTTGTCCCCCGTCCGCTGCGCTTGGCAGCTGCGACGGGGGAGAGGTTGTGTGTGCACGATGAGAACAATAAGGGAACAAATGATCGCCGTCAACCCCTTTCCGTACCGTTACCCGGCGCGTCATGTCAGGTTGACGTAAACGTCAATCGACGCCAAGGCATCGCAAGCAGCGAAGGAGAGAGACAGATGGCCGAGCAACCCAAATTCGATCTGACGGGGCGCGTTGCGCTCGTGACCGGCGCTTCGTCAGGGCTGGGTGCCGGCTTTGCCAAGGCGCTTGCGGCGTCGGGGGCCAAGGTCGTGCTCGCGGCGCGACGCGCCGACAAGCTCGCGGAACAAGTGGCAGCGATCGAGGCTGCGGGCGGGCAGGCGGTTGCGGTGTCGATGGACGTCACCGACGAAGCGTCGACCATCGCCGCCTATGATGCCGCCGAGGCCGCCTTTGGCACCGTCGATACGATCATCGCCAACGCCGGCGTCGCGACCGAGAAGATGGCGCTGAGCCTCGAGATGGACGAGGTCGATACGCTGATCGCCGCCAATTTGCGCGGCGTGTTCCTGACCGCGCGCGAGGGCGCGAAGCGGCTCGACAAGGCAGGTGCCCGTGAAAAGGGCCACGGCCGTATCATCCTGATCGGATCGATCACCGCCGAGAAAATCTATGCCGCGTCTTCGATGTATGGCGCGACCAAGGCGGCGGTCCGTCACCTCGGCCGCAGTCTGGCGCGCGAATGGGCGCGGCGCGGGATCAATGTGAACATCATCCAGCCGGGATATTTCGATTCGGAGATGACCGGCGATATGCTCGCGAGCGACGTCGGCAAGGCGCTCGTCGCCAGCTTCCCGCGCCAGCGCACCCGCCCCGCAACCGACCTCCATGTGCCTTTGCTCTTTCTGGCGTCGGATGCGTCGATCGGCGTGACCGGTAGCGTGTTCACCATCGACGACGGGCAATGCCTGTGAGCAGCGCGCTGCTGATCGAGACGCGCGGGGCGGTCGAGATTGCGACGCTCAACCGGCCCGACAGCCTCAACGCGCTGAACGAAGCGCTGGTCGACGAGCTCAATGCCTATTTCGGCGGGCTCGCCGAGCGTCCTGAGGTTCGCGTCGTGATTCTGCGCGGCGCCGGGCGCGGCTTTTGCGCCGGGCTCGACATTCGCGAGGACCGGGCGAGCGACGAAACCCCGGTGCTGCGCACGCTGCGCACCCAGACGCGCATCGGCAATATCTATCGCAAGATGCGCGCCTGTCCGCAGCCGATCATCGCGCTCGGCCAAGGCGCGGCGTGCGGCGGCGGGCTGTCGCTGCTGCTCGCATCCGACGTGCGCTATGGCGCGCCGTCGCTGAAGCTCAACGCCGCTTATATTCGCATCGGGCTTGGCGGCTGTGACATGGCGTCGAGCTATTTCCTGCCGCGGCTTGTCGGCGCGAGCCTTGCCGCCGAGATGATCCTGACCGGGCGCTTCATCGACGCCGAGCGGGCGCTGCGCGCCGGGCTGATCAGCGAGATCGTCGACGAGGATGCGCTGCTGACGCGCGGCCTTGCGCTCGCCGACGAGATGCTCGCGACCAGCCCGCACGGCCTGCGCCTGTCGAAGCAGGCGCTGAACCTAAACATCGACGCACAGAGCCTCGACGCCGCGATGGCGATCGAGGACCGGCAGCAGGTGATCCTGTCGGCGACCGAGGACCATAAGGAAGCGCTCGCCGCCTTCCTCGAAAAGCGCGCGCCCAATTACCGCGAACGATAGGCGCACGCCTTTGATAACACGCCCCTTGCTACGGGGAATATATTGACATAAGGACTGCCAATATCCTCGGGGGAGGAGTGATGGCAGTGCGCTTGTTCAATTGGGGGATGGCCCGGCCGCTTGGCCGAGGGCCCGGGCGCGCTGCCATCATCATTTTTGCTGCGCTGCTCGCGGCGCAGCCAGTGCAGGCTCAGCGCGCCGCCGCGCCGCCGCAGCGCCCCAATATCGTCCTCCTGCTTGCTGACGATTGGGGGTTCAGCGATGTGGGCGCCTTTGGCGCCGAATTTGCGACCCCGAATATCGACGCGCTCGCGCATGCAGGGATGCGTTTTTCCAATTTCCATGTGTCGGGTTCCTGCTCGCCGACGCGCGCGATGTTGCAGACCGGGGTGATGAACCACCGCGCCGGGCTCGGCAATATGCCCGAAACCATCCCCGACGCGCATCGCGGCAAACCGGGGTACGACACGGTGATGAACCACCGCGTCGTGACCATTGCGCAGTTGCTCCGCGCTTCGGGCTATCGCACCTATCTGACCGGCAAATGGCATTTGGGCAGCGACCCGACCCGGCTTCCGGAAGCGCGGGGCTATGATCGTGCCTTCAGCCTCGCCGATGCGGGCGCCGACAATTTCGAGCAGCGCCCGATCGAGGGGATGTACGACACCGCCGCCTGGACCGAAAATGGCAAGCCCGCGACGCTGCCCAAGGATTATTATTCGTCGCGCTTCGTCGTGCAGAAGATGCTCGACTATATCGATGCCGACCGCAAAAGCGGCAAACCCTTCTTCGCTTCGATCAACTTCCTCGCCAACCATATCCCGGTGCAGGCGCCCGACAGCGATATTGCCCGCTATTCGGCGATGTATCAGGATGGCTGGACGGCGCTGCGCGAAGCGCGGGCGAAACGCGCTGCGGCGCTCGGCATCATGCCTGCGGGGACGCCGATGGTGACGATGCCGACGACGCCCGACTGGAAGAAGCTCGATGTCGACGAGCGCACCGCTGCGGTGCGCGTGATGCAGGCCTATGGCGCGATGGCGACCGCGATGGACCGCGAGGTCGGGCGCCTCGTTGCACGGCTGAAAGCCAGTGGTGATTATGAGAATACGATCTTCGTCTTCCTGTCGGACAATGGCGCCGAGCCGACAAACCCGTTCCACAGCCTGCGCAACCGCTTGTTCCTGGGCATGGAATATGACCTTGCGACCGCGAACATCGGCCGCCGCGGCAGTTTCAGCGCGATCGGTCCGGGCTGGGCGAGCGCCGCCGTATCGCCGCTGTCGGGGTACAAGTTCAGCGCGACCGAGGGAGGGCTGCGCGTCCCGCTGATCATCGCCTGGCCGGGTAGCGCGAAAATCCGCACGGGCGCGATCAGCAGCGGTTTCGCGCATGTCACCGACATATTGCCGACACTGATCGATCTGGCCGGGGTGCCGGGCCATGGCGGCACATGGCAGGGGCGCAGCGTCGAGCCGGTTGCGGGGCGCAGCCTTGCGCCGATGCTCGGCGACGGCGGCAAGAGCAGCGTCCATGGCGACGCGCCGCTCGGGTATGAATTGTCGGGCAATGCTGCGCTGTTCCGCGGCGATTACAAGCTGGTGCGCAATCTGGCGCCGACCGGCGACGGGAAGTGGCGGCTGTTCGATATCCGCCGCGATCCCGGTGAAACGCGCGACCTGTCGGCCGCGATGCCCGATCGTTTCGCCGCGATGCGCGCAGATTATCGGGCTTATGCGAAGGCGAACGGCGTGCTCGACATGCCCGCGGGCTATACCGCTGACGAACAGATCAACCGCTACGCCTTTGAGCAGCAGGGCAAGAAACGTCTGATCAAGCTCGGGCTGTGGGTTGGCGGGATATTGGTGCTGTTGTCCGCGCTTGTCTGGGGGCTTCGGCGGCGGCGTCGTGCCCGCCAAGCCTAGGCGGCGCGCACAAATTCATATTCGTCACAATGGCTGTTTTGGGGTGGAGAAGCGCCATTGCCTTCTTTCGTCATCCCGGGTTGGATCCCGGTTCGGGTCGGCGCAAGGACCGTGTAATCATTCCAAAGTTCAGCAAAGTTCAGCCCTATGCATCGCCCGTTCTGGACCTTACGGCGTGCTGGACGGACCCGGCGCGTCGCGTCTTGGCTGCACCCGACCGTTCGGGTAGCGACCGCCTTTATCCAACAATTCAAAGAGCCGGGATGGAGGCTGGCACAGCCGGATTATGTAGGACAGCGTTTTTTTTCGAGCGGCAGATGTCGGCTTTGGGGTGGAAAGCGGACCAATCCTAGCCCCTTCAGTGAGGGCATCTATTCGACATCAGCTAACTCTTTGGTGAGCAGCGAGAGCAACTCGCTCTGTGTCGCCGAAAAGGGCTTCACGGGCTTACAAGGCGGCATTGTTAGTGCAGTTTGCATCATGTTGAGCGACTTCGCTTTCATGGCCGGATTTTTAGCGACCGCTACATATCCGCGTGCTGCCCCAACGTTGTTGAGCGCGGCGCACCTTGCAAGCGAAGCAGCATCCACGACAATCAAACTATGAGCTTTTCCCCAATCGGCGATCAACTTATCGAGGGAGAAAGGGTATGGTTCGCCATCGGCCATCTGCAAACAGCCTTCTAATGCTGGCAAGAACAGTTGGCTATTGGGGTCACGCTCATTCTGTTCCGGGGTCTGAACGTCGCGCCAATGCAAATGATACTCGGCGTATCCGCGTGTTTCCTTTGGGTGCCGTGAAAGCGTGCATGATAAAAGCTGCTCATAATCACCGGTGCTAAAGGCGCGAGGCTTTGCGTTCCAATCGAGCTTGGCAGCGCCCTTTGGCTGTTGATCCACCGTAGGGGACTGCGCGACAGCCGAATTGGCCAACGCAACGGAAAGCATCACCATAAACAACATCTTCATTGTCAGCCCCACTTTAATCAATCGCTCCTTCTACCCGTAGTGGCGAGCCGAAGCGAGATGATCTCGTTCTATTACGCCATCTCGCGATGTCCGCAATTGGTCGTTAGCTGCCAGCCGGATCAGTCCACGCCGCCCGCGCGATCACCCCTCGGCGGGCAGCGTTGCGATCAGCGCCTCGACCATATGCGCGGTCACCGTGCCCGCTTCTTCGGACGACAGGCTCTGGTCGTGGCGCAGCGCGCGCCAGTTCTGGAACGACAGGGTGGCGCATAGCGCCTCCGCCGTGATGCGATGGCTCAGCACATGGGCGGGCAGCAGGCGCAGCACCAGTTCGCGCTCGATCGTGATGACCTGACCATATTGGCCCATCAGAAAGGGCGACTGGTAGCGTTTGATGTTCGCGGCAAGGCGGAAGGGCAGCATCGTCTCGAACACGCGGACGCGGCGCCGCGCGAGTTCGCGGATATGCGCGCGCCAGTCGTCGCCGGCATAGGGGGCGATGACGATCGGGAGCACCCGCTCGGCGATCGTCGCCGATATCTCGCCGTAGAGCGAATCCATATCGTCGAAATGGCGAAACACGGTGCGCAGGCCGATGCCGGCCTCTTCGGCCACGCGTGCGGCGCTGGGCATCAGGTCGCCGCCCGCGATCAACTCCATCATCGCCTCGACGATGCGGCGGTGGCTCGACCGGCTGCGTTCGCGCCGGCCGTCGACACGCGCGGAGGCAGCCTTTGGCTTGATCGTTTTTTGCTCTCCCATTGTCATATGCCCTCCGCTGGCCCGGTTTTCCGCCGGGGTCAATGGGCCACGCCAAAGCCGGTTGCGCGCGCCGGAATATAATGACACATATAGTGCCATAATATGGACCATGTGGGAATGGGTGGGGCGATGAAAAAGCGGTGGGTGGCGCTGGGCGTGGTAGCTGCGCTGGCGGCGGGCGGATATTGGGGCTTTCAGGTGAATAAATATCGCCTGCCCGGGTTGCTCCAGGACTGGCGCGATCCGGTGCAGGACAACCGGCCGGTCGTGTGGCAGCAGGGGCCGGCGAAGGCGCCCCCCAGTCCGCCTGGGGGCAAACGCCCGCCGAACATCATCCTGATCGTTGCCGATGATCTTGGGTTCAACGACATCAGTCTGAATGGCGGCGGGGTCGCGGGCGGGATCGTTCAGACCCCGAATATCGACGCGCTGGCGCGGCAGGGGATGAATTTCACCACCGCCTATGCCGCCAACGCGACCTGCTCGCCGTCGCGCGCGGCGATGATGACGGGGCGCTACCCGACGCGCTTCGGCTTCGAATATACTGCGGTGCCGGTGCAATTCGCCGAAAATATGGCGCATGGCGAGGGGGTGGGGCCTTTGCAGCCGATATTCCACGGCGATCTGATCACCCCCGACATTCCCGATTATCCCGACATGGGCGTCCCCGCGAGCGAGGTGACGATTGCCGAGGCGGTGAAGGCGGCGGGCTATCACACATTGCATATCGGCAAATGGCATCTCGGTGAGGCTCCGGCGCTGCAACCGCAAGCGCAGGGCTTCGACGAAAGCCTTGCGGTGCTCGGCGGCGCGGCGATGTTCATGGCGGAGGATGACCCCGATGTCGTCAATGCGAAGCTGCCGTGGGACCGCATCGACCGCTTCATCTGGGCCAATTTGCGTCATGCCGTCACCTTCAACGGCAGCAAGCGTTTCCACCCCAAGGGGCATATGACCGACTATTTCGCCGATCAGGCGATGACGGCGATCGAGGCCAACCGGAACCGGCCCTTCTTCATGTATCTGGCCTTCAATGCGCCGCACACGCCATTGCAGGCGACGCGCGCCGACTATGACCGGCTGCCGCAGATCAAGGATCACAAGACCCGCGTCTATGGCGCGATGATCGCGCAGCTCGACCGGCGCATCGGCGATGTGATGGCGAAGCTGAAAGAGCAGGGGATCGACGACAATACGCTCGTCATCTTCACCAGCGACAATGGCGGTGCCTGGTATAATGGCATCGAACATCTCAACGCGCCGTATCGCGGATGGAAGGCGACCTTCTTTGAGGGCGGCATCCGCACCCCACTCTTCATGCGCTGGCCGGCGAAAATCGCACCCGCGACGCAGCGTGCCGACATGACCGGGCATATCGACCTGTTTGCGACGATCGCCGGCGCGGCGGGGGCGGCGGTGCCGGGCGACCGGCGGATCGACAGCGAGAATATTCTCGCGGGTTCGGCGAAGCGCGAGGCGCTTTACTGGCGATCGGGCGACTATCGCGCGGTGCGCGCGGGCGACTGGAAATTGCAGGTGACGAAGCGCCCCGAACAGGCGCGCCTCTATAATCTCGCCGTCGATCCGACCGAAAAACATGATCTGGCGGCGTCCGATCCGCAGCGGGTCGCGCAGATGCGCGCGATGCTGGTGGCGCAGAACAGGGATATGGCGAAGCCGATCTGGCCAGGGCTGATCGAGGCGCCGGTGCGGATCGACGTGCCGCTCAACGCGCCGTGGAAGGATAGTCAGGATTATGTCTACTGGACCAACTGACGGCGCTCTCTATCGTCATTGCGAGCGAAGCGAAGCAATCTTCAGCCATCGAACTTGCGCATGGTCGATAGCTGGAGATTGCCGCGTCGCTTCGCTCCTCGCAATGACGAGCATCACCGTCACACCCTAACCGCTCCGGCGCGCGAACCGACAATAATCGCGTCAGCATATGCAAAACATATGCGGATGGCCGAATTCGCTCTCGAATTGAAATGCCCGCCCCACCTAATTGAGCCCCCTCAAGATTCGCATTCCGCACCGATTGGCGGTGCCGGAGTTGCGAATGGGGGACTTATGCACACATATCTGTTTGTACCGATGATCGGCCTCGCGGGCTTCGCCGCGGCGCCAGCCTATGCGCAGTCTGAAGAGGCCGCCCCTGCGATCGTCGTCAGCGGTTCGGCGGCGCTGACCTCCGACTATCGCTTTCGCGGCGTGTCGCAGACCGACGAGAATATGGCGGTTCAGGGCGGGGTGACGATCACCCACGAAAGCGGTTTTTACGCCGGGGCGTGGGCGTCGAACCTGTCGAGCTGGGGCACGTTCGGCGGTGCCAATATGGAGCTTGACCTGATCGGGGGGTATAAGGCGAAGCTGTCGGACAATGCCACGCTCGATGTCGGACTGACCTGGTATATGTATCCGGGCGGCGCGGACAAAAGCGATTTCGCCGAACCCTATGTCAAACTGACCGGCACCGCCGGACCCGCGACGCTGACCGCGGGCGCGGCTTATGCCCCGAAACAGCAGGCGCTTGGCCGCTGGTATAATACGGGCGCCGACGCTGCGCTGGGCGTATATAATCACCCCGGCGACAAAGAGGATAACCTCTATGTCTGGGGGGATGCTGCGATGGCGATCGCGGGGACGCCGATCACGGCCAAGGCCCATATTGGACATAGCTCGGGTCACGACGGGCTCGGCCCCAATGCGACCGCGCTGACGCCTACCGGCAATTATTGGGACTGGTCGATCGGCGCCGATGCGACGTGGCGCAATCTGACGCTGAACGTCAGCTACGTCGATACCGACATTTCCGCAGCCAAGGCGGATTACCTCCAGCCCGGCTTCAGCAAAGGCCAGGATGGCATCGGATCGATCGCCGACGCGGCGGTCGTCGTGTCGCTGACCGCGGCATTCTAGGAAGGAACGAAGATGCAGGATCTGCTCTGGATTTCGATACTGGCCGGACTGCTGGCGGCAACGCTCGCCTATGTCCGCCTGTGCGACAATGCGTGAGGTGACGCCATGACCATCGACCTCTGGCTCGCCGCGATCACCGCGATCGGTCTTCTTCTCTATCTCGTGGCGGTGCTGATCCGCCCCGAACGCTTCTAGAAGGGAGCGCCCGTATGACCATTCAGGGATGGATCCTCATCTTCGCCTTTATCGGCATCTTGCTCGCGCTGACCAAACCGGTCGGCCTATGGCTTTTCGCGCTTTACGAAGGGCGCCGAACCCCGCTTCACGCGCTACTCGGCCCCGTCGAGAGCGGCTTTTACAAGCTCGCTGGCATCGACCCCAATGCCGAACAAAGCTGGCGCCGTTATGCGGTGCACATGCTCCTCTTCAACTTCACGCTCTTGCTGTTTACCTATGCCGTGCTGCGGCTTCAGGGTGTGCTTCCGGGCAATCCGCAGGGGCTGGCCGGGGTCGGCGAGCATCTGTCGTTCAACACCGCGATCAGTTTTACGACCAACACCAACTGGCAAAGCTATGGCGGCGAATCGACGATGTCGAACCTCAGCCAGATGCTGGGGCTGACGATCCACAACTTCCTGTCGGCGGCGACGGGCATCGCGCTCGCTTTCGCGCTGTTTCGCGGCTTTGCACGGAAGTCGGCGACGACAATCGGCAATTTCTGGGCCGATGCGACGCGGGTGACGCTCTATTTGCTCCTGCCGCTCTGCGTGTTGCTGACGATTTTCTACATCGCCAATGGCGTGCCACAGACGCTGGCGGGCGTGGTCGATGTCTCGACGCTTGAAGGCGCCAAACAGTCGCTTCTGCTCGGCCCGGTGGCCAGCCAGGAAGCGATCAAGCTGCTCGGCACCAACGGTGGCGGCTTCTTCAACGTCAACAGCGCGCATCCGTTCGAAAACCCCAATGCGCTGACCAACCTCGTGCAGATGCTGTCGATCTTCCTGATCGGCTTCGGCCTGACCTGGACCTTCGGCAAGGCCGTCGGCAACACGCGTCAGGGCTGGGCAATTCTTTCGGCGATGCTCATCCTGTTCGTCGCCGGTGTCAGCATCACATATTGGCAGGAAGCCGCGGGCAACCCGATCCTGCATCAGCTCGGCATCACGGGCGGCAATATGGAGGGCAAGGAAGTCCGGTTCGGCATTGCCGCGTCGGCGCTCTTCTCGGTCGTCACCACCGCGGCATCGTGCGGTGCGGTCAATGCGATGCACGACAGCTTCACCGCGCTCGGCGGCATGATCCCGCTGTTCAATATGCAGCTCGGCGAAGTCGTCATCGGGGGCGTCGGTGCGGGCATCTATGGCTTCCTGTTGTTCGCCATCCTCGCGGTGTTCGTCGCCGGGCTGATGGTCGGCCGGACGCCTGAATATGTCGGCAAGAAGATCGAGGCACGCGAAGTGAAGCTCGCGGTGCTGGCGATCGCCATCCTGCCGCTCACCATCCTTGGCTTCACCGCGCTCTCGTCGGTGGCCGAAGCGGGGCTGGCCGGGCCGCTCAACAAGGGCCCGCATGGCTTTTCGGAGATCCTCTACGCCTTCACCTCGGCGGTCGCGAACAATGGGTCGGCCTTTGCCGGTCTGACCGCGAACACGCCCTGGTATAATGGCTTGCTCGGTGTGGCGATGTGGCTTGGCCGCTTCTTCATCATCGTGCCCATGCTGGCGATCGCCGGGAGCCTCGCGGCGAAGAAATATACGCCCGAGAGCGCAGGGTCGTTTCCGACCACCGGCGGCCTTTGGGTCGGCCTGTTGGTCGGGATCATTCTGATCGTGGGCGGCCTTACCTTCCTGCCGAGCCTCGCGCTCGGTCCCATCGCCGATCATCTCGCGATGATCAGCGGTCAAACCTTCTAAGCGGGGGGCCGATATGGCACGCGCAGACACAAAATCGCTGTTCACCGCCGACCTGATCGTTCCGGCGATCGGTGACGCATTTCGCAAACTCAAACCCAAGGAACTGGTCCAGAACCCGGTAATGTTCACCACCGCGGTCGTCGCGGTGCTGCTCACCATATTGCTCGTCGTCGGGCAGGATGGCCTTGCGACCGGCTTCAAGCTGCAACTCGTCATCTGGCTCTGGCTCACGGTGTTGTTCGGCACCTTTGCCGAGGCGCTGGCCGAGGGGCGCGGCAAGGCACAGGCGGCCTCGCTGCGCGCCGCCAAGGCCGAACTGACCGCCAAGCGGCTCAAGGGCGGCGACGCCCGCCAGATCGAAAATGTTCCCGCGAGCGCGCTCAAAATCGGTGACATCGTCCTCGTCGAAACCGGCGACCTCATTCCGTCGGACGGCGAAGTCGTCTTTGGCGTCGCGTCGGTCAATGAGGCGGCGATCACCGGCGAAAGCGCGCCGGTGATTCGCGAGGCGGGCGGCGATCGCTCGGCGGTCACCGCGGGCACGCGCGTCATATCGGACGAGATCCGCGTGCGGGTGACCGTGGGTCCGGGGCAGGGCTTCCTCGACCGGATGATCGCACTCGTCGAAGGCGCCGAACGGCAGAAGACGCCGAACGAGATCGCGCTGACCCTGTTGCTTGTCGGCCTGACGATCATCTTCCTGATCGCGGTCGGCACCATTCCGGGCTTCGCCTCTTATGCGGGCGGCGCAATCCCCGTCAGCATCCTTGCGGCGCTGCTCATCACGCTCATCCCGACGACGATCGCGGCGCTGCTCTCGGCGATTGGCATCGCCGGCATGGATCGTCTCGTGCGCTTCAACGTCCTCGCCAAATCGGGCCGCGCGGTCGAGGCGGCGGGCGATATCGACGTGCTGCTGCTCGACAAGACCGGCACGATCACGATCGGCGACCGGCAGGCGAGCGAATTCCGCCCGGTCGGCGGCGTTCAGGTCGGCGAACTGGCCGAAGCGGCGCTGCTCGCGAGCCTCGCCGACGAGACGCCTGAGGGCCGCTCGATCGTCGTTCTGGCGCGCGAACGGTTCAACGTCACGACCCAGGCGCTGCCGTCGGGCGCCGAGGTCATCCCCTTCACCGCGCAGACGCGCATCTCGGGGGTCCAGATCGGCACGTCGATCATCCAGAAGGGCGCCGTCGATTCGGTGTTCAAGGCCAATCCGGGGGTCGAGGAAACCGCGGCCGCCACCGAACTGCGCCGTATCACCGACGAGATCGCGCGTGGGGGCGGCACCCCGCTTGCGGTGGCGGTCGACGGCAAGCTGCTCGGCGCGATCTTCCTGAAGGATATCGTCAAGGCGGGCATCCGCGAACGGTTCGGCGAATTGCGCCAGATGGGGATTCGCACGGTGATGATTACCGGCGACAACCCGCTGACCGCCGCGGCGATCGCCGCCGAAGCCGGGGTCGATGATTTCCTCGCGCAGGCAACGCCCGAGGACAAGCTCGAACTGATCCGCAAGGAACAGCAGGGCGGGCGGCTCGTCGCGATGTGCGGCGATGGCACCAACGACGCGCCCGCGCTGGCGCAGGCCGACGTCGGCGTCGCGATGAACACCGGGACGCAGGCGGCGCGCGAGGCGGGCAATATGGTCGACCTCGACAGCGATCCGACCAAGCTGATCGAGGTCGTCGGGCTCGGCAAGCAATTGCTGATGACCCGCGGTGCGCTCACCACCTTCTCGGTCGCGAACGATGTTGCCAAATATTTCGCGATCATCCCCGCGATGTTTGTCGTCCTTTACCCGGGGCTTGGTGTGCTCAACGTCATGGGGCTGGGGAGCCCCGAAAGCGCGATCCTGTCGGCGATCATCTTCAACGCCCTCATCATCCCGCTGCTCGTCCCGCTCGCGCTGCGCGGCGTCGCCTACAAGCCGATGGGGGCGGGGCCTTTGCTTGCCCGCAACCTGGCCGTCTATGGGCTGGGCGGTCTGATCGCGCCGTTCATCGGCATCAAACTTATCGACCTGGCCGTTGGCGGCCTCGGTCTCGCCTGAGGGAGCATAACCATGGGCAATGATTTCACATCCGCATTGCGACCTGCGATCGTCATGACGATCCTGTTCGCCATCCTGCTCGGCATCGGCTATCCTCTGGCGATGACCGGTATCGGACAGACCCTCTTCCCTGCCCAGGCCAATGGCAGCCTGATCCGCGATTCCGGGGGCAAGGTCATCGGTTCAACCGTCGTGGGGCAGGCCTTCACTTCCGAACGCTATTTCCAGACCCGGCCTTCGGCCGCGGGTGATGGTTATGACGGGCTTGCCTCGTCGGGCTCGAACCTCGGCCCGACCGCGCAGGCGCTGACCGATCGCGTCAAGGCCGACGTCGAAAAGCGGCAGGCCGAAGGCGTGACCGGGGCGGTTCCGGTCGATCTCATCACCGCCAGCGGCTCGGGGCTGGACCCCGACCTGTCGCCCGCAGCGGCACTGGCGCAGGCGCCGCGCATCGCCAAGATCCGCGGATTGCCCGAGACCCGCGTCCGTGCGCTTGTCGCGGCCGAGACCAAGGGCCCGATGCTCGGTTTCCTCGGTGAGGACCGCGTCAACGTCCTCGCGCTCAACCAGGCTCTCGATCGCCTTGGGGCCGGCCCGGCTCAGTGAGGGCGGGCGAGACAGATCGCCCTGATCCACAAGCCCTCCTGCGGCAGGCGTCGCAGGAGGGCCGAGGACGCTTGAAGATTTTTCTGGGTGCAGCGCCCGGCGTTGGCAAGACTTATGAGATGCTGACCGACGGCGCGGCGCGCGCGCGCGACGGGGTCGATGTGGTGATCGGCGTCGTCGAAACCCACGGCCGCGCCGAGACCGAGGCGCTGGTTCGCGGGCATGAGATCGTCGCGCGCCGCGCCGTTCCCTATGAAGGCCGCACGCTCCACGAGATGGATATCGACGCGGTGCTCGAACGCGCGCCGCGCCTCGTGCTCGTCGACGAACTCGCCCACACCAACGCGCCGGGGAGCCGACATCCCAAGCGCTTCCAGGATGTCGAGGAGCTGCTCGACGCCGGGATCGACGTTTATTCGACGCTCAACATCCAGCATATCGAAAGCCTGAACGACGTCGTCGCGTCCTTTACCCGCGTCCGTGTTCGCGAAACCGTGCCCGATTCCATTCTCGAGCAGGCCGAGATCGAGGTCGTCGACATTCCGCCCGACGAGCTGATTGAACGGCTGAAGGCGGGCAAAGTCTATCTGCCGCAGGAAGCGACGCGCGCGCTGTCGCATTTCTTCTCCAAATCCAATCTCTCGGCGCTCCGTGAACTGGCGCTGCGGCGCGCGGCGCAGGCGGTTGATGCGCAGATGCTCGACCATGTCCGCGCGCTCGGGGTCGGCGGCACCTGGGCGGGTGGCGAGCGGATCGTGGTGGCGATCAATGAACTGCCCGGCGCCGACGGGCTGGTCCGCGCCGCCAAGCGCAGCGCCGACGCGCTCCATGCGCCGTGGACCGCCGTCTATATCGAGACACAGCGTGCGCAGTCGTTCGGCGAGGCGGAGCATCGGAGCCTTGCCGCGGTGATGAACCTCGTGACCCGGCTCGGCGGCGTCGTCGCGACGGTGCCCGCGACATCGATCGTCGACGGGCTCAAGGCGTTTCTGGTCGACGCCCGCGGGACCCAGCTCATCGTCGGCAAGACGCATCGCTCGCGCCTGTTCGAATTGCGCCACGGATCGGTCGTCGATCGCCTCGTGCGCGAGACGCCGGGGGTGGCGGTCCATGTCCTTCCGCTCGAGGTTTCCGCCGATGCGCCCGCGCGTTTTCGCATGCCGCGCGGGCCGTGGGGATCGCGGCGCGGTTATATGTGGACCGCGCTGATGGTCGCGGGGGTCACTGCCGCGGCGAGCGCGCTGTTCCATATCCTCGATCTCGGCAATGTCGCGCTGCTCTATCTGCTGCCGGTGATGGCGGCGGCGACGTTGTTCGGGCTTCGTACCGGGCTGTTCGCGGGGCTCGTCTCCAGCCTCGCCTATAATTTCTTCTTTCTGCCGCCGACGGGCACGCTGACCGTCAACAATCCCGAAAATATCATCTCGATCCTCGTCCTGCTCGGCGTCGCGGCGCTGACCAGCCAGCTGACTTCGCGGGTGCGGGCGCAGGCCGATATGGCGGCGGCGAGCGCGCGGACCAACGCGGCGCTTGCGGGCTTCCTGCGCCGCCTGACGCCGCTGAGCGATCCGGTCGAGCTGGCGCGCACGATCTGCGAAGATATTGCGCGGCTGTTCGATACGCGGACCGTCGTGCTGGTACCGAACGGGTCGGGGCTGGTGGTTCAGGCCGCCAGCGGCATGGATTTCCGGCTCGAAACGATGGAGATGGCGGCGGCGCAATGGGCGTATGACAATGCGGCGCCGACCGGCAAAGGGTCGGGGACGCTGGCGGCGTCGGACTGGTATTTCCAGCCGCTGCGCGCGGGCGACAAGGTGCAGGGGGTGCTGGGCCTCTCGAAGGATGATGGCGGCGATCCGCTGCGCCCCGATCAGCTGCCGCTGCTCACCAGCCTTGTCGATCAGGCCGCGCTGGCGCTTGAACGGCTCCGCCTCGAGGAGGATATGCGCGACGTCGAGGCGGTGCGCACCCGCGACCGGCTGCGCGCGGCCTTGCTCTCGTCGGTCAGCCACGATTTGCGCACGCCGCTGACTGCGGTGATGGCGGCGGCGGCCGAACTCCACCACGGCACGACCCCCGAACTCATCGCGACGATCGAGAGCGAGGCGGCGCGGCTCAACCGCTTCGTCGCCAATCTGCTCGACATGGCGCGGGTCGAGGCGGGAGCGCTCAATCTGAAGGTTGAGGCGGTCGATCTCACCGACGCCGTCGCGGGGGCGGCGCATGACGCGCGGCGCTCGCTCGAGGGGCATGCGATCGAGCTTGCCGTTCCGTCGGCGATGCCGCTGGTCAAGGTCGACCAGCAACTGCTCCACCATTGCCTGCTCAACCTGCTCGACAATGCCGGCCGCTATGCCGATCCCGGCACGCCGATCCTGATCGAGGCGGCGCACAGTTTCGGCATGCTCAAGCTGTCGGTGATCGATCAGGGGCCGGGGCTTCCTCCGGGCCGTGAGGCTGAGGTGTTCGAAACCTTCCGCCGCTTCGAAGGCTCCGACCGCGCGGTCGGCGGCACCGGGCTTGGTCTCGCGATCGTTAAAGCCTTTTCGGAGGCGATGGGGATGACGGTCGAGGCCGCGAACCGCAGCGACGGCAGCGGCGCGCGCTTCAGCCTGTGCTTCCCTTCCGCCCTCATCGTGCGCAACAATAGCCCGGAAAGCGAGTATTGATGTCCGCCAAAATTCTTGTCGTCGACGATGAGCAATCGATCCGGCGCCTGCTTAGGAACACGCTCGAACGCGCCGGGCATCAGGTGATCGAGGCCATCGACGGACGCAGTGCGCTCGCGATGGCGACGGCGGAAAGGCCCAATGCGGTGCTGCTCGATCTCGGCCTGCCCGATCGCGACGGGCTGGAACTCGTGCCCCTGCTCAAGAAGGAGGGCGACACCGTCATTCTCGTCGTGTCGGCGCGCGATGCCACCGATCAGAAGGTCGCGGCGCTCGACCTTGGCGCCGCCGATTATGTCACCAAGCCGTTCGACGGCGAGGAATTGCTCGCGCGGCTGCGCGTCGCGCTGCGCCATCGCGGGGTGTCCGAAACCGCGCCCAAAATCTTCCGCAAGGGCGATCTGGAGGTCGACCTCGACCAGCGTATCGCGCGGCGCGGCGGGGTCGAGGCGCATCTGACGCGCAAGGAGCATGACGTGCTGGCGCTGCTTGCCGCCAATGTCGGGCGCGTCGTCACGCATCAGCGTATCCTCGCGGCGGCGTGGACTGGCCCCGAAGAAGCGCCGGTCGAATATCTGCGCATCGTGATCCGCAATCTGCGGCAGAAGATCGAGGCCCCCGGCGCCGTCGGCAGCGTCATTGCCAACGAGCTGGGCGTCGGTTATCGGCTGCTTGGGGACCACTGAAACAGAGCGCATCGGACCGGGCCTTCGGGCTTTACGCAAAGACTATGCCGAGGTCCGGAATCGCTCTCGAATTGCTACGCGTCGGGGCATAACTGCTTGGCTACATCAAGGAATGTAGCATGCGGCACTGGCATCAAGACAAGCGAACCGACATTGGACTGCGCTTCGCGGGCGCGGCGCTTTGGGGCCTAGCCTGGCTTGCGGCCCGGCAGCTCGCCGCGCTCCATCTGACGCAAACCCATGCCGATCCCGATATGTGGGCCGTCGTGCTCGCCGCCGCCGCCTTTCTTTTCGCGAGCTTCGGTGCGGTGCTCATTACCCAGGGGCGCCATATTTTCGATCGGGTCGAGATATCCGAACGCTGGCGGATCATTCCGCCACCTGGAATGGAGGCGGAATCAGTGATAAAAATTCCCGATATGGTTCAAAATTCTTCTATCATGAACCGTTGAGAGGGGAAGGAGTTCGTTTTCGAGAGTGCTGTTCGGCGCGCGCGATCGTTGAATTGACGGACGGCTTTTCGCTGCAAATGCTCATCGACTATGCTGAAACATGTTCCGTTGATTTCGCGGATATGCTAGCGTTTTCCATGATGAATCAGGATAGTTTTAGCACGCTCGAATTCCGGAATGCATTGGGCAGTTTTGCGACCGGGGTCACCGTTGTTACGACGGCATTGGACACGGATTGCCCTGTCGGTGTCACCGCAAGCAGTTTTAATTCTGTTTCGCTCGATCCTCCACTGGTTCTGTGGTCGCTGGCCAAAACGTCGCAGTCGCTGACGGCGTTTCGCGATAGCGGACATTTTGCGATCCATGTTTTGAGTTCCAATCAGGAACTTCTGTCCAACCGCTTTGCCCGTGCCGGCGAGAACAAGTTTCAGGATGTGGTGTGGGAGGCCGGGACCTTGGGGTCGCCCGTGCTGCGCGAATATTCCGCCAAGTTCGAGTGCAAGACCGTTCATCAATATGAAGGCGGCGACCATATTATTTTCGTCGGCGAAGTGGTGACGTTCGATCATCGCGATCATGCGCCGTTGCTATTTCATGCCGGAAAATATGCGGAGTCCCGCCCGAAGGTCGCCGCCGAAATCATATCGGGGGTGGAGTTAGAGCAGGGTCGCTTCACCGAGGATTTCTTCCTTTATCTTTTGTCGCGCTCGCATTTTCAGACATCGCGTCCGACATGGGAAAAGCTTGCGGAACTCGGGCTCGATCAGGTGGAATATTTCACCATATCTGCAGCGGCGATCAATGGGCCGGTCACGCTCGATTATTTGCAGGCCGCGTTGCAGCATACCGGCCATGATCCCGATCAGGCAAAGCTCGATGCGATGGTCGAGCGGCATTTGCTCATCGAGCAGGATGGCGCTTATGGGCCGAGCGAGCGGGCGAGGGAGGATTTCCTGGAAATCCTTTCGGTCGCCAAGGCGTATGAGGATGATTTGCTCGAACATTTTTCGGCGAGTGAGATTGCCGAAGGCAAGCGGATCCTCAAGAAAATCATCGAATTGAGCGGAGAGGCGATTCCGCCGCTTTGGCCTCGGCCACAATAGATTTCCGCGTGACGGCAGCTTTCGCGGTTATCGTCGCGCGCTGCCGACATCTGATTCCATAAAAAATGCCCATCCTGACCAAGGTCAGGACGGGCATTTTTATGGAGTGAGGAGACCGCGATGGCCTCCTCAAAGATCGATCAGAACTTCATTCCGACGGTGACGCCATAGGTGCGCGGATCGGCGAAATAGCCGCCGGCATAACCCAGCGGACCAAAGTCGATACCGCGGATCATATCCTTCGCATTGGTGAGGTTCTTGACCCACAGCATGACCCGCGCATCGCCGCCGCCCAGCGGCAGCTTCTCGATCGCCAACTGAGCATCGACGAGATCGCGCGGATCGCTCTTCAGCGCTTCGTTGAACGGCGATGACAGCGCGTTGCTGAAATTATAGCGCCCGTCTTCATGGGTATAGCCCACGCGTCCGACGATCATCGTGCCGCCCGATCCGATCGGGAATCGGGCGTTGAGCGCGATATTGGCGGTCAGCGGCGCGGTATAGGTCGGGCGCACCACCGATGCGATGTCGACCGCCGGAGCGCCCGACGTGGGCGATTGGCCAGCCAGGAAGGACTTGGTCTTGATATCGACATAGCCGATCGTGCCGTCGATCGAGAAATTGTCGGTGAGCGACGCCTGAAGATCGGCCTCGATACCGGTGTAGGTGACCTTGCCGGCGTTGCCGATCCGCGAAGCGAAGGTGCCGGCGGGCGCGTCGGTGACCGGAACGATGACCGCCAGATCGTCATATTCATTATAATAGCCCGCGATATTGAGGCGGACGCGGCGGTCGAACAATTCCGATTTCACGCCGAGTTCATAGGAAGTCACGGTTTCCGGCTTGAAGCTGGGCAGGGTAGTCGTTCCGGTGATCACCGGATCCTGTGCGTTGAAGCCACCCGAACGATATCCGGTCGCTGCGCGCGCATAGACGCTGACTTCGGGGGTGAATTCATAGCGCGCCATCGCGTTCCAGGTGAATTTCCTGAAGCTGCCTTCGCCCGATTCGATCCGCGCCAGCGGAAGCGCGCCATTTTGCGTGCGGGCCATCCGCTTATTGTCCCAGGTGTAACGGCCGCCGAGCGTCAGGCTGAGCCCGCTATCGCGGCCAGTCGGATAGATGGTCGTCTGTCCGTAAATGGCCTTGGATTCATTGGTGGCGGAATAGTTCAGCACCGCGGGCGTTACGACCGCGCGATAGCGGGCGGGGTTGGCCGCGACGAACTGCGGTCCGAGCGGTCCGAAGTTTGCCGTGAAGATGCTGTTCGTGTCGAGAATGAAGGCGCTGGTCTGAGGGTTGTTTTCGGTCCCTTTTTCCCAGAAGTAAAAGCCGCCGACGACCCAGTCGAGCAGGTCGCTATCGCCAGACACCTCAAGTTCGGTACTGAACTGTTTTTGGCGCTTGCGATGGCTCGTATCGAACAGGTCCTGCGTTGTCGTCGGGACTGGCGAAGCTGCAATGAACGGCCGTGCTGCCGCCGGAATGGTTGGAATGAACGCGAGTAGTGCTTCGGGCATACCGTTGAACAGCGTCGCGTTCGAGAAGGCTGGCCCGCTTATGGTGCCGAGGCCATCGAGGTCGTTCCCCGTATTGACGCTGGTATAGGTGCGATAGCCGCCGGTCAGCTTAACGGCAAAGGCCTCGAAGTCATTTTTGATCTGGAGATTATGGCCCCAGGATTTGTCGGTCGTCTGCTCGTCCGAGTTCAGGCAAATCTTGTCTCGATAGGAGCGGGTCGGGGCGCCGAGCGCCTGACAGCCGGGTTCGAGGAAAGTAGCGCCGGCAAGATATTGAGCAACCGGTGCCTGCTGCGTCACGACCACCGGCTGACCATCGACAATTTGCGGCGGGTTGAAAGTGCCATTGGCGACGTGGGTCAGCTGGAATGCGGTGGGGTTGCCGCTGATCCTGCTCCAGTCGAAAATATACTGGATGCTGCCCGTGCCGCCGAGTTCAGCCAGCGCAGCAACGCGAAACGCATCCGACTTGCGCGATCCGGGGTCGCGTGATTTCCTGGGTTCCAGGATATTGTCGACGGTGCCGTCGCGCTCGCTATGGGCATAGCCGAAGCTGGTTTTCAGGCCGCCGAACAATTCGCCGCTATCGATCGCGATCTTGCCGTTCCAGGCGTTGAAATTGCCATAGCCGGCCTCGGCGCTGAGGCGGAATTCGTCCGACGGCTTGCGCGAGACGAAGCTGATCGCGCCGCCCGTCGTGTTGCGGCCGAACAAGGTGCCCTGCGGGCCGCGGAGGATTTCGACGCGTTCGAGGTCCATCACGCTCATGCCGGCGGCGCTGGAGCGCGCGACATAGACGCCATCGACATAAACGGCATTGGCCATGTCGAGCCCGAAGGTCTCTTGGGCGCCAGAGGGGATGCCGCGGATCGAGATGACCGCCGCGCTATGGTTGGTGGTGGCGGGGGAGATGGTCAGATTGGGCGCAAGGCCCGAGAGGTCGCGGGTGTCGTTGATTTGCAGCTGTTCCAGCTTCGCCGCGCCGATGGCGCTGATCGCGATCGGAACATCCTGCAAATTCTGTTCGCGCTTCTGCGCTGTGACGACGATGGTATCCAGATTGGATGCTTCGCTATTGCTTTCCTGCGCCAAGGCAGGCGCCGATATCGCGAGGACGCTGGCCCCGATCGCGAGAAATCTGGAAATGCTCCGGTAATGGTCTGACATTCTTCCCTCCCTGAAGTGGTGGCTCCTTGCCGGAACCATTCTTGCTGGGATTGAAGGAGTATTCGTATAAAAAGTCAATCTCAATTACGCAAATCACGAGAATTGTGATGATTGGACCATCAAGATGAGATATTTTTGCATATATCAATCCGCAATTGATGTGCGTCGGCCGTGATTCGCGTGGCAGGTTCGGGCGTGCGATCGCGGGTTCGTCGCCCCGGCGAGTCAGAGGTCGTGTCGTGCGATCGAGTGCTAAGTGGGGCGGTGCGCGCGCCGTTCATGAATCGTCATTGCGAGCGGAGCGAAGCAATCCAGAACGGTGCAAGGCCGCCCTGGATTGCTTCGCTCCGCTCGCAATGACGGCTTGGATTAGCCGAGGCCCATCACCACCGGAAGGTCAGGCGGCGTCGTCCCAGGGGTCACGCGTGGTGCCGCGCGAGATGTACAGGCCGTTGACGCGCGTTTGATATTGCGCCGCAGCGGCCCGCGGGTTGTAAAATTGCTTGTACCAGATGCGCACCTTGTCGAAGGGTCCGTCGCCGCGGACCATCATCGGGTGGATGCACGGGCGCTTGTTGCCCCAAATCTCGAAATCCTGGGCAAAGGCCTGAACCCCGGCGTCGCCATAGGCTTTGGCGATCGCGACATCTTCGTCGGTCGGAACCGCGTTCGGCGATTTGACGAACAGGCCATACCAGACTTTGACGACGCCATCGTCGACCGGCGTGTGCGCGATCAGCATGTGCGAGGGATAGTCGCCGACCATTGCCGACTGGAGAATCCCCGGGCCGGTGTACCAGGTGTCGTTGGTCATGCCTTCGTCGCCGCTGGTCAGCGTGCGGTGGCCGGCCTTCAATATCTGCCTGCAGATATGGCCGTCGAACTCATTTTCGAACAATTCCATGTCCTGACTGCCATGGACGGGGACGAGATGCCCCTTGTCGGCCATATTGTCGATGATCTCCTGCGGGTGGCTGCCAAGTTCGCCCAGATCTTCGATCGTCCAGTTGATCCACGTCGGGTCGTCCCATTGCGGGAACTCGGGTAGCGGATAGTCCGCTTCGCCGCCCTCGACGTCGTTCCAAACCCACAGGCAGCCCGCGCGCTCAGTCACCTGCCAGCTTTTCAGGCAGGCCTTTTTAGGCGGCGGGGCAGGGGAGTAGGGAATGTCGTTGCAGCGGCCGTCGGGTCCGAAGCGCCACGCGTGATAGGGGCAGCGGATATTATCGCCCTCGACCTGGGTGCCGTCGATCACGACATAGGATGTGGTGTTCTTTGCAAGGTGCGTGCCCATGTGCGGGCAATAGGCCTCCATCAAAAAGACGCGGCCGCTCTGACCGCGATAGAGGACCATATCCTCACCGAAATAGCGGACCGCCTCGGGCTTCGTGGTCGCATCTTCGGAGCGACCGATCATGAACCAGCCGCGCGGATAGGTGAATTCGCCGAGGCGATAGTCGTTCGTGGTTGCCATGTGCCATCCTCACCTGCGAATCTTTTCGAAGGCATGACTATCACGAATCGCAGAAAAATCAAATCACAATACGCGTATTGTGGAAAATTAGCTCATAATGCGAGCAACTGCGTAGCATAATATGGCATAGGTTACGCGACATGGGTTGGTTGCGGAACTTTAGTCGTCGGTGATGCGGACAATGCGGCTGTTATATTTCAGCGTCTTCACGACCACCGACGTTTCGACATGGTGAACCCCGCGCAGCGCGAGGATCTGATCCGACGCCACCGAATGCAGCTGTTCCAGATCGTCGAACAGACAAATGGCCAATATGTTGAACCGGCCCATCGTGATCAGCACGCTGGTGACCAGGCTGATTTCAGAGATCGTGTCGGCGATCGATTTCAGATTGCCCATGTCGGCCTGGATTCCGATGAACGCCAGCTTGCTCGCTTCGCCGAGATCGACGCTGGTGATCGCGGTAAACGACATCAGCTTTTCCTGTTGCAGCCGCTTGATGCGGCCGCGCACGGTTCCCTCGGTCACATTCAGTTCGAGGGCGATTTTGCGGTTCGACATGCGCGCGTCCTGCGACAGCATTTCGATCAGCTGGCGGTCCATCTCGTCGATCGGGCTATCCGCCATCAGTCTTCTCTTGCTTCAATGGGCGCGACGTCGAATTTATATTTGACGATATCGACAGCGATGGCGGGGATCATCGACCTGATGCCCTTGATCTTGCCGAACTTGTTCATCAGCAAATCGGGAAGCTGGTCGATGGTTTGGAGTACGACCAAAAGATCGATGTCGTACCGTCCGGTGGTCAGGTGCGCGGCAAACACTTCGGGAAGCGCGGCGAGTTCCTGGGCGACGTCGGTGGCGGGGCGGTTGTCGACCTCGATCGCGACCTCCATCAGCACATTATAGCCGTGGGCGCGGAAATCAGAGACCGCGACGACGCGCAGCTTGTTTGCATTTTCCATCCGCCGGATCCGGCTGGAGACGGTCGCCGCGGTCAGATTGAGTCCCTCGGCGATCTGCTGGTTGGTCGCACGTCCGTTGCGGCGCAGTTCGTCAATGATCGCGCGATCGGTATCGTCAATTTCAAAATCATTCTTCATCGCCGGACTTTTATTTCTTTTCACAGGCTAGTCCATCTTTTCATCGGGCGAAGTGGAACGAATGGGCTGGGTCTATGCGGCATCGGGGTCGGCCAGGATCGCGCGATCGGATTCCAGATAGCGCGCGCCGAGCCACGCCAGCACCGCAGCGACCATCCCGGTGGGGATGATGATGGTCAGCGCCCAACGCAGCGACAGGTCGCCATCGCCGAAATATTGGCTCAGCGCGCCCGTCGCCCACGGCCCGACGACAAATCCCAAAAAGGTCGTGACCATGATGAACAGCGCTGTCCCGGTGGCCCGGAAACGGTCGGGCAGCAGATATTGCAGCGATGCCATGATGCCGATCGACCAGCCGCCGCCGAGCAGACCGGAGGGGATGGCAAAGAGTTTCGCCATGGCGAGACTGTCGCTCCAGGTGACGAGCATGATGCAGACCGATGCGGCAAGCAGTGCGCCCGCCGCCATTTTTAGCGGGCGTTCGAGCCCCCCCTTCGCTGCCTTATCAGCGAAGGCGCCGAACAAGAGCATGCCGATCAGGCCGGCGCTGCCGAAATAGAGGCCGAAGGTGCTGCTCGCCTCGGCCAGCGGTACGTCATAGAGGCGGGTGAACAGGGCGGGCCCCCAGAAACCGAAGCTGACCCCCGACAATGTGCCGAGCCCCATCGCGATCATCATCAGGACAAAGGCCGATGACCGGATCAGCTTTTTCGTCAGCGGAAGGAGCGGGATCTGGTTTGCGACGGTCAATATCTGCTTGCGGGTCGGTTCGCGGACCAGCAGCCAGGCGATGCCCGACAGCAGGATGCCGGGGACCGCCATGACGAAAAAGGCCATACGCCAGTCATGGGCGTCGGCGATGCGCGGGCCGACCGCATAGCCGGTGATCTGGCCGAAATAGACCGCAAGGCCGAGAACGGCAAAGGCCATGCCGCGCTTTTCGGGGCGGAAATAATCGGACAGGATCGAATAGGCGGGGGCGACGAAGGCGGCTTCGCCAACGCCGACGCCGACGCGCGCCAGCGCGAGCGTCCATGGCCCGGTGGCAAAGCCCGACAGGCCGGTGAACAGGCTCCATATCAGGCAGCCGATGCAAATGATCGCGATGCGCGACGAGCGGTCCGCGAGGCGCGCGATCGGGATGCCGATGGTGGTATAGAGCACGGCGAAGGCCGGGCCCATCAACAGCCCCATAAACTGGTCGCCGACGCCAAATTCGGCCTTGATCGGATCGACCAGCCCCGAGATCAGATAGCGGTCGGCGTAGTTGAAGATATAGATGAACAGAAAGACGATCAGCACCACCCATGGGCTGGACTGCCGTGCCGCTGTCGGCGACGCTGCGACCGATATGTTCACCTGATTCTCCTCATATTCCGGTTTGCAGCTTGTCCGCGTGCGCTAGTCGCGCATCTGAGTGCCGCCGTTGACGTGCCAGACCTGGCCGTTGATGAAGATGCCGTCGTCCGACGCGAGGAAGGCCACCGCGCCTGCAATATCGTCGGGCTTGCCTAGCCGTGGGGACGGGGTGCGCTGGCGCATGTCGTTGACCTGCGCCTCGGACAGATGCTGCGCGACGGCCTCGGTCATGATCAGCCCGGGGCAGATCACATTGGCGCGGATGCCGTCCTTGCCCCATTTAGCGGCGACATGGCGGGCGAGCGCGTGGATGCCGTTCTTGGTCATCGGATAGGCGACCTGCCACGCCGCGCCCGCCGATGCGGCGCCGCTACTGGTATAGATCATCGCGCCGCCGCCGCCATGTTCGAGCATCGCGGGGAGCGCGGCCTGCGTCGCCAGCAAATGGCTTTTCAGGTTGATCGCGACCGAGCGGTCGAAGACATCTTCGGGGCAGTTAAGAGCATCAACGTCGCCCTCGGTCCCGCCCGCGAGGTTCGAATGGAAGAAGTCGAGCCCGCCAAATTCGGCAAGCGCGGCAGCGACGATGGCTTTCTGCGAATCCGCGCTGGTCCCGTCGAGATAGACGCCGATCGCCTTGCCGCCCTTTTTGGTGATCGCGGCGGCGCTGTCCTTCGCCCATTCCTCATTGATGTCGCCGACGACGACGAGTGCGCCCTCGTCGGCGAGCCGCATCGCGGTCGCCGCGCCGATCCCGCGTCCGCCGCCCGCGACCACTCCGATTTTTCCGTTCAGTCCGCGCATTGGTCTTCCTTGCTTCTTAAAATTTGGGCGGGGCTTGGCGCCCCCGATAGTCAGGCGGGCCGCTTGTCGAACCAGGGCGCGGCTCGCTCGACCTGTCCGGCGAGGCGCAGCAGCGTGGTTTCGTCGCCATAACGGCCGGTCATCATCACCCCGATCGGCAGGCCGCCCGCCGACATCGCCAGCGGCATCGACATGCTCGGCTGGCCGCTGACATTGAACAGCCCGGTCCATGGCGTGAACGCCGAGGCATCCTGTCCCCATTTTTCGAAGTCGGCGGGCATCATGTCGAGCCGCCCGAGCTTGACCGGTGGCATCGCCATCGTCGGCGACAGGATGATGTCGTAGCTGGTCATGAACTGCCCCAGCGCGATCGCGGTTTCCTGATAGATATTGCTCGCGCGGACCGCGTCGATGGCTTTGAAATTCTTGCTATATTGCAGGAAGATCAGGGTCACTTTTTCGAGCACGTCGGGCGATGGCGCGATGCCAGTCAGCTTGGCGCGATCCTCGATATCGGCGGCGAGCGCGCTGGAAATCGTTGCGAAATTGGCCATGCCGATCGCTTGCGCATTCACCTTGGGCGAGGCTTCTTCGACATAATGGCCGAGGCTTTCGAGCAGCTTCGCCGCCGCGCGCGCCGCAGCCGCGCATTCGGGATCGACGGGTGTTCCGCCGGGCGTGTCGAGCATCAGCGCGACGCGCAGCTTGCCCGGCGCTTTGGTGACTTGTGACAAAAAGCTGCCGTCGGGGGTCGGCGCGCCATAGCGCGACCCGATTTCGACGCCGTGGGTCGCATCGAGCATCGCGGCGGAATCGCGTACCGTCCGGCTGATCGCATGATGGGTCGATAGCCCGCCCCAGCCTTCGGTCCGCTTCGGCCCCATCGGCACACGGCCACGGCTGGGCTTCAGCCCAAACAGGCCGCAGCACGACGCCGGGATACGGATCGACCCGCCGCCGTCGGAGGCATGGGCGAGCGGGACGACCCCCGCCGCGATTGCCGCCGCCGAGCCTCCGCTCGATCCGCCGGCGATATGGTCGGGGTTCCATGGGTTGCGCGTCAGGCCAGTGGCCAGCGATTCCGTAGTGCCGGTCAACCCGAACTCAGGGGTCGTCGTCTTGCCGAAGATCACGAAACCAGCGGCCTGATGGCGCCGCACGAGTTCGGACGTATAGTCGGGGCGATAGTCCGCATAGAAGCGGCTCCCCTGTCCGCTGCGCTCGCCCGCGATATGGGTGTTCAGATCCTTGACCAGCAACGGCACTCCCTGGAACGGCCCTCTGGGCAGCCCGTCGGCGATCGCCTTCTTGCCGGAATCATAAAGTTTCTGCGCCATGAAGTTGAAGCGCGGATTGCTGGCCTCGGCGCGCGCGACGGCTATGTCGAGCAGTTCGGCGGGCGATACGGCTTTATCGCGCACGAGCTTGGCGAGGCCGAGCGCGTCGTGATCGTCCAATGGGTCGCTTCGCATCACCCCTCCCTTCGCTTGTGCCGCCTGCGGGAGCGCGACCATTGCCGCCGCCGCGGCACCGCTTGTCAGCAGGTCGCGGCGGGTCAGATCCGATGGGGGCCCCATTCAGGCGCTCGCTCTGACAGCGGTCGGCGCTGTGTAATAGCGCGAGTAGAATTGGCGGAATTTGGGGATCGGGCCGTCGCCGTCACAGATGATCGGATTGGGCTCATAGCGCATCCGGTCCCACACCACCTTGTCCTGATCCATCTGCTTGTTGACGTCGGCGATAATCGCGCGGGCGAGCCCCGCGTTGGGGCCGTCCTTTTGCGATTTCGGCTGAGTGTAGAGATAGCGGACCTTCAGATGGTCCTTCTCGACGGGGGTGACGCAGGCGATCAGCAGCGTCTCGCAGATGCCGGTGAACCGCACCCAATTTTGGCCCGGACCCTGCGACGCGCTGGTGATCTCGCCATCGACCTCGCCGCGCGGGGTGCCCATTTTGGCGCGCAGCACGCTGCTGCGATCATAGCCGTCGCCCCAATGCAACTCGCCCATCGGTAGGTTCGCGGTGCCGTGGATGAATTTGAAATGGGCGAAATCGACGCCGTTCTCGGCCATATTCTGGATGCTGCCATAGATATTCCACTCGGCGATCTGGAATTCGCTCCAGTCGGGATCGGTCGCCTCGGGGCTGTGGACGACCTCGAACAAGGGCGCGACATCGTCGGGGTGATACCACATCCAGATGATCCGGTTGGCTTCGCGGATATGCCAGGTGCGGGTGCATTTGCGCTTCACCTGCGGCGGGATGGCGCGCGCGTAAGGAATGTCCTTAACCACGCCTTCTTCGCCGTCATAGCGCCAGGCGTGGAACGGACATTCGAGCAGATTGCGGTTGACCTTGCCGCCATGCCCCATGTGCGCGCCGAGATGCTTGCAATAGGCGTCGAGCATCCGCACCGTCCCGTCTTCGCCGCGCCAGATCGCCAGCTCGGTTGAAAAATAGCGCAGCGGCTTTACCTCACCGACCTGCAACTCGTCCGAGAGCAGCGCGGGATACCAGCCAAAGGGGTAAGGGGTGTCGAGGTTGCGCTCCGCCGCTGGGACGGCATTGTCGATCGGGGCGATACGCCACGCCTTCAACTCGTCCTTCGACATATTCTCGAGCAACCGCCAAACCGCGACGGGCGCGGTGCGGGCATCAGTGACGCTGTCATTCATCGCTCAGGCTCCCAATCCAAAGACTTTGATCGCGTTTTCGCGCAGGAATTTCGGCCACACCTCGTCCTTGAAGGGCACGTTCGGCATGTCGCTGAAAATCCGGTCGAGGCTCAGCCCCATCGGGAAATATCCGGCATAGATGATCTTGTCGGCGCCGCGCGTGTTCGCGTAATCGATGATCGCCTTGGGATAATGTTTGGGGGCAAAGGCGCTGGTCGAATAATAGAGGTTCGGCCATTTTAGCATCAGCTTGACCGCCAGCGCCTCCCACGGCTCGGCGCCGTGGCGCATCACGACCTTGAGGTCGGGGAAGAACCAGCATACCTCGTCGAGATGCTCGACCTTTTGCGTTTCCATCGGAATGCGCGGCCCCGGAATCCCGGCGTTGAGGCAGATCGGCAGGCCGAGTTCGGCGGCGCAGGTATAGAGCGGGAACATATATTTATGGTTGATCGCGACCTGCGGCAGCGTGCCCGCTGGAAACACGCTGATCGCCGACAGCCCGACCTCGGCATGGATGCGCTTGATGCGGCGGACCTCCTCGACCCCCTTGTTGGGATCGCACGGCAGATCGAAGAAGAAACGGTCGCCGAACTTCTCCTTCGCGCGGCGCGAGGTCGCATTATCGTTCCAGCCGACCATCGCCTTGTCGATGTTGAACCGGTCCATCTCGTCGACCGTCCATTGGACGAAATCGTCGACCGCGCCCGACTGCGGAATGTCCTTGAACATATATTGCGCGGGCATCGAGAATTGCTTCAGCGTTTCGGCATCCTTGATCATCGGCTTGAAGCTGTCGAACCAGTCGGCGCGATGTTCGCTTTCGGGAATCCCGAGCATGCAGTCGATAATGCCGATGTCTTTGGGCATAGCCATTATGCGGGGTTTCCTTCTGTCCTAGTCCATTCGGTGCGGAGGCGTTTCTTGTCGATCTTGCCGACATCGTTGCGGGGCAGGGGGGCGGCGTCGACCCGGACCTGCGCGGGTGCTTTGTAACGCGCGAGCTTGTCGGCCACCTCGGCGATGATCGCGGCGGCGTCGACATTGTCGCCGACCACGCGCGCGACGAGCAATTCGCCGAGCCGGTCATCGGCGATGCCAAAGGCGGCACATTCGACGACTTCGGGCATCGCGTTGACGATGCGCTCGACCTCGGCGCAATAGATATTCTCGCCGCCCGAAATGACCATGTCCTTCGCGCGATCGACGATGAAGATATAGCCTTCGGGGTCGATCAGCCCGACGTCGCCGGTCTTGAGCCAGCCGTCGGGGGACAGGACCGCCGCGGTTTCCTCTGGGCGTTGCCAATAGCCCTGCATGACCATCGGGCCGCGCACGACAATTTCGCCGACTTCGCCGGCGGGAAGCACGTTCCCGTCGGGGCCCTCGATCCGCACATCGACGAGCGACAGCACCCGCCCGGCCGAGGCGCGGTTGCGGATGAAGTCCTCGCCCATGCTCATCGCGACGCTGCCCGAGGTTTCGGTCATGCCGTACCCAGTGCCCATCACGACATCGGGGCAGGCGGCGCGCAATTCGTTGAGCAGGCTGACCGGCATTGCCTGACCGCCCATTCCGATGTTGCGCAGGCTCGACAGGTCGGCCTTTTTGCCTTTTCCGGCGTGAACGATGTCCCACATCATCGTCGGGACGCCCGAAAACATCGTGACCTTTTCGCGCTCGATCAACTCCATGGCCTCGTCGGCCGCCCAGCGCCGCATGACGACGATTTTCGATCCGGCGAGCAAGGGCGACAGGAAGCTCGCGCCCAGCCCCGAAATATGAAACAGCGGAACGACCAGCATGGTGACCTGCTGCGGCATATTTTCGAGGATCACCGACACCGGAATCTTCAGGTCGCGCGCGGTGTTGTGGAGGACCATCGTCCCCGCCAATTGCGTACCCATGATCCCGGTCATCAGATTTTCGTGGGTCAGCACCGCGCCCTTGACGCGGCCGGTGGTGCCCGAGGTGAAAAGGATCGCCGCGGGATCGCTTTTCTTTGCGGGGGTGATGTTGGCAGGCGCGGTGCCTGTTGCGGGGAAATCCGCTACGACGATGAGTCGGCCGGTATAGCCGCCCTCGCGCAGCAAGGCGGCGCGGCCGCTGTCGGCAAGCACGACGGCGGGCGATACATCGTCGATCGCGGCGCAAAGCTCGCTCGGCGAGCCCCGGCTGTTGAGCAGTGCGGCGACGCCGCCGCAGCGGATCGTCGCGAGAAAGCCGATCATCCATTCGCTGCGGTTGCGCATGCAGATGGCGACGCGGTCGCCGCGTTCGATGTCGAGGATGCCCGCCAGCGCGTCGCGCCGCGCGAACATCTGGGCATAGGTCCAATGGGTGTCGCCCTCGGCAACGCAGACCCGGTCGCCGAACGCGCGGGCGCTTTCGATCAGTTGGTTGAGGTCGTCGGGGGCGTTGACGAAGCGGCGCATGCCGCCCCGTTCGCCCAGTTCAAAGGGGGTGCCGGGCGCGGTGACGGCATCGAAAATGGGGTCGCTGTGCTTCACGCTGCCTCTACCTGTTGCTTGGCCCAGGCATAGTCGGGCTTTCCGGCCGCCGACCGCTGGATCGTGTCGGCCCAGACGATCGTCCGGGGGGTCTTGTATGCGGCGAGCCGCCTCTTGATGAAATCGGCGATCGCCGCCGGTTCGGGGCGGTCGTGGCGGTCGCGCAGCGATACCACCGCGGCGACCTTTTGCCCCCATCGCTCGTCGTCGATGCCGACGACGAGGGCGTCGAGGATCGCGGGATGCGCGCGCAATTCGCGCTCGACCTCTTCGGGGAAAATCTTCTCGCCGCCCGAATTGATGCAGTTCGACCCGCGCCCGAGAAAATTGATCATGCCGTCGCCATCGACATAGCCGCTGTCGCCGGTGATCGCCCAGTTGCGCCCGTCGATGGTGCGGAAGGTTTCGGCGGTCTTTTCGGGATCGTTATAATAGCCGACAGGGACATGGCCGCTGCGGCCGATCAGCCCGATTTCGCCGGGTTCGGCAAAGCGGTCGCTGACGAAAATGCGCTGGGTGTAGTCGCACGGTACTCGGAGCATCCCGCCATCGGTCGCTTTGACCGACAGGCTGGTCCCGGTTTCGGACGCGCCCATGCCGTTGGTGATCGCGGCGTTGGGGAGCAGGTTGAGAAGGTCGTCCTGAACATGCGGCGAAAAGAGCGCGCCGCCCGACCCGAAATTATAGACGCTGGTGAGCGACCAGCGGCCCGGATGGTCGCGCAGCGCATCGCGCAGCGGGATCGCCATCGCGTCACCGACGACCTGGATCAGATTGGCCTGATCGCGATCGACCCGGTCCCAGATCGCGGCGGGATCGAAGGCTATGCTGCGATCGAGAACGACGGTCAGCCCCGCGAGCAGCGCGGTCCACGCCGACCAGATTGCGGCGCCATGCATCAGCGGCGCGATGGTGAACATCTTGAGCGGCGGTCCCTCGGCGGCGCGGCTCCTTATGTCCTCGGGCGCTGCGATCGGTCCGGCGGGATGGAAATAGCCCGCACCGCCCGCGCAGCCGTAGAAGAAAGCCTTGTGCGGCCACATCACGCCCTTGGGCATGCCCGTGGTGCCGCCCGTATAGAGCAGCATATAATCATCTTCGGAGCGTTCGTAGCGTTGCTTTTCGCCGGGGATGAGGAGGCTGTCGTAGTTGATCGAGAGCCCGTCATCGCCATCGGCGCAAACTGCCAGCTTCAGTTTCGGAAGCTGCGCGCGCAGTTCGTCGACCGGTGCGGTATATTCGCCGTCGTGGACGATGCACGCCGCGTCGGCGTTCTGGAACAGATAGAGGAGTTCGGCGCGCTGATAGCGGTAATTGACGTTGAACGGCACCGCGCCGATCTTGATCGCCGCGAGATAGGCCTCGAGATATTCGGCGCGGTTGCGCATATAGAGGCCGACATGATCGCCGCGAACGATGCCCTGCGCGAGCAATCCGCGCGCGAGTGCATCACTGCGATCGTCGAGCTCGCGATAGGTCAGGCTCTCGTCGGGACCCTGGATCGCCAGCCGGTCGGGTACGGCATCGGCCACCGTCTCGAACAGGTCGGCAATGTGAAATTGCGTTTTCAAACCACCCTCATTTCTGTCCGTTGATGTGCGTCGACTCCATGTCGATCGTATTTTGCGTAATTATTTTTGTATCAAATTACGAATAATTGCAAGTGCGAGAATTTCTATCGCAGCGCTGCGTAATATTCTTAATAAACCGCCGCCGGATTCGGCTCATTCGGGCTACCCAGCATCTCGCGGTAAGACGGGCGCTCCTTGCCGCGATCGGTGATGCCGAGGTCGCGGGCGACTTCGGCGCCGACGACGGTATGGCCCGACAGCGTCGCGCCGAGCGGGTCGCGAGCAAGTGCGTGGAGGATATGGCCGGTGAATTCGGGATTTTCGGCGGTCTCGATAAAGCCTTCATATTGTTCGGGGTTCACCTCGCGTGCGATCGTCGATCGTTCGGTGATCAGGGGCCCCATCCACACCGAAATCGTCCGCACGCCGGTGTCGCGCAGATCATGCTCCATATCGTGCGCGAATTTGTCGACCCCGGCCTTTTGCGCGCCATAGGCAGGGCCGTGCATATAGCAGCTCGCGCCAAAGGAGGAGCCGAAGGCGATCAGCCCCGAGCCCTGCGGCACCATCATCCGCGCCGCATGCCAACTCGCGACATAGGCCGAGCGCAGCCCGACATCGAGGATGTTCGCTGCGGCGATTTCCTTTTCCCAGAAAGGTTTTTTCTCGATCAGCTGGTGGTGCATATAGGCGGCGTTGTTGACGAGGATATCGAGCCGTCCCTGTTCGGCGGCGATCTGCGCGAACAGGCGTTCGACCTGCGCGTCGTCGGCGTGGTCGCAAACGACCGCGATGCCCTTGCCGCCGGCCTTCGTTACCGCCTCGGCGGTTTCGGCGACGGTGCCGGGAAGAACGGTGCCGTCCCAGCCCTTGGCATCGCCCGGCGTCAGCGTCCGTCCGGTGACATAAACGGTCATGCCTTTCTCGCCCAGCCCGCGTGCGATGCCCGCGCCGGCACCGCGGCTGGCCCCGGTGACGAGGGCGATTTTCGGTTCGGTCATGTCAGTCTCCCATTATTTTGTCGTGTGACGCCTGCCGGTTGCGGCGGGCCGTGATGGTATGGTTGGGCGTATCGTCCGCCCGATGCTCGACGCGCGTCAAGCGCGCCTAGTCGAAATTGGCCTGGCCGCCGTCGAGCGGGATCGTCGCGCCGGTGAGATACGCCATCTCGGGGCCGCACAGGGCGACGACCGCGCGGCCGATATCCTCCTCGCATTGACCGACGCGGCCGAGCGGGATCGTCTTGAAGAAGGCGCGCGCCTCGTCGGGATTTTTCTCCGCCCAGCCTTTCAGGCCCGGCGATTCGGCGTGCGGCGCGACGTTGAGGACGCGGATCTTGTCTTTACCCCATTCGGCCGCCGCGCCGCGCGTCAGCGACTGGATCGCGCTTTTCGTCGCGGCATAGGCGCCATATCCGGTCATGTCCCAGCGGTGGATGACCGACGAGACGAGGTTGAAAATCACACCACCGCCGCGCGCCGCCATATGCGGCTGTACCAGCTTCATCAGCCGCAGCGTCGCGAGCGGACCCGATTCAAAGCCGGCGATGAAGGCGTCGTCGGCGACCGCGAGCAATTCGCCGTTGGGGACTTCCTGCGCATTGTTGACCAGTATATCGATGCCGCCAAATTCGGCGACGGTTTGCGACACCAGTTCGCCCAGCGATGCCGCCGACTTGACGTTGCATTCGATCGCGCGCGCTGTGCCTTGGCCGCGCTGGTCGATCATCCGCTTGGTTTCGGCGAGCTTGGACAATGTCCGGCCGGCCAGTACGACGGTGTCGCCCTGCGCGGCGAAGGCGAGGGCGATGCCCTGACCGACCCCCTGGCCGGCTCCGGTCACAATGATGATTCGATCGGTCATCCGCAAAACTCTCCATGATTCGTAATTTTTTTGTTTTCAAATTACGCATGAGCTTGACATAAAGACACGCAGAGCGTCAATTGCGTTATTGAAACCAAGTAAGGAACCCGCATGTCTGGAGAGGCTGCTTCCCCCTTTTTCCCGCTCACCCTGGGGCCGCTGACGCTGCGAAACCGCTTCATCAAGGCCGCGACAAATGAAGGCATGGCCAAGAATGGCGTGGTTTCCAAGGGATTGGCGCTGTTCCACGAGCGCGTGGCCGAGGGCGGCGCCGCAATGTCGACCGTCGCCTATTGCGCGACCAGCCGCGACGGACGCACCTTCGTCGATCAGGCGACGCTCGAACGCGAATCAATCGTCGACTTTCGGGCGCTGACCGACGGCGTCCACCGCCATGGTGCCGCCGCCTGCGCGCAGATCACCCACGCCGGGTCGTTCACCTTCCTCGGCCCCGATCAATTGCAGGCGAAGCGACCGCCATCGTCGAGCGGTGGCTTTAACAAGGTCGGCATGCTGTCGAAGCGCTGGTTCAAGAAGCGTATGAACCGCGATGAAATCGCCGCGATGGCCGACGAGTTCGTTGAGGCGGCGAAGCTGGCGCGCGAGGCGGGGTTCGATGCGGTCGAACTGCATATGGGCCACGGCTATCTGCTCAGCCAGTTCATCTCGCCCGTCTATAATAAGCGCCGCGACGAATTTGGCGGGACGATCGAAAAGCGGATGCGTTTCCCGGCTGAAGTCTTGTCGCGGGTGCTCGATGCGGTTGGCAAGGATCTGGCGGTCGTCGTCAAATATAGCATGACCGACGGCACCGCGCGGGGCAACCAGATCGCCGATGGCGTGCAGGTCGCGCGCATCCTCGAACGCACCGGCGCGCATATGGCGGTGCTGTCGAACGGGTTGAACGTCGAATCGATCACCGCGATGTTCGGCTCCTCCTTTCCGAAGGAAAATCGCGCGAGCAATCCGAACCCGATCATCCGCATGGGGATGTGGCTGCAATCGCTGACCGAGCCGCAGAATGTCGTGTTTCACGAAAATTACCTGCGCGATCATGCGCTGAAGATCCGCGAAGCGGTGACGATGCCGCTCGCCTATCTGGGCGGGGTCCATTCGATCGAAGGGGTCGAAATAGCGATGGCCGACGGCTTTGATTGCGTCGCGATGGGCCGGATCTTGATCCATGATCCGAAAATTGTGAACCAATGGGCGGCGGGGACGGCGCATGCATCGGGTTGCACCGCGTGCAACCGCTGTGTCTCGATGATGTATCTGCCGACGGGGACGCACTGTATCCTCACCGGGGCGCAGGATGCCGCCCTCAATAAAATAGCAGCGGGAGCGTGACGAGCATGAGCGGAATTTTCGACGGCCGGGTGGCGATCATCACCGGCGGCAGCGACGGCATCGGCCGCGCGACCGCCGCCATGCTGGCGGCGCGCGGCGCGACCGTCGCCGTCTGCGCGCGGCGCGAGGACAAGCTCGCCGAAACGAAAGCCGAGATCGAAGCCGCGGGCGGCAAGGTCGAAACCCATGTGCTGGACGTGACCGATTTCGATGCGCTCGCCGCGCTGATCGACGATGTCGCGGCGCGCCACGGGCGGCTCGACATGCTCGTCAACAATGCGATGTCGACCCATTATGCGCCGCTGTCGAAGCTGAAGCTCGAACATTGGCGCAAGGATTTTGCGGTCAACGCTGATGCGGTATTCGTCAGCACCAAGGCGGCGATGGCGATCATGACGAAGCAGGGCAAGGGCGCGATCGTCAACGTCTCCTCCTCCTGCGGCATCCGCGCCGCGACCAACATGACCAGCTATTCGGCCTCAAAAGCGGCGCTCACCCATTTCACCGCCTGCGCGGCTATGGAGGGCGCGCGTCACGGGGTGCGCGTCAATGCGATCGTTCCGGGGCAGGTGCAGACCGCGGGGACCGAGGATTTCGCGCGCAAGGCACCCGAGGTTGCGGCGATGACCGCCGATGCGATCCCGATGGGGCGTGGAGGTAACCCGGAAGAACTCGCCGAAGTGATCTGCTTCATGCTGTCTGATGCCGCGAGCTATATCACCGGCGCGGCGCTGCCCGTCGATGGCGGCAAGTCGGCGCAGCTCTACATGCCCTATTCCTATCAGTCGTGACGAAAGCGCAAAGCATGAGCTGGGACAAAGAAGTCGATCTGCTGGTCGTCGGGTCGGGGGCGGGCGGGCTGCTGTCGGCGCTGGTTGGCGCCGAAAATCACACCGATGTATTGATCGTCGAAAAGGAGAAATTATGGGGCGGCACTTCGGCCACCTCGGGCGCGGGGATATGGATTCCGGCCAGCGACCAGGCCGCGGCGGCGGGGTTTCACGACAAGGTCGATGATGCGTTTCGTTATGTTCGCAAGCTTTCAGCCGACAATGTCCCCGACGCCAATATTCGCGCCTATGTCTCGAACGCTTCGGAGATGCTGCGCTGGATGGGCTCGCACACGCCGATAACCTACTGTGCCTTTCCCTACCCCGATTATCACGCCGAAAATCCTGGTGGCAGCCCGACCGGATATCGCACCCATATGCCGTTGCCGATCGACGGCCGGGGGCTGGGGAAGGATGTCGAAACGCTGCGCTTCGCGTCGCCCGCGGCCAGCCTGTTCGGCTATTTGAACTGGCATTTCGACGAAACCTATATGCTGTTGTTCCGTCAAAAGGGCTGGCAGTGGCATATGGCAAAGAGCCTTGCGCGCTATTGGTTCGATTGGCCGTTCCGCTTCAAGTCGCGCAAGGATCGCCGCCTGACGCTCGGCAATGCGCTGGTCGGCGGAATCAAATTGGCGCTTAACGAACGCAAGGTGCCGCTGTGGCTCGATAGTCCGATGCAGCAACTGGTGATCGAAAACGGCAAGGTCACGGGCGCGGTCGTGCGGCATCAGGGGCGTGACCTTCGGATCGGCACGCGCAAGGCGGTCATCCTGGCGGCGGGCGGCTTCGACAAAAATGCCGCGATGCGCAGCGAGCATGCGCCGCTGTACCGGAATACGCTCTATTCGGGCGGCACCTCGGGCAACACCGGCGACAGCATCCGCGCGGGTGTTGCGGCGGGCGCCGACACGATGAACATGCAATCGGCATGGGCGGCGCCGGTCTTTTACGTGCCGGGCGAGGATCGCGGGCGGCTGTCGACGATCGAGCGCGCGCTGCCCGGCAGCATCATCGTCAGCCAGCAGGGCAAGCGCTATCTCAACGAGGCCGCCTCCTATCACATCGTTGGTCAGCAAATGGCGCGGCGCGAACAGGAGCATGGCGATGCGTCGCCGAGTTGGTTCGTTTTCGACCATGAATATCGGCACAATTATCCGGTGGGCCCGCTGTTGCCGTTGATGCCTGACTGGTTCCAGCGCGGCGAAGTGCGCGGCATTTTGAAGAAGGGCAACACGGTCGAGGCGCTGGCAGCGGACATGGGGGTCGACCCCGCGGCGCTGACCGCGACCATTTCCCGTTTCAATCAGTTCGCGGCCGAAGGCAGCGACCCCGATTTCGATCGCGGGCTGGCGACCTATGATAAAATGTATGGCGATCCGCGCGTCACCCCCAATCCGTGTTTGCGGCCGCTGAGCAAGGGACCGTTCTACGCGATGCCCATCTACCCGGGCGACATTGGTACCAACGGCGGGCTCAGGACCGACGACAAGGCGCGCGTTGTTCAGGCCGATGGCGCGCCGATCACTGGGCTCTATGCGATCGGCAACAATGCCGCCTCGGCGATGGGCGAAAGCTATCCCGGCGCGGGGGTGACGATCGGTCCAGCGCTGACCTTCGGCTATATCGCCGCGCGCGATGCGTTGGGGGTGAACCAGTGACGGGCGGGCGTTTGCAGGGCAGGGCGGCGGTCGTCACCGGCGCTGCGCGCGGGATCGGTCAGGCGATGGTCGCGCGCTTCGTCGCCGAGGGCGCGCAGGTTGCGGCGCTCGATCTGCGGCAGGAGGATGCCGATCAGGCCGGGGCAACGCTGGGGATCGCATGCGATGTCGGCGACAGTGCCTCGGTCGCTGCCGCGCTGGCACAGGCGCGCGCGGCGTTCGGACGGCTCGACATTGCGGTCAACAATGCCGGGATCGGGTCGGCGCCGGGCGACGGGTCGGAGCCATTTTACGCGGCGATGGCGCGGCGCAATGGCGAGCTCGCCGAAAAGGGCGCGTCCGACGTGATTGTCGACCAGCTGATCCATATGGAAGATCGCGGCTGGGCGGCGGTGATGGCGGTCAACCTCAACGGTCCTTTCTATGTCGCGCGAGAATTTGCCCGCATCAAGGCAGCCGACGGCACCTCCGGCGCGATCATCAACATCTCCTCGACGTCGGCGCAATCGGGCGAAGGCTCGCCGCATTATGTGACCAGCAAGGCCGCGATCATCGGCCTGACGCGCCAGCTTGCGCGCGAACTCGCGCCGCGCGGCATCCGCGTCAACGCGCTGGCGCCGGGGCCGACCAACACCCCGATCATGAACGGCATCCCTGCCGAGTGGATCAAGGGGATGGAGTCGTCGGTGCCGCTGGGCCGCATGGCCGATCCTGCGGAGATTGCTGCCGCTGCACTCTATCTTGCCAGCGACGATGCGAGCTTCGTTACCGGATCGGTGCTCGTCGCCAATGGTGGGAGCTATTCCTTTTAGGGCGTGACGGCTTTGTTTTGGATCGTCATTGCGAGCGAAGCGAAGCAATCCAGAGGCGGCCTTGCACCGCTCTGGATTGCCGCGTCGCTCTGCTCCTCGCAATGATGACGGCAATCAGCCTGGCGTCATCACATCCTTGGGCATGGAAGGGCGCGCGCCCTCGTCGCGTCAGTCGGCGCGGACCTTGACCTTTGGCGCGGCTTGCCCGCGGCGCATCTGTTCCAGAAATTTCTCGAGCGGCGCAGGCTCGGCGACTGGCGTCGTCGGCGCGCCATCGCGCGCCCAAAATTCCTCATAGCTTGGGAAGAGCTTGTGGAAATTGCCTGCGACCGCCTCGGCCCCCGGCCAGCGCATCTTGTCGGGGCCGACCGGCGGCTTGTTGAGATCTGTCGCGTACCAATAGAGCGGCAGGCGGCGACCGAAATACCAGCGCGGGCCGTCGGGGCCTTCGGCGCGGACATAATCGTCGACATACATCATCTGCATGATCACCCATTCGTCGGCGCCGCCCGCGACGGGGGTTTCATGCTCATTCTTTGAATAGACGATGCCATGGGCGTGATCGGCGTCGTCGAATTCGATGATATGGCCGCCGATATGATGCGACGTGCCGGTGAAGGGCGCGCGCAGCGTCCCGTCCATATAGGCGCGCAGCGCCTCGCGCCCGCTCGCTCCCTTGCCGACGCGCACATCGGCGGGAAACAGCGACACCATCGCATCCATATCGCGCATGTCGAGCGCCAGCGCATATTTCGCCGGCAGTTGGCGAATGGCGTCAAGTGCCTCCAGCCGCTCAATTCTCTGTTCCAGCGTCGGTCCGGGCAATGCACTTCTCCCATTTTGATCAGCGGCGGGCAAATGCCAAAATATTTGCGCAAATGCAAATCAGATTTGCATTAATATCATCATTTGCGTAGAAAGATTGCAGAATCGGAACGGCGATTGAAAGGGATAGGATGTCTGGAAATTTTGCACGAGCCGCGGCCATGGGCGCGCTGGCTATCGGTCTGGCCACTGGCCCTGCGCAGGCGCAGCAGGCCGATACGCAGGATAGTGCGGGTGCCGCTGATCCCAATATCATCGTCGTCACCGCGCAAAAACGCGCCGAGAATCTGCAGGAAGTGCCAATTGCGATTTCGGCGCTGAGCAGCGCCTATCTTGAGGCGCGAGACATCACCTCGATCGATAGCATCGGCGCCGTTGCCCCCAATGTGAAATTCGAACGCGCGCCGGGCAGCGGGACGATCGCACAGATCGCCATTCGCGGATCGGTAACGATTAATCCGGCGGTGACGTGGGAGCCCGCGGTGGGACTGTATCTTGACGGCGTCTATATCGCGAAGAATCAGGGCGCGATTTTCGACGTCGCCGACTTGGAACGGGTCGAGATTTTGCGCGGCCCGCAGGGCACGCTTTATGGTCGCAACAGTCTTGCGGGTGCGGTCAACCTCGTCACTGCCAAGCCGACCGGCGAGCTCGGTGGCAAGCTGGAAGTCAGCTATGGCAATTATGATTACAAGCGCGCCAAGGCGACGCTGAACCTGCCCGCGATCGGGCCCTTCTCAATCAAGCTGTCGGGGCAAATCTCCAAGCGCGACGGTTTCTATGACATTCAGGACAATCCGTTTCCTGCCGCGGCGCCCTTCGCCCAGCCGGCATCGGTGAAGGATGCGCAGTCGCTCAATGGCCGGAGCGCGATGGTGCAGGTGCGGTTCGAGCCGACCGACAATCTGACCTTCGATTATGCCTATGATTATAGCAAATATGATCAGCGTCCGTCGCCGGGGCAGTTGCTGCGCGTCAACCAGAATGGCGATCCGCGCGACATTTTCGATCCGAACAGCGCCAACTATATCGGCATCCCGCTTGGCCTGTTCGCCAATCCCGAGCGGCAAGACACGCTGAGCATCAACGCGTCGCCCTTTGCCGAATATTCGCGCATTTATGGCCATGCGCTGACGGCGACGCTCGACCTTGGTGCCGCCGAACTCAAGTCGATCACCGCTTATCGCGACCTTCGTTTCGTTGACACGCTCGAACTCGACGGGTCGCCGGTCGATATCGCGCAGACGTCACGCATCACCGACATGAACAGTTTCAGCCAGGAATTGCAGTTGACGGGCTCGGCCATCGACGACCGCCTGCACTATGTGCTCGGCGCCTTCTATTATGACGAGAGCGCGGGCACGGTGAATCCGCAGAAATTCTTCGGCGTGTTCGGCCCAGGAGCGAACCGGTTTGATTCGCGCTACGCCTCCAACACCACGGCATGGGCAGCTTATGCGCAGGCTGATTTCAAGATCACCGAGGCGCTGAAACTGACGCTCGGCGGGCGCTACACCAAGGAGAAGAAGGACATCAGTCGCTTCCTCCAGATATTGAATAGCCCGCCGACTCCGGCCTTCACCGTCGCCGATGTGCAGTTCGGTGATTTGCCCGACGCCAAGTTCAGCAACTTCAGCCCGGCGGCGACGCTGTCCTATGAGGTTAATCGCGACGTGAACGTCTATGCGCGCTTTGCCCGCGGCTTCAAATCGGGCGGGTTCAACGGCGAAACCAATACATTCGTCGCGCCGACCCCTGATTGCCCGACCGGGACGCCCGAGCTGTGCAATCCCTATCGCCCCGAAAAGGTCGACAGCTATGAAGTCGGCTTGAAAACCGTTCTCGCCGATGGCGCGATGACGCTGAACATCGCGGGCTTCTACGACAAGCATAAGGACATCCAGCTGTCGGTATTCGATGCTGGGGGTGCGGCGGCATCGACCGTGTTGAACGCGGGGGCGGCGACGATCAAAGGGATCGAGATCGAAACGATCATTCGTCCGGCGCCGTGGCTGACCTTCAACGGCTCCTTCGCCTATCTCGATGCCAAATATGACAGCTTCATCGACGGCGGTATCGACGTGTCGGACAATCGCGCTTTCCCGCACACCCCCAAATATTCGGTTTCGGCCGGGTTCGACTGGCGCGTACTGGAAGGTAGCTGGGGCCGGTTCAACATTCTCGGCGACCTCAGCATGGTGTCGAAATATCACACCTTCCCCTATGCGCTGAGCACGACCAACGCGTCGGATCAGGTCGCCGCGGACACGCAATCGCCGGGGCGGACGATGGTCAATATGACGGCGTCGCTGACGCGCATCCCGATCGGCGGCGTCGAAGCCAAGATCAGCGCGTGGGTTCGCAATCTGACCAATGAGGATGCGCCGAGCAACTTCATCGATTTCGGGCCGGACTTTGGCGGAATATTGATCGGCTATTTCCCCGATCCGCGCACCTTTGGCCTGACCGTCGGAATGGAATTTTGACGGCGGACGATTATTTCGCGATCCAGCGGCTGATCAATATCTATTTCGTCCACGTCGACGGAGCCGATTTCGATGCCGCTGGGTCGTTATTCGACCGCGCCGACATGATCTACACCGCGACCGGGCGCCATATCCATCAGGATGGGGCCGCGGTCGCGGCGTTGATGCGCAGCTTCGTGAAGCTGCACGGACCCGATGAGCGCCCGCTGACTCGCCATCACAGTGGCAATCTGACCATCGAACCCGATGGCGATGCGCGGGCGTCGGCGCGGTGCAGCGCGATCATCTTTCAAGCGGCGCCGGGCTTTCCGCTCCAGCCGATCGCCGAGGCGAGCTATTGCGACCGCTTTGCGAAGGACGGCGATGCGTGGCATTTCACGCGCCGCGAGATGGAGATGACGCTGACCGGCGATTTGAGCCAGCATCTGTTACGGGAGGCATAGACTATGCGGTTTGCGAACAAGCGGGTGTTGGTGACCGGGGCGGCATCGGGGATCGGGCGCGCGACGGCACTGCAACTGGCGTCCGAGGGTGCGCATGTGTTTGTCGCTGACGTCAACGCCGCGGGACTGAACGAAACCGCTGCGATGGCGACCGGCGAGGTGACGGCGCTGACCTATGATGCGACCGACCTCACGTCGTGCCGCGCGCTGGTTGCCGCGGCCGGGCAGGGCGGTCTCGACATTTTGTGCAACATTGCGGGACTGCTCGACTGGGGCCCGACGCTCGATTTCGACGAGGACCGGTTCGAGCGCCTGATCGCGGTCAATTTGACCAGCGTGTTCGCGCTATGTCGCGCGGCGCTGCCGCTTTTGATCACCAGCGGCGGCAATATCGTCAACATGGCGTCGACCGCCGGGGTGCAGGGCACGCCCTATTCGATCGGCTATGCGGCGTCGAAGCACGGCCTCGTTGGGCTAACCAAAAGCCTGGCGGTCGAATTTGCGGCGCGGGGTGTCCGCGTCAATGCGGTGTGCCCCGGCCATGTCAAAACCCCGATGACCAACCGCCCGCCGCCTGAAGGCGAAGTCGACTGGCCGCTGATGATGCGCAACGCGCCCAAGCTGCCCGACGGGATTTGCGAACCCGAAGATATTGCCGAGATGGTCGCCTATCTGGCGAGCGATCAGGCGCGCAAGATCACCGGCGCGCTATTCACCGTCGATGGCGGGCAACTGGCGGGCTGAGCTATGCGCTCAGCGCCGCCGCGCGACCCGCCTGCCGTCCGAAGAAGCTGCAATCGGCGAGGCTGAGGCCCGAGCTATAGCCGTGACCCCATGCCGGAAGTCCGCTCGTGCAACGACCGGCGGCGAACAGACCCGCGATCGGCTGGTCGCCGCGATCCAGCACTTCGCCATCGGTCGAGGTGCGAAGCCCGCCGAGGGTGAAAAAGCTGAAATAGCTGGTCTGGAAATTCAGCTCGAGCGCGATGAACGGCCCCTGATCGAGCGGCGTCAGGATCGGCGCGCGCTTGTCGAACAGCGGATCACCGCCGCGGCGGGCATGATCATTGTAGAAATTCATTGTCGCCGACAGCGTGGCTTGCGGCATGCCGAGTTCGCGTTCGACCTCTTCCCAGTCGTCACCCGTCCCCGCGATCGTCATCCGGGCATAGTCGAACGGCTGGTCGAAATGCTTGCTGTCGAGCAACAGATAGACGCGGTCGCCGGGCTGGTCGAGCATCGCACGCGACACGCGGCCATGATAGCAATCCTCATTGATGAAGCGCTGGCCCTGCTGGTTGACGAACACGCCCTGCGCCTGGGGTTCGGGGATCGTCCACGGGCAGGTGGTGAAAAACTGGTCCATGTGAATGGCATCGCCGCCGACGCTGAGGCCAAGGTTGATCCCCGACCCGTCGTCCTTGTCGCCGATCGGATCGTTGATCAGATAAGTCAGCGGGCAATATTTGCGGCGCATCGCCTCGTTCATCACAAAGCCGCCGGTGGCGAGGATGACGCCCTTGCGGGCGCGGACATAGCGGTCCTGATTGTCGATCCGCATCACTGCGCCGACGACGCGGTCGCCGTCGCGGATCAGTGCGGTGGCGCGTGCGTCGGTGACGATCCGGGCGCCGAGATCGCGGACGCGCTGTTCCAATATGTCGATCAGCTTGCGCCCGCCGCCCCAGCCCATATACTGGATGACATGGCCGCGCGGGGCGGGTGTGGCGGCGTCGCAAAAGGGAGCCGCCGCCTCGCTTCCCGACCAGATCAGCGTGTCGTCGCCGACCGGCTCGATATGTTTCCCGGGCAGGTAATTGCCGCGATAGGGAACACCCTGCTGCTTGAGCCACTCCCAATGGTTCAACGCCTCGCGGCCGTAAAGCTCGCATTTGGCATCGTCGGCGCACGGGCCGCCCGCCATTTTCAGATAGGTGGTGAAGGCTTCGGTCGTATCGTCGAACCCGGCCGCCCGCTGAACCTCGGTCCCACCATTGCCGCCAATATAGATTTCACCGCCTGATAGGCCCGATGCGCCGCCGCTGCCCGAATTGCGTTCGTACAGCAGCACATCGGCGCCCGCTTCGCAGGCCTCGATCGCCGCGCAGGCGCCGGCGGCGCCAAAGCCGAGGATGACGACATCGGCCTCGTCATCCCATCGTGGCACGTCCGCCGCGGCGAGCGGGCGGTGCAGCGAAGCGCCGCTCATCCTGCCGCCTTCGTCTGGGCCTTGACCATATCGAGCGCGACATCGACGATCATGTCCTCCTGTCCGCCGACCATTTTGCGGCGGCCGAGTTCGACGAGGATTTCGCGGGTGTCGAGGCGGTAGTCGGCGGCGGCTTTCTCGGCGTGGCGCAGGAAGCTGGAGTAGACCCCGGCATAGCCCAATGCGAGGGTTTCGCGGTCGACGCGAACCGGGCGGTCCTGCAGCGGGCGGACGAGATCCTCGGCGGCGTCCATCAGCGCCATGACGTCGCAGCCATGGTTCCAGCCCTTGCGGTCGGCGGCGGCGATGAACACCTCCAGCGGCGCATTGCCCGCGCCGGCGCCCATGCCGGCGAGGCTCGCGTCGATACGCACCGCGCCTTCCTGTGCGGCGACGATGCTGTTCGCGACGCCGAGTGACAGATTATGGTGCGCGTGCATGCCGCGCTGGGTCTCGGGCTTGAGAACGCGGTCATAGGCCTGAAGCCGGTCGCGGACGCCGTCCATGTCGAGCGCGCCGCCGCTGTCGGTGACATAGACGCAATGCGCGCCATAGCTTTCCATGAGCAGCGCCTGCCCGGCGAGTTGGTCCGCCTCGATCATATGGCTCATCATCAAAAAGCCCGCGACGTCCATGCCGAGATCGCGTGCGATGCCGATATGCTGTTTCGAGACATCGGCCTCGGTGCAGTGCGTCGCGACGCGGACCGAGCGGACGCCCAGATCATAGGCGCGCTTGAGATCCTCTACGGTGCCGAGGCCGGGCAGGATCAGCGTCGTCAATATCGAGCGTTCGAGGACATCGGCGACCGCCTCGATCCATTCCCAGTCGGTATGCGCGCCAAACCCATAGTTGAAGCTGGTGCCCGACAGGCCGTCGCCATGTGCGACCTCGATCGCGTCGACCCCGGCGTCGTCGAGGGCTTTGGCGATCGCGCGGACATGGTCGACGCCATACATGTGGCGGATCGCGTGCATCCCGTCGCGCAGCGTGACGTCCTGAATATAGAGTTTCTGGCTGCTCACATCAAAACCGGCCATGTCAGTTCTCCGTCCCCGCCGCCATGCGCCGCGCCGCGAGCAATTCGCCCGTCGCCTTGGCCGCCGCGGTCATGATGTCGAGATTGCCCGAGTAAGGGGGCAGATAGTCGCCCGCGCCCTCGACCTCGAGGAAGATCGAGGTCTTGACCCCGGTGAAGACGCCCTGACCCGGGATGGTCAGCGGATTATTGTCACCGAAGCGTTCGAACTGAACCTCCTGCTTCAACCGGTATCCGGGGACATAGGCCTGAACCTTTTTGACCATCGCCTCGACCGAGGCGCGAATGGCGTCTTCGCTGCCACCTTCGGACAGGGTGAAGACGGTGTCGCGCATGATCATCGGCGGTTCGGCGGGGTTGAGGATGATGATCGCCTTGCCGACTGTCGCGCCGCCGACCGCCTCGATCGCGCGCGCGGTGGTGCGGGTGAACTCGTCGATATTGGCGCGGGTGCCGGGGCCTGCCGATCGCGACGAGACCGAGGCGATGATTTCGGCATAATGGACGGTCGCGACCTGACTCACCGCGGCAACCATCGGGATCGTCGCCTGTCCGCCGCAGGTCACCATATTGACGTTGGGCTGATCGAGATGCGCTTCCATATTGACCGGCGGCACGGTGAAGGGGCCGATCGCCGCCGGCGTCAGGTCGACGACCTGGATCCCGTCGGCGCGCAGCGCGGCGTCGTGCAGCTTGTGCGCATAGGCCGAGGTCGCGTCGAAGGCGATGCCAATGTCTTTGTAACAGGGCAGCTTCTTCAGCCCCTCAATCCCCTCATGCGTCGTGGCAACGCCGTGCGAACGCGCCATCGCGAGGCCCTCGCTGTCGGGATCAATCCCGACCACCGCCACCAGCTCCATATTTTGCGGATATTTGATCATCTTCATCATCAGGTCGGTGCCGATATTGCCTGAGCCGATGATGACGGCTTTCACTTTGGTCATAAGGAGTCCTCAGATAAATCGCGCGGTGCAACTGCCGATGCCGTGCAGCGTCATGTCGAACACGTCGCCGCGCACGGCATTTTCGAGTGGCACCAGCGATCCCGACAGGATGATGTCGCCGGCGTCGAGCGTCACGCCGTGCGCGCCCAATGTGTTGGCCAGCCATGCGACCGCCTCGGCGGGGTTGCCCTGAACGGCCGAGCCCAGTCCTTCAGACAGTGGCGCGCCATTTTTGGTGACGGTGACGCGCAGGGCAGGGAGGTCATGTGCGTTCGGATCGGCCCGCGCTTCGCCGAGGACGAATACGCCGCAGCTGGCATTGTCGGCGACGGTATCGACGATGGATATCTTCCAGTCGTCGATCCGGCTGTCGACGATCTCGAAACAGGGCGCGATGCTGGCGGTCGCCGCGATAACGTCGGCGGCGGTGACGCCGGGGCCGGTGAGGCTGTCCTTCAGGATGAAGGCGATCTCGGCCTCTGCCCGCGGCTGGATCAGGCCCGTCGCGGCGATGTCGATGTCGCCGTCGATGTGCATCGCGTCGGTCAGAAAGCCGAAGTCGGGCTGATAGACGCCCAGCATGTCCTGCACCGCTTTCGATGTGACGCCGATCTTCTTGCCGACGACGCGCTCGCCATCCTTCAGGCGGCGTGCGAGGAAATCGAGGCTGATCGCATAGGCGTCGTCGATCGTCAGCGCCGGGTCGCGCGCGGCCAGCGGGGCGATCGTGCTCCGGTTGCGTAGCGCCGCGTAAAGGTCGGCGCCATATTGCTCAGCCTTGGTCATGGAGAAACGCGATCGAATAAAGGTTGAACTCGCTTGCGCGTTCGACCTGCACCCAATGACCGGTCCGCGCAAAGGTCATGCAGCGGGCATTGTCGCATTGATCGAGGAAATAGCGCGCGCCGCTTTCGGGGCAGAATTGGTCGTTCAATCCCCACAGCACGAAGATCGGCTGTTTGACCTGACCGACAAGCGGGCCGAGGTTGGGGGTCTTCATCCGTGCCAGCACATCCTTGGGCTGGGTGACCGCGACCGCGAAGCGTTCCTGCACCAGCGCGTCGGGAATCTTCGGTGCGAAATCGGGGTGGACGAGATTGCCGATCAGACGGCGCTGCTCGTCGAGGTTGAAATCGGGGCCGCCGAAACCCGACACCATTTTGGCGATCCCGGGCATGTTGAAATAGCTGGCCTGTTCCTCGATGCAGCCGGGCGCCATCAGGATCAGCGCGGTGGCGAATTCGGGGTGATCGAGCGTCATTTGCAATGCGACGCCGCCGCCGAGTGAATTGCCGACCAGCGCCGCGGAATCGACGCCGTGCTGGCGCAGCGCGCCATAAAGCGTGTCGGTGAACAGTTGCAGACTATAGTCGATGCCTTCGGGCTTCGACGACTGCCCATAGCCGATCAGGTCGGGCAGGATGACGCGATAGCCCGCGTCGACAAAGGCATCGATGTTGTTACGAAAATTCGACGCGCCCGATGCGCCGGGGCCGCTGCCGTGGATGAACACGACCGCCGCGCCGCTGCCCTTTTCCTTGATGTGAATGTCGTAGCCGTCGACTTGGTAGGTGTTTTCGACAAAGTTCGTCATTCGGTCGGCTCCTTACAGGAAGGTGAAGGCGGGCGGCTGGCCCAGCATTGTGCCGACGACATCGCCGGTGCGGTTGCTCGGATCGTTGGCGACGTGCGCGCGTGCCGCGTTGAGGTCGAGCCACGGCTGGATGACGTCGCTCGACATATAGACCGCGCGCCCGCCCAGCAGCTGGACCATATCGTCGACCAGCCGCGCGAGGCGGCGAACGACGGTCGAGGATTGATAGGCGAACAGCGCGCGCTTCTCCATCGGCACCGCTTCGCCCCGCTCGGCAATCGCCATCAGCTCGTCGAAGGTCGCCGCCAGCGTCAATTCCATTTCCAGCGTCTGGGCATGCGCCGCCGCGATCGCGCCGTGCAGGATCGGGTCGGCCTTGCTCGCCTTGCCGGTGTTGGTTGAAATCCGGCTTTCCATGATCGCCATCGCGGCATTGATGGCAGCGCGCGCGCCGCCGAAGGCCGCGGTCGATACCGAACGGACGAAGACCTGCGCCCAAGGGAGGGTGTAGAGCGGGCCGGTGTTGATCTTCTGACCTGGATTGTCGCAGAGAAAGCCTTCGACGGCGCGATGGGTGCGATATTCGGGGACGAAGGCGCGGTCGACGATGATATCATGGCTGCCCGTTCCCTGCAGACCGAACACCTGCCAGCTTTCGGGATCGATGGTGTAATCGCTGCGCGGCAACAGGAAGGTCCGCATGTCGGGCGGCCCGCCTTCTTTTGACGGCACCAGCGCGCCGAGCAACACCCATCCGCAGTGCAGCGATCCGGTCGAGAAGCCCCAATGGCCGCTCAGGTAAAAACCGCCTTCGGTATGTTCGACCTTGCCGACCGGCTGATAGGTTGAGGAGACGAGCATCGCATTGTCGTCGCCCCACACATCGACCTGCACCTGATCGTCGAACAGCGCGAGTTCATAGGGGTGGCAACCGAGGACGCCGTACATCCATCCGGTCGACATGCAACCCTCGGCCAGCGCCTTTTGTACCCCGAAAAAGACATTGGGGTGCATTTCAAAACCGCCCCAGCGCTTCGGCTGCAAAATGCGGAAGAATCCGGCGTCGCGCATCTCGGCGATCGTTTCGGCCGGGACATTGCGGTGGGCGGTGCATTGCCTGGCTCGCGCCTTGAGCGCGGGAATCATTGCCCTGGCTCGCGCCAGCAATTCGTCCGCCGATGGTATCTCGCTTACCTGCGATGCTGCCAATGTCGCCATCTTCCGTCTCCAGCCAACAATCTGCCAAGGCAGAGGTAAATCAAATTCGTAAAAATATCTCACACAAAATACGCAAACCGTCAATTGAATTCCGTTTCCCTTCCCATTTTTGCGAATTTTGGCGCATTTCCGTCGCGACGGATGGCTTATTGAATGGGCGTAGGAGCGCTGTGGTGCCTCTCTGGCGTCGTGGGCGGGTTCCACATCGTGACGCGGATACGCGATATGGCGCCATATGCGTAGAAAATATCATTTCAAAATACGCAAAACGTCGATAAAAATACGATTTGGCTTGCAAGTCTGCTTTTGGTGCGGCTTAATGACGTTGTTGTTCGTGAATCGGTATCGAAAGGCGTCGCGCAGTTGAATTCGACAGCATCCCTGGACCTGAATGGCAAAGTGGCGCTTGTAACGGGCGGAACGCGCGGCATCGGCCGCGCCATCGCCGTGCGCCTCGCCGAGCTTGGCTGTGACGTGCATATTTGTGGGCGCAATGCACCCGACGACCTGCCAGCCGCGATTGCGTTTCATGCCGCCGATGTGCGTCAGGCTGATCAGGCTACTGCGCTGGTCGATGCGATTGCCAGCGAGGCCGGGCGCTTCGATATTTTGATCAACAATGCCGGTGGATCACCGCCCTGCGCCGCCGAGGTGGCGTCGGTGGGCTTCGTCGATGCCATATTGAAACTCAACCTCGTTGCGCCGCTCACTCTGGCGCAGGCTGCGCATAAGCATATGCGCACCCAAGGCGGTTCGATCGTCAATATCGCCAGCGTGTCGGGCATCCGCCCGTCGCCGGGAACGGCCGTCTATGGCGCCGCCAAGGCAGGGCTGCTCAACCTGACCCAGTCGCTGGCGCAAGAATGGGGCCGCGACGCGATTCGCGTCAACGCGATCATCGTCGGGCTGGCAACGACCGAAAATGCCGAGGCGACCTATGGCGATGCGGCGGCGCAGGCGGCAGTCGCGGCGTCGCTGCCGCTGGGCCGCATGTGCGAGGGGCGCGATGTCGCCGACGCCGTGGCCTATCTTGTTTCGCCTTTCGCTCAATATGTCAGCGGCGCGCATCTCAATGTCGATGGCGGCGGTGAACGACCGTATTTTCTGGATCTGGTAAAGGGAGGCTGAGGCGGTGGCTATCAGGGCGCTCGGCTATGTCGTGATCAAAACGACACAGGCCGATATTTGGGATACATATTTGACCGAGGTCGTCGGTGTCATGCGCGCCGCCGATCCCGCCGACGGCGCGGCGCATTACCGGATCGACGACCGTCCGTTCCGGTTCCGGATCGAGGCGGGCGAGCAGGATGAATTGACTGCTGCCGCGTTCGAACTGTCCGACGAAGCCGCGTTTCAGGCGATGGCGGCGGCGATTGCCGCGGCGGGCCGCCCGGTCGAAATGGGCTCGGCCGACGAGGCCGTAGTTCGCGGCGTTCAGGCCTTTTTCCGCACCAGTGATCCGACCGGAAACGGGCTCGAATTCTTTCACGGTGACAGCCGCGACGATGTGGCGTTCGTCTCGCCCGTCGGCGTAAAGGGCTTCGTTACCGGCGATATGGGGATGGGGCATGCGGTGTTCGCCGCGCCCGATTTCGACGAGACGCATCGCTTTTACACCGACGTCGTCGGCTTTCACGACACCGACATTCCGCGCTTCCACTTCTCGCCCGATCCGAACGATCCGGGGATGGGGTTCGCCTTCATGCACGCCGACAACGGCCGCCACCATTCGGTCGCGATCGGGCAGGTTCCGGTGCCGCCGTCACGCTGCGTCCATTTGATGCTCGAAATGCAGGATTTGCGCGATGTCGGTCGTTGCTACGACCGGATGCGCGTCGGGAAAGTTACGGAATCGGCGTCGCTGGGTACCCATACCAACGACCAGATGACGAGTTTTTACATGCAGACCCCGGCGGGTTTCGACCTCGAGATTGGCTGCGATCCGCTGATCATCGATCCGGCGAGCTGGACGCCGACGGCGCATCAGGTCGTCAGCGAATGGGGCCATGTCTGGGCCTGGCAAAAAGCGATGGAAGAGGCCGCGCAATGACGCTCGACAAACGCATGACCCCCGCCGAGATCGTCGGTCGTCTTCGCGACGGCATGACGATCGGTATCGGCGGATGGGGCCCGCGGCGCAAGCCGATGGCGCTCGTCCGCGAGATCCTGCGCTCGGACCTCAAGGATTTGACCATCGTCGCCTATGGCGGCGCCGACGTCGGGATGCTCTGCGCGGCGGGCAAGGTGAAGAAGCTCGTCTTCGCCTTCGTCTCGCTCGACGCGATCCCGCTCGAACCCTGGTTCCGCAAGGCTCGCGAAGCGGGGCGGATCGAGGTGCTCGAACTCGACGAGGGCATGTTCCAATGGGGGCTCAAGGCCGCGGCCTTTGGGCTGCCCTTCCTGCCGACACGCGTCGGCCTCGGCACCGATCTCGCTGAACTGGGCGGCCTCAAAATGGTGCAATCTCCCTATGACGACGGCGAGACGCTGATCGCGATGCCGGCGTTGAAGCTCGACGCGGCGCTGCTCCACGTCAACCGCAGCGACTGGCGCGGCAACGTCCAGCTGCTCGGCCCCGACGCTTATTATGACGAATGGTTCGCCAAGGCGGCCGACGCCTGTTTCGTCTCGACCGAAACGCTCGTCGAGCGGATCGAGGACCACTACGCCGATGATGCGCAGGCCAATGTTTTCGAACGCTGCTTCGTCGCCGGGGTGACTGAAATTCCGGGCGGCGCGCACCCGAGCTCGATGCCCCCCGCCTATGGCTGGGACATGGGCTGGTTCAAAAATTACGCCGCGCTGGCCGCCGATCCCGGCGACTGGGACGCGGTGCGCGACCGCCTCGTCGGCGCCGACGAGGCCGCTTATCTGAAATCCGTTGGCGGAAAGGAGGCGGTGACGGCTTTGCCCTTGCCGATATTCTGATGACCGAAGTCACCCTCGCAGAACTCTGTATTTTCGCCTGCTCCGAAGCTTTTCGCACCCAGCGCGAGGTCATCGCGACCGGCATCGGTCCCGTTCCGCGCATCGGTGCGGGGCTCGCCAAGCTCACCCATTCGCCCGGGCTGATGATGACCGATGGCGAGGCCTATCTGGTCGAGGAACCGGTGCCGATCGGCCCGCGCGGCGATTATGTTCCCAAATTTGCGGGGCATCTCCCCTTCTCGCGCTTCTTCGACAGCGCGGTGTGGAGCGGACGGCGTCACGCGATGGTGACCCCGACCCAGATCGACCGTTTCGGCCAGACGAATTTGTCGCGGCTTGGCGGCACGCATGAGCAGCCGAAGACGCAGATGCTGGGCGTGCGCGGTTTTCCCGGCAACAGCATCTATCACGCCAATTCGATGTTCATCCCGTTCCATTCGGCGCGGACGTTTGTTGCGGGCGAGGTCGATATGGTGTCGAGCGCGGGCTACAATCCCGCCAAGCGCATCGCGGGCGGCAATTACAGCGGCATCGACTTGCGCCGCATCGTCACCAATTTGTGCGTCATGGACTTTGGCGGACAGTACAATGCGATCCGCGTCATCTCGCTCCACCCCGGCGTGAGTTTCGACGATGTGCAGGCGGCGACCGGCTTTCCGCTCGAACAGGGCGATATGGTCGAAACCCCGAAGCCGGGCGCCGAGGCGCTCGCGATCATCGCGCGGCTCGATCCGCATAATTTCCGTGCCAGCGTCATCAAGGACAACCCGCCAGCCCAAAGGAATGCCGCATGAGCGATGATCTCGTCCCGCGCCAGCCGCAAGAGCCGGTGTATGAAACCGAGACCCCCGTCCGCTATGAAGTCGACGGTCCCGTCGCGTGGATCATCATGGACCGGCCGCAGTTCAACAACGTCCAGAACAGCCAGATGACCTACGCGCTCGACGCGGCATTCCGGCGCGCGACCGACGATGACGCGATCAAAGTCATCGTGCTCGGCGGCGACGGTAAGCATTTCAGCGCCGGGCATGACATAGGCACGCCGGGGCGCGATCATCTGGTGCCCTTCGACCGCAAATTGATGTTCGGCGATCATACCAACCGGCCCGGCGCCGAATTGCTCTACACTCGCGAGCAGGAAGTTTACCTCGGGATGTGCCGCCGCTGGCGCGACATTCCCAAGCCGACGATCGCGATGGTGCAGGGCGCGTGCATCGCCGGCGGGCTGATGCTGGCGTGGGTATGCGACTTGATCGTCGCCAGCGACGACGCTTTCTTTCAGGATCCGGTCAACCGCATGGGCATTCCCGGGGTTGAATATTTCGCCCATGGTTTCGAGCTGCCGCCGCGCATCGCCAAGGGCTTTCTGTTGCTGGGTGAACGCATGCCCGCCGCGCGCGCCTATCAATTCGGTATGGTCAATGAAATTGTCCCGCGCGCGGAGCTGAAGGACAAGGTTTCGGCGATGGCGCAGGAACTCGCGACGCGGCCGCGGCTCGGCAATTGGCTGACCAAGCAGGCGCTCAACCATGTCGAGGATTTGCGCGGCAAGCGCACCGCGATGGACGCGGTTTTCCACATGCATCATTTTGCCCATGCGCAAAATGATCTGGTCAGCGGCAATTCGCTCGGCGGCCTCGACGGCGCGGCGATGGCCAAGGCGAACAAGAAAGCCGCGGGCGAGGGCTGATATTGTGAGCGACGTGCTGACCACCCCGCTAACCCAGGCACTCGGATGCCGCCTGCCGGTGATCCAGACCGCGATGGGCTGGATCGCGACCCCCGAACTGGTCGCGGCGTCGAGCAATGCCGGCGCGTTCGGCTTTCTCGCAGGCGCGGTGATGAAGCCCGCCGAACTCGGCGAAGCGATTGCGCGGCTGCGCGACCTGACCCCGCATCGTTTCGGGGTCAATTTCCACAGCTTCCAGCCCGGCGCGGCCGAGATCGTCGATCTGATCGTCGCAAACAGCGACCGCGTTGGCGCGGTCAGTTTCGGGCGCGGGCCCGATGCGAAAATGATCGGCCGTTTCAAGGACGCGGGCATCCTCTGCATCCCCACTGTCGGCGCGGTCAAACATGCCGAAAAGATGGTCCAGCTGGGGTGCGAGATGATCACGGTGCAGGGCGGCGAGGGCGGCGGTCATACCGGCGCGGTCGCGACGACCGTGCTGCTGCCGCAGGTGCTCGACGCGGTCGAGGTGCCGGTGGTCGCGGCGGGGGGCTTTGCCGACGGGCGCGGCCTCGCGGCGGCGCTGGCCTATGGCGCGGCGGGTATCGCGATGGGAACGCGCTTCCTGATGACCAGCGACAGCCCGATTCCCGATCGTTCGAAATCGGCCTATGTCCGCGCGGGCACCGGCGACATCATCGTCTCGACCAGGATCGACGGCATTCCGCAGCGGATGATCCTGACCCCCGCGATGCAGCGCATCGAGGCGTCGGGAAAACTCGCGATGTGGAAACGCGCGATCGAGGCGGGGTTTGCGATGAAGCGCCAGACCGGCGCCAGCTTCGGCGAACTGCTGCGCGCCGCGCGCGGCATGACCAGCCATGGCAACCTGTCGTTGCCGCAGGCGATGATGGCCGCCGCCGCGCCGATGCTGATCCAGAAAGCGGTGGTGGACGGCGACACCGAAAACGGCCTGCTCGCGACCGGGCTTGTCGGCGGGCGGTTAGGCGATTTGCCGAGCTGCGCAGAGCTTCTGACTTCGATCGAAAAGGATGCGCGTGCCCGCCTGGCCGCGCTGCGAGGACTGGACTGAACCCATGCCGATACATTGCACCATCAAGGACCGGATCGCCGAAATTGTCTTCGACGTCCCGCCCGTTAACGCCTTTGACAGCGAGACCTGGATGGCGATCCCTGCGATCGTCACCGCGGCGGCGAGCAATCCTGAGGTCAATTGCGTGCTGATCCGCGCCGAGGGCAAGGGCTTTTGCGGCGGGGTCGATATCAAGGAGATGCAGGCGCATCCCGAACGCATCACCATTCTCAATCGCGGCAATTATCTGACCTTCAAGGCGATCCGCGATGCCGAGGTTCCGGTGATCACCGCGGTGCATAAGTTCGTCATCGGCGGCGGCATCGGCATTTGCGGGGCCAGTGACAGCATCATCGCCGCCGACGACGCCTATTTCTCGTTGCCCGAGGTCGATCGCGGCGCGATGGGCGGGGCGTCGCACCTTTCGCGCATGCTGCCGCTGCACAAGGTACGCGCGGCTTTCTTCACCGGCGGCACGATCCCCGCTGAAGAGGCGTGGCGGCTGGGCGCGATCGAGAAGGTCGTGCCGCGCGCTGACTTGGAATCCGAAGCGCGCGCCTTTTGCGCAGTGATCGCGTCGAAATCGCGCAAGGCTTTGGTCATCGCCAAGGAGGCGCTGAACGGGCTCGAGGAACGCGACGTCGACCGCGGATACCGCTGGGAACAGGGTTTCACGCTCGAAATGTATATGCACGAAGACAGCCAGAAGTCGCGCGACGCCTTTGTCGATACGGGCAAGGCCGCGAGCTTCTGATGGACCTCGTCTATACCTCCGAACAACAGGATTTTCGCGCCGAAGTGCGTGCGTGGATGGACGCGCATGTACCCAAGGAGCCGCTGGACACGCTCGAATGCCGCGTTGGTTTCGATGAGCATGTCGTGTGGGAACGCACGCTCGCGAGCGGCAATTGGGGGATGGTGACCTGGCCCGAAGCCTATGGCGGGCGCGGGCTCGACCTGATCCAATGGCTGATCTTCGAGGAAGAATATTTCCGCGCCGGCGGCCCCAATCGCGCCAACCAGAATGGCATTTTCCTGCTCGGCCCGACGATCATGGAGTTTGGCACGCCCGAACAAAAGGCGCGCTTCCTGACCCCGATGGCGAAGGGCGAGACGATGTGGGCGCAGGCGTGGTCCGAACCCGGCGCCGGGTCCGACATGGCGGCGATCAGCAGCAAGGCGGTGCGCGCCAATGATTCTGGGGGCGATCACTATGTGATCAGCGGCCAGAAAACCTGGTCGAGCCGCGCCGCCTTTGCCGACTGGGGTTTCGGCATTTTCCGTACCGAAGACGGCAGCAAGCGCCACAAGGGGCTGAGCTTCATCCTGTTCGATCTGAACAGTCCCGGCATCACCCGCCGCCCGATCCGGCAATTGCACGGCGACACCGGCTTTGCCGAGCTGTTCTTCGACGAAGTGCGCGTGCCTGTCGAAAACCGCATCGCGGGCGAGGGCGAAGGCTGGAAGGTCGCGATGGCGACCGCGGGTTTCGAACGCGGGCTGATGCTGCGCTCGCCCGGCCGGTTTCAGGCGACCGCGAAGCGGCTGGTCGAGCTCTATCGCGAGCATGAAGCCGAGGCATCGCCCGCGGCGCGCGAGGCGGTAATGACCGCTTGGATGCAGGCGCAGGCCTATGCGTATAACACCTACGCCGTCGCCGCGAAGATCATGGCGGGCGGGTCGATCGGCGCCGAGGCGAGCCTCAACAAGATTTTCTGGTCCGAACTCGACCGCGCGATGCACCGCACCGCGATGCAATTGCTGGGCGCCGCAGCTGAACTTCGCCGCTTCGACGATGGCCGGATGAACCAGTGGCTGGAGGGCTATATCTTCTCGCTCTCGGGTCCAATTTACGCCGGATCGAACGAGATTCAGCGCAACATCACCGCCGAACGATTGCTCGATTTGCCCAGAGTGGGAGCGGGCTGATGGAATTTCTGCTCAACGAAGACCGGCTGGCGCTCGCCGAAACGGTGCGCGACTATCTGGCGGGGACGCATGGTCCCGACGTATTGCGCAGGCTTGACGCGGGCGACAATCGCGATCCCGCTATCTGGCAGGGCCTCGTCAATATGGGGCTAACCGGCCTGCTGGTTCCCGAGGAATTTGGCGGGCTCGGTCTTGGGTTCGTCGATGCGGCTTTGATCGCGCGTGAGTGTGGGCGCGCCTGTCTCGCCGAACCGCTGGTCGATACCGCCTTTGTTGCGGTGCCGTGGTTGCTGTCGCAGGGTGATACGGCGCAAATGGCCGCGATCGTTTCTGGAACGGCAAAACCGTCGGTCGCGCATCGCATCAATCCGTGGGTCAGCGATGGCGATGGCGCGGCGCTCGACAGCATCGATCCGCTGCGGAACCTGACGCGGCCCGTCGGCACATCGTCGTCGGACCCGCTGCTGCTCGATCTCGGCGCGCTGATGAGTGCAGCGCAGTTGGTCGGGCTCGCCGAGGCGATGCTCGACCAGTCGGCGGCCTATGCCAAAATCCGCACCCAGTTCGGTCAGCCAATCGGTGCGTTTCAGGCGGTGAAGCACCAACTCGCCACCGCTGCGGTGGCGATCGAATTTGCGAAGCCGGTGGTGTGGCGCGCCGCGCAGGCACTTAGCGATGGCCTCGTCAGCGCCCCGGTCCACATCAGCCACGCCAAGGTCGCGGCGAGCGACGCCGCGATCCAAATGGCCGAGACCGCGATCCAGGTCCATGGCGCGATGGGCTATACTTATGAGGTCGACCTGCATTTCTGGATGAAGCGCAGTTGGGCGCTCTCCGGAGCATGGGGTAGCCGCGCCTTCCACCTCAAACGCATCGACGACGCCGTGATCGGCGGGGGGCTGGAAATCGGCCCCGACCAAACATTCGCATAAGGAAATCTGATGGCCGAAGCTTATATCATTGACGCGGTCCGCACGCCGATCGGGCGCAAGAAGGGCAGCCTTGCGGGCGTCCATCCTGCCGACCTCGGCGCGCATCCGATCAAGGCGCTGGTCGCGCGCACCGGCATCGACGCGGGCGCGGTCGACGATGTCGTCTGGGGCTGCTGCGACACGATCGGGCCGCAGGCGGGCGACATCGGCCGCACCGTCTGGCTGGTCGCCGGATTGCCGCAACATGTGCCCGGCACGACGATCGACCGCCAATGCGGATCGTCGCAGCAGGCGGTGCATTTCGCCGCGCAGGGCGTGATGAGCGGGACGCAGGATCTGGTCGTTGCGGGCGGAAGCCAGGCGATGAACGCGATTCCGATCAGCGCCGCCATGTACGCTGGCGAACCCTATGGCTTCACCAACCCGTTCAACACCTCGCCCGGCTGGATCGCGCGCTATGGCGACGGGCTGCTCAATCAGATCAACTCGGCCGAAATGATCGCCGACAAATGGGGCATCAGCCGCGCCGAGATGGAGGAATTCGCCTTTGCCTCGCACCAGCGCGCGCAGGCCGCGACCGACGCGGGCTGGTTCGCCAATGAAATCGCGCCGCTCGAAGGCCTCGCGCAGGACGAGACGATCCGCCCCGGCACGACGCGCGAAGGACTGGCCGAATTGCGGCTGATTCAGGAAGGCGGCAAGATCACCGCGGGTATCTCCAGCCAGAATTGCGATGGCGCCGCAGCGCTGCTTATCGCGTCGGAGGCGGCGGTGAAGGCTCACAACTTCACCCCCCGCGCGCGCATCCACCATCTGTCGGTGCGCGCAGACGATCCGGTGTGGATGCTCACCGCACCGATCCCCGCGACCCAATATGCGCTGGCGAAGGCGGGAATGACCGTCGCCGACATCGACCTGTTCGAATGCAATGAGGCGTTCGCGAGCGTGCCGATGGCGTGGATGATGGAACTCGGCATCCCGCATGAAAAGGTCAATGTCCACGGCGGCGCGATCGCGCTCGGCCACCCGCTCGGCGCGACCGGCGCGCGGTTGATGACGACGATGCTCAATGGGCTTGAACGCACCGGCGGACGCTATGGTCTCCAGACCATGTGCGAAGGCGGTGGTCAGGCCAATGTTACGATAATCGAGAGGTTGTAATGACACTTTGCGAAGGACGGACCGTCATCATCACCGGCGCGGCGCGTGGGCTGGGCAAGGCTTATGCGCTCGGCTTTGCGGCCGAAGGCGCCAATGTCGTGATCAACGACATCGGGACATCGCTGGCGGGTGAGGGGCGCGACACGTCGGCGGCGGACGCCGTCGTTGCCGAAATCAACGCGGGCGGCGTCGGCAAGGCGATCGCCAATTATGAAGATGTCACCGACTGGGACGCCGCCAAGCGCATCGTCGATGCCGCGATTGCGGCGTTCGGCGACCTGCATGTCGTCGTGAACAATGCCGGGATCGTCCGCGACCGGATGTTCGTGTCGGCGACGCTCGACGAATGGGATGCGACGATGCACGTCCATCTGCGCGGTCATTTCTGTGTCAGCCGCCATGCGGTCGATTATTGGCGCGGGCAGCAGAAACAGGGCCATGCGGTTGACGCGCGGATCATCAACACGACGTCGGGGGCGGGGCTTCAGGGTTCGATCGCGCAGGCGGCTTACTCGACCGCGAAGGGCGGAATTGCGTCGCTGACGCTGGTTCAGGCGGCTGAACTCGGGCGTTACGGCATCACTGCCAATGCGCTAGCGCCCTCGGCGCGGACGCGGATGACCGAACAGGCGTTCGCCGACAAGATGGCGACTGAAGGCGATGCCTTCGACGTCATGGACCCCGCCAATATCGCGCCGACCGTCGTCTGGCTGGGCAGCAGCGAAAGCGCGCATGTCACCGGCTGCGTCTTCGAACTCGAAGGCGGCAAGATCATGCTGGAGGATGGCTGGCGCGAAGGGCCGCTGGTCGATGCCGGCGCGACATGGCGACCGTCGGACGTCGGCGGCGCAGTCGATGGGCTGCTCGCCGCGCGCACCGCGCCGCGCAAGGTGTGGGGAACCGCATAATGGATTTCGCACTCACCGACGAACAGGCGATGATCGCCGACACCGCGCGGCAGTTCTTTGCCGAAAATTCGACGAGCGCACGCACGCGGGGGGCGATGGCCGCCGATGGCGTCGACCGCGACCTGTGGCGCGCTTATTGTCAGGAACTGGGCTTTGGCGGGCTGTCGCTGCCCGAGGAATTTGGCGGCGCGGCGCTCGGTATGGTTGAATTTGCTACCGTCGCCGAGGCGGCGGGCGCGCAAGTGTCGGCGATCCCGCTGCTTGGTCAGGCGATGGCCGGCAGTGCGATCGCGGCGGGCGGCAGCGACGCGCAGAAAGGCGAATGGCTGCCGCGCATTGCGAGTGGTGAACTGATCGCGGTTGCCGCTGAGTGCGCTGACCTGAAAGCCGATGATGACATGTTGACGGGGCGCTGCGATTTCGTTGCGCACGGCAATGTTGCCGACATCCTGCTGGTGATCGCACCCGGTGGTGCATGGCTCGTCGAAACCGGGGCGAAGGGCGTCACGGTCGAAGCGCATCTGACGATGGATCAGACGCGGCCCTTGGCCACTATCATACTCGACCGCGCGGCCGGAACGCCGCTACCGGATGCGAGCGCAGCCGCTTCGGCGGCGCAGGACAGCGGCTGGATCTGCCTCGCCGCCGAGGCGCTCGGCGGCGCGCAGGCGTGCCTTGACCGCACCGTCGCTTACGCCAAGGAGCGCGTCCAGTTCGGCCGCGCGATCGGTAGTTTTCAGGCCTATAAGCACCGCCTTGCCGACATGATGGTCGAAATCGAACAGGCGCGCTCGGCGGTCTATTGGGCGGCCTGCACGGTCGATGAACAATCGGGTGATAGCGCGCTGGCGCTCCACGCGGCGAAGAGCTTTGCCGCCGACACCTATTTCAAATGCGCGGGCGACATGATCCAGCTTCACGGCGGCATTGGCTTCACCTGGGAACATGACGCGCATCTGTTCTTCAAGCGCGCGCGGTCGATCCAGACCTTGCTGAAAAACGGCAACTGGCACCGCGAACAGGTGGCCGCGATGATTTTGGGAGAAGCGGCATGAAACTCGGCTTCTCGAAAGCGGAGGAAGATTTCCGCGCCGAATGTGCCGACTGGCTGGACGGCCAGATGGCGGGCGAATTTAGCGATATCAAGGGCATCACGACGCTGACCGCCAAGGCCGAACGGCGCAAGGAATGGGAGCAACAGCTCGCCGCGCACAAATGGTCGTGCATCGGCTGGCCCGAAAAATGGGGCGGACGCGGTGCGACGCTCGCGCAGCAGGTGATTTTCGCCGAGGAATATGCCCGCGCCGGGGTTCCGGGCCGCGTCAACCATATCGGCATTGAACTCGCCGGTCCCACGATATTGACGTTCGGGACCGAGGAGCAGAAGGCGCGCTTCCTGCCCGATATTGCGGCGGGCAAGACGATCTTTTGTCAGGGTTTTTCCGAACCCAATGCCGGGTCCGACCTCGCCAGCGTGCGGACCAAGGCGCGGCTCGAGGGCGATGAATGGGTCGTCAACGGGCAGAAGATATGGACCAGCCTCGCGCATATTTCCGACTGGATTTTCGTCATCGCGCGCAGCGAGGAGGGATCGCAGGGCCCCAAAGGCCTGACCTTCCTGATGATGGAGATCGACCAGCCAGGAATCGACATTCGCCCAATCGAGCAGATCAACGGCGACGCCGAATTCAACGAGACCTTCTTCACCGACGCGCGCTGCGCCGCCGACAGTTTGATCGGCGCGCCGGGTGAGGGGTGGAAGATCGCGATGGGGCTGCTCGCGTTCGAGCGCGGGGTGTCGACGCTCGGCCAGCAAATGGGGTTCCGCAATGAACTCGATGAAATCATCGCTGCCGCCAGGGCCAATGGCAGCGCGAGCGATCCACTGATCCGCCAGCGGCTCGCCAAGGCCGAAATCGGGCTCCACCTGATGCGTTACGGCGCGCTTCGGATGTTGTCGAACAGCGACCATAGCAAGGTCGACGGCGCGGCGCTGACCTACAAGATCCAGTGGGCGAGCTGGCGCCGCTCGCTTGGCGAACTGGCGATGGACGTGTTGGGACAGGCGGGCGAGATTGGAACCGGTCCCGACTATGAATGGGACACGCTGCCCAACCTGTTCCTCTATTCGCGCGCGGACACGATTTACGGCGGCACCAACCAGATCCAGCGCAATATGATTGCCGAGCGCGCGCTCGGCATGCCGCGCGAACCCCGAGGTGTAGCATGAGCCTGATTCCGACATATCCGACCCCGCGCGATCTGGTGAAGGGAAAGACCGTCGTCGTCACCGCCGCGGCGGGCACCGGCATCGGCTTTGCCGTCGCCAAGCGTGCCGCCGAAGAGGGCGCGCGCGTCCTGATCAGCGATTTCCACGAGCGCCGCCTTGGCGAAGCTGCCGACCGGATCGCTACCGAAACCGGGCACCGTCCCGCGACCTGCATCTGCGACGTCACCGATCAGGCGCAGGTCGATGCGCTGCGCGATGCCGCGATTGCCGAGCTGGGACATATCGATGTGCTGATCAACAATGCCGGACTCGGCGGCGAAGTTTCGGTCGTCGATATGAGCGACGATCAATGGCACCGCGTCCTCGACGTTACGCTGAACAGCGTGTTCCGCATGACCCGCGCTTTCCTGCCGCACATGCAGGATCGCAAGAGCGGCGCGATCGTCAACAATGCCTCGGTGCTCGGCTGGCGCGCGCAAAAGGGGCAGGCGCATTATGCCGCGGCGAAAGCGGGCGTGATGGCCTTTACCCGATGTTCGGCGGTCGAGGCCGCCGAATTTGGCGTGCGGATCAACGCCGTCGCCCCCAGCATCGCGATGCACGCCTTCCTGGCCAAGGTGACGACCGACGAACTGCTCGACGAACTCGCGGCGCGCGAGGCGTTCGGGCGCCCCGCCGAGGTGTGGGAGGTCGCCAATGTCATGCTCTTCCTCGCCAGCGACCTCGCCTCCTACATGACCGGCGAAGTGCTGTCGGTGTCGAGCCAGCGGGCATGACCAAAATCTATGACAATCCACGCGATCTGATCGGTCAGGAAGGAACGGCGCTCGGCCCGACCGACTGGCTGACGATCGATCAGGAGCGCGTCGACGGCTTTGCCAAGGTGACCGGCGATCATCAATGGATCCACGTCGATGTCGAGCGCGCCAAAGCGGGGCCGTTCGGCGGCACCATCGCGCATGGCTATCTGACGATGAGCCTCGTCAATTTCTTCCTGCCCGACCTTGTCGAAGTGCGCGGTTTTGCCCATGCGGTCAATGTCGGCGCCGACCGGCTGCGCTTTCTGGCACCGGTCCCGGTCGGTGCCCGCATCCGCGCAGGTGGCGAGATTGTCGCGGTCGAGGAGGTCAAGGGCGCGATCCAGTCGATCGTCCGGGTCACCATCGAGATCGAGGGGCAGGACAAGCCCGCCTGCGTCGTCGATACGATCAGCCGCTATTTTCCGGAGAGCTAATATGTCTGTCACCGCCGCCGACCAGATTCAGGCCGTCGAAGCCTATATCGCCGCTTATGGCCGGGGCGACCTCGAGGGTGTCGTGGCCGTGTTCGCTGATAACGCGACCGCCGAGGATCCGGTCGGGTCGCCGCCGCTGGTGGGCAAGACCGCTATCCGCGACTTCATGGCGGTCGGCATTTCGATGGGCGCGCAATTGACGCTCGAAGGCCCGATCCGTTGTGCCGGCGACTATGCCGCCTTTCCCTTCGTGGTCACGCTTGACATCGAGGGGCAGGCGATGCGGATCGAAGTGATCGATATCTTCAAATTCGACGATGAAGGCAAGGTCGTCGAAATGCGGGCTTTCTTCGGTCCCGAAAATATGAAACCCGCCTGACATGTCCGCGCTGCCGCCGACCATCCCCCATCTCGCGCAATGGGGCGCGTCGCGTTTCGGCGATGCCCCGGCGATTTTGGATCGCGGCGAGCGCTGGAGCTATGCGCGGCTATGGCAAGAGGTCCGCGTCGCGGGCTCGGCATTGCTAGCGCGTGGTGTCGGACCCGGCGACCGCGTCGCGATCTGGGCGCCGAACGGCCGCGAGTGGATCGTCGCCGCGATCGCGGCGCAGGCGACCGGCGCCGCGATCGTCCCGCTCAACACGCGGCTGAAGGCGGCCGAGGCATCGGACATCCTGCGCCGCACGAACAGCCGCCTGCTGTTCACCGTCGGCGATTTTCTGGGCACCGATTATCCCGCGATGCTCGCGAAGGTTGACCTGCCCGACCTCGCCGAGATCATCTGTTTCGACCGCGAATGGGACGGCTTTGTCGCGACCGGCCGCGCCGACGACCCGCGCATCGATGCCGCGCTCGCGGCGCTCTCGCCCGATACGGTCAGCGACATCATGTTCACCAGCGGCACGACTGGCCAGCCCAAGGGTGTGGTGACGACGCACGGGCGGATCATCCCGATGTTCGCGGGCTGGATCGAGCTTGTCGGGCTCGAACCCGGTGATCCCTATCTGATCATCAACCCCTTCTTCCACAGCTTTGGCTACAAGGCGGGGTGGGTTGCGGCGCTGCTCGCGGGGGCGATGATCGTGCCGATGGCGGTGTTCGATGTCGCCAAGGCGATCGAGCATATCGAGCGCGACCGCATCGCCTTCATCCCGGGCGCACCGACCATTTATCAATCGCTGCTCGCCGAACTCGAAGGCCGGAAATTTGATTCATCCTCGCTGAAGAGCGCGATGACGGGGGCGGCATCGGTGCCGCCGTCATTGATCCGGCGGATGAAGGACGAACTCGGCTTCGACCGCGTGCTGACCGCCTATGGCATGACCGAGTGCACGACGATCACCGCCTGCCAGGCGGGCGATCCGCCAGAGCTCGTCGCGCGCAGCTGCGGCAAGGCGATCCCGGGGGTCGAGGTGATCGTCGCCGACGAACGGGGGCAGGAGGTTTCGCGCGGCGACACCGGCGAGATTTGCGTGCGCGGCTATGCCGTGATGCTCGGCTATCTCGATGACCCCGCTGCGACGGCGGAGGCGATCGACGGCGACGGCTGGCTGCACACCTGCGACATCGGGACGATGGACGCCGGAGGCTATGTCCAGATCACCGACCGCAAGAAGGACATGTATATTTCCGGCGGCTTCAACTGCTATCCGGCCGAGGTCGAGAAATTGATGGCTGAGCATCCTGACATTGCCAGTGTTGCGGTAATCGGGGTGCCTGATGAAAGGATGGGAGAGGTCGGGCGCGCCTTCATCGTGTTGCGCCCGCAGCGCAGCGTGACCGAGGCCGAAATTCTGGGCTGGGCGCGCGAGAATATGGCGAATTACAAGGTGCCGCGCAGTGTCGTGCTGCTGGATGAACTGCCGACCAATGCGTCGGGCAAGGTGCTGAAGACCGCGCTGCGGGGGTAGGGTCACCGCGCTCCACAAAAAAGCCGTTCGCCCTGAGCTTGTCGAAGGGCCGCTCTTTCTTTCAGGCGTCGAAAAGAAAGAAGAGCGGTGCTTCGACAAGCTCAGCACGAACGGGCTTTGGGCTTAAGTTGCGGAACCCAAGCCCCAGCCCCAGCCCCCAATCAACTCACCGTCGCGCCGCCGTCGATCACCAGCGGATGGCCCGTCACAAAGCTCGCCTGATCGCTGCACAGCCATAGCACCGCATGGGCAACTTCCTCGGGCTGACCCATGCGGCCCATCGGGGTCATCGCTTCCATCACTTTGCGCATCTCGGGGCTGCTGGCGACGCTGTCGGTCATCGGGGTCTCGATCACCCCGGGGCACACCGCATTGACGCGAATATTGCTGCGCGCCCATTTCAGCGCGCCGTGACGGGTCAAGCCGATCACGCCATGCTTCGTGGCGACATAGCCCGGCTGAACGGCGTTGCCGGTGAAGCCGTTGATCGACGCGGTGTTGACCATCGCGCCGCCACCATTGGCGAGCATCGCCGCCGCCTCTTCGCGCATGCAATGCATCACGCCGTCCAAGTTGATCGACACCGACCGGTTCCACACCGCCTCGTCCCACTCGTCGGCGGCCATATGGGTCACGCCGGCGTTGTTGTGGCCGAAATCGAGCCGACCATAGGTATCGACCGCGCGCTTGACGAGGGCCTTGACCGCATCGGCGTCGGCGACGTCGCAGGCCTGAAAAATCGCCTTGCCGCCCGCACTCTCGATCAGCCCGACCGTTTCCTCGCCGCCAGCGACATTGACGTCGCTGACCACGACTGACGCCCCCGCTCCTGCAAAGGCGAGCGCGGTGGCACGGCCGATGCCGCCGCTGGCGCCGGTGATCAGTGCGACTTTTCCGGAAAAATCATAGGTCATAGGCAATTCACTCTCCATTTGCGTAATATTTTTGCCAATGTATAACGCAATTGTCGAAAACATATAGCGTTAAAGATGGATTGTCGCATGATCGAGCCGCTTTTTGAACCGCGAACCTTGGGTGCGCTTGCTCTGCCCAACGCGATCGTCATGGCCCCCATGACCCGCGATCGCGCGGGGGCAGGCGATGTGCCGGGCGATCTGATGGTCGAATATTACCGCCAGCGCGCCTCCGCGGGGCTGATTATCACCGAGGGGGTTCAACCGAGCGCCGACGGCAAGGGCTATTGGCGCACCCCCGGCATCTGGTCGGTCGATCAGGTCGCGGGCTGGCACCGCGTCGCCGATGCGGTGCATGCTGAGGGCGGCCGTATCGTCATGCAGTTGATGCACTGCGGCCGTGTTTGCGTGCGCGCCAATAAGCAAGATGACAGCCGCACCATCGCACCTTCGGCCGTCGCCAGCGCCGATCCGGTGCCCGGCCCCGACGGCGTTCCCGTCGCCACCGAAACTCCCCACGCGCTGACCACCGACGAAGTGCGACAGGTCGTCGAGGAATTCGCCGCCGCCGCTCGCAACGCGCGCGCAGCGGGTCTCGACGGTGTCGAGCTTCATTGCGCGAGCGGCTATCTGCCGAACCAGTTTCTCAATCCGAACAGCAACCAGCGCCGCGACCAATATGGCGGATCGGCCGAAAACCGCATCCGCTTCGCGATCGAGATTCTCGGCGCGATGGCCGATGCGATTGGTGCCGACCGCGTCGGCTTCCGCATTTCGCCGCACAATCCTTATAACGACATGGCCGATGACGACCCGCAGGCGACCTTCATCCCACTGCTTCGCGAAGCCGACAAGCTCGGTCTGGCCTATGTCCATCTGGTCGACGTCGCCGATACGATCGGCTGGGTGCGCGAGAACTGGTCGGGCAATCTGATCGCCAACAATGGCCTGAAACCCGCCTCCGCCGCCGAACTGCTGCGCGGCGGGGCGGCGCAGGCGGTGTCCTTTGGCCGCTATTTCATCAGCAACCCCGACTTTGTCGCGCGCATCCGCGACGGCGCCGAACTCGCACGGGTCGACCGTGATCATATTTATACAGGGGAGGAGCGGGGTTACACCGACTATCCGGTGCGCCCGCCCGGCTGAGGATGCTGCCTGATAGCCCCATCATCGATGACAAGAGCGAGAGGGATTGGATATGAAAATTACACCGGCAAACGACGCTGTCGGCGCATTGGTCGACGATGTTGATATCAGGAGCATCGGGGACGCGGATTTTAAGGTGCTCCGGCAGGCCTTCTTCGATCATGGCGCGCTGTTCTTTCGTGACCAATCGTTGACGCCCGAAGACCATATCGCCTTCGCCGGACGTTGGGGCCCGATCAACATCAATCGCTTCTTCGCGCCGGTCGAGGGCTATCCGCAAATTGCACAAGTGTTGAAGGAAGCCGATCAGACCGCGAATATCGGCGGCGGCTGGCACACGGACCACAGCTATGACCAGGTGCCCGCGATGGGCTCGATCCTCTATGCGCTGGAAACTCCGCCGACCGGAGGCGATACGATGTTCGCCGGGATGCAGGCTGCTTATGACGGACTACCCGATGCAATGAAGAAGCGCCTCGATGGGCTGCGCGCGCGCCACGGAAATGCCCATGTCTTTGGCACCGCTTCGCCCTATGCCGCCGAGGTCGGATCGCGTTTCGGCAACGGCGAGAGCGCGGTGCAGGAGGCGGTTCATCCCGTCGTCCTCGCGCATCCCGAAACCGGTCGCAAGGGCCTGTACGTCAACCCGGCTTTCACGCTGGAGATTGTCGGTCTGGCCGAAAAAGAGGGCGCCGACCTGCTCGCGGAACTTTATGCGCATATCCTGCAGCCGCAATATCATTACCGGTTCGCCTGGCAGGATGCGTCGCTCGCGATGTGGGACAATCGGTCGACCTGGCATTATGCGATCAATGACTATCACGGCCATCGGCGCCACATGCACCGGATTACCGTCGAGGGTGTCGCTCTGGCTCGGTGAAAGGCGGGCTTTTTACGCTGCGCCGTGCTGCCATTGCCCCGGTGGTACGTCTTCGAGCGTCCAGGGGCCGATAGCCCAACGGATCAGCCGCAAGGTCGGATGACCGACGGCGGCGGTCATGCGGCGTACCTGGCGGTTGCGGCCTTCGGTGATCGTCAGTTTGATCCAGCAATCGGGTATATTTTTGCGAACGCGGATCGGCGGGTCGCGCGGCCATAATTCAGGGTCGGCGATGCGTTCGGCTTCGGCGGGGCGCGTCGGCCCGTCCTTCAACTGGACGCCGCCCCGCAGCATCGCCAGCGCGGCGTCGGCCACATCGCCCTCGACCTGTGCGAGATAGGTTTTGGGCATTTTATATTTGGGATCGGATATCCGCGCCTGCAGCCGGCCGTCGTCGGTCAGCAGCATCAGCCCCTCGCTGTCGAGATCGAGCCGCCCCGCCGGATAGACCCCAGGCACGTCGATAAAGTCGGACAAGGTCCGCCGGGTCGATCCCGCAGTGCCGCTATCGGTGAACTGGCTGAGCACGTCATAGGGCTTGTTGAACAGGATCAGCGTCATGGCTTCAGGCTTTGCGCGACCGCCTCGGCGACCTTGATGCCATCGACCGCCGCGGACAAGATGCCCCCGGCATAGCCGGCGCCTTCGCCCGCGGGGAAAAGCCCGCGGGTGTTCAGACTCTGCAAATCGTCCCCGCGGGTAAAGCGCACCGGCGACGAGGTGCGCGTCTCTACCCCGGTCATTACCACGTCGGGATGGTCATAGCCCTTGATCTGGCGCCCGAAGACCGGGATCGCCTCGCGCATCGCCTCTACCGCGAAATCGGGTAGGCATTGGGCCAGATCGGTCGGGGTCACGCCGGGGCGATAGGACGGGACGACGCTGCCCAGCGCGGTCGATGGACGCCCCGCCAGAAAGTCACCGACGCGCTGTGCGGGCGCGCGATAGTTCGAACCGCCCGCAACATATGCGAGCGATTCCCAATGGCGCTGGAACGCGAGGCCGGCGAGCGGATCGCCGGGATAGTCGCGCGCCGGGTCGATCGCGACGACGAAGCCCGAATTGGCGTTGCGCTCGTTGCGTGAATATTGGCTCATGCCATTGGTCGCGACGCGCCCCTCTTCCGACGTCGCGGCGACCACCGTGCCGCCCGGGCACATGCAGAAACTATAAACGGTGCGGCCGTTTTTGCAGTGGTGCGAGATATGATATTCGGCGGCGCCGAGGATCGGGTTGCCTGCATCCGCCCCGAAGCGCGAGGTGTCGATCCACGATTGCGGATGCTCGATCCGCACGCCGATCGAAAAGGGCTTCGCCTCGACATGGACCCCCGCCGCGTGGAGCATCGCGAAAGTGTCGCGCGCGCTGTGGCCGACGGCCAGGATGACGCGGTCGGCCTCGATATACTCGCCATCGCTCAGGTGAACGCCTTGGATGCAGCGCTCGCCCGATCCGTCGGTTTTGATGTCGAGCCCGTCGACCTTATGCTGCCAGCGATATTCGCCGCCGAGGCCCTCGATCGTCTCGCGCAAGCTTTCGACCATCGTCACCAGCCGGAAGGTGCCGATATGCGGGTGCGCTTCGGTCAGGATTTCGGGCGGCGCGCCCGCCTTGACGAACTCGGTGAGCACCTTGCGGTCGAGGTGCCGCGGGTCCTTGATCCGGCTGTAGAGCTTGCCGTCGGAAAAGGTGCCCGCGCCGCCCTCACCAAACTGAACGTTCGATTCGGGGTGGAGCACGCCGCGCCGCCACAGGTCCCATGTGTCCTTGGTGCGCTCGCGTACCACCTTGCCGCGGTCGAGGATGATCGGGCGGAACCCCATTTGCGCGAGGACCAGCCCGACGAACAGTCCGCATGGTCCCGCGCCGACGACGACCGGCCGTTTTACCCCCGCCGGGGCCTGCATGATGAATTTATAGCTGGTGTTCGGGGTTTGCTGGACGTTGCGGTCCTTGCGAAAGCGCGCGAGTACCGCGCTCTCGTCCTTCACATTGACGTCGACCGAATAGATGAGTTTGATGTTGGTCTTGTCCCGCGCATCATGCGCGCGCCGCGCGACGACGTGGCGGATGAGTTCGCGCGGGGAAATGCGCAGCCGCTTGCAGATTGCGGCGGGCAGCGCCTCCTGTGCGTGGTGCAGCGGCAGCGTGAGTTCGGTCAGGCGAAGCATGGTCCGCCTGTAGCGGGCATTCGTCGGCGCGCCAATCAATCACACCGGCCTGCACCGACAAAAGGATGGGCCCTCTGATCAACGCCTGATCAAAAGGGCGTTTGGAACGGGATGATAGGTCTGCGATCAGAATTTCGTCGACACTTGGCCCGCATTGGTCGGTGCCGGGCGGCCGAGGAATATTGCGATGGCCCGGTCCGCCAGCGCTTCCACCGACAGCGGTCCCTCGACGTCATACCAGGTGTGGGTCCAGTTGATCATGCCGAAATAGAGCATCGTCGATGCGCGGCGCTCGGCGCGGGTTTCCCCATAATGCGGACCGATGGCCGCCAGGACGTCGCCGACAATGTCCATCAGCTCGCGTTCGACGCGCACGACCTGGCGCCGCCGTTCGGCGGGAAGATAGTCCAGATCATTGACCAGCACCTTATGCCGGTCAGATGCGCCGACATAGGCGCGCAGAAAGCCGCGTGTTAGCTGCGCCAGCCGGTCGGCCGGATTGTCGGACGGGGCGGCCAGCACCTCATTGGTCATGCGCTGCAATGCCTCGACATGGTCGATCATGAGTTCGAAGAGGATGTCCTCCTTCGACCCGAAATAATGATAAAGCAGCGACTTGGACACACCGCTGGCGGCCGCGAGGTCGGAAATGGATGCCCCCAGATAACCGTGGCGGGCATAGAGTGCGGCGGCGCTGTCGAGCATCGCCTGACGGCGGTCGGCATAGTCCGGGGCTTGCGGTCGAGCCAATATTTTTCCCTTATGCGTCGTAGTCGAGGACAACCTCCTCCGTCAGCGGAACGGCCTGACAAGTCAATATATAGCCATTGGCGATTTCGTCGGAGGACAGGCCGTAATTGGCGGCCATGCTGACCTCTCCCTTGATCAGCCGCGCCCGGCAGGTCGCGCAGACACCGGCTTTGCAGGCATAGGGGGCGCAAGGCCAGCGGCGCGGGCATTGTCGAGGATGCTACCGTGCTGGCTTTCGAAGGCGAGGCGGCGGGTCCGGCCGTCCATCGCGATGACCAGCCGCCTGCCCGAAGCGGCTTCGCGTTCGCGCTCGATCTTTGCGGCCTCGGCGCCAGTGGGGCGGCCGGCGGTGAAGCGCTCGAGCATGATTGCCTCCGGCGCTACGCCGGCTTTGCACAGCGCGGTTTCGGCGGCATCCATCATGGGCGCCGGGCCGCAGATGAAGGCGGCGTCGATCCGGGCGGGGTCGACCAGTCCGTCAAACAATTCCGTCAGCTTCTTCTGATCTAACTGGCCGTTGAACAGGGGGGCTTCGACATCATCTTCATCCTGCAGGAAATGATGCACCGCCAGTCGGTCCATATAGCGGTTCTTGAGCGCCGCCAGTTCCTCGAGGAACATGATCCCCGAACTCAGCCGGTTGCCATAGAGAAGCGTGAAGCGGCTGTCCGTTTCCTCGATCAGCGCGGTCTTGATGAGCGCGAGGATCGGTGTGATGCCCGACCCGCCCGCGATGCCCAGATAGGAGCGGGCTTGCCCTGCCTTGAACGGCCAGGTGAAGCTGCCGTGCGGCGGCAGCACGTCGATCCTTTGTCCCGCCGTCAGCGTCCTGTTAGCCTATCTCGAAAAGGGCGCGCAGCCGGTGCGGACGCAAAAGGAACTCGTCTATTATGTGGTGGGCTCAAAAAACTGGCGGACGACGACGGTCTGGCCGCCCGTCGGCACCCGCAGTCAGCGCTATTATTTCAGCCCCGATCACCGCCTCAGTCCCAAGGCGCCAACCGGGCGCAAGGGGGCGGACGCCTATACCGTTGATTATGAGGCGGGGACGGGAAGCGAAACCCGCTGGACCACGCAATTGGGATATCGCGACGTCTTTTATGGCGACCGGAGAGAGGCGGATAATCGGCCTTTGCTCTACACATCGCCGCCGCTTAAAAAGGACATGGAGATCACCGGATATCCGAAGATCACCCTGCAAATGTCGTCGTCCCACAAGGATGGGGCGGTGATCGTCTATCTGGAGAGCGTGGCGCCCGATGGCCGGGTCACGATGATCACCGAGGGGGCCCTGCGCCTGTCGAGCAGGAAGAGCCCGGGACCGCGGCCCGGCGGCACATCCTTCGGCCCCGAGCACAGCTTCCTGCGCGCTGATGCGCGCGACATGGTGCCGGGCGTCACCGACATGGTGTCGCTCGCGCTGCTTCCTACGTCGGTGATGGTGCCGAAAGGCCATAGTTTGCGCGTGGCCATTGCGGGGCACGACAAGGACAGCTTCTATCGCCTCCCCGCATCCGGAACGCCGGTCTTGAAGATCGAGGCCAATGCCGTGAAGCAATCCTTCCTCGATCTGCCGGTTCTTACGCCCTGAGCATGGGCGCGGCCGCGGGGCGCACAGTCGCGCGCGGCGTTCAAATGAGAAGCTGCAGCGGTGTCTCGACGAGTTCGCGAAAGGCCCGCATGAATTCGGCCGCGACCGAGCCGTCGATCGCGCGGTGATCGAAACTGGCGGTCGCGGCCATGACCGTCGCCAGCTTGATCTCGCCATCGACCTTCCACGGCTGCTCGATGCCCGCAGCGGCGCCGAGGATCAGCGCCTGCGGCGGATTGATCACCGGGAACATCTCGTCGATCCCGAACATGCCGAGGTTGGACAGCGAGACGGTGCCGCCTTCATAATCTCCGGGTGTCAGCCTGCCGTCGCGTGCCTTCGCAGCGAGGGCTTTGCTCTGCGTTGCGATCGCCGAGAGCGACAGCGAGCCCACGTCGCGCAGCACCGGCGTGACGAGCCCGCCGTCGATTGCGACAGCCATCGACACGTCGACGCGTGCGAAGCGATGAAGCACGTCGCCGCCGAACTGGACATTGGCATCGGGAACCTCGTGCAGCGCCAGTGCCAGCGCCTTGATAAGAAGGTCGTTGACCGACAATTTTAATCCGCTGGGGGCAAGCGTCGTGTTGAGTGTCCCGCGAAGCGCGAGCAGCGGGTCGAGATTGCAGCGTGCCGTCAGGTAAAAGTGCGGGACGGTCTGCTTGCTCTCGCTGAGCCGCCGCGCGATCGTCTTGCGCATCGAGCTCAGCTTCACCGTCTCGACCGGAACACCCGCGGGGGGAGGTGCGATGCCCGTGATAGCGGTGGGCGCGGCCATGGAAGGGGTGGCAGGCGCCGCCAATAGTGAGGAAAGACCGAGATCGCCCCGAACGATCCGGCCGTTTGGACCCGTCCCCGCAATGGCGGAGAGGTCAATGCCTTTCGCATTGGCGATACGCGCCGCGAGCGGGCTGACTTTGATCCGGTCGGCGGGGGGTTGGCGCAATGACGGCGCGGGTGCGCAATCGGTCAATTGCGGCGGCGGCATGGGTGCGGCGGGCGCGACCGGCGGAGCGGCGTCTGTCGGCGTGGGCGACAGGGCCGGTGGGGGAGCGGACGGCGCCGGAACCGCCTGGGCTTCATCCGCCCCGGCGAGCAGGGCGATCACGGTTCCCACCGCAACGTCGTCGGTTCCCTCGGCAACGACCAGCTTCGCAATCCGTCCCTCATCGACCGCTTCATATTCCATCGTCGCCTTGTCGGTCTCGATCTCGGCAATCAGGTCGCCCGCTTTGACCAGATCGCCTTCGGCCACGAGCCATTTGGCGAGCGTGCCCTTTTCCATCGTCGGCGAGAGCGCCGGCATCATCAGTTCGATCGCCATGTCAGTTTCCCAGGAAGAGTTCGGCCGCAGCATCGACGATCGCTTCCGCGTCGATCCGGTACAGGTCGTAAAGGTCGGGCGCGTCGCCGGTCTGGCCGAAGCGGTCGGTCCCGAGCGGACTCACGCGGTTGCCGCTGACGCCGCCGATCCACGACAGCGCTGCCGGAGAGCCGTCGAGCACCGTGACAAGCCCGGCGCCGGGCGCGAGGGATGCGAGCAGCTTTTCGATATGGCTCGGTTCGGGTGCGCCGCCGGTCCAGCGCGCCGCGCGCCGCGCCGACCAGCCGCGATGGAGAAGGTCAGGCGAGGTGATGTTGAGGAGGCCGATGTCGGGCATATCCTCGCTCAATATCTGCCAGGCGGCGAGGGCTTCGGGCGCGATGACACCGGTGAAGACGATCGCGGCCTCGGCGTCCGGGCCCGGGTACTTCAGCCAATAGCCGCCTTTCAGCGCATCGGCTTGCCACGCCGTGTCGGTCCGTTCGACCTGCGCGATCGACCGGGTCGACAGGCGCAGATAGACCGAGCTGCCATCGGGCTGCTGCATATGGTCGAAGGCGTGCCGCATCAGCAGGGCGACCTCATCGGCAAAAGCGGGCTCATAATAGTCGAGGTTCGGCTGGCCCATGCCGATCAGCGGGGTGTTTACCGACTGGTGCGCGCCGCCTTCGCCGGCGAGGGTGATCCCCGAAGGCGTGCCGACGAGCAGGAAGCGCGCGTCCTGATAGCAGCCATAGTTTAGCGCATCGAGGCCGCGCGAAATGAAGGGGTCATAGACTGTCCCGACCGGGATCAGTCGCGTCCCGAAGTGCGGCGCGGCGAGGCCGAGCGAGGCGAGCAGCAAGAAGAAATTATTCTCGGCGATGCCGAGTTCCATATGCTGGCCCGCCGCATGCTGGGCCCATTTTTGCGCCGAAGGGATCTTCGCCTTCTGGAACACATCGGCGAGTTCCTTGCGCCGGAACAGCCCGCGCTGGTTCACGAACGCCCCGAGGTTCGTCGTCTGCGTCACGTCGGGCGCGGTCGTCACGATCCGGTCGGCGAGCGGCGCGCCCGATTTGGCGAGGTCCAGCAGGACGCGGCCGAATGCTGCCTGGGTCGACTGTTCCGTGCCCTCGGGGGCTGGCAGGATCGCCGGAACCGGCACGGTCTCCAACGCGCCCTCGCGAAGTTTGCGCGCGATCGGGCTGTCATCGACGAAGGCCTGCAGCCGCGCCGCGACATTGTCGCCGACACCGCTCCATTTTTCCCACTCGCTGCCCTCGGCGATGTCCAGACTGTCGCGGAATTGATGAATCTGGTTCGTGTTCATCATGCCCGAGTGATTGTCCTTGTGCCCGGCGAGGGGCAGGCCATGACCCTTCACCGTATAGGCGATGAAAAGTGTCGGGCGGTCGTCGTCGGCGCTATCAAAGGCTTCGATGATCGTCTCGATGCAATGGCCACCGAGGTTGGTCATCAACTGCGCCAGCGCATCGTCGTCGAAGCTGGCGAGCAGCTTCTTCTCATGCGGTTTGTCGCCAATGTCGGCAATCAGCCGTGCGCGCCACGCGGCGCCGCCCTGATAGGTCAGGACGGCGAAGTCTGCATTGGAACAGCCGTCGATCCATTGCTGCAACGTCTTGCCGCCCGGACGCGCGAAGGCCTGTTGCTGCAATTTCCCATATTTGAGCGTCAGCACCCGCCAGCCGCAGGTCTCGAAAATATCGTCGAAACGGTCGAACATGCGATCGGCGGTCGTTGCGTCGAGCGACTGGCGGTTATAGTCGACGATCCACCAGCAATTGCGCAGATCATGCTTATAGCCCTCGATCAGGCATTCGTAAATATTGCCCTCGTTGTGGATCGGCGTGCAAAAAGGACCCCGTTAGCGGGGTGATCGGCGTCTAAAAGGGACCCCTCATTTCGATGGTTTAAGCAGCCGGCTGGATTTTCAGGCGGCGAGATCGGGATGTTGGTTTTGGAG
>NZ_NISJ01000004.1 GCF_002205635.1 Sphingopyxis witflariensis | reverse complement strand
ATCTGCCGGATCGATTGCCCGTCTTCATAAAGACGGGCAATCGAACAGCGCTCCTCAATCGATAACTGACGGTATCTCGACATGGCAACACCTGTGTGAGGTGTTGCACTTCGTTTGTGAACTCAGGCCCCGGTTGCTACTAGCCGATCTCAGGGGTTTGGGAAACTCCCGAAATCGCTCGCTTTTTAAGCATTATCACCCGGAATTGATCCTGAACCGCGGTGGGACTAGCGCAAGTCTCCGACGTCCGACTTGCCAGCCGGTCCAAGCTGTGGCAGGGGCGCGCTTCCCGAATGGGGCGCTTAGCTCAGTTGGTAGAGCATCTCGTTTACACCGAGAGACAGGCCCGATTTTCGACCGAATTGCGTTCCCTCCGTATCGAACGGAGGACGAACAAGTGTCGAACGAAACGAAACTCTCTGACCACGGTCTGACCAGTTATTCAGACCGGCGACGCGTCCGGCTCTCAACGCTTCAATCATTCAGCCCTGTGAAGCTATCGGTTCTCGCGAGCGGGTGGGGGACATTGAAGGATGAGCGCATCCTGCATGACCGCTTTGCAGCGCACCGCCTCCACGGCGAATGGTTCGAGCGTCACCCTGACATTCTCGCCGAGGTCGAGCGGCTCTCCCCCCACACTCCCCGGGGAGTATCGGCATGATCGCCCGCATCCTTGTGTGCGGCGGTCGTGACTTCGACGATCAGGATACCGCGTTCGCAGCGCTTGATGGCCACGTCCGGCACGGCGACACGATAATTCAGGGCGGCGCTCCCGGCGCTGACAGGCTCGCGCGCGAGTGGTGCCAACAGCGGCGCTGTCGATACGAGAACTATCCTGCCGATTGGGCCGCCCATGGCCGCGCCGCTGGCCCGATCCGCAACCAGCAGATGATCGACGAGGGGCGGCCGACCAAGGTCATCGCCTTTCCGGGAGGGCGCGGGACAGCCGACATGGTTCGCCGCGCTCGCGCTGCTGGCCTCCCGGTGTTTGAAATCGCCTCCCCCTCGGTGTCCGCATGAACGCCGCCAGCATCGAGGGTGGGGTCGGTCCAGAGCGAGAGGCAGAGCGGAGGGCGGTTGTGGCGCGAGTCGTTGAGGCCATGCGCGACGATCCTTTTATCGACGACGCGCGCCTGCTCGGCACGACGCAACAGGACCAGCGCATGGATCACTACGCGAGCGTTGCCGTTACCACCCTCCGCGCCCAAGTGTCGCAGCTAACGGCTGACCTTGAGGTGGCGGTGGAAGGGCTGTCAGCGATCGAGCAGCGCAGCCATGATGACCCAATGGGCTCGTCCAAGGTGATCGACATGCGGAACATTGCCCGCGCCACCCTCAACACAATAAGGAAGGACGGGTAATGTGGAAGCTGGGTCAAATTCTCCACGCTGCCAGCTATCTGCTCTGGATGCTGATCGGGATCGCCGTCGCTATGTTCGCGCTCGACGGTTGCGCCACGTTCGTTGCCGGTGGGATTGACGCACTGTGAACCGCTATCTCACCAGAGGCCGTCTGTTCGCCGTGGGGATCGCTATCGTGTTGGTGGTGGCTTTGGTGAAGGGTTTGGCAGGGTGAGGCGGCGAGCCGACCGGGAACTCCCGGTCCAAACTCGCCGCCGACGCGACCCCCGTATCTATCTGACCCGAAAGCCACAGAGACGCCGAAGCGGTTAATCCGATGGCCGCGCACTTTCTTGTCGCACAAAACGCGCGGAAACACTAGCTTTTTCTCTCAAATTTGATAGGATGCTCTCATGTGGAAATGGCTCAACCCGTGGCGCGAACTGCGCCAAGCCCGCGAGACAATCGGCGACCTTGAAGCTGAATGCGACGCACTTGATCGCGAAGCGCGAGACGCTCGCCGCAAGGAAGAGATGAAGGACTGGACTAGCCCCGCCGCATATCGACAAGAAGCAGAGTGGCGACCGCTGCTGGTCCTCTCCTCGTATGGGTACGGTTACCCATCTGGCTTCGACCGAAACCGCGTTTATGAGTTTCGCCGGGACGGAAGCGAAGAGGTGCAAACCTATAGGCTCGCGGACCTGAGCCCGTACGCCAATGTCGCTGGCCTTCACTGGCGCGAGGTCGCCTAGCCGAAGCCACCCAGCGCCATCGCCCCAGCGATATAGACTAATCCGACAGCGCATCAGTCCTCGCGTGGGCCCTCCCCGCACATTTCCCGTAAAGCGTGACCACCGCCTCCTCCCAAGCGATCCGCGCTGGATCAATCAACGGGATCGGGGGCAGGGGCAACTCAGGGCAGGGCTGGCGCAGATTTGCCGGTAGCGACGGCGTTGGCCGCGTCAACCGAGGACCGCAAGCTGTCAGCAGCAGGCTCAAGCACAGCGCACTCAGCAGGGACTTGGACATTCCGGTATACCTCGCGGATAGTGGTTTGCGTGCGGTAGGACTGGGTATCGAGAGCGCTACGCGCTTCCTCGTACTTCGCGGCGGCTGTATCGGCTCTGGCTCGCTGCGCAGCGGCTTCCTCCTCAAGCTTCTGCTCGATCTTGGCGATATCGCTGTCAGCCTTCCATGCGCGCACCGTGTAGCCGGAACCGAAGGACACGGCAGCGATCGCAACACCCCCGACACCGTAGAGCCAGAGCGGGATCACAGACCCGTCCTGCAAAGCGCCATTTCCTGACGACGCCGATTGGCAAGGCCCCTGATCTCTTTCCCGCCTGCAAAGCGCCATGCGTAGAAAGCATTGCAGCCACCCTTCCAATCGCCAGCACGGAAGCGTTTCGCTGCGGTCGATTTGCAGAAGCCACCGGTGCCGATATTGTAGGCCAGCGACACCGAGGCTGCGAGCTGCGCGTCTTTGCCCTTCAATTGCGGGACACAGGCAACCACGGGCTTGGCGTGATCCGCTATCTGGGCATAGAGGCGATCCTGGCACTGGGCATCGGTCTGACGCTGGCCGGGCTTTACGTCGCGCGTGTCGCCATAGCAGACGGTCCAGACGCCTACGATATCCCGGTAAGGATCGTTGCGCTTTCCTTCCCACTGCGCGACGAACGGCGCGGTGAGGGCGAGTGCGCCAGCCCCGATCACAGCGATAGCCTTCATCTTTGCCGACGATTCAGGCTTCTTCGCGTCCATGTGCAGGATTGGGTTAGGACGTTTCGCCATTACGCTTCTCCTGCAATTTCGGCTGGTGAACGAGCCGGGCGATCATCGCGAGGCCGAAGATGATGGCTCCAAGGCCAGACACCGCCTGTTCGGGGATCAGGTCATGCACAGCCGACGGCATGGCGTTCCAGACGCTCAGGACGGCGATAGGATCGAAGGTGAACCATGCGAGGATAGCGAGGCCAAGCGCATTGATCTGGACGCTCCAGCTTCGCCACATGGCTTTCCAGTGGGGGATGAGTTTCATGGTCGTCTCCTATTCCGGCATCATCGTGCAAATCCCTCGCCCCCCGGCGAGCGTCTGGCACAGGAAATTTATGCGGTTCGTGGACCCGTTCATGAAACGGATTTGACTCTGGTGAAGGGTATCGGAAGCGCCGCTATCCTTCTCAAGCGCGCTGATCTGGCTCTCAATCTGCTGCCGCCATTTGGCGTCGTCGCTCGTCTTGTCGGCCAGCGTCATGTAGAGGGTAAAGACGCTAATCAGGATGCTCGCCGGAGCGACCGCATCCCTCATCATCTCGCCCCAGCCGTTCCGCCTTTCCGTCATCGACGATGACCGGAATGATATGGATCGCGAGCATGATCGCGAAACCGATGAGCAAGAGCTTTTCCAACCAGCCCACCACAATATCCCCCCAGCGTCAGAATCATCACCATGTCGATCGCCGCCGATCCGAACCACCTCATGGCGGTGAGGTATGGGGTTGGGTCGAAGATGGCGAAAACCGAGTTGAGGAGAGCCGACGCCAGAAACAGGCTCGATGCGAGGCGCTGGAGACGGTAGGGCGGCGTTGGCGGCGTCAGAAGCAGGACGGCAGCAGACAAGCCATTGCACACCACCATGCCGATCTCTGGTGACTGGGGCCGCACGCCAATAGCCCACAGCCCCAGCAATGCGATCTGACAGCCGATCATCACGGCGCCCACCCGCCGCGATCCGCCACGGTTCACGGCTATCCCGATGCCGCCCACCACCAGCGTGGAGATGAGCAGCATCGGGTATATCGCAACCGCTATGGCGTAGGCTTCCGAGAACATGGGGTCACTTTGACGGCGGCGGGGGAGGCGGCGGATCGGTGCCGAAGCCCTGAACCTGCGGGTTCATTGCATCCGCGATGCTCTCCAATGCGACCGCAATACGCTCAAGCAGTTCGTCTTCTTTCTTCATGGCTTTTCTCCTTTTCGATTGCTTCACCCCGATGTCCGAAGGATCGCCCATCATTCCACGACCTCGATGGAGAACCACGACAGGCCCGCCGCGACGGTAATCGAGGTGTCGGCCTGCATCTGGAAATTCGCTTCGAAGTAATCGCCAGCGGTAACGGTCAAAACGCCCGTCCCGACACTGACACTTCCCGCGCCCGTGGGGCTGGCGACAACCTGATAGGCTTGGCCGTCGTAGCCCGCGCCGTTCTTGTTGATCGCAAGCGCCGCGAATTCATTGTTCGTGCCGTTGGAATAGCGAACCTGCGCGCTCAGGCGGACTTTGGTCACACCAGAAGGAACGGTCAGGCGGGTGTTGTTCGTGACATTATCGTGGAATGCATCGGTGTCGTAGACCTCTGCATCCCAAGCGACATTAGCGCCCCCTGCATAGTTTGCCGTCGTTTGGTCCGCGTTTTTCTTCACCAACGCGCCACGGAACGGAGGGAGCGTCGGGGCGGCGACTGGATCTTCCGCAGTGATCGGGTCGATGGGGTCCAGCCCGAGCGATAGCGAAGCACGATCGATGTCAACCACACTCGCCGGGGAGAATGCTGCCTCCGCCGAGTAAACGTTGACGACAAGAGATGTCGCCGCAGCATCAACAAGGTGCGTCACCGTGAACACAGCGAAGCCATCGCCCCTTACCGGCCCTTGGCTGACCGTCGTGCTGCCGCTGTCTACAATCTCGATACGGCCCGCGTTTGTCTCGGAAGCCACCGGAATGTGCATCCACACCGCAAAAGTGACGTAGCGCCCGCGCAGGGCTGGCATATCGGCAGCAGAAGCTGCGGTGATATAGATATACCCCAGCCCTGCGGTGCTCGTGATCGTGGCTGTAGCTGCGTCGGGGCGCGTCTCGAAACGCCCCGCCGTAGTCTGCTGGGTCAGGGTGATGTTGCCCTTGGACCATGTGTTGAAATCGGCGTAGCTGCGCCAAGCCTTCATCAACCGACCGGGAACAACCCCGCCAGCGTCCTGTGCGCCCCGGCTTGCCCGCATCACGCCCCACACGACATCGGCCCACAACTGCGATCCAGCCGCGTTCGGGTGCGTGCTATCGACGAGCAAGTTAGCCAGAGGCGTGGAGGATTGCAGAAAAGCATCGTGGACGTTGATGACGCCCCATCCGCGACGAGCCGCCAGCGGGAACAGCAGTTCAAGACGGCGGCGCATGAAGCCGTCATCGGTCCCGGCTGGGTTGGAGCCGTTGTTGTTGATCGTTGGGTTCTGCCCGATCATTACGACCGGCACGTTGGGAAGCCCCTTGTCGAGACGGTCAGCAATGGCGTTGAACCACGACAACTGGCGGATAGTGGCAGAGGTGTACGGCCCTACCCCCTGAATGTCCGCATTGTGGCCGTAGGACAGCATAACAGCATCAGGCGTCGGAGTGACCACCGCAGCCGTGAAGTCAGTACCGGCAAAGCGGTTGGCGATCGATCCCGCGACAGCCGCAGCCCAAACCGTCAGCGTGCGTGTGCCAGTGCCCGTTTGAATCGTCGTTGCAGCGGCATAGCTCGACTCCGACCAATAAAGAATCTTGATCGTCCATTCCGGGTACGCCGCAGCCACACTCCCGCTGAACAGCAGGTAAATCCATTCGCTGGTTTCGTCCCCGGTGCTGTCGGTGAGGATAACAAGGTTCGCGTCTGCGCTTTGGCTGTCGAGCTTGGAAAGGATGCGATTGAACTGCCCAAGGGCAATTGCGCTGCCAACGCTGCCCTGTAGTGCGTCAATCGCGTCCTGAATGGGGCCAAGTTCGCTGCCGGTGACAAAATCGTCATACGGGTCATCATCGGAGATGACTTCGCCGCGGTCTGACACGACCCGAACGCGGATATCCTCCGGATCCTGCGCGAAGTAGATCGGGATCACCTCTGCGCCAGCCGGGACGATATGGGGGTTAGCAATCGGCGTCGAAAGATCGTCGGTGCTGTAGATCGAAATCTTGGTGGTGGTGCCCGACAGGTAAAAGAAGATCGACGCGCCATCGGAGATGCCGTTGGTGTCGATGACCCGGTTGGGGATGTAGTTATATCGTGCCATGATTGCCCCATAAAAAAAGGCCCCCGAAGGAGCCTTGAGTGTGGTAAGTGGTGGGAATGCGTTACGCCGTCTCGCGCGCCGCCATGCTGGCGCTCATCTGGTACAAGTTTGAATCAGTTATCTTTATTCTGACCTTGGGGCACAGCCACGGCTACGTTGGGTGAGACGTCGTTTGCTGCGTTCAGGAATTGCGCAAAGCGACTTATCTCGCCCGACAATGCGGGTTCCGCCGCCGCAACCGTGCGGAGCCGATCGACATAGGCCTTCGTTTGTTGTGGTGACGCCTGCTTCGGCGCGCGAGCCAACCACGCCGCGAAGCGCGGTGAGGCAAGCAACTTGCCGGTCAAGTACGTTGCGCCGGTCGTCAAGATGAGGCCGGGAAGATTGCCAACCCCATATCCACCCGCCCCGATCAGACCTTGTGCAGCGATGGCGCCGCCCGTGTTAGACGTATTGGCAAAGCCAGCCGAATCCTTGACGCTCTCGGAAATGCGAGAAAGGCGATCAAGGGACTGCCGAAGCTCGGTGTTGCCGAACATCAGCGCCTTGGCCTTTTTGCTCATCCCGTTCCAATTGGTCAGGAACACGTTTGGCGAAAAAACGTCTCCCTCTGCGTTCTGGGCGCCTTTGCGCGCGTGCCCCATGCGATCGATGAGGGTCGCAACCATATCGCCACGTTCGCTTGGAGAAGCCCCAGACAGGACGGTTTTTAGCCGCGCAAAGCCGCCCTTTCCGCCAGCTGCCATCGTCTCAATGGATTTAACAATGTCCTCGCCTGATTTCCCGGAACCGATGATTGGCTCCCACGCGCCGTCGATATCATCGATACGGGCTTTCCACAGGCCATCAGCGCGCTTGAATAGCGTTGCTGCCTTGCCCTTACCGGCTGCGCGCAATCCTCCTTCGAAGTCTGTAGCAAGAGCGTCGAACACGCGCGTCATGGTCGCCTTTGCCGGGGTAGCGCGCAACTCAACATTGCTTGCAGCCTTGCCCGCAAAGGACCGAGCCGTTTTGAGGCCATCGATCGACATGGCTGTGTTCTGTTGAAGGCTGGCTTTCAGCTTGGTCAATTCGTTGATAAGCGGCTGATTGATCTCCGCTGTCTCCGAGAGCTTCGCAATCTCCTCGTCGATCTGTCGAATGCCCTGGTTAGGCTTGATCTTGACGCCTGACGCCTCTTTTTTTGCGGCGTCATAAATTCGACCAATGCGCTGGCCATCGCGCTCGATACCCGCCCGCGCGGACTGCCGGAACGCTTCCCCGGCTTCGTCGGCTGGCATTGCGCGGCCAGAGCGCGCGGCTACACCCTCTACAGCCGATCCGAATGTCGCCCCTTGCTCTTTCGCAGCGGCGCGGATCGGGGCGCTCCCAATGGGAGATTGTGCCATGCCGCTCGTCATGCGATTGGTCACGGTACCCCCGACGTTCGCGGGGAGGGCGCGCACTTGCTCCTGCTGGAAGTCTTGCAGCAGGGCATTGCGCTCTGCCTGCCTTGCCGATGGCGCACCGCGAGCGGGAATGGCCCCCACAATCTTGCCAGTCCCAGCTCCAGCCAGTGCGCCAACACCCGAGCTAAGGAGCGCGTTCGTTGCAGAATCGCGTAGCCCTCGCCCTTCACCCGCGCCAGCTACACCGCCGATAACGGCGCCCTGCTGCGCGAATTGACGCACATTCTTTGCCTGCCCCAAAACACCGGCAGGGGCGAGAATACCACCCGCCAACTCGGGCAACACGCCAGCTTGCTCGCGGCTGATCTTTTGAGCGGCGCGCTCGATATCACGTTCTTTTTTGTAGCCCTCCGAAAAGTCTCCGCCGGTCAGAAGGCTGTGAACGCCAGCGCCAAGCCCTGCGATTTCATCCGACAGCCCGAGCGATATACCGCGGTACAAGCCCGCTTCCCCGCCGGTAGCGTAATCCATGCCGCCTTGGTCTTTGAGAGCCTGTTCCGCTTCCCGCTCGCTGACGTTATCGACGATCTCTGAATAGCCGCTGTTCCAGCTTCCATCAGCGTTCAGGATGCCAATGCGCTGGCCTTGCTCATCATAGGCCCATTTCTGGCCATCTGGCAGGGGGCGAATTGGCCGACCATTGCCGTCAGCGGCAGGATTTAGGACACTGGCCATAGCGCCGCCCTGCTGATCTTCCGTATCTGAAAGACCCGCCTCAGCGAGTGCCGTGTCGATCATTGGGGCGGCGGAACCCGCTTTTAGACGGGCCGCCTGTAAAAGCACCTTCAATTTGCGCGACTTTTCCGCAACCACAGCGTCACTATCGCCAAGGACCGGAAAGTAGCTTTTGCGATACCCCTCAAGCTGCTCCTTGGTATAGGCAGCGCCAGTGCCAAGGGTCAGCGCTGAATCCAGCACATCGAGCTGGTTCGCTTCCACAATCTGCCGGTCGTCGCCTGTCAGGTAATTTGCGGCCGTATCGCCAGCGATCGTGCGCACCGCTTCAACCCCAAATGTGGGACGCGAGCCTTTATGCTGCCCGAGAGCGCGGACGCCATCGGCAAGCCGGGTGGTGAGGAACGCCGCTGTTTTTTCATCGCCGCTCGCATCAACGCCACCGGTTGCTGCAAGCTTGGCTTGCTCAAGGTCAAATTTTGCCTGATCTCGCGCTGCAGCGGCGTCTGCCCTTGCATCATCCCGAGCCGCGTTGGCGTCAGCGACAGCATCACGCTCCAAAGTTCGGGCGTCAGGCACCTTCGGGCGCCCCACGATGATACCCGGCGTGGTCGGCTGCATCGGACGCGGAGCGGCTACCTGCCCGCCGCCGTTAAGCTGCGCCAGCAATGCCGGGTCGGTGACTTTCTGCATTATTGATTGCCCCCAGCTTCATACCATTCGCCATTGCGCTGCACGTAGGTCTTGCCGCCGATTTGCTTGCCGACCTGAATACCCTGTTGCCGCATCCACTGTTGCGCCGCCTGCTGCCCGTTCGGGCCGAGTGACGATTGAATGCGCGCCAAATCCTCAGGGGCGATCACCTTGCTTGTCATCGCCTGTTGGATGATCGGGGCGGCCTGCTCTTCGGAAACGCCGCCCTGTGCGGGCTGCTGGAGAGGTGCCGGCCCACCAGCACCGACCTGTGCCAAAGCTTGGGGGTCGCGCGTGTTGACGAGCATCCCACCTTCGGGAATCACCTGGTACTTCGGCTGGTTTATGTCGATGAATTCCTTCGCCAGCTTCGCCTTGGACACCACGCCCTCGCGAAGGTCGAAGCGTCCCATATATTGCGCGAACTCAGGGCCAAGCTGCTGAACAGTCGCGTCCCACTTTTCCGGCGTGTCAGCCATCAAAGCGGCCTGCCCGATAACCTCGATGCCCTTTTCAACGCCCTTGCGGGTCTGTTCATCAAACCTGAAATATTCATCCGGGGCGACGCCAGCCAAGTCCATCAGGGCTTGCGCGTCACCGCCCGCCGCTGCTCGACGGGTCTGCACAAGCTGTTGCTGTTGCGCCTGCTGTGACTGCTGCTGCTGGACCTGCATCGCCATGCGCGGGTCATACTGCGCGAGGTTCTGAACGACGTTCGGGTCATTGGGATTGGCAACCAATGCCCGCAAGGCGTTGTCGGTTTCCTGCTCACGACGGCGCTGTTGCCCCGCCTGCATACCCTGATTGAACGCCCCGCCGATGTCGAAGCTTTGCAGCGCGTTCCAGTTAATCTGCGTCATTTTCAAGCTCCGCGATGCGATCTTCGATTGCCTTGGCGCTCTTGGCCCAGCCGGGATTATCTTTGCGGGCGGCCAACTTCCGTTTCAGGATAGCCAGCTCCTCTTTCTGGTCGTCGGTCATCAGTAGATCTGCCCTGCTCTGAGGCCGTAAGCGTTGGTCCCGCCACCGCCGAAGCTGCTCCCAAAGATATTGCCGACCGCCCCGCCGATGCTGTTCCCGATGCCCGACCACATATTGCCCGTGGCATTGCCCTGCGCGATCGCCGCGTTTGCGGCTGCTGACGACGCGCTGTTGTTGTTGGCGGTGGTCTGATTGACAAAGTTTGTGGAAACGCCCGCCTGAGCGCTTGCAGCGCCAACGCCGACGCCCTGCTGTGCCATAAGTGCGTTCAGGTAATTGCCGAACTCACCGCTGGCGATGTTCTGGCCGTAATTGAGAGCGGCCTTCGCGGCAGCCCCCGACTGTCCGACGCCCCGGCTGGCATAGCTGTTATCTAGCGCCCGTGTGCCTTCACCAAGGCGGAACTGGTAGCCAGTCGAATTGCGGTAATTGTCGAAAGCGTTCTGATATTGCTGCTGCTGGTTCTGCGGTGCCGCCTGCGTCGTGACGTTTGCCGCCGCGTATTGGGGTTGCGGCGCGTATTGCTGACCATCGCTCCACGAGAGATCGCTGATAGGCTCGCCGTTCCACATCCCGTTCTGACCACGGAAAAGAGCATTTTGGACAGGCTGGCCAGCGCCATTAACAGGGCCGCCATAAGTTGGAGCGGGGGACTGGCCGACGACGGGAGCCGGACCACCAAGGCCAAGCAATGCGTTGATCGCTCCGCTCGCCTGCGTCCCCGTGTTGACGAAGGGAGCAAGCGTCGCCTTGTTCTGTCCGTAGATATCCGCAGCGAGCGCATTGTTCGCCGCGGTTGTGTCGGCTGCTGTCTGTGCCGCTTTATTCGCCGCCTTCTTCTGAGCCTTGGCTCCGATAGCAGCTCCGCCGATCCCGGCAGCCGCAGAGACGCCCGCCGCAATGGCTAGGCCAGTTGCAATCGCCATATCAAAACACCTTCATGTAACTATGCTCAAGCACTCGGAAGCCCTTGCGAGCGTAAAGCTTGCCCGTCGTTTCGGGATTGACCGCCTCAAGGGTGATCATCGTCAAGGAATGCGCCCCAGCTTCGCGGACAGCCGTTTCCAGCGCATCGAGAAGTCGCAGACCATTCCGTCCCTCACTCCACCAGAAAAGCTCCTGCGCCGCCTTGTGAGAGCGATTGAAAGGGTGATCGAACAACACCGCCCCCGCCATGCAGTTCTCACCGACCAGACAGATTCCATTCTCGATCAACCCCGCAAGCAGCGAGGCAACGCTGTCGGGGCAGAAACCAACTTCGACCCCGGACCTGTCAGCAAACTTCCGCCCCATCTCGACCATCACCGGAATGTCGTCGAGCGTGGCGGGGCGGATCACGGTATCGGGTTCGCGTAGCCGGGAGGACGGACAGGCCCACCGTTGTTTGACCCTGCTGCGGGAATCGTGACGGCACCCACAGAATGAATGTCACCGCCCTGAACCGGAGGCGCAGCCGGATCGATGGTGAACGCATATGTCACCGCGCCGCCCGCCCTTGAGGGATCGCTGTAATACACCCGGATAATGTCACCGGAGACGCCGCCGCTGACGTTAGTGTCGCCAACCACGGGAACAGTCGGGTTCAGCGTCGGATCGCCATAAATACGGTCGTGATCTGCGATCGTCACCAAGCCCGTATTGTCCGCCGTGATAAGCGTGCCGACCGGATTGGCCGGATAGCTATTCACCAGCGACGTTTCCGCGCGGGTTTCATCGGTTGCCGCTTGCGCATCGCTCGCCGCCGCATCTGCTGCATCTGCTGCCGTCTGAGCATTATCAGCAGCGGTTTGCGCTGCCGTGGCTGCTGTCTGTGCCGCCCCTACAGTATCGATCGAGGCGAACAGCTCCTTGACCGTCTGCTGCCAGTCGGTTTGAAACTGGATCGTGGGGACGCCCCTTTCGTCCACAATAGGAACCCCGCGCTGGAATAGGTTGATCCGCCTCATCGCGAACGCCCTCCCCCTGCTGCGTTCGCCTCAACTGCCGACAGACGGAAGCCCACCGGATCGGTAACCCGAAACTCGAACAGCATCCCCGGATCGTCGAACATGCCCAAAGCGCGCCATTCTACACGCTCGCGATATCCGCCCTGTTCACCAAGGCTGGTTTCCTCCCAATCCCCCCAGGTGTTGCCAGCATCCCGGCTGTCTCGCATTTCAATCAGCGGATCCGCGTAATCGCCCGACAGATATTCGGTGGTCCCAACCTCCGCAGAAAGCCGCAGGTTGTTGATAATGGCAGTGGCAGCGAGGCGCGAACCGGCACGGAAACGGCGTTCGAACACGCCCCCCGCATCGATATAGCCTTCCAGCTTCCATATCTTGCCCGTCTCGTCGTCGCCAAGTCCCGGCCCTGCCCGCCAGTTGGCCCGACCATATGATTGACGTTCGTTCCATTCGTTGGTCGTGACATCGAGCAGCATCGTATTTTCGTCGTGACGCTGGCAAACGAACTTGTGGCGCTCATCTTCGATCAAAAACAGCCGGTGCGTCGTCGAAGCATTCGACCGCTCGACAATGCCGTCATCAGATACCGCCTGCGGCACATCGGCTAGACGGTATGTGATAGCGTCCCTGCCGATCATGAAAATGGTGTTATCGGTGCGAACGACGCAACCTGTGGCAATTACCCCCTGCTCGTAAACGCGCTGCTGAATTGGCGTATAGGGCAAATCGGGATCGTTAGCCGGCGCCCAAGGCTCGATGCTTTCCGACCCGAAGAAATAGATGACACCGTCCATAACGGTCACATCGCGAAGGGAATCCGGTTCACTCTCTGCCGTAGCAAAATCGAGAGGATCGATAGTCCGCGCATCACCGATGGCCGAGAACCACCAACTATCGCTATCAACCCGCAGGAATATCCAATACCCCGCCGTATAAGCCACCGTGACGACGCCAGCGCCATCAGGAAAGGCGATTGGCTGGTAATCGGTCCCGTTGTAGCTGTAGGCCGTCTGTCCGCGCCCACAGACCACTTCCGTGTCGGACGCGACGATGTAGGCAACACCCGAACCGTCAACGATCCCGATCAGCGTCGAATTGCGATAGAAGCCGCTGCCGCTGATGACGAAGCGGTCACCGCTAAAAACGCCGTCTTTCTGGAGGACTGCCCGAACCGGACCCGTCCCCACTTCGGCGACCTCAACCAGCGCCTTGTGCGACTGCATCACAATGCCATCGGGGCCGGATTGCTCGACGAACATATTGATGACGGGAAGCTCAGGCAGATTGCCGCGCTTCCGGCTATAGGCGCCCTTGCCGTAGTCTAGCGCAGGCATCAGTAATAGCTCGGAGCGGTGGCATCCTGTGTGGAGCCAAGTTTCAGGGAGAGGCTGCTTTCGAAGCGAGCAGCACGCTTAGCCGTTTGCGGCCCGATTTCACCACCGAAGCCTTCGGCAAGATATGCGGCAAGGGCAGCGGCTAGGCCCTCGCGGTCACGGCCAGCTAATGGTGCATCGTCGTCAAGGGTCAGCGCCGTGAGATTGACCCATGCGCCATCCCATATCCAGTTGACCCAACCGCCATTGTAAACCGATATCACCGCAAGATCGCGCGGCGTCTCCGTCTCATCCTCAACCGTAAGCGGGAGGGTGACGGTAAATCCATCAGCAAAAACGCGCTCGCCGGGGTTGGCGTCGTAATCGCTGTCCTGATAAACATCCTTGAGGCGGCCGAACATGCTGCCGGAAACCCAGCCCTCATACATGCCCTGCAAGGCGGACAGGCCTGCGTCTGCCTCTTTCGAGGACGGCATACGGCCCAACGGCACAATGCGCGCCTGTTGCAAGGCGCGGGTGATGATATCTCGACAAGTTACCATCACCCGTCCCCTACTTATTCAGGCTTTTCGGCCGCTGGGGCCTCTTCGTCCTTCGGCTCTTCTTTGGCCTTCGGATCGGGCTTCGGAGCCTTGGCCGGCTCCTTACCGTCGCCAGTCGTGTCGAAATGCGAGTTGCCAGCGAACTTCGCTTCCAACCCTTCCGGCACGGTGACAGACTTGCCCTTGGGGAAAATCACCCCGAACGCTTCGAACTCATCAGGGATGATTTCGTTCGGGTTGTTCTGATCGCCAATGAACTTAGCTTTCACGTCCGTTCTCCTCAGACTGCGGCGACGAACGGATAGGCAACGCCCGGCTCTTCCACGACGTAGCGAACGATGAGGTTCATCGTGCCCGCCGTGCCTGCGCCGGTCGCGAGGCCGGTGACTGCCACCGGACCCATGCCCACGTTCTTGCCCATGATCGTCGAAAGGGCCGTGCGCTGCGGGACATTGGCGACGGTGGTGATACCGTCGAACAGCCCGTCACCGTCACCAGTGATGCCGATGTCACCCACGAACACAGCCGTGTGGATGACCTCGGCGCCAGTCACCACGGCATAGTCGGGCAGATACCCGAACTCGATGGTGTCGGCGTTTGCGGTGATCGGCAACGTGACCTGGAACCGCATGACCTTTTCGTCATTCCCTTCGCCATGGGAGGCGATGGGAGTTTTCTGCGTGATTGCGAAACCTTGGATGTTAGCCATCTGTCAGTTCCCTTCCTTAACTGTCGGCGCTGGCGGAAACGTAGCCGGTGACCACGCTGCGCTGCTTGCCGTTCTGGTGGATCTTCTTGACGCCCAGCAGCTCCTCGATGCCGACGCCCTTGCGGAAGTCGTAATCGGTGAGACGCGTCTTGCTCTGCGGCATCTGGCCCCATGCGATTGCAATGGCGCCGCCACCGGCAAGGTAAGCAGGCTCGACATCCGAAGGACCGGCACCGACACCAGCAAGGACAGGGATTTCCTTTTCCTCGCGGATGATGACGCCGCGGACCAAGAGGTCACCGCCCTGAAACAGCGGGTTGCCCTTGCCGACGCCGCGCTCGCGCGCATCGCGGTCGATCTGCGAAATCGTCGCGTCGTTTTCCAGATCGCGGAAGGTCCGCGAACCGACGAACAGCACGAACCATTCTTCACCAGCCATCTGGTCGTCTTTGTACGGCGTGATGTCGGCGTCGCCGGCAATGCGCTTCATCTTGGTGACCCAAGCATAATTCGCCTTGTCGTTGGTCGTGTCGATGTTGGCGAGCGATGCCGAGTGATCGTTCGTCGAACGGTTCGACAGATCCTTGCCGAACAGCACGCGATCGGTGTTCAGACCAAGCCATGCGTCCTTTTCTGCTTCCGTTGCGGTCGCATAGGGGACGCTCGACAGTGCTGCGTCGTTCTGGGTCATCGCGCCAAATTCGCGGATGATGTCAGCGCGAAGCAGAACCGATTCCCATTCCTTGAGAGCCGGTTTCGCGGCGTCGAGAAGATCGATGTCGGTCTTGAACTGCGTGGACTTCGGAACGATCACAGCGTTACGGCGCCAGTCGATCGACACCGGCATATTGCCGCTGCCCAGATCCTCTTCGTTGCCTTCAAGAACCTGCGAACCCGAGACGCCCGAACCCGTCAGCTTGCCGACGAACGGAACGATGATCGTCTTGCCCGCTTCGCTCTGGAGTTCATACATCGTGACGATGATGTTATCCATGCCGTTGCCCATGTAGGGCGAAAAGCGCGAGGCGCGGGTATATTCACGGAAATACTTTTTCCGCCACCGGGTGATTTCCAGCCCGGAGTTGATGAGAGTTTCCATCGCTTATTTCCTTGCGAATGTCTCCGCAAAGATCTCCTCATCCGATTGAACAGGCTCGGTCGCGGCAGGCCCTGCGGACGGCGCGCTAGCGAGGCTTCGGGGAGGAGGCTTTGCAGGAGATGGATTGTCGGACGGCGTGGGCGCGGGCGTCAGCCCTGCTTGCGCCTGTTTCCACGCCATGAATTGGGTGAAGTCGTCCTGAGTGACGTTGGAAGCGATCTGGTCGCGCTGGTATTCCTTCACGGCATATCCCACGGGATCGCCGCTCTCTCGGACCTTCGCGTTGAAATGGGGGTCTTGGTTGCACTTCTCGAACGCCCACTGTTTTGCAGCGGTCGTCAATTCTTCCCCATATTGGTTCTGCGCGAACCGGTCAGACATCTGGAGCTGCGTCTGGTAAATACGCTGCTCGAAAGTCTGAGCGAGAGCGGATGTATACCCTTCCGGATCCTCGAACATGTCGGGGATCGGCTGGGGCTGAGCGGCGGGCTGCGCTTGGCGCATCCGTTCGATTTCCGCTTGCAGCTCTTTCCGCTTGTCGCGCTCGTCAAGGACGGCCGCGAACGGGACGAATCCCGGTTCAGGCTTTGCAGGCTCGGGTGCGGGTTCAACCGCAACAGGTTCCGGTGCTACTTCTGCGGGCGTTTCAACAACTGGCTCTGCCGGTTGCTCGATCGTTGCCGCGTCGTCGTCCTTGCCGATTTCGGCCAGAAAATCTTCGTCTTCCATGGTTACTCCGTGCCTATTACGCTGGCATAGCGAAGCGCCCGGGCAGCGGCGGCCTGGTCAATGATGCGTTCAATGACAAACGAATCGCCCGTTCCTTAAAAGGCCCCGGCGGCGGGGATGACTGCGCCAAACTGGAATGCGTTGGCGGCGTTCTCTAGCTGCTGCCCCTCTGCCTTCGCCTTGTTGAGCGCGGCGGTCGCGGCCTTGTTTGCGGTGTCGGCTTCCTTCTCTGCCATCTCGGCGGAAAAGGCGGCTTCCTGCATCTGTGCTTGCGGTGCCTGGCCCTGCGCGGCTTCCTGCTTGCGGGCTTCGCGCTTCTCGATAAGCTCGCGCTTCTTTGGCAGGTTGCTGGCTTCCAGAAGGTCGTCGAACGGCACTTCCTGCGGGCCGTAGGTCTGCGCCAGCTTCACAAGCTCGGTGAACTGTTCCTGCTGGACGTTCGCCGTATCGGCTACAGCGTCAATGATGATGTCCATATCCATCGCGGCGGGGCGATTCTTTACCTCAGTCACGATCTGCTGCATCCCAACAGTCGGCCGACCGTCAGGACCCATCACGATGCCCTGGACCTCTTGCACGACAGGCTCGTTCACCGTCATGAACTTGGCAGCGCCAACGTCATCAGTAACGCGGATCGTCTTTTGCTCGGTCCAGAACTGCTTGATGCGGCACCAGAAGCCGCGATAGACGCGAAGTTCCAAGTCCTCGATCCCGCCCAATGCCGGGGTAAGCTCAGTCAATCCCGCCTGCTGGCGAACCAACTGAGCGCGACCACTGGCATCACTGGTACCCTGACCAAGCACAGCGGGGTTCGGCCCCATGCGCTCCAGTTCGGACTTCGATTCCTGCAAGAGATTGATCTGACCCATCTGCATTTCGGCAGTGGAGGTGGGTTCATATCCCATCGGGATGACACCATCAGGTTTTGCGGCTTCCTGACGGGCCACATCAGCGGCGACGTCGGCAGAAAGGTCCGTCTGTCGGATCTGGCGGCTGTTGACCATGTGCAGCAACCGCGAGCGGCGCATGTTGATCTCGTCCTGGATCGGCAGCATAGACTTGACGATGCCGTAGCGGGCATTGTCGCGATCGACGAAACAGCTTTGCGCTATGATCGGATTGCTCGGGGCGCCTTTCTCGTCATGATACGGGCTCGGCCCTTCCTCAAGGATACCGCCGCCCCAGAACACGACACGCTGCCATCCCGGCGCCTGAATATATAGCTCGCAGACAAGAACGCGGTTGCGCTTCTCGTCGCCCCACATGTTCGTGGGCTTGTCCTCATCATCCCACTGCATACCAGCGGGCGAGATGGCTTTCGGGTCGATGTCAGCATCAGGGTAAAGCCCCTTCACCGCATCGACATACATCCACTTGGCGACGCCCATGTATCGGGCGTCCTCGAAATCAGGGTCGCGGCTGTGCGGATCGTAGATAAATTCGCCGTGACGGATGATGCGCGCGATCGGGTCTAGGTCTTGATCAACCTCAATGATGACAGCGGCAACGCCGGTAATCAGATATGTCTTAGCCGCGGCAAGGCGGGTTCGCTGCCACCGGGCCTTCTCTGCGCTATACCGCAATGCGTCGGTGGCAACCTCTGAGGCGTCCTGATCCTCTGCATTGCGCGGGAAGGCTCGGGGATCGGTCTGCCCCTGCTCCAGCACACCCAACACACCATTCACAGCCGGGGCAATGCGGTTGATGTAAATTTCCGGCTGTTTGCGCTGGCGGAGAACTTTTACCTGTTGGCTCGTCAGCTGCTTGCTGTCGTAATAGTCCTGCGCGGTGTCCGCTGCCTTGCGCGCTTCGTCCGTCGCATCACGCGATTCACGATAGAGGCGCTTGACGCGTTCCAATTCCATCAGAGCCACCCCTGCGAACTGGCAATGCCGCTATCGATGACGAAACGAGCCATGGCGCGCTTCAATGCGAGGCGCTCGCCTTCGGATGGGGTTGGCGTGTCAGCGTCATCTACCTGCCCCTCGAAGAATGCTGCGGAATTGATGATGATCGTCTGCGCTGCGGGAGCAAGGCGCTCGAACTCGTCATTGGCGGCGGATTTGATATGATCGCGGCGATAGGCACTGGTCATGTCTATCTCCTACGCCGTGCGCCAATCGCCTTCGGTGCGGTCTGGTGTTGCCCACATGTCTTTGGGTTTCGGCGGGCCGTCTGCTTTTGGCTTCCAACCCGACCGCCGTAATTCCTCGACCGCGTATCTCAGCGCATCGATCGTGTGGTTGTTCTTGTCCTCAAGGACCGACATCACTTCTTCGGTCTGCGGATCAACCTTGTAGCTGTAATCGCGAAGCTCGGCGGCGACGTGCCTGCAACGAGGGTGAACCACGATGTCGAACATCTTGAGGAACTGGACGCCATCCTCCAGCGACCCCGGCCCCTTGACCGCCTCGGTGATCTTGAACCCCTGCCGCTTCATGTAGCTGACCGTCTCGGGCCGTGCATTGTCGGCACGGATGAGGCTGGTCAGTGCTCCAGCGATGCCGGGGCGGCGGTTGTCATTGCTCCAGCGCGGGTTGCCGTATTGATCCTTGTAATCAGCAGGACAGTCGCCAGCGAACAGCGCGGGCGTCTCGTCGATCTCGCAACCAACCTCAACCGCCTCGGCATCAACGAACAGATTGCGACCCACGATGTAGCAACGAACCAAGGCTGTCGGATCTTGAGCAAAGCCCCAGTCAGCGCCAAACCTGTACAGCGCATCCTTGGGCGTCTCGAACTTCTCGACCTTCCAGTCGCGAAACACGCGAGCCACCGAGTTGTGGCTGTAATCGCCGCCCCATACGTGATTATACTTCTCGATGTCGCGGTCGCGGTCATCTTCCATGTCCGCCGTAAGCTCTGGCGGCATCCACGGATTGGCGTCGTAATTCACTTCGACGATAGTGCTGTTCGATGGCGGGTTCGGCCCTCGCAGCAATGCATCAACGGGATCGGTGGGCTTGTTCGGGTTCCAGCTGAACCACAATTCGCTTCCCGGCTTGCGGATCGTCGGGCGGAGCAGGTCAAGCGAGCGCTGACTTAGCGACTGTGCTTCCTCAACCCAAGCAACGTCAAAACCCTCAAGCGACTTGATGCTGTCCGCCGTGTGGTTGAGCATCCCCTGGAATATGATGATGCCGCCGCCGGGCGTCCGTATCTCCGCTTCAAGCACCTCAAACCGATCGCTCAACCCGTGCTTGCGTATCTTGTCCTCGACCAGCAGCTTGACGCTGTTCTTGAGCGACTTCTGCACCTCACGAAGGCAGGCGGCGCGAAACCCTAACTGCGAGTTGGCCCGTGCTACCAGCATCTCCGCGAAGAAGTGGGACTTGCCGGAGCCGCGGCCACCATGCGCGCCCTTGTAGCGGGCAGGCGCCAGCAGCGGTGCGAACTTACGTCCCGCCTTCAGCGCTAGTGTCAACGATTGTCCATTCTGCCTTCTCGGCCTTCACAGCGACAGGGCCACCGTCCTTGCCGGTAAGCTCAGTGCCCTTGATCTCGCGCCAGTCATCAGGGAAGCGCGCAGCCATCGAGCGCGACCAGACAGACGAATTGAACTTGTCCGCGGTCAGCCCGACTTGGCCTTCATCTTCCCACCAACGCTGCGAAAGTTCCTTCGCTCGCGTCATGGCGTCCAAAAACTCTATGTGTTCTGCCATCCAGTTGTGGATCGTCTGCTTGACGACACCTAACTCTGTGGCGATCCATGTAAGCGACTTACCAGCTTTGCCGTATTCGATAACGGCGTCACAATACTCGGGATCGTAAGCGGTCGGTCGGCCACCTGCCATAACGACCTCCATGAATATGACCCGCCGCGATCAGTGCCGACCTGTTTGCCGTGAGGCTTGGTGTGTGTGTCGGTTGATGCGGCGGGAACCGGCTGCGGAAAGGAGCAACGCGCCGGAATCAAAAAAGCCCCAGCGCGATTGCCGGGGCCTTGTGACGCAAAGCGCCATGTTGGTTTTCATGCGCTAACCGGTTTTGTCGATAAGTTCAAGTCTTTTTTGCCACCCTATCGATCACCGCGATTGCCAATTCGATCTTCTCCTGATCGCCAGTCCGTGGGCTGTGAGCGAGCAGGCGATCGAGCCACACGGGGCCTTCGTCAAAGTGACCGTCAAGCACCAGCTCATCAAATGCGCTTCTTTCGCTAGTCCCCTGCAGTCCGATGATATCCATCTGGCGCTTGAGCCATTGTTCGGATTTCAGGTTTCCATCGCCTGACGACCCGCTGCTATCTCCCAAGGTGCATCCGATGCGGCCAACACCAAGCATCGGCCAATAGGCTCGGTACAAAGCGCGGGCCATGTCGAGGCGAAGGCGGGCGGCCTGCGACGGGCGCCCATCCTCTCCCCGGCCCAGCAAACCTGTTTCGAACGCCCTCCCTACAGGGTCATGCCCGTTCGACCGGTAGCGGCGGGCCCGTTCTACCGCCTTGTCATTGCCTGCGGTGCGGGTCGGAACCTTTCCCGCCCTTGAAATCTGACCTGATGGCGTCCGTTTAACTGCCTTACGCGGCCTGCCCTTGCCCATAAACCCAACCTCTGTTATTGAGAATGCGTCCAGCCGGACAGCAGGAATTGAACAGCGCGCCCTACCGCCGTGGGGCGCGCTTTTTCATGCGTAGGCTTTCGACACTTTCGCCAGTTCGGTCCGCAGCGATGCGATTTGTTCGACCATCAGGCTTTCGAGCGTGGAGATATCCGAACGCAGCGCCGATATCTCGGAAGGCTCTTTCAGTTCCCCGAACGCCTCGGCACGGACGGCAGACACCATTGCCGGGGATGCCCCGGATTCATCAGCCACCTTTTTGTCTGACCAACCTTTGGCATAATGCCCTGTTTCGGCATCGAAGTGTTGCGACAAGAGGGTGAACATCTTGGCCTGCGATTTAACAGCTGCGGTTGACGGCTCTGATGCCATGATATTTCCTTTCGATGGTTTGCGGATGCAGTCAGGGCAGACATGCGGATCCAGTCGCCACCCCGATTGTTTGAATTTCTTGTCTATGGCCTCGGGCGGCATGTTGACCCGCAGCCCCAGTTGGCCACTCTTGCGGCATCCTGAGCAAATCAGGTGCGCCGTGATCGTCGGACCGCCGATGCCTGGGCGCGACACCATCGACCTACCGTGCGCGCCTTGCCGATAGCTGTGCTGTGCGTGTCTCAATCGTCATCCTCCACGATCGACACTCGCCCCTCGTCCAGCCACATCAAATCCCACGGCTTGCCGTCAGCGTCGCAGCCATCACGGGCAACGGCCACCTCGGGCGAGCGCCAAAGCCATTCTGTGCGGGCGACGATCTGGCCGATGACGCCGGAGGTTCCGCATTTTACGCGGGCGCCGATTTCCTTAAGCTCCATTATGGATAACCCTCCCTGCTTCGATCATGGCGCGGTAGATATTCTCAGTGGCCAGCGACCATGCTTCCGGCGTCGGCTGATCGTGGCGCTCGATAATCCCGGCGCTGATCATGTCCTGCGTCGGTTCGATGGGTACGATAGCGTAACCCGCATCTGCGAGGGCGGAGATGATGGGCGCGGCGAGGTCCTGCAGGTCGAACAAGCCGCCATCCACGATGCACTTGCGGAGATCATTACTCACATAGACGGCGTTGCTTTTCAGGCCGTCAGCGATTGCCCGCGCGATTGTTTCGGTGATGGTCATGCGAAGAATCCGCCGGGGATGAGCAGGAACAGGATCAGCGCGCATTGGACGAGCGAGATAGGAAAACTAATGTTAGGCTCATTGCGGGGCTTTCCGTGCATCACGGCGCCGAGGCATAGTTTGAGGATCAGCCAGACAGCCGCGACCCATTGTGGCCATTGCCAACTTTCGGTGAAGTCCATCTTCAATTCTCCTCTCGGTAATGGGTCATGGATACGAAACGAAAATCTTGTCGGAGCCGGGGAGGCGGTATTGATAGGACCATCCACACCGTCGGCGTTCATATCGCTCCAGCCAAATCCATGTTTCTTCGAACTGCATCGGAATCCATGCGATCTTGCTCTTCCAAGGGCCGTCGCGGTCATGGGTCACTTTCATTCCTCAATCCTCCAGTGGGTCAGTCGGTGTAGCCGGGGTGGCGGTCAGGGTGCATCGCTCGAGCGCAGTTTTGACATCAGGTCGCGCATCATCGCGGCGACCTCGAGCTGTTCGTCGTCCGGCTCCTCACGGTAAGGAGCGGGCAGGGCTTTGCGTTCGCCGGGGTCCGCTGCTGACTGGTTGCGCCGGATCGCCGCGGTAAGTTCCTGGCTGTCGCGAATGATTGCCGGGACAATCTTGGCCGGATGGTCGCAAATCTTGCGGGCCGTGTTGCAGGCGCTCAGGAATGGGCCGATCGGGATATCCTTGATCTCGGCCCAAGCGGCGATCAGCCAAGTCCTGCGCTCATCGCTCCCCATGCCCGATGGCGCGCATAGCGTCAGACACCGGCCCAGCTCCTCGAGAGCCGTATCCATGTCCAGCGGCTGCCGATGCGAGAAGCTCCCGAGCGCCAGCGACTGCATCGCGGGTCGAAGGGGAATGATGTTGTCCTTGTCGTCCATGTCCGGGGTGCCATTTCTCTGCGTTTTCGATCCATTTGCGGAAAGCTGCCTGCCAGTCCCTCGAGGTCCGGCCCTTGTCGGCAGCGTGGTCGCGGAAGGTTGCTATCTCCCGCTCGAGGCGACCGGGGGGCCAACCATCGACGACGCGCTGCGCTGCCGGGGTGAGCAGGGGCTGCCAATCTTCAGGAAGGGATTTGAGCGGAGCGCTTTTCCGGGCTTTGGGCGCACAAGAAGCTTCAGCTTCTTGTATGGTTCCATGGTTCAATGGTTCTTTTATGTCCCGCTGCTGTCCCGCTGGTGTCTCGGCTGCTGTCCCGCTGGTGTCTCGGGCCATGCTTTCCAAGTCCTGATATTTGTTGTAATTGCAGACGGTTATGACAAGTCGTCCGTGTCCCGCTTCCGTTTCGACCATTGTCTCGGTTTTCAACCGGGCAACGAACCGCTCAACGGCGCTTTTTGACATGTTCCATGCCTCTGCGAGCTGCCGAACAGATGCACAGAGTTGCCCGCGCTGGAGGGTGATGACCTTGCCGCCAACATCGAAAGGTGTGGGTCTCCATGCTGCTCGAGCGACCAGCCAGAAGAACGCGCGAAAACGATCCCCGTCCTTTAAAAGAGGGTGCTCGAGCGCCTCGCGTTGCATGGTGATGAAGCCGCTCACGCCCACCCCCACGCTTCAAGCGTCTCGGCGACGTCTTCAATAGATCGGCAGACAGACACCTTGTGGCCAAGGACGATCAGCCATTCATGACAAGCCTTCTGGTCATCAGAGACGCGACCGCTCTCCGACTTCACTTCGATAAATCCAATCTGCCCCTTAGGCGCAAAAGCGATCAGGTCAGGGAAGCCAAGCTTAAGCCCCTGTCCCTTGAGTGTGTTCATCTGCTGACCGCGGGCTTTGCTATCCCCAGCGAGGACGGCGCCGTTCGGAACGTGCACACTCTCAATCCCGCGCACGGCGAGATATTGGCGTATCATTCGCTGGACGCCGGCCTCTTTTATCATGCTGCCACCGCAAGCAATTCCCGCCGCTCGCGGTGTGCGCGGGCCTTCTCTTCCATCTCGTCATGCGTGATGGCCTGGCCTGCCCAATACCAGTATGCACCGATAGGAGCGGGAGTGCCGTCCTTGTGGCAGCGATAGATAGGGCCGTAGGCTTGCAGATATGCGGCCTCACCGGAATGGCCCGCGGCGATCGCAGTGCCAGCGGTGCGGGGCGAGAGATTCCAGCCAGGCTTGCGCGCAGACTGGATTCCGAGCTTTTGCGCCCGAGCCTTTGCTGCATCACAGGATCGGCCAAGGTGGGCGCCGATCTCGGTGAAGGCCATCGTGCCGTAGTTCGCACGAAGAAACGCGTCATCCTCTGGCGACCATGGGGTGCGGCGGCCTATGACCATCGCCAGTTCTCGGCGCCAGCGCGCTATCGTTTCCCGGCATACCTTGTACTGGACCATCAACTGACGCTCGGAGCGTTCAGAGCCGTAGGTGGCGAAGTCGGCGGGGATCGGGATAGGAAGTGTCATCCTCCGACGCCCTCCCGCATACGGTCCAAACGCCAGTCGCGACGGGACATGAAACGCCCGTCAGGTGCGCGCGGGTTGGCCGGGGCCTTGGGGAATCTCCACATGCGGAGGCGGAAGATGAGGCGGGCGATCATGCTGCCCTCCGAGCCACAGCGACCAAGCCGCCGCGAATTTCATGCAACTTCGCCGCTTCCTGCGGAACGATCGCGACGCCGCCTGGGCTGGCAGGGTGACGGGCCTTTTGATATTCGTGCGCGAAGTCGCCAGCGTGGGAGGCCACCGCATCAAGGTCGCCCTCTTCGGGGCCATTCGTGCCGACATGCTTGCCCGACGGCTCAGTGCAAAGGCTTGTCAGGCTGTCGGGGATGACCCGGCAGACCAGCACGAAATCTGCCAGTGCCATTGCGACCGGCGGCGACCGGCGCCAGCTCTGAATTGTCGGGACAGGGATGCCAGTCTCGGCCGCGATAACCTTGGCGGTGAGGCCGTGGTCACGCTCAGCAAGGCGCAACATGCGCTCTTGGTTTGACAGAACATCTTGTTTTGTTCCGTCACGGTCACGCAAGATCATGTCGCGCTCCTTGGCTATCAGGGTGGGCATGGAAAGGCAGATGGAAGAAGGGGCGGGCAACGCCGTTCACCCCGATGAGGACCAAGCGCGGCTGATTGGCGAGATACTCGCGGAGTTCATCGCCGGGCTGGGGCGCGATCGGGCCATGTTTCCCGGCGCGCTGGTTGTGATTACCCCTGCCGACCGGGGGGGATTGGTCGGCAGGGGCGCTCAGGGGCGACCCAGAGCAACCGGAGGTCATGTGAGAAGCGGGGACGCATTGACGCGCCCCCGCCCTCCGTTCATCGTGCGGTTGTCAACACCAGCACGAGGGGAAGAAGAATGGCCGATCAATCGGTGCGCGTCATCGGAGACAGCGGAAGCCCAGAGGCCGTCGCTTACAGGCTTTGGGAGAGGTTGCGGATCGACCATGACCGCCGGAATTCGCTTGAGCAGGACCTTGGCCTGTTCACGAACTGCCTCAAAGCGGCTAAATCCCAGAGCTACGACGTCAGCCAACCTACTTGACCCCCGCCCGGTCCAGCGCCGCGTTGATCTGATCGCGCGGCGTCTGGCCGGTCACAAAGGCGAAGAAGGCTTCGGCCCGCTCCACCACTTGCGCGTCGTCCGCGTTCGGGCTGTTGGCGAGAGTCAGGCAGGCGAGGGCAATCTCGCGATCCTCATGGGTGCGCATAGTCTTTTCTCCAGTGGTGTGTTGATCCCGCGTAGTCATGGCTATGCGGCCAATGCTTGTGTGCGAGGCCAGAGCAGCGTCGGGCGATCCGTGGCAGGGACGAAGCCCGCCCAATCGAGAGGAAGCGTCGGGTCAATCTTGTGGACGCGCGACAGAACGGAATTGGCCCAATGGTAGCCAAGCGCGTTCGGGCATATCGTGAAGTTCAGGTCGGGCGCGCATTCGGCGACGCGATCAACGACGCGCGCGGCTTTGAAGTGGGCGTGATGGTCATCGACCGGGATGAACCACTCACCGGCGTCATGGTAGCTACCGAGCAGGGCCAGAAGCTCGCGCGTCGGATAACGCCATTCGCCTTTGATTTTGCGGTCATCGGTCGCCGCGAGCATTTCACGTTCGCGCTCGTCTCCCCGAAAGGTGATGCCGACCATGCGGGCAGCGCATGGGGTTGCGGCGCTGAACGTCTGCAATCGGGTGCGCGGGCTTCCAGACTGGCCAATCTTGATCGGCCCGCCGGGAAGGTCGAGTTGCACAACGTAGCCGAAGCGAAAGCCCTTCATGCCGACGCCCTCGCGTCAGCAACAACCTCGCTGATCGAGGACGCATCAATTTTGCCATCCGTCGCGGCCTCAACCTTGAGGGCCAAGTGCGGCGGCCATTTTCCGCTGCTCTTGATCTGGGAGAGGCGGGCCTTGGAGACGCCGACCGCGGCACTAAGCGCCGTAAGGTTCATGGCGTCAGGGCGAGCTAGGTAATCTTCAAGCGTCATGGATATTCGTTTAGACCATCTAAACGTCAGCCACAAGCATTTTTGTTTAGGCAGGCGAAACGACATTGAGCGCGAAGGCGATTATCCTTGGTGGATGACCGCCCCATTCCACGACTGGTATTTGAAAGAATGGCTTGCCACCCTGCGCAAGAAGCAGGCCGACATCGCGCGCGATCTCGATTGGAACAAGGCGCGGGTGAGCCTCATGCTTCGAGGCGAGCAGCAATACACGCGGGACTCGATCAACGAGCTGGCAGCCTATCTAAACATCCGCCCGCATGAGCTGTTGATGCACCCCGACGACGCTATGGCCCTTCGCCGGCTGCGCGAGGATGCCATCAAGATCGCGTCCGAAGCACCCCGCGACGATGCAACGGAAGTGTCGAGCGGCCAGCGCAAGCGCGCCGGATGACCCCAGACAACCACGAAGAGAACGAACAGCGCCCTGGCTATGAAGGCCACTGGGAAAAAATCTTCAATGAGCACCCGGACATGTCTTCGGATTCACGAAGGATAAGGGCGCTTATTCAGGCCGATCACAATACGCAGCGATCGATTGCCGAGCTTCGCAGAAAGCTGGGGGCGGCCCAGTGGAAAATTCACAGGCTAAGGAACGCCACGACTTCCTTGCTTGGCCCAGTGTTATTAGGCGGCATATGGGCGTTCTTCACTGCCCTTGAGCGTGCCGAAGGGGTGTGGTCAAATCTGTTTGTTTGGGGCGCCGGGGCATTTGGGTTCTACTGGCTACGTGAGATTGGCAAAGAGTTTGATGACGTGACCCGCGATTAGCCTCGCTCAACCTCGCGAGAAACTGCTTTCCTACAATATACCAGTGCCCCACACCCGACGAGCCGAGCGCGTCGGGCAAGCCATTGATTCGCAAGCGCCGATCAATTTTGTTTCGTTGATCTAAACTTTTCTCTTGCGCATTTCGTTTAGTGTGTCTAAACATACTCCATCAGCCGAACACCGGCACCGATGGAGCATCAAGATGTCACACAAGGTTGTCCGCACCGCCACGATGGAAGGTTCTTACGGAACCGAACAGGCGGTCGTCACTGTTCAGACCGCTGGCCGCTGGAAAGGCCGCTTCTTCACTCGCGGCTCGGGCTACGCTGGTCGCGTTGCCTATGCGACCCAAGAGCGCGCTGAGCGCACCGTCGAAACCAACCGGATGTTCCGTGGGTGGGCAGCGTGAGCGCCCGCCCCGACATCGATTGGCTGCTTGGCGCGACCGATGAGACTTTTGGCGTCCAAGTTTGGATCGCCCGTATCGAAAACCTGAAAGCCCATTTCAGCCTCATCCAGAGCTGCCTGCCTAACGATAACGCGTGGCTCATTAATCAGGTCGGTGCCGCGATGGCAGAGGCTGATCGCTACATAGCGAGCGCCATTCCCGCCGACGATAAAGCTGAGGAGTTGGCAGCATGAACGCTCCCATCACCCGCATCACCCCTGAACTGACCAAGGCATACGCAGTCAACCGTGCGGCGATCGACCGTTCGCTGAGCTACGAGCGCGCCCGCCAGTCGGCAGCATCGCTCAGCCATGACGAGCAGATCGCGCTTGCCATCCACCTGATCGACTATCTCGATGGCGTTGACGACGACGCTCGCAATGCCGCGGTTGATGCGATGGGGCAGTTGGCGTGAGCGCCCCGGCATCATGGAGCGCTGGCGTACCTTTCCCCCGCGCGACCTACGAGGGTGGCGGCTGGAGTGATGGCCGCCTCGGGCAGGCCTATGACCTCATTGCTGCGGTGATTGAGGATCGCGGCGAGAAGTCTTTCGGCCACCCGCTGCTGTCGGAAATCGAAGCAATGGACGCGGAAAGGGCGATCGCATGACCGCGCAGCACACCCCCGGGCCGTGGGTCATCGAAGATGGCTGGCTCCAGAACGAGCGCGGCCCCTTCATAGACGGTCAATATCTCAGCGTGTGCATGTCAGCGACGCGGTTGGCCGATGGCAACCTGATCACCGCCGCACCGGACATGAAGGCCGCGCTGGAGCATATTTTGGCCGGCGCTCTGTGGCTTCCCCGGTTCGCCGAGGAGGAGGCCCGCGCAGCCCTCGCAAAGGCTCGCGGAGAGGTCGCATGAACGGCGGCGCCTCACAGTTCGCGCGCGTTCTCGCAACGCTTCCTTACGACACACCTCTTGCTGATCGCTGGCACCAGCTTGGCGAGGATATCGAACAGCATGGTCGTGACATTGATGAAGCTCGTTCCGCCCACCGTTCCGACTGTCTTGCTCGGTATGGGGAAGATATCTTTGGAGACGGGAAGTGACGGGCGCTACCCTAAAGGGTCGGGCTGGCGGGCTTCGCCCTGAGCCTGCTGCGCAGTCTCAGCCAGAGGCGCTCATCCCTAGCGCGGTGCATGTTGCTGCCGCCAAGGTGATTTGCCGTTCGGGCAGGTTCGAGACTGGCCAAGGAACGTGCGCGATGCTGTGCATGGAGTTCCTTGGCGACCCTCGCAGGAACGGCTGCCCGCACGCTCTGAAAATCCACGGGAAGCTTGCTCTCGCCGTTCTGGAGTGCTCTCAATGACTATCCTCGCGCTTGATCATCTGATCTTCGGCAGCGGCCATGGTATGCGGTCGCCCTTCTGGGACAACCGTTTCTACTGGCTTGGCGGGGAGCTTTACACCTTCTCGGCTGGTCTGGGGGCGCAGCTTCACAGCGTTCAGTGGACCCACCCGAAACCGGGCGAGCGCCGCAAGATATGCGGGCAGGAATTCCGCCCGTTCTCCAGCTATCGGCGCTGGGGTCGGGTCATGGTGTCGTGGGCGTGGATGGGGCAGCCGAAAGACATGGGCGAGGCCCAGATTGCGATCCGCGCATTGGGGCAGGCTCTCGGCAATCCGGACGCGTTCTATTGGCCGCCTGCAAAAGCGATGAGCGCTCGGCAGAGCCAAGACCGGAACGGGCTTGGTCCGAAGGACGCCAGCGCGGTCGTCGCAGACGATTTACCCAACACCCCCGACCTTAGCACCCCTCTTTCATCAGGGAGTATTGAACGATGAGCGATCTTCTGCCGTGTCCGTTTTGCGGTGCCCCCGCTGAGCGCTTCACCCTAGGCGAAGGCGAGCCAGACAATGCTGGCGGCGATGTCATCACCTGCACCCGCTGCCAAGCCTCCAGCCATGTTGAGTTCGGCCGCAAGGAGAACCTTGTGGACTGCTGGAATACGCGCGCAACTGCCGTGACTAGCGATCTTCGCGAGGCATTGGAAGGCATCATCCATTTCTCCGACGCGGTTGCCTATCGCGATGACACTCTCTCGGTGTCGCTGCGGCAGTGGATCAACCGCGCGGAAACGCTCCTTTCGGAGCAACCGGCATGACCGCTTACACCGACGCGCTCGAAGCATGGAACCGCCAGTGCCATTCCGACGCCCTGCGCGAGATGCAGATCGTTCCCGCAGAGGAAATGCAGCCTGAGACGATTGTCGGCGTCCACGTCGGCTGGGTCGTTCCGATGGCCTTCCTGCTGGCGATTACGCTTGTGGTGATTTGGGCATGATATGCGCTCAAGCACTCCATACGCGGACGGTAGCGACTTTACCACGACGGGCCAGCCGATCGATTGGCTTGACGAGGGCTATTACAAGGTCCGGCTGCACGGCGGAGGCCCCTGGGTTCCCTGCTACGTCACGCTCGAAGACGGCGACCGCGATCCCGACACTTGGGAATTGCTCAGCGACCAATGGCTTTCGGCCATCTGGCACCCGCGCACCGACTCCCCCGACGCCTTTTCAATCAATCCGCGCCGCTTGTTCAACCGCGCGCGCCGCATAACCCGTGAGGAATATTTATGGCTGATCTCACTCCGAACTATCCCCCGGCTGTCGCTAGCGCCGTGATTGCCGTCATGCGTTCGCTCGGCACGCTCGCCAAGGGCAACGAGAACAAGTTCGACAAATACGATTACGCCAGCATCGACGACTTCATCCACTTTGTGCGCGGGCATTGCATCGCCGCTGGCCTGTTTATCGAGCCGAACGAGGCAGCCGAGGCGAAGCTGGTTGATGTAGCCAAGAAAGACGGCAAGCCGATGGCTATGTGGTGGTCGCGCTTCGCTTTCTATCTCGTCCACGAAAGCGGCGAGCGCGCGGGGCCGATATTCAAGACCGTGATGGTTCAGGCCAACGGCGCGCAAGCTGCCGGGTCAGCGCAGTCATACGCGATGAAGCAATTCATGCGCGGTCAGTTCATGATCCCTACCGGCGACGCCGACGACCCCGACAAGATCAGCGTCGATATCAGCGCGCAAGGTCAATCCGAGACCGATTTGCAGCGACAGGCTGGCCGCATCCGCCGCTCGATCCTGACCGCTCAAGACCTCAATGAGCTGGGGCTGGCATGGTCGGACAACAGCGTCAACATCGACCATATCCGGCGCGTCTCTGACACCGCCTATGACTTCCTCGTCAGTGAGTATGAAAAGCGCAAAACCGTTCTGGAAGCGGACGCATGACCGAGGCAGAAGCCAGCACCGAGAAGCTATGGCGACGCGCCTACAACATGGCGCGCTCCCAGCAACGTCGCGCGCTTTACGCGACCGATCCCGTCTGGCGGCTCACCAAGCTAAAGGACAATTGGGAGCGCCGCGAGCGCAAGCGCCGGGGTCTGGCCTGATGGGCGCGCCGGTCAAACACCTTCGCATGAAGCCGAAATACTCGCCCGTGATGAACGCGGCGGAGAAGCGGCACAAGGCGTGGATCAAGTCGCTGGCCTGCATTGGCTGCGGCGTGGTTGGCCGGTCGGACGCTCACCATACCCTGCTTTCCGTCCCCGGCAAGCGCTGGCGGCGAGATCATGAATACCTGATCCCGGTCTGTCCTGACTGCCACCAAGGCAAGAACGGCATCCACGGGATCGGCAACGAGCTGACATGGTGCGAGCGGAATAACGTGGACATTCGCGCCGCGTCAAACCTTCGCGCCGAGAGCATCGAATTGGGGATTTTGACATGCCTCACCGCATAATCAACAGCCAGGATGATCTTGACGATTTCACTCGTCTCGCGAGCAACCTTGCCAGACCCTTCACAGTCGAATGGCAGTTAGGCCGCGACCGCTCGCTTGACCAGAACCGCCTTCAATTCCTGTGGGCGCGTGAAGCTGCCGAGCAACGCGGCGACATGACCGCCGACGAGGTTCGGTGCGAGTGGAAGCTGATTCACGGGGTTCCGATCCTGCGCGAAGAAAGCGCAGAGTTTCGCGAGATATACGACGCCGCGATCAAGCCCCTGCCATACGACAGGAAGATCAAAGCCATGCGCTTCATCCCGGTCACCAGCGAAATGAAGGTGCCGCAGATGGTCCGGTATCTCGACACGATACAGCGCGAGTGCGCCCAGCAAGGCGTCCGCCTGACCGATCCAGACCCCGACCTGAACACATATCACGCGCGCTACCGCGCCAAGGAAGCCGCCTAGTTTCAACCCCGCCGCGTGCGCGGAAACCCGTCGGCGAGGCACGCAGCCCCCACTCGCCGACGGTAGAAAGATTTGACCATGACGTTTTTATCCATGCTCGGCCTGATGAAGATCGAGGACCACAGCCGGATCAAGCTCAAGAACGACGGCCTCGAAGCCGACAAGCGCCGGCTGAACGCGAAGATCGAGGAACTGACGACGAAGAACGGCAAGCAGGCGGTCGAGATTGCCCGGCTGCTCCCCGACGCCGAAGCCCACCGCGCAAAGAAGGCGAAGGACGCGGCGTATGAAGCGACGCGCGTTCGTCCGTCGCGCGCGAAGTCATCGGCGCAGGCATCCAACGATGCTGCACCCAAGGCGAAGAAGGGGGTGCGGTCGTGAGCGCGCAGCACACTCCGGGGCCTTGGCTGGTGTCAAGCGGAAGCCCGCAGCTCGTCGGTTGCGACGGCTTCTGGATCGCCTCGACCATGGGAATCAAAGGGCCTGAGGGCGAAGCCAATGCCCGCCTTATCGCTGCCGCACCTGAATTGCTTCAAGCTACTGCCGCGTGTTTCGCGCTTCTTGCGACCGACGCTCGATATGATGGCAGCGAATGTTTGGAACTGGCGCGCACCGCCATCGCGAACGCGACGGGAATTCCGTCATGACCCGCGGCCCCCAACCCGGTCACGCCGTCATCAGCGGCGGCAAGTCCTATCACATCACAAGCTCGGGAGATTACGTGCCCTATGATCCGGTGAAGTATCATGCGGGGAGGGAACGCAGCCGGTGGGAGCGAAATGGCGTGCGGGCCGACAAGCGGGAGCAGGTTTTGTGATCCGGGGCGGGCAGGGCCTTGCTCTCGCGACGGCGCTTCTAGTGTTGTCCGGATGCGCGCCGAGCGATGCGCGGGACGTCATCATCACCTATGATCGCAATGTCGAGGCGGTGGCGTTCAAGGAATGCATGGCGGCGCTTCCAGAAGGCCCGACGGCGACCCAATACAACGACTGGGACGAGGTGGTCGATAAGTGCAGGGACTATGCCTACGGGCAGGCGAAGCGTTGCGTCGGCACGGTCGAGGGCTGCGGGTTCTACGGCATGACGCCGGACGCCCCACAATCCCCGGACTCTCCCCATGGATAGCCCCCATCTCCTATCGCTGGCGGGGGAAGGCACGCGCCCTTTTGGTGGCTCACCAAGGACGGGGACTTGTGCGTCCGCGATCACTATCGACGGCATTACAGCTCGCGCAAATCGAAGCGAACGCGAGACCTCGTTATCGGTCCCGGTGACAAAATCGTTCTTCGGACAGCCGAAGGAGACGCTGTTTTCGCTTGGCGGCTTTCCCGATACCGCCGAGACGGACAGCAGGGCGTCGAATGCAGCCTCTTCCGAAACGAAGGCCCGATCCTCTCGTCAGTCCTTATCCGACAGGCTGACGCCATCGCTGATTTCGTCTGGCCTGGTATGCGGCATTACACCTTCGTCGATCCGCAAAGCGTCCAATCAGCCAATCCGGGGGCTTGCTTTCGTCATGCCGGTTGGCGGCGATGTCCCGAAACCACGAAGCGCGGGCTACTTATCTTCGAGCGCTTGCCCGCCTGATGCCCGCGCCTCTCAATCCCACAGTCAGACAGAGAGGGGGGAGGCGTGAGCAAGCGCCCGAAGATCACCAGCGCCTATGCCATCGTGGACGTGATGAAGGGCCGTAAAGCCCTTGCCCGCCACCTCGCCAAGCATGGCCCGGTCCGCGTGACCATCGTTGCGGAACTGACCGAACCCTACGGATCCGACGACGGCACCAGCATCGAATTCAACGCCAACGTCATTTCCATCACACCGGAGACCCCCGCATGACCCATTCTGACAAAGCGCCCACCGCTGAGGCGAACGAAGAGCGCGGCGTGTCCATATTGTCCCTACGGGCAATGCTGGAATATGATCCAACTACTGGGCTTTTCATCTGGCGCGAGCGAGGGGAGGGCCTCATTTCCCACGAGGCATCTCGCCTTGGCTGGAATGGCCGATGGGCTGGCAGCGCGGCATTTTTGACAGCCACGCGTCAAGGATATTTGAGCGGGTCGTTGGCAAGCAGGCGCTTCTTCGCGCACCGCGTGGCGTGGGCAATCCATCACGGCACATGGCCCAATGGCCAGATAGATCACATCAATGGCGACAAGGCCGACAATCGTATCGCGAATCTGAGGGTCGTTGATTCAGTTGAAAACCAGAGGAATGCCAAGCTTCGTTCCACCAACACGTCGGGAGTCATGGGCGTGTCGTGGTCAAGGAGAGATCGACGTTGGAACGCCCGGATAACCATTGCGGGTGTTGGCCGTCACTGTGGCGCATTCGTCAATTATGAAGATGCGGTTGCAGCTCGTCTGGCGGCAGAGAAGAGGGTTGGTTTTCACCCAAATCATGGTCGCATCCACTCAATTAAGGACGCCAACAATGGGAACTGACGATCAAATTGCGATGGCGCGGCGTTGCGCTGCGAAATATTGGCAGACCGGAGACCCCAGTGACGAGGCTGCGGCGCGCTCGATCCTGTCCGGTGAATGGGACGATCAGGCTTACACGCAAGCCGCCCTCGCCGCGATCATCGAGACGCAAGAAGCGGACGCGAAGCTGGCCGAGTGGGCGCACATGGTTCCTCCCGACGGAGGAACGCCGACGCCAGAAGAATGCGCGCTCGCCGAAACTATCGCCACTGCCATCCGCGATGGCCTCCACTACGGAAGGATTTCCCATGACTAAACCGCCCGAACCCGTGGTGACGGGGGAGTTGAAGCCGTGTCCGTTTTGTGGCGGGCCTGCGCAAATCCAGCTCGATCATGGTCGGAACACGATTGGCGTCGGGTGCACGAAATGCACCTGCTGTCTCGTTCCGTCGTGGGGTGGCGACGATGCCGAATATTGGGCCGTCAAAACATGGAACACCCGGACAGCCCACTCCCTCCCCGGAGACGTCGGGACAGGCTGGGTCGTCGGAAACAGCAGCGGGACGAAATGGAGGTGCTGGGGCAGCGTTGGCCCCGACTGGACTGACGACCGCGACAAGGCCACCCGCTATGCTCGCCGGATCGACGCCGAGCGCGTTCACGCCGAGGACGACGATGCTTGGCGGGTTGAACCTTTTGCCACCCTCGCACCTTCGTCACCCCGCCTCAGGGAAGTGTTGGAAGATATCAAGGGATATGCTTTCCATATACCGGGATGCGCGCACTTTCGCCTTGAGAACGGCCCGCATGGACTGCGGCACAGCGTTTGCGACTGCGGATTTGTCGAGACCAGCAACGCCGCCGCCGCTCTCACCCCTTCGGCGCTACCGGAGTGCCCGCACGAAGCATGGGAAGATCGCGGAGGCGCAAATTGCTGTGTCGATTGCGGCATATGGTTCGAGGATGCCACCCCTTCGGCGCTGTCCGGCGATGCGCGAGAGGCGCTAGACTGCGAGGGCCTTGGGGATGCGCTGGGCGTCCTTTCGCACAAGCTGCGTATGTCGGGCTTCCTCGCGACCGAAGATGGACACGCTGCCTACGAAAAGGTCGTGGCGGAATTTCAGGCGCTCTCGTCGAAGAAAGGCCCGCGCCATGGATAAGCAGCAAACGAAGCCCGCAGAACTGGAGCGCCTGCAAGAGTGGGCGCGCGTCGGCTTGGCCCTGCATATCGCAGGCAACGCGGTGATCACCATGCGGTATCCAGAAGTCGCCCTCGCCGCCGCCCTCCCTTCCCATCAAGGAGCCGGTGATGAGTGATATCGTCGAACGTCTCGTTGATCCTCGATACTGCGGGCAAGAGGCCATGCGATCCGAAGCCGCCGAAACCATCGTCGCCCTCCGCGCCGAGGTCGAAGCTGCGAAAGCCGATGCCGCACTGGCGCGACAAGGTTACGCGACCGCATACGCTGAGTTCGACAAGAAATGCCGCACGATCAACCGACTGGGTTGCGAAAAGTCAGCGATGAAAAAGGCGTTGGAGAAGATCGCAGAGAACGACGCAGATGGGCTGCACATGTACACGCCGCAAGCGATGCAGGCCGTTGCGGTCGCCGCCCTCTCAACGACGGAGGCGAAATGACCAACCTCGCACAGCAATGGACAGGGGAGGGGGTATGACCTTTCAGTCGATCGCCTCGAAATTCCGCCGGGCGCTGCGCAACGAAACTGGCGTCAGCTTCACCAACGACCAGCTTCGCCTTATGGCTGAGGCCGGATTTCTCGAACATGCTGCCCGACTGGAGGCTCAAGAACTGTGTCCCGTGAAACATCGCCCTTCGAATTTGGCGGCTTCTGGCTCGACAAGAGGCGAGATGGCGCGTCCCCCCATATCTGGCAAATTGCCCGCTACGATGGATCCACTATCCTTTATCGCAGCACTCGGAAGCGCGAACTAGAGGATGCGAAAGCGATCCTCATTGCTCACGCCGCCAAAGCGCAGGCCAAGGGCAAGCAGGACACCGACACGGCCATGGTTGCCCCGCTGCTGCACCTCTATTGGGAGGAGCACGGCAAAGGCGTCATTCGCCCCGGCCAGATTGCCAGCTCGATCCGCCAGTTCATCGGCTTCATGCTGCAAGACGAGATCGGCGCCATGGCAACCGTGAGCCAGTTGACCCCGCAGACGCTCAAGCGCTTCCGCGAATGGCGGATGGGGCCGCACGAATATGCGGTGCCGTGGGATGGCGAGGTCATCAGCCACAAGTCGAAAGGCGTGAAGGGCGAGAGCGTCCAGCGCAACATCGACGATATCCGAGCGGCGATGCACCACCATGAGAATGAGAACCGCATCACGGCGCCGCGGATTCAGTCGGTGCCGGATGAACTGCGAAGCCAGCCGCGCGACCTGCTGCTTGATCTGCAACAACTTGGCGCGATGATCGGCTTTGCGCGAATGCTGCCAGACAAGGATCTATACCGCTTCATCCTGCTGATGATGGCGACGTGCGCGCGGTCCGAGGTGGCGGCGCTGTTCGATCCTGGCACCCAATATAGCCCCAAGACGGGCATCATCGACCTGCACCCTGCGAACCGGCTGCGCTCGCACAAGCGCAATACGCTGGTCCCGGCGATCGATCCGTTCAAGGTCGTTCTCGACGAGTGGGTGGCCGCAGGAGCGACGCCGGCGAAGTCGCGCAAGAAGACATGGAACACGATGCGCGCCGCGCTTGATCTGCCCGAAGAGATACTGCCGACGACGATCCGGCACACGGTCGCGACCATGCTTCGCAACGATCCCAAGACGCCGACAAACCTGATTGACGAGTTCATGGGGCATGTCGATCTGGACCCGACGACGCTGCGCTATGCGAAGCTCAGCACAAAATATCTCGCCGAAATAAAACCGGGGCTGGCCAAAATCTGGAAAGGCGCTATGCGGGAGGCTGACCGATGGGCCTCTGACCATTCTCTGACCATCCCGCAGCGCGGCGTTAAACTTTCTGTTGTGACGCGAGGCAGGAAATGCTAGGAAATGTAGGCAGGGAACCCAATTCGGGGGCGCTTAGCTCAGTTGGTAGAGCATCTCGTTTACACCGAGAGGGTCGGCGGTTCGAGCCCGTCAGCGCCCACCACCGGGAAGCTGCCACGCGGCGGTGACAATGCCGTCACCAGCCTTGGCCTCTTCCGTCAGATTTGCCACAACGCCGTCGGGAGCCAAGGCCTGTTGCAGCGTCGTCGCGCCTGCGCCGCTGAGGCTGATTGGCAATGGGCCGCGCCGCGCCGCCCAGCGTAGCAGCTGGTAATTGGCGGTTGAGCTCTCAGCAATCTTGCCGTCGGCAATTGTCACCGATGGCAGCGGCAGCGTCGGCGGAACAAGTTCGATCGCCCAGCCGGGCCGGGCGGCGCGCATCCGCTCCTCAAGGGCGCGATAGGCGCCGAGACCGGCGTCGGGCAGGCGCACCGCGCGCACCGTTGCGCGCTTCTTTTCATTGTCGACCGTCACGGCTTTCGCATCGACCCCGGCGAGCAGGGCAAGGTCGCGGCTGATGTCGGCATTGTCGCGCTCGGCGCGCGCGGCGACGTCACGCAACCGCGCCATGTCGTTGCGTGCTGCGGCGAGGTCGACCGCCGAGCCGATCAGATATTGGTCGAGCGTCACCTGCGCGTCGCGCTTCAACCGGCGTTCGAGCGCCGCCTCGACCTTGGAATCGGCGCCGGGTTGGGCGGAGCGGGTCAGGATGGCGGCTTGGACGATCACCGGGGTTGCAGTCGCATCGACGTTGAGGTCGGTGATGCGGGCGGAGGCGGGGAAGACGTCGCCGACGGCGGCGCGCGCCTGCGCCTGCACGGTCGCTTCCCACGCGATCTGGCGCAGCGATATGCCAAGTGGAATCGCCAGCAACAGGAAGGAGACGACGATCATCAGCGTCTGCCGCCGCGTCTGGTCGGGCGAGAGGCTGGCCGAAAAACCGTAAGCGCGCGCTACGATCGCCGCTGACAGCGCGATCGTCATGAAGTTGGTGAAGAACAGCATCAGCGCGCCGCCGAAGATGCTCCATTGCCCGGTCGCAAGTCCGAAGCCGACGACCGCGAGCGGCGGCATCAGCGCGGTGGCGATGGCGACGCCGATGATCGTGCCCTCGCGCCCGCGTACCACGGCATAGGCCCCGGCGAGCGCCGAGAAGAGCGCGACGCCCAAGTCGAAGAGCGTCGGCTGGGTGCGCGCGGCAATCTCGCTTGTCACGGCCTGGATCGGCGAGATGGTGACCACGATGACGACGAGCAACAGCGCCAGCAGTACCCCGCCGAGCAGGGTGCGCACGCTTTCCTTCATCCACGCAAAGTCGCCAGTCGCGATGGCAAAGCCCAGCGCCATGATTGGCCCCATCAGCGGTGCGATCAACATCGCGCCGATGATCACCGCGACGCTGTTCTGGAGCAGGCCGAGGATAGCGATCCCCGCCGCCATGCTCGACATGAAGGCGAAACGCGGCGACCAGGCGCCGTCGGGACGGATTTTGGCGATCACTGCGGCCTGATCGATGTTCGCGACCTCTTCGGCCCAGGTTTCGCGGAAATGCACGATACGGCGTAGCAGCGTCCAGCGCCAGTGCCGCGCTGTTCCGGCGACGGTGGCGGGTTGTATGTTTTCGCTTGGTGTCGATGGCATCGGGCCGGTTCCTGTCATCGTGAAATGTGCTTGCGCGATCAGCGCAGCGTCTGTTCCAACGTCTCCACCGCGTTCTTGGCTTCGGCGAGCCGCATTCCGGTGAGGTCGCGCATCCGCTTGATCGCCTCGATCTTGCGGCCGCGGCGAATCAGGTCAAGAAGTTCGGTGTCTTCGATAGTTTCGCTGTTGATGTGGACGCGCGTCCACGACGCGTCAGCCTGCGTCTGGCCCGGTGGGCGTATGGCCGATGGCGGGGCGATGCGCGGGGGACCGGTGAGGTCGCGCGCTTCGCCGCCACGGCGCCGCGCCAGCATCAGGCCGGCACCGCAAAGAAAGCCGAGGGCGAAGAGAAGAAGTCCGCTCATCGCCCTCGTTTAGCATCAGGCCGCGAGTTTGCGCAGCACGTAATGCAGGATGCCGCCGTTCATATAATATTCGACTTCGTTCGCGGTATCGATGCGGCAAAGCGTCTCGAAGCTGAAGGTCGAACCATCGGCGCGGGTGACATTCACTGTGACCGACTGGCGCGGTTTCAGGTCCGCGACGCCGGTGATGGTGAAGGTGTCGTCACCGGTCAGGCCCAGCGTTTCGCGGGTCTGGCCATCGACGAACTGCAACGGCAGCACGCCCATGCCGACGAGGTTCGAACGGTGGATACGCTCGAAGCTTTCGACGATGACGGTACGGACGCCGAGCAGGTTGGTGCCCTTTGCCGCCCAGTCGCGCGACGATCCGGTGCCATATTCCTTGCCCGCGATGACGACGAGCGGGGTACCGTCGGCCTTGTGACGCATCGCGGCGTCATAGATCGGCATGACGTCGGCGCCATAGCGCGACATGCCGCCCTCGATGCCGGGGACCATTTCATTCTTGATGCGGATATTGGCGAAGGTGCCGCGCATCATGACGTCGTGGTGGCCACGGCGCGCGCCATAGCTGTTGAAGTCGGCCTTGTTGACCTGATGCTCCATCAGCCACTTGCCAGCGGGCGAGTCGGCCTTGATCGAGCCGGCGGGCGAGATGTGATCGGTGGTGATCGAATCGCCGAGGATCGCGAGCGGCTTGGCGTCGATGATGTCCTTCACCGGCGCCGGGGTCATGCTCATGCCCTCGAAATAGGGCGGGTTGGCGACATAGGTCGAACCGGCGCGCCACTGGTAAGTGTCCGAACCTTCGACCTCAATCTTCTGCCAATGTTCGTCGCCGCGATAGACATGCTCGTAGCGCGCCTCGAACATGTCGCGATCGATGCACGCTGCCATCGTGTCGGCGACTTCCTGGTTGGTCGGCCAGATGTCCTTGAGGAACACGTCCTTGCCCTGCTGGTCCTGCCCGATCGGGGTGGTGGTGAAATCTTCGGTGACGGTGCCCTTGAGCGCATAGGCGACGACGAGCGGCGGCGAGGCGAGGAAGTTGGCGCGCACGTCGGGCGACACGCGGCCTTCGAAGTTGCGATTGCCCGAGATGACCGAGGCAGCGACGATGTCATTGCCGTTGATCGCTTCCGAAATCGGTCCGGCGAGCGGGCCCGAGTTGCCGATGCAGGTGGTGCAGCCATAGCCAACGAGGTTGAAGCCGACCGCGTCGAGATCGGCGGTGAGGCCGGCGCGATCGAAATAGTCGGTGACGACCTGCGACCCCGGGGCCAGCGATGTCTTGACCCACGGCTTGGGCTTCAGGCCCAGGGCGTTGGCCTTGCGTGCGACGAGGCCCGCAGCGACCATGACGCCGGGGTTCGAGGTGTTGGTGCAGCTGGTGATCGCGGCGATCACGACGTCACCGTCGCCGATGTCATGGCTGGCGCCTTCGACCGCGACGCGCTTGATGCCGTCATGCTTGTAGACGCTGGCGAGATCGGCGTTGAACACATCGTCGACTTCGGTGAGGATAACCTTGTCCTGCGGGCGCTTGGGGCCCGCGAGCGACGGGACGACGGTGCTCATGTCGAGGGTTAGCGTGTCGGTGAACACGGGGTCGGCCATATCTTCGGTCAGCCACAGGCCCTGCGCTTTCGCATAGGCTTCGACCAGCGCGATATTTTCCGCGGTACGACCGGTCAGGCGCATATAGTCGAGCGTCTTGTCGTCGATGCCGAAGAAGCCGCAGGTCGCGCCATATTCGGGTGCCATATTGGCGAGCGTCGCGCGATCGGCGAGCGACAGCGACGACAGGCCGGGGCCGAAATATTCGACGAAGCGGCCGACGACGCCCTTGGCGCGCAGCATCTGGGTCGCGGTGAGCACGAGGTCGGTCGCGGTGACGCCTTCGTTGAGCTTGCCGGTGAGCTTGAAGCCGACGACTTCGGGGATGAGCATCGAGACGGGCTGACCCAGCATCGCGGCTTCAGCCTCGATCCCGCCGACGCCCCAACCGAGCACGCCCAGGCCGTTGATCATCGTCGTGTGGCTGTCGGTGCCGACGCAGGTGTCGGGATAGGCGACCGTGGTGCCGTCGGCGTCATTGCTCGACCACACTGCCTGCGCGATATGTTCGAGGTTCACCTGATGGCAGATGCCGGTGCCCGGGGGGACCGCCTTGAAATTGTCGAGGCTCTTCGATCCCCATTTCAGGAAGTCGTAGCGCTCGCCATTGCGATAATATTCGATTTCGACGTTCTGTTCGAACGCCTTGGGGTGACCGAATTCGTCGACCATGACCGAGTGGTCGATGACGAGGTGGACGGGAACCAGCGGGTTGATCTTCGACGTGTCACCGCCAAGCGTTGCAATCGCATCGCGCATTGCGGCGAGGTCGACGACGCAGGGAACGCCGGTGAAATCCTGAAGCAGCACGCGCGCCGGGCGATACTGGATTTCGCGGTTTGAATGGGGATCCTTCTGCCAGTCGACCAGCGCCTGGACGTCATCGGTCGACACGGTGAAACCGCCATCCTCGAAGCGCAGCAGATTTTCGAGCAGCACCTTCATCGAGAAGGGAAGCCGCGATACGTCGCCGAGCTTTGCCGCCGCCTTGTCGAGCGAATAATAGGCGTATGTCTTGCCGCCGACGTCGAGCGTCGAGCGGGTACCGAGCGTGTCGTTACCGGTGGTCGTCATAGGATTGCAGTCCCCATGTTGGCGCGGCGGGGAATGACCGTCCGGTGCCCGGCCAGGAGAGCGGGGCCAACGGGAGTCGCACGCGCGGTGATTGTTGGCGCCGCCTTACGCTCAGGTCATGGAAATGCAAGGGGCTGGGGGCGGGCTTTCGGCTACAGTCGAGGCAATCCGTCCATGATCGCGGTGAGCGCGAGCGCATTTTCGCGTTCCATCGCGCTGTGTCCCGCGTTGGTGATCACATAGGTCGCGGGTTCGGCCCCCACGCCGCGCAGCGCGGCGACGAGGCGCGATGCCTGAGTCAGCGGGCACACCTCGTCGAAACGACCGTGGACGATGTGGATCTGGATCGCGGCGAGGATATGGGCATTGTCGAGAAAATGGCCGGGCTCGAGAAACAGGCTGTTCGCAAAATAATGCGCCTCGATCTGCGCGAAGCAGAGCGCGAAATCGGCGTCGCCGAATTTTCCGGTCGCGGCGGATTCGGGGATCATGTTGGAGATGGTGCCCTCCCACAACGACCAGGTAAGCGCGGCGGCCTGCTGGCGTTCGCGTTCGGCGTCGTTCGCCGGAACCATATCAAAGATCGCCTTGTACGACGCCATCACATCGCCGCGCTCGGCCGGGGTGAGGACCGCGAGCAGCGCGCGCCATTCGTCGGGATAATGGATATAGGCGCCGGGCGCGGTGAGGGCAAAAGGCGCCTCTTCGAAGGTCGCGGCATTGCCCTGATAGAGATAGTGGAGATCCTCCGGCGCGCCGAGGAAAATGCCGCGCAGGATCAGGCTGGCGCAGTGCCGCGGACAGGCGATGGCATAGGCCATGGCAAGCGTGCTGCCCCAGCTGCCGCCGAAGACATGCATCGGGCCGTCGATGGCGAGCGCGTCGCGAAGTTTGTTGATGTCGCCGATCAGGTCGGCGGTGGTGTTGTGGCGGAGCGCGACTGCGGGCCCTGCCGCTGCGACATTGGGTTCGCTCTTGCCGCAGCCGCGCTGGTCGAACAGGATGATGCGGTAGCGTGCGGGATCGAAGAAACGCGCCATTTCGGGCGAACAGGCGCCGCCGGGGCCCCCGTGAAGGACCATGACAGGCTCGCCATCGGGCGCGCCATATTCCTCCCAATAGATGCGGTGCGCCGGGTCGGCATCGACGGTGAGATGGCCGCTGCGAAGCGGCTTCGCGGCGGGATAGACCCAGTCATCGCCGATCTTGCTCGTGTGCTGCAGGCGCGAGAAATCCATGGTGCATTTGCTCCGGTTGCGGTCCGCCCTATGGTCGGGCGGGCGGTCGGTCGATGCTCAGCAGTTCGACGGTGAACAAAAGCGTCGCATGGCCTGGAATCGGCCCACGGCCGGCCGGGCCATAGGCCAGCTGATAGGGAATGGCGAATTCGAACTTGTCTCCGACGCCCATCAGCGTCACGCCTTCCTGCCACCCCTTGATCACGCGATTGAGCGGAAAGGTTGCGGGCTCGCCGCGCCGGACCGAACTGTCGAATTCGCTACCGTCGACAAAGGTGCCGACATAATGAACGGTGACCGGATCGGTCGGGCCGGGACGGGCGCCGCTGCCGTCCCCGGCGATCTGGCGCCAGCGCAGTCCGCTGGCGGTCGTCCTCCAGCCGGCGCCGCCATGGCGTTCGGCGAGCGCCGCCATCTGGCGGTTGAGCCACGCGGTTCCCTGTGTCGAACTGACTTCCTGCGTGACGGGCTGTTCGGTGGCGGTGGCGTCTGCGCCGACCAATGCAAGCCCTGCGACAGCAAGGGATAGGCATGTCAATGAAGTTGCGCGCACAATGTCTCCTGTAAATGCTGCTTATATATTTATATCAAGACGTTGCCGAACCGAACAGGCAAGATTTTATTCGTTTCCATCACCCTGCGATGATTACCGCAGCAAGATGATTTCAGCCGACGACGGCATTCGCCTTGCTTTTTGATGCTCGGTGGACCGGGCAGGAATCGTTGGCATGCGTACAAAATCCGCAATCTTCCCGCCAATATTCTTTTCCTGAATATTCGGGCTCAAACCGTTCGGAGCCTTGCCTCCGCGATCAATGGACGGGGCGATTCGGCCAGCGGACCCGTTCGCATCGCGCTTTGGGATCGACGCTTTTGACTGCCAGCGCCCGGCGTAATGCGGGGAGTGCCGTCACCGCCTCGCGAAGCGCGTTGATGTCGATCTTGCCGCGCGCCAGCTCCCTGTCTCCGCCCAGCCGGTCCGACGGGCGGATCAGCGTCCAGTCGAGCGCATCATAGCCGTCGGCATAAGCGAGCAGATCGCCGAGCGGCAGTTCGCCATGGCCATTCTTCATGTCATGTGCGCCATAGGGAAAGACTTGGGTCGAGAGCGCGGTGCTTCCGATGATGCCGTGAGGCTTGACGGGGAACGGCCGCTGCATCTGGATCCACGCCACGTCGGGAAGGTCGGTATCCAGCCCAATTCGAAGCTCCACGTCGATCGCGCGGGGTTCTACCACGGGCTGGCTTGCCGGTTCCCAAATATAGGAAAGTTCGACGTCGAGTGGGCGCGCGGGGCGCGAAGGATCATTGCCTTTGGGAGTCCAGCGCATGAAATCGCCCGCATCGCGCTCGCCCTCTTCGGTGAACAGCCGGGTCAGCGTGACGGTGCCGCCGGTCAGGTCGCGTGTCACCTCGCAGCGATAGCGCGAGATCAACCTATCTTCGGCGCCTGCGGGAACGGACGACAGCAACGCAAGCCATGCGAGGGAGAGATGGAATCGCATTCGGCTCGATCTCCGGTCAGCGCAGGTCGCCGGTCAGATACCAGCAGTCCTTTTTATGTTCGAAAATATAGGCGCCGGCGGCGGCATCCCGATCGGCACCCTCAACCCCGGCGAAGGGCAGGCCGCCCTGCCAATCGACGCGATATTGCTTTTCGCCAAGACGTGTGAGCGTGACCTTGCGAAATTCATCATTCGTCGCTGCGGCGGGGTTCCTGCGACTGAAGCGGTAATCGCTCGATGTGATCCGGAATTGGCCCAGATAGTCCTGGCGATCGACCCAATGGGCGGAGCCCTCGGGATCGGCGAGCTTGCCGACCTTCACCATATAATTGGTCCAGACCACCTGTTCCAGCCAGCCGCCTGAGTCGGTCGAGCTGACGTACCAGGTGAGAAATTCCTCGAAATCATCGATGCCGCAGCCCGACTGGCGCACCCGGTCGATCTCGTCGAGCGGGGTGAATTTGGTCTCGGTCGTCGTTTCGGGAGCATCGGCGGCGGCGAGGGCGGGGGGCATCAACGGCGGGGCGACGGTCATTGCCACAAGGGCTGCGGTCGCGAGCAATTTTTGCACCATAGTCTCCAGTCATTTTTGGCGATCGATCGCCGTGGATCGGTCAGGTCGAGCTCGGCCATAGCTCGGCGTCGGACGGGGGGACCGTGACGGGTATCACAGGGTGCGGAATATTGTGACAGCCAATGATATGCTTTTCCATGAGATTTTGGTGTCAGGCGCTGGCGATCCGGATCACCGTGGGCGTGAAGGTGCGGACGCAGTCGCGCCCGGTTCGCTTGGCATCGTAAAGCGCCTGATCGGCCTGTTGCATTAATTGTGACAGCGTGGCGCCGGGGGTGCCGACGCTGATGCCGATGCAGGTCGAAGGGCGAAGCGCGGCCGGGATGCGATCGGCGCAGGCGGCGAGGAGCCCGCTGCGGATCGTTTCGGCGAGCTGGCGCCCGGCCTCGATGCTCGCCCCGGGGACGAGGATGGCAAATTCCTCGCCGCCAATGCGGCCAGCAATCATCTCTGCCGGACCGACCGCGCGGACGTGCGTGCCAAAGGCGGTGATGATCGCGTCGCCGACCGCGTGGCCATAAGTGTCGTTGATTGCCTTGAAATGGTCGAAGTCGGCGATCAGCAGCGCGGCGGGAGCTTCTTCGGCGGCGCAGCGGCGCAGCGCGGCACCGGCTTCCGCCTCGAACCCGCGGCGATTGAGCAGGCCCGACAATGTGTCGCCAGCCGCCTGCAGGCGCAGTTCGGCGACCATGTCGATCGCGATCGCGACCATCAGGCTGATCGCTGCCGCAACCGATACCATCGCCTGGCTGAACTGGACGGTTGTCCAGTAAACCGACTGCTGGAAGCCGTCATAATTGTCGAAGCCGCCGCCGAGCGTCAGAATGGCGATCGGGCGGACAGTCAGATTGATCGCGGCCAGCACCGCAACCCAGAACAAGACCCTGTCGATCAGATGGGGTTTTTCGATCGGCCACAGCGCGCGAACAACCATCAGCGCGATCGCGCCCGCACCGACGCTGATTGCATAGATGCGTGCTGCTATGCTCGGTTGGCCAAGCAGGAACCACAGGAAAACGGCGAGCGACACGGACATTGCGACCATCATTTCCCGCCACGGGACGGGCAGGCCATAGCGTTTGATGATCGCGGCGGCGAACAAAGCGCCGGTGAGCAGGAAGCAGAGATTCGCGGGCAGCCGCTGCAATTCCATCGGCAGCACGGGCGCCATGTCCTGGATCAGGAAAGCGAGGGCCGTCGCGACATAGGCGCTGGCGGCATAAGCGATATAGGCTTCGCGGCGATTCAGCCACATGAGGAAGAAGGTGACGGCGAACAACAGGCCAATGGCCGGGTTGAGCAAAGAGATGAAAAACTGTCCGGTCAATGCGGCTTCCTGCAATCCCCGCCGCCATCGTAATGCGGCACGAATAACAAGAGGTTACTTTATTTTGAGGTCGAGGGGGAGTCTCTGACGATCCACTCAGGCGGTGCCGCGGGCAACCAGCCGCACCGGAATGCGCGTACCGCTGCGCGTATGTTCGTCATCCTCCAGCGCCATCGCAACCAGCGCTTCACCCGCAGCATCGAGATCGGGCTCCAGCGTCGTCAGCGCGGGGTCGGCAAGGGTGCCGGCGCGTATGCCGTCAAAACCGATCAGCGCGACATCTTCGGGTACGCGGCATCCGGCGTCTTTCAGGCCCTGGAGAACACCCAGTGCGAGCATGTCGCTGGCGGCAAAGATCGCGTCGGTTTCGGGGTGGCGTGCCAGCAGGTCGCGGACCGCGGCGACGCCCTGCGCGTGGCGATCGGCCGCCGACGGTGGCTCCGCGACGATCGGGGTCAGGCCGTGCGCGGCCAATGCGGCGACGAAGCCGTCGCGGCGTTCGTCGAACTGTCGTTGCGGCGATTGCTGCGGCCCTACGAAGGCGATGTGGCGGCGGCCCTGCGCGACGAAATATTCGCCCGCCATCTGGCCCCCGGCATCATTTTCGCTGCGCATCCAGTGAAAGGGGCTGCCCGGACTGCCCCAACAGACGAAGTCGAGGCCCGACGCCTGCGCGTCGGCGAAATATTGCCAGGCCGACCGGTTGCTGGTCGTCCCGATGACGATCATCGCGTCGGCGAGTCCCGAAGCCACGAAATCGGCGCGGAAATTGTCGGAGCTTTCCTGGAAGGAAACAAGCAGATTGAAGCCGCGGGCCGAGGTCGCGGCGGCGATGCTGCCGAGCAGCGCAAAGTAAAAAGGGTTGATCGCGCTACGGTCTTCGCCGGGGCGACAGATGGTGACGAGCGCGATCGTCTCGCTGCTTTTCAGGCGCAGCGAAGAAGCGTGACGGTCGACGACATAGCCCATCTCGCGTGCGGCGGCGGACACGCGCGCGCGCGTTTCGGCGTTGACCCCCGGGCTGCCGCGCAGCGCGCGCGACACGGTCGATTGCGACACGCCGGCGCGCTCGGCGACGTCGAACGATGTCGGGCGCAGTTGCTTGCCGGTCACATTCATTCCCCTTGTTGCGCTGTCTCTTGCGCCGGGGGGGCGGCTTGTCAATCTGGCGGGGGCGCCGCGCCGTCGCGATCAGCCCATCGGATGGCGATCGCGAGGCCATGGTCGGTGATGCTGCGGTCCCAGCTACCCTTCAACTGGCGCTCGATCAGCGTGCGGATGAAAAGCGTGCCGAAGCTGTCCTGATCGATCTGCGGCGTTTCGGGAAGGCTGGTTTCGATCCACGACAGGATGACGTTGCCGTCTTCGCGGCGCCACCCGACCGAAAGATCGCCGTGGCAGGCGAGCGCGCCATATTTGACGCTGTTTGTGACGAGCTCATGCACTGTCAATGCGAGCGCCTGCGCGCCTTCTTCATTGAGACGGACTGCAGGCCCGTTCACCCCGGCCAGTTGATCGGACGACCAGCCCGCGAGCCCCAGTTCGCGGTGAATGATCTGGCGAAGGTCGACAGTGTCGACTGCGCCGGTGACGATCATTTGCTTCGCGTCGGACAATGCGCGCAACCGGCCGTCGAACTTCACCTCGAAATCGTCGAAGTCCGATGATTCGCGTAGTGTGATGCGTGCAAGTGCGCCGATGCGGGCGAACGCATTTTTCATCCGGTGGGCCATCTCGCCGATCATCAGCTCGCGATCCTCGGCATGGCGGGCCCTTTCCTCGGCCAGCGCCTGAAAAGCGCCGATCCGACGGCGCTGGACGCGGTGCAACTGGGTCGCCAGCAGCGCGAGCGCGGCACCGAACAGGAAGATGCCAAGCGGGCGTCCGAACCGTTCGAGGAAGCGGCCATAGGAAATGCGCATCGTCCATTGATGATCGGCGACCCGAAGCCGCTGCTCGTGCGCGTCCCAGCCAAGCTTGCCGTGCCGGAACACCAGCGGCGCCGACGGGCCGTCTCCGGCATAGATTTCCAGCCCTTCAATCGCGTCGAGTTGCGACCCGAGCAGGGCGGTCATCAGGTCGTGGGTGCGAAACGGGGCGTAGACGAACGCCTCGATCGGCCGGGTATTGGCGGCGGTCGCAACCGCAGCGGCGTCCGGTCGCTCACCGGCTGGAGCGAGGGTTGGTGCGGACGGGCTGGCGTAGACAGGGACGTAGATGAGGAAGCCGGGCTGTTTGTTGCGGAGCCCCTTCTCCTGGACGAGTTGGACGATCCCGCTGGCCGCCGGTCGGCCGGTCTGCCAGGCCCGGCGCATGGCCTCGCGCCGGACGGGCTCGCTGTACATGTCATAGCCCAGCGCATAGTTGCGGCGCGGGGTGTGGGGTTCGACGAGGATGATCGGGAAGCCGATCGGCTGGTCGGTTATCGGCCAGACGGCAACGTTCCTGCCATAATTGGCTCGCAACCGTGCTTCGGCGGCGGCGGGGTTTCCCTGCCGCATCGCGAGGGCAATCCCGACGCCTTCCATCCCGGGCGTATGGATTTGCGGCTGAAGCGCCGCCAGATAGGCGCGGATGCCCGGGCCGGAGGAATTCGGAGCCGACTGATAGAGCGCCCGCACGCCTTCGAGGACCGCAATATGGTCGCGTAGCCGGACATTGGCCTGAAGCGCGACCCGGCTCGCCTGATCGGCTTCCGCAGCCTTGTTGTAGAAGAAGCTTGCCAATGCGGCCGCAATCGCCGCGAACAGAATGACCAGCCCGACGAAGCGGACCAGCAGGGCCATTAGCCGATCTGCCCAAAGGGAACGCATTGCCTGTTTTCCTGAATGATGGCTGCCGCCGCAGCGCCCCTTCGGTAGGAGTTGTTCCATGCGGCCCCGACGATGGCAAGAATATTTCGCCGAGGCCGGGCGTTGACGAAGCGGTTTGCAACGGGTTGCTGAAGGCAACCTTTTGCTTATGCTGCGATCGGGACAGCCGGGAGAGAATGGATGATCATATATGGATCGGTGGTATCGCCTTTCGTTCGTAAATTGCTGGGATATCTGGGCGAAAAAGGAATATCGTTCGAGTTGAAGGGGGTTGCCGTCGGCGACCCTGATCCGGGATTCCGCGCTGCGTCGCCGCTGGGCAAGATGCCGGCGATGGCTGACGGTGACTTCACCCTCGCCGATTCGAGCGCGATCATCCATTATCTGGAAGCCAAGCATCCCGAACCCGCACTGATTCCGGCGGACCCCCAGGAACGTGGCCGCGTCATCTGGTGGGACGAATTTGGCGATACGGTGTTCGCGGCATGCAGTGGCAAGATGTTCTTCAACCGCATCGTCGCGCCCAAATTCATGGGCCGTGCGGGCGATCTGGCCGCTGCGGCGGCGGCGGAGGCCGAAGAGCTGCCAAAATTGCTCGCCTATCTGGAAAACGCGATCCCCGATTCGGGTTTTCTGGTCGGCGATCGGTTGACGCTCGCCGATCTCGCGGTGGCATCGCCGCTGATGAATTTTCGCCACTGCGGCGCGCGCATCGACGCGGCGACGCATCCGAAGATTGCGGCGTGGAGCGAAGCGATCCTGTCGCGGCCAAGCCTCGCGCCGTGGATAGAAAAGGAAGAGCGCTTGATGGCGAAGGTGATGGCGGCTTAGGTTTCCTCGCTAATATTCGACGAAGATCCGGATTCTGTCGGCGTTGATGCCGGCCGCGCGCGCGATCTGTTCGCGGCTGCGGTCGATTACCTCCTGCACCCCTTCGGGCATAGCATCGTCGATCCCCGGTGCCGCGCGATCCTCGTCGTTGCCGGGCGCAGGGCCGACAGCGGTCGTCATTTCGGGTGCAGGGCCGATGTTGCCCTTGAGTTCCACGGCGCTCAGCGTTGCCGGCGATACCGGACCTTCGAACTGGCACCCGAAAAGCCGTCCCTTTGCCCAGATGACGACCGCCGTTATGTCGCCTGCATGCGGAAGTTCGATTTCTATTCGGTCGCCGGTCGCCAGTTCGACGTCGCTTTCGAGCAGCAGACCTGTTCCGGAAATATTGTGGATCTGAACTTCGAGGCCGGTCCCGTCATGCAGCAAGCCCGAGGCGAGAAGGCTCAATTTCCGGCGCGTGTCGAAACGTTTTTCAGCGCCGGGCGCCGATGGGAGAAAATGTCCGTAAATAGGCATAAGCGGTTGTTGAAGTCCGCTGGTTAAAAGAAGGTTAGCAGGAGCGCGGAAAGACGGCGTGTCGGCACAAAACTCAGGCGGGCTGGCCGCCTAAACTTCATCGCTCGCGATGCGGGGCAATTCGATTGTCTTCACGATCCCGATCGCGTCGAGAAACGCGGCGTCGTGGCTGACCACGAGCAACGCGCCGTCATAGGCGGCAAGGCCGGTTTCAACGGCGGTCAAGGACTCGATGTCGAGATGATTGCCGGGCTCGTCGAGGATCAGTAGCTGAGGCGGCTGTGGTGCCCCGAGGACGCAGGCGAGGCCGGCGCGGAGCATCTGGCCGCCGCTCAGCGTGCCGACGATCCGGTCGGCCGCGGCTGCACGAAAACGGAAGCGCGCGAGTGCGGCACGGCACGCGTTGTTCGTTGTCCCCGGATTGCGCGCGACGAAATTGTCGGCAATCGACAGCGTTGGATCGAGCAGGCTGACGCGTTGGTCGAAGAGCGCGAAGGGAACGAGGACGCGGACATGACCTTCCCATGGCTTGAGCGTTCCGGCGATGAGCGCGAGCAAGGTCGACTTTCCCGAACCATTGGGGCCGATGAGCGCGATCCGTTCGGGACCGGTGATGGTGAGCGACAGGTTCCGGATGACCGGCTGGCCTTCGGTATAGCCTGCCGTGATATGGTCGAGCGCGAGAATGGTGCGCGACGCGGGCAGGCCGGTCGATGGCAGGCCGATCGACAACGGATCGACGATCTCGATTTTGGCGCGCGCCGATGACAGCTGTTCTTCGGCGTCGCTGCGTTGGCGTTCGGCCAGACGGCTGTCGGCGGCGCGCGTTTCTTCGGCACGGCGTTTCATCGCGCCGAGGAGGATTTTCGGCATGCCGCCGCGCGCCGCTTGGCGGTTCCCGCGTGAATCGCGGCGGTCCTGCCGTTCGATTGCGGCCTGTGCCTGGCGCTGCGCTGCGTCGATGCGTTTTTCGGCGCCCGCGAGTTCTGCCTCCACCGCCGCCTGTTCGATCCCCTTGCGCGCGCGATATTCGCTCCACCCGCCGCCGTAGCGCACGGGGCCGAGGCCGGTGAGCTCGACGATCGCGTCCATCTCCTCGAGCAGTTCGCGGTCGTGGCTGACGATGATCGCGCCGCCGCGCCAGCCGCGCAGCAGGCCGCGCACCGCTTCGCGCCCTTCGCGGTCGAGATTGTTGGTCGGCTCGTCGAGCAACAGGAAATCGGGCGCGGCAAACATCGCGCCAGCGAGTGCGGCGCGGGTGCGCTGGCCGCCGGAGAGCATGGTCAGCGGGGTTTCGGGCGATACAGGCAGGCCAACGCCGGCGAGTGCAGCTTCGACCCGCGCCTCGAGCGTCCAGTCGGCATCGGCGATTTCATCGATGCCCGCTTCGCCGGCTTCGGCCTTGCGAAGCAGCGCGAGGCCGGCGGTGGCGCCGAACAGGTCAGCGATGCTGTCATCGGCTTCGACCTGAACGGTCTGCCGCAACATCGCGGTGGTGCCGTCGATTGATACATGGCCGGCGGAGGGCGCCAGTTCGCCGGTGAGTAGGCGCAGCAGCGTCGACTTGCCGACGCCGTTGCGGCCAACGATGCCGGTGCGTTCGGGCTGGAATTGAAGGTCGAGATCCGAAAGGACGGCGCGGCCGTCAGGCGTGGACCAGCTGAGTTGCGAGAGGGTGATGGAGGGCATGAACTTGGACTTTCCTGGCGGCAAGGCGGGGTGGCGTTGCGGTCAGCTTGTCGTTCATGGCGGATACTCCCGTTTCGGTGAGTGACAAATCTAGGGGGCCGGGCGACGCCGCGCAAGTCCGGTGCCGTCTTTCGAATGATTGCGATAGTCAGAAATGTCGCGGGTCAAAGTATCCGGCTGTCATAGGCCCATTGCAGCAGGGCCTGTCTTTGCTTTGGCCGGCAAAAGGGATCGCCGGGATTGCAGTTCTTTACAATCTGCGCGGCATGGCGCCGGAAAGCGCGCCATCGCGCGACCTGGCGGCGGTCTTCGACCGGCATCCGCCTGCCCGAATAATATCGGCAATACCATTGGAACCAGCCGCGCGGATCGTCGGGGTGGATCCACCCCTTTTCGATCCAGACGCGCAGGGGCGTGCTCGCGCGCACGCCGAAATAGTTTAGCGAGCAGTCGGGGCGATCGCCCGCGAGTTTCGCATTTTCGAACCAGCTTGCGGGAAATTCGGCGGTGCAGTCGGTCATATATTTTCCGCAGAAAACACCGAGGCTCAACATGTCCGCCGGGGTCAGTTCGGGAGCAAATCCGGGGGCGAATGCCTTTCCCGCGGGGGCCGTGCGCTCATAGCGATAGCCTTGCTGCATATGATCATTCACGACCACTTCGACGGGGCCGCTCATGCGTCAGGCCCATCGGCCCGGGGGAGCCGGGAGAGGGTCAAAGCCAGCCGATGCTCTTGAAGCGCCAGAAGAGCAGGCCCGATACCCCGAAGATCAGGCCGAGCGCGAAGGGATAGCCAAGGGTCCAGCCCAGTTCGGGCATGAATTCGAAATTCATGCCGTAAATGCCCGCGATTGCGGTCGGAACCGCCAGGATTGCGGCCCATGCAGCGAGCTGGCGGGTGATGACGCCCTGGCGTTGTTGTTCTAGCATGCCGTTGGTTTCGATCACCGAGGCGGCGATGTCGCGGAGGCCGGTGAGGCGGAATTCGGCGCGCTGGACATGGTCGAAGACGTCGCGGAAGAAGGGACGCACCGCATCGTCGATATTCGGCAGGTCATTGTCGGCGGCCAGCCGCCCCGCGACCTCCTTCATCATCCCCGCGAGCCGCTGGAAACGGATGATCTCGTGCCGCTGGGCATAGAGATGGCGGATCTCGTCGGCGTCGAGCGGGGTGTCCATCACACTTTCCTCGACCACGAGCATCCGGTCCTCGATCGCGTCGATGACAGGGAAATAGCCGTCCACAATGAAGTCGATTACCGCATGAAGCACATAGTCAGGCCCGTGCGCGAGCTTTGCGGGCAGGGTTTCGAGCCGCGCGCGGACATCGGTGTGGGTGCGCGCCGACCCGTGGCGGACGCTGACGAAGAAGTGCGGGCCGAGGAAGAAGGCGGTCTCGCCGGGCTGGATCGTGTCGCTGTCGAGATTGGCGGTGCGCGCGATGACGAACAGCTGGTCGCCATAAGCCTCGACCTTCGGCAACTGGTTCGCCTTCAGCGCATCGTCGACCGCGAGCGGGTGGAGGCCGAAGCGTTTGGCGATGCCTGCGAGTTCGGTCTTGGTGGGTTCATACAGGCCGAGCCAGAAGAAATCGCCGTCGGCACATTCCTCGGGAATCGCCTCTTCCGGGCCGATGTCGCGCACGAGTTTTCCGTCATGATACAGACGGGCGGCCATGATGGGCATCGACGCAAAGCTCCTGTCGCGGACGGATATCCGGCCGGTCATAGTCGCGAGCGTGCGGCAGGGGAAGAAGTGACGCGCACCAGCGCTTTGGCTATGGTGCACGGATGGGAAGCGCGCGCGTGAAAATCTTTTTCGATGGCGGATGCCGGCCCAATCCGGGGGCTATGGCGACCGCGGTGGTGATCGGTGGCGCCGCGCTGATCGACCATAACGCCGGAGAGGGGACCGCGATGGAGGCCGAATGGCTGGCGCTGATCGCGGCGCTGCGGCTGGCGAAGGCGCGCGGGCTGAGCGATTTTATACTGGTCGGCGATGCGCTGGCGGTGATCGAGCAGGCGATGGGGCGGGTGCCGTGCCGCGGCGACCATGCCCGCCACCTGGCGACGTTCCGCGAACTTGTCGGCCCTGGCCCCGGCCCACGCATCCGCCATGTCGGGCGCGCGCAAAATCTGGCCGGGGTCGCGCTGGAGCGCGCGATGACGCGGGCACTGGAAAGCGCCCTCATCAATCGTTAAGCGGCGTCGCCTATTCCCAAACGACACAACGACAGGCCAGCACGTTGAAACAGACCCACCCTTTGCCCGTACATCACAGCTGGGCGCTGTATGAGCGCGAGCGCCATTTCGAGCTGGGGCAAGTCCATGGCTATGACTCGCTCGATTCGCTCCCCGATGGGGTCAATGTCCTGGGCGAGGCGGGATTCGCGCGCGCGCGGCCAGGGAAATGGGAATGCGATCTCGATGATAATAACCGGCTGAGCTGGTCGGGCGAAGTCTATGATATTTTCGGCATCCCGCGCGGCGCGGCGCTTGTGCGCGACGAAACCGCGGCCCTTTATTGCGAGGGGTCGCGCGCGGCGATGGAGAAATTGCGCGCCTATGCAATCAAGCACCGGCGCGGCTTCACCCTCGACGTCGAAATCCAGCCCGCACAGGCGTCGCGCCGCTGGATGCGCCTGATCGCGGCGCCGCTGTGTGTCGACGACCGGGTCGTCAAGCTGCAGGGGCTGAAGTTTAGGGTGCCGACGGGGTGATTGGGGGCGGGTGGGCCGTTGATGATCGGGTGACTGACATCGCAGGCCGCTCGAACGCTCACCCGCGATTTCGGAGGGCCTCCAGGACCAGAGCAAAAGCGGCGGAGGGCTGTCGGCGGCTGGGGTAATAGAGATGATAGCCCGGAAAAGGCGGGCACCAGTCCTCCAGTACCCGGAGGAGCGAGCCGTCGGCGAGCATGGGCGCCACAATATCTTCCATGATCAATGCCATGCCCAGACCCGCTTGCGCAGCCTTGATGATCAGCGGGGAGGCGTTGAAGGTCAGTTGGCCATCGACGCGAACGCGGACCTCGCGACCGTCTTTTTCGAACTCCCAGGAATAGAGCCCGCCCGAGCTCTGCTGCCGGATGTTGATGCAGCGATGGCGGGAAAGGTCGAACGGCGTTTTCGGCGCAGGGTTGCACTCGAAATATGCGGGCGCTGCGACCGCAGCCAATCGGAGCTCAGGGCCGATCCGCACTGCGATCATATCCTTGGCAACCGACTCGCCGAGCCGGACGCCCGCGTCGAAGCGATCGGCGACAATATCGACAAAGCCGTTGTTCAGGCTGAGCTCAACATGGACTTCGGGATAATCCGGCAGGAGCGTTTCGAGCGCGGGCCAGATCAGCGTTGTGGCCGCATGTTCGGACGTCGTGATCCGGATCGTACCGGCGGGCTTGTCTTTGAACTCGGTCAGCTCGGCCAATCCCGCCTCGATCTCGCTCATGGCCGGGACAAGCCGTGCCAACAGCCGCTCCCCCGCGTCGGTCACCGAAACCTTTCGTGTCGTTCGGGTTAGAAGCCGGATCCCCAATCGCTCTTCGAGGCGCCGTATCGTATGGCTGAGCGCCGATTGCGAGGTGCCAAGCCGGGCAGCGGCACGGGTAAAGCTTTGTTCCCGGGCGACCATGAGGAACGCCGTCAGGTCGCCGAGATCTTCGCGCTTCATTGATGAATCCTCGATATGACTTCATCCCGATTATAGTCGCTAATCTTTCAAACGCACACGCGGTAATTTGGGGGATATTTCCAAAAGCGCGTCAAAAGCGCGGCATTTGCCCGCATAGGGAAAGGGAGCCCCGTTATGCAAAAGCGCAACCTCGGCACACTCGAAGTTTCCGCCCTCGGCTATGGCTGCATGGGCCTCGACGGCAGCTACAATGCTCCAGTCCCCCGCCCCGAAGCCATCGGGCTGATCCGTGCGGCCTTCGACCGCGGGGTCACATTGTTCGACACCGCCGAAGCCTATGGTCCCTTCAGCAACGAGCAACTGCTTGGCGAAGCGGTAAAGCCGTTCCGCGATCAGGTTCAGATTGCGACAAAATTCGGTTTCGGCATCAACCCCGACGGCAGTCGCTATGGTCTCGACAGCCGCCCGGAACATATCCGCGAGGTCGTCGATGCCAGCCTCCTCCGGCTTCGGGTCGATACGATCGACCTGCTCTATCAGCACCGCGTCGACCCTGCGGTGCCGATCGAGGATGTCGCAGGCACGATCAAGCAGCTGGTTGATGCCGGCAAGGTCCAACATTACGGATTGTCCGAAGCGAGCGCGACGACGATCCGCCGCGCTCATACTGTCCATCCTGTCGCTGCGGTCCAAAGCGAATATTCGCTGTGGACGCGCGACGTCGAACATAATGGCGTGCTGGATGCGTGCGAGGCGCTGGGGATTGGCTTCGTTCCCTGGAGCCCGCTCGGCGCGGGCTTTCTGACTGGCGCGATCGATGCCGCGACGCCGATCGACGCCAGCGATTTTCGCGCCATGTCGCCGCGCTTCACAACCGAGGCTCGGGCAAGCAACATGGCGCTTGTCGATCTGATCAAGGCCGTCGCCCGACGGAAAAACACCACACCGGCCCAGATCGCCCTTGCGTGGCTGATGGCGCAGCGGCCGTGGATCGTCCCCATTCCGGGCACGACCAAACTCCATCGGCTGGAGGAGAATTTGGGTGCTGCAGACGTGGAATTGACCGCGGGCAACCTTCACGAAATCGACGAGGGGGTGTCGCGCATCTCCGTGGAAGGCGCCCGCCTTCCCGAAGCCGTGTTGGCGATGACAGACAAGGATTGAGCAGCATGCACGAAGATCAGAAATTGCCTGTGGGGCGGCGCGCATTTCTTGGCGCCGCCGGATCGTTGGCTGCGGCGCCGTTGCTGGCGACCGCAACCGCCTCGGCATCGGCGCGCGAGGCAAATAGCGCAGGCAAAGGGCAGCGAACATTGGGTTCGCTCGAGGTCTCCAGCATCGGGCTTGGCGTCCAGAATATGACGCGGACCTATCAGACAACCATTCCTCGTCGGCCGGAGATGCTCGCCATCATCCGCGCCGCCTATGACAATGGAGTCACATTCTTCGATGCCGCCGAAGCCTATGGCGCGCATGAGGTGGAACGGCTGCTCGGCGAGGGCGTGGCCGCCTTTCGCGACAAGGTCGTGATCACCTCCAAATTCGGATGGAACATCGATCAGGAGACCGGGCAGCGTCGCCCCGGCCTCAACAGCCGACCCGAGCATGTCAGGGCCGTAGTCGACGGCATGCTCAGGCGGCTGCGGACCGACCGGATCGACCTGCTCTATCAGCATCGTGTCGACCCCGAGGTGCCCATCGAGGATGTGGCCGGACTGATGAAGGAACTGATGGCTGAGGGCAAGGTCTTGCACTGGGGCATGTGTGAGATGGGGCCGCAGACGCTGCGCCGGGCGCACGCCGAGCAGCGCCTCACCGCGATCCAGAATGAATATTCGCTTCTGTGGCGCGGGCCCGAGAAATGGGTGCTGTCGGCATGCGAGGAACTCGGCATCGGCTTCGTGCCGTGGAGCCCGCTTGGCGTCGGCTTTCTGGCCGGTGCGATCGACGCCAACACGCGTTTCGCGCCCGGCGATATCCGCGGCGTCGAATCACGTTTCTCACCCGAAAACCTGCCTCACAATCTTGCGCTCGTTCAATTGGTGACGCGCTGGGGACAGCGGAAGGGCGCCGCGCCGGGACAGGTCGCGCTGGCCTGGTTGCTGGCGCAAAAGCCGTGGATCGTGCCTATTCCCGGCACGACGCAAATGGCGCACATGCGCGAGAATGCGGGCGCTGCGGCTGTTCGCTTTACGTCGACCGAACTGGCCGAGTTCACCGCCGAAGCCGATGCCATCGCGGTTCGCGGCGCGCGGTTGCCCGATAATGTTTTAGCCTTCTCCGAAGTCGAGGCTCGCCCGAGGAACTGACCTGTGCCACTCATTCGGAAGGGGAGAATGATCTGATGCGAATGATAGCTCTGGCGTGCGCCATCCTGATGTCGACTGCGGCTCTCGCCGAAACACCCGCCGCATCGCCGCCAGTCGGTTACGGCGCGCCGATCGGTACGAGCGATGCGCTTACCCTGATCCAGCGTGCAATCGAGCGAAGCCGAGCGCTCGGCCTCAAAATGGCCATTGCCGTCGTGGAACCATCGGGCGAGCTAGTTGCCTTCGCCCGAATGGATGACGTGCCCTATGGTTCGATCGAACTTGCGCAGAAAAAGGCTCGAACCTCGGCGCGCTTTCGCCTGACGACTGCCAGCGCCCAGGAGAGGGTCCAGAGCGGCCGACTGTCGCTTCTGTCCGCTGAGGGCTTCGTCGCGATTGGCGGGGGCGTGCCCATCGTTGCAAATGGTCGCGTGATTGGAGCGCTCGGCCTCTCAGGAGCCACCGCTGCCGAAGATACGGCGCTTGCCGCCGAACTGGTTGCTCAGTGATAGCGGCCGATGGCGATCCGTCCGCAATGAGCGCATTGCACGGAGAAGACGGCACAGGCCATGCGGGCCGTCGCTCGCGCTGGGCACGAGCGACGGGCCGCCCGCATCGCCGAACTAGCAGCGGCGACCGCCGCGATCGATCTCGCGGCCGAGCAGTGCACCTGCGGCGCCGCCGATGATCGTGCCTGGAACCCGGTCGCCGTAGCGATCGACTTCGCGGCCGAGCAGGGCGCCGGCGGCACCCCCGACGATCAGCCCCGTCGTTCCGCTGCCGCGTCGGCAATAATAGCGCCGGTCGCGGTAATGGCTGCGGCGATAGTCGCGGCGGTCATCACGCCGGTAGTCGCGCCGATAATCGCGCCGATAATCGCGATAGCGATCATTGTCACGGTGACTGTAATAGGAATGGCGATGGTGTCGGTCGCGCGCTTCGGCTTCGGCGGGCAGTGCGGCGAAGGCGCTGGCGCCGATCAGCGCGGTCAATGCCAGTTTCTTGAGCAGGAACATTTATCTTCTCCGTCTTCCCCCTTCGGATCAGATTAGAAATGCAAAGATGGCGCTTCGCTGAACTGTCCGCTGCTCCAAGCTCCGGGCGCTTCGGTTCGGCGAACTTTCGGGGCGGCTTGCCGCGAGGTTCGTTTCTCTTGCGCCGCGCCATGCGCTGCCATCGGAAAGCTGGACCCCGATCAAGTCGGAGGTGACGATGAAATGGGCGACGTTGAACTGGGGTGAGACCGGGTTTTGCGGTGGGCGGGGCATCGGCTATGGCGCTGGCGATGAACGACGGACCCATCCTCTACAGCTTTCGCCGTTGCCCCTATGCGATGCGGGCGCGGATGGCTTTGCTGGTGAGTGGCACTTCCTATGAGCATCGCGAGGTCGTGCTGCGCGACAAGCCGGCGGCGATGCTGGCGGCGTCGCCCAAGGGGACGGTGCCGGTGCTGGTGCTGACGGGCGGGGCGGTGATCGACGAGAGTGTCGACATCATGCGCTGGGCGCTGGCGCAGGGCGACCCCGAGGATTGGCTGGCGCGGGGCGATGCGGCGCTGGTCGCCGAGTTTGACGGGGCGTTCAAACATCATCTCGACCGCTACAAATATGCCGGGCGCCATGGCGTCGATCCGCTGGAACATCGTTCGGCCGGGCTGGCAATGCTGGCGGAGCGGCTGGACGTGCGGCTGGCGGAGCAGGACTATCTGGACGGCGCGAGGCGGGGGTTCGGCGATGTCGCGATCTTTCCGTTCGTGCGCCAGTTCGCCGGTGTCGATCCGGCGTGGTTCGGAGGCCATGCGCCGCGGCGCGTGCGCGATTGGCTGGCAGGGCTGGTGGAGTCGGATTTGTTCGCGCGGGCGATGACCAAGGCCGCGCCCTGGGCCGCGGCGGGCGCCTGAACGACGAATATTGGGACGATCGGATCGTTCGGACCGAAGAAAACACCGCTTTGGCCGCATGAAAGGTTGACGTGCCCGCGCCTTCGCCGCAGGCGGGACGCCACAGACGTCGAAGGCGCCAAACGGCCAGCCGCGCCTGATTCTCCCCGCCTAATTGCTGAAGGCTCTGGCCCCCATATGAAGTTTTTCAACCGGTTCGCATCGTCCGCGCACGATCTGGCTATCGACCTTGGGACCGTGAACACGGTCGTCTATGTTCGCGACCGCGGCATCGTCCTGAATGAGCCCTCGGTCGTCGCGCTGGAAACGCGCGATGGCGTTCGCCGGGTCAAGGTCGTCGGCAATGAAGCCAAGCTGATGATGGGCAAGACCCCCGGCAATATCGAGGCGATCCGTCCCTTGCGCGACGGGGTGATCGCCGACATCGACGTCGCCGAGCAGATGATCAAATATTTCATCGACAAGGCGCTGGGCGGACCCAGCCGCTTTCGCCAGCGCAGCAATGTCGTGATCTGCGTGCCGTCGGGATCGACGATGGTCGAACGCCGCGCGATCCGCGACGCGGCGTCCAATGCCGGCGCGGTCACGGTCAAGCTGATCGAAGAGGCGCTGGCGGCGGCGATCGGTGCCGGGTTGCAGGTCGCCGAGCCGGTGGGCGCGATGGTCGTCGATATCGGCGGCGGGACGACCGAGGTTGCGGTGCTGTCGCTGAGCGGCGTCGCCTACAGCAATTCGGTGCGCGTCGGCGGGGACAAGATGGACGAGATGATTTCGTCCTATATCCGCCGCAAACATAATCTGATGATCGGCGAAATGACCGCCGAGCGCGTCAAGCTCGCCATCGGTTGCGCCACCGCGCCCGAGGGCGATGGTATGGTGATGGCGGTCAAGGGCCGTGATCTGGTCAACGGCCGGCCGGCCGAGGTCCAGGTTTCGGAGGCCGAAATCGCCGAGGCGCTCGCGGAGCCGGTAGGGCAGATCATCAGCGCGGTGCGCGCCGCGCTCGAGCATACGCCGCCCGAATTGTCGGCCGACATCATCGACGAAGGCATTACGCTGACCGGTGGCGGGGCGCTGCTGCGCCGTATGGACATTGCGATCGCGCGGGCGACGGGGCTGGATGTCCGGGTGTCCGACGATGCGCTGATCTGTGTCGCGATGGGCGCGGGGCGGGCCTTTGAAGATCCCGCCTATCGGGGTGTGCTGCTCGCGGGCTAAGCGCAATAGGCGGTGATCGCCGCGAGGTGGCGCGCCTTGGCCTCGTCATCCAGAAACGAGCCGGTGAAGCTGTTGCGCGCGAGTGTGATCAGTTCGGCGCGCGACAGGTCGAGGGCATCGGCGATCGCCTGATAATTGGCGTTCACATAGCCGCCGAAATAGCTGGGATCGTCGGAATTGACCGTGGCGACCAGCCCTGCGCCGAGCATGACCCGGAGTGGGTGCGCGGCGAGATCATCGACAACGCACAGCTTGAGGTTCGAGAGCGGGCAGACGGTGAGGCATATGCCCTCGGCCGCGAGGCGGCGGGTGAGCGCGGGATCTTCGAGGCTGCGGTTACCATGGTCGATGCGGTCGACTTTCAGCAGATCGAGCGCTTCATGGACATAGGCGGGTGGGCCTTCCTCGCCTGCGTGCGCGACGATTTTGAGGCCGAGGCTGCGGGCGCGGGCGAAGACGCGTTGGAACTTTGACGGCGGGTGGCCGACTTCGGAGGAGTCCAATCCCACGCCGTCGATGCGATCCAGATAGGGGAGGGCTTCGTCGAGGGTTGCCTCGGCGTCGGCTTCGCTAAGGTGGCGGAGGAAGCACATGATGAGCTTTGAGGTGATGCCGTGGCGCGTCTCTGCTTCGTCGAGGGCGCGGGTGATGCCCGCGATGACGGTCCCGAAGGCGATGCCGCGCACGGTGTGGCCCTGTGGATCGAAGAAGATTTCGACGTGGCGGACATGGTCGGCGTGGGCGCGCGCCAGATAGGCGGCGGTGAGGTCGTGGAAATCCTGCTCGGTGTGGAGGACGCCCATGCCCTGATAATAGATGTCGAGGAAATCCTGAAGGTTCGCGAAGGCGTAGGCGGCGCGGACCTCCTCGACGCTGGCGAAGGGGATGGCGACGCCGTTGCGCTGCGCGAGTTCGAACATCAGCTCGGGTTCGAGCGAGCCTTCGATATGGAGGTGCAGTTCGGCCTTGGGCAGGCCGGCGATGAAGGCGGTGCGCTCGGCGGCGGAGGTGAAGCCTTCAGCCATGCGGCGGTTCCTCTTCGCGCAGGATGATCGCGGCCTCGGGCTTGTGTGTGCGGATTTCCTCGATCGTCAGCCCGTTGATTTCGTGCGGGAAGATCAACCAGCGGTCGGTTTCGTGTACGAAGAAATCGGGGCGGAGGTCGGTGACGTTGCGGCGCGGCTTGAAATAGACGGTCGCGATGCGGATGTCGCGCGGCATATTGTGGCGGCAGCGTGCCTTGAGCTCGGCGATGAAGGCGCGGATGCTGCGGCCGCTGTCGAACACATCGTCTATGATCAGCAGGCGGTCTTCGGGGTCGAGGGTGTCGATCAGATAGCCGAGTGCGAACACTTTCACCTCGGGATCCTGACGGTCGATGCCGTGGTAGGAGGAGGTGCGGATGGCGATGTGGTCGCAGTGGATCTGGTGATAGTCGAGCAGTTCCTGCACCGCGATGCCGACCGGCGCGCCGCCGCGCCAGATGCCGACGAGGTGGGTGGGCTTGAACCCGCTGTCGACGACCTGCATGCCTAGCCGCAGCGAATCGGCGAGCAGGTCGTTTGCGCTGATGTAGATTTTGTCGTCGCTCATGTGACCGACATAGGGCCTGGCGGACGGCGACGAAAGGGCGCGGGTGAGACGAACAAGGATGATTGCGATCGCCGCGCTGGCGTTGACCGCGTGCGGGCCGAAACCGCCGCTGCGCGTCATGGCGTGCGATGCCGCGCCCGCGGTGCCGGTGACGGTATCGGGCGAAGCGGCGACCGCGACGCTGACCGTGCTGACCTATAATCTGGAGGGGCTCGGCTGGCCGGCGCGCAAGGGGCGCGCGCGCGAGTTGAAGGCCATCGGCGAACGGCTGGCGGCGATGCATGGTGAAGGCACCGCGCCCGATGTCATATTGTTCCAGGAGATGTTCAGCAGCGCAGCGAAACGCGCGGTCGCCGCGAGCGGCTATCCGGCGATTGCGCCGGGGCCGCGCCGGACGACGCCGCCCTCGCTGTCTGGGCAGGACAAAATCCCCGGCAAGGCGAAGCCGCTGAAGGGCGAGGCGGGGATCCGGCTGCTCGGCGGCGGGCTGGCGATCGCGTCACGCTATCCGATCGTCGACACCGCGCTCGATGCCTATGGCCTGCGCGCCTGCGCCGGGCTCGACTGCCTTGCGAACAAGGGGGTGATGCTGGCGCGGATCGCGATGCCCGGAGTGCCGACCCCGGTCGATATCTATAACACCCATATGAATTCGCGCGGCGCGTCGGGCGTGTCGGAAGCGCGCAACCGCGAGGCGCATGCGCGGCAGGCGGTCGCGGCGTCGGAGTTTATTGCGCGGACGCAGGATCTGGCGTTTCCGCTGATCTTTGGCGGCGATTTCAACATGCGTCATTCGGAGCCGCGCTGGGAGGAATTCTCGCGCTATCACCCGCTGACTCTGGTGCACGAGGTCTGCGTCGATCCGGGCGCGGGGTGCGACGTCAAAATGTCGTGGGACGGCGACGCACCGTGGATGGACACGCAGGACCTGCAATTTTTCGCCGATGGCGAGCGGCTGACGGTGCGCCCGATCAAGGTCGAGGCGATGTTCGACGGCGGGCCGCGCGGGCCGCAATTGTCCGACCATGACGGCTTCCTCGTCACTTATGAACTGCGCTGGCCGACGGCGATGCAGGCGAAACCGGGCTGTTGATCGCGACGCGGAGAATTTGAGCGCAAGAAACGGGGCGCGGGCGGGTGCGGCGGCTGGCAGGGCGCGGGCATGATATATGACATGGACATGAGCGCGCGGATCGCGGCGCTGGACCGGGATGCGGTGGCGATGGCGCTCGACCGTGACGGCTGGGCGGTGCTGCCCGGATTGCTGAGCGACGACCAATGCGACGGGGTCGCGGGGCTCTATGACCGCGACGCGCTGTTTCGCAGCCGGGTGCATATGGCGCGGCACGGGTTCGGGTGCGGCGAATATCGCTATTTCGCCTATCCGCTGCCGCCGCTGGTCGGCGCGCTGCGGGGCGAGCTATATCCGCGGCTGGCGCCTATCGCGAACCGCTGGCACGAGCGGATGCGGATGGATGTGCGCTTTCCCGCCGACCATGCCGAATTTCTGGCGCGCTGCCATGATGCGGGGCAGGCGCGGCCGACGCCGCTGCTGCTGAAATATGGACCGGGCGATTATAATTGCCTGCATCAGGATCTGTACGGCGAGCATGTGTTTCCGTTGCAGGTTGCGGTGCTGCTTTCCCAGCCCGGTAGCGATTTCGGCGGCGGCGAATTTGTGCTGACCGAGCAGCGGCCGCGGATGCAGTCGCGCGCGGCGGTGGTGCCGCTGGGCAAGGGCGATGCGGTGGTGTTTGCGGTCAATGTGCGGCCGGTGAAGGGGAGTCGCGGCGATTATCGGGTGATGATGCGGCACGGGGTGAGCGAGGTGCGGTCGGGGTCGCGGCACACGCTGGGGGTGATTTTTCACGATGCGGGGTGAGGGGGGGATTGGGCCTTGGAGCTTGATTGTCGCCGTCATTGCGAGCGGAGCGAAGCAATCTCCAGCTATCGGCCTCAGTCGGGTTCGATGGCTGGAGATTGCCGCGTCGCTTCGCTCCTCGCAATGACGATTTTGGGTAAGTCTCGCAGGGGGATGTTTACTTTCTTGCAGCCGCGCTTTGGTCGCGGATGCCTTTGAACTCCGACCCGTCTTTCCAGGTCGGCCAGCGGGCCGAATTCGCCAGTTCCTTGCCGATCGTATAAGTGATCGCGATATCCTCGACCGCGCCGGTGAGGTCCCAATTTTTGTCCCACGCGTCGCAGGCCTGATGATAGCATTGGCCGGTATAGGCATCGACCCACGCCTGCCCCGCAGGTTTGCCGCCCTTTGCGAGGTCGGAGGCGCCCGCGATGCCCATGAGGAGCAGCACGGGGACGCCCCGCTTGGCAAAGCTGAAATGGTCGGCGCGGTAGAAGAGACCCCGTTCGGGGAGGCTTTCGACGCTGACGGTGCGGCCCTGTAGCGCGGCGTGGCGCGCGAGATCATCCTCCAGGCTGCCCTGCCCCTTGCCGACGAGGATGACGTCCCTGGCCTTGCCTGCGGTCTGGAGGATGTCGAGCGTCAGGTTCGCGACGGTCTTTTCGAGCGGATAGAGCGGCGCATTGGCATAGGTTTCGGAGCCGAGCAGCCCGCGTTCCTCGGCCGACCAGAGCGCGAAGACGAGGCTGCGGTCGGGGGCGGGGGCGGCCTTGAACAGCCGGGCGATTTCGAGGAGGCCGGCGGTGCCGAGAGCATCGTCATTGGCGCCGGCGCGGTAGATGCGTCCCGCGGCGTCGGGCGGGCCTTCGCCATAGGCGTCCCAATGGGCGCCGAACATCACCACCTCGTCGGGGCGCTTGGCACCGGTGATTTTGGCAAGGACATTGCGGCTTTGCACGACGTCGTGGCTCACCGGGATCGCGGCGTCGAAGGTCACGCCGGGCAGCGTCACCGGGCGGAAGTCGGCACGGCGCGCGGCGATGCGCAGCTTGGCGAGATCGAGCCCTGCGCTGGTGAAAAGCCGCTTCGCCATATCGCCCGACAGCCATCCCTGCAGCGCGAGGCTGGTGACCTTGTCGGGCGCGCGCACAATATCGAAATTTTCGCCGCCGCTGCTTTTGACGACATTCCAGCCATAGCCGACGCCGTCGGTGTCGTGGACGATCAGCGCCGCGATCGCGCCGCGCCGCGAGGCTTCTTCGAACTTATAGGTCCAGCGGCCATAATAGGTCATCGTCCGGCCGCCGAATTTATCCGCGACGGGCTCGCCCTTGATGGCGGAGAAATCGGGGTCGTTGATCAGGAAGACCGCGACCTTGCCCTTCAGATCCTGACCCTTGAAATCGTCCCACCCGCGTTCGGGGGCGGTGACGCCATAGCCGACGAAGACCAGCGGCGCCTTGGCGACGGCGGCGATGTCGGCGGGCTGGAGGGTCGAGACATAGATATCCTCGCCCTGCGTCAGCGGCTGGGCCGTGCCCGCGCGATCGAATTGCAGCGTCGTCGGCGCGCCGAGGCGGGTGTGGAGCAGCGGGACGGGCTGGGTCCAGCCGCCGTCGGCGCCGCCGGGTTCGAGCCCCAGCGATTCGAACTTGCCGATCAGATAGCCGATCGTGCGGTCCTCCCCCGCCGTTCTCGGCGCGCGGCCCTCGAACAGGTCGGAGGCGAGGGTGCGGACGGTGGTGGTGAGATTGGCGGGGTCGATGGCGGGGTGCGATGGGGTTTGGGCGACGGCGGGCGCGGGGGCCGTGGTTTGGGCGGTGGCGGGTGTCGCAAGCGCGGCGAGGATGAGGGTGGCGGTAAGGCGCGAGGACATGATGATTGGCTCCCGGTTGAACGAGGGTCTGTCTAGCATGGCGGGTTGGGTTGGTGAAATGATGAGGGGTGTTTCGTTCTAGCGGGCTGCGCTTCTGCCCACCCCGCTGCGACTAGGCCCGGCTGGCGCCGGACCAAGTCTCGCTGCCCCTCCCGCTTGCGGGAGGGGATGATGACAATAACCATATGGGTTATTTTCTATTGACATCGTCACGCTGATATGGCACAAGTATCACATCATGAAGAATTGCGAGTCGGGCCGGTGCCCCGTTGTCGGGGGTGTTCCGGCCCGACTGCGTTTTGGGGTGTGGCGATATGGATGATCCGGTGATTCAGGGCGGATGCGGTCGCACGTTGATGGAGCGGCAGCCGCAGGACAAAAATGTGACCGAGGAACAGCGGCAGGCCTTTCTCGATGCGCTTGCGGGCAGCTGTAATGTGCGCCGGGCGGCGGCCGAAGCGGGCTTTGCGCCGTCGACGGCGTATAAGATGCGCCAGCGCGATGCGGCCTTTGCCGCTGCGTGGCAGGCGGCGATCGAAACGGGCTATGTGCGGCTGGAAACCGCACTGGTCGAGCGGGCGATCCTGACGATCGAGGCGTCGCGCGACGATGCGCCCGATGCGCCGCCCGCGGTCGGCGCGATGACAGTGGCGCAGGCGATCGACCTGATGAACAAGCATCGCGCGAGCATCGAGGGAGGGCGGGCAAAGCGCGTGCGGTTGAACGCGCGCCAGCGGCCGACCGCCGAGGAAACCGATGCCGAGATACTGCGGCGGATCGCGGTGATCGAGCGTCAGCGTGCGAAGTCGGACGAGCGGGGCGGCGATTGATGGCGCGCTGGATCGACCAGCTGAAGCTGGGCGAAGGTGAGACCATCCTCGACCGGATCTTGTCGCTGTCGCCCGAGGAGCGCGCGCGGCTGATCGGTGAGATGCCGCGCAAATATGTCCAGGAATTGGAGGAGCGCTGGTACACCTGGGCGCATGACGGGCAGCGCGAGCCGCCGGGCGACTGGCCGGTCTGGCTGATCCGCGCGGGGCGGGGTTTTGGCAAGACGCGCGCGGGGTCGGAGTGGGTCAGCGAAGTGGCACGGCGGATGCCGGGTGCGCGGATCGCGTTGGTGGCGGCGAACGAGGGCGACGGGATTCGCGTGATGATCGAGGGATCGAGCGGGCTGATCGCGGTCGCGCGCGCCGATGAAAATCCGCGCTGGCGATACCGGCTGCGCGAACTGCATTTCGACAGCGGCGCGGTGGCGACGCTGTTTTCGGCCGAGGCGCCCGAAAATCTGCGCGGGCCCGAACATCATGCCGCCTGGTGCGATGAACTTGCCAAATGGCGCCATGGCGATGCGTCGTGGGACAATCTGATGATGGGGATGCGGCTGGGCGAAAATCCGCGCGTGCTGGTGACGACGACGCCGCGTCCGGTGCCGCTGATGACGAAGATCGAAAAGATACCGGGGCGCGAGATGACATTGGGGCGGACGGCGGAAAATCCGCATCTGCCGCCGAGTTTCGTGACCCATATGATCGCGCAATATGGCGGGACCCGGTTGGGGCGACAGGAGCTCGACGGCGAGATGCTGGAGGATGTCGAGGGCGCGCTGTGGACGCGCGGGCTGATCGAGCGGTGCCGGGTTGATGCCGATAGCGTCGGCAAACCGGTGCGCGTGGTGATCGGGGTCGATCCGCCGGCGACGTCGCATGGCGATGCGTGCGGGATCGTGGTGGCGGCCTGTCTTCGCGACGGGCGGCTGGCGGTCCTTGAGGATGCGAGCGTCGAGCGCGCTTTGCCGGGGGAGTGGGCGCATGCCGTCGCCGCGGCGGCGGCGCGCTGGGGTGCCGACCGGGTGGTCGCCGAAAGCAATATGGGCGGCGAGATGGTCGGAGCGGTGCTGGCGCAGGCGAATATCGCGCTGCCGGTGCGGGCGGTCCACGCAAGCGTCGGCAAAGCGCGGCGGGCCGAACCGATCGCGCTCGCCTATGAGCGCGGGCAGGTCGTGCATGCGGGGGTGTTTACCGAGCTGGAGGATCAGCTTTGCGGGTTTCAGCTGGGCGGCGGCTATGCCGGGCCGGGGCGCTCGCCGGATCGGGCGGACGCATGTGTCTGGGCGCTGGCGGAGTTGCTGGAAGGGCTGCGCAAGGGGCGGGCGCCGGGGGTATCGCGGGTTTGAGCGGGCGAGGGGATGATCCGTTTGATCCTCCCTGTGCCGAAGGCATGGGGAGGTGGCAGCGCGCAGCGCTGACGGAGGGGCATTTGCGCTACCCTTGCAGCCCCTCCACCACGCCCTTCGGGCGCGGTCCCCCTCCCCATCGCTGCGCGACAGGGAGGAGCATTCCGCCGACCCACGCTGCTCTGACGGGTCGGCCTCTCACTATTTGCGACTGAGGAGAACATCATGAACTGGTTTGGCCGAAAGGCCGCGCAGTCCCCTGCGCGGCCTGCTTTGTCGCGGGTATATGGGACGTGGTCTTCGCCCGCGCCGCTCTCTTATGAGGCGCAACTGCGCGAGGGGTATTTGGGCAATGCGATCGTCCAGCGGGCGGTGAAGCTGGTCGCCGAGGCGGCGGGCAGCGCGCCGTTGGTGGCGAGCGATCCGGCGCTGGCGGCGCTCGTGTCGGCGACCTCGGGCGGGCAGGGCATTGTCGAGACTTTGGCCTCGCAATTGCTGCTGCATGGCAATGGCTATGTGCAGATTTTGGGGGATGGGGCGGGGGCGCCGGCCGAGCTTTTCGCGCTGCGGCCCGAGCGGGTGACGGTCGAGACCGACGCGCGCGGGTGGCCGGTGGCCTATCGTTACAAGGCGGGCGGCGCGGGGGTGGTGCTGCCCGCCGAGGATGGCGCGGGGCGGACTTCGGTGGTGTATGTGAAGGCGTTGCACCCGCTCGACGATCATTATGGCGCGGGATGTCTGGGCGCGGCGTCGGCCGCGATCGCGGCGCATAATGCGGCGGCGGTGTGGAACCGGGCGTTGCTCGACAATGCGGCGCGGCCTTCGGGCGCGCTGGTGCATGATCCGGGCGACAAGGGGATGCCTTTGTCGGCGGAACAGGTCGATCGGCTGCGCGAGGAATTGGCCGAGAGTTTTGCGGGCGGGGCGAATGCGGGGCGGCCCTTGCTGCTCGAGGGTGGGCTGCGGTGGCAGGCTTTGTCGCTGTCGCCGGCCGAGATGGATTTTCTGGCGCTGAAGGATTCGAGCGCGCGGGAGATTGCGATGGCGTTCGGGGTGCCGCCGATGCTGCTCGGGCTGCCGGGGGATGCGACCTATGCCAATTATCGCGAGGCCAATCGGGCGCTCTGGCGGCTGACGGTGTTGCCGCTGTGCGCGAAGATTTTGGGGGCGGTGGCGCAGGGACTTTCTGGCTGGTTCGAGGGCGCCGAGCTGCGCGTCGATCTGGATAAGGTGCCGGCGCTGGTCGAGGACCGGATGGCGCTGTGGCGTGAGGTATCGGCGGCCGACTGGCTGACCGCCGACGAGAAGAAGGCGCTGCTGGGCGTCGATTAACCCGGAGATAGCGACATGGATGAGGAAGAGGCGCTGGCGCGGTTGATCGCGCTGGCGGGGACGAGTGCGGCCGGAGCTTCCGGTGCGCCCGATGCGGCGTTGCTGCGCGCGGTGGTCGAGGAGGCGAGCGAGCTGGGGGCGCGGCGGGCGTTGGCGCGGCTGGGGCTCGCCGATGCGGCGGCGCGCGACGATATGGTCGACCTGCGCCAGCTGCTGGGCGCCTGGCGCGATGCGAAGACGAGCGCGTGGAAGGCGGCGGTCGACTGGGCGGTGCGCGGGATGCTGGCGGCGCTGGTCGTCGGGCTGGCGGTGAAGCTGGGCCTGCCGGGGTTGCTGCGATGAGGGTGGCGGCGGCGGCCTTCGAGCACCGCGCCGAGGGCGTCCGCTTCGCGGGCTATGCGTCGGTGTTCGACCGGGTGGATCGCGGGGGCGATGTGGTGCGGCGCGGGGCTTTTGCCGCGAGCTTGGGTGCAGGGCGCGCGGTGCCCTTGTTGTGGCAGCACCGGCCGGGGGTCGTGATCGGCGCGATCGAGGCATTGGCGGAGGATGCGCGCGGGCTGCGTGTTGTTGCGCGGGTGACGCACGCCGTGGCGGCGGGGCTGGTCGCGCGCGGGGCGCTGACGGGATTGTCCTTCGGGTATCGGGTGAGGGCGGCGCGCGGGAACAATCCGCGCGAATTGCTGGCGCTCGATCTGGCCGAGGTGAGTCTGGTGGCGATGCCGATGCAGCCACTGGCGCGGGTGATTGCGGTGGATTTTCAGAAGGAGTGACAAGCATGGAAGTGGATATCGAAGTGAAGGCGGATGCGCTCGATGGGGCGTTTGATGCGGTGCTGGCGGCCGAGGCGGTCGGTGAATTGAAGGCGTCGGTGGCGGCGCTGAAGGCGCAGGTCGATGCACAGGCGGTCGCGGCGTCGCGGCTGCCGCTCGACGGGGCGAAGGCGGCCGATCCGGCGCGCGATGCCTTTGTCGAGCGTTACCTGAGGCGCGGGATCGATGCCGGTGTCGAGATGAAGAGCCTGTCGGGGGCGTCGGGCGGCGAGGGCGGCTATGCGGTGCCGCGCGAGATCGACGGGACGATTGCGGCGACATTGAAATCGCTGTCGCCGATCCGGTCGATCGCGACGGTCGTGCAGACGGGGTCGAGCGGCTATCGCAAGCTGATCGCGACCGGCGCCATGGGCGCGGGCTGGGTCGGCGAGACCGCGGCGCGGCCCGAGACGACGGCGCGCAGCTTTGCCGAGATCGTGCCGCCGTCGGGCGAGCTTTACGCCAATCCGGCGGCGAGCCAAGCGATGCTGGATGATGCGATGTTCAATGTCGAGGATTGGCTGGCCGACGAGCTGGCGCGCGAATTTGCGGTCGCCGAGGGCAGCGCGTTCGTGAGCGGCAATGGCACGAACCGGCCGAAGGGCATATTGTCCTATGCGACGACGAATGAGGTCGACAGCGTGCGCGCGTTCGGAACGTTGCAGCATCTGGCGTCGGGCGCGGCGGGGGCTTTTGCCGCGGCGAACCCGCAGGACAAGCTGGTCGAGCTGGTCCACTCGCTGAAGGCGCCTTATCGTCAGGGCGCGTCGTGGGTGATGAATTCGGACACGCTGGCGCGCATCCGCAAGTTCAAGACCACCGACGGCGCATTTCTGTGGCAGCCGGGGCTGGTCGAAGGGCAGGCGGCTACCCTGCTGGGCTATCCGGTGGTCGAGGCCGAGGATATGCCCGATGTCGCGGCGAACAGCCTGTCGATCGCGTTCGGCAACTTCCGCGCCGGCTATCTGATCGCCGATCGCGGCGAGACGCGCATCCTGCGCGACCCGTTCAGCAACAAGCCCTTTGTGCATTTCTATGCTACAAAAAGGGTCGGCGGTGCAGTGATCGACTCGCAGGCCATCAAGCTGATGAAATTCGCCGCCAGCTGACACGGCGCTGACGTGCGATGGGCGCCCGGTCCGACCCCCTATCCCTTTCGGGGCCGGGGCGGGCGCCAATTGCGGATTGTCATTCCGCTCTTCCGACAAATCTATCATTTTCTGGAAAGGATGGCCTTGCCATGCCGACTCCTTTTTTCGCCGATATGGTGCGCGAGCTGTGCCAGGAGGGCGGGACCGGACCGCTGACGCCCGCGGGCGCGGTTCCGGGGCACCGCCGCTTTGCTGACGCCGTGCCCGTCGGCGTCGCCTTTCACTATACCATCGCCGGGATTGCCCATCCGGGTCAGTGGGAGGTTGGGACGGGCCAGATCGATGGGGGCGGCCGACTCGTTCGCGAACAGGTCATGTCGTCGTCGAATACGGACGCGACGGTCGATTTTGCGCCGGGGCTGAAGACGATCGCGCTGACCGTCGCGGCCCGCTGGTTCGCCGCGAGCGAGGCGGCGGATGCCGCGCTGGCCAGCGCGATCCAGACCAGGCAGCCGCTGTCGACGGCGCATGCCGGCGCGTCGGTTGGCGCGTCCGAAGACCTGTTGACGGTGCGACGCGGCACCGGCTGGGTGAATATCCCGCTGGCGACGCTGCCGTTTCGCGATGCCGACGGCCGGCATGTGCTGAGCGGCGGATTGTCGGCGCAGAACGGCAGTGCGGCAACGCCGTCGATCGGCTTTGCCGGAGACACCGATACCGGACTGTTCCGGCCGGGCGCGAATATGGTCGCCACCGCGACCGCTGGCGCCGAGCGGGCGCGGATCGATGCCGCGGGCAATATGGGAATCGGGACAAGCAGCCCGACGTCGCGTTTGCATGTTGTCGGCGGTGGCGCCGCCGGGCCGGTCCATTGCGATGTGTCCTATGCAAGCATCGGCGACACCACGACGGCGCTCCGCAGCAGCCTCAATGGCGGAGCGGGCGGCGGATATCTGTCGGGCTATTCCAACGACGCGAATCTGGCGCATAATTGTGAATTCATCAGCGGCAGTGGATGGATCGCGCGCGGCGCCGTCGCTTCGCGCCACACGCAGGAAGGCGGCGCGCATAGCTGGTTCGGCAATGCGGGACTGACGGCGCATGGCAGCTTTGTGCCGACCGAACGCCTGCGGCTGGAGGTTGGCGGCACGCTGCGCGCGGCATCGGACAATAGTCAGGCGCTGGGCGGCGCGTCCTTTCGCTGGGCCGTCGTCTATGCCGGGACCGGCGCGATCAATACGTCGGACGCGCGCGAAAAGGCATGGCGGGGCAGCGCGACGCCGGCGGAGATGCGCGCGGCACGCCGGATCATGGACGAGCTGGGCTTTTATCAATGGAACCATGCCATTGCGGCAAAGGGCGTGAACGGCGCGCGGCGGCATTTCGGGGTTCGCGCGCAGGCGATATGGGCGATCATGGCGGCAGAAGGGCTGATCGATCCGCTGGATGCGGACGGTCGCCCGGGCGATACGGCCTATGCTTTTTTGTGTTGGGACGAATGGCTGGACGGAACGGACGGTGCGGACGGCGCGGACGACCCGGCCATCCGGCGCGACCGGTTCGGAATTCGGCCGGATCAGCTGGCACTGTTCCTGATCGCCGCGCAGGAGCAGCGAATTGCCGCGCTGGAGGCGGCGGCATGATCGGCGGATCGGCGCTGGCGGCCCGCGCGCTGGGCGATGCGGCGGGGCGCGATCTGGCAAGCGAATGGGGCGGACCCGAACCGGGCGCCGGGCGCGGGCCGATGCAAGGGATGCGGGTCGCCCGCGACCCTGCCCGCCGCGCAACCGTGCGCAAACCCTGAATGCGAGAGAGGAGCGGCCATGGCGATGATGGTGAAGGATCCGGATGCGCGGATCGATTTCGAATTTGATTGGGGCACTGCCTATCCCGACGGGCAGGCGGTCGTAGCGAGCAGCTGGACGGTCGTACCGGATGGAGCGGGCGGGGTGATCGTCGCGGCGGCCGCGCACGACCTGATGCAATCGACCGCGACGCTGTCCGGCGGGATTGCGGGCCATGTCTATCGCGTCACCAACCGGGTGACGATGAGCGACGGGCAGATCGATGAGCGGTCGTTGACGGTTCGGGTGGAGGAACGATGATGGCGCAAAGCCTGTTTCCGGGCGACGCTCCGGTGAGCCTGAACGAAGCGCGCAGCTGGTTGCGGCTGGGCGCGACGATCGACGATGCCGTCGTCGCGCAGATGGTCCGCGCCGCGACGAACATCTGCGAGGCCTTTGTCGGCCAGTGGTTGATCGTGCGTGCGGGCGAGGAGATTTTGTCCTTGCAGACCCGCGCCGTGCCGTTGAGCGCTCGCCCGGTGATCGCGGTGGATGGCGCGGCCTTGTTGCGGGCCGATGGCGGCGAACGCGAATTGGGCGAGGGCGACTATCGGACGGTGATCGGCCGCGACGGCACCGCCTTTGTGACCGTCCATGACCCGGGCGACGCGATACGCGTGCGCATCGCCTATCGCGCGGGAATGGCCGAGGGAGCCAATGACATTCCCGAGGCGATCCGCCAGGGCATCGTCCGCATGACGCAGCATCTGCACGATGCGCGCGACGGGGCGGGTGAGGCCCCGCCGGCGGCGATCGCCGCCTTGTGGCAGCCCTGGCGGCGGCTGACGCTGGGGGGCGGGCGATGATCAGCGCCGAGCAGGCGGTGCGCGCCAAGGCGCTCGCGCAACTGGCGGCCGATGGCGAACTGGCCGGGCTGGTCCATGGCGTCTTTGACGGCGTTCCGCCGCGAGCGAGCGCGCCCTATGTGTCGGTGGGGGCGGCCGAGGGGAATGATTGGGGGACCAAGGATCGCGCCGGGCGGGAGGTCCGCGTGACGCTGACGCTGGCAGGTGTGGGGAGCAGCCTCGAGGACCGGGCGGCGGGGCGTATCGCGGTGATCGTGCCCGCTATGCGCGGTCCGGCCGATGGCTGGTCGATCGTGAGCGCGCGGATGATCCGTACGCGCTTTGCCTTCGTGCGCGACGGCGGCTGGCGGCACGAGGTCATCCTGCGTTGTCGCTGTTTGGCGGCGTGAGGATTTTTGAGTCGCGCGCGGGCGCGAGGACGAGCCCGGACTAGCCTTGCCTGTTCCCCGGCAAAAGCCGGGGCCAGTGCGATATGGCACAAGCGTCGGTTCAGCCCGCCCTGGGCCCCGGCTTTCGCCGGGGAACAGGTCAGATGCGGCCGGCGATCAATCGCCGGGCAATGTGTTCGTGTCGGCGTAATCCTTATATTTGTCGACGAAATTGGCGTGATAATCGTCGATCTGCATGTCGGCGTCTTCGGATGCGACCTTTTCGGAATCGCCGCCCGAGCGGCCGAACGCGATGACCGCGCCCCGAAAGGCGGCGCGTTCGTCGTTGCAGATGGATTTGACCGCCACTTCAAATTCGCCGGCCGGCATTTTGGCCTCCAGCGATTTCTTCACATGGTCGCGCAGACATTTGGTGAAGGCGGCGCGCGTCGTATCGACCGCGCCGGTCGGCGCGGGCGCCATGGCGGCCAGTAATATTGTCGTAAACAGCATCCTGCGACTCCCCGTTAACGCATGATTTTTCTGGTGAGGAGAATAGACGATGGCGATTGAAAATGGGAGCGCTTTTCTGCTCAAGATCGGTGATGGCGCGGCGCCGCCGACCTATCGCACCGTTGCGGGGCTGCGCACGACGCAGCTGTCGGTGAACGGCGAGGCGGTCAATGTCACGACCAAGGATTCGGGTGGCTGGCGCGAACTGCTGTCGGGCGCGGGGGTGCGTTCGGTTTCGGTCAGCGCGGCGGGCATTTTTACCGGCTCCGACGCCGAGGTGCGATTGCGCGGCCATGCGCTGGCGGGCGCGATCGACGATTATGAACTGAGCTTTGAAAGTGGCGAGCGGATGCAGGGGCGGTTCCTGGTCACGCGGCTCGACTATGCCGGCGATTATAATGGGGAGCGCAATTACACGCTGAACCTGGAATCGAGCGGCGCGGTGGTGAGCCTGTGAGCGGGGCAAACGCTTTGCGCGGCGAGGCGGAACTGCGCGTCGACGGGGCGGTGCTGGTGCTGCGCCCGAGCTTTGCGGCACTGGTCGCGGCGGAGGAAGAACTGGGACCGCTGTTCGCGCTGGTCGAGCGGGCGGCCGATGGGCGGTTGGGGCTGGGCGAGATGGCCTGCCTGTTCTGGCATTGCGTGAGGGACCGGTCCGATGGGCTGACGCGCGAGGCGGTGGGTGAGGCGGTGGTCGCGGCGGGACTGGCGGGGGCGACCCCGGCGTTGCGCGTGCTGCTGGGACAGATTTTGCAGGGGCGGTGAGGTGGGGGTGCGGCAAGTTGATCCTCCCTGTGCCGCAGGCATGGGGAGGGGGACCGCGCCCGCAGGGCGTGGTGGAGGGGTTGCTGCGGTGGCGCCAAAGGCCCCTCCGTCAGGGGCAATGCCCCTGCCACCTCCCCATCGCTGCGCGACAGGGAGGATCGATGGCCGTGAGGCAGAGTTTTTTGGCGCTGCGGCTCTGCCTTTGCTCGGACTGATGGCGCGGGTGGCGGGGTGGCGGCCCGAGGATTTTTGGGCCGCGACGCCGGCCGATGTGGCGGGGGTGCTGGCGGGGTGGGTCGGTGAGGAGGCCGAGGCGCCGCTCGACCGGGGCGGGCTGACGGCGATGATGGAGGCATTTCCCGATGGATGAGATCGACGAGATGGTGGTGGCGGTGCGCGCCGACACCGGGGCGTTTCGCCGCGACATTGCGGTGCTGCGCGCCGAACTGGACGGCGGACTGGTGTCGGCGGCCGATGCGGCGGGGCGCGGGATCGAGCGGGCGCTGAACCGCGCGATCGTCAGCGGCAAAATGGGGTTTGAGGATCTGAAGCGGATCGCGCTGTCGGTGATGGCCGATATCGCGCGTGCGGCGATTGCGAACGGGATCGGTGCGGCGATGGGCGGGGGCGGCGGATCGGGCGGTAGCGGCGGGTTGCTGTCGCTGGGGACCAGCCTGGCGATGGCGCTTTTCGGGGCGCCGGGGCGGGCGACCGGCGGGCCGGTAAGCGCGGGGCGCGCCTATCGCGTCGGCGAGCGCGGACCCGAGCTGTTCGTGCCGACCGCGAGCGGGCGGGTCGAGGCCGCGGGCGGGACGGTGCGCAACATCGCGATCACGGTGAATGTGCGCGGTGAGGCGGGGAGCGACCCGCAGCGGCTGGCGCAGACCGGGCGGCAGCTGGCGCGCGCGGTGCGGCGTGCCGTCGTGGCGGGGGAATAGGGAGAAATGGCGTGGTGGAAGGTTTTGGTTTCGAGCGCGACCCGATCGCTCCCCTCCCGCTTGCGGGAGGGGTTGGGGGTGGGCACGCGGCGGTGCATTTGCCCACCCCGCTGCGGCTAGCGAGCAAGCTCGCAAGTCTCGCTGCCCCTCCCGCCTGCGGGAGGGGAGAGGCGTGATGGGCTGGGCGCTGGCGGCGGCCGAGCCGCATCATCGACGGGGTTGGCTGAAGCGGTTCGATCCGCGTTTCTGGACGGTCGATTTCGCGCGACCGATGATGGCGAGCGTGACGAGCGACACGCCGGGGACGCTGCGGGTCGAGGCGGTATTTTATCGGAAAGAAGATCTGGCGGGGTTGATCTGGGAAAGCGAAGATCGCTGGGATCATCCTTTGCTCGCCTATGAGACGCGGCGCGATTTCCGGCATACGCAGTTGCGCTTTCGCTGGCGTTCGGGCGGGTTGAAGCCGCTCGATGCGCTGCACGGGCCGACGCTGACGATCGAGGGGCGCGATGCGGCAGGTCTCGCGCGCGCCTGGTATGTGCGGCTGTGGAATTATGCGGTCGGGACGGGCGAGGATGCGGTCGTTTCGCTCGATTTCGATGCGCTTGTCGGCGGCTTTTTGTTGCCCGGAGAAGGTGATCCGGTGTGGGCGGGCGACATCGACCGGATGTTCATTTCGCTGGCGCCGCCGGGCTATGATGGCGGCGCGGAGGTGCTGGCCGGACCGGTGGAGGGCTGGGCCGAGATGCGCGACATCACCTGTTCAGGGTCGGGATCGGTGCTGGCGATCGGCGACGTGATGATGCCCGAATTGGACCCGACTAAGGGGGGGCTGGGTATCGCGAGCGGTTATGACGACAGCTATCATCTGACCCCGGCGCGGCTGGTGCGGCAGATCGTGCAATTGGGCTATCGCGGCGATGCCGTCCATTATGTCGGGATGAGCCATTATATGCGGCTCGCGGCGGTGGGGGGTGGCTTTGTCGCCGATGTTGCGGGTGGTGCGATCAATGCGCCTTGCGCGGCTTGGCACCGGGAGTTTGCGGCGGCGTGCAGGGCGGCGGGGCTGGGGCTGATATGGTCGCTCTCTTATGAAGTTTTCGATGCCTATTGCCCCGAGGATTGGAAGCAGCGCGATGCGGCAGGGGCACCGGCGCTGACCGGATGGGAGCCGCCGTCGACCCTGCTTTCGCCCGCGAACGCCGAGGCGATGGGCTATTTGCAGCTGGTCGCGCGGGCGTTTGTTGCAATCGGGCGCGAGGCGGGGCTGGCGGTGAAATTCCAGGTGGGCGAGCCATGGTGGTGGATCGCGAGTGGTGGGCGGATTTGCGCCTATGATGGTGCGACGGCGGCGGCGCTGGGAGCGGCGAGTGTGCCGATTGCCGATGTGCGCGGGACGCTGAGTGCGGGGCAGCGGGCGATGCTCGATGCGCTGGGCGCTTTGCTCGCGGGATCGACTGCGGCGCTGGTTGCAGCGGTGCGCGATGAGGCTCCCGAACTGGTGAGCCATTTGCTTGTCTTTCTGCCGACCGTACTCGACCCCGAAGCCCCCGAGGTGAGGCGTGCGAATGTGCCGGTCGGCTGGGCGGCGCCGGCCTTCGATGTGCTGCAGCTGGAGGATTATGACTGGGTGACGGGTGGACGCGGGGCCGAGACCGAGGGCGCGCGGGCGGCGATGGTCGAACGGCTCGGCTATCCGGTTCAGGAGCAGCATTATTTTTCGGGTTTCGTGCTGAAGCCTGAGGATCGCGCGCAGTGGGCAGCGATTGCCGATGCCGCCGATGCGGCGCGGCGCGCCGGGGTGGCGCGGACGTTCGTCTGGGCGCTGCCGCAGGTGGCGCGCGACGGCTTTGTGACATTCGATGGGGAGGATGATGTGCAGGCATTTGATGCGGTGGATTTCCCGCTGGCGATCGGCCGCGAGGCGATGGTGGTGACCGAATTTTCGACCCAGATCATCGCCTCGCCATCGGGGCACGAACAGCGCGCGAGCGAATGGGCCGAGGCGCGGATGCGCTATGATGCGGGGCCGGGGGTGCGATCCGAAGCCGATGTGCGGACGCTGGCCGATTTCTTTCGCGCCCGGCGCGGCGCGGCGCGGGGGTTCCGCTTTCGCGATCCGTTCGATGGCAGCTCGGCGGCCGATGGCGGGATGCCCGGGGCCGAGGATCAGTTGCTGGGGACCGGCGATGGCAGCCGGCGGCAGTTCGCGCTGGTGAAGCGATATGGTGACGGCGACGCGGTGCAGATGCGCGCGATCCGGTTGCCGGTGGATGGCAGCGTGCGGGCGTCGGTCGACGGGATCGAGACGGCGGCCTTTGCAGTGACCGGGGGGGGCGAATTGCTGTTCGATGCACCCCCGCCGCCGGGGGCGGCGGTGCGGGCGGGTTTCCGGTTCGATGTCGCGGTGCGCTTTGCCGAGGATCGGCTGGAGGTCAGCCGCGCGACCTTTCTGGCGGGTGAGATGGCGAGTGTGCCCTTGGTCGAGGTGCGGGCGTCGTGGTGATGATGACCGCCGCGCCCGACTGGCTGCGCGAAGAGCTGGTGACGCTCGCCTGGTGCTGGCGGCTGTCGCGGCGCGATGGGGTCGTGATCGGGCTGACCTCGCACGACCGCGACCTGACCGTCGGCGGGCTCGTCTATCGCGCCGCACCGGGGATGAAGCCGTCGGCGCTGGAGACGAGCGACAGTCTGGACATGGAGACGCTGGATCTGGAGGGCGGGCTGGCGAGCGATGCGATTGCCGCCGATGATCTGGACGCGGGGCGCTGGGATGGCGCCGAACTCGAATTGTTCGTCACCGACTGGACCGGGGCTGACGCCGCGCCGGTGACGGTCGCGCGCGGGTCGCTGGGCGCGGTGGAGCGGCGTGGTGCGGCGTTTACGGCGGAGTTGCAGGGGGTGACGCGGATGCTCGACCGGCCGGTGTGCCCGGCGACCTCGCCAAGCTGCCGCGCGCTGCTGGGGGACCGGGCGTGCCGGGTCGATATGGCGCCGCGCACGCATTTTCGGCGGGTGGTTGCGGTCGCGGGGCGGATCGTGACGCTCGACAGCGCGGTGGCTGCGATGGATTTTGGAGAGTTGATGTGGATCGAGGGTGCGAATTGCGGGCTCGCGTCGCCGGTGATCGCAGCCGATGGCGCGGCGCTGCATCTGGCCGAGGGGCCGCCGCTGGCGGCGGCGCTGCCGCTGCGGGTGCGGTTGATCGAAGGGTGCGACAAACAGCTTGCGACCTGCACCGCGCGCTTTGGCAATGCGGTGAATTTTCGCGGCGAGGCGCATCTGCCGGGGAATGATTTGCTGACGCGTTATCCCGGTGGGTGAGGTTGGCGCGCGCGCCTTTGCGGCGGCGCGGGCGATGGTCGGGGTGCCGTTTCGTGCGCAGGGGTGTGATCCGGCGATGGGGGTCGATTGCGTTGGGCTGGTGTGGGCGGCCTATGCGGCGATCGGGCGGCGATTGGTGCGGCCGCGAGACTATCCTCTACGCGGGTGGGCGCGGGCGCGCGTGGCGGCGGCGCTGGAGGCGGCGGGGTTTGTGCCTGTCGATGCGGAGGCGCGCGATGGCGATGTTGCGTTGATCGCCTTTGCCGCGGGGCAATTTCATTTGGGGCTGACCGGGCCGGCGAGTCTGGTGCACGCGCATGCGGGGCTGCGGCGGGTGGTTGAGACGCCGTTTGATGCCGGGAGGGAGGATGCGGCTTTGTGGCGGCTCTGCCCACCCCGCTGCGACTAGGGCGCAAGCGCCCAAGTCTCGCTGCCCCTCCCGCTGGCGGAAGGGGAGGATAATCTTTCGGATTGGGGGTAGATTATGGCGACTTTGGTGCTGACGGTGGTCGGCGGGATCGTGGGCGGACCGGTCGGGGCGGCGATCGGGGCCGCCGTCGGCCAGCAGATCGACGCCGAGATTTTCAAGCCCAAGGGACGCGAAGGGCCGCGGCTTGCCGATCTGAAGGTGCAGGCGTCGACCTATGGCCAGCAGATCCCGCAGATGTTCGGGACGATGCGCGTCGCGGGCAGCGTGATCTGGGCGACCGACCTGATCGAACGCCGGAACAAGCGCGGTGGCGGCAAGGGGCGGCCGTCGGTGACCGAGTTTAGCTATGCCGCGTCGCTCGCGGTCGCGCTGTCGTCGCGGCCGATCCGAGCGATCAGGCGCATCTGGGCCGATGGCAATTTGCTGCGCGGGACGAGCGGGACGTTTCAGGAGCGCTGCATCTTTCGCTGGTACGGCGGCGGCGAGGATCAGGCGGCCGATCCGTTGATCGCATCGGCGGTCGGCATGGCATCGGCGAGCGCGTTTCGTGGACTCTCTTATGCGGTGTTTGAGGAGCTGGAGCTGGCGAATTTTGGCAACCGTATCCCGTCTTTGACCTTTGAGGTCGAGGCCGATGCGGGCGATGTCGATGCGGGGCTGGTTGGCGATGTCTTGCTGGGCGAGGCGGGGCGTTGCGCCGGGCGCTGGCCTTTTGCGGGCTATGCCGCGTCGGGCGACCGCGCGCGCGATGCGCTGGCGCCCTTGTTCGAGGCCGATGCGGTGCGGCTGGCGAGCCGGCCGGATGGATGGCGGCTGATGCCCGCCGCATTGGCTGGCGCGTCGGTCGCGCTGGCGGATTTTCGCGAAGCGCGGCGGGACGAGGCGGCGACCGATTGCGCCGAACGGCGGCGAGCGCCAATGGACGCATTGCCGGGCATCATCCGGTTACGTCACTATGAGCCCGAGCGCGATTATCAGCTGGGCCAGCAGGCGAGCATCGTCGCGGGCGGCGGCGTGCGGGAGGAGCGGATCGACCTGCCAGCAGTGCTGCCCGCGGCTTCGGCGCGGGCGCTGGCGCGGCAAATGGCGGGTGCGGTGGCCGACGGGCGCGAAGCGCTGGTGTGGCGGGGCGATCTTGCCGCGCTCGCGCTGCCGGTCGGCGGCGTCGTGACGCTGGCCGACGGCAGTGGCTGGCGGCTGGCAGCGCGGACGGTGCGTGCCGCCGAAGTGTTGCTCGAGCTGCGCCGCCACCAGCCATTGCCGGTCGATGAGGTCGGCGCCGATCCGGGAACGCCGGTGACCGCGCCCGATTGGCCGGACGCTGTTGCCATGGTGCAGATGTTCGACTTGCCCAATATCGGCAATCCGGCGGCGAATGTGCCGCAATTGCTGGTGGCGGGGGCGGGAAGCAACGACGGCTGGCGCGGCGCCGACTGCTGGTTCGTCGCGGCGCCCGGATCGGCGCCGGTGCCTGTTGGTACGCTCCGTCCGGCCACGGCGCTGGGGGAATTGGACGCGCCGCTGGCGGTGGGAAGTCGCGCCTTGTTCGACGATGCCAACAGCGCGCTGGTGAGGCTGGTCAATCCGTCGATGATCCTGGAATCGGTCGACGATGCCGGACTGTTCAGCGGGGCGAACCGCGCGGTGATCGGCGGCGAATTGTTGCAATTTGGGCGCGCCGACGCGGTCGGGCCGAGCCTTTGGCGTCTGTCGCGGCTGCTTCGCGGGCGCAGCGGAACCGAAGGCGCGATGACCCATGATATGGGCGCGCCATTTGTGTTGCTCGATGACCCGGCGTTGCTGATGCTGCCCGGCGACCTTGCGGGTGTGGCCGAGGGCGCGGGGGCGACGTTGCAATGGACATCGCGGAACGGAATGGCGCTGGCCGAGGTCGACGTACCCGGTGGGGCGGTGGCGCTACGGCCGCTGACCCCGGTGCATGGGCGGGTCCGACGCGATGGCGCGGGCGGCGTGAATATTGGCTGGGTGCGGCGCAGTCGCGTCGATACGGGTTGGCGTGACCATGTCGACCTGCCGGTTGGCGAGAGTCGTGCCGCCTGGCGCGTGGCGGTGGTTCCCGCCGTCGCCGGCGTCGGGCCTTGGGAATGTCTGACGCCCGAACTCCATATTCCGGCGGTGGCCATGGCGACCGTACCGCCCGGGCGGGCGATGGAAATTCGCCAGATTGGCGATTTCGCCCTGTCGCTGCCCCTCACGCTTCCGCTCACATGAAAGGATGACAGCATGACCGATATTCCCGCGACGCCGCGTTTCTCGCTGCCGCTGCTGGCGGTGGCGCAGGCGCAGAAGGAAGTGACGCACAATGAGGCCCTGTCCTTGCTCGATGCGCTGCTTCACGCAGCGATCGAGGACGGGCCGCTGGATGTTCCGCCGGGCGGGCCATTGGAGGGACAATGCTGGCTGGTCGGCACCGCGCCGAGCGGTGTCTGGGCCGGCGAGGCGGGCGCGGTCGCGATATGGACGGCCGGAGGCTGGCGCTTTGCAGCGCCTCGCGCGGGGATGCGGGTGGTGCGGCTGACCGACGGCGCCTGGCTGCGATGCGACGGCAGCGGGTGGAGCGAACCGGCAACAATTGCGGCGCCTGCCGGAGGCGTTACAGTGGATTCCGAAGCGCGGTCTGCCATCATCGGATTGATTCTCCACCTCGGCGCGCAGGGCCTTCTGAATTCGGGCTAATTTTGCACCTATTCGCGTGCAAAGTGCGACTTTTTGGCAACATATTGGCGATTTGTTGGGTTGCGCGGAACCAAAGGCACGAGTAGGACGTCTGACGAGACGTAAAGCTCAATTGAAAGGGGAATTTATTATGAGGAAGCTAGCCGTCGCCGTGGCGTTGGCCTCCACTGCCCTGGCGTCGCCTGCTCTGGCACGCGACAACTCATGGTATGTTGGTGTTGGTGGTGGTGTGATGATCGTCGAGGATATGGACCTCGATATCGGCACTATCCCAAATGCAGGCACTCTCGATCACCGTAAAGGTTACGACTTCGAAGGTACTGTCGGTTATGACTTCGGCGGTTTCCGCGCTGAAGTTGAAGTCGGCTATCGCGAAGCCGACATCAAGGGCGGCACCTTCGGTGCTCCCGGCATTCCCGCATTCGCAAATGGCGCGGGCTCGTTCACTGGCACGACGCCGCTGAATGGCGATTCGAACGTGTTGAGCTTCATGGTCAACGGCATGCTCGACTTCGGCGACGATGATGGCCTTCAGGGCTTCGTCGGCGGCGGTGCCGGTGTTGCACGCGTTTCGGTCGAGCCGGTCTTCGCCGGTGCGTTCCTTGACGATTCGGACACGGGCTTTGCCTGGCAGGCGATCGCGGGCATCCGCGCTCCGCTGACCAGCAACTGGGATGCCGGCCTGAAGTATCGTTTCTTCAACGCCGACAATCTTGACCTGGTCGACCAGGGCGGTCGCGACGTTTCGACGCGCTTCCGTTCGCACTCGATCCTGGGCACGCTGACCTACAACTTCGGTGGCGCTGAGCCGGTTCCGGTTGTGGCACCTCCGCCGCCGCCGCCGCCTCCCCCGCCGCCCCCGCCGCCTCCCCCGCCGCCGCCGCCGGTGGTGTGTGAGCCCGGACCGTATATCGTGTACTTCGACTGGGATCAGTCGAACATCACGCCGGAAGCGGCTTCGACGCTCGACAACGCGATCAGCGCCTACAACCGTGGTTGCACGGGTACGCAGGTCATGCTCGCCGGTCACGCCGACCGTTCGGGTGCAGCCAAGTACAACGTCGGCCTGTCGCAGCGCCGCAACGACGCGGTTCGCAGCTATCTGACCGCTCGCGGTATCTCGGACGGCTCGATCAGCGCAGAAGCGTTCGGCGAATCGCGCCCGGCCGTTGCAACCGCCGATGGCGTTCGCAACGATCAGAACCGTCGCGTGGAAATCACTTACGGTCCGAACTCGGGCATGTAAGATCGATTTCCATTCCCGACGGGGATGGGACGAAAAAGAGGGGCGGTGCCGCAAGGCGCCGCCCTTTCTTTATGGGCGTTGGATGACGCCGTGCGGGCCAGGGTCGCGCCGCTACGGAAGGAAGCGATCGGCGCTTGTCTTTGCGAAATTATGATATACCATGTCATTGTGGGGCATGGGGATGGTCTTGTGCCTCGACGCCGAGGCTGGCCGCCAATCAAGAGCCCGCGCGCCGGCCCGGAAACCGGGAGAGAGGCTATGCGCCGACGTCGCAGCATTTTCCGTGCCGACCCAAATGGTGACCCCGACATCAACACGACGCCGCTGATCGACGTGATGCTGGTCATGCTGGTGATGTTCATCATCACCATTCCGCCGCCGACGCACAGCGTTGATGTCACGCTGCCGACAGGGGCGAACGGGGTGAAGGTCGCCGACGAAAATCGGGTGACGATCGATACGGCGGACGTCATTCGCTGGAATGCGGAGGCGATCGACCTCGCCCAATTGGGCGTGCTGGTGAAAGAGGCGTCGGAGCGCGCCGAACCGGCGACGATCCTGCTCGAACCCGATGCGCGCGCGCGATATCTGCGCGTCGATCAGGCGATCGGCGCGATCCGGCGAAATGGCGGCAGCAAGCTCGCCTTTCCGGGCATATATGAATATCGCGGTCTGATCTGAGGCGCGCGAGCCGCGCCCCGCCGTTCAGGAGGCGGGGGCGGTTCCGGGGCGCAGGTAGCGCAGGACATAGCTGACATAGTCGGCCTTGCCGAGCGGGACGCCCATATGGCGCAGCACCGCATAGGCCGCGACGCGGTGGAAGGCGAATTGCGGCTGTGCCCAGTCGCGAAGATAGTCGAAGGCGGTCATGTCGAAGGTCATGCCATTGGGCAGGGTAAAGCTGATCGCGCGGTCGCCATCGTCGCCCAGCGCGGCGGGCTCGACCGCCGCGAGAAAGGCCAGGGCGGCGGCGATCTGTTCCTGCATGCCCGCGAAATCGGACGCATCCTCGGTAAATTCGGGAACGTCGGAAACGCCGAGGCGCGCCAGCGGCTGCAAGGCCTGCGCACAGGTGAAGCGAACCTGCGACGCGAGCGGGAACATGTCGGGCGCGAGGCGCGCGGTCGCGAACTGCAGTTCGCCGACGTCGTTGGCGGCGCTCCAATTCAGCGCCTTGTCCAATTCACCCGACAGCGCCTTGAGGCCATTCTGCCAGGCAGGGACGGAGAGATTATAGAGCAGCGACATCGGCATATCCTTCAAGGGGGAGGGTGTCTCAGGCGGCGGCGAGATTGTCCTGAAACTGGAGCCGCGCGAGGCGCGCGTAGAGGCCGTCCGCGGCGACGAGCGCGTCATGCTTGCCCTCTTCGACGATGCGGCCGTCGTCCATCACGATGATGCGATCGGCGGCGCGCACCGTTGCGAGCCGGTGGGCGATGACGATCGTTGTGCGGTCGTGCATCAATGTTTCGAGCGCGTCCTGAACGAGCTTTTCGGACTCGGCGTCGAGCGCCGAGGTTGCTTCGTCGAGTAGCAGCAAGGGCGCGCGGCGGAGCAGGGCGCGGGCGATGGCGACGCGCTGGCGCTGGCCACCCGACAGGCGGGCGCCGCCCTCACCCATGAAAGTGTCGAGACCCTGTGGCAGCTTGCGCAGGAACTCCTCGGCATTGGCGGCGCGCGCAGCGTCCCACAATTGTTCGTCGGTCGCGTCCCAATTGCCATAGCGCAGATTGTCGCGCGCCGAGGCGGCGAAGATCACCGTTTCCTGTGGCACCATCGCGATGCGAGCGCGGATATCGGCGGGGTCGGCCTCGGTCAGCGGAACGCCGTCGAGAAGGATTTGCCCTCCTTGCGGATCGTAGAAGCGCTCGGCGAGCTGGAACAGGGTCGACTTGCCGGCGCCCGAGGGGCCGACGATCGCGATCGTCTCGCGCGGCCGGATGGCGAGCGAAAAGTTGTGGAGCGCCGGGGCGTCGGGGCGGGTCGGGTAATGGAATTCGACGGCGCGAAACTCGAGTGTTCCGACGGCGGGTTCGGGGAAGGCGCGCGGCTTTGCAGGCGGGGCGATGCCGGGCTCGGCGTTGAGCAATTCGCTGAGCCGCTCGGCGGCGCCGGCGGCGCGGAGCAGGTCGCCATAGACTTCGGTGAGCGCGCCGAACGCACCCGCGACAAGCCCGCCGGTGAGGACGAAGGCGGCGATCGTGCCGCCGGTGATCGTGCCCGCGGCGACGCCCGCGGCGCCATACCAAAGCAGGGTGGTGATCGCGCCGAAGAGCAGGCCGATGACGATCGCGGTCATCATTGCGCGCAGGCGAATGCGGCGCTTGGCGGTGTCGAAGGTCGCCTCGACGGCGTCGGCGAAGCGCTTCGCTTCGCGTTCTTCCTGACCGAAAGCCTGGACGATCTTCATCGCGCCCAATTGTTCGGCGGTGGTGGCGCCGATGTCGGCGACGCGATCCTGGCTCGACCGCGAGACATTCTGCAGTTTTCGCCCAAGCAGCACGATCGGCATGATGATCACCGGGATGCCGAGCAAGATACCGCCAGTGAGTTTGGGCGAGAGCGAGAAGAGATAGGCGATGCCGCCGATTCCCATCACGAGGTTGCGCAGCGCCACCGATACGGTGGTGCCGACGACCTGTTCGATGATCGAGGTGTCCGATGTCATCCGCGAGGCGATTTCGGACGGACGGTTTTCCTCGAAGAAGCCGGGGGCGAGGCTGAGCAGATTGCGCTGCACCGCCTGGCGAATGTCGGCGACGGTGCGCTCGCCCAGCCAGCTGACGAAATAGAAGCGCAGCGCGGTGGCCGCAGCGAGCAGCAGCACGATGATGTAGAATAGCCGGAAATGCGGCGCGACGTCGCCGCCGCCGGCGACGAAGCCGCTGTCGATCATTTCCTTGAACTGCCAGGGAATGGCGAGGGTCGCGAGCGCGGCGACGCTGAGCGCGACTGCGGCGATCAGCACCTGCAGCGGATAGCGGCTGGCATAGTGCCAGATCATGCGCAGGCTGCCGAGCTTGCGGCGGCGGGGCTCCGGCGCTTCGGTCGCTGCGGGGAGGGCGGATGGTTCGGATGTTGTCGCCATTGCGATCGCCCTAGCAGCCGCGATGATGCGGCTCAACGTCGCAGAATGGCGCGGGGCTTCAAAGATTATGAAGGGGAGCGCGATTATCGCGCTCCCCTTCTGCATTAACGGTTGTCGAGTTGCGCCCGCACCGCGCGGAGTCCCGCCTGTGTGATGCGGTACGGTGCGCCGCCGTGCGAGGCGATGAAGCCGCGCCGTCGCAGCCGGTTGAACAGCGGCAGGTCGGTCTGCGCGAGGACAAAATCTTCGCGGGTGAAGCAGAGCGCCTCGACGATCTGACCGTTCTCGCTGCGCCGATGGCGGATCATGCCGCCCTGCGCCAGCACATGGAGGACGCGCTGCTCCGCTTTCGAAATATTCATGGGATATGTCCGGGATATAAAGCAACAAAGGCGCGCGGACACAGAGGTCAGCACGCTCCAGTCATCCCGTTTTCGCCGGGATGTTAGCGGTTGCCCGCAATCTCAGACATAAAAGGCTCCAGCGGCGCAAAGGTGCGTCGATGCGGCAGATTATGGGCAAATATTCGCGGCTGCAACGATTTTGATGCATTGCACAATAAAACCGACGCCCTAGACTGGTGCTAACAAGCAGGCGCCAAAGAGCGCCGCTGGGGGCAACGCAAGGAACGAATATGCTCTATCACGCCTTTGAAATGCAGAAGAACTGGCTCGCCGGTGCGAGCGCGCTCGCGACCGCGGGGGCACAGGCGATGCAACATCCCGCGAATCCGCTCGGTTATTTCGGCGGCAGCCCGATGTTCGCGTCGGCGCTGGAGGTTTTCGCCCATGCCTCCGCTCCGCGCGGCAAGCCCGGCTTCGACCTCTTCGAAACGATCGTCGATGGCGAGACGGTGCGGGTGACCGAAACGATCGAGGCGCGGAAGCCCTTTGGACAGCTGAAGCATTTCCAGCATAAGGGCACGAAGGGCGCGCCCAGGCTGTTGATCGTCGCGCCGATGTCGGGCCATTATGCGACGCTGCTGCGCGGCACGGTCGAGCGCATGCTGCCCGGTCATGACGTGTGGATCACCGACTGGCGCGACGCGCGTAATGTGCCGCTGGAAGCGGGCAAGTTCGACCTCGACGATTATGTCGATTATCTGATCGGCTGGCTCGAGCATATCGGCCCCGGCGCGCATGTGCTGGCGGTGTGTCAGCCGTCGGTGCCGAGCCTTGCCGCTGCGGCGATCATGGCGGCGGACAAGCATAAGTGCCGTCCCGCGACGCTGACGATGATGGGCGGGCCGATCGACACGCGCGAGGCACCGACCGCGGTCAACGAACATGCGATGACGCGGCCGCACGCCTGGTTCCAGGAAAATGTCATCGCGACGGTGCCGGCCTATTATCCCGGCGCTGGTCGCCGGGTCTATCCGGGCTTTTTGCAGCTCGCGGGTTTCATGTCGATGAACCTTGGCAATCACATGATGAGCCATTGGTCGATGTTCAAACATCTGGTCGATGGCGACGGCGAAAGCGCCGACAAGACCAAGGAATTTTACGACGAATATCGCGCGGTGTGCGACATGACGTCGGAATTCTACCTGCAGACGGTCGATGTCGTGTTCCAGCGCCATCTGCTGCCGAAGGGCGAGATGCTGCACCGCGGCAAGCCCGTCGATCTGAATGCGATCGAGGATATTGCGATCCTGGCGATAGAAGGCGAGCGCGACGATATTTCGGGGCTGGGCCAGACCAAGGCGGCGCTGACGCTGACCAAATCGCTGCCCGCAGCGAAGAAGCAATATTTTATGGCGGAAACCGTCGGCCATTATGGCATTTTCAATGGCCGCAAATGGCGTGAGGATATTGCGCCGGTGGTCGAGAAATGGATCCGCAGCAACGGGGGATGAGGCGAAGCTGTTCCCCGCGAAAGGCGGGGTCCGGAACGCTGCGACGTGAGGTCTGCTCATTCACGCCTTGGGCTCCGGCCTTCGCCGGGGAGCGGGAATGGTCGAAAGCGACCGATAGTCGACCTGACGACCCCGTTCGCATCGAGCGAAGTCGAGACGCCCCTCGGCCCGGCGCTATGTCGATGGGTGTCTCGACTTCGCTCTACACGAACGGAAATATCGGACGGTCTGAAAGCGACCGATAACAGACATTAACCGATGCGATGTATCCCGTCCAAATCATACTCTATACAGGGGCATCAAATGGCATGGGATCGTAGAGAAGCCATCGCGCTAGCATCAGGTTTAGTAGCTGCTTCCGCGCTAACGGGTCGCGCCGAAGCCTGCGCCATTACCACGCTGCCATTTTCAGCGATGTCGATTGATCGCCAACGCATGTCGTCCAAGCTGGAAGCCTTGCGTCATCACTGGAACAACAACAGCATCGACAAGTTCTTTCGTCAAGATTGCGATCCGAGCGTAGTCGTCGATTTTTATGTCGACGGAAAGGGTGGCCGCTGGGGAGCCGCCAACGCCATTGACCTCCTCCACGAATGTTTTCCCAAGATTCTGGGTGACTTCAGCGGTCACATGTTCGACCCGTTTCAGCCGCTGGTCTACTCCATGGCCGTTTTTGAAAAGGGTTCCGATACGCCCCCTCATCCACCCGGCGACCTTCGCTGCGGGCGATCCGATTTTCCTCCGGTCTTCGTCATCGCCATGGGGTTCAAGACGGACCGGGGTCTTCAGGAAACGACGCTGAGTCGGGGTCAGGAGATTGTGTCCGGCCTTACTTTTCGCGCCAGTCTGGACTTCGATCAGCGCTTTTATCGGCCCGCGTAGGAAACGTCCGATTCTCACCCCATGACGGACGTTCAACCCGCCTGATTTGCTCAATGCCAGGGCGATGTCCGCACGCCCCAGTAGATAAGATAGAGCAGCCCCGCCCACAGCAGCAGGATGACAGCCATGCCCACGCGGCTCGAGGGGCGCTCGCTCGCCGCCTCGGCGGCGCCGTGGAGTTCGGCCCAGAGGGGCGCGTGGATCAGGCGGCGCACCGCCCATAAGCCCAGCGGCACGATGATGAGATCGTCGAGCCAGCCGAACAGGGGAATGAAATCGGGAATGAGGTCGATCGGCGAGAGCGCATAGGCCGCGACGGCGATGGCGAGGAGGCGGGCGAGCCAGGGCACGCGCGGGTCGCGCGCGGCGAGCCATGCGGTATGGGCTTCGATAGCGAGGCGGAGGCCGAGGTCGCCGATACGTTCGGATAAGGATTTGCCGGTCATCGTGCGCACCATAAATAGTTTGTTCGTCATTGCGACCCCGGCGAAGGCCGGGGGGAGCAAACTCCAGCCTTTGACCATGTACAATCACGATAGTTGGAGATTGCCGTGTCGCCTTCGGCTCCTCGCAATGGCGATGTTGCGGGATGGCGGTCTTGGCTTATGATCGCATGATGGCCATCCAACTGAAAAGCGCGCGTGTCGAACGCTGGCCCGTTGCCGGGGCGTTTGTGATCAGCCGCGGCGCCCGGGCGCATGTCGATGTCGTCGTCGCCGAGATCGAGGGGGAGGGCGCCGTCGGGCGCGGCGAGGGGACGCCCATCTATTATCATGGCGAGGATGCGGCGGGGTGCCGCGACCAGTTGCTGCGCGTGGCGCCGCATATCGCCGACATGGGCGCGGCGGAGGCGCGCGCGGCGGTGCAGGAATTGCTGGCACCCGGCGCGGCGCGCAATGCGCTCGACTGTGCGCTTTGGGATATGGAGGCGCGGCAGCGGGGGCTTCGGCTGTGGCAGCTTGTCGGGCTCGACAGTGCACCGACCGCGCGCGTCACCGCCTTTACCATCTCGCTCGGCACCCCCGGCGCGATGGCCGAACAGGCGGCGACTGCCGCTGCCGACGGCTATCGCCTGCTCAAGCTCAAGCTGACCGGCGACGAGGATCGGCTGCGCGTCGCCGCGGTGCGAAAGGGCGCGCCCGAAGCGCGGCTGATCGTCGATGCCAATGAAAGCTGGGGGGAAGTCGATATTTTGAGCGAGGCCGAGGCGCTCGCCGACATGGGGGTCGAAATGATCGAACAGCCGGTGCCGGTCGGCGCCGACGCGCTGCTCGACCCCATTTATGCGCCGCTGCCCTTTGTTGCCGATGAAAGCTGTCACACCGCCGCCGATGTCGCGCGGATCGGTGCCTTTTACGACGGGGTGAATATCAAACTCGACAAGGCGGGCGGGTTGACCGAGGCGTTGCGGCTTGCCGATGCCGCCGATGCGGCGGGGCTGTCGATCATGGTCGGCTGTATGTTGTGCACCAGCTTGGCCATTGCGCCGGCCTTTGTGCTGGCGCAGCGGGCGCGCTGGGTTGATCTCGACGGGCCGGCGCTGCTGGGGCGCGACCGCGATGGAGGGTTTGAATTTCGCGAAGGGCGGATCGGGCCGCCTGCGGGATGAAGAAATCCTCCCTGTCGCGAAGCGACAGGGAGGATCAAGTATCAGAGCGCCACTTTGGCGTGCTCGCCGAGTTCGCCTTCTTTCATCGTCATGCCGGTGGCGAGCTTGAGCATGCCCTTGATGCCCGGATCGGCGGTCCAGATTTCGGCGTCGTCGAGATCGAAGCGCAGCAGGACCAGCTTGGGGTCCTCCTTTCCGCCCGGATACCAGGCGGCGATTCCGTTATTCCACAGCTTGTCGAGCACCACAGGGTCGGGCTCGCGGCGCAGCGTTCCCGAAATGCAGGCGAACAGGTCGTGCCCCTTTGACGCGAACTGCGCCATCGCGGGGCCGCCGCCGGAGAGCCGGTTGTCGGTCGAAGTGAAAAACCAGAAGGCACTGTGCGCATCCTTGTCGAGCTGTGCGTTCATTGGAATGCTGTGTTCGCGCTCGCCGGTCTGTCCCACCATGACATAAGGGCTGTCAGCCAGCGCCTTCCAGAAGTGTTTTTTGATGTCGTCGCTCATCGGAAAGTCCTTTCTTCCCTCGATATATGAATAACGCGGCGATGGCCCGGACGTTGCCCGCTTCAGCGCGGCAGCGGCTCCTTGTAGCTGACGACTTCATATTCGATGCCGTCAGGGTCGAAGAAATAGAAGCGGCGGCCGGGTTGATAATCGCCGTGGTTGAAGGGGATGAGTCCGGCGGCTTTCACCCGCGCCTCGGTCGCGTCGAGATCGTCGACCTGCACCCCGACATGGTTGAGCGGCTCGCCCTTGGGATAGCGCTGGTCGGCATGTTCGCCATCGGGGCCGGTGTAGAGCGCGATATAGGCGCGGTCGCTGCCGACGTGGATCGTGTGGCCGCCGTCGCGTGCGGGGCCGTTCCAGCGCTCGTGCCAGCCGAAGATGGCGATCATCAGCGAGGCGGTGCGCGCCGGGTCGCTGACGGTCAGATTCACATGTTCGATGAAGGGGTGGGTCATGTTGCCTGCTCCTGATTCGGGTTGACGCAAGTCTTTTGCAAGCTCAAGTCAGGTTTAGATCAAGAGGAGATGTGGTGGGTTGGATTTTCGACCCGTCATTGCGAGCGAAGCGAAGCAATCTCCAGCTATCGACCTAGCGAAGGGGCGATAGCCGGAGATTGCCGCGTCGCCTCCGGCTCCTCGCGATGACGGGAGGAAGAGACAATGCATCGGCGCGATCTGATCCCCATTGGCGAGCTGGCGACGCGAACCGGCGTCGCGGTGTCGGCGATCCGTTTTTACGAGGCGAAGGGGCTGATCGCGGCTTTGCGCACCAGCGGCGGGCAGCGGCGTTTTCTGCGCGCCGACATCCGCCGCGTCTCCTTCATCCTGATCGCGCAGCAATTGGGATTGAGCCTTGAGGAAATCGCGGCCGAACTGGCGCGCCTGCCCGCCGGGCGCAATCCCAATGCCGCCGACTGGACACGGATCAGCACCGGGCTGCGCGCGCGGATCGATGCGCAGATCGTCGCGCTCGCGCGCACCCGCGAATTGCTCGACAATTGTATCGGATGCGGTTGCCTGAGCCTGAAAAACTGTGGGCTCTATAATCGCGCGGACAAGGCGGCACAGCGCGGCGCAGGGCCGCGCTATCTGCTCGGCGACCGCGCGATGGAGATTGCGGAGGTCGGGTGATCCGGGCCCGGCACGCGCTCGACAGGCGAGGAAAGCTGATGTTATGCAACGATATCAGCCGTCAATCGGCGTACCTCCGGAGAGGCCCTATGGTGAAAATATTCTACCCGATCCTGCTCGCTGCCGCCACGGTATATGGGGCGCCCGCCGTCGCCGGGGCGCCGTCCCCTTCCCCGCTGATCGGTAGCTGGGCGGTCGACACCGCTCGCCTGACGATGCCGCCCGAAGCGCGGCCGAAGAGCGTCACCATCACCTATGACGATGTCGGCGGCGGCAAGTGGCGGACGAATGTCGAGGTCGTGCTGCCCGACGGAAAGAAGGTTCAGGCAATTTCGACCTATGTTCCCGACGGCAGCGCAACGCCGGTCGAGGGCAATCTGGAGGCCGATGTGGTGGCGACTCGACTGCCCGAGCCCGGCGTGATGGTGACGGCGCTCGCGCTCGGCGGGGTGCCGGGATCGATGCGCACCTATACTGTGGCCGCCGACGGCAAGACGATGACCGAGACGGTTGTCTATTTCAAATCCGGAGGCGTGCCCGCGATGCGGACGAATCACTTCAACCGTGTGCGCTGAGGCGGATTGACGACCGGGCTGCTTTCGGGGTGGGAAGCGGACGCACCAAATATTCGTCATTCCCGCGAAAGCGGGAACCCAGTGTGGGATCAAATTACGTCTGCTCTGGGTCCCCGCTTTCGCGGGGATGACGAAGCAGAAGGAGTGTGTCGGCCGGTTTCGGCCACGAGCCGAGCTTCGTTCCTTCGAAGGAAGTCCGGTCAGGCCGCTGCCAGTTTCTCGAGCTCGGGCGCGCCGGCGAGGCAGGGGCCGAGGCGTGCGCCGATCGTGCGGAAATGGTCTGAGGCACCATGGGCTTCGACCGCTGCGGCGTCGTCATAGCATTCCATGACTTTGTAAACGCCGGCGTCGTCGGTGCGGAACAGGCGGTAATAGCTGTTGCCGGGTTCGTTTGCGTGAACTGCGGCGGCGAGTTCGGCGAAGACGGCTTCGAATTCACCTTCCTTGCCGGGTTGGACGCGCAGTGTTGCGATGATGCCGATGGCACTCATGTCATTCTCCCTATGGATCAGGCTTTGAGGTCGGGATCGACTGTCCAGCCGTCCTCGACCTGCACGCCGAAGCTGTTCAAAATCATCGATACTTGCGTATATTGGCCGACCGTCATGACGAGGTCCATGCGGCCCTTGTCGCCGAGCGGCGCGAGTGCGGCCCAGCTCGTATCGGTGACGAAATGGTCGCTATTGAGCTCGTCGGTCGCGCGGAGCATTGCGCGGTCGAGGTCGTTCCAGTCGGGTGCGTCAGGACCGGCCTTGATGCGGTCGATCTCGATTTCGGTGAGGCCGCAGTCGAGGCCGATGCGCTTGTGCTGGGTCCATTCATAGCCCGAGCGGCAATTATAGCCGGTACGCAGGATGATAAGCTCACGGTCGCGCGGGCTGAGGGCGCTGCGCTTCGAGAGGATATAATTGCCCCAGCCGAGGAAGGCGGTCAGCGCCTTGGGTGCGTGGGCGAGGGTGCGGAAGATGTTGAGAATCCGCCCGCCCCCGACCCTGCCACCATCGGTGGCAAGGAAGGGGGTGAGTGCGGCGCGCTGGTCGGCATCGAGATGGTCGAGGTCGACCGGCTCGATGCGCGGAGCGTCCAGACGCATCAGAAGATCTCGAACAGACCCGCCGCGCCCTGGCCGCCGCCGATGCACATGGTGACGACGGCATATTTGACGCCGCGGCGCTTGCCTTCGATCAGCGCGTGGCCCGCGCAGCGTGCGCCGGTCATGCCGAAGGGGTGACCGATCGAGATCGAGCCGCCGTTGACGTTGAGCAGCTCATTGGGGATGCCCAGCTTGTCGCGGCAGTAAAGCACCTGCACGGCGAAGGCTTCGTTGAGTTCCCAAAGGCCGATATCGTCCATCTTGAGCTCGAAGCGTTCGAGCAGCTTGGGGATGGCGAAAACGGGGCCGATGCCCATTTCGTCGGGCTCGGTACCCGCAACCGCCATGCCGACATAGCGGCCCAGCGGGTTCAGACCGCGCTTTTCGGCGACCTTGGCTTCCATCACGACGCAGGCCGACGAACCGTCCGACAGCTGGCTGGCGTTGCCCGCGGTGATCGAATTGCCTTCGCCCATCACCGGCTTCAGGCTCGACAGACCTTCGAGCGTGGTGTCGGGGCGGTTGCACTCGTCCTTGTTGGCGGTGACGTCCTTGTAGGAAACTTCCTTCGTTTCCTTGTCGACGATCGCCATCGTCGCCTGGCAGGCAATGATTTCGTCGTCATATTTGCCCGACGCCTGCGCGGCGGCGGTGCGCTGCTGCGACTGGAACGAATATTCGTCCTGCGCTTCGCGGCTGATGCCGTAACGCTTGGCGACGACCTCTGCGGTGCCGATCATCGGCATGTAGATGTCCTTGTGCATCTTGATCAGTTCGGCGTCGGTTTCAAAGAACAGCTTGCCGCTGCCGCTGACCTTTGAAATGCTTTCGACGCCGCCGGCGACGCAAATATCCTGGCGATCGACGATGATCTGCTTTGCGGCGGTCGCGATCGTCATCAGGCCCGACGAGCACTGACGGTCGATCGACATGCCGGGGACGGTGACGGGCAGGCCGGCGCGCAGCGCGATCAGGCGCGCGACGTTCGAGGTCTGCGAGCCCTGCTGCATCGCGGCGCCGAAGACGACATCGTCAATCTCTGCGCCTTCGAGCCCGGCGCGCTCGACGGCGGCCTTGACCGACCAGGCGCCGAGCGTCGGCGAAGTGGTGTTGTTGAACGAACCGCGGCCCGCTTTGGTCAGCGGAGTGCGGGCGGTGGAAACGATGACGGCGTCACGCATGATGAACTTCCTTTTTGGTCAATCTGAACAGGTCTTTGCCGGGGAGGGCGGGATCAGACGAAAAACTGCGTGATCCATTCGGCGATCAGCGCAGGCTTTTCCTCGCCTTCGATCTCGATCGTGATTTCGTTGGTTTGTTGCCATTGACCCGGACGTTTTTCGTCGAGTTCGAGCAATTTAATGTGGCTGCGGACGCGCTTGCCCGAGCGGACGGGCGCGAGGAAGCGGACTTTGTTGCCACCGTAATTGACGCCCATTTTGACGCCCGAGACCTTGGGGCCGTCGGTGCTGGCGCCGAGCATCGGGATCAGCGACAGGGTCAGGAAGCCGTGAGCGATGGTGCCGCCGAAGGGCGTCAGCTTGGCCTTTTCGACGTCGATATGGATGAACTGATGGTCGCCGGTGGCGTCGGCGAATTTGTTGATCATCTCCTGATCCACCAGCACCCAATCCGAGGTGCCGAGATGCTCGCCGACCTTGGCTTGCAGTTCCTGTGGCGTGATTCCGCCCATCGATCTTCCCCTATGCAATCTTGTGAGGCGCGGTTTCTAGGCCGGTCGGGCGTCAAAGCACAAGGGCCAAGCTTTCGCGCTACAGCGCCGTAGCGTCAGGCGGGCTTGGCGGCCTTTGTGGCGCTCGGCTTGGCTTTAGAAGACTCGGCATAGGGCATGATCATCGTGCCATCGGGTGCGGCGGTGAAGGTGGTTTGCGTCGGATAGGCAAATTCATATCCTTCTGCCGCCATCGCTTCGAACAGGCGGATGCCGATGTCGGTCCGCGCCGCCGCGACGACGTCGAAATCATCGCTGAACACGTCGAAGAGCAGCTCGAAATCGAGGCTCGAGGGACCGAAGCTCAGGAAGCTGGAGCGGATGAATTCATGCCCCCCGGCCTCGACCTGCGCCTGAAGCAAGGCGGGCAGGTCGCGCAGCATCGCGGGGGTCGTCTGATAGATGACGCCGATCCGGAAGGTGATACGGCGGCGGTGGAGGTTGGCGAAATTGGTGATTTCCTTGCCCAGCAAATTGGTGTTCGAAATCACCAGCAATTCACCGTTGAGCGAGCGCAACCGCGTACTCTTCAGTCCGATGCGCTCGACCGTCGCGGTGCTCGTGTCATATTTGATCGTCTCGCCGACGCGGAACGGGCGGTCGAAGATGATCGACAGCGACGCGAACAGGTCGGAAAAAATCCCCTGCGCCGCGAGGCCGATCGCGATGCCGCCGATACCGAGACCAGCGACCAGCCCGGTGACATTGACCCCCATATTGTCGAGGATGACGATCGCCGCGATCGCGAACAGCGCGACGCTGATCAGCAGGCGGATGATCCCCATCGCATTGGCCAGCGTTTCATTATGCCCGTCGGCGGCGCGGCGCTGAATCAGGCCGATGATGATTTCGCGCGCCCAGATCGCGACCTGCAACACCACCGCGACGGTGAAGACGAACTGGACCGTCGCCATGATGATCGCGGGTGGCTGTGCATAGCTGGCGACCAGCCGGATCGCGATGATGGCGAGAACGGTCGATTTGGTCTTGTGCAGGACGCGTCCGACAATGTGGGTCAGGGTGAACTGGCCTGGCGCGGCCAGTGCCCGCTTGAGCGCGAAGCTGCGGATCATCGACAAAAGGAAATAGATGGCGAGACCGGCGCCCACTGCAATGGCGATCGCCAGCCAGTGGCTGTGTACCCAGGAGACGCCGCTGTCCCAGAGCAGACGCAAATCCTCTAGCGGATCGGTTGCGGCGAGGTTTTTGGCTGCTGGGGTTTTCGCAGCGATATCGGTGGCGGCGGCAAGAACAGGGAAGGTCACATCGGTCCTCTTGGGCAGGATCAGGCAGAACGCAGCAGCGCCTTGTGCCGGGGATAGGTCAAAAACATCGGTTCGTAACGCGAAAGATGGTCGCTGGCGCGGATATGAAAGTGGAGCGCCCGGCCGCCGGGATGGTTCCGCCTCAACCCCGATTCGAAAAGCCGGCCCGGTTCGAAAAGCCGGGACGTGCCGGAACCTGTGCCGGACGCGCCATCAGCGGACGCCAGCCCGATTCCTGCTCGCGGCGGCGGCAATAGGTGTAGAGGCCCATTTCTAGCGCGAGCATCATATAGATGAAGGGCTGGAATGCGATGCCGACGAACAGCGATCCGACCATATAGACGATATGGCCATGCTGGAGCGCGGTGGCGAGCGGGGCGATCCATTGTTCCTCGGCGCGGCGCGTCTTGAGATAGCGACGGCGCAAGCGTTCCATCTGGGTCAGCCCGCTGATGTGCAAAATCAGCCACAGCGTCAGGCCGGGATAACCCTGTTCGCCCAGCATTTCGAAATAGCTGGAGTGGTAGGCGCGCGACTTTTCCTCATAGACGATCGCTTCGGAATCCTGGGGCGCATTGGGATTATAGCTGCTCGCCGCCTTTTCGACGCGGACATGGTTTTGGAGATAGGCCTCGAAGCCGCCACCGAGGGGGTTCTCCTTCGCATAGTCCCACGTCCAGGCCCACACTGCGACGCGGGTCGAGGCCGACTGGTCGGATTTGTGATCGCGAATCGTTTCCATGCGCTGGGTAAAGCTTTGCGGCAGGAACGGGATGGCGGCGACGGCGAGCAGCCCGGCGCCCGCAATATAGAGGAAGCGGTGCTTGACCGCGCGCAGCGACAGAATCGCGAGCACTGCAAGGCATACGAGCCCGGTGCGCGCCTGTGTCCCAATCGGCAGCAGCATGCAGGCGAAGCAGAGCGCGAAGCAAAAGAGCGAAACGCGCCAGTCGGGGGGAAAGATGGTGCCATAGCGGCGATACCAGAGGATCAGCGGGATGATCGAAATCCCGACCATCGACATGATCGACCCTTCGTAAAGGCCGTAATTTTCGTTGAGCAGCAGTTGCAGTTGGCCATAACCGCCGCCGCCCGCGACGGTTTTGAGCCCGCCCGCGATCGCGATCGACGCCGCCGACAGCAGCATGATCAGCGTCAGCGCCTCTATGCGAAGCTTGGTGCGCAGGGTCAGCGGCAGGAAGATCGCCCAGACGAGTGCCTTCCACACCCAGCTCCATTTATCCTGTGCCTCGACCGGGAAATCGGCCATCATCGTCGTCATGCCGCAATAGGCGAGCAGCATGACGAGCAGCAATTGCCGCCCCGACCAGCGCGTGTCGCGCTTGTCATCGGCAAACAACCAGCCGCCGATCGCGAGACCAAAGACGATCAGCGAGATCGGGATCGAGTTGATCAGGAAATAGCTGAGCCGCTGCGGCGCGACGATGTCGATGTAGCAAAAGCACAGGACGAACAGGAACGGTCGGCGAAAGCCGAGCCCGATGAAGGCGAAGAGAAAGGCGACGAAGGCGATGTCACGCATCGGGGGGCGTGTCCCTGTTCGTCATTTCGGCGTCGCGGCGCTGCTGCCACAGCTGGCGCGGGCTGACCTCATGGTCGAGATCGTCGCGGTGGAGCAGGCGCCAGAGCGCAATCGCCATCAGCACATGAGTCAGGGCAATGGAAAGATTGTCGACCATCGGTTCCGGTAACGCCTTGCTTTCTCTTGCGAACTCAACGATCGCCGCAACGGCTTTAAGCGAATGGGGTTGACGCGGCGTTAAGCCTTCTATGTCAGGGCGGCTAGCCCATGACACGCATTTTACATGTTCTCGACCATAGTCTGCCCGCGCACAGCGGCTATACGTTTCGCACGCGCGCGCTGATGAAGGCGCAGGTGGCGAAAGGGTGGGAGGTCGCGGGCGTCACCGGGGTGCGCCACCCCAATCCCGGACCGGATGGCGAGACGGTCGACGGGCTGACCTTTTATCGCACTCCGCCGATCGCGCCCGCGCGCGCGCCGATTCGCGAGTGGCGCGAGATTGGCGCCTTTGCGGACCGGATCGAGGCGCTTGTCCAAGAGTGGCGGCCCGACATACTTCACGCCCATTCGCCGGTGCTTGACGCCATGGCGTCGCTACGCGTTGGCAAGCGGCTCGGCATTCCGGTGATTTATGAAATCCGCGCATTCTGGGAGGATGCGGCGGTTGGCAACGGCACCGGGACCGAGCGCAGCGTGCGCTATCATCTGACGCGTTGGCTGGAGACGCGGGCGGTGAAGTCGGCCGATGCGGTTGCGGTGGTTTGCGAGGGGCTGCGCGGTGATTTGATCGCGCGCGGCATCGATCCGGCGAAAATCACCGTGTCGCCGAACGGCGTCGACCTTGAGCTGTTCGGCGATCCGACCCCGCGCGACGATGCGCTTGCCGAAACGCTGGGGCTTGCGCCCGACGACGCGATGATCGGCTATATCGGCAGTTTCTATGACTATGAGGGGATCGACGATCTGATCGCCGCCATGCCCGCGCTGGTCGCGGCACAGCCGGCGGCGCAGTTGCTGCTCGTCGGCGGCGGGCCGATGGAGGCGGCGCTGAAGCAGCGGGCGGCGTCGTCGCCGGTTGCACGGCATATCCATTTCGTCGGGCGGGTGCCGCATGATCAGGTCGAGCGCTATTATTCGCTGATCGATATCCTTGCTTATCCGCGAAAAAAGATGCGGCTGACAGATCTTGTCACCCCGCTCAAGCCGTTGGAGGCAATGGCGCAGGGCAAGCTGGTCGCGGCGTCCGACGTCGGCGGACACCGCGAATTGATCGAGGATGGCGTCACGGGCAGCCTGTTCGCGCCTGACGATCCGGCGGCGATCGCGGCGACATTGGCGGCACTGCTGGCTGATCGCGACATGTGGGATGCGCGCCGCCGCACTGCACGGATTTTTGTCGAGGCTGATCGTAACTGGTCATCAAACATTTACCGTTACGAGCCGGTTTACCAGCAATTGCTGCGCCGCTCTGTGGCCTGACGCGATCGAAGCAAGGCGCCGCTGCGGCGCCGACGGATTTGGAACGATATGGAATACGCCAGCGAAAACTCCGATACACCGATGTGGAAGACGCTGCTGCGCAGCCTGCGCCCGGCCATGCCCGCAGTGATTGGCGCTGCGGCGCTGACCTTTTTGTTCGCTGCGGTGATGCCCTTTTCCTGGGTCGCCGGGATCAGCTGGAATCTGTACCTCGACCGACTGTCGGACCTTTTCGTCCAGCCGATCGGCAATGGCGGCCGGCTCGCGCTGGCGCTCGGTATGGCCGCTATCGCCGCACTGATCGCTGGCATCGTCGCGCTGCTTGTCGCGAAGCCTGAGGAAAACGGATTTTCGGCGCTGCGTCGCCACAAGCGCCGCCGGGACGAGCGCGAAGCGGCTTATGACGACGCCCTGCCGCGCCGTCGTGCCGATTTGCACCCCGACGATCCGCCGCGCCCGCCGATTCGCGCCGGACGCGACCTGCCCGCCGAAGGGCTGGGACCATTGATCATGCCCCTCGCCAATGAGGCCTATGATGACGTCGACATCGCTTTCGCCGACCCGGCGACGGACGAATATGACTATGGCGACGAATTGATGCTGGCCGATCTTGCTCCCGCCGAGCCCGCCCCGACGGGCGACGAGCCCTGGTTGCAGCCCGCCGAAATGGCGACGGCGTCCGCGGCGGTGACGCCTGAGCCCGTCGACAACAGCCTGAGCGCACTGGTCGCTCGGCTCGAGGCGGGGCTGGCGCGCCGCCGCGAAGCCGAGCCTGTCGCAGCTGCCCCGGCCGCCATTGCGGTGCCCGATGCACCGATCACTGCACCGAACGTCACCCAGGTCGATTTCGCGCTCGAGGCGGCGCTGGGCACGTTGCAACGCATGACTCGCCACGCCGCGGGCTGACCGCCGCTTAATCCTCCACGGTCAGCATTTCGATTCGCAGCAGTCCGGGTTCGCCGGCCTCGACCGCAACATCGGCGACGATATGCCCCGGCAGGGCCCATTGGGTCCTGCTGAGCCGATCCTGCAGCGCGCTGCGCAGCGCCGCTGCCTCGCCAACCGCATAGGCACAGTCGAACAGATGGCGCGCACCGACGAAATTGGCACTCGCCCACGGACGCAGCGTCGATATTCCCAGCGACAGCCCGTGCGGAAGCTCGCGCGCGAGCAGGCGGCGGAGGCGTCGGTGCTGGCATCCGGGGCGTGGCGGCGGCGCAGGCGACCAGCGCATCATGCGCCGACTCCCATCGCGTTCCGCGCCGCGCGTGCGCGGCGGTCGCCCAAGGGTTCGGCGCGCCCGGCGCGCTGCTCGGCACGCCATGTGTTCATGAAATGTTCCGCACGACAGATCAGGCGACGACCGGGTTCGCGGCCGCCCCGCAAATCGGCGACCAGCCGCGGATCGGATACTGCGGCGCGGCCGAAGACGCTGGGCGGCATCGCCGATTCTTTCAGGAAAGCCTCGATCCGTTGCAGCAGGCTGCGTTCCATTTTCTTCTCCCCATCCGACATGTGATCGGGCGACTCGCCCAATAGGATATTTCCTATCAGAAGACATGATTTCCTACTTGTCTAGGAAAAATCCTCTTGCTAGTAAGAAATGGAAAGGACCGCCCTTTGCCCGATAATTTTCAGGACCCGCGCGCGGCGCTTGATCGCCTGCTTCAGGACAAGGGCATCGATTATGCCCATCTGTCGGCGAAGATCGGGCGCAATCCCGCCTATATCCAGCAATATATCAAGCGCGGATCGCCGCGGCGGCTGGCTGAACAGGATCGCGCGCGCATTGCCGCCTATCTGGGCGTGTCCGAAGCGATGCTGGGCGGCCCGGTGCAACGAGTCGCGACGCCGGCGCGGTCGCGCGGTCCCGGCATGATATTGGTGCCCAAGCTTGCGATCGGAGCCTCGGCGGGGCCGGGGGCGAGCATCGACGGCGAGGCGGTCGAAGGCGAGGTCGCGTTCGACCCCAAATGGCTGCGCGGGCTGGGCGCCGACCCGCGCGCGCTCAGCATCATCCGGGTCGAGGGCGATTCGATGGCGCCGACGCTGAACGATGGCGATGACATCATGGTCGATGGCGGCGATGCGGCGGCGCGGCTGCGCGATGGCATTTATGTGCTGCGCATGGACGATGTGCTGATGGTGAAGCGCGTCGCGCGCGCGCCGGGACCGGGCCGCGTCTCGGTGATCAGCGACAATGCCCATTATAAAAGCTGGGATGATCTGCCGATGGCGGCGGTTCAGCTTGTCGGCCGAGTCGTGTGGACCGGTCGGCGCGTGCGCTAGGATTTAATTCGGCGCCGCCATTGCGGCTTCGATCTCATGCTCCAGCACCTCGGCGCGCTGGCACTGCTCGGCATCACCGCGCTGGCATTTTCCCGCCGCCTTGTCGCGCTGACGCGACAATTTGCCGACCTGTTCTTCGCGCTTGCGCATCTCGCGGCCGCGGTTGCGGTCGGCTTCGTCCTGGCTGGTGGTCGTCCAGTCGGCGACCTGCCCGACGGCCTTTACCGGCGCGGTGACGACGGTCTTTACGGCGCTGAAGCAACCGGTGAGCAGCGGCGCTGCCAATATTGCGATAATCATGGCGCGCATATTTCAATCTCCCGGCGACTGGCGCTTCATCGCATAACCGCCCCGATCTGAACAGATGATTGCGACAGGCGCCCTCTTCTTGCGGCAATCTGTCATATCACTGAAATAAATGGTTAAAGTCGCGTTTACCAACATCGCGTAGGTCCCGGCGCCGAAGAAGGACCAAAGTATGAAGAGTGACCGATGACCTCCAAAAACATCGCCTTTGCCCCGTCGGCCGGCCATGCGGCAGCGATCGGGAAGGACGCCCATCTGTCGCAGGTGATCGACCTGTTTCGCGGCGACCCGCAATTGCGCGTACTTGCCGTGCTCGATCCGGCGGGCGCGCCGGTCGGCATCATTCGCGAACAAAGGGTACGCGAACTTCTCTTCTGCCCCTATTGGTTTTCGCTGATGCAAAATCCCTCGATCGGCGGGTCGATCGCCACCATGATCGAGCCATGCGTGACCGCCGATCTGGCGCAGTCCACGGCCGATCTGCTTCGCATCATGTCGCGGTCGCAGGGCCATGACAGCCTTGTGCTGGTGAAGAATGGGCGATTCGCCGAGACGCTCGACAGCGGTCAACTCGCCCGACTGGCAATGCTGCGCGAAGTCGAGATCGCACAGGAGCGCATAGCGCGTGCGGCCGCGGTCGATGATGCGGGGCGCCGTTTTCAACAGGATATCGCCGGGCTTTCGGCGACGCTTTCCGACATGGCGGGCCAGGTCGAGGTGGTGGCGCAGCGATTGTCCGATCGCGCCCAGCGAACAGGGGGCGATGCGGTGACGGTCGCGGGGGCATCGGCACAGACTTTGGCGGGGCTGCGTGAACTGGGCGATCGCGGCCATGCGCTGGCGATGACGATGGCGAAAATTGTCGAAGATGGGTCACGGGCGCGTGCGGTCCGGCAGGATGCGCAGCGGAAGGTCAAAGAGGCCGGCGAGCGGGCTGTGGCGCTGCAGGCCGCCAGCCAGTCGATCGAACAGATGCTGGCGCTGATCATCGACATGGCGAGCCGCACCAATATGCTTGCGCTCAACGCGGGGATCGAGGCCGCGCGTGCGGGCGATGCGGGCCGCGGCTTTGCCGTCGTCGCGTCGGAGGTGAAAGCGCTCGCCAACCAGACACGGTCGGCGGCGGGCGACATCACCCAATATGTCGACCATATTCGCGATATCGTCGGCCAGGTGACGGCGGGTGTCGTCGATGTCGAAAAGGCGATCGATGCGAACAATGGTTTCTCCGACGCGATCGACCGTGCCGTCGACGGGCAGAGCGCGACGACCCTGATGATCGCCAGCTATGTCGAACAGGCGGTGTCGGCCGGCCGCGAAATCGACAGCCGGGTCCAGGAAATCGGCCGGGGCGCTGGGGCGGTCGGCGATGGCGCGACGATGCTGGGGCAATTGTCCGCGGCGCTGACGCAGGCGGCGCAGTCGCTGCACCAGCGCGCGCGGCATTTCGTCGAAGCGGTGGCCGCGGCCTGATTTTGCGGCGTGTCCGCAGGCACTTGCCGCGCCGTATCGCCCTGATAGGATGCCGCCTGCGCCGGCGGCGCATGGCCGCCAGCGGGGAGGAGGGTCATATGACGAATATGCAAAAGGGTCTGGCCGAGTTTATCGGCACATTCTGGCTTGTCTTTGGCGGCTGCGGCAGCGCGGTCCTGGCGGCGGGCTTTCCCGAACTCGGTATCGGCTTTTTGGGCGTGGCGCTGGCGTTCGGCCTGACGGTCGTGACGATGGCCTATGCGATCGGCCATATCTCGGGCTGTCACCTCAATCCCGCCGTCACGGTCGGATTGTGGGCGGGCGGGCGTTTCGACGCGCGCGACATCCCGCTTTATGTCGTTGCGCAGGTCGCGGGCGCTATCGTGGCGGCTTTCCTGCTTTTCTATATCGCCAGCGGGAACCCGGCCTATGATCTCGCGACCAATGGCCTTGCCGCCAATGGCGTCGGTGCAGGGTCGCCTGGCGGCTATGATCTGATCGCTGGCGTCACGATCGAAATTCTGCTGACCGCTTTCTTCCTGTGGGTGATCATGGGATCGACCGATGGACGCGCACCGGCGGGTTTTGCCCCCATCGCCATCGGGCTCGCGCTGACGCTGATTCACCTGATCTCGATCCCGGTGACCAACACCTCGGTCAATCCGGCGCGCAGTACCGGCCCGGCGCTGGTCGTCGGTGGGTTGGCGCTTCAGCAATTGTGGCTGTTCTGGCTGGCCCCGCTTGTCGGCGGTCTTGTCGGCGGCTGGCTGTATCGTACGGTCGGCGCCGATCGCGTGGCCAAACCCGACATCAAGGGCGATTAATGTCAGTGCGCCGGCCGGCCGGTAAACTGTCGGCCGGCGCCTGTCTTCTTATTTGAGCAGGTCGATTGCGAACGCGCGGACTTCGTCGGCTATGTCGGGCCGTTCGAGCGCGACCGCGAGATTGGCCTGGATATATCCGGCCTTCGATCCGCAGTCATAACGCGCGCCGTCGAAGGTCACGGCGTGGAACGGCTGGCTGCCGATCATTGTCGCCATCGCGTCGGTCAACTGAATTTCGCCGCCCGCGCCTTTTTCCTGTTTTTCGAGGACACGCATTACCTCGGGCTGGAGGATATAGCGGCCCGAAATGATCAGGTTTGACGGGGCGTCGGCGACGGCGGGCTTTTCGACGAGGCCTGTAACCTCGGTCAGCACGCCATCGGTTTTGCCCGGCGCAATCACGCCATAGCTTGAGACCTGCGCGTGCGGGACTTCCAGCACTGAGATGAGGTTGCCGCCGACCCGATGATAGGCGTCGACCATCTGCTTCATGCAGCCGGGTGAGCCGTGCATGAATTCGTCGGGCAGGAAGATGGCGAAGGGTTCGTCGCCAACGATATCGCGCGCGCACCAGATCGCGTGGCCTAGCCCCATCGGTTCCTGCTGGCGAACATAGGCGCAATTGCCGGGACCAAGGCGCGTCGCTTCGAGAACCGAAATATCCCGGCCGCGTTCCGACATCGTCTTTTCAAGCTCGAACGCGATGTCGAAATGATCCTCGATCGCCCCCTTGCCGCGTCCGGTAACGAAGATCATCTGCTCGATCCCGGCCTCGCGCGCTTCGTCGACCGCATATTGGATCAGCGGCCGATCGACGATCGGCAGCATCTCCTTGGGGATCGCCTTGGTCGCCGGGAGAAAGCGGGTGCCAAGGCCGGCGACGGGAAAGACGGCTTTGCGGATCGGTTTCATGGGAACGGGCCTTAGCGGCGTTTCGGGGACAAGGAAAGAATTCGGAAAAGGTCGTTGCGTCGCACCGCCTTATGGGCAAGTCAGAGCGCGGGGGCCTCGTCGGCGATAGGCGGGACGTTTTTTGGGGGATGGGATGCGCGCGTTGGTTTCGGCCGGATTGTCGGTCATTTTGATGGCATTGCCGATGTCGACGCCCGCGCAGGCGAAGGCGCAGACGGCGACCGAATCCCATATGCCCGCGGCGCGCGAACTGGCTGAACTCGTCAATACGGCGACCACGCTGGAAATGCAGGTCAACAAGATGCTGGCGGGCATGGCGGGGCATGCCTTTACCGCCGACCCTTCCATGGCGGCGCTCGGCGAGGAATATCCCGGGGTCGACAAGGTTTTCGTCGAAACGCTGCGGCCGCTCATCATGGATGAGCTGACGCGCATCATGCCCGAATATATCGAGACGACAGCCGCGTTTTTTGCGCGGCACTATACGCCATCGGAAGTCGGTGAGCTTCTAAGCTTCTGGCGCTCGCCGACCGGCCGGGCCCTGCTGCAATCGGTTTCCGGGAATCTCGATTATGCGTCCATTTCGAAGGAGGCTGTCGATCAGCTGCAGGAGTCGGACACCGTCGACGTCAGCGGCGAGGCGATGGCCAAGGATCGAAGGCGGGCGGCGGTTGCCGGGCTTCGTGAACTGACGCCGGAGCAACGAAAGGCCGTCATGCGTTTTGGGATGACGCCGATCGGACGCAAGATGGCGCGGCTGGCCCCGGAAAAGAACGAACTCGAACGGCAGTGGGCGAACCGCGAGCCATCAGCCGAACTGATGGCTCGCATCGAGGAGGATGTTTCCCAAGCCGTTATCGCCTTCATCGAGGCGGAAGATCGCAAGCGCGCCGCCGCGCAATAGGTTCGGCGTCCTCTGGCTATTGCGGCGCGACGATCACGACGACACGGCGATTGTCCTGCCGACCTTCGGGCGTGTCGTTGCTCGACAGCGGCAGCGTCTCGCCGCGTCCTACAATCTGATCGGGGGTGAAGCGCATGCCGCCGGCCGTCATCGGCGCCGCCACCGCCTGCGCGCGGGCTTGTGACAGCGCGAGATTATAGGCGGCCGCTCCCGTCGAATCACTATGTCCCTCGACGCGCGCGGTGACGATGTCGACCGACAGAAGATTCCGCGCGAGCGCCATGATGCGCCCGTCCTGGCCCGGCTGCAGCGCGCTTTCGTTGGACGGAAAGAGCAGGCGTTCGTTCAGCGTCAGCTGCCAGCTGTCGTCAGCTTCATTGGCGGTTTCGAGAAATCCTTCGGCCTTCAACACCACGATCTGCGCTGCGGTGAAGCCACGCGGCGCCGGTGCGCTCTGGCATGCGGCGAGCAATGCGGCGAACGCTGCGACGAACAGGACACGGAACGGGGGGGGGAGGGCATAGGTCATAGGGTTACTCCGCTGGGGGTGGCAGATCAGGAACGGTTGGCCAATTTGTTGGCGTACATGGCGGCGTCGGCGGCGGTCAGCAGTGCGGTCGCGTCGGCGCCATCGTCGGGATAAACGGCGACGCCGACGCTGATCGATACCGAATAGCTGTCGCCTCCGGGCAGGGCGATCGGCAGCGCGACGCCGGTGCGAACCCGGTTCGCAAGGCTGTCGGTGCCGGCGTCTTCGCCCAATGGATCGATGATGACGACAAATTCGTCACCGCCGATGCGCGCCGCGAAATCGCCCTTGCGCAACGTCTCCTTGATGCGCTCCGACAGGGCGACCAGCACCGAATCGCCCGCAGCGTGACCGAAATTGTCGTTCGCCGCCTTGAAATTGTCGGCATCGATGAAAAGCAAGGCGAAGCGTTCGTTCCGGCTTTGCGCCGACTGGATGCGCAGCGCCAATTGTTCGTCAAAGGCGGCGCGGTTCGGCATCGCGGTCAGCGTGTCGTGCGACGCGCGGTGGGCGAGAATCGCATTCTCGCTTTCCATCGTGCCCTGCCAACCCTGCAACTCGTCAAGAAGCGCATTGATATCGCCGCCCAGCCGGTCGAGCTCGGCGATGCCCAAGGGGGTCACGCGCTTGTCGAAGCGGCGGTGCAGGCGCACGTCATGCGCCACGGTTGCAATTTCGTTGAGTGGCTTGACCAGTTCATATTCGAACCGTCGTGCCAGAAAAATAGTGCCGAGCGCCGTGATCAGCAGGCAGACGAGCCCGGCCAGCAACCCGATCCGGACATAATCGGTCAGCGTCGATGAATCGCCCCACACTTCGATCGTGCCGATGACCGAGCCATTGCGCCGGACGGGAACCGACGCGGGTTTGGGAAAGAAGATACCCGTCAGCAGCGGTATGGGATCCTTGGTGGGCGACGCCCATTCGGTCAGTGGCTTGCCCCGGTCGTCGAGCACGCGCAGCCGCGCGATGCCCGGAATACGGGTCAGCGGCGCGATCCCCTCGCGTGCTGCATGGGGGTCATTGAACACCAGCGCCGGTTCGGCGCCATAGGCACCAAGCTGCGCCGCCAGTTCCAGATTGCGGTCGGCCGAGCCGAGCAAGGCGGTGACCCCGGCGAGCAGGATAGTGAGCCCTGACAGGGCGACTGCGAACAGGGTGATGCCGAAATGGAAACGCGACAGCAGCTTTTGCAGCGTCGTGCGTGCGCCCATTCTTTCGGGCATTCTTTCGGGCGCCGGGGGTTCGACGGGACGTTCGGTCATTCGCCGCCGCCGATCTTCAGCACGCGCGGGTCGATGCGCAGCGGCCCGCGCCCGATCGAGTCGAGGTTGACCGAGAAGCTGAGGCTGGTGCGCCTGCCGTCGAGGCAGAACATCGCGCCATGGGTGCAGGCTGCGTCGTCGTCGGTGACGGTCAGCACCGGGCGGCTGCGGACCCAGCCGATCAGGCGCTGGCGGTCGGCGATGGGCATTCGGCCCAGAAAGATGATGTCGCAGCCACCATCATCGGTGACGCCCAACGCGGTCATGCGGTGCACCGTTACAATGGGTCCGGCAGGGGCAATGCGATTGGTCATCTGCGGCGTGCCGACGACGCACATCGTCCGCGCCGTGTTCTTCCGTTCGCCGGGCCAGCGGGCATAGCTGATGATACCGCCGAGCATGCGATTGAACGCGCGAGCGCGGCCGTCGGCGCTGTCTTCGACGGTCGCCTGGCTGGCTGCCTGGACCGACATCTGTGGCGCCGTGAACAACGCGCCGATCAGAAATAGTGATGCCAGCACTTTTCGCGGTCCCCAACTGCGCCCTGAACTCACCCTGCCCCGGCGCGCGGGGGTCCGCTAGCCAAAACTAGCCGGAAGTCAACGAAAAGCGACGTCATGCGGCCATAGTGCAACAGGTTTTGCGGTCGTGCCCCGGTCTTTAGTCCTTGCGCAGCCGATCACCGAACCCCTTGCGCAGCTTGGCGATCTTGGGCGGGATCACGGCCATGCAATAGGGGTTGCGCTGGCCTTCGCCGTCCCAATAGGCCTGATGATAATCCTCGGCCGGATACCAGTCGGACAGGGCCTCGACCGTCGTGACGATCGGCGCCGGCCAGTCGGGCTGCGCGCGCGCTATGCCGCCGCGTACCGCGGTTTCCTGCGCGGCATCGAGCGGAAAGATCGCGCTGCGATATTGGGTGCCGATGTCATTGCCCTGGCGGTTGAGCTGGGTCGGGTCATGCGTCGCGAAATGGACGTCGAGCAGATCGTCATAGCTGATTTCGGCGGGATCATAGGTGATGCGGATTGCCTCGGCATGGCCCGTATTGCCGCTGCAAACCTCTTTGTAGGTGGGGTTCGGCACTGCGCCGCCGATATAGCCGCTTTCGACCGCTTCGACGCCGTTCAGCGACTGGAACACGGCTTCGGTGCACCAGAAGCAGCCTCCGGCAAAAATGGCGGTCTCTCGGGTCATGGCGGCGGTCCTTGATCGGGAAGGGGAGGGATGATGTCCAAATAGGATGAGCGCGCGGCTATTCCAAGGGCGGCGGCGCGTTGATCAGGGGCGGCGCGAGTGGCGCGCCCGCTGCCTCGGCGCTGCGGATCGCAGCGATTTCGGCTTCGACCGATTCGACGCGGGCCTGCCAGCGTGGGTGGGTTCCGGCCTGAAACAGCACCGGCCCGCCCTGCTTGCCATAAGCGCGCCAGAAACGTGGCGCCGCGCCCATGTCATAGCCCGCGCCGTGCATCAACCACACCGACAGCCGGTCAGCCTCGACCTCGGTCTGGCGAAAGAGCCTTGCGCTGCGCCCGAATTGCTTGCCGAGTCCGCGATCAACCCCCGCTGCATCGAGCCGCGCGCGGTGGCGCAGGATATTATGGGCAAGCTCGTGCGCGACCGCGGCGGCGAGTTCATTGTCGTCGGCTGCGAAGCTCGCGAGCCCGGCGTTGATCAGCACCAGCCGTCCATCGGCAACCCCCGCCACCTGCTTGCGGTCCTCGACGCGAAAGTCGCTGGCGCATCCCGCGATGGGGGTGACGCTGACGGTCCGGTCATTGCTTGTCGCAATGTCGATCGCTGCATCGGGAGGCAGGGTGCCGAGCCGGGTTTCCAGCGCAGTGATGCGTGCGAACGGGTCGCCATCGGGCTGTGCCGACAGGGGAATGCCATTGATTGCAAGGATCGCGGCACCGACCGTCAATCCTGCGGCGGCCGCGGGTGATCCCGGTGCGATCGCCGCGATGAAGGGCGCATCGGCATCGCTGGCCTGATAGGTGGCGCGGGCGCCGGCGCGGTCGGGCGCGCCGTAGAGGCGCAGGTCGCCCCACAGCCAGCCGAGCTGCGGCTGAACCGACGGGCACCAGGCGGCATTGGCGGTCGTGAGGCGAAATCCGATCGCCGCGACGCGTGCCTCGAGCGCCGCGAGCGTCGCGTAAGGCGCAGGCTCGGTCGGCGTGGCGGCGAGCGCGGGCGTCGCGGTCAGGATCGACAGGGCGGCAAACAGGGATCGGACGGAACGCGACATGGGCGCGGCTTATCAAGTGCGGGCTGTCGCGGCCATGAATATTCCCAAAAGGCCCGGCTTTCGGCCTCTTGCCTATCGCCGGGCAAGGGGCGATAGGGCGGCGATGACGAAATTCTCGACAAATGCCCGTCCTTCGAACCCACGCCCCGCTGCTCTGGCGCGCTGGCTGTGGGCGGTCGCCCTGCTGGTGATATGGGTGATCGCCGTCGGCGGGATCACCCGCCTGACCGAATCGGGGCTGTCGATCACCGAATGGCGTCCGGTTTCGGGGGTCTTGCCGCCGCTCAATGAAGCCGACTGGGTCGCCGAATTCGAAAAATATAAGCAGATCCCGGAATATAGGGAGATCAACCTCGGCATGTCGCTCGCCGGGTTCAAGGCGATCTTCTTCTGGGAATGGCTGCACCGGATTTTGGGGCGGCTCGTCGGTATGGCTTTGGTCGTTCCGCTCGTCTGGTACGCTTGGCGCCGGGCGATCCCGGCGGGCTATGGCCCACGCTTGCTGGCGCTTGCGGCGCTGGTCGGGATGCAGGGCGCGATCGGATGGTGGATGGTCGCATCGGGGCTCGAATATCGTACCGACGTCAGCCATTTTCGCCTCGCCGCGCATTTGCTGACCGCGCTGTTCCTGCTTGCCGGGCTGGTGTGGACGGCGCGTGATTTGCGGGTGCTGGCGCAGGATAGCCGTGCGCAGCCGGCCCGGCTGACGGGCTTTGGTATCGGTGTGATCGCGGTACTGTTCGTTCAACTGCTGCTCGGCGCCTGGGTTGCCGGGCTCAATGCGGGCTATGTCGCGAGCACATGGCCGTCGATGAACGACCATTTCGTCCCCGAAGGCATCGACTGGTCGGGCGGCGTGTGGATGGCATTGACCAATGATCCCTTTCTGATTCACTTCCTGCATCGCTGGTGGTCGTGGGTTGCCGCGCTCCTGTTGCTGCTGTTGGCGCGAGCATTGTCGCGGCGCGGCGCCTCGACGGAGGCGCGGTTGCTGATCCTCGTCGTTGCTGTCCAGATGGCGCTGGGCATTTTGACCGTCGTGACCGGTGTTTCGATGTGGATCGCGGTGTCGCATCAGGTGGTCGGTGGGTTGCTGGTCGCCATTACGGCGGCGGCGCTCCACCGGCTGGGGCGACGCCCTGCATGATCATGGCCGGGGCCTTGGGCGGTGCGTTGCTGCTGCTTGCGGCACCGGCGTCCGGGTCTTTGCCACCAGAGCCGCCACCGAGCGCCGCCACGCAAATTGATTTCGCACCACCCGTCGGCCGGGAAATGACCTATCATGTCACGACGCGCCGTCTCGGCCGCGACGGCGCGCTGATCAGTTTCTCGCTCGTCTATGCGCTGCAATGGCAGCGCGCCGGGCGCGGTTATCAACTGGCAGCGACCTTGCAGCGGATCGAGTCCGACGCGCCGCCGGAGGTCCTTCGCTTGCTGAGTTCCGCGCTTCAGCCGCTGGTCGGCGAAACCCTGACCTATCTCGTCGCGCCCGACGGCCGTCATGTCGACATGATCGATTCGGACGGTCTGTGGGAACGGGTCGCCGAGCGTACGCAGGCGCTTGCGGCCGGGGCGGACCAGCCGGAGGCGCGAAAGCTTGGGGCCATGTTGGCGGCGCTTCCCGCCGAGGAACGCCGGCGACAGGCAAGCGCCGAGATTCGTGCGCTCGTCGCCCTGGCCAACCCCGATATTCCGGTTGCGGGCGGGGTAAGGCAGGATGGTGCCGTGCGGACGATCGTCACGGCGGAGCGGGAAATTCTCCCGATTGGTGAGGGCGCCCGGCCGTTGGAGGTCGACAATCGCTGGACTATCGATACCACGACCGGACTGGTGCTGAGCGAACAGCGGCAGAGCTGGATCGTCGAGCCCGGGAGCAAGTCGCGGACGCTGGTCGAGGAGCGGATGCGGGTGCTCCATCCTGGTACGAACGAATGATGGTATCATAATACCCGTCAGCAAAGCCGCGCTATGCTTGACTTTCCACTCATCTGGCTCCATTGGCCCGCTCCGAAGCGCCGCTGTGTCCTTGCTGGACGGGCGGCGCGGTTTGTTTCGGGCTGCCGGCATCGTGCCGATTGCCCCAGTCCATATCTGTCAAGGAGCGTGCCATGATGAAGGCGCTGACCAAGACGACCGTATCGGCCAATGCCGCAACGGTCGAAAAGAAATGGGTGCTGATTGACGCCGAGGGTCTCGTTGTGGGCCGCGTTGCATCGATCATCGCCAGCATCCTGCGCGGCAAGCATAAGCCGAGCTTTACCCCGCACGTCGATTGCGGTGACAATGTCATCGTCATCAACGCCGAAAAGGTGGCGTTCACGGGCAAGAAGCTTCAGGACAAGCGTTACTATAAGCACACCGGCTATGCCGGCGGCATCAAGGAAACCAGCCCGGCCAAGATCCTGGAAGGTCGTTTCCCGGAGCGCGTGCTTGAAAAGGCCATCGAACGCATGATTCCGCGTGGCCCGCTCGGTCGCCAGCAGATGCGCAACCTGCGCGTTTTCGCCGGCGCTGCACATCCGCACGAAGGGCAGAGCCCCGAAGTGATCGACGTCGCGTCGATGAACCGCAAGAATAAGGTGGGTGCATAATGGCTGACGAACAGACCATGACCGATCTCAAGGATCTCGCCGGCGCCGTCGAAGGCACCGTCGCTCCCCAGATCTCGACCGCACCGCTGCGCGAGAAGATCGTCGACAAGCAGGGTCGCTCCTATGCGACCGGCCGTCGTAAGGACGCCGTTGCCCGCGTGTGGGTCAAGCCCGGCACGGGCAAGATCACCATCAACGGCCGCGACCAGGAAGTCTATTTCGCACGTCCGACGCTGCGTCTCGTCATCAACCAGCCCTTCGGTCTGACCGATCGCGTTGGTGCCTATGACGTGATCGCAACCGTCAAGGGCGGCGGCCTGTCGGGCCAGGCGGGTGCCGTTCTTCACGGTATCGCGCAGGCACTGACCCGTTACGAACCCACGTTGCGCGGCGTCGTCAAGACCGCCGGCTTCCTGACCCGCGATAGCCGCGCCGTCGAGCGTAAGAAATACGGCAAGGCGAAAGCCCGTCGTAGCTTCCAGTTCTCGAAGCGCTAAACAGCTTTTCCATCGACGGATGGAGAAGGGGAAGGGCGGTCCGGCAACGGGCCGCCCTTTTTCTATGGGCGAGAGTGGAGGCCGCGAGTTTCCGTTTTGGGGTGCAAAGTCGCCACAGCTTCTTAACCCTCGTCACCCCGGACTTGATCCGGGGTCCAGAAGGCGAGGGCGGCCATGGATCCCGGATCAAGTCCGGGATGACGAAGGGGGAATGTCTGAATTGGGGTGGTTAGCTGACATGAAGATCCTCCCTGTCGCGCAGCGATGGGGAGGGGGACCGCCGCCGCAGGCGGTGGTGGAGGGGCCGCGACGGTGCGCCATGGCCCCTCCGTCAGCCCTTCGGGCTGCCACCTCCCCATGCCTGCGGCACAGGGAGGATCGAAAGGCCGGCAATCGGTCGTTCGCTGCCATTCCCATATGCAACTAGAGCAAGTCCAGACTCCCCAACGCCAGCGCTTGCCGCGCCGGGCGTTCGGCCATCACCGCGAACATTTCGTCGCCGCGCGCGGTGCGTTCGACATTCATCGACGCGAACACCGCCATGAAATAGCCGGTCAGCGCGCCGACGCGATAATCGTCCCACAGCGCGTCGGTGTCGGTCGCGATCCCCGCCGTCCGTAGCCTTGCGATCCACTGGTCGAAGGCGGGGCGGTCGGCGGCGGCGCGCTCGGCGGGGTCGGCGATGCTGGTGCCGACCAGATAGGCGAGGTCGGCGGCACCGCTGCCGCGCCCCAGCGTCTGCCAGTCGACGAGCCAGATTTGGTCGCCCTTGGGCGCGAACAGGATATTGTCGATGCGCAAGTCGCCATGGACGATCGTCCGCGCGGCGGGCTCGCGGCCCATGAAGGCGTCGAGCCGCTCGACCAGCCCCGCGCCGACATTGAGCAGTTCGGGAGCCAAGCGGTCGGCATAGCGTTCGCGAAAGCCCAGATAGAGTTGCGGGAAGAGCGCGCGGACCAGCGCGCTATTGTCGCGCGACAGCCAGGGCAATTCGGCAAGCCGCGGGTCGTCCCACAACAGTGCATGCAGCCGCGCCGCGGCGTCGATGCACGGGCGCAATCCCGCAAGGCCCAGCCCGGCGAGTTGATCGCCCGCCCGGGCAGGCGCGAGGTCGGACAGGATCAGGATGAAATCGACGTCATCCGCCGCGATATCGGCGAAATGGCAATGCGGACCGGGGACGCCGCTGTCGGCCGCCAGTTCGCGATACCAGCTCACCTCCTTGACATAAGTGCCGGTGAGCTTGGCGATGTTGCGGCTTGCCTCGTCGTGGCTCGGGCATTTGGCGATGACGCTGGCGGGTGCGTCGACTCCGCCTGCCCAGTCGAGCGTCAGACGAAAGCTGTCACACATCTGCCCCGTGCCGACCTTGGCGACGGTGAAGCCGCGCAGCGCGTCTGCTTGCTGTCCCAGCGCCTCCGCGAGCCACGCCGGGGTCATCGCGTCGGGCGAGATCGGAAAGCTCATGCCGCGGGGTCCATCAGGCCCGTGAGCCCGCTCGGCAGATGCGGCCCGACGAACAATTGTTCGAGCATGCCGACGCCGCGATGCACCGTCGCGCCATCGGTGAGTTCAGCGGTGGTGAAGGACTGGATATGCATGGCAAGCGGATTGCCCCAGCCGCGTTCGGCCTCGGTCAGGCTGTCGTGCGCGACCGCGACCTCCGCCCCATGGTCGCGTCCGTGCGACCATGTCGGATGGGTATAGCCAAGCCCGCTCATCGCAAACACCGGGCCAGATGGCGCGAGTGCCAGCGACCGGCCCGCGCCCATGTCGGTACGCATTTTCGCGATCCGCCGTGTCCCCGCCTGCCAGTCGATTGCGAAGCGCGCGGCGTCGAAATGCTGTTCGGCGCCGTGATCGGTGATGATCACCGCGCGGCGATTCCATGGCGCGCCGACGCCATCGTCATTGCTGTGGAAGAAGAGCGAGCGATCGCCGAAATTGCAGGGGGTCCACAGCCAGAAGAACTGGTTGAAATTGCCCTCGGGTGGCGGCTGCGGCTCGCTGGCGCCGACGGGGCGCACGCCCCAACTGCGGTCGCGGGTTCCGGCCCAGTCGCTGCCGACATCGACGCGTTGGCCGTTCACCGACAGCCAGCCCGACCAGCGGCCGTTCTGCGTCATCCGCGTATAGTCCATGAACAGGCGCGTGCCGGTGCGGCGGATGAAGCGCGGCTCCTCGATCGGGAAATGGCGGCCGGTGAAGGTCAGCTCGCCCGCGAGCAATCCGTCGTTCGCGGCGATGCGCAGCGTCACCACCTCTAGCGGAATATCGATCGCGAACGATATCGGCCCGACGCTGAGGTCGAGCCGCTCGCCGCCCGAGCGGCGGCTGGCGCGGAGGTTATATTGCACCCCGTCGAGGACGACGCAGAAGCTGGCATCGACGATCCCGAGTTGCGGGTAAAAGCCCATCGCCGCGGCGAAAAACACCGAGCCGTCGGGAGCATAGCCGTTGAAGAAATAGCGGTCATAGAAATTGCGGTCGGTGCCCGCGAAGGCAATCGGCTCGCTCGTCTGGTGCAGTGGAAAATCGTCGCCCTTGGTCAGCATCGTCTCTCATCCCGTTTTTCTTTGCAACCTAAGGCGATGAGGCCTGCTGTCAATGCACCGGCGGATCGACCGGCGGCACGGCGTCGATCGGCGCGACGGGCTCGCCCGGCTGGCGCGGGGGCAGTGCGTCGGGCGGGATATCGCCGATCTGCATATCTGGGGTCGGCACCGCCTCGACATTGCGGACCCTGACGGTCAGCGCGCCATCGGCGAATCGCAGTTCGTTGAAGCCCGGCGGGGTCGACCGGATGCGCTGCGACAGCGTACCGGCGCCGATCATGCGAATGGGCCCGGCATCGGTATCCGCGACAAGATCGAAGGCGTCATGGACATGGCCGGTGAGCACCGCTGCGACCCCGCGCGCCGCGAGTTCGCGGAGCGCGCGCGACCCGCCGCGGGTCAGTGCGCGGCCACGCGTTCCGGCTTCGACCAGCGGATGATGCGCGGTGACGAGCGCTTTGGTGCCGGGCGGCAGCGCGTCGATTGCGGTGAGGGTCTTCGCCAGCGCTTTCGGCGTCACCCAGCCCTTCGACCAATCGAACCGCCACTGCGCGCGCGCGGTCGTTTTCAGCGGGACGATGGCAAGGCCGGGCAGGTCGATCTCGCGCTCGATCAGCGCCTTGATCCCGCGGATACGCCGATAGGGATAGAGGAAGCGCGCGACGGGGTTGAAATAGGGCAGGTCATGATTGCCGACCTCGACCGTGACCGGCACGTCCAGCGCGCCGATCCAGTCGCACGCGGCGGCGAATTCGCGCGACCGCGCGCGCATCGTCAGGTCGCCGGTGATCAACACCGCATCGGGTGGCTCGCGGCGCACGATATCGGCGAACCAGGCGAGGGCGGCACGGTCCTCAAGCCCGAAATGCAGGTCGCTGATATGGTAGAGCCGCGTCATGCCGTGGAGACGAAGTCCACCGCGCTGGTCCCGATGGCAAAGCGCGCGGGCGATGGCATTTCGCCCAGCTCGCCGTCATGTTCGAGGCTGATCGCCGCATCGCTTTCGAGGATGATCGTCTCGCCGGTGGCGATCGCTTCACTCGGCCCGTCACGAAAATCACCGCCGAGCCAGGCGAGGCCGTGGCGCAGCACATCGCCCGTGCCTTCGGTCAATATCCCGTCGGCGCGCAGGCCTTCGGGGGTCGGGGTCAGGATGACCGCGGGATAAGCCTGTGTCTGACCCGCGACCCGGACGCCCGGAGCATTGAGCATCGTGTCGAGCGCCTCGGGAGCGGCGCGGCTCGCTTCGATCAGACCGTCCTGCCGCATCGTCTCGCGCACCTCGGCCCAGCGCGTTGCGGGGCCGGCGATGATGGTAATGAAGGCGTCGCCGGCATCGCTGCGAATGATCGGGATCGGGCGGCGGCGTCCTTTGCCCGCCAAGGCGTCGGCCAGAATGTCTGGTGCTGGCCGGTCGCCGTGGAGCGCCTTCGACAGCAGGTTGAGCGTTCCGCCGGGGAGAGGCAGGATTGCGCCGTCCCATCCCTCGGCGCGCGTCGCGGCGGCGTTGATCGTCCCGTCGCCGGTCCACACGAGCAGCAGGTCGATGTCCTGCACGCGCAGCGCGGCGGCGTCGGGAATGTCGCCGTCGGGCAATGCAAAGGTCGCGATGAGCGGGGTGCCGTGGGCGGCGCAGGTTTCGGCGATATGGTCGAGGATGGTTTCGTCATGGCTGCCGCTCTGGCTGTTGCAGACGAGGGCGGGGCGGCTGAATTTGGCTGTCATGCGCTTTCCTACGCATGAGCGTGGAAAAGGTGACGGGCAGGGATTGCGACAACGATCCTCCCTGTGCCGTAGGCATGGGGAGGTGGCAGCCCGCAGAGCTGGCGGAGGGGCAATAAGGGCCGCGCTGCGCCGCCGCCCCTCCACCACCGCTTCGCGGCGGCCCCCCTCCCCATCGCTTCGCGACAGGCAGGATATGGTGGTGACTTCACAATCCAATACGCCCCTCTTCTGTCGTCATCCCGGACTTGATCCGGGATCCAGAAGGCGAGGGCTGCTATGGACCCCGGATCAGGTCCGGGGTGACGAAAAATGGAGACAGGGCCTTCTCCCTCTCCCTCCCCGCTTGTTCACCGCCGCGTCGCCCTGTAGGACGCGCGCTTCACGGCGGGGCCGCAATCCATAGGGGCGACGGTTGATCAAATTCATCATCGTGGTGGCGCTGCTCATCCTGCTGTTCGGCGGCGGGGCGAAGCTGGTCGTCGCGAGCGGCGCGAAGTCGCTCAACATGGCCGACCGGCTGCTCGGGCAGGGCGATGGTGCGCGACTGCTGCTGGGCGGCCAGCTTTACGGACGCGGGCCGCGCCAACTGCTCGACATCTGGGTTCCCGAAGGCGTGCAAGACGGCGACCGTTTGCCGGTTGTCGTTTTCTTCTATGGTGGCGGCTGGGATAGCGGCGATCGCGAAAGCTATGGTTTTGTCGGTCGCGCGCTGGCGAGCCAGGGCTTTGTCGTTGTCATCCCCGACTATCGGCTGGTGCCCAAGGCGCATTGGCCCGATTTCCTGCAGGATAGCGCGACGGCGGTCGCTTGGGTGCACGAATATATCGGCACCTTGGGCGGGGATCCGGACCGGATCGCGCTGATGGGCCATTCGGCGGGGGCCTATAATGCGGCGATGCTGGCACTCGACCCGCAATGGTTGCGCGGCGCGGGCAGCGACCCGGCGGTGATCCGCGGCGTTGCGGGCATGGCTGGTCCCTATGATTTTCTGCCGCTCGAAAAGGGCGGCCGCGCCGAGAAGGCGATGGGCAAGGTGCGCCCCATCGAAAAGACCCAGCCGATCGCCTTCGCGCGCGGCGATGCGCCGCCGATGTGGCTCGCGCACGGCGACGAGGATGATGTGGTGCGGCCGCGCAACAGCCAGAATCTCGCCGCCGCGATCGAAAAGGCGGGCGGGTCGGCGATGCTGCGCATCTATCCCGGCATGGGGCATACCGGTATTGTGATGGCGCTGGCGCAGCCGTTTCGCGGCAAGGGGCCGGTGCTCGACGAGGCGAGCGATTTCCTGCGCGGCGTAACCGGGCGGCGTATCGCGCCTGCGAGTGAGATCACCGCGAAATGAGCGCTCCCATCCCCGCCCTTGTGCTGGCCGGCAGCCGCCCCGGCCCCGATCCGCTGCTCGACGGTAGCGGCGTTTCGACCAAGGCGCTGCTCCCCATCGCGGGCGACGCGATGCTCGTTCATGTCGTGGGCGCGCTCGCTGCCTCGCCGCTGGTCGGGACGATCACCATCCTCGCGCAGAATAGCGCCCGGTTGGCCGCCGAACCCGCGCTCGCGAATCTTCCCGGCGACATCATATTTCAGGATTCGGGGCAGGGGATCAGTAGTTCGCTCGCCGCTGCGCTGCCGCCGGGCGACGACCCGGTGCTGGTGACGACCGCCGATCATGTGCTGCTGACGCCCTCGATGATCGCCGAATTTCTGACCGGCGCCGCGGACAGCGACGTCGCGGTCGCGATGGTCGAGCGCGAGGTCCTGCTCGCGCGCTATCCGCAGTCGCAGCGGACATGGCTGAAATTTCGTGGCGGCTGGTGGTCGGGGGCGAATATGTTCCGCCTCAATGGGCGCCGGGCGCTGCCGCTGCTCGATTTCTGGGGGCGGATCGAACGCGACCGCAAAAAGGGGCTGAAGATCATAGCGGCTTTCGGCCCGTGGCTGCTGCTCGGCGCGTTGTTGCGTCTCTTCACCATCCAGCAGGGCATTGCGCGGGCCGGGCTGCGTTTCGGACTGAAGGCGAAGGTCGTGCCGATGTCCGAAGGCGAGGCGTGCATCGATGCCGACAAGCCCGTCGATATCATCTTGATCGAGCAGATTTTCGCGGCGCGTCGCGCTAGCTAAGCCGCAGCGTCCGCCCGGTCTTGCCGAGCGAGGCGCGGTCGGCGAGCGGCAGCGCAAAGCGCATCGATGCCCATATCCCGGCTGCGGCGATCAACGCGATCAGCGGCAATGCGATCGCATCGGGCAGGCGCCCGGCGAGCAGTGCCGCAATCCCTGCGATCAAGGTGATCCCGATCCCGCGCAGCGCGACGCGCGGGAACTGGTGGTCGAACGGATGGAGCTTCTCGTTGATCGCAAGCTGCAGCATCGGGATGCCCGCCATCACGACGAGTCCGATCGACATGGCGAGCGTGACCCCGGTCAGCGCGCCCATATGGTCGACGATCAGCCAGCCGGTGGCGATCGCGGCGATCACCCCGACGATGCTCGCGGTCAACTGGTCGCGGAAGGCGGCGACGACCTGCAGCACCGGCAGCGAGATGCCGAACACCGCCTCGACCGCGCGGGCGAAGAGCAGGATGACGAGCGCGGCCTGCGCGACATGCGCCTGATGCCCGAACAGGCTGAGCAGCGACGAACTGCCCGCCGCAAGCACGGCGGCGAGCGGCAGGGCGATCGCGAGGATCAGCCGCGTCGCATAGGCGTAAATATCGGCGACCTGCGCGCGGTCGGACCGCTCGGCGCTGGCGGCGAGCGGCGCCATCACATAGACGAAAGCGATGCGAACGAGCTGGACGACGCTCGACAGTTTGCGCGCGATCGTGAACAGGCCCGCCGCCGCCGCGCCCGCCGCGCCGGGGAGCAGCAGGTTGAGGATCAGCGCGGGGGCATCGCCGAACAGGCGTCCGATGATGTTCGACGGCAGCATCGACAGCCCGGCCCAGAAGGTGCTGCGCGCGGTCACGGTCATCCAGGGTCCGCGCCACAGGTCGGCAAAGCTGTAATAGCGCGCAAGCAGGCGGAGGCTGAGGATTGCGGTGACGCCCAGTGAGCAGATATGCGCGATGAACAGGCCCTTGAGCCCCCAGCCGCCGGCGAAGAACAGTCCCGCAAAGACCAGGCGCAAAATCTGTTCCCAGACGATACGCAGGCGAATTTCGGCGCCGAACACCATCCGCGCGCGCATCGCCGAGGTCGCGATTTCGACAAAGGCCCAGAGCGGAAGCGCCCAGACGAACAGCCGGATCGCGGGCGCGACTAGGGGCACATCCTTGTCCGCGACGTTGAACAGCGGCGCGAGGTCGGCGGCGAAGAAAGCGATCAAGGCCGCGACGATGATGCACGGGCCGACTCCAAAGATCATCGCGGTGCGCAGCGCCGCCGCCGCTTCGGCATCGCTCGCCGATTGCGGCACGGTGCGCTGCATCGCGCTGGTCATTCCGGTGTCGAAGATATTTTCGAGCAGGTTGATCGTCGACCAGAGCACCGCATAAAGGCCGTAGCCCGCGAGTCCGAACATCAACACATAAAGCGGCTGCGCGACAATCTCGACCACCGCGCCCAGTCGGGCGAGCACGGTGGTGCCCAGCCCGCGTGCGACGCTGCGGCTCGTTACGGCGGGTTGGGCGGCGGCGTCTTCGCTCATTCTCTGCGCACCTAGCGGCTTGCCTGCGGCCCCGCCAGCGGCTTTCGCGCTTTTGCGTCCTTCACCCCCTTGTCGTTGCGGTTAATCGGGTCTAGTCCGACCCGCAATTGCATCAGGGAGCCCTTCATATGGCCGAATTTCGCCTGCCCAAGAACAGCCGTCCGCAAAAGAGCGGCAACGTCCACAAGGCCGAGGGCGCGGCTGCGGTCAAGAAATTCAAAGTCTATCGCTACGATCCCGACAGCGGCCAGAACCCCCGCTTCGACACGTTCGAGATCGACACCGAAAAATGCGGCCCGATGGTGCTCGACGCGCTGATCAAGATGAAGAGCGAGCAGGATAGCTCGCTGACCTTCCGCCGTTCGTGCCGTGAGGGCATTTGCGGCAGCTGTTCGATGAACATGAACGGCAAGAACGGCCTCGCCTGCACCACCGCGATCGAGGATCTGAAGGGCGACATCACGATCACCCCGCTGCCCGCGATGGACGTGATCAAGGATCTGGTCCCCGATTTCACCCATTTCTATGCGCAGTACAGCTCGATCGAGCCCTGGCTGAAGACCAAGACGACGACGCCGAGCGGCAAGGAGCGGCTGCAGTCGCCCGCCGAACGCGAAAAGCTCGACGGGCTGTACGAGTGCATCCTGTGCGCCTGCTGCTCGACCAGCTGCCCCAGTTACTGGTGGAATAGCGACAAGTTCCTCGGCCCCGCGATCCTGCTTCAGGCCTATCGCTGGCTCGCCGACAGCCGCGACGAAATGACCGGGGAGCGGCTCGACGAGCTGGAAGATCCCTTCCGCCTTTATCGCTGCCACACGATCATGAACTGCGCGAATGCGTGCCCCAAGGGCCTCAATCCCGCGCGGGCGATTGCCGAAGTCAAGAAACTGGTGGCCGAGCGGCAGGTGTGAACGACGGGATCGAGGAACCGAAGCGCCGCGACCATTTCAGCGCCGAGGCGCTTGAGGATGGCTGGCTCAGCTGGAACCTCAGGGATCCGAGCCGCTTCAACAGCTTCATCGAACCGCTGTCGGTGCGCGCCGAGCCGCCGACGTCCGACGGTCGGCCTTGCGCGCGGGTGCGGATGCTTCCGACGCGCAAACACAGCAATTTGGGCGACAATGTCCATGGTGCGGTGACGCTTGCGCTCGTCGACATTGCGTTGTTCGCGGCGTCGCATCAGTTCGGCTCGCTCAACGCTGGCCATTCGGTGACGCTCGATCTCTCGACGCAATTTGTCGGCGCTGGCCGACTCGACGAGCCGCTCGACGCGGTGGTCGAGCTGGTCCGCGAAACCGGGCGGCTGATTTTCCTGCGCGGTCTTGTCGTCCAGGGCGAAGGCGACGAGCATATCGTCCTCAGCTTCGCCGGCACGATTCGCAAGGCGAGCAAGGACCGCGGCTGATGTCGGTGCTTTCGGCTTATGATGCACTGGTTGCGGGCGGCGAGTTGCGCCCCGACCCTGAGCAGCGCGCCGCCGCCGAGCGACTGAACCGCCTGCAAACGGAGCTGGAAGCGGCGCCGCCGCGTGGTAGTTTGTTGTGGCGGATTACCGGCCGCAAACCCGAAGCACCGCGCGGCGTTTACCTGTGGGGCGCAGTCGGGCGCGGCAAGTCGATGCTGATGGACCTGTTTTACGACGCACTGCACATTCAGCGCAAACGGCGCGTCCATTTCCATGCCTTCATGCTCGAAGTTCATGCGCGGATGCGCGAGGTGCGCAAGAGCGAGAGCGGCGATCCGATCCCGCTGGTTGCCGACGCGCTCGTCGCCGATGTCCGCTGCCTCGCCTTTGACGAGATGGTGGTGAACAACAGCGCCGACGCGATGATTCTCTCGCGCCTGTTCACCGCACTGATCGAGCGCGGGGTGACGGTGATTGCGACCTCGAACCGGCCGCCCGGGGATCTCTATAAGGACGGGCTCAACCGCGAACATTTCCTACCCTTCATCGCGCTCGTTGAACAAAAGCTCGACGTGATGGGGCTCAATGGTCCGACCGATTATCGCCGCGACCGACTCGGCGACGGCGCGCGCTGGTTCGTGCCCGCCGACGATGCCGCGAGTGCGGCGCTGTCGGCCGCCTTCTTTCGCCTGACTGACTATCCACCCGAAGATCGCGCGCATGTCCCTTCGCTGGACCTTGACGTCGGCGGCGGGCGTATGTTGCATGTTCCCAAGGCGCTGAAGGGCGTCGCGGTGTTTTCATTCAAGCGGCTGTGTGCCGAGGCGCGCGGCGCGTCCGATTATCTGGCGATCGCGCGCCAATTCCACGCCGTCATCATCGTCGGCATCCCGAAAATGGGCCCCGACAATCGCAATGAGGCAGCGCGTTTCGTCACGCTGATCGACGCGCTGTACGAATATCGGGTCAAGCTGCTCGCGAGCGCGGCGGCGATGCCCGATGCGCTTTACGTGGCGGGCGACGGTGCCTTTGAGTTCGAACGAACGGCGAGCCGGCTTTCCGAAATGCAGTCCGACGATTATCTGGCGCTGGGCCACGGCCCGGCTGACGGGATGCCTGCGACCTAGGCGATTGCCAGCAGGACGCCGCTGGCAATCTTGCCCCATCGCGATGAATGGACCGTCACGGCGATGAGGTTGCGGACGTAACGCACCTCATGCGCCAGATGGCCCACCCCCTGTTCGATTGTCCGCCGCACCGTGCGGAGCGGCCGCGGCGCCGCAACCGCGATTCGGATCGGGTGCGCGGGCGGCGCGGGCAGGGTGGCAAAGCCGCCACTATCGATACGCGCGTCGTCAGCGACGGTGCGGCACAGTGCCTCCATCCGCGCGATGGCGAGGTGGTTCGGCACTTCGCGGTCACGGCTGAGCAGCTCGAAGCTATGGCTGAAGGCCGAAAACTGGATTGCGCCGCTCGCTGCACTATGGTCGAGCGCGTCGCGCATCTCTTCCTCCGACATCGCGCAAAGCTGTGCCGGGCGGAAGCGGTCGGCGCGGTCCATCACGCCCCCGACCGGCACTTCGCACACGCCCAGATGGTGGCGCATGCCGACATCGCCGGGGTCGAGCGAGATAGTGCAGCCGTGGCTGCGATAGGCGCCGTTGAAGCTGCTGTCGAAGCGAAAGCCGAGCGCAGCGAGCGCGCGCAGCGTGTCGTCGTTGGCGCCGAAATTGCCCGCGCGAAATGCTGTCGGCGCTGGCGCTCCGGCGCCGACCAGAATGTCGCGGGCGAGCGCGATCAGTTTCTTCTGTTTGGGCAGCGGAAAGTCGCCGATATTGCGCCCTGTCAGGCGGCCGGCCGGATTGAAGCGTGCGAAGGCGAGCCATTCGGTGTGGATATGCAGCTGCACTTCGTGTCCGCGCGCGACGATCGGCTGAACGATCATGTCGACGACAGCAGGCCCATAAACCAGCGCAGGCATCGGATCGACAAAGAACACGCCGGTCAGGTCGAAGCGTTCGAGCATGTCCATCTGGAAGTGGATGCCATAGTCGCCGTCACGGCAGCGGCCAAGGATCGAGCTTTCGAAATTGGCGCGTGCGTCGGCACCTCGTTGGTAGAGGCCTGCCGACAATTCGGTGTCAAAGCTGATGATTGCGCGCGTCATCCGCGCCAGCCTAGTCGGAATTGAGATAAGGACGGGTTAACCCCTGCGCGCGCCGATTGTCGCTCCTCGCTCTTGCCGAAGATGATATTAACGCCCATCTTCCGGTTTCTCTGCCGCGCCTTATAGTTATTGCGAACTATTAGCAAAAAAAGGGGGTTTTTCGACCTTTTCGCTGTTGTTTCCTTAAGGGAATCGGCGTAGGGGCGACCCCATCAGTGGGATCGACAAGGGGTTTAAGCCCGTGCCCCCGTCGATCTGTGAAACATTGCCGGGCTTGCCAGGAAGGGAGTGCCGCGCGCTATGGGACGCAAGAAAATCGCTTTGATCGGAGCCGGGAACATCGGCGGGACGCTGGCGCTCCTTGCCGCGCAGAAGGAACTCGGCGACGTCGTTCTGTTCGACGTGGTCGAAGGCGTGCCGCAGGGCAAGGCGCTCGATCTGTCGCAGGTTGCTCCGGTCCAGGGTTTTGACGCCAAGATCACCGGCACGAACGATTATGCCGACATCGCCGGCGCCGACGTCATCATCGTCACCGCCGGTGTCGCCCGCAAGCCGGGCATGAGCCGCGACGATCTGCTCGGCATCAACCTGAAGGTCATGAAGGCCGTCGGCGAAGGCATCAAGGCCAACGCTCCCGACGCATTCGTCATCTGCATCACCAACCCGCTCGACGCGATGGTCTGGGCACTGCGCGAATTCTCAGGGCTCCCGCACAATAAGGTTGTCGGCATGGCCGGCGTCCTCGATTCGGCGCGCTTCAGCCACTTCATCGCCGACGAGTTCGACGTGTCGGTCAAGGATGTGAACACCTTCGTCCTCGGCGGCCATGGCGACACGATGGTGCCCGTGACGCGTTACTCGACGGTCAACGGCATCCCCGTTCCCGATCTTGTCAAAATGGGCCTCTCGAGCCAGGAAAAGATCGACGCGATCGTCAAGCGCACCCGCGGCGGCGGCGGCGAAATCGTCGCGCTGCTCGGTACCGGTTCGGCTTTCTATGCCCCCGCAGCTTCGGGCATTGCGATGGCCGAAGCCTATCTCGGCGACCAGAAGCGCATCCTGCCCTGCGCCGCCTATGTTGACGGCCAGTACGGCCTCGACGGCCTCTATGTCGGCGTGCCCGTCCTGATCGGCGCCGGCGGCGTCGAGAAGATCGTCGAGATCGCACTGGACGACGAAGACAAGGCCGGCCTGCAAGTCTCGGTCGACGCGGTCAAGGAACTGCTCGACGCGTGCAAGGCGCTGGACCCCAGCCTCGCTTAATGACACCGACCCGTCCGGCGCCATGCCGGACGGGTTGCAATCCCATATTAGCGTGTCAGGTTCGAGCCAAAGAGCATCCTGACCCTCCCCTAGGAGATTTGAATATGTCCATCCTGATCGACAAGAATACCAAGGTCATCACCCAGGGGATGACGGGTGCAACTGGCACCTTCCACACCGAGCAGGCGTTGGCCTATGGCACCAAGATGGTCGGCGGCGTGACCCCGGGCAAGGGCGGCACGACGCATATCGGCCTGCCGAACTTCAACACGGTCGAGGAAGCCAAGGCCGTGACCGGCGCGACCGCGAGCTGCATCTATGTTCCGCCGCCGTTCGCCGCCGATTCGATCCTCGAGGCGATCGACGCCGAGATGGAACTGATCGTCTGCATCACCGAAGGCATTCCGGTGCTCGACATGGTCAAGGTGAAGCGCGCGCTTTCGGGTTCGAAGTCGCGCCTCATTGGCCCAAATTGCCCCGGCGTTCTGACCCCGGAAGAGTGCAAGATCGGCATCATGCCCGGCAGCATCTTCAAAAAGGGCAGCGTCGGCGTTGTCTCGCGCTCGGGCACGCTCACCTATGAAGCGGTGTTCCAGACCTCGAATGTCGGCCTGGGTCAGACGACCGCGGTCGGCATCGGCGGTGATCCGGTCAACGGCACCAACTTCATCGACATGCTCGAACTCTTCCTCGCCGATGACGCGACCAAGTCGATCATCATGATCGGCGAAATCGGCGGCGACGCCGAAGAGCAGGCGGCACAGTTCCTGATCGACGAAGCCAAGCGCGGCCGCAAAAAGCCGATGGTCGGCTTCATCGCCGGCCTGACCGCTCCTCCGGGACGCCGCATGGGCCACGCCGGCGCGATCGTGTCGGGCGGCAAGGGCGACGCCGGAAGCAAGATTGCGGCGATGGAAGCCGCGGGCATCACCGTGTCGGCGAGCCCGTCTGAACTCGGCACCACGCTTGCCGAAGTGTTGAAGGAACGCGTCTGAGGGACTGCCCGCCGGCAACGCATTTTGCCGGCGGGCGTTCCTTCCCCAATCATCCTCCCCGGAAGCCATTTCTCTTGAGAGAATGGAAGAGATTATGAACCTCGAACGACAGAGCTTTGACATCGACGAACCGCAGGCCGGACCCAGCTGGGCGCCGAAAAACTGGCCGCAGATCGACAGCGACGACCTGACCGCAGCGCTCGACCCGCAGCAGATGCAGGTTGCGGTGAAGGCCGCCGCTGCAAAGGCTGGTGCGCCGCTGTCGAATGCCGAAGTCGAACGCGCCGCCGATGATTCGATCCGCGCGATGATGCTGATCCGTACCTATCGCGTGCGCGGGCATCTTGCCGCCAATCTCGATCCGCTCGGCCTCAGTACGCGCGAGCTGCCTGCCGACCTGACGCCTGAATTCCACGGCTTTGTCGGCGCGGATCAGGACCGTCCGGTGTTCATCGGGGGCACACTGGGGCTGGAAAAGGCGACTATTCGCGAAATCGTCGCGATCCTGCGCGCCAATTATTGCGGCAATGTCGGCCTCGAATATATGCACATCGCCGATATCGAAGAGCGTCAGTTCCTGCAGGAACGGATGGAAGGCGCCGACAAGATCATCGAATTTTCGGTCGAGGGCAAACGCGCCATCCTGAGCAAGGTGATCCAGGCCGAGGAGTGGGAAAAATTCCTCGCGCGCAAATATGTCGGTACCAAGCGTTTCGGCCTCGACGGCGGCGAAAGCATGATCCCCGCGATGGAAGCCATCATCAAATATGGCGCCCAATACGGCGTGCGCGAGATCGTCTATGGCATGGCGCATCGCGGACGGCTCAATATGCTCGCGAACGTCATGGCGAAGCCGTATCAGGTGATCTTCCACGAATTTGCCGGCGGATCGGCGAACCCCGATGACATCGGCGGATCGGGTGACGTCAAATATCACCTCGGCACCTCGACCGACCGCGAATTCGGCGGTGCGTCGGTGCATATGTCGCTCGTCCCCAATCCGTCGCACCTTGAAGCAGCCGACCCGGTCGTGCTCGGCAAGGTGCGCGCGCAGCAGGTGGTGCGCGACGATCTGGCCAAGCATGAGCAGGTGCTGCCCGTGCTGATCCACGGCGACGCGGCGTTCGCGGGGCAGGGGATCGTCTGGGAATGTCTCGGCTTCTCGGGCATCCGCGGTTACAACACCGGCGGCTGCCTCCACTTCATCGTCAACAACCAGATCGGTTTCACGACCAGCCCGCAATATGCGCGCTCGTCGCCCTATCCGTCGGACGTCGCAAAGGGCGTGATGGCGCCGATCCTCCACGTCAACGGCGACGATCCCGAAGCGGTGACCTTCGCTTGCAAGCTCGCGATCGATTTCCGTCAGCAGTTCAAGCGCGACGTCGTCATCGACATGTGGTGCTATCGCCGCTTCGGCCACAATGAAGGCGACGAGCCTTCGTTCACCCAGCCTTTGATGTACGGCATCATCCGCCAGCATCCGCCGGTGTCGCAGCTGTGCGCGGCCAAGCTTGAGGGCGAAGGCGTGATCGACGCGAGCTGGGCCGATGCCCGCCGTGCCGAATTCGTCGCCCAGCTCGAAGGCGATTTCGAGGCCGCGAAAAGCTATAAGCCGAACAAGGCCGACTGGTTCGCCGGGCGCTGGTCGGGGCTCCACGCTCCTGCCGACCCCGAAAATGCGCGCCGCAATATCTCGACGGGCGTTTCGGACAAATTGTTCGATTCGATCGGTCGCACGATGACGACGATCCCGGGCGATCTGGAGGTGCACAAGACGCTGCGCCGCGTGATCGATGCGCGCGGCGCGATGTTTGCGAACAAAAGCGACGGCGAAGTCTTCGACTGGGCGACCGCCGAAAGCCTCGCCTTCGGCACCTTGCTCAGCGAAGGCTATCAGGTCCGCCTGTCGGGCCAGGATTCAGGGCGCGGCACCTTCAGCCAGCGTCATGCCGTCTGGGTCGACCAGAAGGATGAGCGCAAATATGTGCCGCTGACCACCGTGCCGCACGGCCGGTTCGAAGTGCTCGACAGCCCGCTGTCCGAATATGGCGTGCTCGGTTTCGAATATGGCTATGCCATGGCCGATCCGAAGAGCCTCGTGCTCTGGGAAGCGCAATTCGGCGATTTCGCCAATGGCGCGCAGATCATGATCGACCAGTTCATCGCGTCGGGCGAAGCCAAGTGGCTGCGCGCCAATGGCCTCGTGATGCTGTTGCCGCACGGTTATGAAGGTCAGGGCCCCGAGCATAGCTCGGCACGCCTCGAACGCTTCCTGCAACTGTGCGCGGGCGACAATATCCAGGTGTGCAATATTTCGACCCCCTCGAACTATTTCCACGTCCTGCGCCGCCAGATGCTGCGCTCGTTCCGCAAGCCGCTGATCATCATGACGCCCAAGTCGCTGCTCCGCCACAAACTGGCGGTGTCGCAGCGCTCGGACTTCATCGGCGATGCGCATTTCCGCCGCATCATGTCCGATCGCACGCCGCCGGCCGACGCCGATATCAAGCGCGTCGTCCTCTGTTCGGGCAAGGTCGGTTATGACCTGATGGAAGCGCGCGACGCGGCCGAACTGACCGACACGACGGTGATCCGCATCGAACAGCTTTATCCCTTCCCGGGGGAACCGCTCGCCGTGCGTCTCAAACGCATGCCGAAGCTGGAAGACGTGGTGTGGGCGCAGGAAGAACCGCGCAACAATGGTAGCTGGTTCTTCGTCAACGAGCTGATCGAGGACGCGCTGACCGAAGCGGGCAAGAAGGGCATGCGGCCGCGTTATGCGGGCCGTGCCGCCGCGGCATCGCCCGCGACGGGCCTGATGAGCCGGCACCAGACCGAACAGTCGGCGCTGGTCGCCGACGCGCTTGGTCTGAACGTCCGCGCCGAAATCCGCCGGGCCAAGAGCAAGTAGGTTTATTTACACCGATGGCCCTCCGCGCAGGCGGGGGTCCATTACCCAGAGTCAGATGATGGACCCCCGCCTTCGCGGGGGAACAACGAAGAGAAGAAACGATGAGCACCGAAGTCAAAGTCCCTACGCTGGGCGAAAGCGTGACCGAAGCGACGATCGGCGAATGGCTGAAGCAGCCGGGCGATGCGGTTGCCGTCGATGAACCGATTGCAAGCCTCGAGACCGACAAGGTCGCGGTTGAAGTTCCTTCACCTGTTGCGGGTGTGATGGGCCAGCAGGTCGCGGCTGTCGGCGACACGGTCAATGTCGGTGCGGTGATCGCGGTGATCGAGGCTGGGGCCGGCAAGGCTGCCGCGCCCGCCGCGAAGGCCGAAGCCGCTGCGCCTGCTCCTGCGGCCACGGCCGAAGAACATGGCGACGGCGTCACGACGCTGTCGCCTGCGGTGCGCCGCCTGGTACTCGAGCACGGTGTGGACCCGACCAAGATCAAGGGCAGCGGCAAGGACGGCCGACTGACCAAGGAAGATGTGCTCGCCGCTGCGAGCGCTGCGCCCGACGCGGTTGCACCCGCTCCGGCTCCCGCCGCCGCTGCTCCGGTTGCGGCCGGTACGCCGGGCCGCCGCGAAGAGCGCGTCAAGATGACGCGCATGCGTCAGACGATCGCCAAGCGGTTGAAGTCGGCGCAGGATACTGCGGCGATGCTCACGACCTTCAATGACGTCGACATGTCGGCGGTGATGGCGACGCGCGAAAAATATCGCGACAGCTTTGAAAAGAAGCATGGCGTGCGTCTCGGCTTCATGAGCTTCTTCACCAAGGCGGTTGCGCTTGCGGCGCATGATATTCCGGCGGTCAATGCGCGCATCGATGGCGACGAGATCGTCTATCATGACTATCTGGACGTGTCGGTCGCGGTCAGCGCGCCGAACGGCCTGGTCGTTCCGATCGTCCGCAACGCCGATGCCATGAGCTTTGCCGAAATCGAAAAGGCCATCGCCGACCTGGGCAAGCGCGCCAAGGAAGGCACGCTGACGATGGACGACATGACCGGCGGCACCTTCACCATTTCGAACGGTGGTGTCTTCGGCGGCCTGATGTCGACTCCGATCATCAACCCGCCGCAGTCGGCGGTGCTCGGCCTCCATCGCATCGAGGATCGTCCCGTCGTCCGCAATGGCGAGATCGTCGCGCGCCCGATGATGTACATCGCGCTCAGCTATGACCATCGCCTGATCGACGGCCGCGAGGCGGTGACCTTCCTCAAGACGATCAAGGAAGCGATCGAGGATCCGACGCGCCTCCTCATCGACCTCTAAGAATTTCTCCCCAGTCCCCCGTGGGGTAAAGGAACGAAAAATGGCTGATTACGACTACGACGTTCTTGTCATCGGTGCCGGCCCCGGCGGTTATGTCGCTGCGATCCGCGCAGCGCAGCTGGGCCTCAAGACCGCCTGCGCCGAAGGGCGCGAGACGCTGGGCGGCACCTGCCTCAACGTCGGCTGTATCCCGTCGAAGGCGATGCTCCACGCGTCAGAATATTATGAAGCGGCAGCCGGCGGCGCGATGGCGGCGATGGGCATCAAGGTGAAGCCCGAGCTTGACCTGCCCACCATGCAGGGCCAGCGCAAGGATGCGGTCAAGGGCCTGACCGGCGGGATCGAATTTCTGTTCAAGAAGAACAAGATCGACTGGCTGAAGGGCTATGCGCAGTTCACCTCCGCCGACACGGTCGAGGTTGCTGGCAAGGCCGTGCGTGCGAAGAATATCATCATCGCAACCGGCTCGTCGGTGACCCCGCTTCCCGGCGTCGAGGTCGACAATGACAAGCAGATCATCGTCGATTCGACCGGCGCGCTCGAACTGGCCAAGGTTCCCGAGCATATGGTCGTCATCGGCGGCGGCGTGATTGGCCTCGAACTCGGCAGCGTGTGGCGCCGTCTGGGCGCCAAGGTCACCTGCGTCGAATTCCTCGACCAGATCCTGCCCGGCATGGACGGCGACGTTCGCAAGGAAGCGAACAAGATCTTCAAGAAGCAGGGCGTCGAATTCAAGCTGAAGACCAAGGTCACCAAGGCCGAGGTCAAGGGCAAGAAAGCCGTTCTCACGCTGGAACCCGCAGCCGGCGGTGACGCCGAAACGCTCGAGGCCGATGTCGTGCTGGTGTCGATCGGGCGTCGTCCCAACACCGACGGCCTCGCGCTCGACAAGGCGGGTCTCACGGTCAACGCGCGCGGCCAGATCGAAACCGATCATGATTTCCGCACCACGGTTCCCGGCATCTGGGCGATCGGCGACGTCGTTCCCGGTCCGATGCTCGCGCACAAGGCCGAAGATGAAGGCATCGCCTGCGCCGAGAATATCGCGGGCCAGACCGGTATCGTGAATCACGACGTCATCCCGTCGGTCGTCTACACGATGCCCGAAATCGCCGGTGTTGGCCTGACCGAAGAGCAGGCGAAAGAACGCGGCGAGGTCAAGGTCGGAAAATTCCCGATGATGGCGAACAGCCGCGCCAAGACCAATCACGAGCCCGACGGTTTCGTGAAGGTCATCGCCGATGCCAAGACCGACCGCGTGCTCGGCGTCTGGGTCATCGCCAGCGTTGCGGGCACGATGATCGCGCAGGCCGCACAGGCGATGGAATTTGGCGCGACGTCGGAAGACATCGCCTACACTTGCCACGCGCATCCGACGCACAGCGAAGCGATCAAGGAAGCGGCGATGGCGGTCACGGGCAAGCCGATCCACATCTGACGGGTTTACGGGGGAAAAGAATATGGCGACGAAGCACTGGCTCTTGGCGGCGGCTTCGTTCGCCACCCTTTTCTCGGGCGGGGCGGCGCAGGCCGCCCCCGACCTGTCGGCCGCGAGCGCACGGCTGACCGCGCTGCTCGACAAAAATTATCCGGCGCTTGAGGCGCTTTACAAGGACCTGCACCTGCATCCCGAACTCGGGATGCAGGAGGTTCGCACCGCGGGCATATTGGCGCAGCATCTGCGCAAGGCGGGCTTTGCCGTGACCGAAAAGGTCGGCGGGACCGGTGTCGTCGGCGTGCTGAAAAATGGCGAGGGGCCGACGATCCTCGTGCGTGCCGACATGGACGCGCTGCCGATGGAGGAAAAGACGGGGCTTCCCTGGGCCAGCAAGGCGCGTGCGACCTATGAGGGCAAGGATGTGCCCGCGATGCACGCCTGCGGCCACGACACCCATGTCGCCTATCTGGTCGGCGTCGCGCAGGCGCTGTCGGCGATGCGCGACAGCTGGTCGGGGACGATCGTGCTGATCGGTCAGCCCGCCGAAGAGACGTTGCAGGGCGCGCGCGCGATGTTGGCCGATGGCTTGCTGACGCGCTTTCCGCGCCCCGATTTCGGTTTTGCCGCGCATGTGTCCAACCTGCCGTCAGGCCAGGTGGCGATCAAGGCGGGGCCGTCGTCGGCGGCATCGGACAGCTATTCGATTATCTTCCACGGCCGCGGCGGTCATGGCTCGATGCCCTCGGCGACGATCGATCCGATCCCGATTGCGGCGCGTTTCGTGACGGATGTTCAGACGGTGATCAGCCGCGAAAAGGAAGCCGGTACCTTTGGCGTGCTGACGATCGGTGCGATCCATGCCGGCAGCGCGCCGAACATCATCCCCGACAGCGCCGAGGTGAAGGTCAATCTGCGCTCGCATGCCCCCGAGGTGCGCGAGCTGCTCAAGGCCGGCACCGCGCGTTCGGCCAAGGCGGCGGCGCTAATGGGCAATGCGCCCGAACCGACGATTACCTATCTGACCGGAACCGGCGCGCTGTTCAACGATGAGTCGATGGCCGCCGCCGGCGCCGCTGCATTGAAGCCGGTCTTTGGCGATAATCTGGTCTTCACTCCCGCGAGCGTGGCGCCCATGTCGGGCAGCGAGGATTTTTCGGAGTTTGTCGAAGCGGGTGTCCCGTCGATCTTCTTTGGGATCGGCGGCTATGATCCGGGGCTGCTCGCCGAACTGAAGGCGAAGGGGCAGCCAGCGCCGACCAATCACTCGCCCTTTTTCGCGCCGCAGGCCGAACCGGCGATCCGCAATGCGGTGACGGCAATCACCCTGTCGATCATCGGCGGCGTGCGTCCCGCCGCGAAATAGCTGCGGACGATGCCCGATATCGACAATGCGCTGCTGATCCGCCTGCTCGATCTGGCGGGGATCAGCGTGTTCGCCTTGTCGGGCGCGTTGATGGCGGTGCGGCTTCGGCAGACGTTGGTCACCGCCGCCTTCTTCGCGTTGGTCACCGGGGTCGGCGGCGGCAGCGTGCGCGATCTGTTGATCGGCGCCCCGGTATTCTGGGTGCAGGATGGCGCGATCGCGGCGGCATGCCTTGCCATTGCGCTGATCGTCTGGGTGACGCCCGAACGCTGGTGGCAAGGGCAATTGCTCGAATGGGCCGATGCGGCGGGGCTCGCGGCTTACGCTGTTTTCGGCACCGCCAAGGCTTTGGCATGGGGGGTGCCGCCCGCGCCCGCGCTGTTGATGGGGGTGATCACCGGCTGCGTCGGCGGCACGATCCGCGATATCCTTGCAGGGGTTCCCTCGATCATCGTGCGCCCCGAAATCTATGTCACCGCTGCGGCGCTCGCGTCGGCGCTGTTCCTGTTGCTGCTCTGGCTCGGCGCGGGGACGGCGGTCGCGGCGGTCGTTGGGGCGACCGCGGGCTTCCTCCTGCGCGGCGCGGCGATCCGCTGGTCGCTGGCACTGCCATCCTATCGCGACGGCAAAGGTGGATAGGCTTGCCTGCTTGACGTTGGCGTCAGCTGCGGCATGGTGGTGGTACTCCGGAAAAGGATTGCCGCGACATGACAACCGAGCAAGCGACCGCCAACGGCATCACAATCACCTATGAAGACAAGGGGCCGCGCGATGCGCCCGTCATCCTGCTCGTCATGGGACTGGGCGGGCAGTTGACCCTGTGGCCCGACGAGTTTGTCGATGCGCTGAACGAACGCGGCTTTCGTAGCATTCGCTATGACAATCGCGATGTCGGCCTGTCGACGCGCTTCGATGCGGCGGGGGTGCCGAACATCAAATGGATGGTGGTGAAGTCGGTCCTCGGCCTGCCTGTGCGTTCGGCCTATACGCTCGCCGATATGGCTGCCGACGGGATTGCGCTCCTCGATCATCTGGAGGTGCAAAGCGCGCATATCGTCGGCGTGTCGATGGGCGGGATGATCTCACAGCATATTGCGGCCCGCTACCCCGAACGGGTGCTGTCGCTGACATCGGTGATGTCGACGACGGGCAACCGCCGCCTGCCGCGCTCCGACAAGGAGGCCATGCGGGTGCTGACGAGCCGCCCGATGAGCGGCGATCCCGAGGACATGATCGCCTTTTCGGTTCGCGCCGCGCGCGTGATCGGCAGCCCCGGCTATCCCGCCGACGAGGACCGGCTGCAGCGCCGCGTGCGTTCGGATTTCGAACGTGGCTGGTATCCGCAGGGGGTGGCGCGGCAGATGGCCGCGATCGTCGCCGATGGCGACCGGCGTGCGATGCTGAAGAATATCAAGGCGCCGACGCTGGTGATCCACGGCGAGGATGACCCGCTGGTGCCGCTTGCGGGCGGCCGCGATACCGCGGACAATATCGCCGGTGCGCGGCTGATGACGATCCCTGGCATGGGGCACGACCTTCCGCTGGGGCTGGTCGACACGATGGCCGGCGCGATTGCGGGGCATGCGAAGGAAATTGCCGTCGCAGCCTGACTTCTCCCCTCCCATTTATGGGAAAGGTCGGGGGAGGGCATGTCGCAACAAGGGGCGGCCGGAACAGACCCTCCCCCTAACCTCTCCCGCAAGCGGGAGGGGGACCTAGCGTAGCAGCAGCGCCAGTGTCGCGAGGAAGCCCTTCGCATCGGCCGTTCCCGGCCGCGGCACGGAGGGCAGATAGGCGCGGCAGTCGAGGCACGCCGCCTGCACCGAGCCTGCCTGCGTCAGCAGCATCAGGTCTTGCGCAAGCCGCCGCTCGGCAAGCTGACGGTTCATGGCAGCGATACCGAACCAGCCGCGCGGTGCCACGGCAGTTTCTTGCTCGGCGCCCGTCAGCGTGGCGAGCATTTTGGAAAACTCGCTCGGCTCATCCTCGAAATATTTGGCGTGGAAGTCACCCTTGATTCCGGCGCGCTTGGCGGCGTCGGCCATTGCCTCGGGCAGGCCGCCGAACTGGTCGATGAGGCCGATCTGGCGCGCGGTCCCGCCCGCCCAGACGCGCCCTTCGGCGATTTCCTGGATTTTCGCCAGCGGCTGCTTACGGCTCTTGGCGACGAGGTTGGTGAAGCGGCCGTAAACATCTTCGACGCTCGCTTGCGCCAGCGCGTTGAACTCGTCATTCACCCCGCCCAAAATGTCGGGCTGGCCAGACAGCGGAGTGGTGCTGATCCCGTCGGACGTCACGCCGACCTTGGCGAGCGCCTGGTCGAAGCTCGGCAGGATACCGAATACGCCGATCGAGCCGGTGATCGTCTCGGGCTCCGCGAAGATTCGGTCGGCGGGTGTCGATACCCAATATCCGCCCGACGCTGCAACATTCGCCATCGACACGACGATAGGCAGCTTCTTTGCCTTGGCGGCGAGCAGGGCCTGGCGGATTTGTTCGGATGCGAGCACCGATCCGCCCGGCGAATCGACGCGCAGCACGATCGCCTTAACGCTGCTGTCGGATGCGGCGTCGAGGATATGTTGCGCGATGCTTTCACCGCCCGCGATTCCGGTCGGCGCTTCGCCATCGACGATTTCACCCACAACCGGAACGACAGCGATCCTGCTGCCATTTTCATGCGGGGGGTTGGCGGCAACCCAGTTTTCGAGCGGGATCGCGTTGAAGTTCCATGGCTGGCTGTCGTCATAAGCGCCGCTGATCTCCGACACGCGGCTGTTGAACGCCATGCGACTGCCCAGCTTGTCGACCAGCCCGGCATCGAGCGACGCTTTCGACAGATCATTGCCCGCTGCGCGCACTGCGCTTGCCGTGTCGGCGATGTAGGCGTCGATCCTGGCCTGCGGACGGGCCGTTTTGACGTCGGTCAGCCAGTTGTCCCACAATACGCCAGCATAGGCGAGATTGGCTTCCTTCGCCTCGGGGGACTGGTCGCTGCGCAGGAAGGGTTCGACCGCGCTTTTGAAAGTGCCGACACGATAGATGTTCGCTGTGACCCCCAGCCGGTCGATTAATCCCTTGTAATAGAGCCGCGATCCGCCGGGGCCGGCGATGGCGACGCCACCGATGCTGTCGGCCCAGACTTCGCTGGCATGCGCCGCAATCTGATAGCTGTCGGTTGTATAGGCGGTGGCAAAGGCGAGTACCGGCTTCTTTTTGGCGCGCACTTTGTCCATCGCCTGACCGATTTCGGCGAGCGACACCTGTCCGCCCCCGAGGAAGCGGTCGAGATCGACGACGACCGAGGTCACCCGGTCATCCTCCGCCGCAGTTTCGAGCGCGTGAATGACATCGCGCACGCGAATTTCCTTGAGCTGCTTGCTGCCCGACAGCGCCGAAACCGTATCAATCTCGGCCGGCTGTTCGGTAACGGTGCCCTCAAGGTCGATCAGCAGGGCGCCCTGGGCGACTGGAAGCCCTGCATTGGGGCGTCCGGTGAGCAGGGCGAACAGCGCGACGAAGAACAGCAGCAGAAAGATCAGAGCCAACCCGTCCTTGATCGCGACGAGCAGGTTCCACACCTTGCGCGGAAAGCTGGTGCCCCTTTTGGGCTTTTCGTCGCCGGGCAGCGCGCGGCGTACGGGAATCGCCCAAGGGCCGGCGGGATCGTTCGGGTTGTTGGCGGTGGTTTCGGTCATGGCCGTAAACCTAGGGACGCGCCCCGCTGTTGGCAATGCAGGCTTCGACCGGCGCGCGACGCTATTCTATCGGCAACGTCAGAGCCAGTTCTCGCGGCGATACCAGCGGACGGTCTCTGCGAGCGCCTCGGCCGTGTCGGTTTGGGGGCGCCAGAGGTCAGGGGGCGGGCAGGCGCCTTTGGTGGCGACCCAGTCGGGATGCGCGATATAGCGCGCGCGGTCGGGGGTCAGCTTGGCGCGGCTGCGGCGCACCAGCTTGTCGAGCTGTCCGGTGGCCTTGAGCAAGGATGCCGGAACGCCCAGTGCCGAGACACGGTTGCGCCCGACCGCGCGGCCGACCGCGCGGGCGAAACTGCGATGCGACCAGCCGGTCTCGCGGCCATCGTCGGGTTCGTAGATCGCGCCGATGCTCGCTTCGCGATCGGCGGCGAGAGCAACGAGCAGGCGCGCGAGTTCATCAACATAGATGGCCGACATGCGGCCACTCGGCACCAGCGCTATGCCGCGCTGCGCCATGCGGAACAGGTCGAGCATCTCGGTATCGCCGGGTCCGAATACCGCGGGCGGGCGCACGATCGTCCAGTCGAGTCCACTTTCCTGGACGATGGTTTCGGCACGCGCTTTCGACCAGCCATAGTTTGAAACCTGGGGCTCGCGCGCGGTGAGCGACGAGACATGGACGAAACGCCTCACGCCTGCGTCGCGCGCGGCGTCGATGACATGGCCGGTCGCGGTGGCATTGCCTGCTTCGAATGCGGCGCGGGTGGGGACGTTGACGACGCCTGCGATATGCATGACGACATCGCTGCCCTCCGCCATTTCGGCGAGGCTGTCAGGCTTGTCGAGCGCGCCCGCAATCCAGGTGACACCCTCGCGTTCGGGTTGCGGGCGGCGGGTGAGGGCGCGGACGTGCCAGCCGGCGGCGACTGCATCGCGCATCGTCGCGCCGCCGACGAAGCCGGTCGCGCCGGTCATCGCGAGTATGGGCGTCGTTATAGCAGCACCATATGGTCGCGGTGGACCATTGCGGTGCGTGGCGCGTAGCCGAGCGTGGCTTCTTGAGCATCGCGGCCGAGGCCAAGGATCGCATTGGCGTCTGCCACGGGATATTCGGCGAGCCCGCGCGCGATGACGCGCGCGTCGGGGCCGGCGATGTCGAGGATGTCGCCGCGCGCGAAATCGCCGGTCGCGGCGGTGACGCCGGCGGCGAGCAAGCTCGCGCCGCCCTGCAATGCCTTCGCCGCGCCCGCGTCGATGATGAGGCGCCCCTTGGCGGTCAGCCCGCCCGCGAGCCAGGCTTTGCGCGCGCTCGCGCCCTTTTCGGCGACGAAAAGCGTGTGCCGCGCCGCAGTCGACAGCGGGTGCGCGATATGGCCCGAAGCGATGGCGAGATGCGCGCCCGCGGCGTTGGCGATCCGCGCCGCCGCGATCTTTGAGACCATGCCGCCTGATCCCATGCCCGACGCCGATCCGGTGTCGGCCATTGCCTCGATCGCTGCGTCGATGCGCTCGACCCGCGCGATATGCACCGCTCCCGGTTGCGCGGGGTTGCGGTCGTACAGGCCGTCGATATCGCTGAGCAAAATGACCCCGCCCGCGCCCGCCGCCTGCGCGACCCGCGCGGCGAGCCGGTCGTTGTCGCCAAAGCGGATTTCCTCGGTCGCGACGCTGTCATTCTCGTTGATCACCGGTACGACGCTCAGCGATAACAGCCGGTCGAGCGTCGCCGCGGCGTTGAGGTAGCGGCGACGGTGTTCGAGATCGTCCAATGTGACGAGCATCTGCGCCGCAGTCAGCCCTTCGGCGCCCAACACCTCGGCCCAGACCTGGCTCAGCGCGATTTGCCCGGTCGCGGCGGCGGCCTGCGCATCCTCAAGGCTTCCGCGCCCGCCTTTGGCGAGTCCTAGCCGCCGCGCGCCGAGCGCGATCGCTCCTGACGAGACGACCGCAACCTGCTGGCCCGCCCGCGTGCGCGCCGCAATATCGGCGGCGATGCCGGTGAGCCAGTCGCGCCGCACCGCGCCGTCGGGGTCGACGAGCAGCGCCGATCCGATCTTGACGATCAGGCGCGAGCAGGTGGAGGGCGCGAACAATGTCATGGCGTTGCCGATAGCGCGTGCGGGCAGGGGTGCCAATCCGAATGTCGCGCCTACGGTTCGTGCGGATGGGCGCCGAATATGCTAAGATTGCGCCACATCGAGCCTTCTGGAGAGTCGCGACCACATCACCTTGATCCAAGGAGAAAAATGATGGCGTCCGTAGTCGATGAAACAAAGCTGCATGCGTTCGTAGGCAAGATGCTGGGCGATCTGGGCGGCGCGATGAGCGTGCCGACCGTGCGTCTGGGGTTCCGGCTGGGCCTGTTCGACGCCTTGGCCGAGGCGTCCGCTAGCGCGTCCGAGCTCGCCGCGAAGGCGGGCAATTTGCACGAACGCTATGTCCGCGAATGGGCGCTGGCCCAGACCGCTGGCGGCTATGTCGACTATGATCCGGCCACCGACCGGTTCAGCCTGTCGCCCGAACAGGCGATGGTCTTTGTGAACCGTGACAGCCCGGTCTATCTTGCCGGGGCGTTCGAGCTGGTCGCCGCGATGATCGAGGCCGAGGCCAAGGTCGAGGAATGTTTCCGCCGCGGCACCGGGGTGCGCTGGGGCGATCATGCCGGCTGCCTGTTCTGCGCGACGGGGGCCTTTTTCCGCCCCGGCTATGTCAATAATATCGTGCAGGCCTGGGTACCGGCGCTCGACGGAATGGAGGACAGGTTGCGCAGCGGGGCGAAGGTCGCCGACGTCGGCTGCGGGGTCGGTTTCTCGACCTTGCTGATGGCCGACGCCTATCCCGAAAGCCGGTTTGTGGGCTTTGATTTTCACGCGCCGTCGATCGAGGAGGCGCGGCGGCATGCGGCGGATCATGGCTATGGCGACCGCGTTCGCTTCGAAGTCGCGACGGCGAAGGACATTGGCGAAGATGAATTCGACCTCATCACCATGTATGATTGCCTGCACGACATGGGCGACCCGCGCGGTTGCGCGGCGCATATGCGGCGGATATTGGCGCTGGACGGCACCTGGATGATCGTCGAGCCGATCGCGGGCGATGCCCCCGCCGACAATATGAACCCGGTCGGGCGGCTCTATTATAACGCCTCGACGATGATCTGCGTGCCGACCTCGCTCGATCAGGAGGTCGGCGAAGCTTTGGGCGCGCAGGCGGGCGAGAACCGGCTGGCGCGCATCGTTCGCGAGGGCGGCTTCGAGACCGTGCGGCGCGCGGCCGAAGGGCCGTTCAACATGGTGCTCGAAGCGCGCTGATAGTCGATCAGATCGGTGACCAGTCGCTCGACGCTTCGTCGCTGTCATCCGCATCGGCGCCCGGTTCTGGCATGCCGATGGCTTCGAGCAATTTGTCGAGCACGGCTTCGACCCCGGCGCCGCTCGCGCCGGACAGCGCCATCACCGGATGGCCGCTTTCTTCGGCGAGTTCGGCCGACAGCGCGGCGATCAGCTCGTCATCGAGCGTATCGACCTTGTTCAGCGCGACGATCACCTGCTTGTCGACGAGCTCGGCACCATAGGCCTCCAGCTCGTCGCGGACGATGCGATAGCTGGTGGCGACATCATCGTCATTCGCGTCGACGAGGTGGAGCAGCACGCGGCAGCGTTCGATATGGCCGAGGAAACGGTCGCCGACGCCGGCGCCGTCCGCGGCGCCCTCGATCAGGCCCGGAATATCAGCGACGACAAATTCATTGCCCTTGTGGCTGACGACGCCGAGCTGCGGACGCAGCGTGGTGAAGGCATAGGCGCCGACCTTGGCCTGCGCATTGCTCACCGCGTTGATGAAGGTCGATTTGCCCGCATTGGGCAGGCCGACGAGACCGGCGTCGGCGAGCAGTTTCAGCCGCAGCCACACCCACATTTCCTCGCCCGGCCAACCCGGACCATGCTGGCGCGGTGCGCGATTGGTGCTGGTCTTGTAGCTGGCATTGCCGCGGCCACCATCGCCGCCGCGCAGGAAGACGAAGCTCTCGCCTTCCTTGGTGAGGTCGGCGAGCAGGCTGCGGTCTTCGTCATCGGCGAGGACCTGGGTGCCGATCGGCACCTGAATGACCAGATCGGGGCCGCCCGCGCCGGTGCGGTCGCGGCCCGCGCCGGGGGTGCCGCGCTTGGCCTTGAAATGCTGGGTGTAGCGAAAGTCGATCAGCGTGTTCAGGCCCGCGACCGCTTTGAAGATGATGTCGCCGCCCTTGCCGCCATTGCCGCCGTCGGGGCCGCCATATTCGACATATTTCTCGCGCCGGAAGCTGACGGCACCGGGGCCGCCGTCGCCGGACTTGATGAAAACCTTGGCTTGATCGAGAAAATGCATGGTGGGGCCTTTGAGGCGAAAGCGGGAAACTACACATCAAACTCCGCCCGTGTCGAGCGAAGTCGAGATGCCCGGCAGTCGTGCGTGACCGAGGGGCATCTCGACTTCGCTCGATGCGAACGGAATGGAGGGATTGGCGCGCTCCTAGCCTGTGCCGGGCGAAATTGCCAGCCCTTACGCTTGCGGCTTCTCGCCCTGCTCGGCCCAGAAGTTGGCGATCCGCCCTGTGATCAGTTCGGTCGCCAGCACCCGCGACGTGTCGCGCGGCAGGTCGAGCGCTTCGGCCATCGGTCCGCCAAGCTGCGCATCGCCGAGTGCCATCAGAACCAGTGCCAGCGTGTCTTCGTGCATCAGGCGCTTTTCCTGCGCGTCGGGCGTCATGCCGTCGATCAGGCGATGGATCGCATCGACGATCGGGTCGAGCGCGTCGTCATTGCCCGTTGCCGCCATCCACGTCGCAAGCGCTCCGGCGCCGCCGCTGTTGAAAGCGTCGAAGGTCAGGTCGACGATTTCGCGCACGTTGCGCTCGCCCGGCGGCGATTCGGTCATTTTTTTGCCGATCGTCGCGCACACCGTTTCGGCGAGATACGCCGCGAGCGCCTTTTGCAGCCCGGCGGCGCTACCGAAATGGTGCAGCAGATTGGCATGGGTGCGGTCGACCCGCCCGGCCACCGCCTTCAATGTCACCGCTTGCGGTCCCGCCTCGATCAGGATCAGGCGCGCGGCCTCGAGTGCGACGGCACGGCTCTCCTCCGGGCTCAGGCGCTTCTTTGCAATTGACACCACTGTAAGTAACCTTTAAATCTTGCCCCACGGCGCCCCCGCGCCAACCCCGCTTTCCGACGGTGAGAAACATATGTCCAGCCTTTCCCGCTCCCCGACCCCCAAGGATCTGTCGATCAGCCCGCGCGATCGGCGTTTCGGCCGCGACGAGAAGCAGGGGCGCTGGTGGCTGAACGGCGATCCGATCGCCTCGGTCTTTCATACCGCGCTGTCGGTCACCTTCCCGAAAGGCGAGGCCATGTTCATCGAGGCAGTGAAGGCGCACCGCGATGGCGTCGACGAAAAACTTGCCCGCGAAATCCGTGCCTTCACCCAGCAGGAAGTGATCCACAGCCGCGAACATGTCGTCTTCAACAAAAAGGCGATGGAGGCGGGATATGACCTGTCGGAGTTGGAGGGCGACATTGATGAGGTGATGGAAATCATCAAGTCGCGCCCGCCGATCGTCAACCTGATGGCGACGATCGCGCTCGAACATTATACCGCGATGATGGCGTCGGTGATGCTGCGCGACGAGCGGATGTACGAAGGCGGCGAGTCCGAATGGGCGGCGCTGTGGAAATGGCACGCGATCGAGGAAATCGAGCATAAGGGCGTCGCCTATGACACCTGGCTGCACGCGACGAAGGACTGGAGTCGCTGGAAACGCTGGTGGACAAAGTCGGCGATGATGATGCTCGTCACGATGCGCTTCTGGCCGCGGCGTGTGAAGGGCATGAAGGCGCTGCTGCGGCAGGACGGCCTGACCGGCTGGCGCGTCACCGCGCGCATCTGGTGGTATCTGATCGGCAATCCGGGCGTGCTGCGCAAAAGCTTCCTGCCCTGGCTCAGCTATTTCATGCCGGGTTTCCATCCGTGGAACCATGATGACCGCGCGCTGATAAAGAAATTTGAAAGCGATTATGCCGACGCGATCATGCCGGCCTATGCATCGGCGGCGCCCACAGAACTGGCGGCTGCGGCTGCCTGACCCCTTGTTCCCGTGAAGGCGGGGCGCGGAGCGGCTCTCTCCCTCTCTCCGTTTCCCGGTCCCGCCTTCGCGGGGGCATATGATCGCCAATTGACGTCGCTGCCCGGCCTGCGGCATGTCAGCGCGATGTTTACGACACCCCCGACGCTCGAAACCGAACGGCTCCGCCTGCGGCCGCACCGCCTGTCGGACAAGGACGTCCATATTGCGATGTGGGCCGACACGCGCGTGACGCGCTTTATCGGTGGCGAACCGCGTGCGCCCGATGTCAGCTGGGGCAAGTTTCTGAGCTCGGCCGGGCTATGGCCGGTGATGGGCTTTGGCTATTGGGTGTTCGCCGACAAGGCGAGTGACAAGCTGATCGGGCAGGGCGGCCTGTCCTATTTCTGCCGCGGGATTCCCGAACTCGAAGATGTGCCCGAGGCGGGCTGGGCGTTCGATGCCGACCATTGGGGATCGGGCCTCGCGACCGAGGCGATGGGCGCGGCGCTCGGCTGGGCTGACGAATGTCTCGATGCGCTGGAGGTGCGCTGCATTATCGATCCGGGCCATGTCGCGTCGGAGAAGGTGGCGGCGAAGCTGGGCTTTCGGCGCATCGGCGAGAGTGATGCGCTGGGGAATGTCGTTACGATCTATTCGCGGCCCAAGGGGGGCTAGCGGCCCGTGCGCCAAATCCGCTCCATCCCCAACCTCCGTTCGTGCTGAGTTCGGCGAAGCACCGTCGCTTTATTCCGCGAGGTTCAAAGAAAGAACTGCCCTTCGACAAGCTCAGGGCGAACGGCTCATATTGAACCCATGTTGCTCTGGCCCCACGCGCAATGGCGATGAGCAGGGCTTACGCCCGCTCAACCACCAGCATACCGCCCTCCGCGCTGACGACGCGGACCTTCGCGCCCTCGGCCACGTCGGGTCCGCGTACTGGCCATTCGCCGTCACCGACCTTGGCGCGACCCCGGCCGTCCTCGATCGCCTGCGTCACCGTCAGCACCTCGCCGACCAGCCGGCCCGCGCGCTGGTTGAGATGCGGGTCGGTGGTGGTGATCGGATTGGCTTTCAGCCAGCGGCGCGCGCCGTAAAGCGCGACGAACGACAGGACGGCAAAGATGCCGAGCTGCGCCGGGACGGCGAGCGGGACGATCCAGGCGATGACCCCGGTGACGATCGCGGCGGTGCCAAGCCAGATGAGGAAAAAGCCCGGCATGACGATTTCGGCGGCCGCGAGCAGCACGCCGAGCGACAGCCACGCCCAATGCGGTTCCATATGGGTCAGCCAGTCGGGCATGTCAGCTTCCCTTGCGTTCGATCGCGTCGCGCGCGAGTTCGCCGATCCCGCCCAAAGTCCCGATCAGCTGGGTCGCCTCGACCGGGAAAAGGATGGTCTTGGCATTCGGGCTGGTCGCAAACTGGCTGATCGCCTCGACATATTTTTGCGCGATGAAATAGTTGATGGCCTGTGCATTGCCACCAGCAATCGCGTCGGACACCATTTGCGTCGCCTTGGCTTCGGCCTCGGCTTCGCGTTCGCGGGCCTCGGCGTCGCGGAACGCAGCCTCGCGGCGGCCCTCGGCTTGCAGGATCTGGCCCTGTTTCTCACCCTCGGCGCGCAGGATTTCCGATGCGCGCATGCCTTCGGCTTCGAGGATGTTGGCGCGCTTTTCGCGTTCGGCCTTCATCTGCCGCGCCATCGCGTTCGAAATATCGGCCGGCGGGCGAATATCCTTAATCTCGACGCGCGTGATCTTGACCCCCCAGGGCGAGGTTGCCTCGTCGACGACGACGAGCAGGCGTGCGTTAATATGGTCGCGCTTCGACAGCGTTTCGTCGAGGTCCATCGACCCCATCACGGTGCGCAGGTTCGTCGTCGTCAGGTTCATGATTGCGAGATAAAGATCGCTGACCTCATACGCCGCGCGCGCGGCGTCCAGCACCTGGAAGAAGACGACGCCATCGACGGCGACCATCGCATTGTCCTTGGTGATGATTTCCTGGCCTGGAATGTCGAGCACCTGTTCCATCATGTTGACCTTGCGGCCGACGCGATCGACGATTGGCATGATGAAGTTCAGCCCCGGCTGCGCGGTGTGGGTGTAGCGGCCGAAGCGTTCGATCGTATAGGCATAGCCCTGCCGCACGGGCGTCAGCGCCCAGACGAGAAACACCAGCGCCAAAACCACCAGTGCGAGTGCGAATTCCATCGATCATCCCCTTGCGCAAAATTCAGGTCGCGAGCCCGTCTTCCTTATTGCGGCAATGGTTTGGCTGCGCCACAGAAAAGCGCATGACTATATTTGCTCCCCGCTCGCTGCTTTATGTTCCCGGTTCCAACGCCCGTGCGCTCGAAAAGGCGCAGGGGCTGGCGGCTGACATGCTGATCATCGATCTGGAGGATGCGGTTCCCGCCGACCGCAAGGATGACGCGCGGGCGGCAATGCGCGCGGCGGTGAGCGCGGGCTTCCCTGGCAAGCGGGTCGCGGTGCGGATCAACGGCACGGGCAGCGCCGAGCAGGCGGCGGATATTGCGGCGCTGTCGGGGCTGGCACTCGATGCCATCGTGCTGCCCAAGGTCGATGCGCCGACGGACCTCGGGCCCGCGCGCGGCCTTGGCGCCCCGCTGTTCGCGATGATCGAGACCCCGGTGGCGATCTATGCCGCGCGCGACATTGCCGCTGACCCCGCGGTTGCGGGCCTCATCGCGGGACTCAACGATCTGGCGCATGAGCTGAAACTGCCTGACGGGATGGATCGCGGCGCGATGAGCCATGCGATCCAGGCGATCGTCCTCGCCGCGCGCGCGGGCAGTATCTGGTGCTTCGACGGGGTTTATAATGCGATCGACGATGCCACCGGCTTTGCCGCCGAGGCGGGCGAGGGGCGTCGGCTGGGTTTCGACGGCAAGACGTTGATCCATCCGTCGCAGGTCGATCCGTGCAATCGCGCCTTTGCGCCGTCTGCGCGCGAGATTTCCGCCGCCGAAGCGCTGGTTGCCGCCGCCATCGGCGGGGCGCAGCGGCATGAAGGGCGGATGATCGAGGATATGCATGTGGCGGCAGCGCGCACGTTGCTGGAGCGTGCCGGGCGCTGATAAAACTCCCCTCCCGTCTACGGGAGGGGCCATTCGTCGCTCTTTGCGAAGGTGTCTTGCCTGTGTGCAACGGCCATGGCATCGGCACGCTTATGCAGACGATCAAGTTTCACGCCGCGATCGCGGCCGTCGCCCTGGCCTTCGCCGCCCCCGCCACCTTTGCCATGGCCGACGACGCGCCGGTCACCGAGGCGCAGCTGGCCGATCATATCAAGATATTGGCTGGCGACGCTTTTGAAGGGCGCGCGCCGGGAACTGACGGCGAAGATCGCACGATCGCCTATGTCGTCGGCGAATGGGCGCGAGCGGGGCTGGAACCGGCGTCGGGTAGCGCGACGCCCTGGCTGCAACCGGTACCGTTCGTCGAGACGCAGGCGCTGACCGGAACCGCGAAGTTGAAGGTCAATGGCCGCGATTTCGCGCTGGGGGATGACGGCCTCATCCTGACCGGCCGCGATGCGTCGGTGGCGCTCGCAAACGTCCCGGCGATCTTCGTTGGCTATGGCATTGACGGCACGGGCAAGGTCAACGCCGACGTCAAGGGCAAGCTCGCCATCATGCTGTTCGACAATGCCCCTTTTGGCGAGAAATTGCCGCGCTATCGCGAGCGGCGGCAGATGCTGGCCGATGCCGGGGCGGCGGGCGTGCTGGTGATCGCTACCGATGCGGTGCCTTGGGCGCAGCTGCGCGAATCGCTGGGCAGCAAGACTGTGCGGCTGGCGAGTGCCTCGGCTGGCGCGCCGGTCAGCGGCTTTCTGTCGATCGAGGCCGCCGATGCGTTGCTGACGAAGGCTGGGCAGAATAGCGGCGCGCTACGCGCGGCGGCAAAGTCGCGCAATTATCGCGGCATCGCACTTCCGGTCTCGGCCGATCTGTCAACGACATCGAGCATTCGCGCGTTCACCAGCAACAATATTCTAGCCAAGCTGCCGGGCGCGAAGCCTGACGGCAAGGCGGTGCTGTTCCTTGGCCATTGGGACCATCTGGGCATTTGTGCGCCCGACAGCGCCGAGGATCGCATCTGCAACGGAGCGGTCGACAATGCGAGCGGTATTGCGGTGCTGATCGAGGTCGCGAAGCGGCTGGGCGGCGGCGTGCGGCCCGACCGCGACATTTATTTCCTCGCGACGACGGCGGAGGAAAAGGGCTTGCTCGGCGCGCATTATTTTGCCGATCATCCGGTGGTGCCGCTCAGCGATATCACCGTTGCGCTCAATATCGACACGATCACGATTTCGCCGCGCGGAACCCCGGTCGCGACGATCGGGCACGGCAAGCCCGCCTATGATGCGGTGGTCCGCAGCGTCGCGACAAAGTTCGGCCGCAAACTCGACGAGGATGGCGAGGCCGATGCCTTTGTTCAGCGGCAGGACGGCTGGGCGCTGGGCGCCAAGGGTGTGACCTCGCTGATGGTCGGCGGCAGTTTTTCGGACATGCCGCTGCTCGAGAAGTTCCTCGAGGGGGATTATCACGGGCCGGGCGACAATTTCTCCGACAGGATTCCGCTCGGCGGCGCGGCCGAAGATGCGGATTTGCACGTCGCGCTGGGCCGGGCGTTCGCCGATACCAAGGCGTGGTCGGGGACCGGCAAGTAAATTTCATTCGTCATTGCGAGCGTAGCGAAGCAATCCAGAGCGGTTCATGCTGCACTGGATTGCTTCGCTGCGCTCGCAATGACGAGGCTTTGAATTATGCCGCCTGCTTCGCCCGCTCGGTCATTTCCTGATTGAGCATTTCGGCCAGCAGGAAGGCGAGCTCAAGGCTCTGACCCGCGTTCAAACGCGGGTCGCAATGGGTGTGGTAACGGTCGGCGAGGTCCATCTGGGTCACGTCCATCGCGCCGCCGGTGCATTCGGTGACATTCTGGCCGGTCATCTCGATATGGATGCCGCCGCCATGCGTACCCTCGGCGCGGTGGACGGCGAAGAAGCCGCGCACTTCGGCGAGGATACGCTCGAACGGGCGGGTCTTGTAGCCGTTGCCGGTCTTGATGACATTGCCGTGCATCGGGTCGCACGACCAGACGACGGGGTGGCCCGATTCCTTTACCGCGCGCACGAGCTTGGGCAGATGCGCCTCGATCTTGTCATGGCCGTAACGGGTGATCAGCGTCATCCGCCCCGCGACATGATTGGGGTTCAGCGTGTCGAGCAGTCGCAGCAGCACGTCGGGCTCGAGGCTCGGACCGCACTTCATGCCGACCGGATTGCCGATACCGCGCAGATATTCGATATGCGCCGAGCCCTCGAAACGGGTGCGATCGCCGACCCACAGCATGTGGCCCGACGTGTCGTACCAGCCGCCGGTCAGGCTGTCCTGACGCGTCAGCGCCTGCTCATAGGGGAGCAGCAGCGCTTCGTGGCTGGTGTAGAAGCTCGTGCCCTTGATTTGCGGCACGGTTTCGGGGGTGACGCCGCATGCTTCCATGAAGGCGAGCGCTTCGGAAATCCGCTCGGCGGTTTCCTGATATTTCTTTGCCCACGGGCTGCGATCCATGAAGTCATGCGTCCAGGCATTAACCTGGTGCAGGTTCGCATAGCCGCCATTCGCGAAGGCGCGCAGCAGGTTCAGCGTCGCCGCCGACTGGTTGTATGCCTTGACCATGCGCTGCGGATCGGGCTCGCGGCCCACGGCTTCGAAACCGATGTCGTTGATGATGTCGCCGCGATAGCTGGGCAGCGACACGCCATCGATATCTTCCATGTCGGCTGAGCGCGGCTTGGCGAACTGGCCCGCCATGCGGCCGAGTTTCACCACCGGCATTTTCGACGCAAAGGTCAGCACCACCGCCATCTGGAGCAGCACGCGGAAGGTGTCGCGGATATTGTTCGGATGGAATTCGGCAAAGCTTTCGGCGCAGTCGCCGCCCTGGAGCAGGAATGCCTTGCCCTCGGCGACGCGGCCGAGTTCGGCGGTCAGGTCGCGCGCTTCGCCCGCGAACACCAGCGGCGGATAGTTGCTGAGCTCGCGTTCGGCGGCCGCCAGAGCGACTTCGTCGGCGTAGGTGGGAAGCTGGCGAGCCTCGTGCGAGCGCCAGCTATGCGGTTGCCATGGTTGCGTCATCTGTCCGTCTTCTATGTTTTCCGTGCGAATCGAGCGCTGCCATGGCGCGAATGCGCCCGGGAAGCAATGTGCGCAGGGTTCGAAGGCGCGAAAATTAGCATTTTCGCCGGTTTCGCGCACCTATGCTTTTCTTGATGGCCGAAAACTGTTAGTTTCTTACGGTTTTCGGAATGTCCCCTTGATTGTGCGTCCAAGGCGTTCGGCAATCGGTAACGTTATCCGCCTAGATACACATAGTGATCTAAGGGGTCACGCGACGCGGAACGATCTGGTTATGGCGAATTTCGATCCTTTCTGGTTCGGATATGGGGCGCTGCTGCTACTGCTTGCGGCTAGCTTTGCCGCGCGTCTCGACCATGTTCGACTGGCCTTGGCGGCCGCTGCGCTGCTGGCGTTGCCGGTCGCAATCTTCCACTGGAATAGCATCGGACTGGCCATCGTGCTGGTGGCGATATTGCTGGCCAATGCCGCGCTGTCGGCGCGGCTGTGGCTGCGCGATACAAAGATCGCCTTCTCGGCCGAGGAACAGGAATTGCGCCGTCAGCACTTCGACGGTCTGAGCGCCGTTGCCGTGCGACAGCTGATGGATCAGGGGAACTGGATTTCGGCGCGGCGCGGCGATGTGTTGATCCGCGAGAATCAGGCGGCGCCCAGCCTTTTCTATCTGGCGGAGGGGGAGGCGGTGATTTTGCGCGACGGAGCCGAGGTCGGAATGGTCACCGGCGGAGCGCTGATCGGCGAAGCGACGGTGCTCGACGGTGCTCACGCCACTGGCACCGTGACGCTCGCCGGCCATGCGCGGCTGTGGTTCGTACCCGCGGCGGCGCTGCGCGCCTATCTGGCGGCGAACCCCGAAATCGCCGGGGCGCTGCACGAAGGCTTTGCACGGGCGCTCCGCGGAAAATTGGCGAATGCAAACGCTCGCATTGCCGATCGCTCGCCGCTATTGTGACCGCATGGCACTGACACTCTATGGAATTTCGAACTGCGATACGGTGAAGAAAGCGCGCGTCTGGCTTGGTGAGCAGGGCGTTGCCTATCATTTTCACGATGTGCGCAAGGATGGGCTCGACCCGGACCGACTCAAGGGTTGGGTCGAGGCGCTGGGCTGGGAAAAATTGCTCAACAAGAGCGGGACAACCTTTCGCAAACTGCCTGACGCCCAGAAACAGGGGCTCGACGCCGCATCGGCCATCGCATTGATGCTCGATCAACCCGCGATGATCCGGCGCCCCGTCGTCGAATCGGCGGACGGGATCAGTGTCGGTTTCTCTGCCGCCGACTGGCAGGCGCGTTTTGCAGCATGACCCGCTGGCTGGCGGCCCCGCTTGCGGTGCTGCTGCTTGCCGGCTGCGCGGTTAAAGAGGTGACGGCGCAACCGACCCTTGGCGGCCAGCTACCGATCGTCATTGCGCACCGCGGCGCGTCGGGCGAACGGCCTGAACATACGCTGGCAAGCTATGAGTTGGCGATCGAACAGGGCGCCGATTTCATCGAACCCGACCTGGTGCTGACCAGGGATGGTGTGCTGGTGGCGCGGCACGAGAATGAGATTTCGGGCACGACCGACGTTGCCGATCGCGCCGAATATGCGGCGCGAAAAGCGACCAAGACGATCGACGGAGTGAAGGTAACCGGCTGGTTCACTGAAGATTTTACGCTGGCTGAGTTGAAGGCGCTGCGCGCGCGCGAGCGGCTGCCGAAATTGCGCGGCACCGTTTATGATGGGCGGTTCGAGATTCCGACCTTCGAGGAAATATTGACGCTGCTGGCTCGCGCCAACAAGGGCCGCGACAAACCCGTCGGCGTCTATCCTGAAACCAAGCATCCCGGTTATTTCATATCGATCGGCCTGCCGCATGAGGCGCCGCTGCTGACGATCCTCGACCGCTTCGGCTATCGCGGCCGCACGGCGCCGGTCTTCATCCAGAGCTTCGAGGTTGCAAACCTCAAGGCGCTGCGGCTGAAGAGCGATCTGCCGCTGATCCAGTTGATGGAAGGCGCGGGCGGCCCCGCCGATATGCCTGGCACCAGCTATGCCGCCATGGCGTCACCTGCGGGGCTCAAGGCCATTGCGGCCTATGCCGACGGCATCGGTCCCGACAAGGCAATGGTGATTCCGCGCGGCGCGCTTGGCGCATTGGGCGATCCGACAAGCCTGGTGCGCGATGCCCATGCCGTGGGATTAAGGGTCCATCCGTGGACCTTTCGCCGCGAAAATTATTTCCTGCCGCTCGGCGACAAGGGCGGGGTCAATCCTGCCGAGCATGGCGATCTTGGTTCCGAAATTTCTATCTATCTGAAAACCGGGATCGACGGGCTGTTCAGCGACAATGTGCGCGAAGCGGTTCCAGCGGTCAGAAAAGGAAACGCCAAGCCATGACCGACAAAGCCCTGGGCCAGAGCGGCCTTGCGATCCCGCCGCTGGTACTCGGCGGCAATGTCTTTGGCTGGACCGCCGACCGCGCGGCAAGCTTCGCCGTCCTCGACCGTTTCGTCGAAGGCGGCGGGACGATGATCGACACCGCCGATGTCTATTCGGCGTGGGTCGATGGCCATAAGGGCGGCGAATCCGAAAGCATGATCGGCGAGTGGTTAAGGGCCAGCGGCGCGCGCGGCCGCGTGCTGATCGCGACCAAGGTCGGGATGATGTCGGGCGGGCTCCGGCCCGACGGGGTTCGCGCCGCCGCCGCGGCGTCGCTCGACCGACTGGGCGTCGACACGATCGACCTGTATTTTGCGCATAAGGATGATCCCGATGTGCCGCTTGATGAAATGCTGGGCGCGTTTGCCGAACTGATCGACGCGGGGCAGGTTCGCGCGATTGGTGCGTCCAATTATACTGCCGAACGGCTGGCCGGTGCGCTGCGCGTCGCCGATGCAAAGGGACTGCCGCGCTTCACCGCGATGCAGCCCGAGCTCAACCTGCTCGACCGCGATCAATATGAAGGCGCGCTGCAGCAGCTGTGCGTCGCCGAGAATATCGGGGTCGTGCCTTATTACAGCCTCGCCTCGGGCTATTTGTCGGGCAAATATCGCAGCACTGACGACCTCAGTAAAAGTCCGCGCGGCTATAAGGCCAAATCCTATATGGAGGGGCGCGGCCCCGCAGTCCTTGCGGTGCTGGACGGGATCGCGGCCGAAACCGGCGCCACCCTGTCGCAAATCGCGCTTGCGTGGGTTGCACAGCAACCGGGCGTGACCGCGCCGATCGCGAGTGCAACGACGGTGACCCAGCTCGAAGAATTGCTCGGCAGCATGAAACTGGAATTGCGCGCCGATCAACTCGCGGCTTTGAGCGCAGCCTAGTCTGTCAAAACCGTTATCGCTGCGCTGCAACAATAGCGGTTTCGTCCGGCCAGTTTAGCGGCTAAACCCCGCCGCATGTCTACGCTCCCCAAAACGCTCACCTTCGATACGTCGACGAGCCGAGCCAACCCGACCCCGCAGCCGATGAAGCGGCTGACGGTGCCACGTATCCGCCAGAGCAAGGGCGGCGAACCGCTGGTGATGCTGACGGCCTATACCGTTCGTATGGCGCAGCTGCTCGACCCGCATTGTGACATGCTGCTGGTTGGCGATTCGCTGGCGCAGGTGATCTATGGTCTGCCGCACACGGTCGGCGTGACGATGGAGATGATGGCGCTGCACGGCGCGGCGGTGGTGCGCGGCAGCTATCACGCCGCAGTCATCGTCGACATGCCGTTCGGCAGCTATGAAATGAGCCCCGAACAGGCGTTTAACAATGCAGCGCGTTTGCTCAAGGAAACCGGCGCCGCAGCGGTGAAGGTCGAGGGCGGCAAGGTGCTGGCCCCGACGATCGAATTTCTGACCCAGCGCGGTATTCCGGTCATGGGTCATGTCGGGTTGACGCCGCAGGCGGTCAATATTTTGGGCGGCTATGGCGTGCGCGGCAAAAGCGATGCCGAAGCCCGTTCGATCGTCGAAGATGCGGTCGCGGTCGCGCAGGCGGGCGCCTTTTCGATCGTGATCGAAGGCGTACTCGAATCGATTGCGATCGAGATTACGAACAAGGTCGAATGTCCGACGATCGGGATCGGGGCATCGGTGCAATGCGACGGCCAGGTGCTGGTGACCGACGACATGCTGGGCATGTTCGAACGCGTCCCCAAGTTCGTCAAACGCTATCAGGATATGGCGGGTGTCGTCGACGGTGCGGTCAAGGACTATGCCGACGAAGTCAGGTCCCGTTCATTCCCGACCGCCGATCAAATCTACGCTGGCTGACGGTCGCCCGCGATGTCGGCGCCGGGGGCCGAGTGAATCACTTGGCCTTTTTCGGCGCTGTCGCTAAGGAAGCGGCCGGCCCCGGAGCCACGAACGAGTTATGGAGGTTTGATTGGCCCTGAGCCCGACCAACGATGCAGCGCTGTTGCAGGAAGTCGACGAGGCGGTTCGCAAGGATCGGCTTGAGACGATCATGCAGCGCTATGGGCGCTGGATCATCGGCGGCGCCATCGCGGCGTTGCTGGCGTTCGGCGGCTATCTCTATTGGAGCCATCATCAGGAGAGCCTGCGGGGCGAAAAGGCCGAGGAATTGCTGGCAGCGTTTGAAAAGGCCGCCACGAGCCAGCCGACCGCCGCGACGAGCGAACTCAAAAAGCTGGAAGCGGGCGATGACGCGACCTATCGCGCCGCCGCGCTGATCCAGCAGGGAAATATGAAGGCCGCCGCAGGCGACCTGAAGGGCGCCGCCGCAATCATGGCCAGGGTTGCCGCCGACACCAAACTTGACCCGGCGCTGCGCGACCTCGGGCTGATCCGCCAGACCGCGCTGGAGTTCGATACGCTGAAGCCCGAAGTGGTTATCGCGCGCATGAAGCCGATGGTCGATGCCAAGGATCCGGCGTCGAGCCTGTTCCCCAGCGCCGCCGAGTTGACGGCGATCGCACATTATCAGCTCGGCCAGTTCGACAAGGCCGGGGCGCTTTACGGCCGTATCGCCAAATTGCCCAAGGCACCGAAATCGCTGCAATCGCGCGCGGTGCAGATGGCAGGAATGCTGGGCGTCGATGCCGTTGCCGACCGCGCGGCGGAAAGCGTCGCGAACGACCAAAAAGGCAATGCTGCGCCGAAGGTAGCGGCAGCCGGAAAAGCTGAGGAAGCCAATTAATATGCGGAAGACGCGTTACGGACTTTATGCGGCGCTGCTGGCGCTGCCCCTCGCCGGTTGCGGTGTGATCAAGGGCGATGGCGGACCGAAGACCCCGACGGTGGGTGAACGCGTATCGATCCTGTCCAATGACAATAGCATCAAGGTCGACCCGGCAACCGAGTCGATCGCTGTCGTGCTGCCCGAACCGGTGGTCAACGCCGGTTGGACGCAGTCGGGCGGCAATGCGTCGAAATCGATGGGCCATCTGGCGCTCGGCGCGACCCGCAGCCAGATTTGGCAGGCGGATATCGCTGGCGGAACGAACAAGCAGCGGCTTGCCGCATCGCCGGTGATCGCTGACAACCGTCTGTTCGTCGTCGGCACCGACGGGGCCGTGACCGCCCTTGCCGCCGATACTGGTGCGCCGCTTTGGCGGACGCCGATCGGCAGCACCGGCAAGGATTATAAGGATTCGCTGTTCGGTGGCGGCGCCGGGGTCGATGGCTCGGTCGTTTATGCGACGAGTGGCGCGGGCGATGTTGCGGCGCTGAACGTCGCCGACGGGTCGGTGATCTGGAAGGTGAAGCCCGCGGGTCCGCTGCGCGGTGCGCCGACGATCGCTTTCGGCGGCGTCTATGTTATCAGTCAGGATAATCAGATCATTGCGCTCAACAGCGCGAATGGTGCGGTGCTGTGGCAGGCAACGGCTTCGCTCGAAGCCGGGAGTATTTTCGGCGCCGGGTCGCCCGCTGCCGGGCAGGGAACGATCGTCGCCGGCTTCTCGTCGGGCGAGGTTCAGGCCTATCGTTACGAAAACGGCCGCGACCTGTGGGAAGACGCGCTGGCACGCACGTCGATGGCGCTGTCGGTTTCGACGCTCACCGATGTCGATGCCGATCCGGTCATCGATCGCGGCCATGTCTTCGCGCTTGGTCAGGGCGGCCGTATGGCGAGCTATGAGCTCGTTACCGGCCAGCGCAGCTGGGAAATTTCGATCGCCGGCATTTCGACGCCCTATGTGGTCGGCGAATGGGTTTATGCGATGACCGACGACGGCAAGCTGCTGTGCGTCGCGCGCGGTTCCGGCAAGGTGCGCTGGTTGCAACAGCTCGCTCGCTTCCGTGTCGAGACCGAAAAGAAGAAGAAGGACCCGATCCGCTGGACCGGGCCGATTCTGGCGGGCGGGCGGTTGATCGCGGTCAACAGCGAAGGCACGTTGGCCGAATATTCGCCGACCGACGGTTCGCTGCTTGGTTCGACCGATTTCAAGACCCCGCTGTCGCAGGCACCGGTGGTCGCGAACAATATTTTGTATATTTTGGCAGACGACGGACGCATCACGGCCTGGCGCTAAGGCGCTCGGGCCGGGGCGGGCCCGGCGCAACACAGGGATAATATCATGTCGCGATCCACGACGATCGCCATTGTCGGTCGGCCGAATGTCGGCAAATCGACTTTGTTCAACCGGCTTGTCGGCAAGCGCCTTGCGCTGGTCGACGATCAGCCGGGGGTGACGCGCGACCGGCGCGAAGGCGATGGGCAGCTGCTCGGGCTGACTTTCGGCATTGTCGACACCGCAGGGTTCGAGGATCAGGATGCGGCAACGCTTCCCGGCCGGATGCGCGTGCAGACCGAAAAGGCGGTGCGCGAGGCCGATGCCGCGCTGTTCATGATCGATGGCCGGGCCGGCGTGACTCCGCTCGACGAGGAAATCGCGCGCTGGTTGCGCAGCGAGAACACGCCGATCATCCTTGTCGTCAACAAGGCCGAGGGCAAGCAGGGCGAAGAGGGGCTGATGGAGGCCTATTCGCTTGGCTTCGACAATCCCATTGCGCTCAGCGCCGAACATGGCGGCGGAATGGTCGAATTGTTCGATGCCCTGCGTCCGATCGTCGAGCCCGATGGTCAGGTCGAGGAAGAAGAAGTCGCAGGCGACGACGACGAGGAAAACCTCGGCCCGATGAAGCTTGCGATCGTCGGTCGTCCGAACGCTGGCAAGTCGACGCTGATCAACCGCATGATCGGCGAGGATCGGCTGATCACCGGACCCGAGGCGGGGATTACCCGTGATTCGATCCGCGTCGAATGGCAGTGGGAAAATGACGGCGAGGTCCACGAGATCCAGCTGTTCGACACCGCCGGGATGCGCAAGCGCGCCAAGGTGCAGGACAAGCTCGAGAAATTGTCGGTCGCCGACGCGCTCCATGCGGTCGATTTCGCCGAGGTTGTCGTGTTGCTGCTCGACGCCACCAAAGGCCTTGAGTCGCAGGATTTGCACATCGCCGACCGCGTGCTGCAGGAAGGCCGCGCGCTGATCGTCGCGCTCAACAAATGGGACGTTGCCGAGGATCCGTCGGCGCTGTTCAACGGCGTGCGCAGCGCGCTCGAAGACGGGCTCAGCCAGGTCAAAGGTGTCCCGGTGCTCAGTATTTCGGGGGCAACGGGCAAGGGGATCGATACGCTGGTCCGGGTGGCTTTCGAGCAGCGGGCGATCTGGAACAATCGCGTTTCAACCGCGAAGCTCAACCGCTGGTTCGAAAATGCGGTCGAAAATAATCCGCCGCCGGCTCCCGGCGGCAAGCGGATCAAGCTGCGCTATGTCACGCAGGCGCGCACGCGTCCGCCGACCTTCGTGGTGTTCGGGACCCGCACCGATGCGTTGCCCGGCAGCTATACGCGCTATCTGGTCAATGGCCTGCGCAAGGAAATGGGGTTCCAGGGTGTGCCGATCCGGATGAACTTCCGCAACTCGCGCAACCCCTATGACGAATGACGACGCCTGACGCCGAAGGCGCGCGGGTCGTCGACGCGCGCGGCATGCGTTGCCCGTGGCCGGCACTCCGATTGGCGCGCGCGATGCGCGATGCGCCGCACGTCCTGCTGATTGCCGATGACCCCCAGGCGGGACGCGAGGTTGCGGCGTTGGCAAGCGAGCATGGCTGGCAGGTGGAGGCCGAACCGGCCGCAGGCGGCGCGGAGCAGTGGCGGGTCCGCCGCGGCTGACCCGAAATGACGCATTTTTGTTGGTATAGCTGGGCGGCGTAACGTCTTTTTTACCGTCTTTGGGGCAGGGGTGGCTGGGGACCACTGACCAAATTGCACACCAAGGGACGGAACATTGGACGAAATCCTGGTCGATTGGGATGAATTTCGCGCGACGCGCACCCAATTGGGTGCCGCATTTGTGCGAATTCTGGGCTATTTTCGCGAAGACGGGACCAAGTCGGTCGCCGCCATCGAGGATGCCATGCGCGCGCGCGACGCGCGCGGACTCGTCATGCCGGCGCATACGCTGAAAAGCGAAGCGCGCCAATTTGGTGCCGAAAAATTGGGCGCGCTCGCCGAAGATATTGAGGTGTTCGCGCGCCATTGTATCGAAAGTCAGACCAGCCCCGAGGAATATCTGCCGCGTGTCGTGACACTGCGCCCGCTGTTCGAGGAAACGCTGGGCGCGCTCGAGCGCGAGGCCAATCCGCTGGTCCAGCGGCGTACCCCCGGTGTCGGTAGCGCCGTCGGCTTCTAGGCCGTGCGGCGCATCGGCTGGAGCGACCTTCTCGCAAGACTGCGCCATAGCCATTCGAGCGGTCCATAAAGGAAGCGGTCGAGCCAAGGTTTCGACCACAGCAGCATCGCCGCCGCGCCGCCGATAACGAACAGATAGAGCGTCATCCGGTCGACCGACCCGAACAGCCCCAGACCATAGCCGTAGAAGATGCTCGTCATCACGATGCTGGTGCCGATATAGTTGGAAAAGGCCATGCGGCCTGCCGCTGCGACGCGCGCCATGCCCGTGCCGCTGGCGTAGCGTTGGATCAGCAATACGAACAGCGCAGCATAGCCGATGGTCATCATCAGGCGCCCCGGCGCTGCCCAGGCGAGAAAGGCGTTGATCGCGACCAGATTGTCGAAGCCTGAACGCCACTGGACCCATGTCACCAGCAAGGTGAGCAGCAGTCCGGGCGGCAACCAGTGCCGCGCCACGCGCCGGTAATCGGCTCTGCTCCAGGCGCCAGTGAGGAAGCCATTTCGAAACAGGGCCATGCCGATCATCATCAAGGGCAGGGTTTCGAGGAAATTCATCACCAGCATGATGAGCGGACTGTCCGCCTTGTCGAGGCGCTCGGCCAGGATGGGGAGGTAGCCGCCACGATAGAGGGCGAGTTCCGTGGCGACGCCTTCGTTCATACTGGCATATTCGGCGCGGATCGCACGGCCCGCCTCGACCAGCTCGGTTGATGACGAAGCGGTGTCGGCGGCGCGCACAGCGGCGAGCTGCGCCCCGAAGGCCATCGTCATGATGGCGACGCCGAGAGTGAACAGGCCGATCGCCCATATGATCAGGCGGCGCGCCTCCCAGTCGCGAAAGCGGAAGGCGACACAGCCGACGGCGGCGTAGAGGAACAGGATGTCGCCCCACCAGATGAAGGCATAATGGCAGAAGCCGAAAACCGCGAGCCACGCCATGCGGCGATAGTGAACCGATGCCGGGTCCCGCCCCGACGCCTCGGCGCGGTCGATAATGAGCAGCATGCTCGCTCCGAACAGGATCGAGAAGAGTCCGCGCATCTTGCCGTCGAAGAGGATGAAGCCCAGCGCCCACGCCGCGAGGTCGGACGGTGTTTCGCCTGCATAGGCGCGAGGGGTGATATAGGCCATTTCGGGCATGGCGAACGCGACGATGTTCATCGCCAATATGCCCATCACGGCAAAGCCGCGCAGCGCATCGAGGGTAATGAGCCGGGGCGTCGCAACTTCTGTGTATTCGCCCATATCGTCCCTTGCTGTGTTGTGAAGATATAACAGTATGGCCTTGGCGCGGTCCAGCCCGTTAAAGCATTATTGACATTTGTGTCAGTAGTGCTAAATCAACGTCATCGCATGATTCGTCGGAGCCCCCCAATGACCCCCACCATCTTTTCGCATCCCGATCGCAAGCCCGCGAAATTTCGCCCGTTCAAAGCGCTCGCGCATTTTCGCAAGCTCATCAAGGATAAGGAAGATACCGAACAGGTCTTCCACATTTTTGAGAATCTGCCGCGCAAGGGCTTTCTGGACGATGCGCGGGCCTTTATCGAAAGCGAAAAGGGGCAGCGGCTGATGGCGAGCGAACCTTATCTTCCCGACCTGCTCGACGATCACGCGTGGATCGACCAACTGCCCGAAGGCAGCGTCGGCCATGCCTATGTCACCTTCATGCGCCGCGAAGGCCTGTCGGCGGCGGGCCTCGTCGCCGAGAGCGACAAGATGGGCCGCCCGCAATATGACGATCAGGTGCAATGGTACAGCAACCGCCTGCGCGACACGCACGACCTGTTCCACATCTTGACCGGCTATGGCCGCGATGCGCTGGGCGAACAGTGCGTGCTTGGCTTCACCTATGGCCAGACGGGCAATTACGGCAATTTCTTCATCGCCTATGCGGGCGGCTTTGAAGTGAAACGCGGGATCAAGAGCGACGCGCCGGTGATGGGCGCGATCCGCCAGGGGCAGCGCAACGGCAAGGCATCGCAGGCGATCATCGAGCAGGACATTCGCGCGCTGCTCGCCGAACCGCTCGAAGCCGCGCGCGCGCGCCTCGGGATCGTAAAGCCGACGCTATATGAGGAAGCGCACCGCGCGTATCGGAGCCGCGGGATCGATCCGTATAACTTCCTCGCGGCAAAGGCCGCGATGGCGTGAGCCAAAGATCCTCCCTGCGCCGTAGGCGTGGGGAGGGGGACCGTCCGCGCAGCGGATGGTGGAGGGGCCACGTTATTGCCCCTTCGTCAGCGCTCCGCGCTGCCACCTCCCCATCGCTGCGCGACAGGGAGGATCGTCATTCCGCCAACTTCACGATCATCGCCTGTGCGGCCGCCGGGTTGCGGATCTTCGCGCCCGATATGAAGAAGAGATAGACGTCGCGGTCGCCCTGCGCCCAGTCGCGCGCCTGCTTCGCCCAAGCGTCGAGCATCTTGTCGTCATAGCCGGTCTCGACCTCCTCCTGCGACCGCTGGAGCCGCGCATAGGTGAAGTCGGCGGTTTGTTCGTCGATGCACGGAAATTCGTCGCTGTCGGCGAAGACGATCGCCATATTCCGCTCGCGCGCTAAGTCGATGAAGGCCGTGTCGCGGAAACTTTCGTGGCGCACCTCGAGCGCGTGGCGGAGCGGCAGGCCGTCCTGCGTTTCGGGAAGCAGGTCGAGGAAGGCGGCGAAATCGTCGCGTTCGAATTTCTTCGTCGCCATGAATTGCCAGAGGATCGGCCCCAAGCGGTCGCCGAGCCGCGTCAGCCCCTGCGTCAGGAATTTCTCGATCGATCCGGCGCCGTCGGCGAGGATTTTGCGGTTGGTCGCAAAGCGCGATGCCTTGACGCTGAATTGGAAGCCGTCGGGAACGGCGGCGGCCCAGCTGGCGAAGGTTTCGGGTTTCTGGCTGCCATAATAGGTGCCGTTGATTTCGATCCCGGTCAGATGCTGACCGGCATATTCGAGTTCGCGCTTTTGGGGGTGTTTGGGCGGGTAGAAAGTCCCGCGCCATGGTTCGAAAGTCCAGCCGCCGATTCCGACATGGATGCTCATTGGCTTATCCCTTTCAGCGCTACCCGACGATTGCGATCATTCGGGACACTCTAGATCGGAACGGCGTTGATTTACATCGTCATTGCGAGGAGCCGAAGGCGACGCGGCAATCTCCAGCCATCGGCCTTGCGCAAGGTTGATAGCTGGAGATTGCTTCGCTCCGCTCGCAATGACGAGTGTCGTTAAGCCAGCGCGGCGTCGGCCCCCATCAGTGCCGGGAAGAAGCCTTCGTGCGCGGCGCGCAGTTCCGCCAGCGTCACGCTATGGTCGCTCTCGGGCAGTTCGAAGACGATGCGGTCCTTGATCGTGCGGCCGATCGGATCGACCGGAACGTCGGCGCGGCCCGCGGCGTCGAGGAAGTCGGCGAGGCAGGTGTCGCAGACGGTGACCAGATACAGGCCCTGATCTTCGCCAAAGAAGCTCTCGGCGATGCCGAAGGGCTGTTCTTCGCTGACCATCACGCCGATGTCGGACTTCAGCGCCATCTCGGCGAGGGTCACCGCGACGCCGCCGTCGGAGACGTCGTGGCAGGCGGTGATCCAGCCGGCGTTGATCGCGTGGCGGATGAAGTCGCCGGTGCGGCGTTCGGCCTTCAGATCGACGGGCGGCGGCGGGCCTTCTTCGCGGCCGTGGATTTCGCGCAGCCACACCGACTGGCCGAGATGGCCGGCGCGTTCGCCGACCGCGAGGACGATGTCGCCGGTACGCTTGAAGCCGATGCCGACTGCTTTACCGAGATCCTCGATCACGCCGACGCCGCCGATCGCGGGGGTCGGCAGGATCGCGCTGCCGCCGCCGGTCGCTTTGGACTCATTGTAGAGGCTGACGTTACCCGAGACGATCGGATAGTCGAGCGCGATGCACGCCTGCGCCATGCCGTCGAGGCAGCCGACAATCTGGCCCATGATTTCGGGGCGTTGCGGGTTGGCGAAGTTGAGGCAGTTGGTGATCGCGAGCGGGGTCGCGCCGACCGCGCTGATGTTGCGCCAGGTCTCGGCCACCGCCTGCTTGCCGCCCTCGACGGGGTCGGCGTAGCAATAGCGCGGGGTGCAGTCGGTCGACATGGCGAGCGCGCGGCTGGTGCCGTGGATGCGAACGAGCGCGGCGTCGCCGCCGATCTGCACCGTGTCGCCGCCGACCTGGCTGTCATATTGTTCCCAGATCCAGCGGCGGCTGGCGATGTCGGGGGTCCCCATCAATGTCTTGAGGTCGGCCGCGACGTCGGTGGTTTCGGGAACATTGGTCAACGCGGGCTGTTTCGGGGTCGGCACATGCGGGCGATCATAGAGCGGTGCGTCGTCGGCGAGCGGGCCGAGCGGAATGTCGCAGACGATCTCGCCATGATGTTCGAGCACCATGCGGCCGGTGTCGGTGACGGTGCCGATGACCGCGAAGTCGAGTTCCCATTTCTCGAAGATCGCCTTGGCAAAATCTTCCTTGCCGGGCTTGAGCACCATCAGCATGCGTTCCTGCGATTCGGACAGCATCATTTCATAGGTGGTCATATTGGCTTCGCGCTGCGGCACATCGTCCATCTTGAGATGGAGACCGACGCCGCCCTTCGACGCCATTTCGACCGACGAGGAGGTGAGGCCCGCGGCGCCCATGTCCTGAATCGCGACGATCGCGTCGGACGCCATCAGCTCGAGGCACGCCTCGATCAGCAGTTTTTCGGTGAAGGGGTCGCCGACCTGAACGGTCGGGCGCTTTTCCTCGGCATCCTCGCCGAAGTCCGCGCTTGCCATGGTCGCACCATGGATGCCGTCGCGGCCGGTCTTCGAGCCGACATAGACGATCGGATTGCCGATGCCCGATGCGGCCGAATAGAAGATCTTGTCCTGTTCGGCGACTCCGACGGTCATCGCGTTGACGAGGATATTGCCGTCATAGGCCTTGTGGAAATTGACCTCGCCGCCGACGGTCGGAACGCCGACGCAATTTCCGTAGCCGCCAATGCCGTGGACGACGCCCGAGATGAGGTGCTTCATCTTCGGATGGTCGGGGCGGCCGAAACGCAGCGCGTTAAGGTTGGCGACTGGGCGCGCGCCCATGGTGAAGACGTCGCGCAGGATGCCGCCGACCCCGGTCGCCGCGCCCTGATAGGGTTCGATGTACGACGGGTGGTTGTGGCTCTCCATCTTGAAGATCGCGGCGAGCTTCTTGCCGTCGGCGCCTTCGCCAATGTCGATCACGCCGGCATTTTCGCCGGGACCGCAGATCACCCAGGGCGCCTCGGTCGGCAATTTCTTCAAATGGAGGCGCGAGCTTTTATAGCTGCAATGCTCCGACCACATTACCGAGAAGATGCCGAGCTCGACGAGATTGGGTTCGCGCCCGATGGCGTGCAGCACACGCTCATATTCTTCAGGTGACAGCCCGTGCTCGGCGACGATCTCGGGGGTGATGGCGGATGTGTTCTGGGTCATGGCGCGCCTTTAGCCGCGTGCGCGCGATAGGAACAGACCCCATGAAGCCCTTTTTGGGCAATATGGGGTCTGAATCCGGCTTTGGGTGTCAGCGCGCGGCGAGGACCGTCGCGGGACCGGTGAGCGGTTTGACGTCGCGCAGGGCGAAATCGACCTGCTGGGTGCCTACGGTACCGCGGACGCGGCGCTCACCGACGCGCAACCGGAAGGGCTTTCCGGTGCGTTCGTCGATCCCGCTGATCACGCGCGAATCGCCGACCCGGGTGACGGTGTAGCTGTAGATATTGCCGTCATGTTCGAAGCGCCGCGCCGAGCTGTCGCCCGTCTGGGCGATGGCGGGTGCGGCCACAAACAGGGTGAGTGCCGAAAGAAGAAACGCCGTTTTCATGATGCAAGTCCTTGTTTTGAGAACAATACTTGCCTTTAAGCCCTCTCGTTATTGTGCGGTGCAGCATGGCTCGCTGATGGGGCGCCGACAATTGCAAAAAATGGAAACGTGATTGCGCTGAAGCGATGTCGTTCAGGTGGCCGCGGGGGGGATGAGTTGGCGATTCGCGCCGGCCCACGCCGCGGTCAGCGCGAGTATGCCATAGGCGCCGAGCATCGCCGCCGGGATGGCGAGCGAATAGGTTGGCTGTTTGGGGCCGAACCAGTCGATCGCCTGAACCAGGGTGAGCAGGGCGACCAAGATCCAGAGGCGCGCGTCGCCTGCGGGCGCCCGTGTTCGTATTTTATAATAGAAAAGGGCGCCGCCGGTCATTGCGGCCTCCAGCGGCATCGCGATCGCGGGGTGATTCCACAGCCCGAGTCCCAGTTTCGGCGGGGCGCCGAACAGGGTGAGGTCGGGGATGTGGACGGGCAGGTCGATGAACCAGTGTGAGACGACGACGAGCGCGGCGCCGATCGCGGCGGCGCGGCGCCGCGTTGCGATCCATACGAGCGCGCCGAACAGCAAGCTCCAGAGCAAAGCCCCGGCGAGGCTGTGCGTATAGGGCATGCGGTACAGGTCCATCGGGTTCATCGCGGTGATGCCGGGGACGATGCGCATCGCCTCGATTCCCGGGATCAGCAGCGCGGCAAAGCCGATGTCGACGAGCTGCGCCGCGACGAACAGGGTTCCTAGTCCCGCTGCCTGCGGCCGTGCGGCAGCAACGAGCGCCGGTGCGAAATGGCCGATGAACATGGGCGGAGCCTATCGCTGCGTCAGGCCACGTCAAGCTTGACCGCAAGGGGGCGAAAAGGCCAAAGCAGGGGGATGACAGACACTGCCGAAACGCCTGCCGCCCCCGCCATCGCCTCCTTGTCTTTCGAGGCCGCGATGGGCGAGCTCGAATCGATCGTGCGGCGACTGGAAAGCGGCGACGTCAGCCTCGAGGAATCGGTGGCGCTGTACGAACGCGGCCACGCGCTGCGCACGCATTGCGAGGCGCGGCTTGCCGCAGCGCAGGCGCGCATCGAACAGGTCAGCCTGAATGCCGACGGTCAGCCGGCGGGAACCACGCCTTTCGGCGAAAGCTGAACCGATGGCGGCGTCCGTTGATGGTGATCGGGGTGGTTCGGCCCATCTGCTCGATACGGCGCAGGCCGAGGTCGTGGTCGGCATCGACCGCCTGTTCGAACAACATCTGACGGTCCCGGCCGATCCGCGAGAGCGACTTTATCAAGCGATGCGCCATGCCGCGATCGCTGGCGGCAAGCGGCTGCGCCCGCTGCTCGTTCGCGCGGCGGGGGACCTGTTCCATGTCGATCGCAGCTCGTCGCTGCAGGTCGGTGCGGCGGTCGAGGCGATGCATGTCTATTCGCTGATTCACGATGATCTGCCGTGCATGGACGATGATGATATACGCCGCGGCAAGCCGACGGTGCATCGCGCGTTCGACGAAGCCACGGCGGTACTTGCGGGGGATTCGCTCCACGCGCTGGCGTTTGAATGGCTGTGCGACCCCGCGACCCACGGCGATCCCTTTGTGCGCGGTGAGCTGGTACTCGAACTGGCGCGCGCGGCGGGCCCCGCGGGGATGGCGGGCGGCCAGATGATGGACCTCGCCGCCGAGACGTCGCATTTCGACCTGCCGACGGTGACGCGGCTGCAACAGCTCAAGACCGGTGCATTGATCGCCTTTTCGGTCGAGGCGGGCGCGATCCTTGGACGGATTCCTGCCGAAGGTCGGCGGCCGCTGCGGGCCTATGCGCGCGACATCGGCCTCGCTTTCCAGATCGCCGACGACATCATGGATGTCGAGGGCGACGAGGCGTTGGCGGGCAAGGCGCTGCACAAGGATGACGCCGCGGGCAAGGCGACCTTCGTCACCCTGATGGGGATCGAGCGCGCGCGCGAACAGGCGACCATGCTGGTCGATCAGGCGATCGCGCATCTGGCGGGCTTCGGCGAAGAAGCGGCGCTGCTTCGGGCTATCGCCTATTATGTGGTGGAAAGGGACCGTTGATGCGCATTGGGGTTTATCCCGGAACGTTCGACCCGATCACGCTCGGGCATATGGATATCATCCGTCGCGGCGCGAAGCTGGTCGACCGGCTGGTGGTCGGGGTCACCACCAACATCACCAAATCGCCGATGTTCGATGACGAGGAACGCATCGCGATGGTGCAGAGTGAAGTCGCGACGATCGACGGCGATATTCGCGTCGTGGGGTTTAATTCGCTGCTGATGGACTTTGCCGAGCGCGAGGGCGCGAGCGTCATCGTACGCGGACTGCGTGCCGTCGCCGATTTCGAATATGAGTATCAGATGGCGGGGATGAACCAGAAGCTCAACGACCGCATCGAAACCGTCTTCCTGATGGCCGATGTCGGATTGCAGCCGATCGCGTCGCGGCTGGTGAAGGAAATCGCGATTTTCGGCGGCGATATCCGCAAATTCGTGACTCCGGTCGTGCGCGACGCGGTGGTGGCCCGCATCGCCGAACGCGGCCTGCTCCAGGGCGAACGTTGATACCAATCATTGAGCGTTCAGCTTTTTCCCGCTAGGTCGCGGCAAATGGGGCGCAAACCAGATTCAATCGCAAAGGCCGATCCAGCATGAAATTCACCTTCCGCCCCTTGATGTTGACGGCGATGGCGTTCGGTCTCGTGGTTTCGGCCGCCGCGCAGGAAGTGCCGCCTGCGCCCTTGCCTGATCCCGAAATCAACACAACGCCGCCGGTCGAAGCCCCGCCGGTGCCCGTTGAGGTTCCGGCGCCGACGGCTCAGCCCGCGCCCGCGACGGCTGAAGCGCCTGCCGCGCCGCCCGCAATGACCTTTGACCAGTTCATCAACATTCCCGAATATATGCTCAACATCGACCTGTCGACGGGCGGCCGGGTGGTGATCCAGCTCTACCCGAATGTCGCGCCGAACCATGTCGCGCGGATCAAGCAGCTCGCGCGCGCCGGTTTCTATGACGGGGCGAAATTTCACCGCGTGATCGACGGCTTCATGGCGCAGACGGGCGATCCGACCGCGACGGGGCAGGGCGGCTCGGATCTTCCCGATCTGAAAGCCGAATTCAACGCGGTGCCGCACCTGCGCGGCACGGTTTCGATGGCGCGCGCCGAAAGCGAGGACAGCGCCAATAGCCAGTTCTTCATCATGCTTCAGCCGCGCTTCGCACTCGACAATCGCTACACGGCCTTCGGCCGCGTCGTGTCGGGGATGCAATATGTCGATGCTATCCAGAAGGGCGAGCCGCCCGCAGTGATGTCGCGCATGGTGCAGGTCTCGGTCGCCGCCGACAATAAGCCGATTCCGCCCGCGTCGATGCTGACCGAAGCACCGGCGGCACCTGCCGCCGCCGACGTCACGGTCGACCAGCTCAACGCCCCGATCCGCTAAGCGCGGGACGCGCCTGAACTCTTATGCGCGTCGACGCCTTCGATTTTGACCTGCCGCCCGAGCGCATTGCGCTGCGCCCGGCGCGCCCGCGCGATGCGGCGCGAATGCTGGTGGTCGACGGCGGCTCGATGACCGACGCCGGGGTCGGCGACCTGCCGTCGTGGCTGCGTCCCGGCGACTGTCTGGTCTTCAACGACACCCGTGTCATCCCCGCGCAGCTGGAAGGCAAACGCGGCGACGCGCGCATCGGCGCCACGCTTCACAAACGCATCGACCTGCGCCGGTGGCAGGCCTTTATCCGCAACGCCAAGCGCCTGCGCGTCGGCGAAACGGTCGATTTCGGATCTGGGGTTTCGGCGGTCGCCGAAGACCGGCTCGCTGACGGCAGCTTCATCCTCGCCTTTGCCGGCGACGAACCCGTCGAAGTGCTGCTCGAACGCGCCGGCACCATGCCGCTGCCGCCCTATATTGCGGGCAAGCGTGCGACCGACGCCGACGACCGGTCGGATTATCAGACGATGTTCGCGCGCGAGGATGGCGCGGTCGCGGCGCCGACCGCGGCGCTTCACTTCACTCCGGGGTTGTTGGATGCCCTCGCCAAGGCGGGAATCGCGACCGAGACGCTGACCTTGCACGTCGGCGCAGGCACCTTTCTGCCGGTCAAGGCCGACAACACCGAGGATCATGTGATGCACGCCGAATGGGGCCGCATCGACGCCGATACCGCCGCGCGGCTCAACGCCGTGCGCGCAAAGGGCGGCCGGGTGATCGCGGTCGGCACCACCAGCCTGCGCCTGCTCGAAAGCGCGGCGGGCGAGGATAATATCATCGCGCCTTTCGCGGGCGACACGGCAATCTTCATCACCCCGGGCTATCGCTTTCGCGCGATCGACGGGCTGATGACCAATTTCCACTTGCCCAAATCGACCTTGTTCATGTTGGTTAGTGCGCTGATGGGCCTTGACGTGATGCAGGCGACCTATGCCCATGCCATCGCGAGCGAATATCGCTTTTACAGTTATGGCGATGCGAGCCTGTTGCTGCCGCCACGATAGGCTTTCGCGCGTAAATATCGGCAAATATCGTCGTACGCCCTTTAAATCCGGCGCGGTTCGTGCTGAATTTGGCGAAGTGCCTCCTTCTATTGGATTTCGATGGAAGAAATGCTTTGTTCGACCATTTTGGATCGAGTGGGGCGGGGTGATGGGAGTTCGCCTGATATGAAAATCCTGCTCGTCCTGATCTTTGCGCCGCTGATCGCACTGGTCTTATTCTATTTCCTCTTTCCCGGCCGCCTCGTGGCGATGGGGCGTGCGCTGCTGCGGCGGCGCGGCAGGATGGTGCAGAAGAGCGTGACCGTCGATGGACGCGCCTGGCCGTATCTGGAGGGCGGCGATCGGGCAAAGCCGTTGCTGCTGCTCGTCCATGGCTTTGCGGGCGACAAGGATAATTGGTCGATGATCGCGCCATACCTCACGCGCGACTATCATGTCATCGCGCCCGACCTGCCAGGTTTCGGCGAGAACGAACGCAACCCGACGCTCGCTTATGATATCGAAGCGCAGACACGGCGTCTCAAGGCGTTCGCCGATGCTTTGGGGCTCGACCGCCCGCATCTGGGCGGCAACAGCATGGGTGGCTGGATCGCGCTGCGCTATGCGCTCGATTATCCCGATGCGCTCGCGAGCCTGATCCTGCTCAACAATGCCGGGGTCAACGGCGCCGACGCAAGCGACCTTCAGAAACAGGCGGCGAACGAGGATTATAACCCGCTTGTCATCGCCAATCTGGCGGATGCCGACCGGCTGGTGGCGATGGTCGTCCACAAGCCGCCGCATATTCCGGCACGGCTGAAGCCGGTCTTCTATGCCGACGCGCTCAAATATCGCGACCTGCTCGATGGCATCTTCTGGGTCATCGCGACCGAAGGCCGCGACTATCCGCTCAATGACCGGCTGGGCGAGGTCAAGTCGCCGACCCTGATCATCTGGGGCCGCCACGATCGGCTGATCGACGTCAGCTGCGTTCCGGTGCTCGAGGCGGGTATTGCGGGCAGCCGGTCGCATATCTTCGAACATGTCGGGCATGTTCCGATGGTCGAGGACCCTAAATCGACCGCGGCGGTGATGAAGGGGTTTCTTGCTCAGCAATGCTAGGATCGATCAGTCCTGAATCTCTTCGTCACCCCGGACTTGATCCGGGGTCCATGCCGTCACCGCCGCAATGGATGCCGGGTCAAGCCCGGCATGACGAGAGGGCATTGCCAACCCGGCATTCCGGCGCCACTCTCCCAAAAAACAGGGAGAGAGCGATGCGGTTGAAAGTCGGGCTGCTCGGTGGGGGCAGTTGGGGGACGACGGTGGCCTCGGTGGTGTCGCGCAATGCGCCGATCACTTTGTGGGCGCGCGATGCCGAGACGGTTTCGGACATTAATACGCATCGCGAAAACAGGAAATATCTGCCCGGCATCACGCTTCCTTCTGCGCTGCGTGCGACGAACGACATGGCCGAAGTCGTGGCGGGTGCCGATGTGCTGGTCATGGGCGTGCCCTCGCACAGCTTTCGCGGCGTACTCGAGGAGGCGAAGGCGTATCTTCGTCCATGGGTGCCGGTGATCAGCCTGACCAAGGGGCTTGAGCTGTCGTCGGGTAAGCGGATGACCGAGCTGATCGAGGAAATACTGCCCGGTCATCCCGTTGGCGTCCTCACCGGCCCCAACCTCGCGCGCGAGATCATGACCGGCCAGGCGGCGGCGAGCGTGTTGTCGATGGAGGATGAGATTGTCGTCCGCGCGCTTCAGCCGATATTCCATTCGGGGCTGTTCCGCGTCTACACCAACACCGACCGGCTGGGCTGCGAACTGGGTGGGGTGCTCAAAAATATCATCGCGATCGCGGTCGGCATGGGCGATGGGCAGGGTGCGGGCGACAACACGCGATCGGCGCTGATGACGCGCGGGCTTGCCGAAATCACCCGGCTGGGGGTCGCGATGGGCGGACGGCCCGAAACCTTTGCCGGGCTGACGGGAATGGGCGATCTGATCGCGACCTGCACCAGTCCCTTGTCGCGCAACCGCCATGTCGGGGTCGAACTGGGCAAGGGGCGCAAGATCGACGAGATCATCGCGGGCATGAACATGGTCGCCGAGGGGGTGAAGAGCGCGCCGACGGTGATCGCGCTCGCCGAAAAGCACGGTCTTGTGATGCCGATCGCGCAGGATGTGTTCGACGTGACGCAGGGCATCCGCACCGCGCAGGAGGTGTTTCGCGGGCTGCTGCGCTCGGCGGTCGGCGATGAGGCGCATCCGGGGTAGATCACTTTTCATCGTCATTGCGAGCGGAGCGAAGCAATCTCCAGCTATCGGTTTCGCGCAAGGGTGATGGCTGGAGATTGCCGCGTCGCTTCGCTCCTCGCAATGACGACATTGGTAGGCGCTGACAGATTTCCGCCGTCGTCCGTGCGAATTCACCGATAAGTCGCGGACATATCGGCGCTTTGCTTCGTTTCTTGTCCGACGTCCTGCAACGGGCGATCAATCAGGAGATGGACAATGAAAAAATGGACCACCCTCGCACTCTTAATGGCTCTCCCCGCCAGCGTTGCCGCCGCGGTTCCCTATGGCTCGATGCCGCCGGGTTTTGACGCGCCGCATATCCGCACCGCCCCGATCGCGGGCGTCGTCAACAAAGCCTGGTATAATTATCGCACCGATATTCTCGAGGCAGAGAAGGAACTGACGAGCGACCTGCGTCACGCCACCGACCGCGAAGACCGCTGGGATGCGTGGGATGAATGGACGGTCGAGGTGACCGATGCCGACAAGGATTACACGAAGGAAATGCGCAAGAAAGGCTATCGCAGCGGCCGCGTGACGGTCGGCGGATAAGCTGTTTGCGTGTGCCCGGGCCCTGCCTTGGGTCGCAAGGGGAGGGCGGGTGTCATGGGCGCCCGCCCTTTCTTTATGCTTCTCCCCTCCCGTTTGCGGGAGGGGTTGGGGGTGGGCGTGAGCGCAGCGAGCGTTTGAGGCGGCGAAGGCCCACCCCGCTGCGACTAACGAACAAGTTCGTAAGTCTCGCTTTCCCTCCCGCAGGCGGGAGGGGGATCGGTCAATAACTGCGCGGCATCCCCAGCACATGCTCGGCGACATAGGAGAGGATCATATTCGTACTGATCGGCGCGACCTGATAGAGGCGCGTTTCGCGGAACTTGCGTTCGATGTCATATTCGGCGGCGAAGCCGAAGCCGCCGTGGGTCTGGATGCACGCCTCGCCTGCGGCCCAGCTTGCCTCGGCGGCGAGCATCTTGGCCATATTGGCCTCGGCACCGGCATTGTCGCCCGCCTCATATTTGGCGATACCGTTATGGACGAGCAACTCGGCGGCGCGCATTTGCGCATAGGCGCGCGCGATCGGGAACTGGACGCCCTGATTCTGGCCGATCGGGCGGCCGAACAGCACGCGTTCCTTGGCGTAGCTTGATGCCTTGTCGATGAACCACTTCGCATCGCCGATGCACTCGGCGGCGATCAGCAGCCGTTCAGCGTTCATGCCCGAGAGGATGTAGCGAAAGCCCTTGCCTTCCTCGCCGATCAGGTTCGCGGCGGGGATGCGCATATTGTCGAAGAAAACCTCGGTCGTCGCATGGTTCATCATCGTGTCGATCGGCCGGATCGTCAGCGACCCTGCGGCGAGCGCTTCCTTCATGTCGACGAGGAAGACCGACAGCCCCTCGGTGCGGCTCGCGGCTTCCTCGCGCGGGGTGGTGCGCGCGAGGAGGATCATCAGGTCGCTATGCTCGGCGCGGCTGGTCCAGAGTTTCTGGCCATTGACGATATAATGATCGCCGTCCCTTTTCGCGGTGGTTTTCAGGCTGAGCGTGTCGGTGCCGCTCGTCGGTTCGGTGACGCCGAAGGCCTGCAGGCGCAGCTCGCCGGTCGCGACCTTGGGCAGGTAGCGCGCCTTCTGTTCGTCCGACCCGTGGCGCAGCACCGTGCCCATGACATACATTTGCGCATGCACCGCGCCGCCGTTGCAGCCCTGACGCTGGATTTCCTCGAGGATCGCCGCAGCGCCAGAGAGCGGCAGGCCGGCGCCGCCAAATTCTTCGGGGATCAGAGCGGCGAGATAGCCGGCCTCCCCCAGCGCGGCGACGAATTCGGACGGATATGCGCGGGCGCGGTCCTTCGCCTGCCAATAGGGACCGGGGAAGGCCGCGCACAGCTTGGCGACCTCTTCGCGGATCGCGGTGTAGTCCTGCACTTTCGTCTCCCCCAAATTTATTTCGCTTCGGCGAGCAGCGCTTTCGCTTCCTTGCCCTGCCAGTCGATCGCGCCGATGATGCGCCAGATTTCGCGGCCCTCAGCGTCGTAATAAATGCTCGTCGGCAGCGCGCTATTATAGGCGTCGAGCAGGCCATTTTTCGGATCGAGATAGGGCTGAAGATTTTTGAGCCCCGCTTTCTGAAACCAGGGGTCGACGATTTCGGCGCCCTGCAGATCCTGCGCGACTGCGATCACCGCCATGCGGTCGCCGCTCGCGCCTGCGAGCGCATCGAGCGTCGGCATTTCGGCGACGCACGGCGCGCACCAGGTCGCCCAGAGATTGACGAGCAGCGGCTTGCCGCGAAAATCGGCCAGCGTCACCGCCGCGTCGTCGGGGCCACGGAAGGTCGCGGTGGGGACGGGCTTGCCCTTTTGGCTGCGGTCGAGTTGATACTCGAACCGGTCGAGCGCGGCGCCCGGCTTCGCTTGGCCGGGCGAAATATTTGCTTCGCCCCCTGCCGCTTGCCCGTCCGGCTGCTTTTCCCTATCGCAGCCCGCGATTGATCCGGCCAAGAGCATGGCGAGGGTCGTAACATAGAGATTTGGAACGCGGCGGATGACGAACACTCCGGACAGCAACAGCATGTGGGGCGGCCGCTTCGGTGGCGGGCCGGCCGCGATCATGCAAGAGATAAATGCCTCCATCCCCGTCGACAAACGTCTGTGGGAAGAGGATATCGCCGCGAGCCGCGCGCATGCCGCGATGCTCGGCGCCGCGGGAATCATTGCCGCTGCGGATGCGGCGGTGATCTATCGCGGGCTGGCGCAGATCGCCGACGAGTTCGCCGAAAACGGCGTTCCGGTCGACCTTGCGCTCGAAGATATTCACATGACGGTCGAATCGCGGCTGAAGGAACTGGTCGGCGAAGCCGCCGGACGGCTTCACACCGCACGCTCGCGCAACGATCAGGTCGCGACCGATTTCCGTCTGTGGACGCGCACCGCTTGCGAGCGCATCGACGCCGGGCTCGCCGCGATGCAGGCGGCATTGCTTGCGCGCGCCGAGGAGCATGCCGACAGCATCATGCCGGGCTTCACCCACCTTCAGGTCGCGCAGCCGGTGACGCTCGGCCATCACCTGCTCGCCTATGTCGAGATGCTGGCGCGCGACCGCGGCCGGTTCCGCGACGCACGCACGCGGCTCAACGAATCGCCGCTCGGCGCCGCCGCGCTCGCGGGTACCGGTTTTCCGGTCGACCGCCATGCGACCGCCGCTGCGCTCGGCTTCGAACGGCCGATGGCGAACAGCATCGACGCCGTGTCCGACCGTGACTTCGCGCTCGAATTTTGTGCCGCCGCCTCGATCTCGGCGATTCATCTCTCGCGTCTTGCCGAAGAGATCGTGATCTGGGCGAGCCAGCCCTTCGGTTTCATCAGCCTGCCCGACGCCTGGTCGACGGGCAGCTCGATCATGCCGCAAAAGCGCAACCCCGACGCCGCCGAACTGGTGCGCGGCCGCGCTGGCCTGTTGCTCGGTGCATTCCAGCGGCTCGCGGTGATCGTGAAGGGACTGCCGCTCACTTATTCGAAGGATTTGCAGGACGATAAGGAAACCGTCTTCGGCGCCTTCGACGCGCTCGCACTGTCGCTCGCGGCGATGACCGGGATGGTCGAGACGCTGACCTTCCGTACCGATCGCATGCGCGCGCTCGCGGCCTCAGGTTATTCGACCGCGACTGACCTCGCCGACTGGCTGGTGCGCGAAGCCGGCTTGCCGTTCCGCGAGGCACATCATGTCGTCGGTTCGTGCGTCAAGCGCGCCGAGGAACTGGGCGTCGAACTGTCGGCGCTGCCCGCCGCCGATGCCGCCGCGATCCACGCCGCGGTCACGCCCGCCGTGCTTGCTGCATTGACGGTCGAGGCTTCGGTCGCCAGCCGCGTCAGCTATGGCGGCACGGCGCCCGAACGGGTAAGGCAGGCCATCGCCGCGGCGCGCGCCGCATCGAAGGAATAGGTTGATGACAAAGCGTCACCTCGCCGCAAGCGCCGCCCTGCTGGCCCTCTTGGCCGCGTGCGGCAGCAAGGTAGATTTAAAGCCGGTCGCGGGTCAGCCCGCACCGGCCGTCCCCGTCGGCGCCACCCGCGCGCCGACCACGGAGGAGCTTACGACGCCTGACGCGCAGGCCCGGCCTGCGCGCAGCGACGAACTTCTCAAACGGTCCGAACAACGCCAACCCGACGATTTTGACTTGCCGCCTCCGGGCTGAGCTTAGGACTTCTACCAATGAATCATTTCGACTACCGCGACGGCGTTCTCCACGCCGAAGACATTCCCTTGCCGCGCATTGCCGAAGAAATCGGTACCCCCGTTTACGTCTATTCGCGCGCCACGCTCGAGCGCCACGCTCAGGCATTCCGCGACGGGCTGAAGGACATTCCCAAGAAGCACATCGCCTTTGCGATCAAGTGCAACCCCAACCTTGGCGTGCTGCGTGTCCTCGCGCGGCAGGGCTATGGCGCCGATGTCGTGTCGGGCGGCGAACTTGAACGCGCGCTCGCGGCGGGCATGGCGCCCGAGGACATCGTCTTTTCAGGGGTCGGCAAGACCCGCGCCGAGCTGGCGCAAGGGCTCGACCGCGGCATCGGCCAGTTCAACATCGAGCATGAACCCGAAGGCATCGCGCTCGCCGAGATCGCGCTCGCCAAGGAAATGACCGCGCCCGCAGTGCTGCGCGTCAATCCCGACGTCGATGCGGGCACCCACGCCAAGATTTCGACGGGCAAGGCCGACAACAAGTTCGGTGTTGGCATCGACAGCGCGCCCGCGATCTTCGGCCGCCTCGCGGCGCTGCCGGGCCTCCAGATGCGCGGCGTCGCGGTCCATATCGGCAGCCAGCTCACCAGCCTTGCGCCGCTGGAAGCGGCGTTCATCCGCGTCGGCGAACTCGTCGCCGAGCTTCGCGCTGCGGGGCACAGTATCACCCATGTGGATTTGGGCGGCGGTCTGGGCGTGCCGTACAAGGCTGAGGATAATCCGCCGAGCCCCGCCGAATATGGCGCGATGGTCGCGCGCGTGACCAAGGATTGGGACGTCACCTTGATGTTCGAACCCGGCCGCGTGATCGCGGGCAACACCGGGGTGCTGCTTACCGAAGTACTCTGGGTCAAGCCCGGGGCGACCACCCCGTTCGTGATCGTCGATGCGGCGATGAACGATCTTGCGCGCCCCGCACTTTATGACGCGTACCACGACTTTATCGCGGTCAAGCCGAACGGCGAGACGATGACCGCGTCGATCGTCGGCCCGGTTTGCGAAACCGGCGACACCTTCGCGCGCGACCGCACGACCGACAAGGTGGAGGCGGGCGACCTTGCAGTCTTCCGTACCGCCGGCGCCTATGGCGCAACGATGGCATCGACGTACAACAGCCGCAGCCTCGTTCCCGAGGTTCTCGTCGACGGCGACCGTTATGCCGTCGTCGCCGACCGCATCGCTGCGGGCACGATCATGGCCGCCGAGCGCGTCCCCGACTGGATCGACTGACGATGGAGCAGCTTCCCATCTTCCTGAACCTGCGCGGCCGCACGGTCGTGCTGGTCGGGGAGGGGGAGGCTGCCGATGCCAAGGCGCGGCTGATCATGCGCGCGGGCGGGCGCATCGTGCCGGGATGGGAGGAAGGCGCGACCATCGCCTTCGTTGCACTCGCCGATGATGCTGAGGCGCGCGCCGCGGCGGAAGCGCTGCGCGCGCGCGGCTTGCTCGTCAATGTCGTCGATCGTCCCGACCTCTGCGATTTCACCACCCCCGCGATCGTCGACCGCGCGCCGGTCACCATAGCAATCGGCACCGGCGGTGCATCGGCGGGGCTCGCGAAAGCGGTGCGCCAGCGGATTGAGGCGTTGCTGCCCGCGCGGCTCGGCGCGCTCGCATTGGCGCTCCATACGGCACGGGCCGCGATGAAGGCGCGCTGGCCCGCCGCCTCCGACCGCCGCCGCGCGATCGATGCTGCCCTGGCGAGCGGCGGGGCGCTCGACCCGCTCGATGGCGACGCGGCGGACAAGGTGGATGCGTGGCTGGTCGCCGCGACGGACGCCGCGCCATCGCGCCTCGAAATCATTCGCCTCACCGGCCTGGACCCCGACGACCTCACGCTGCGCGCTGCGCGCCTGCTGGGCGAAGCTGACCATCTTTTTCACCCGGCGGACATACCCGTGGCAATCCTCGGCCGCGCGCGAGCCGATGCGGTACGGCATGTTGCAGAAGCTCCGCCGACCGTTCCTCCTCCGGGGCTGTCGCTGTGGCTGGAACGGGCGGACGGTTAAGCGAAGTCGAGATGCCCCTCGGCCTGGCGCCATCTCGATGGGTGTCTCGACTTCACTCGACACGAACAGGATGTCGGGAAACCGACCGATGGTGGTCGTTCAAGGTATGCATGTCGCTGGTCGAAACCTGACATTCGCGTGCTCGCAGCAACCACGAGGAGACCTTCGAGACTGCGCCCTATTCCTTTCCCTCGACCGATGCCATACTGGCGAAGAAAAACGGGGGGCGACGTTGAAAATAAAAGAACTGAGCGGGCAAGCCGCCCACCTCATTAACCTGAACAACATCAACGTAATCATGGGGCGCAATGGCGCGGGAAAGAGCCGCTTTCTCCGCGACATCGACCAAGTAACCAGTCAGAATATGCAGCTCTATAACGTTCGCTACGTTAGCCCCGAGCGCGCTGGGTCTTTCAAACGTGACGGCAACGTCCTTACGAACATGAGCAATGATCCCACTTGGCTACGGCAAGTTCGGTCGGTTAATCAAGCCAGCAACTTTAAGGCTGCATCAGCTATGCTTTTCCGCGAGGCCGAGACGCTTTACCTACGTCGCCTTGCCAGCACTCCTGAAATCAGAATGGATACGACGCGCAACTTCGACACAGACCGGCTGAGTAAGGTCAATCAGCTGCTAACCAACATTTCTCTTGAGATGGGTGCAGCCGATTTTGAGTTCCGTTCTCTCGCCGACGGCCAGATAGTAAGCCCGGATCAAATCAGCAGCGGCGAATCTGAGGCCGTCGCGCTGGCGGCCGAAATTCTCTACTTTTTCGACACTATCGACCCATCGAAGTTTAACGTACTCCTCCTTGACGAGCCAGATGTACACCTTCACCCAGATCTCCAAGCACGGCTGGGCAAGCTGATCATCGCTATGTTGGAAGAGTTTAGTGACCACGCAGAAAGCATCGCTATATGCCTTTTGAACCGCCCCGGGATTGCCGGAGGCCCCAACTCCTGAGAGGAAGGGCCTACGATGAGCAAGACAACCAACAAGTTTTCACCTGAGGTTCGCGCACGTGCGGTACGGATGGTGCTGGATCACGAAGGCGATCATCCATCACGGTGGGCAGCCATCGTATCGATCGCAGCGAAGATCGGCTGCGTGCCGCAGACGCTTCATGAGTGGGTGAAGAAGGTCGAGGTCGATAGCGGCAAGCGCGCCGGTGTTCCGACCGAGATGGCTGATCGCCTCAAGTCCCTTGAGCGCGAGAACCGCGAGTTGCGCCAGGCCAACGAGATCCTGCGCAAGGCGTCAGCATATTTTGCCCAGGCGGAGCTCGACCGCCCGTTCCGGAGATGACTGCCTTCATTGATGAGCATCGTGAGGTTTATGGGGTCGAGCCGATCTGCCGGGTTCTGCCGATCGCCCCATCCACCTACCACGAGCGTGTCGCTCAGCGACGAGACCCTGGAAGGCTATCAGATCGTGCCCGGCGCGATCGTGATCTGAAGCCCGAGGTGGTCCGTGTTTTTGCTGACAACTTCGGCGTTTACGGGGTGCGCAAGGTCTGGCGACAGATGAACCGCGAGGGCTTCGCCGTCGCGCGATGCACCATCGAGCGGCTGATGCGCGACCTGGGCTTGCAGGGTGTAATCCGGGGCAAGCCGGTGCGCACGACGATCAGCGACAAAGCCGCGCCTTGCCCGCTCGATCAGGTGAACCGGCGGTTCCATGCGCCGGCGCCCAATATGCTCTGGGTGTCAGACTTTACCTATGTCGCGACATGGGCCGGCTTCGTTTATGTGGCCTTCGTCATCGACGTTTATGCCCGCTATATCGTGGGTTGGCGGGTCAGCAGGACGGCGCATGCGAGCTTCGTCCTGGATGCCCTTGAGCAGGCCATCCACGATCGCCGACCGGCCCATCGTGGCGGGCTGATCCACCACAGCGATCGCGGCAGCCAATATGTGTCGATCAAATATACCGAGCGCCTCGCCGAGGCCGGGATCGAGCCGTCGGTCGGGAGTGTTGGCGACAGTTATGACAACGCCTTGGCCGAGACGATCAATGGCCTTTACAAGGCCGAGGTGATCCATCGGCGAGGTCCGTGGCGATCCTTTGAAGCTGTCGAATATGCCACGCTCGAATGGGTCGACTGGTTTAACAACAGGCGGCTGCTTGAGCCTATCGGTAACATCCCGCCCGCCGAAGCCGAAGAACGATACTATGCCATGCTGGACGACGTCTCCATGGCTGCGTAACTTAAACCAAATGGCCTCCGGCAGTTCCGGGGCGGTTCACACTGAGCCGACATCAAATAGTTATCGATGCTTTCTTTCTACTCGCCGCTCAACCAGACCGCGGCTACACAGTGTTTCAAACCATGATCGACCGATTATCGAACTGGTCTCATTTCGATCCCTATTGGTTCGAACAGAAGCAAAAGCTTGATCGCGCGGAAGCGGAAGCCAACATCAAACGGCTCGGAGATGCCATCACGAACCGGAATGCGCAAACTGAACGGCGGCGCGATAACTCGAGAGTGGCTGAAACAAAACGATCGAAGGGCCAAGATCTGTCGGCTCTGAAGACAGCTTTTCAAAAAATGTTCGGCTCAGACCTCACACCCCAAGCCCGCGGAAAACTCTTCGAACGTTTCCTTCAGGAACTCTTTTCCCGACAATCCATAAAGATGGGCGACCCATTCAACATCAACGGCGAACAAATTGACGGTAGCTTCAAATTTGAAGGCGAAAATTACATCGTCGAAGCGAAATGGCAGGACCCGTCGACGAGTACCGGCGAACTCTACAAATTTGCCTATAAGGTTGATGGGAAAATGCATGGGCGCGGTGTGTTCATTTCAGTCAACGGCTTCTCCAACCAGTCGATCGAAGCCGTCGTTCATGGGAAACATATTCAGACCATTTTGATCGACGGCGAAGATTTGTCGCACGTTTTGGACGACCGAATTTCCCTTGAAACGATGCTGGACTACAAAATTCGCGCAGCTCAAACTCGAGGTGAAATCTATGTTTGCGCAATCAGGCAGGTGAGCAAAGTTTGATGGAACTACAACATATTTCACCTTGGCCCGCTGAGGCCGAAACCCTCCTCCCCGTCCTCGTCGAACTGCGTCGCGCGATTCACCGCGAGCCCGAACTTGGCCTGCAAAACCCCAAGACGCTCGCGAAGATCAAGGACGCACTCGCCGGGCTGCCGCTCGAATTTCGCGAAGGGCCGTCGACCACCGGGCTCGTCGCGATCCTGCGCGGGCCTGCGAACGGCCGCACCGTCTTGCTGCGCGGCGACATGGATGCGCTGCCTTTGCTCGAGGATACCGGCCTCGACTTCAGCTCCGAAACCACCGGCGCGATGCACGCGTGCGGGCATGACACGCATGTCGCGATGCTCGTCGGCGCGGCGAAATTGCTCTGCGCGGCGCGCGACCGCCTGCCCGGCACGGTGATGTTCATGTTCCAGCCGGGCGAAGAGGGGCATCATGGCGCACGCTTCATGCTCGATGACGGAATCATCGATCCGCTGCCCGACGCCGCCTTTGCGCTCCACATCATGCCCAATGCGCCGCATGGCGTCTTTGCGGGCAAGGCGGGCCCCCTGCTCGCCTCATCCGACGTGCTGTCGATCACCGTCAAGGGCGCGGGCGGCCATGCGTCGATGCCGCAAGACACGATCGACCCGATTCCGGTCGCCTGTTCGATCGTCACCGCGATCCAGACGATGGTGACGCGCCGCATCTCGGTCTTCGATCCCGCCGTCGTCACCATCGCCAAGATCAGCGCCGGCACAACGAACAATATCATTCCCGAAACAGCCGAGATGCTGGGCACGATCCGCACGCTGTCGCGCGAACGCCGCGCGATGGTCGCGCGGGAGCTCAAACGCCTCGCCCCCGCGATCGCCGAGGCGCATGGCTGCACCGCCGAAGTCACGATCGACGAGGGCTTTCCGGTCACCATCTGCGACACCCGCGCCGCCACCTTTGGCCAGCGTGTCGTCGAGGAGACATTCGGCGAAGCCGCGTGGATGACGATGGACCATCCGGTGATGGGCGCAGAGGATTTCGCCTATGTGCTGGAAAAAGTCCCGGGCGCGATGTTCTGGCTCGGCGCAAGCCACGAAGGCAGCGACTGGCGAGCCTGCTGCGGCCTGCACAGCAACCGCATGGTCCTCGACGAAAAGGTCATGGCGCGCGGCGCAGCGCTGCATGCGGCAATGGCAGAGCGGTTCTTGAACGACGGTTTTGGCGCGCAATAATTTCACACAAAGACACAAAGAGGGCGGTCCATGTCGCCAAATTTGGAAGAACTCGCGAGCATAGTGATTGATTGCGGCTATTGACTCCATCGGAACTTGGGGCCTGGACTGCTTGAGTCCGCTTACGAAGCCATCATGGCGGACCAACTGGTCCGCCGGGGAATCTGGATCGAAAGGCAAAAGCCCATTCCAATCCGTTACGATGGTCTTCAGCTGGCCGAAGGCTTCCGCGCCGATTTGATGGTCGAAGGCAAGCTTCTCGTCGAACTCAAGTCTGTCGAGCGGCTCACACCACTCCATAGCAAGCAAGTCCTCACCTATCTCCGACTGCTCGATCTACCGGTCGGTTTGCTTATCAACTTTGGCGCCGCCACGTTCAAAGAAGGTGTGCGAAGAATCGCCAACGGTGATCTCACACGCTGACATCTTCGTGTCTTTGTGTGAGACTCAGTCAATGCTCTGCTTGCAGGGAAGCTCGTCGCTTCTCAGATGCGCCAACGCTGCGGCCATGCTGTGGCCATTCAAAGGAGTCCAATATGATCAACATCATCAGCGCCATCATCTCAGGCCTGATCATCGGCGCGCTGGCGCGCTTTTTCTATCCCGGCGCGGTCGACATGGGGTGGATCGCGACGATCCTGCTCGGCATCGGCGGGTCTTTGCTCGCCGGTTTCGCCGTCTCGCGCGGTCGGGGCGACTTCAATCGCGCAGGGTGTCTTGCATCGGTGATCGGCGCGATCGTGCTGATTCTGGTTGGGCGGCTGCTCGGCATCGGCGGCTGACGCCTATTCGATCATCGCCTCGACCGTCTCGTGCGGATATTGGACGAACTCGCGGTAGAGGCGGTAATGCGACGTATCTTCGAGCTGCGTCGGCGCGATACCCTGCGGCGTGATCTGCCATAGATCGGCATCGGGCAGCGCCATCAGGATCGGCGAGTGCGTCGCCATGATGATCTGGCTGTTGTTCGCGCGCTGAATACGGCGCAGCAGCTTGAGAAAATCGAACTGGCGTGACGGCGACAGCGCCGATTCGGGTTCGTCGAAAATATAAATGCCCTGCCGGTCGGCGTGTTCTTCGAAAAAGCCCAAAAAGCCTTCGCCGTGCGACCAGGACAGGTAATCGGGAGGAGAAAAGCCCGCATCGACGGCGGACTGATCGACATAGCGGGCGAGCGAGAAGAAGGTTTCGGCGCGAAAAAAGAAGCCATTGCCGATCTTGGGCAACCAGGCCGCGCGCAGGGCATCCGCCAGCACGCCCCCATCACCGCCCGAAATGTCCGACCGCTCGACGGCCCGATGACCATAGCCACCACCGCCCTCGCTGAACCCCGCCAGCACCGCAATGGCTTCGAGCAGGGTCGATTTTCCCGATCCGTTTTCGCCCACCAATATCGTGGCAGGTGCCTCGAACCGGATTTCGAAATCCGGGTCGCCGAACAGCGGGATATTGAAAGGGTAGGCTTCGCGATCGACGACGGGCCTGTCGCTATCCGCGACCCGCTCGGGCCTCCACACCCGCCGCAGATAGGGCGGCGGAAGCTTCGTTCGCGACCCGCCCCTAGCCAAGGCTCACGGCACCAGCACCGTATCAACCGCCTCCGGCAGCAGGTCGGGATAATCGAGCGTCGAGTGCAGCCCGCGGCTTTCCTTGCGATGGAGCGCGCTACGCACGATCAGGTCGGCGCATTGCAGCAGGTTGCGCAGCTCGATGAGGTCGGTGGTGACGCGGAAATGGCCGTAATAATCCTCGACCTCGTGGGTCAGCATGTTGATCCGGTGCTGCGCACGCTCGAGCCGCTTGGTGGTGCGCACGATGCCGACATAATTCCACATGAAGCGGCGGATTTCGGTCCAGTTCTGCTTGATCACCACCTCTTCGTCCGAATCGGTGACGCGGCTGGCATCCCACGGACGGATCGCCGGCGGGGTATCGAGCTGGTCCCAGCTTTGAATGATATGCTTCGCCGTCGCCTCGCCGAACACAAAGCATTCGAGCAGGCTGTTCGACGCGAGACGGTTGGCGCCGTGGAGCCCGCTTTCGGTGCATTCGCCCGCCGCATAGAGGCCGGGAAGATCGGTGCGTCCGTCGAGGTCGATCAGCACCCCGCCGCACGTATAATGCTGCGCGGGCACCACCGGGATCGGCCCTTTCGTCATGTCGATGCCGAGCGTCAGCAGCTTTTCATGGATGTTCGGGAAATGCCCCGCGACAAAGTCGGGGTCCTTGTCGCTGATGTCGAGGTAGACATAGTCGAGCCCCGAGCGCTTGATCTGGTCGTCGTTCGCGCGCGCGACGACGTCGCGCGGCGCGAGTTCGGCGCGCGGGTCGTAATCGGGCATATAGCGATGCCCGGTAACCGGGTGCTTCAATATCCCGCCTTCGCCGCGCACAGCCTCGGTGATCAGGAAATTTTTGACCTCGAGATTATAGAGGCAGGTCGGGTGAAACTGCATCATTTCCATGTTCGAGACGCGCGCGCCCGCGCGCCACGCCATCGCAATGCCGTCGCCAGTCGCCCCGCGCGGTGCTGTCGAGAATTGATAGACACGGCCAGCCCCGCCGCTCGCGAGGATCGTCGCGCGGCCGACATGCGCGTGGACCTTGCCAGTCTTTTCATCGAGCGCGTAAACGCCCCACACGCGGCCCGACCCCGAATAGCGAACCTCGTGCCGCCCCGTGATCAGGTCGATGCACGTCTGCCCGGGCAGCAAAGTGATATTGGGATGCGCCTCGGCGGTCTTGAGCAGCGCGGCCTGCACCGCCCAGCCGGTCGCGTCGTCGACATGGACGATGCGGCGGTGCGAATGGCCACCCTCGCGCGTCAGGTGCAGCGCCTCGGCTTCCTTATTGAAGGGAACGCCCATCTCGATCAGCCGCTCGATAGCATGCGGGGCATTTTCGACGACGAACTCGACCGTCTCGCGCCGGTTCAACCCCGCGCCCGCGACCATCGTGTCCTCTATATGATTTTCGAACGTGTCGCCGGCATCGAGCACCGCAGCGATCCCGCCCTGCGCCCAGGCGGTCGACCCGCCGGTGAGGTTACCCTTGGCGAGCACTAGCACGCGACAATGATCGGCGAGCGCGATCGCGGCGGTAAGGCCTGCGGCGCCCGAGCCGACGATGATGACGTCGTGCTCGCTAGTCGGTTCGGCCATGGCCCTTCCCTCTCATTCATTCGTCCTGAGTTTGTCGAAGGACTGTTCTTTTTGACCGCTAAAGAAAGGACCGGGCTTCGACAATCCCGGATCGGGTCCGGGACCGAACGGCAAAACAGCTATGTGTCAGCCATTCGCCGCCCGCGTCAAATTCAGGAACACATCTTCCAGATCAGCTTCGCGCGTCGACACATCGACGATGCCAAGCCCCATCGCATTGACCGCAGCGAGCACTTCGCCCGCGTTCATCCGGTCCTTGTTATAACTGATCGCAAGGCCGCGATCGCCCTCACGCTCGATCTTGTCGAACGCGGGATGATCGGGAAGCGTCACAATATCGGCGTCCAGCGTCACGACGACGACCTTTTCGCGCGCCATATCGACCAGCTCGCGCGTCGGCTTGTTCGCGATCAGCTTGCCATGGTTGATGATCGCGATCCGGTCGCACAGCTGTTCGGCCTCTTCCAGATAATGCGTCGTCAGCACCACGGTCACGCCGCGATCGTTGAGGCGCTGGACATAGTCCCACAATTGCTGGCGCAGTTCGATGTCGACCCCGGCGGTCGGCTCATCGAGGACGATGATCGGCGGCGAATGGACCATCGCCTTCGCGACGAGCAGGCGGCGCTTCATGCCTCCCGACAAGGTGCGGGCATAGGCGTCGCGCTTGTCCGACAGGTGAACCGCGGCGAGCAGTTCGTCCGAAATCCGCTTTGCCTTGGGCACGCCATAGAGCCCGGCCTGATTCTCCAGCGTCTCGAAAGGCGTGAAAAACGGGTCGAAAACGATTTCCTGCGGGACGATGCCGATCGAATATTTGGCGTTGCGCGGATCCGCGTCGATGTCGAAACCCCAGATGCTCGCCGACCCGCTCGTCTTGTTGACCAGCCCCGCGAGGATATTGATGAGCGTCGACTTGCCCGCACCGTTCGGCCCGAGCAGCCCGAAAATCTGGCCGCGCGGCACGTCGAAACTGACATTGTCGAGCGCCTGTTTGCCTCCAGCATAAAGCTTGGAGACGGCGTCGATGCGAATAGCGGCTTCGGTCATGGCGCCTTCCATAGCCGCGCTCCCCCGCCTGCGAAAGACTTCATCTCCGGCCTCATTTTTGCCCAGCGCCGCGTTAACGCTAAATTGGAAACTCGCCGCTAGGACAAATTTTGTGAGGACCAGCCACATCATTTGCCCGCTGCCTGCGCAGCGCGGCCTCGCCATCTTTGCGCCCTTGTTCGCGCTTGCCGCCGCTTCGCCGGCGCTGGCCCAGAACAATGCGCAAGGTCAGGCCGAAGCCATCGTGCTTCGTCCGCTTTCCTTCTTCAAGGTGGGCGACCTCGATTTCGGCGACATCATTGCGTCGGGAACCGCGGGCACCGTGCGCGTCGCTCCCGATGGCGCCCGCACGCGAACCGGCGGCGCGACACTGGCGGGCAGCGGCGGCGAACCCGCCCGCTTCGCGGGGCTCGGCAGCTTCAACCGCCAGGTCAATATTTCGCTCGGCGCGAACAGCATCTGGATTACCGGGCCGGGCACAAGGATGCGTGTGCGCGATTTCGAGATTGGCAGCACGCCGAGCGCAATCCTCTCGACCGGACCGACACGCTTTCGCATCACGTCCGCGCTCGGCAATTATAATTTTCCGATCGGCGCGACACTGGAGGTCGGCGCCAATCAGGCGCCGGGCGACTACAGCGGCAGCTTCACCGTCACCCTGAACTATCTCTGACCAACCAGCTCCGTGGGGGAGGACGGCACCGGGGACCAGGGACGCTCGAAAGGGCGCTTGCCGGTGCCGTCATGACCCCACACCGACGATCCTCCCTGTGCCGAAGGCATGGGGAGGTGGCAGCGGCGTAGTCGCTGACGGAGGGGCCAATAGCGTGACGTTGCGGCCCCTCCACCATCGCCTGCGGCGACGGTCCCCCTCCCCATCGCTGCGCGACAGGGAGGATTTGAGTTGCGCAGACCCGATTGCCGAGGCTTCGCACGCTTGCTATGGGCCCGGTCGATGACACAGCCCGCTCCCGAAACGATCCGCACGCCCAAGACCCGCATCGCCTGCGACGGCACCGGTGACGGCCTCGCCGACGCCGCGCTCGGTCATCCGCGCGTGTGGCTGGAAATCGACACCGACGAAGGTTTTGCCGACTGCGGCTATTGCGACCGTCGCTTCATCCTCATCGGCGGAATCGCCGACAAAGCCTGATCATGGGCGGCATCAGCGTCAGGGCCTGAGTCGTCGTCGGGATCGCCGATAAGGGCTGAAATCCGGCAAGCCGCACCGCAAGCGCACCGGCGGACCGCCAACTATCTCGGACAGCCCCTTTGCGCGAACGCGCCTGCGTGCCTATATCGCGGGCATGACAAGCCCGACCGATCCCCGCCGCTTCCTCTATCGCGCCGACGCGCTCGACCCCGATCTGGCGCAAAGCCTTGCGCGCGAGGCCTTGGCAAAGTCCGACGACGGCGAGCTTTACCTGCAATATCGCGCGACCGAGAGCTTCGGCTTCGATGACGGACGGCTCAAGACCGCCGATTATTCGACCGATGCCGGCTTTGGCCTGCGCGCCGTGTCGGGCGAGATGACGGGCTTTGCCCATGCCAGCGACATCAGCGCGGGCGCGATCCGCCGCGCCGCCGAAACGCTCGCGCTGCTCGATCCCGCCAAGGGGACACACGCCGCGCCGCCGCCGCGCACCAATCGCCATCTCTATGACGAAGCGAATCCGCTCGACCTCGTCCCCTTCGCCAAGAAGGTTGCGCTCTGCCAGCAGGTCGACGCCGCCGCCCGCGCGCGCGATCCGCGCGTCGTCCAGGTGTCGGTCAGCCTCGCCGGCAGCTGGTCGGTGGTCGAAATCGTCCGCGCCGACGGTTTCCTCGCGACCGACATCCGCCCGCTCGTCCGCCTCAACGTCAGCATCGTGGTCGAGGAAAATGGCCGCCGCGAAACCGGCTATTTCGGGCTCGGCGGGCGCTATATGTACGATCATCTGTTCGAGGATGCGCAGTGGAACCGCGCGATCGACGAAGCGCTGAACCAGGCGCTCGTCAATCTGCGCGCAGTCGATGCGCCTGCGGGCGAGTTCACCGTTTTGCTCGGCCCCGGCTGGCCCGGCGTCCTGCTCCACGAAGCCGTCGGCCACGGGCTCGAGGGCGATTTCAACCGCAAGGGCACCAGCGCCTTTTCCGGCCGCATCGGCGAACGCGTCGCCGCGCCCGGCGTGACCGTGGTCGATGACGGCGCGATGGAAAGCCCCGTCGGCGGCGGCCGTCGCGGTTCGCTCAGCATTGACGATGAAGGCACACCGACAGGCGAGACCATCCTGATCGAAGACGGCATCCTCAAAGGCTATATGCAGGACCGCCTCAACGCGCGCCTGATGGGGGTCGAGCCGACCGGCAACGGACGCCGCGAAAGCTTCGCCCACGCGCCGATGCCGCGGATGACCAACACTTTCATGCGCGGCGGCAACGACGATCCCGCCGAACTGCTCAGCCGCGTCAAGAACGGCATTTTTGCCAAGAGCTTCGGCGGCGGGCAGGTCGACATCGTGTCGGGCAAGTTCGTCTTCAGCTGTACCGAAGCCTATAAGATCGAAAATGGCAAAATCGGCGATCCGATCAAGGGCGCGACCTTGATCGGCGACGGCCCGAGCGTGCTCACCAAAGTGATGGGCATCGGCAACGATATGGCGATCGACGAAGGCATCGGTGTTTGCGGCAAGGCGGGCCAAAGCGTTCCCGCCGGGGTTGGGCAGCCGACGCTGCTGGTCGGCGGGCTGACCGTGGGCGGCACCGCCTGACCATCAACTCCCGTCGTTGCGAGCGTAGCGAAGCAATCTCCAGCCATCGGCCAAGCGTGAGTCCGGTCGCTGGAGATTGCTTCGTCGCCTTCGGCTTCTCGCAATGACGGGCGATAAAAGACCCCTGTGACCCGCCTCACTTGGCGTTCCGCACCTCCGCGCATATACACCCACCAAAGATAAGAAAAATCGGGCCGCATCATCCGCCGGGCTTCGTCCCCGGCAACAGGGAGGGTATCATGCGTTCGAGTCTGTATTTCGTGTCCGTTGCCGCCGTCGCGGCGGGGCTTGCCGCCGTTCCCGGATCGGCCCAAAAAACCAATGGCCCCAAAGAACGTTATGAAATGGACGTCGCGACCATGTCCGGCTTTGCCGCCATGGCGGGTGGCGGGCGCGGTGGCCTCGGCGGGGCGATGGGCATGATGTTCGGCGGCGACCCGTCGAGCAAGGTCGCCCATCAGCTCGTTCTCCGCCTCGGTTCCGACCTGCCGCCAACCGCACCGCCGCCGAAGGGCGACCATTTTTTCGAAGCGCAGGCCAAGCTTGGCAAATCGGTGCCGCTGATCAGCCCCGAGCGCAAGCAGGGCGATTATCAGGGCGAGTTCGAACGGCCGAAGGGACGCCTTTTGCTCTATTGGGGCTGCGGCGCCAAGGCCGGGCCGGGTCAGCCGGTCGTGATTGATTTCGCCAAGGTCGCGGCAGGACAGGTGCCGCCGGGTCTGTTTTCGAGCGCAGCGCCGGTCATCCGCACCGTGTCGCAGACGAACAGCCGTTCCTATGCCGACTGGCCGAACAGCAAAAATGGCAAACAGCCCGGATCAGGATCGTCGCTGCTCGGCGCCCACCGCATCGCTAGCAACTATGGCCCCGATATCAATTTCACGCTGGCGCAGGACTATATGCAGGGCCTGTCCGCATCGAGTGCGGTCCAGGGCGACCAGTCGGTGATGCTTCGCTGGAATCAGTTGCCCAGCGCGACCGGCTATGTCGCCTGGACGATCGGCGGCATGGATCGCGGCGGCGGTGGCGGCGGCGACATGATATGGTGGTCGAGCAGCTCGACACAGCAATTTGGCGGCGGGCTGTGGGACTGGCTGCCTCCCGCGACGGTCGCGAAGCTCGTCACCCAGAAAGTCGTCATGCCGCCGTCGCAGACGAGCTGCCAGATTCCGGCCGAGGTCAAGAAGGCGTCCGGCGAGATGATGTTCGGCAATCTGAACGCCTTTGGGCCCGAGGCGAACTTCTCCTACCCGCCCAAGCCCGCAGGCAATGCGGTGTGGAATATCGACTGGACCGCGAAGGTGCGTTTCCGGTCGCACACGATGCTGATGATCGGCGCCGATTTCGGCGGCATGAGCGGCGGCAATGCCGGGGAAAGCACGCCCGCGCCGGCGAAGAAAAAGAAGTGCAAGGGGCCGCTCGGCATCCCTCTTCCCGAAGGCGCCTGCTGAACGGGCGACCTCGAGTCAGCCGCGGTTCACGCATGCGGGTGTAAGGCGACATCAAGGGATAGGGCATCATATATCAGGAGTTTAAGACCATGCGCCCGCTTATCACCGCAACCCTCACCGCCGCCGCGCTGCTCGCGGCGCCCGCCGTGATCGCCCGCGAAAAGCTCGCGCCCGAGGCACAGCTCGAAAAGCTGCTCGAAGGTCGTGTCGCGGGCGAACCGCAAAAATGCATCCCGCTGTCCGCCACCAACGGATCGCAGATCATCGACAAGACCGCGATCGTCTATCGTTCAGGCAGCACCTTGTGGGTCAACCGCCCACGCAGCGGCGCCGAATCGCTCGACGATGATGATGTGCTGGTGACCAAATTGACCGGCAACCAGCTGTGCAACATCGACACGGTCGAACTGCACGACCGGATGAGCCATATGTATTCAGGCTTCGTCTCGCTCGGCGATTTCGTTCCGTATCGCCGCGTGAAAGGCGACTGACGCTTGGCGAATGAGTCCGATACCGTAATCGCTGCGCCGCCCGCCGACTGGGCGGCGCAGCTTCTTGCCTTCTGGTTCGGCGCCCATGGTCAGGACGACTGGTATGGCGGCGGGCCCGATTTCGACGAAGCGGTGCGGACGCTTGCGGGCGACTGGCGCGAGGCCCTGAGGTCGAAGCCCGTCGAAAGCTTCCTGACCGACCCCGACACCGCGCTCGCGGCGGCGATCCTGTTCGATCAGGTACCGCGCAACATTTTCCGCGGCCATCCCGACGCCTTTGCCACCGACAGCCTCGCCCGTGCGATCGCGCGCGGCATCATCAAACATGGCTGGGACCAGCAATGGCCCGACGAGCGGCGCCAATTCGCCTATCTGCCTTTCGAACATAGCGAAGACATTGCCGATCAGCGCGAATCGCTGCGCCTCTTTGCGCAGCTCGCCGACCCGATGTTCCGCGACTATGCGCAAAAGCATTTCGCGATCATCGACCGCTTCGGCCGCTTTCCGCACCGCAATGCGGTGCTCGGCCGCACCACGCGCCCCGACGAGGAGGGCGCAGTGGAGGAAGGCAAAAATTGGTGATAGGAACCGCCGAAACTCCAGCGGAGCGTTGCTAAATGGCCGAATTCACCAACACGCTGACCGACAAGCATATCGCCTTCATCGAGAAACAGCCGGTCTACTTCACCGCGACCGCGGCATCGGACGGGCGCATCAACCTCTCGCCCAAGGGCTATGCCGACAGTTTCAAAATATTGTCGGACAGCCAGGTCGCCTATCTCGACCTCGGTGGGTCGGGCAATGAAACCCACGCGCATCTCGCCGCCGATGGCCGGATCACCATCATGTTCTGCGCCTTCGACCGCAGCGCGCTGATCCTGCGCATCTATGGCCGCGGTCGCCCGGTGCTGCCGCAGGACGATGAATGGGGCGCGCTCGCCGCACACTTCACCCTGATCCCCGGCACCCGCCAGATTTTCGTCATCGACGTCGAGAGCGTACAGACGAGCTGCGGCTGGGGGGTTCCGATGATGGAATTGCAGCACGAGCGCGACACGCTGCAAAAATATCACCGCCAGGCTGACCGTGATGTGTGGGTCGAGAAATTCCAGGGCCGCACGAAGAGCATCGACGGCCTGCCGACGCGACCAACCGACCGTTTCATCGCGGGCGACACCTGATGCCGCTCGTCGAACTGGTCCGCCTGCCCAATGGCGCCGAGGCAGAGCTGCTGCGCGGTCGGATCGAAAGCGCGGGGGTCCATGCCGTCTGCTTCGACGCCGGAATGAACATCGCCGAAAGCGTCGGGCTGATGATCCCGGTCCGCATCATGGTACTCGACGAGGATCTGGACGAGGCGCGGGCCCTGCTCGCCGAATTTGACGCTGGCTGATTTTCCTCGTCATTGCGAGGAGCCGCGCGCGACGCGGCAATCTCCAGCCAAGGTCCTTGCGCAAGGTCGATGGCTGGAGATTGCTCCGCTCCGCTTGCAATGACGTTATTTTCTTCCGCAACCGAATCCAGACACCATTCGTCCTTACTCATACAACCGACCCGGAAAGCAGCCTCCCCCACCCCATGATCAAAGTCGCCAGTTACAATATGCGCAAGGGCATCGGGCTCGACCGCCGCCGCGATCCCGGCCGGGTGCTGTCCGTACTTCGCGAGCTCGACGCCGATATCATTGCACTGCAAGAGGCCGATCGCCGCTTCGGCACCCGCGCGAGCGCGATCCCGCCGCATATGTTCGAAGAGCATAGCGACTATGTCCCGGTCGACCTGCTGGACGGCCGTCCCTATGCGATCGGCTGGCACGGCAACGCGCTGCTCGTCCGCAAGGGCGCCGTGGTCGAGGAAAGCCATGCGCTCCACCTGCCGACGCTCGAACCACGCGGCGCCGTCGCCGCGACGGTCCGCATCGGCGACACAAGGCTGCGCGTCGTCGGCATGCACCTCGACATTTCGGGGCTACGCCGACGCCAGCAGGCCCGCGCGATCCTGAATCATATCGCCCAGGGCGAGGAACTGCCGACGATATTGATGGGCGACTGCAACGAATGGCGCAATCGCGGCGGTTGCCTCCATGATTTTTGCGAGCGCCACCATATGGTCGATACCGGCCACAGTTTTCACAGCCGCCGCCCGGTCGCCAAACTCGACCGCATCTTCGCCTCCCCCGACCTTCAGCCCGTCGATGCCGGAGTGCACCAGAGCGCACTTGCCGCTCGTGCGTCGGATCATCTGCCGATCTGGGCGCGGTTTACCAAGACGGCCGCATAAGCTGAACTCCCCTCCCGCAAGCGGGAGGGGAATAACACGATCCTGCCTAAATATTGGGCAATCGCCTGCCTCACCTGCCCCGCAGGAGAAGGATCGCTGGCCGCTTCGGCTCTTGCACGTCGCAAAACCCCGCCTCCCACCGCCTTCCCAGCATCTGGCACGGCTGTTGCAGTGCAACATCATGCAAGTGGCACAAGGGGGCATTATGAAGCTGATCCTGGCGATAATTAAACCGTTCAAGCTCGACGAGGTACGCGAAGCGCTCACCGGGCTGGGCATCACCGGCATGACCGTGACCGAGGTCAAAGGCTTTGGCCGGCAAAAGGGACAGACCGAAATTTACCGCGGCGCGGAATATGCGACCAACATGGTGCCGAAGGTAAAGATCGAGCTCGTCTGCGACGACGGCCTGACACCACGCGTCGTCGAAACACTTCAGCAAAGCGCCGGTACCGGGGCGATCGGCGACGGAAAGATTTTCGTCCTCGACGTCGAACAGGCCGTGCGCATCCGCACCGGCGAGACCGGCGAGGCGGCACTATGATGACGAAGGGGGAACATATGACGTTCGCAGATAAATTTGCGGCAAGCGCCGGGGCCGCAGGCCTCGCGCTGTTCGCCGCGCTGCCCGCCTGGGCGCAGGAAGCGGCACCCGCGGCGGCCGAAGCGGTGGCCAAGGCGGCTCCGGCCGTCCCCAATCCGGGTAACAATGCCTGGATGATGACCTCTACGGTGCTCGTCCTGTTGATGATCCTGCCGGGGCTCGCGCTCTTTTACGGCGGCCTGACACGCACCAAGAATATGTTGTCGACGATGACGCAGGTCGGCGCAGCCGCCTGCCTCGCGATGCTCGTCTGGGTCATGTGGGGCTATTCGATGGCCTTTGGTCCCGACACCACGATCGAACCGCTCAAGCCCTATGTGGCCGGACTGGGCAAGCTGTTCCTCGCCGGGGTCGGCGTCGACTCGACCGCCGCGACCTTCACCGACGAAGTGATCAGCGAATATGTGTTCATCTCCTTCCAGATGACCTTTGCCGCCATCACGCTGGCGCTCGTGCTGGGATCGGTGGTCGAACGGATGAAATTCTCGGCCGTTCTGGTCTTTGGCGTCATCTGGCTCACCATCGTCTACTTCCCGATCGCGCACATGGTCTGGGCAGCCGGCGGCAAATTTTTCGAAATGGGCGCGCTCGACTTTGCGGGTGGCACGGTCGTCCATATCAACGCCGGTGTCTCCGCTCTCGTCGCCTGCCTGATCCTCGGCAAGCGCATCGGCTATCAAAAGGAAATCATGGCGCCGCATTCGCTGACCATGACGATGATCGGCACCGGGCTGCTCTGGGTGGGCTGGTTCGGCTTCAACGCCGGCTCGGCGCTCGAAGCCAATGGTTCGGCGGGTCTCGCCATGATCAACACGATGGTCGCGACCGCATCGGGCGCCCTTGCCTGGATGCTCGCGGAAAAGCTCAGCGGGCACAAGGCATCGGCGCTTGGTTTCTGCTCGGGCGTCATCGCAGGCCTCGTCGCGATCACCCCCGCAGCGGGCAACAGCGGGCCCTTCGGCGCGATCCTGCTCGGTGCACTGGCCTCGGTCATCTGCTTCTTCGCAGTGACCAAGCTCAAGGCCAAGCTCGGCTATGACGACTCGCTCGATGCGTTCGGTATCCACGGCATCGGCGGCATGGTCGGTGCGGTCGGCACCGCCGTCACCATGCTCGCCGCGATCGGTGGCCCCGCAGGTGCCGACTATGATCTGAGCGGCCAGCTGGTGACGCAGATTTTGGCGGTCGGCACGACAATCATCTGGGCAAGCATCGGCACGGCGATCGCCATCTATGCGGCGAAGGCCCTCACCGGGCTGCGCGTCAGCCCCGAGGTGGAGCGCGAAGGCCTCGACCTCGGCGAACATGGCGAGCGTGCCTATAATTATTGACGAGACAGGACACCCGCCGCCGCACGCTCTCTCTCCTTTCAAACGGCGGCGGCGGGGTCCTACCGAGGTTCCTCCTGCGAACCACTTGGGCCGGAACACATGCTGTTCCGGCCCATTTTTTCGCGTTTTCATGTTGCAAAAATGCTGCGCAAAATCGGAACGCCGAAATCGTGAATTTAGGCCTTTTCATCAGCACATTAATATGGCATTCAGTCTGTCAAGAGTTTCAGGAGGGGAGAGCCTGAAAGGCTGGGCCGGGACGCAAGTCCCGGCCCTCTTTTTTTGCCCATCGTCACTGCAATGGGTGAAATCGTCGGAAAATGCGGATTTTCACGATAGCGCCGCCGCGTCAAACCCCACCCACGGCGACACCCCCCACAACATCGAATCGCCGGTCTTCAACCTTTCACGCGCTTCAAACGCATCGCTCGGCCGACCACTTTCGCGGGTCGCCGCCGCCGCCAGAAACTACCCTGCACGGGCATCATTTTGCGGCGCAGCACCGTCGCGGCGGCTTGCGATCACCCCGCCGCTTCCGACCGCGAGAACATGAACGCATTGCCGTCGGGATCATAGAAGGTGATCAGCTTCACCAGCCCCGGAACATGCTGAATTTCGCCATCCTGCCGCACGCCCTCGGCATCGAGATGCGCCTTGGCCTCTTCGATGTCGGCAACCTCGAATACATTCGTCGCGCCGCCGCCCTGAACCACCGATTCGACCTGGCTGAGCCCGATATTGACCCCCGCCATCGGGGTCGCGAGTTCGCACCAGCCGATTTCGTCGGCGCGGTAGAGCAATTTGCAGTGCATCACCCGTTCGTACCAGCCGATCGCCGCCGTCATGTCGGTCACGCCCAGCGAGCAGGTGAGTTCCGATCCGATCGTCAGTGCCATGTCATCTCTCCCGTCGCGTCTGATCGGCCTTCCGATCGCGCTTGCCTCTATGGTCTGATTTGTATAGTTACTTGCAAATGCCGTCAAGCAAGCCCGATCCGCTGCTCATCGCGCTCGGCAGCCATCGCTGGCTGGTGCCGTTGCTCGCCGATCTGGACGCGCACAAGGGCGCGCGCTTCGTCGAGTTGATCCACCGGCTCGGACTTTCGCGCGACAGCTGCACGCGCACGCTGGAGGCCGCAGCGCGGATCGGCTGGGTGCAGCGCAACCCCGGTCACGGCCACCCGCTACGCCCCGAATATATCCTCACCGAAGCCGGCGCGGCGGTGGCGCCGCGTGCAGCGACGATCGCTGAGGCACAGACAGCGATCGGCCTGCCGCCGGGTTCCGCGACGCGCTGGGGCCTGCCGCTCGTCGTCGGCATTGACGGCGGCCACGACCGCTTCAACGCCTTGTCGCGCCTCCTCACCCCCGCCACCCCGCGCGCGCTGTCGCAGGGGCTGACCGCGCTGGGCAGCCACGGGCTGGTGCGGCGCGAGGTGATCGACACGCGGCCGCCCGCAAGCCGCTATGATCTCACGCAAAACGGGCAATTTCTGGCGCAGGCCTGCCTTTAAGTCGCTCCCCGGCGAAAGCCGGGCCCCAGAAGGAGAACCGGGCCTTTGCCTCATGGGCCCCGGCTTTTGACGGGGAACAGCTTAATTCAAAGCCGCCTTCACGAAATCGGCCGCACGTTCGCCGATCATGATGCTCGGCGCATTGGTGTTGCCCGAAACGAGGCGCGGCATGATGCTGGCGTCGGCGACCCACAGCCCGTCGATGCCGTTGAGCTTCAGCGTCGGGTCGACCACGGCCCCGGCGTCGCTGCCCATCCGGCACGTTCCCACCGGGTGATAAACGGTGTCGGCCCGCGCGCGGATCAGCGCGTCGAGTGCGGCATCGTCAGCAAGGTTGACGGGGTGGCGATCGGTCCCGGCATAATCCGACAGCGGCGGCGCTTCGCAGATACGGTGCATCATCCGCACCCCCGCCCGTAATGTCGCCATGTCGCGGTCATCGGTCAGGAAGCCCGGATCGATCATCGGCGCCGCGCTGGCATCGGCCGACGCGAGCATCACGCTCCCGCGACTTTCGGGGCGCAGCACACAGGCATGGCACGAAAAGCCATGCCCCTTCACCTTGGTCCGACCATGATCCTCGAGCAGCGCCGGAACGAAATGATATTGAATGTCGGGCGCGGGCAGGTCCGGCGATGATTTCCAGAACCCACCCGCCTCGGCAAAGCAGGTCGTCATGATCCCGGTGCGCTTGGTGCGATGTTCGAAAATCGCCTTCACCATCCGCCAGGTGCCGCCCGGACTGTTGCCAAAGGGCTCGGCCGATTTGGTCGCCCAACCCGATACATAGTCGATATGGTCCTGCAGATCGGCGCCGACAGCCGCCCGGTCGGCGACCACGCCCAGCCCCATATTCTTCAGATGCGCAGCCGGCCCGATCCCCGACAGCATCAATATCTGGGGCGACCCAAACGCCCCCGCCGACAATATCACTCCGCCGCGCGCGCGCAGCGTCTCGCGATTGCCGCCGCGCCGAATCACCACCCCCACCGCGCGGCCATTTTCGACCAATATCTTCTCGACCAGCGCACCGGTGCGAATGTCGAGATTGGCGCGCCCGCGCAATGGCTCGACATAGGCGCGCGCCGCCGACCAGCGTTCGCCGTCTTTTTGCGTCACCTGATACAGGCCGAAACCCTCATTGCTCGGGCCATTGAAATCGGCGGTGCGCGGCAGTTGCAGCGACGCCGCGCTCTCGACGAAGCGGCGGCTCGTCACATTGGGCCAGCGCTGGTCCATAACGTTGAGCGGCCCGTCGCCACCGTGAAATTCGTCGCCGCCGCGTTCATTGCCCTCGCTGCGCTTGAAGTAGGGCAGCACATCGGCATAGCTCCACCCCGTCGCGCCGAGCGAGGCCCATTGATCATAGTCAAAGGCGACCCCGCGGATATAAACCATCGCGTTGATCGCGCTCGACCCGCCCAGCCCGCGCCCGCGCGGCTGATAACCGGTCCGGCCGTTCAGCCCCTTTTGCGGCACGGTTTCAAAGCGATAGTTTGAAGCTTCGCGGATGAAGGGCATGAAACCCGGCGTCTTGACCAGCATATTATCATTGGTCCCGCCCGCCTCGACCAGACAGACCGTCCGCGCCCCATCCTCGGCAAGCCGTCCCGCCGCCGCGCTCCCCGCACTGCCGCCGCCGATGACGATGATGTCGAACTGATCCATGTACCGCTCCCCTCGCCACCCGATCGGTGGTCATTGAGGACTTACATGAATGTCATTAGACGGCGAAGCAACCCATTACACGTCGCCCCCGCGAAGGCGGGGGCCGCTATCGGTTTTGCGCTACATCTCCAGCGGCTCCCGCATTCGCGGGGGCGACGATTGTTACTCCGCCGCCTCTTCGGCCGGTCGCCCCGCCCGCCATTTCTCGCGGATCATATCGCTCGTCTGCCGGCTACCATCATGACTCCAGCCGGGCTCGCGCCACATATAGGACAGCTTGTGCCGCCACGGCGCGTGCCAGACATCCTTCGCAATCCCGACCCATTCATGCACCGCGGCCCACAAAATATTGAAGCTGCCGAGCTGCTTGACGATGCCGTAACGCACCGGTTCATCGTCGCGTTCAGGAACGAAGCTGCCGAACATCTTGTCCCAGATGATGAAGACCCCGGCATAGTTGGAATCGAGGTAGCGCGGATTGACACCGTGATGGACGCGGTGGTGCGACGGGGTGTTCATCACCGCCTCGAACCATTTGGGCGTCCGACCGATCGCTTCGGTATGGATCCAGAATTGATAGATCAGGTTGAGCGCGGCGCAGAAGAACACCATCGCCGGCGGAAAACCGATCAGCAGCAACGGCAGGCGGAAGATGAAGGCGAGGCTGATGAAACCGGTCCACGTCTGCCGCAGCGCCGTCGACAGATTATAATGCTGGCTCGAATGATGAATGACATGGCTCGCCCAGAACCAGCGGACGCGGTGCGCGCTGCGGTGAAAGGCATAATAAGCGAGATCATCGAGGAAGAAGCAGAGGATCCACGCCCACCACCAGGTGCGGAACTCGATCCCGATCTCGAACAGGTGAAACTGATACACCCATACCGACGCCCCCACGACCGCCGCGCCGACGAGCGCGCCCGCGACCTGGCTGCCCGTCCCGAGCAGCAGCGAGGTCAGCGTGTCGCGCGCCTCGTAGCGGCTTTTGTCCTTGCGCAGCGAGAACAGCATCTCGGCGATCAACAGCAGGATGAAGGCGGGGACCGCGTAGACGACGGGATCGGGAAGTTCAGGCACGACCAATCTCACGCATCCGGCTCGCCCACATTCCCGCTTCCTTCCCCAATTGCAGCGTTACCGATCCGAATGTCCGTTCGGGCGTCGTCAGGATCAGAAAATTCTTGTCGAGCCGCGCAACGACGCTGGCATCGACGCGGCGCGCGGCGAAATGATTGCCATGCGCGCGGACGAGCAACAGCCGCCCCTCACCATTGCGGACAAGCGCGGCAAAACCCGCGCGGTCGCGCGCGACCTCTGTCCCGCCAAAACCCGCCTCGGCCTCTTCGGCGAGGCGGATGGCATGATCGGCATCCTCGATACGCGGGTCAGCACCCAATCCCATCGCCTTGACCAGCCACGCGACGAACAACACTGCGACAAGCGATACGCCGGTCTGAATCAGCTCCGCTGCCGTCACTTTTCGCCCGCCAACGCGTCCATCATCGGCCGCAGCCCCGAAAGATCATAACCCGCGCCCGCCGCCGCTTCGCACAGCGCGCCGACATCGTCGCCCGCACGGGCGCGGGTCAGCGCCCACAAATGCGTCGAGCGCGTCCCCGAACGGCAATAGGCCAGCACCGGCCCGGTCGCCCCCGCCAGCAACGCGTCGAGCGCGTCGAGCTGCGGATGACTGAAGCCCGCATGACCGACCGGGATCGACGCATAAGCGAGGCCCTCGGCCGCGGCGGCATTCGCAATATCGTCGCCCTGCGGCGCCGACGGCTCCTCGCCATCGGGCCGGTTGTTGACGATCATCGCAAAGCCCGCGGATTTGGCCGCGGCCACATCCTCGACGGAAATCTGCGGGGCGACGCTATAGTCGGCGGACAGGGGACGAAAATCGCTCATGCCGCGATCTATAGGCCGCACGTTTTGGCTGACAAGCGTGAAAGCCCGACGGCCCCCTAGGCGGGGACCGGCGCCTTTTCGCCCTCGGGTGCCGCCGCCGCCGGGGCAGGGGAACTACTCCGGTCGGCGACGACTTCGGCAAAACGTTCGGCATAGCGCGGATGCTCGGTTCCCATCAGCCTGTCCCACCAGGTGAAATAGAGCCCGTAATTGGTGTTGAAGCCGCCGCTATGGTGCAGGTCGTGGTGCGTCGTGGTGTTGATCCAGCGGGTCAGCGGTGACGACAGCCACCAGCGCGGGTGAAGTTCGAAACCGGCGTGTCCCATCGCGTTGCGGATCAGCTGGAAATTGGCCCACATGAACATGACCCAGATCGGTACCGAGACGATCGTCAACCAGAGCGGGATGAAGGCGAACATCACGACCGCTTCGGGAATGGCGAAACTGTAAATCGCCCATGCGGTAGGGGTCACCGACCGATGATGCGCGCGGTGGAAATATTTGAACAATTTGGGATGGTGCATCGTACGATGCGCCCAATAGAAATAGGTGTCGTGCGCGACGATCGTCGCCGCCAGCAGCGCCATATCGGCCCCGAAACCATAGCTGCCTTCGAACTGGTAAATTCCCGCTCCCCCAAAGGCCCACAAAAGAAGCAGCGCCATGACGATATAGACGCCGATCGAGCGCAAGGACTGGAACATCTCGCGGCGCATGTCGGCGGCGGTCGCCTCACGCGCCTGAATCTTGCGCGTGCCAAGGCGCGTGCGGCGCAGCCCCCAGACGATCGCGCTCGTCACCGCCGCGACGATGACATAGCGTCCGGCATCGACGCCGAACATCGCCGGCCCTTTTTCAATCAATATGGCGAGCGGCGGAAAATCTGATATCATGCGGGCACCCTCCTGAACTGGAAGGCCGCGTCCGAGCAGTTTTGCGTCCGCTCCGCTCCGCAATGTCGAAATTCGGCTAGCCGATTTCAGAATCGATCAGTCGCGTGTCCCCAGCCGCGCGGCGCGATATTCGCTTGGCGTCATCCCCTCCGCATCGCGAAAGGCGCGGTTAAAGGGGCCAAGCGACCCGAAACCCGCGTCGATCGCGATGGTCAGGATCGGCACGCTTTGCTGCGCGGGATCGGCCAGCGCCGCGCACACCTCCTCTAGACGAAAGCTGTTCAGAAAGGCTGTGAAGTTGCGAAACCCCATTTCACCGTTGATCGCCCGGCGCACGCGATATTCGGGCTCGCCCAGCTGCGCTGCAAGCGCCGCGATCGAAAAGCCCTCGGCGCGATAGGCGCGCTCTTCGGCCATCACCGCCTGCAACCGCCGCGCGAGTCCCGATGGCGCCGCGGGCTCCGCCTCCACCCGTTGCGGCGCAGCATCGGGCGCGGCGAAAAGTTCAGCCGAGCGGAAGCGATAGAGGCCGACCGACACAATGAAGGTCGCGATCACGATCGCGGGCAGTGTCACCATCTGCCGCAGGTCGTGGTTCATATCGCGGCTCGGGAACATTTCGATGAAGATGATCCACATGATGAAACCGCCGATCGCGCCGACCACCGCAAGGCGAAAACTGCGCCGCTCCTCGATCAGATCCGCGGCGCGCCCGCGCCAGGCGATCCATATCCCGCCGAGCGCGAACCCCAGCATGCCGATGCGTACGAGCAGCATGATCTCCCAGCTGAACCAGCCCGTCGTCACGATCGCCGCGACCTGCGCCAGCAGCAGCGCGGCAAAGCCGACCATCAGCAACCCGTCGCGCCAGTCGATCCGCTGTCGGTCGTCGAACCACAGCCGGGCGAAGAGCCAGAACAGCGCCGGCACCGCCAAAGACAAGGCGTCGACTACGACGAAAGGAAAACTGAACGGCGACGCAGGACGGAAAGCCGGCGCCAGCAAATAGGCGATGATGGCAAAGTTCATCGCGATCGCGACGCGCGCCGACAATATATTGCGATAGTCGCGCCACAATATCGCGATCCACAGGCAGAATAGCGCCGTCGCGGCGCCGCGAATCATCAGGTCAAGGACGTCCTGCACCGGCATTCGCATCTGCTACCGCATCAAACGCACCGACGCGAGCGCGATTACAATCTGTTTTCGTTGAGTAAATCGGCTCCAATGCGTGGCTCCACGGGCACTAATATTGGTCGATCACCGCCAGAAAAGCATCACCCCACGCGTCGAGCTTCTTCGCCCCGACCCCGGGGATCGTCGACAGCGCGCTACGGTTCGTCGGCCGCTCGTTCGCCATCGCGCGCAACACCGCGTCGTGGAAGATGACATAGGGCGGCACGCCCGCCTCCTGCGCCAATTCGCGCCGCGTCGCGCGCAGCGCGTCGAACAGCGGGTCGCCGACGGGGTTCGCCGCCGCCCCAGCGCCCCGGGGATCGCGCTTCGTCCGCTTCAGCGGCGGTTCGGCCATCAACACCGGCGCTTCGCCCTTCAGCACCGGCTTCGCCGCGGGGCCGAGCATCAACCCGCCATGTTCGGTCGTCGACAAGGCTTCCCGCGCCATCAGGCTGCGCACCAGCGGCTTGATCAGCCGCGCCTCTTCGCCCTCGACGATCCCGAACACCGATAATTTGTCGTGACCGCGGCCGACGATCCGCTCATCGCTACGCCCGGTCAGCACCGCCTCGATATGCCCGGCGCCATAGCTTTGTCCGGTGCGATAGACCGCACTCAGCAATTTCTGCGCCAGCACCGTCGCATCGACCTGCGCTGCGGGGTCGAGGCAATTGTCGCAATTGCCGCAGTTCATCGGCGGATTTTCGCCGAAATGACGGAGCAGCGCGGCGCGGCGACACTCGACCGTCTCGACCAGCACCGCCAGCGCGTTCAGCCGTGCGCGCTCGCCCGCGACGCGCGCCTCGGGCAATTCGGCCAGCCGCACCCGCGCGGTCGCGAAGTCATTGGCGCCCCACAGCATCAGCGTCTCGGCAGGGTCGCCATCGCGCCCGCCGCGCCCGGTTTCCTGATAATAGCTTTCGATCGACTTGGGCAGCGCGGCATGCGCGACGAAGCGCACGTCGGGCTTGTCGATCCCCATGCCGAAGGCGACCGTCGCGGTGACGATGCCGTCCTCGCTGGCGACGAAATCATGCTGCACCCGCGCGCGTATCTCGGAATCGAGCCCGGCGTGATAGGCCGCGACGCGGCGCCCGGTCGCGGTGGCGAGCTGTTCGGCGAGCCGCTCGGTGCCGCTGCGCGTCGGGGCATAGACGATCCCCGGCCCAGGATTGGCGGCGATGAAATCGAGCAGCTGCCGCGCCGGACTGATCCGCGGGCGGATCGCATAGCGGATGTTCGGCCGGTCGAAACCCGCGAGGATCAGCCCGTCATCGGGGATACCGAGCTGAACGAGAATATCCTCGCGCGTGTGCTTGTCGGCGGTTGCGGTGAGCGCGAGGCGCGGCACCTGCGGAAAGGCATCGAGCAACGGACGGAGCAAGCGGTAATCGGGGCGGAAATCATGCCCCCATTCCGAAACGCAATGCGCTTCGTCGATCGCGAACAATGCCGGGGTGCGGGCCTCGAGCAGCGCGCGAAACCCCTCGCCCGTCGCGCGTTCGGGGGCGACATACAGCAGATCGAGCGTGCCGTCGCGATAGGCCTGCCGCGTTTCGGCGCCGTCCATATCGACGCTGGTCAGGCTCGCGGCGCGGATCCCCGCCGCGCGCGCGCCGCGCAACTGATCGTGCATCAGCGCGATCAGCGGCGACACGACGACGACGCAGCCGTCGAGCGCGACCGCGGGCAATTGATAGGTCAATGACTTGCCCGCGCCGGTCGGCATCACCGCCAGCGTGCGCTCGCGCGCCATCACCCGGTCGACGACCTCGGCCTGTCGGCCGCGGAAATGGTCGAAGCCAAAGGTCGATTTGAGCAGGGGGAGAAGCGCGTCAGCGGACATATCGGGGCCGCGATAGGGGGGATAGCGCGGCGGGGGAAGCCCCCTCTATGTCGGCCCACCCCATTCCCGCTCGTGTCGCCCCTTCCCCCTCGTCATTCCCGCGAAAGCGGGAACCCAGTTTGCGCAGCGACCGTCTGAACTGGGTCCCCGCTTTCGCGGGGATGACAATATTGGGTGTCGGCCGAACTTCGGCCTATTTCCGCATCGTCAGCGCACGTTCCGCCATCCGCGATGCGGTCTCGCGTTCGGCCATCACAACATGGTCGGCGCCGCGCCGCTTCAGATCGTCGACCTCTTCGTCCGAATGGGCGCGCGCGACGATCGTCAGCGCGGGGTTGATCGCGCGGGCGCGGCGCACGATCACGCCCGCCTCGACCCCTTCGGGGATCGCGATCAACAGGGTCGTCGCGCTTTCGATCTGCGCCTGGCGCAGCACGCTTTCCTTCGCGGCATTGCCGATGATGACCGTCGCGCCCGCCGCTTCGGCCGCCGCCGCCATATCGCCCTGATCCTCGATCACCGTCAGCCGCTCGCCGCGCCCGCACACAAGGCTGCCGATATGGCTGCCGACGCGGCCAAAGCCGATCAGCACGGTGCGCACCGGCTCGGGCGGCGGCAATGCCGCCTCGGCCGCCGCGTCGGCCTCGGCTTCGCGCTCGGTCTCGGCGCGCATCCACCGCACCGCCAGCGTGAAGAGCAGGGGGTTGAACAGGATCGACAGGATCGACCCGGCAAGGATCAGGTCACGGGCGGTGTCGGGCATGACTTTCAGCCCGACCCCCAGCCCCGCGAGGATGAAGGAAAATTCGCCAATCTGCGCGAGGCTGACCGACACCGTCGTCGCGGTCCGCCCCGAATGGCCAAAGGCGCGGACGATGGCAAAGGCCGCGAGCGACTTGCCCAGCACGATGATAGCGACCGTCGCGAGCACCGGCCCCGGCTGTTCGACCAGCACCGTCGGGTCGAACAGCATCCCGACCGAGACGAAGAACAGCACCGCAAAGGCATCGCGCAGCGGCAGCGTCTCTTCGGCGGCGCGGCGGCTGAGCTGCGTTTCGCCGAGGATCATGCCGGCGAAAAAGGCGCCAAGCGCAAAGCTGACATCAAAAATCACCGCCGCGCCGAAGGCGACGCCGAGCGCGATCGCGAGCACTGCGAGCCGGAACAGCTCGCGCGACCCCGAATGTGCAACCCAGTGCAGCACCCATGGCAGCACCCGCCGTCCGACGATCAACATGAAAGCGATGAAGCCGACGACCTTGACGAAGACGATCGCCGCCGCCTGCGCGAGCCCCGCAGTCGTCGCCGCGTCACCGCGTGCACCGAAAAAGGCGGGAAGCAGCACGAGTGCGAGGACCATCACCAGATCCTCGACGATCAGCCAGCCGACCGCGATCCGCCCCATTTCGCTGTCGAGCATGTCGCGCGCCTGCAGCGCCCGCAGCAGCACGACCGTACTCGCGACCGACAGTGCAAGGCCGAAAACCACGCTGCCCTCGACCGACCAGCCGAGCCACAGCCCCAGCGCGACCCCCAGGCTGGTCGCTACCGCGATCTGCACAAGCGCCCCCGGCACCGCAATCTTGCGCACCGAGAGCAGGTCTTTGAGCGAAAAATGAAGCCCGACGCCGAACATCAGCAGGATCACGCCAATCTCGGCGAGCTGGAGCGCGAGCCCGGTATCGGCGACGAAACCCGGGGTGAACGGCCCGACGAGCACGCCCGCGAGCAAATAGCCTGCGATCGGTGAAATGCGCAGCCGATGCGCCAGCGCCCCCATCAGGAACGCGACGCCCAGGCCGGCGACGATGGTTCCGATCAACGAGGTATCATGTGGCATTTCCAACGCCTACGGGCCGAAACCGCATCGGGTCAAGTAACACAAGTGATTTGGTTGCGATTGCCCTTCACTTCGGTCGGTCTTAACATTCGCCCATGCCGAATGGACCCGACCAGGCCGCCTATTGGCGCGATTTCGTGATCGCTCGCTGCGGCTTTCCCAACCCTGCTCGGCTGGCACAGCAGTTCGAGGGAGCCGAATTTTCCGATTTCTGCGATTGCGGATGCAACAGCTTCTCGGTGCGCGTGCGCCCCGGAACCGCGCCGATCGCTCGTCAAACCAAACAGGGCAGTGTCGTTTTCAATGCCGATTTCGCCTTGGACAGCATAGGACAGCTCGAAATCATGCTGTCGGTCGATGGAGCCGGGAACCTCGACCGGATCGATGTGATGTGTAACGCGAACAGTTGCCCGGTACCCGACGCGGTTCTCGCCAGCATCGAGCCATTCCACATTTCGGCATCCAAAAGCCTGATCACCTGACGAAGCAGGGACTAAACCGTCCCCTCTTCCTTCTCCGCCTGCTGCCGCGCCCACATGTCGGCGTAGAGCCCTCGCATGGCGAGAAGCTGATCGTGCGTCCCCGTTTCGGCGACGCGGCCGTGATCGAGGACGATGATGCGGTCGGCGCCGGTCACGGTCGACAGGCGGTGCGCGATCACCAGCGTCGTCCGCCGCTTCGCAATGCGTTCGAGCGTGTCCTGAATCGCCGCCTCGGTGCGGCTGTCGAGCGCGCTCGTTGCTTCGTCGAGGATCAGCACTGGCGGATTTTTGAGCAAGGTGCGCGCGATCGCGACGCGCTGTTTCTCGCCGCCCGACAGCTTGAGCCCGCGCTCGCCGACCTCGGTGTCATAACCTTGCGGCAGGATGCCGATGAAGCTGTCGATCGCCGCGCCCTCGGCCGCAGCCGCAATCTCGGCGGCGTTCGCGCCCTCGCGGCCATAGGCGATGTTGTACCCGATACTGTCGTTGAACAGCACCGTGTCCTGCGGAACAATCCCGATCTCGCCGCGCAGGCTCTTTTGCGTGACATGCGCGATATCCTGATCGTCGATCAGGATGCGCCCGCCCTGCGGGTCATAGAAACGGAAGAGCAGCCGCGCGATCGTCGATTTTCCCGCGCCCGACGGCCCGACGATCGCCAGCGTCTCGCCCGCACCGACCGCAAAGCTCACACCGTTCAGGATCGTCCGGTCGGGCTCATAACCGAACACGACATTGTCGAACGCCACCGCGCCGCCGTTCACGACGAGCGGCCGGGCATCGGGCGCGTCGCGAATTTCGGACGGGGTGTCGATCAGGCGGAACATCGCCTCCATGTCGATCAGCCCCTGACGGATCACGCGGTAAACCATGCCGAGCATGTCGAGCGGGCGGAACAGCTGCGCGAGCAAAGTGTTCACCAGCACGACGTCACCGACGGCGAACTGCCCCTTCGACCAGCCCCATACGGTATAGGCCATCGCCCCTGCCATCGCGGCGTTGGTGATCAGACTCTGCCCGATGTTGAGCCACGCGAGGCTGTTCTCGCTCTTCACCGCGGCCTTGGCATATTGGTCGGCGACATCGCGATAGCGCGCCGCCTCGCGCTCTTCGGCGCCGAAATATTTGACCGTTTCGTAATTGAGCAGGCTGTCGACGCTGCGCCCGATCGTCAGCGTGTCGAGGTCGTTCATCCGCGTGCGCAGCGCGTTGCGCCAGTCGGTTACCTTGCGGGTGAAGATGATATAGACAACGACCATCAGCGCGGTCGCGCTGGCGAGGCCAAAGCTGAACTTGGTCCAGAAGATGATCAGCACCGCGGCCAGTTCGACGATCGTCGGCGCGATGTTGAACAGCAGGAAATAGAGCATCGTGTCGATGCTCTTGGTCCCGCGCTCGATCACCTTGGTGACCTCACCCGTCCGCCGCGCGAGATGGAAGCGCAGGCTCAGCGCGTGGAGATGGCTGAAGGTCGCGGTCGCCAGTTCGCGCGTCGCATCCTGCCCGACCCGTTCGAACACGACGTTGCGGAGGTTATCGAACAAGACCCCGGCAAAGCGCGCGCCAGCATAGGCCAGCACCAGCCCGATCGCGAGCGCGACACCTTCCTCCATCCCCGGCGCCATCTTGTCGATCGCGGCGCCATAGAGGAAGCCCATCGACAGCTGGATGCCCTTCGACGCCAGCACGATAAGGCCCGCAAGGACGATGCGGACCTTATGCTCGGTGTGCCCCGCCGGCCATAAATAGGGCAGGAACCGCTTGAGCGTCCCAAGGACGGGCGGTTCGCGGTTCGCGTCGGCGGAGGTGGAAGTGTCAGGCGGCATGCGCGCCCCATGTAGGGACGCGCGAGTCTATCGCCAAGCGCCGAAGCGCAACTTGTTCCCCGGCGGAGTCGAAGACGAGCGGAGCCCGACGCCCGGCCACAGCCCTAACGCGACTCGCGATCCCCCATGCGGCGGATGATCCGGTCGATCAGGCGGCGTTCTTCGCGGGTCGGCCCCGCGACGACGGGCAGATCGGGCGGCACCTGACGGCGGCCGAAAACGGGGCGACGGAGCGGAACAAGCGGGGAAAAACGCATCGGGGGCTTGGCCTTGCTTGCGCGGCTCGCCCCCCGGCGCCGCAGGTGATTGGTCCCTGCGGCGAACATCGCGGACCGAAGCTATCGGTCCGGTGAAGCTATGTGGTTACTGCTTTCTTTCCGGTACCGTGAAGGTGCCGGTGACGCGGCCATTGGTGCCGCCCGAAACCGGATTGCCGTCGGGACCGCGCGCCGCGCCGCGGCCGTCGACCGTCGCGCGGCCGGTGTTGAGGTCGATCAGCAATCGCCCGCCGCGCAGGTTATTCCCACGCTGGCGCAGCTCGACATTGCCGACCATCGTGATCAGCCGCTTGTCGAGATCGTAAATCGCGACATTGCCCGTCGCGCGCTCATCGCCCTTGGTCACCACAACGCCGCCAGTCGCGTCGAGCCGGTTGACGTCGGTGCCACCGGCACGCGTATAGGCGACCGTCATCCGCGCTGCGGTCAGGGTCAGCCCCGCTTGCGTCACGCGGACATTGCCCGAAATGACGACGCGGTCGGACCGGTCCTGTACTTCGATGCTGTTCGCGGCGAAATCGACCGGCGCATTGCTGTTGTGATTGGCGAGTGCCTGGGCGTGCGCGACATCGCCGCCGCCCGTCGACAGAATCGCAAGGCTGGTGAGTGCAAAGCCCGCGCCCGCGAGCGCGGCGCTTTTCATGGCCGATAGACGGTTCATTTCAGCACTCCCTGGTTGATCCTCAGCCGCGCATTGCCCTGCAATCGCACGATCCGCTTGTCGAGGTCGGCGGTCAGCTCGTTGGCCGAAAAATGCCCGATGTTCAACGTCCCGTTGACCCCGCCTTGCCCGACGAGGCTGCGAGTCTTGAGGTCGATCGCGACATTATTGGCGTCGATGCGATATCCGTCGGCGCTTTTCACCTGAACCGCGCCCGGAAAATCGACCTTTTCGGTATCCATATTATAGGCGCCGTCCCTGGCGACGATCGTCGCTGGGCCGTCGACGAGCTTGATCGCACCCGACAGGTCGGTCATCCGCACGATCGGTTCGGCCGAACTTTTCTGGACCGCGCTGCCCGCGAGCAGGGCAAAGGGCTGTCCCTTGCCATCCTGACCGCGATATTCGGCGCGCGTCACCTTCATCCGTTCCTTCGCCACCTCGACCTTATCCTTGGCGAGCAGGAAGCTGACCTCGGTGCGCTGGGTGAAGGGCGAGAAGACGAGGATCGCCCCGACGACGCCGATCACCAGCGGCAGGCCATAGCGCAGGATGCGCACGACGCGGTCGTGGCTCGACCCGCTGGCCGCCCACATCCGGCGCATCGTGCGATCCAGTTCGGCGCGTTCGGACACTAGGGGCTCTCCGCTTCGGTCAACTATGCGCGAAAATATCGGTTTCGGGCCAACCCGCAAGATCGAGCGCGGCGCGCGCCGGGAGGAAGTCGAAACAGGCCTGCGCCAGCTCGGTACGCCCTTCGCGCGCCAGCCGCATGTCGAGAATCTCTTTCATCGCATGCAGAAAGCGCACGTCGCTCGCGGCATAATCGCGCTGCGCGTCGCTCAGTTCGGCGGCGCCCCAATCGCTCGACTGCTGCTGCTTCGACACGTCCTGGCCCAGAAGTTCGCGAACCAACTCCTTCAAACCATGTCGGTCGGTATAGGTGCGGATCAGCCGCGACGCGATCTTGGTGCAATAAACGGGGGCCGTCACGACGCCGAGCGCCTGCTGCAGCGCAGCAATGTCGAAACGCGCAAAATGGAACAGCTTGAGCCGGTCGGGATCGGTCAAAATCGCTTTCAGCACCGGCGCGTCATAGGCGCTCCCGGGCTTGAAGCGGACCAGATGCTCATCGCCCGATCCGTCGCTGATCTGGACGAGGCAAAGCCGGTCGCGCAGCGGGTTCAAACCCATGGTTTCGGTGTCGATCGCGACCGCGCCGGGACCCAGCACGCCCTCGGGCAAATCTTCTTCGTGGAAATATACGCTCATGCGCCCGCCTTAGGCGAAGCGGCCGTGCCGCTCAATGACTGGTTTTCGCCACTGTGGCCGGTGCGCCACACTCCTGCGGCAAAGCGGGCAAAACAGGGCTTTTCGGTGCTGAATTTTCCGTTCGCTCACAGCGGGCTTATAGGTTATATATTGCGCCGTTAGAGGCACGGGGCGAGTCTGTGCCCATGGTGAACTGCGTCCCCGTCCGACGTAAGGCACTGATCGAATGGGGTATGGACGAACCGAAAGCGACTATTAGACAATGAGTTTCAACAAGGATCGCCGCGGCCAGCGGGGGCGCGGCAAGCGCGATGATTTCGGCAATTTCGATAGCTTCGAACCTGCACCCTACGGCGGCGACAGCTATGGCGGCGGAAACCGCGGTGGCGGTTTTGGCGACCGCGGCGGCTTCGGCGGTGGTGATCGTGGCGGCGGCTTCGGCGGCGGTGACCGCAGCGGCGGCGGTGGCTTCGGCGGCGGCGGCGGCGGCGGTGGTGGCTTCGGCGGCGGACGTGGCGGCGGCATGCCGGCGCAGGTCGTCGGCGAAGGCAATGGCACGGTGAAATTCTTCAACCCGGCGAAGGGCTTCGGCTTTGTCGCGCGCGACGATGGCGGCGAAGACGTCTTCGTTCACATCAGCGCAGTCGAACAGGCCGGGCTTCAGGGCCTCGCTTCGGGTCAGCCGCTCGGCTTCACCCTCGTCGAACGCAATGGCAAGGTGTCGGCCATCGATCTGAAGATCGAAGGCGAACCGATGCCGATCGAAGATAGCGCACCGCGTCGCGACGATCGTGGCGAGCGCCCCGGTGGCGCAGCGCCCGGCGGCGCCCGCGGCCGGCGTCAGCTGACCGGTGAGCGTACCTCGGGTACGGTCAAATTCTTCAACGCGACCAAGGGCTTCGGCTTTATCGCGCGCGACGATGGACAGGCCGATGCCTTCGTCCACATCAGCGCGGTCCAGCGCGCCGGCATGACCGGCCTGGAAGAAGGCGACCGCGTCGCTTTCGACATCGAGGTCGATGATCGCGGCAAGTTCGCTGCGGTGAACATCCAGCCGCATCAGGACTGATCGGCGGATAAAGGATAACGAAAAGGGCGGCCCTCGGGCCGCCCTTTTTGTTTGGGATGAGCGGCAGGAAGCAGATCGCCACTTCGACCGATAGCGTGGCTTCTCTTTCATCGTCACCCCGGACTTGATCCGGGGTCCCGCTTGAAGCCAAGGCCAGTCGATGCCGGAAAAAAAGCGGGATCCCCCTGAGTTCACAAACGAAGTGCAACACCTCACACAGGTGTTGCCATGTCGAGATACCGTCAGTTATCGATTGAGGAGCGCTGTTCGATTGCCCGTCTTTATGAAGACGGGCAATCGATCCGGCAGATCGCTACAGCTCTGGATCGCCAGCCGTCGACCATCGCGCGCGAGTTGAAGCGCAACTGTGGAGCCAAGGTCGGTTACCAGCCTGCCTATGCGCAGGCGCAGGCCGATGCTCGGCGCTGGACCGGGACGCGGCTCGAGCGTGACGATGCCTTGCGTGAACAAGTGCTCGACCGGCTCGCGCAGGGCTGGTCGCCTGAGCAGGTGGCGGGGCGTCTGGCCCATGAACAAGGCCATCAGGTCATCAGCCATGAGACCATCTACCGCTTCGTCTATGCCCAGCTCAAACGCACCAACGACCGGCGCTGGCGCTTCTACCTCCCGCGCGCCAAGTACAAGCGCGGCTGGCGCACCAAGGGCGGCTGGCCGCGCTATACCGACCGTCTCTCGGTCCACGACCGCCCCGACAGCATCGCCACCCGCAAGCAGGCAGGCCATTGGGAGGCCGATGCCATGCTCTTCTCCACTTCGGGACAGGCGATCCTGATCGCCCATGAACGCCACTCGCGGATCGCCATCGCCCTGCGTCAGGCCAGCCTCAAGGCCGATCCCGTCGCCGACGCGCTCGTCGGGATGCTGAGACCCCTGCCAGCCGCGCTGCGACGCTCGATCACCTTCGACAATGGCACCGAATTTACCCGCCATCACCGCATCGAACAGCAGCTCGGCCTCAACGCCTACTTCTGCGATCCGCACGCTCCATGGCAGAAAGGCGGTGTCGAAAACGCCATCGGCAGGCTGCGCCGCAACCTGCCCCGAAAAACCAACCTCGACGACTTGTCAGCCAAAGCCATCGACGCCATCATCGCAAACTACAACAACACACCCAGAAAATGCCTCGGCTTCAAAACCCCAGCCGAAACCTTCCGCACGTTGCACTTCAAATGTGAATCCACACCCGGGTCAAGCCCGGGATGACGAACGGCATGTGGCTTCCACCCCAAAATGGGGCTCCTGGCCTCAATAGCCCAGCGTCGCCTGCAGGAACCATATCCGCTGCTGCGTCTCGTCGGCCCATGTATCGACCAGACCGCTGGTCGCAATATCGCCATCGGCCTCGGCTGCCGCTTTGACCGCCTTCAGCTGCGCAAGCAGCGTCTGATTATCCTCGGCCAACGTCTTGATCATCGTGTCGGCATCAACATTCGCGCCATCGTCATCCTTGATCGACTGGCGGCGCCCGATGTCGCCGATCGAGCGCAGCGTCGACGCGCCATTTTTGCGCACGCGCTCGGCGATCAGGTCGGTCGTCGCCAATATCTGCGTCGCATGCTCATCGAACAGCAAGTGCAGGTCGCGAAAGCGCGGACCATGGACGTGCCAGTGGAAATTCTTGGTCTTCAGATAGAGCGCGAAGCTGTCGGCGAGCAGCGCGTTCAGCGCATCGGCGACCGCGGGCTCATTATGATTCTGGGGCATGGGTCATCCTTTCTGTTGCCCCAACGACATAGCAGTGCTGGCGACAAAAGGCCCATGGATGCTCTTGGTCGCTGTCATCGAGAAACTCGATCAGTGACGCAGCATCAAGAAGATAGCCCGATCAAACCGAACGCGGTCATCGCGGTGCGAACGCCCCAGAAGATAAGAATGGCCGCGCTCGCCCAGCAGAGCAGGCGCGCCGCGCGCCGGTCGGCGATCGCGGGACCAAAGGCGAGGAAGGGCAAAAGCGCGAGCGTCCAGCCGATCAGCCCGCCCGCCGCCGCCCAATATCCCGCCCCGCTGGTCGCGGCGAGCGCACCGATCAGGAAATGGCTGCGATCGCCAAACTGGTCGAGCAGCATCCGCATCACCAGCCCGGTAAACGGCATTTCGGCCGCGTGATCAGCCGCGATCGCCGGACGTCCGCGCCACAGCAGCGCTGCGGCGGCAGCGAGCAACGCAAAAGCGACGAGCAGCGCGACCACCCCCTGCCCGATCATCCGGTTGGCGACCGATCCGGCGATGGCCGCGATCGCGGCGTTGATAACGAAGCTACCGAATGCGATCAGCGTGATACGTCGCCGATCGGTGCGCGCACGCAGCAATTGCGAGAGAAATATACCGGTGCGCCCGTCGGCATTGGCGAGCAGCACCGCCACGAGCGCGAGCATGATGGCATCCATGGAAATCGCGCCTGACGCGTCAGTCAGCGCCCGTCAATGCCCCAACCGCATCGCGACCGACGCCAGCCACGCTTCCTGCGCGGCGGCGGGTAGCGGTCCGGGCGCGCTCGCGGCGTCGCTCATCGCGTCGAGATAGGTCAGGATCGCGGCGCGCTGGCCGCCTGAACCAACCGCCGATTCGAGCCGGCTTGCCAGCGTTTCGACCGCAGCAAAACCATGGTCGCGCGCGAGGCAGCGGATGTCGTCGATGCTCTGGACGATCTGCGCCAGCGCACAATGCGGCAGCGCTTTGGCGAGCGCGCCGATCTGTCCGGTGATCCGGCGCTGCATATCGGGAAACGGGTCGTTGTGGCTCAGCATCATGCACCCCCTGTTTTCTGGGGATGACGATGCGCCCTTTTGGTTAACGCCCGGTTAGCGGTGACCGGGGAGCCGTTCCTGCACTTGCTTGCTCCGATACATGTCGCGGTCGGCGGCAGCCAATATGTCGGATTCGCTCACGCCGGTCCGCAGCATCGCAATCCCGAAACAGGCCGACAGCATGATTTCATGACCGTCGTAAAATGCGGGGGTCGCGCTCAACATCTCGCACAGCCAGCGAACCTGCGTCCGCGCCGCCGCCTCGCTTGACTGGTCGAGGATCAGACCGAATTCATCGCCGCCGATCCGCGCCGCTACATCGGACGAACGGATCGCCGTCGCAAGCCGGGCGGCAATTTCTATCAGCGCAAAATCGCCCGCAGCGTGACCGAAACTGTCGTTGATATATTTGAGCTGGTTGACGTCGACAAAAACGACTGCGGCGGGTTCGGCATAGCGCTCGAACCGCGCGATCCGCTGATGAATCGCGGTCAGGAAATAGCGGCGGTTGAACAAGGGGGTCAGCGTGTCGCGTTCGGACACGCGCTCGAGCTCGGCAACGGCGATCTTGAGCACGCGATTTTCGCGGCGCAGCGCGTCGCGCTCCCGGCGCATTTCGCGCAACTGGTCTTCGACGGAGTCGACGGGCAGCATGCCGATATGGCTGACTGCAATCCGCGCCCCTCCTACGCTATCCATTCCCGGTCCCCGCGCATGTCAAATTGCTCGCCGATGGATGCCGGCGATCATCTGGCCAAGGTCATTAGCTAGCAGTTGATACCAATCCGTAAACGCAGGGGCGTTTGGCGGCGTTGCGCCTGCGAAAGCGAATAGCTAGGGGAGTGCAGCGACGATTCATTGTCGGAACGGGGCCGGAACAGGGCCGGGGTCAGGAGTATAGGGTGATGGGCGATCGCGCGCCGCAGGGCGGAAGCGCCAGAGTCAGCGTTGGCGTAATCATGGGCAGCCAGTCGGACTGGCCCACAATGGCGCACGCCGTCCATATATTGGAAGAATTTGGCATCGCACACGAGGTGCAGATCGTCTCCGCCCACCGCACCCCCGACCGCCTGATCGACTATGCAAAAAGCGCCGCAAACCGTGGCCTCCGCGCCATCGTCGCGGGCGCGGGCGGCGCGGCGCATCTGCCCGGCATGGTCGCTTCGATGACGCGCGTTCCCGTCCTGGGCGTTCCCGTCCAGTCGGCTGCGCTCAGCGGTGTCGACAGCCTGTATTCGATCGTCCAGATGCCCGGCGGAATTCCGGTCGCGACCTTTGCGATCGGCAAGGCGGGGGCGACCAACGCCGGCCTGTTCGCCGCCGCGCTGCTCGCGGGCGATGACGCCGATCTCGCCACCCGGCTCGACGCATGGCGCGCCGCGCAGACCGAGGGGGTCGCCATGATCCCCGTGCGCGAGGGCTGAGCGCTTGCTGCCTCCCGGTTCGACCATCGGCATTTTGGGCGGCGGCCAGCTCGGCCGCATGCTCGGTCAGGCCGCCGCACAGCTCGGCTATCGCATCCACATCTATGCACCCGACCGCGAAAGCGTCGCCGCCGATGTTGCGGCGCAGCACACGCAGGCGGCGTGGGACGATGAATCGCGCCTCGCCGCCTTTGCCTCGGCCTGCGACGTCGTCACCTTCGAATTTGAAAATGTCCCCGTCGACACCGTCCGCTTCCTGTCGGGCCATGTCGCGGTGCGCCCCGGCGGCGGCGCGCTCGAAATCGCGCAGGACCGGCTGATCGAGAAGAATTTCGTCGCCGACCTCGGCGGCCGCCCGGCCCCCTTCGCTGCGGTGGCGAACCGCGCCGCGCTCGATACCGCATTGGCCGACGTCGGCGCCCCCGCGATCCTGAAAACCGTCCGCATGGGCTATGACGGCAAAGGCCAGGCGCGCCTCACCAGCCCCGACGACGCCGATGCCGCATGGGACGCGATCGACCGCCACGCCGCAGTGCTCGAAGGTTTCGTGACCTTCGCGCATGAATTTTCGGTCCTGATGGTGCGCGGGATCGACGGCGAAACACGCTTCTGGGACAGTCCGGTCAATGTCCATGAACATGGTATCCTCGCGACATCGAGCCTGCCGCCGCCGCAGATCATCCGCGATCAGCAAGACGAAGCCCGCGCGCTGCTCGCGAAGATCGCCGACGCGCTCGACTATGTCGGCGTGCTGACCGGCGAGTTTTTCGCCACCGAAAACGGCCCGATCTTCAACGAAATGGCGCCGCGCGTCCACAACAGCGGCCATTGGACGATCGAGGGCGCGGTGACGAGCCAGTTCGAAAACCATATCCGCGCCGTCGCCGGTCTGCCGCTCGGCGATACCTCCACGACCGCACTCCCCGTCGTCATGCGCAATCTGATCGGCGCCGAGATCGAGGGCGTGCCCGCGCTGCTCGCCGACGGCGCTGCGCGCGTCCATCATTATGGCAAGGCCGAGGTCCGCGAGGGCCGCAAGCTCGGCCATGTCACCTGGGTTGGAACCTTGCCTTCATGAACCATCCCGAAATCACGCTGATCCTCGCGCGCGCCAGCAATGGCGTCATCGGCGCCGACGGCAAAATGCCCTGGCACCTTCCCGCCGATCTTCGCCGCTTCAAACAGCTGACGATGGGCCGCCCGATGATCATGGGGCGCAAAACCTTCGACAGCCTTCCCGCGCTGCTCGAGGGCCGCCGCCACATCGTGCTGACCCGCGATCCCGACTGGCAGGAGGAGGGCGCCGAGCCAGCGCACAGCGTCGAGGGGGCGCTGCGCCTCGCCAATGCACCGCATGTGATGGTGATCGGCGGCGCCGAAATCTATGCACAATTCCTGCCGCTGGCCGACCGCATCGAGCTGACCGAAATCGCGCTCGAGCCCAAAGGCGACGCCGCGATCCCCGCCCCCGGTCCCGAATGGCGCGAGATCGCGCGCGAGGATCATCCCGCCGGCGACGCTGGCCGCCCCGCGTACAGCTTCGTCACGCTCGTAAGGAAAAAATGATGCGCCGCTGGCTGATTGGCATACTGGTCGTCCTGATCGTCGCGGCGGGCGCCTTCTTCACCCTCGCCCCCGGCATGCTCGAGCGCAGCATGAACAAGGTCGACGGCAAACCGCTTGCCGAGGTCAGCGAGCGCGCCAAGGCGCTCCACAAGACCCTCACCGTCGTCGATCTGCACAGCGACAGCCTGCTCTGGAGCCGCGACTTTCTCGATCGTGCAAAGCGCGGCCATATGGATCTGCCCCGGCTCGAAGACGGAAACGTCGCGCTGCAAATCCTCGCGAGCACGACCAAGTCGCCCAAGGGCCAGAATTACGACGCCAATAGCGGCGATACCGACAATATCACCGGACTGGTGATCGCGCAGTTGCAACCTGTGCGGACGTGGAACTCGTTGCTCGAACGCTCGCTGTGGCACGCCGAAAAGCTGCACCGCGCGGTCGCAGCGTCGGACGGCCAGCTCGTCGCGGTCGCCGACCGGGCCCAGCTCGACGCGCTGATCGCGGCGCGGCAAGGCAAGGCGGTGCCCGTCGGTGCCATGCTCAGCATCGAAGGATTGCACGGGCTCAAAGGCGATATCGCCAATCTCGACAAGCTCTACGCCGCGGGCTTCCGCATGGCGGGGCTCACCCATTTCTTCGACAATGAGCTCGCGGGATCGATGCACGGGCTCAAAAAAGGCGGCCTCACCCCGCTCGGACGCAACGTTGTGACGCGGATGGAAGCCAGGGGGATGATCGTCGATCTCGCCCATTGCTCCAGCGCCTGCGTCGCCGACATTCTCAAAATGGCGCGCCGCCCCGTCGTCTCCAGCCACGGCGGCGTGCAGGCGACGTGCAAGGTCAATCGCAATCTCAGCGATGAACAGATTCGCGGCGTCGCCGCGACGGGCGGCCTGATCGGCATCGGATACTGGGACGCAGCGGTCTGCGACACCTCACCCGCGAGCATCGCGAAGGCGATGAAGCATGTCCGCGACCTCGTCGGCATCAATCATGTCGCGCTCGGCAGCGACTATGACGGCGCGACGACGGTGCGCTTCGACACGTCAAAGCTGGTGCAGGTGACGCAGGCGCTGATCGACGCGGGCTTCAGCGACGACGAAATCCGCGCCGCGATGGGCGGCAACGCGATCCGCGTGCTGTCGGCTGGCCTCGTGCCCCTCGCCCCGCCCGCCCCGTGATTCGCCTCGATGGCCACGCCCGCATCGAAGAACCACTCCGTGGCGGGGTGATCGCGCTCGGCAATTTCGACGGCTTCCACGCCGGGCATCAGGCGGTCGTCGGCCGTGCCGTCCGCCATGCGCGTGACGAGGGCCGCCCCGCGATCGTCGCGACCTTCGACCCGCATCCGGTGCGCTTCTTCAAGCCCGACGTCCCGCCCTTTCGCCTGACGACGCTCGATCAGCGGCAGGAGCTGTTCGCCGCGGCGGGCGCCGACGCGATGCTCGTCCTGCCCTTCGACGCGACGCTCGCGGGGACGACGGCCGAGGATTTCATCACCGGGCTGCTGCTCGATCGCTACGGCGCGGCGGGTGTCGTCACCGGCAGCGATTTCGTCTTCGGCAAGGGCCGCGGCGGCGATGTCGTGACGCTGGCCGACCATGCCCGCACCCACGGCTTCTTCACCGAAATGGTCGCCCCGGTCGACGATGCCGAGGAGGTCGTCTCGTCGAGCCGCATCCGCGACGCGCTGCGCGAGGGCGATTGCGACACCGCCGCGCGCCTGCTCACCCGCCCCTTCACCGTGCGCGGCACGGTCGAACATGGCGACAAGAACGGCCGCCTGCTCGGCTTTCCGACCGCGAACATCGACATGGGAAATTATCTGCGCCCGCGTTACGGCATCTATGCGGTCACCGGCCGCCTGCCCGACGGGCGCATCCTCAGGGGCGCGGCGAACATCGGCATCCGCCCAAGCTTCGATCCGCCCAAGGAATTGCTCGAACCGCATTTCTTCGACTTCGCCGAAGATCTCTACGGGCAGGAAATCGACGTCGCCTTCCGCGCCTTCATCCGGCCCGAGGCGAAGTTCGACGATATGGACGCCCTGACCGCGCAAATCGCGGCGGATTGCGACCGCGCGCGGGAATTGCTCGCCAACATATAATCATCGTCATGCCGGACTTGATCGGGGGTTCATGGATGCCGGATCAAGCCTGTCCTGAGCCTGTCGAAGGGTCCGGCATGACGAAGACGGAGGGGGAAATATATGACCGAAACGACCGACGATGACTGGGCCGCCGGGCTCGAACCCCCGCCCAAAAAGCCGATGAAGCGCGGCACCAAAATCTTCCTCTGGGTCTTCGCGGCAATCGTCGCCTGGTTCACCCTCAGCAACGCGAGCTGGCTCGCCCCCGATCCCGTCGGCAAGCGCACCCTCATCGCGCATCGCGGCGTGTCACAGCTTTTCGATCACAGCGGCGTCGGCCGCGACACCTGCACCGCGACGCGCATCCGCGCGCCCGAACATGATTATATCGAAAACAGCCTGCCCTCGATCCGAGCCGCGATCGGCCGCGACGCCAATATGGTCGAACTCGACATTGCACCGACCAAGGACGGCCAGATCGCGGTCTTCCACGACTGGACGCTCGACTGCCGCACCGACGGCAAAGGCCCGATTCGCGACGCCACCATGGACGAGCTGCGGAAACTCGACATCGGCTATGGCTACACCGCCGACGGCGGCCAGAGCTTCCCGCTGCGCGGCAAGGGCGTAGGCATGATGCCCGGCTTCGACGAAGTGCTGAGCCAGCTCGGCCACCTCTCGCTGCTGATCAATTTCAAGTCGCCCGACCCGAAGGAGGCCGAGATGCTGCTCGCCGCCTTTGCGAAGGCCGGGATCGATCCCAATGACGGACGCTTCGGCTTCTATGGCAAGGGCAAGCCGATCGAAATCATCCGCGAAAAGGCGCCCAAGGCATGGGCCATGGACCCGGACAGCGCCAGGACCTGCACCACCGACTATATCAAATATGGCTGGTCGGGCTGGTATCCGCCCAGCTGCGTCGGCAACACGATCATCGTCCCGCTGAACCGCCAATGGGCCTTTTGGGGCTGGCCCAAACGCCTGCAAGCGCGCGCGGCAGCGCATGATACCCGCGTCCTCCTCGTCGGCGATCAGGACGACAAAGCGAACGGCCTCGGCCTCCACAACGTCTACCAGCTGCAAAAAATCCCCGCCGCCTTCACCGGCTATGTCTGGATCGAGGATATCTACAACCTCGGCCCCGCGCTCCGTCCGCGACAGAAGTGACCAGCGCCTGGGCCCCGGCTTTCGCCGGGGAGCTGATCCGGATTGAACCTTGTTGTTCCCCGGCGAAAGCCGGGGCCCAGTAACAACGGTCGATCATGAAGCAAGGCAGCGTCTACATCCTGACCAATAAACGCAACGGCACGCTCTACATTGGCGTCACCAGCAACCTGCCCCAGCGCATCTGGCAACATCGCGAGGGCCTGATCGAAGGTTTCACCAAAAATACGGCTGCAAACTGCTTGTCTGGTACCAGCATTTCGATGATCTTCAGGACGCCCGCCGCCGCGAGGCCCAGATGAAGGAATGGAAACGCGCGTGGAAGATCGAGTTGATCGAGGCGATTAATCCCGACTGGCGCGACCTCACTTTCGACCCTGCCTAGCCCCGCATGGGCCCCGGCTTTCGCCGGGGAACAACTCTGGCGTGCGACTATGGTTCTTGTTCCCCGGCGAAAGCCGGGGCCAATGGCGGCACTGCGCCACATAAAAGGTGACGAAACCCCTTCTGTTACGCTAAGCGCCGCGACCATGACCGAAAGCACGCCCGCGCCCGAAACCCGCGATTATCGCGACACCGTCTTCCTGCCCAAGACCGACTTTCCGATGAAGGCCGGCCTGCCGCAGAAGGAACCGCTGATTCTCGCCAAATGGCTCGAGGGCAATCTGGAAGGCCAGATTCGCGAAAGCCGCAAGGGCCGCGACCAGTTCATCCTCCACGACGGCCCGCCCTATGCCAATGGCGACATGCACATCGGCCATGCGCTCAACCATATCCTGAAGGACATGGTCGTCCGCACCCAGACGCTGAAGGGCAAGGACGCGCCCTACGTCCCCGGCTGGGACTGCCACGGCCTGCCGATCGAGTGGAAGGTCGAGGAGCAGTATCGCAAGAAAAAGCTCAACAAGGACGAGGTTCCGGTCGAGGAATTCCGCGCCGAATGCCGCGCCTATGCCCAGCATTGGGTCGACACCCAGCGCGAACAGCTGAAGCGCCTCGGCATCGGCGGCGACTGGGACCATCCGTACCTGACGATGGATTATGAGGCCGAAGCCACTATCGTGCGCGAACTGCTCAAATTCGCCGCCAACGACATGCTCTATCGCGGCGCCAAGCCGGTGATGTGGTCGCCGGTCGAAAAGACCGCGCTTGCCGAGGCCGAGATCGAATATGAGGACATCGTCTCGACGCAGATCGACGTGGCGTTCCAGATCATCGAAAGCCCAATCGCTGAGCTGATCGGCGCGCATGCGGTCATCTGGACGACGACCCCGTGGACGATCCCGGTCAATCAGGCTTTAGCCTATGGGCCGGAGGTGGAGTATGTTCTTGCGAGCCCCCTTTTGTCGGGGGGCTCAGAGTCCGCTTGGAACATCATTCATGCTCACCCCCTGTATAATGGATGGTTTGACAGGCCCGTATTGGTAGCCGCAGATCTTGTTGAAGCATTCAAGGCACGAGTGGATGCAGCGCTTAAGACGATCGATTTGAGTGAGGTAGGTTCGCCGCGCGTCGACTTCGATCTGGATTTTGGACCGGAAGACCGCTTCAAAGGCGCCGACCTCGCCGGCACCATCGCCCGCCACCCGATGCACGCACTCGGGGGCTTCTTCGCGCGTCCGCGTCCCTTCCTCGCGGGCGATTTCGTCACCACCGACAGCGGCACCGGGCTCGTCCATATGTCGCCCGACCATGGCGAGGATGATTTCGACCTGTGCAAGGCGAACGGCATCGACCCCGTGTTCGCGGTCGAGGGCGACGGCAAATATCGCGAAGACTGGGGCTGGCTCGGCGGTCAGGGATCGGTGATCAATCCCAAGTTCAACGCCCCCGACGGCCCGATCTGCACCGACCTGCGCGAATCCGGCGGGCTGCTTGCAGCCTCGGCCGATTACAAGCACAGCTATCCGCACAGCTGGCGCTCGAAGGCAAAGGTCATCTATCGCTGCACCCCGCAATGGTTCGTGCCGATGGACAAGGTGATGACGCACATCGAGCCCAAGACCCCGCGCGAAAAGCGCTGGGAGAATGAGGGCGGCGCGATCAACCCCGCCGAAGAGGACCTCTGCGCCGCGCCGACGCTGCGTCAGGCGGCGATGCAGGCGATCGACGAGACGCGCTTCGTCCCCGAAAAGGGCCGCAACCGCATCAGCAGCATGGTCAAGGACCGCCCCGACTGGGTGCTGTCGCGCCAGCGCGCCTGGGGCGTGCCGATCACGCTCTTCGTCGACCGCAAGACCGGCGTCTATCTCAACGACCCCGCCGTCAACGACCGCATCGTCGCGGCGGTGAAGGCAGGCGGTGTCGACGCATGGAGCGACGCGCGCGCGCAGGAATATCTGGGCGAGGCCTATGACGCCGCCGATTACGAGCGCATCGTCGACATTCTCGACGTCTGGTTCGATTCGGGCTGCACCCACGCTTTCGTCCTCGAAAGCGGCCGCTGGCCCGCGCTCGTCCGCCACGACGGCGGCACCCACAGCGCCGATCTTTATCTGGAAGGCAGCGATCAGCATCGCGGCTGGTTCCAGTCGTCCTTGCTCGAGTCGTGCGGCACGCGCGGACAGGCGCCGTACAAGGCGGTGCTGACGCACGGCTTCACGATGGACAGCAAGGGTCTCAAGCAATCCAAGTCGGTCGGCAACACGACCGATCCCGTCAAGGTGATGCAGACCAACGGCGCCGACATCATCCGCCTGTGGGCGCTGAGCGTCGATTTCACCGAAGATCACCGCATCGGCGACGAGATCCTGAAGGGCGTCGCCGACCAGTATCGCAAGCTGCGCAACACCTTCCGCTACCTGCTCGGCGCGCTCGACGGGTTCAGCGAAGAAGAACGCGTCACCGACGTCGCCGCGATGCCCGAGCTGGAGCGTTATATGCTCTCGCTGCTCGCCGACCTCGACACAAAGATGGCGCAGGCGGTCGATGATTTCGACTTCAACAGCTACACGCGCCTGCTCGCCGATTTCTGCAACGAAGACCTCTCGGCCTTCTATTTCGACATCCGCAAGGACGTCCTCTACTGCGACCTCGGCCCCGCCGCACCGCTCGGCACCGACACCCGCCGCGCGTATCGCAGCGTGCTCGACATCCTGTTCCACGCGCTCGTCCGCTACGCCGCGCCGGTGCTGGTGTTCACCAGCGAAGAGGTGTGGGGCACGCGCTATCCCGAAGCGGGCAGCGTGCATTTGCTCGAATGGCCTACCGTCGACGCCGTATGGAACGACGCCACGCTCGCGACCAAATGGGCTGGCGTGCGCACCCAGCGCGAAGCGGTGACCGAGGCGATTGAACCCTATCGCCGCGAAAAGACGATCCGGTCGAGCCTCGAGGCCGAGGTCACGATTCCCGATCCGACGCTCGATCCAGCGGCGCTTGAAGAAATCTTCATCGTCTCGGTCGCCCGCGCGGGCGATGCGCTGACCGTCACCCGCACCGAAAACCACAAATGCGGCCGCTGCTGGCGCCACCTGCCCGAGGTCGAGTCCGACGGCAGCTTGTGCAATCGCTGCGACACGGTATTGGACGCCTGATGACCCGCACCCGCTCCCCCTATCTGGGCTTCGGCCTGTTGATCGCGGCCTTCGCCTTCCTGCTCGATCAGGTCAGCAAGTGGATCGTCATCGTTCCGCTATCGCTCGAGCCCCAGCGGACGATCGAGATTGTCTCTTTCTTCAACCTGACCTGGGCTGAAAATTGCGGCATTTCGCTGTCGATGTTCTCGGCCTGCAACGACACCACGCGCTGGACGCTCGTCGCGGTCACCGCTGCGGTCGCCGCCGCCGTCGCCTTCTGGATGACGCGCGAAAAGGCGAAGGGCGACGTGATCGCGCTCGCGATGATCCTCGGCGGTGCGCTCGGCAATATCGTCGATCGCGTCCGCCACGGCTTTGTCGTCGATTTCGCCGACCTGCATTTCGGCGATTTCCGTCCCTTTCTGATTTTCAACGTCGCCGATGCGTGCATCACCATCGGCGTGCTTTTGCTGGTTGCGCGCGCGCTGCTCTTGGGCGAAAAGGCCGCAACCACGGACGGCCAGCCGTCCGCCGATTAACGGGGCGCATAGGAGTATATTTCAAGTGAACCGGACCACCGCCATCCTTGCCGCCACGATTGCCGCTTCAACCCTGTCGGCCTGCGGGTCGAACAGCCTGTTCAGCCGCGACCGCCCCGATGAAATGATGGTGTCGCGCCAGGCGCCGCTCGTCGTGCCGCCCGATTATTCGCTCACCCCGCCCGCCCCCGGCGCGGCGCGTCCCGGCGGCGAATCGACCGCGGAGCAGACGCTGCGCGCCCTGTTCGGCGGCCCCGCCCCGCGCAGCGCCAGCGAAGCCGCAGTGATCGGCAGCGCCGATGGCACGCGCGCCGACCCCGGCATCCGCAGCCAGGTCGGCAGCCCCAACACGCAGGTCGTCGACAAGGGCCTCGTCGTCCGCGACATCCTCGCCGCCCCCGAAGGCGACGGCCGCGACGCCTCCTCGGCAATCCCGGGGGCCTAAGCCTCCATACGATCAATAGCGAGACGACGGCCCGGCGATCCCGGGCCGTTTTCTTTTGGGCTCAGCCGAACAGCAACGACACCGTCGCGAACAGGGCCAGCGCCTCGACCATCGCGCGCGAGGCATGGCCAAAGGCGCGCCAGTGGCCCGATCGCATATGCTGCGCGAACCACAATATCTGCAAACTGCCGAACCACAGCAGCGCAAAGATCAGCAGCGCGAAACCCGCCAGCATCGCCTCGGTCGCGGTCATTCGCATCAGGATCGACGCGCCGGTGACCATCATGGCAAAGGGCGCGGTCGCATAGCATTGGCTATAGAAGGGCGCTTTGAGCGTATTGCGGTCGAGTTTGACGTGCCGCGCCAGCACCAGCCGCGCCGCCATCATCAGCGGGAAAATGCTGAAAAAGGCGACGCGCAGCAGGATCAGGCTCGAATCGTCGCTGATCAACCCGCTCAGCCCCGTCCGGTCGGTCACCATGGCGCTTTCGCCCACCGTCGACAGCTCGATCCCGTGACCGATCACCAGCGTCAGCATCAGGAACAGGGGCGGCGACAGCGTGTCAGTATATTGCCGGTCAGCGGCATCGCCGAGTTCGGCCTCCGAATAATCCATCATCTTCAGCGGCCGTGTCAGCGTCCGCCACAGCGTGACCGGATAGAAGACCAGCCATGACATGATCTCGTAAAGCAGCTCGTCGAGCGACTGGATGAGTTTCAGGAAATCCATACCGCGCCCCGATCCCCCTGCGGTCTTCGGACTAGGCCCGCGCGCCCGCCTCTTCGACGCCCGCGCTATTGTGGCGCAGCGCTTTCAGCACCGTATCGACGATCTGCGGCGCGTTGAGCCCCGCTGCGTCATATTGCACCTGCGGCGAATCCTGGTCCTGAAACACGTCGGGCAGACGCATCGTGCGCAGCTTCAGCCCCGCATCGATCAGCCCTTCGTCGCTCGCCAGCGTCAGCACATGCGCGCCGAGCCCGCCGATGCTGCCTTCCTCGACCGTCACGCACACCTCGTGATTAGCGAGCGTCTTGCGGATCAGCTCCTCGTCGAGCGGCTTGGCGAAGCGCAAATCGATCACGCTCGTCGACAGCCCGCGTGCTTCCAGCGTGTCGGCGGCCTTCAATGCCTCGGCGAGCCTTGTGCCGAGCGACAGGATCGCGACCGCCTTGCCCTGCCGCACCACACGGCCCTTGCCGATTTCCAGCTTCTCGGGAACCGCGGGCAGCGCGACCCCGGTGCCATTGCCGCGCGGGTAACGGAACGCAATCGGGCCATCGTCATATTCGGCGGCGGTGTAGGTCATATGGACGAGTTCGGCTTCGTCGGCCGCCGCCATCACCACCATGTTCGGCAGCGTCGCGAGATAAGTGACGTCGAACGACCCGGCGTGGGTCGATCCGTCGGCGCCGACCAGCCCGGCGCGGTCGATCGCAAAGCGCACCGGCAGATTCTGGATCGCCACATCATGGACGACCTGATCATAGGCGCGCTGGAGGAAGGTCGAATAAATCGCAGCGAACGGCCGCATTCCCTGCGCCGCGAGCCCGGCGGCAAAGGTCACCGCATGCTGTTCGGCAATCCCGACGTCAAAGGTCCGCGTCGGATGCGCTTTCGCGAATTTGTCGACCCCGGTGCCCGACGGCATCGCGGCGGTGATCGCGACGATTCGCTTGTCGGTGTCAGCCAGTTTCGCCAGCGTTTCGCCGAAGACATTCTGATAGGCGGGCGGTCCCGGCGGCGCTTTGGCCTGCTCGCCAGTGATCACATCGAATTTCTGGACGCCATGATATTTATCGGCGGCCGCCTCGGCGGGAGCATAGCCATGCCCTTTTTTGGTCACCGCATGGATCAGCACCGGGCCATGGTCGCTATCGCGGACATTCTCGAGAATCGGGATCAGATGCTCGAGATTATGGCCATCGATCGGCCCGACATAATAAAAGCCCAGCTCCTCGAAGAGCGTCCCGCCCATCGCCATGCCACGCGCAAATTCATCGGTCTTGCGCGCCGCCTTGTGCAGCGGTTCGGGCAGCTTGCGCGCAAAGCGCCGTGCGATCTCGCGCAATTCCAGGAACGGCCGCGACGACACCAGCTTGGCGAGATAGGCCGAAAGTCCTCCCACCGGCGGGGCGATCGACATGTCATTGTCGTTGAGGATGACGATCAGGCGATTGCCCGCCGCCTTGGCATTGTTCATCGCCTCATAGGCCATGCCCGCCGACATCGACCCGTCGCCGATCACCGCGATCGCGCGGCCGGGTTCGTCCTTCAGCTGGTTGGCGATCGCAAAGCCCAGCGCGGCGCTGATCGAGGTGGAGCTATGCGCCGCCCCGAACGGGTCATATTCGCTCTCGCTGCGCTTGGTGAAACCCGACAGGCCGCCACTGGCGCGCAGCGTTCGGATGCGGTCGCGGCGCCCGGTGACGATCTTGTGCGGATAGCATTGGTGCCCGACGTCCCACACCAGCTTGTCGCGCGGGGTATCGAAAACATAATGGATCGCGACGGTCAATTCGACCACCCCCAGCCCGCTGCCCAGATGCCCGCCCGTCGTCCCGACGGCAGAAATCATCTCGGCGCGCAGTTCGTCGGCGAACTGGCGGAGTTGTTCGGGCTTCAGCTTGCGGAGGTCGGCGGGGACATCCACCGTGTCGAGCAGCGGCGTATGCGGACGTTCGGTCATCCCGCGGTCATAAAGATAAGCGCCGAAGCTGTCGAACGAAAAGGCGGTGCACGCCGGTCAGCGCGCGCGCGCCGGATTTCGGATATCGTCGGTCAACTGCCAGCAATCGGCCGTGGGACGAAAGATCAAATAGCCGCCGGGCCCAGTCTTTTCGATCAGCGTCCCCGGCCCGTCGCCCTCGCCGGGCTCGAAACGCCCCGGAACCCAGTCGACGCGTTCGGTTCCCGTCGACGCCGTGTTGAATTCCACCTGCACAGTGACAAGCTGGCCGGGATCGCCGCCACCCGGCGCATCGAACCGACGCGCCGACGCACCGGTGACATAGCTGTAATCGATCATCACGACGGGAAAATCATCGGCAGCCAGATAGCGGTTCGCCGGCACCTCGCGCGCGCTCCCCTCCACACCCGAACCGACGGCAGGCGCCGTATAACGCTCGCGCACCAGCCGACTGTTGGCGAAAGGCCAGAGAAAGGCCGGAAAGTCGCCGCTGCGGCACGCGGCCGCGGCTTCATCCAGAAAGAAGCGGTCGCTCTCGCTCACGGCATCTTCGGCGGCCGCGCCCCCCACCGGCGCCAGAACGCACAGCATCGCCGCAAGCGCCCCGCCCAACCGGGCATTATTCTTCGTCATCGCTTCGTTTCTCCTCAACGGGCGGCGCATCCTTCGCCGCCCCGACCTGTGCATAGAGGCCGCGCACCATCAGGTCTGTGAACACGATCATAACCCCTATCATCCCGACCAGCAGCGCGATCGCCGCGACCGGAAAGGGGCCAATGCCATCGATGAGCCCGCGCCGCGACGCAAGCGCAAGCAAGGCCGCGAGCGCCATCAGCGCATAACCGGCAAAACGTGGTGCGCGACTCATGCCGCCGGACCCGCGAAGCAAGAAACAGGAAATTGGTGCATCAAAGCGTGATGAAGCCAAACGCGCCCGCCCGCAAGACGAAGCCTTTGCATTGTCCCGTCAATCTCTTACACCTGTGAACAAGGGGGTCGGCTCGCAGGAATGTCGAAACGCATGACCCTGACCCGCTTCGCCCCCCTCTCGCTCCGCCCCTGGCGCTTCGTGCTGGCCTTCGCGGCACTCAACCTCGCCACCGCCTCCCCCGCACAGGCCGAAGAGATGGCCGCGCAGCCTCAGGGGATCGCCGCAACGCCCGGCTTCCCCATCACCGCCGACGACAGCGAACCCGCCCGCTTCGTTCAGGACACCAGCGATATCGACGAGAATATCCTGCTGCCCGCTGCGCGCATCGATGCGGATGACAGCGACCGCAAATGGGCGCGCGACTATGTTGCGCTCGCCGCCGGGGTGATGACGACGCCCAGCTATAATGGATCGGACGACCGCTCGATCCTCCCCGCTTTCTATCTGCGCGGGCGACTCGGCGGCTATGCCTTTTCGACCCGCGGCACCAATTTCCAGGTCGATCTGATTCGCCAGCGGCGCGGGCAAAAGACCGATTTCAAATTCGGCCCGATCATCAGCCTGCGCGGCGACCGCAGCGGCGGGATCAAGGATCCGCAGGTCGAGGCGCTCGGCGAAAAGAAACTCGCGGTCGAACTCGGCATCTCGGCGGGCATCACCCACACGGGGGTCATCACCAGCGATTATGACCAGATCGGGCTGCGCCTCGTCGCGCTCAAGGACATCTCGGGTCGCCACGGCAGCTGGGTCGCCTCACCAACGATCGACTATGGCACCCCGCTGTCGAAGCGCGCCTTCATCGGCGTCTCGGCCTCGGTCAATGTCTATGGCAAGGGCTTCGGCCATTATTATTACGACATCGACCCGCTTGGCAGCGCCGCGAGCGGCTTGCCCGTCTATGACCGTGCCGGGACCAAGGCGACCGCGGGCAAATATACCTTCGGGATCGCGGGCGCCTATGCCTTGTCGGGCGATCTGCGCAAAGGCTTCGTCCTGATCGGCGGCGCCCAATATGGCCGCCTGACCGGCCGCTACGCCGCCTCGCCGATCGTCGCCGAGGCGGGCAGCGCCGACCAGTGGCTCGCGGGTGCAGGCGTCGCCTATCAATTTTGACCGGATATCCCGCCATACCTGTCCGGCCGCCGCGGCATATCCGCACGCGCAACGGCAACGAAATTGGCACCCCCAATTGGGGGCTCGCCGGGCCGCCCGTCCTCGACTATGCGCGGGGCAAGCCGTGAAGGACTGCCCCGATGACCGCCAATAACGCCGCTCCCGCCTTTGCCACGATCATGCTGCTCACCGGGATCGGAATTCCGATCCTTGCGGCGCTCAATTCGGGCCTCGGCGGGCGCCTCGGCAGCCCGATGGCCGCATGCGTGATCCTGTTCGGCGTCGCGCTGCTCATCGCGATCACCGGCGCACTCTTCACCGGCACGCTGGGCCATGTCAGGCTCTCGTCCGACATCCCCGTTCATTTCTATTTCGGCGCACTGTTCATGGCCTTCTATGTCATCGCGGTGACCTTCATCGCGCCGCGCTTCGGGGTCGGCAACGCCATCTTCTTCGTGCTCGTCGGCCAGTTGATCAGCGCCGCGACGATCGACCATTTCGGCCTGTTCGGCGCGATACGCTCGGCGATCGACGCCAAGCGTATCGCCGGAATCGCCCTGATGGTCGCGGGGGTTTACCTCGCGCGACGGAGTTGAACGCCGCTCACATATGCGCGGTGATCGCCGGCGGGTTCCACCAATTGTCGCCGCGTCCGTCCATATACTGAACCGGCAGCGCGGCCAGCTCGGCGGGCTCGACATCGTCGAGGGACGCGACCGCGACCGAATAATAAGCGCCGCCGATCTCCTCGACATAGCCATGTCCGAACGAGGACACGCCGCACGTCTTGCAGAAGACATGATGCGCGCTGTTCGACCCGAACTGGTAATCGCTCAGCGCGGCGGGATCGGTCAGCAGGCGAAACGCCTCGGGCTTGATCTGCGCGCCCCAGCCCCGCTTCTTGGTACAGATCGAGCAATTGCATTTGCCCGTCCCCGCCGACAGATCAATGTCGGCTTCATATTGGACCGCGCCGCAGTGGCATGAGCCGTGATAGGTCTTGATCATCGCGTAAAATCCTCGCCATTTTCGGGCGCCGGTCACCGGCCGCCCTTCACTTGGCGGGAGTTAGACCATCCTGCTGACAGATCGTGTCAGCAGGATGGTCGGAAAAATCGCGGTGGCGCCAGAAATCGGCCATCAGCACCGCGCGGCGGCGCCCGAACCCCTCGTCGCCAATCCGCGCCGACGTCACCCGATCGATCCGGAAACTGCGGAAATCCTGCCGCAGCAGGCACCAGGCGGCGATGATCTGCTTCTCCTCATAATAAGCGAGCGCCGCGGGCCAGATCGCGCGTTCGGTCGTCGTCCCGCCCGCGTCGGCATAGCCGATATGCAGCGTCTTTTCGGCGCGCATCGCCGCGCGCACCGTCGCCAGCAGCGCCGCATTGATCTCACGCCACTGGCTGTTGACCGGCCACAGCCCCGCCTCGTCGATCCGCTGTTGAAGCGCATCCGGGCTCGCCGCCGCGATCTTCGCCAGCGCCATCCCCGCGGCACGCGACAGCGATCCGTCCTGCCGCCCCTCGACCCAGCGCGCACCGAGTACCAGCGCCTCCAGCTCGTCGACGGTGAACATCAGCGGCGGCAGGAAAAAGCCGGGGCGCAGCACATAGCCGACCCCCGCCTCGCCCTCGATCGGTGCGCCGAGCGCGACCAGCGCCTGGATATCGCGATAGAGCGTGCGCACCGAAACGCCCCGCTCTTCGGCCAATATCTCGGCAGTCACCGGCCGCCGCCGCCGGCGCAGGCTGTCGATGATCGCGAACAATCGTCCGGTCTTGTCCATGCCGCTCCCTTCGCCTCGACAGTATCAGCGGCGCTCATAGGTCCAGCTCCGCGCCTTCGTCCCGTCGATCGCCGAAATCGTCGCGGTCAGCGTGTCGCCGGCACGGACATAGTCGATGCGCTGCGGATAATCATGCGCGACATTTTCAAAGCGCGCGCTGGTCGCATCGTGGCGTACCAGCCGAAACGCGACCGGCGCCCCGCCCTGCGGCTGCGCGACATAGGCGGGCACGCCATCGGCGTCCGCCGCGATCCGCAGAAATTCAAACTCGCGCAAATTCTCACCGCGCCCCGACCGGCTCACCCCCAGCATCATCCCGCCACGCGGCGGCATCCAGCTTTCCTCGGTCCAGCGCCCTTCATCTTCGCGCACCCAGTCGCCCGCCAGCCACGCAAGGTCGCCGACCGTCGCAGGCGATCCCGCCGCGAGCAGAAGCGCCGTCACTCCTGCCAGCCATGACATCATTGCGCACCTCCCGACAAAGCTACCCTATCGGATGAGTTTATCGGCGTGTTGGCGGGAGCGGTCAACGATCGCCCCCGGTCGAAATCGCGATGCGGTCGTCAAAAATGGCGATCTGCAACAATTCACTATGCATAACAGCACGACCGTGACAGAAATTACTTATGACATGCCATCGAAAATCAATTCTTGCCGTATTTTCATTTCTGATACTTGGTTCTCCATTGCCAAGTCAGGCCAAGCCGTCCGCACCGACGACTATAGCACCGCCTGAAACATCAAAGGCAACGCCGGTTCCTGCTCCGGCGACAGAGGAGGTTTGGCGACTGACCCGCGAGCGCGACATCGCCCATATTCGTACCGAACTCATTGCAAACCAGACGAACTGGTTCGCGATCCTGGTGAGCGCCGTGATGGGCGGATTCAGCCTGCTTATCGCCGCCGTGGTGATCTTTTTCACCTTTCGCTTCAGCAAAGCCGCCGTGACGGAAGCGAAACAAGGCATTGCGGAGGAACGGACGCGTATTCAAAAGCTGCTGGAAGAGGCGAACGCCGCCGTGGCGTCGATCCGCAGCCACGAACAGACGGCCAAGGAGATCACCGAAAATCTCAAACCCGGCGAGGCACCCGCCAGCGAAGTGGAACGAAAGGCCCTGCGCGACATCGCCCGCGAAGCACAGGCCAAGCCGCGCCGCGAACGCACCCTCGACGATTATCGCGCCTTGGTCACCGTCGCCGCCATGAGTGAAGAATGGGACGTGGTGGAGCGAAGAGCCGGAGCTATGGCCTATTTGTTCGACGATGCTGCCGACGAAGACCTGTTCTTTCCGCTGTTTTACAGAGCGGTCGCGTTGAACAAGCTGGGTCGCGATGCAGAAGCCAATATCATCTATGATGAAATCGACGAAAAATTCGGCCGCAGCGACCAACCCGCGTCGCAGGAACAGGTCGCCATGGCACTGCTCAACAAGGGGGTCACCCTCCGCTCGATGGATCGCCCCAACGATGCCATCGCCGCCTATGACGACCTCCTCGCTCGCTTCGGTAACAGCAACCAGCCCGCGCTGCAGAAACAGGTTGCCATGGCACTGGTCAACAAGGGGATAGCTCTCGGTGCGATGGATCGGCCCGAAGACGAAATCGCTACTTATGACAATCTCCTCGCCCGCTTCGGCGATAGTAACGAGCTCGCGCTGCAAGAACGGGTCGCCAAGGCACTGATCAACAAGGGGATAGCCCTCAGCGCGACGGATCGCCACCTCGACGCCATCGCCGCCTTTGACGACCTCCTCGCCCGCTTCGGCGACAGCAACCAGCCCTCGCTGCAGGAACGGGTCGCCAAGGCACTGATCAACAAGGGGATAGCCCTCAGCGCGACGGATCGTCACGACGACGCCATCGCCGCCTTTGACGATCTCCTCGCCCGCTTCGGCGATAGTGACCAGCCCGCATTGCAGGAACAGGTCGCCAAGGCACAGGTCAACAAGGGGGTCACCCTCGGTGCGGTGGATCGCCACGACGACGCCATCGCCGCCTTTGACGACCTTCTCGCCCGCTTCGGCGACAGTGACCAGCCCGCGTTTCGGGAAATGATCGCCATGGCACTGGCCAACAAGAGTATCACCCTCGGCGCGATGGATCGCCACGACGACGCCATCGCCGCCTATGACGACCTCCTCGCCCGCTTCGGCGACAGTGACCAGCCCGCGTTTCAGGAAATGGTCGCTACGGCGCTTTTCAACAAAGCCTGCATTTCTGCGCTTCGGCGCGATAGTGCGACTTGCATCGCCTACCTGACGCAATGGCGTGATCGGAAAGGTAAATTGGATTGCGATGCCATCGCGAACGATAGCGACTTTGATCCGATCCGCGCCGATCCCGATTTCATCGCCTTCCTGCGCGCCAGCGGGTGCGAGCCGACAACCGCGCCGTCTCCAGCCGCCTCTCCGGTGGACAGCAAGCCCGCGCCCCGCTAAACACCCCTCATCCCCGGGGAGCCTGTCGCGTGACCGCAGGTTGAGAGCGGAATAAACCGCGACCCGTTGAACCTGATCCGGATAATACCGGCGGAGGGAGGGTCGGCGTTTCGTTCCATACCCAAGGACCGGAATCCCCATTCTCGCTCCGACATATATGGAGCGACTGCACATGGCCGACATCGACACCCGCCTCGCAAAGGGCACCGCAACTCCGATCGGCGTCACCACCGGCCCGATCCGTGGCAGCCGCAAAATCCATGTCGCGACCCAGACCGGCAGCGGCATCCGCGTCGCGATGCGCGAGATCGACCTCGACCCGCATTCGGGCGAGCCCCCGGTGCGCGTCTATGACACCAGCGGCCCCTACACCGACGTCAATGCGACGATCGACATCGAAGCCGGCCTCCCCGAAATCCGCGCCGACTGGATCCGCGCCCGCGGCGACGTCGAGCAGGTCACCCAGCGCGAGGTAAAGCCCGAGGATAACGGCCAGCTTGGCCCCGATCGCAGCGGCGGCGTCGCCCCCTTCCCCAACGTCCGCCGTCAGGTTCTCCGCGCCAAGCCCGGCGCGAACGTCAGCCAGATGTATTACGCCCGCCGCGGCATCATCACGCCCGAGATGGAATATGTCGCCGAGCGCGAAAATCTCGGCCGCGTCCGCCTCGCCGAATATAAGCGCGACGGCGAAAGCTTCGGCGCGTCGATCCCCGACTATGTCACGCCCGAGTTTGTCCGCGACGAGGTCGCGCGCGGCCGCGCGATCATCCCCAACAACATCAACCACCCCGAATCCGAGCCGATGGCGATCGGCCGCAACTTCCTCGTCAAGATCAACGCCAATATCGGCAACAGCGCGGTCGCATCGGACGTCGCGAGCGAAGTCGACAAGATGGTCTGGTCGATCCGCTGGGGCGCCGACACCGTCATGGACCTGTCGACCGGGCGCAACATCCACGACACGCGCGAATGGATCATCCGCAACTCGCCCGTCCCGATCGGCACCGTCCCCATCTATCAGGCGCTCGAGAAAGTCGGCGGCGTCGCCGAGGATCTGACCTGGGAAATCTTCGCCGACACGCTGATCGAACAGGCCGAACAGGGCGTCGACTATTTCACCATCCATGCCGGCGTCCGCCTGCCCTACGTCCCCCTCGCGGCCAAGCGCATGACCGGCATCGTGTCGCGCGGCGGCAGCATCATGGCGAAATGGTGCCTCGCGCATCACAAGGAAAGCTTCCTCTACGAACGCTTCGACGAGATTACCGAGATCATGAAGGCCTATGACGTCGCCTACAGCCTCGGCGACGGCCTCCGTCCCGGCAGCATCTACGACGCGAACGACGAGGCGCAGTTCGCCGAGCTCTACACGCTGGGCGAGCTCACCAAGCGCGCCTGGGCGCAGGATGTGCAGGTGATGATCGAGGGGCCGGGCCACGTCCCGATGCACAAGATCAAGGAGAATATGGAAAAGCAGCTGGAGGCATGCGGCGAGGCGCCCTTCTACACGCTCGGGCCGCTCACCACCGACATCGCGCCGGGTTACGACCATATCACCAGCGGCATCGGCGCCGCACAGATCGGCTGGTACGGCACCGCGATGCTTTGCTACGTCACGCCCAAGGAGCATCTCGGCCTCCCCGACCGCGACGATGTGAAGGTCGGCGTCGTCACCTACAAGCTCGCCGCCCACGCCGCCGACCTCGCCAAGGGCCACCCCGCCGCACAGGTCCGCGACGACGCGCTATCGAAAGCCCGCTTCGAATTCCGCTGGCGCGACCAGTTCAACCTGTCGCTCGACCCCGACACGGCGGAGCAATATCACGACCAGACGCTCCCCGCCGAAGGCGCCAAGACCGCACATTTCTGCAGCATGTGCGGCCCGAAATTCTGCTCGATGAAGATCAGCCAGGAAGTGCGCGAGTTTGCGGCCAAGCAGAACCAGCCCGCCGAGAATTTCCTCGCCGCCGAGGAAGCCGAGAAAGGCATGGCGGAGATGAGCGAGCTGTTTAAGGAGACGGGAAGCGAGTTGTATATGGGCGCGGGTGGACGCGAACACGATTGATGGAAAGAGGGGGCTTGTTCGGAAAACTGTTCGGACGGCGAAAGCCGTCCGCCCTTCAGCTTCTGCAATCGGCCCGCTGGAAATGCGCGAACTGCGATGTCGAGCATGAAGGCATGTTCGACATCGGCTCGCTGGCCCCCGATCATTGGGGCAAGGCCGAACAGCTCGAACCCAACAGCGCGCTAAGGCTCGACGGCGATTTTCTGTCGGAAGATTTCTGCGTGATCGACGGCGAACATTTCTTCGTCCGCTGCGTCTTCCGCATCCCCGTCCACGGCATGCCCGAAAAATTCGGCTACGGCGTCTGGTCCACCCTCTCGCGCGAGAATTTCGACCGCTACGTCGACGGCTTCGACGACGGAAAATATAGCGACATGGGACCGTGGTGGGGCTGGTTCTCGAATAGCCTCAAGGGCTTTCCTGAGACGATCAATCAGGGCTGCTGGGTCCATCCGCGACTGGGGAGGCAACGGCCGGTGATCAGCCTTGACGATAAGGATCACGAACTGGCGATTGCGCAGCAGGACGGTATCAGCCCGGAGCGGCTGCTCGAACTCTACGCTGAATATGGTCATGCGCCCGACGAGAGCTGATCACAGGGATTAAGGGTGTTGCACCTGTCACCGTAATTCCGGGCTATAAGGGGCTAAAGAGTTGAATTCCGAAAACCCTGACGGGCAGATGAAAGCTCACTGCTAATCATCGTTCTCTGCAACCTCTAGCACGCGTTCCGCGATATCTTCGCCCCAACCTTGGCCAACGAGGTCCGATAGCGTTGGCTTGCGCTCTACATTTCTAATAATATGAAGAAGAAACGAAAATGATGTCGATATCGACCAAGATTTCGATGGATGAGAAGACAATTGTCTTTTCATATATTCCCTATCAAACGATCCTGCAATATTTAGAAGTTCTCTAGCTTGCTCTATTGAATTTTCCTGACAAATATCAACTATGCTTGATATTACCTCTCCATCTCCTTCGAAATCTGGATCAGAATCATCAAATATAATAAAACCTATAGACTTTATTTTTTTTGGAGCCTCATTATCATTACTCCATTTATTTAGAACTATCTGAACCGAAGACGGAGAAATTGCAAAGCTTAGATCATCTTTTTTTACTAAATCCTTAGAATCACTTAGAATTTTTGCTCTCTCATCTCTGACCTGAACAAATTGTTCATCAGCCATTTCAAATAGGCCAGATATCCTATTAAGCCTCCTCTTAATTAGAGACGGTATTTTACTTTCAATTTTATATTGCACTTGATGAGAAACTGCCGCCCACGCGTGCTGTATAACAGTTCTAACTTGTATCTCGCAGCAAAGATCGGCCACATCACTCCACTCTATCAAATTAGCTCGGACCCTTGCTGGCTTTACAATTCTATGAAGAGATAAATATCCAAATCTATCTTCAGACAGATGCTTTGCACTATGAGAGTCTTCCTTTCCAACTATTAGAAACTCTCTCTCGATTATTTGAGACATCTCTTCGCAATCGTCTTGATAGTAACAAATAACCCTTACGCCTGATAGGTCGGTTATCTCTTCCAAAGATGAATATGACTTCCCAGGCCTCCGAATTTTTTCAATCAAGGAATCAACGGTTTTTGCCCTATGTTCAATGACATGAAATGATATCGATGACGACTTAGCAAGAGCGCCTAACAATGAAGCAGTCCTCTGCGAGAGAGCTTCGTATGCAGAGTATCTAGAGCTATAATTTTCAACAATTTGCTCAGGGGTCACCGATCTTATCCTAAAAATAATATCTTGATGCAGCATATAGACCGATATTTTTTCTCCGTTCAAGATCGGTCGTATGAACGCAATGCCGCCTCACAGGCGGAGAGAAAATTAAGAAAGGCGCCATCCGCTCTCGGCTGCCCACCACTCGGCACCACCCCCACACCATGCTACACACCCGTCGATGCGCGCCCGAAACCCCCTCTACGTCATGGCAAAGCCGCCGCCGGAGGTGCAGGATGCGATCGTAGCGCTGCCGCGCAACGACCCCGGACGCGGCCCCCACCTCCTCCATGTCACGCTCATCTCGCTCTACGACCTCCACTATGCGCCGCCCGAGTGGCTGCTCGCGACCATCGCCGCGCTGGACAGCTTCGCAGCAGCACCTTTCCCGCTCGCCTTCTACGGACAAGAGAACCGCAAGGCGGTGACACTGCGCACGCGCGATCCGCTGGCCGAGGCCCGGGCGTTCCAGAAGGCGCTGGTCAACCATCTGCTTGCCGCGAAAAGGCGCCGATCATGGACGGCACCACGCCCGAACCGCACATCACGATCAACTATCGCGGCGACCGCCAAGGTTCTCAAACTTTGAGGGCGCTAAAAATGCCGCCGATCGGCTGGACGGTCGACGAGATCATCCTGATGGAAAGCATCGTCGGCAAGACCACCCATGTCGAACATGGCCGCTGGCCGCTCCGCGGCGGCCGCGTCTGATCCGCGCCCCGCCATGGCGGTGTACGGGTGCAAGGATATATTTTCTTTCTCGTCACCCCGGACTTGATCCGGGGTCCAGCTTGTCACCGTTGCTGAGCGGGACCCCGGATCAAGTCCGGGGTGCCGAAGAGGGATAGAGCCACTTTCGGTCGTATTCGGGCAGTCGAATGTGTCAGCGCCACGCCACGCCGATCCTATTTCGCACCGCGCGGGGCAGAAACGCCTTTCCTACAATCTGCGCATCTGGTTCACCGGTTCGGAGGCTACGGCAGCCCCGCTTGCCGCTTCCGCTCCGTCTCCGCCGCCCCTGTGTTCGCCTCTCCCATACCGACTGATATCGCCGCCGCCGCATCGCCACTGGGCTGACCTTTGCTGAACTTTGGATGGCAACCAGACATCGAAGCGCCGCGACCCCCGGCGGAACTCCCACCCCTCTCGGGGCTTTACTCCATGCGAGGGGCAAAAACAGAGCATGCCCACGCCCCGCTTGGCCGGCACGCGATCCTGAATGGAGTGATGTCGATGAACAAGCTGATGATCCTGCCCCTTGCCGCCGCAACCGCGCTCGCGGCCGGCTGCGCCTCGAACGGCCTGTATGGCGGTGTCGGTGCGGGCGCGAGCAGCGGGCGCTATGACGATGGCGGCTATGGCTATTACGATCAGAATACGTATAGCCAATATGGCAATTACGACTATGACCGTCCCGACCCGCGCCACGGCGGCTATTATGCCGACAATTATTACCGCACCGACCGCCGCTACAAGGAACGCCGCCTGTCCAGCAACGACCGCGTCTATCGCGGCCGCGACAATAAATATTATTGCCGCCGCAACGACGGATCGACCGGGCTGATCGTCGGCGGCATCGCCGGCGGGGTGATCGGCAATGTCATCGCCCCCGGCAAGTCGGAGACGCTCGGCACCATCCTCGGCGCCGTCGGCGGTGCGGTCGCCGGACGCGCGATCGAACGCAGCGGGAATAACAATGACGTGCGCTGCCGCTAAGGCCTGATGCAACAGGATGGGGGTCGCCAGCCAGAGCGGTTGGCGGCCCCTTTCCTTGTCAGCCTTCGGTGATAAACTGCCCGCATGTCGCACCCGTCGAACATCGTTTATTGCACCGGCCCCGGCGACCCGCACGCGTTCGACGGCATCTCGGTCCGCCACCGCCGGAATGCTTTGGGGGGCGATCTCGACGTCCGCTGCCCGGTCTGCAGCGGCCATGGCCAGTGGAACAGCCAGATCGACCTGATCAGCCACCGTTCGATCCGCGTGCCCTGCCCCAAATGCGACGGGCGCGGCTGGATCGAAACCGGGGCGGATATGGTCCCCAGCCACGACATCGCGCTGTCTCCCGAAGGGCGCCCGGTCTGGGTGGTGCGGCTCGATCACTCCGATGATGTTGAGGACGGGCCTGACGTCCCCACCTGACGCCGGAAGCGGCGACACCGCCTGTAGGAAGATGAGGATGCACCGAATCCCGACGATCATGCTGGCCATCGCCGCCCTCGCCACCGTCCCGCTGGCCGCCGCGAACGCACAGCCGGCGCCCGATGACACCGCCGCGCTCACCGCCTTCGCCGACGCCTTCGATGCAGCACAGATCTCCAGGGACGGCGCGGCGCTGGGCCGCATGGTCGCCGACGATCTGGTCTTCATCGACGGCAGCGGCAAGCGGCTCGGCAAGGCCGATTTCATCGCGGGCTGGACCGGCGCCGACGACGCCTATGACCCCGTGACCCTGCGCGACCGCATCGTCATGCCGCTCGGCCCCGACGCGGGCCTTGCGAGCGCCGAGACGATCCTGTCGGGGCGTTCGGCGGGCCAGCCCTTTCGCGTCCGCATCCGCTTCACCGACATTTTCCGTCGCAGCGGCGACAGCTGGCAGGCCGCCTATATCCACGTCACCCGCATGGGGCCTGAGGTGGAGGTGCCCAAGTCCCGGCCCTAGGCCGCAATCTCCATCACCGCGGCGCGCGCGATCGCCGGGCGCCAGTGCGGGCGCATCGGCAGCAGGAACATATCGCCCAGCGCCGCCTCGATTTCGTGGGCGGTCAAATAGCTTTGCTCGACGCGCCCGGCGGTAAAGCGGATCGTCAGCCGGTTGTCGCGCAGCACATAACGCGCCGTGTCGCTCGCCCGCGCGACGATCAGCTGGTGGCGAAAATGCGAGCTGGGGTGGGTCGCGGTATACCAGTTGGCGACCGCGATATCGATCGGCTGCTGCGGCACATCGTCGAACATATACATCGCCTTCCAGCTGTCGCCGAGCAGCGCCTCGACCAGCCACTCGCCGTGCGCCGTACGGATGCGATACGCCTCATGCGCGGTCGGCTGCGGATCGGGATCGTCGATCGCCAGCGGCGCGGTCGGCGCCGCCGCGCCGAAGCCAACGTCGGCGAGCCACGGCCGACCGCCCAGTATCACGCGGATCACCATATGGCTGCGCGCGGTCGTCGGCGCATCCTCCGCCATCATCCAGCGCACCCGCCCCAGCCGCGCGGCGGCATCGAAACCGATCGTCTGGAGCACGCGCAGGAACAGGCCATTTTGCTCATAGCAATAGCCGCCGCGCCGCTGGTCGATCAGCTTGGCATCGACCGACCCGGCGTCGACGTCGACCCCCTTGCCGGTCAGCACGTCGAGCGCCTCGAACGGGATCGCGGCGATATGCGCCGCCTGCAGCGCGCGCAGCACCTCCAGCGTCGGCGCGACCGGTCCGTCATAACCGATGCGCGCCAGATAGCGCGGCAGGTCGACGGGGTCATGGGCAGGCTGGATCATCGGCATATCTCCGTTCGGCGAATCATCTGGCACAACTTATGCAAGCTCAACCATGGTTGAGATCAAGCGACTTTGTACCGCAGGCCGTGCCCCGCTGATTCGACTCTTGCTGCAAATGAGAACATAATGGGAACATATTCCGAATCGGAGGAGTGTCATGTCCAGTCAGACCATTCGAACCTTTCTTGGTTTCCAGCTTCCGCCCGCGCTGCGCCCGCTGTTCGCCGAATGGCAAAGGCGCGCCGGGCAGACCGCCAACGCCGTCGACCTCGCCATGCTCCACCTGACCTTGTGCGTCGTCGGCGAGACCTTTCAGCGCGACCTGTTCCTCAGGAACCGTGTCATCGCGGCGCTGAGCGCTGCTCTGCCACCCGCCGCGCCGATCCGCCTCGGCCGCATCCACGGCGGTGCAATGGGCGCCGAACTCGTCACCCGGGGCCGAGCGCATGAAATCAAGGATTTCTTCGAAGCGGTCGCGACCCTGCTCGGCTCCCATGGGATCGATCCGTTGCACCGGGTGTCGGGCCTCCGCCCGCATATCACGCTAGGCTACGACCGCGCGCTCTTCGACGCCTTCAACGTCATCCGCCACTGGACGCCCGAGCAACTGTTGCTGATCGAAAGTCGGCCGCACCCCGGCGGCAAAGGACGCGAGCATCTCGTCCTCCACCGCTGGCCGCTTTTGCCGCCCGCACAATCGGCCTTCGCTTTCATGGCCGAAGAACCGCCCGCGTCACCGATACCGCCGCTCCTGCGAGCCGCCTAATTTTCGAGACTATGCTCCAGCGTAATCTCGCAATTGAGCAGCTTGGAGATCGGGCAGTTTTTCTCGGCCTCCTCCGCGATCTGCGCAAATTCGTCGGCACCGATACCCGGCACCTTGCCGGTCAGCGTCAGCGCCGACCGGGTCACGGTGAAGCCACCATCCTGCTGCTCCAGCGTCACCGCCGCACTGGTGTCGAGCGAACCGTCGGCATAGCCCGCGCGTGCCAGCCCGAACGACAGCGCCATGGTGAAGCATGCCGCATGCGCCGCGGCGATCAGCTCTTCGGGGTTCGTCCCCGGCTTGCCCTCGAAACGCGTACCAAAACCATAGGGCTGCGCGTCGAGCACCCCCGATTTGGTCGTGATCGACCCTTTGCCCTCCTTGCCAAAGCCTTCGTAGCGGGCGGATGCGCGATTGACGGTCATGAACATGCTCCTTGGCTGAAATCGGGTCGTGGAGACTCGCACGGCCAGCATAGCATGACGGGCGTGCTAGCGCTTGATCTTGCCGACCAGCGCCACTGCCATATCCTTCGCATTCGCCGCCGGCGCGCTGCTGATGGTCAGGATCACGAACTTGTCGCCATCGAGAAAGACGTTGAGCTGGTTGATGCCGGGGACGAAAAAGGCCGCCTTTCCCAGCCCCGCCACATCCTCGATCGCCTTGTCGGAAAAGGCCGCCATCGTCTTGGCGGTGCCCTCGCGCGTCTGCTTGATCGCGGCGTCGCTATTGTCGCCGATCGGCGAGCGCCGCGCCATCAGGGTGGCGGCATCGCCATTCGCGAGGCGATAGGTACATTCGGACGTTGCGGCGTTGGAACCTTCGGCCTTGTTGACGAAGGCCAGGTTGGTTTCGATCACCGTCTGGCCCAGTGCCGCGCCGACCGCCGCCTTGTCGAGCAAGGCACAGGCGTCGCTGGCATCCCAGTCGTTCGCCGCGACCGCCGTGGCGTCGCCGTCCGCCGGGGCGCCGTCCTTGGCCCCGCCGCCGCACCCGGCGAGCATCAGCGCGCCGAGCGCCGCCACAACATGTTTCACACCTGTCCGCATAAGTTCATCCTTCTGCCATGGTGCGACCCGCGCGCCACGATGCGCGCAAAGCGGCGGCGCGGCAAGGATGGAGAACCGGTCCGGGAATCAGCGCGGGGCCCGCGCCACGCCCGCCTTGTCGAGTTCGGGCCCCAACCGCCCGGTCAGCCACATCGCCCACATTTTGAAATCGGCGGCAAGGCTCCACAGCGGATAGGTAAAGGTCGCCGGGCGGTTCTTCTCGACCCCGAAATGCGCGACCCAGGCAAAGAAATAGCCCGCGAGCGGCAGCGCGAACAGCCATGCCCAGCGCCCGCTCAGCACCGCCGCAATCGCGATCAGCACGACAAGGCTGGTCCCGACATAATGGAGCGCCCGCGTCCGCACCTTGCTGTGCTCGCGCAGGTAAAAGGGCCAGAATTCAGCGAAGCTGGTGTAGAGCCGGGGCATCGGCGAAGAATGTCGCGATTGGGATGCGCGGTCAAGCCGCCGACCGAACCGCGCCGCCGCCGTGAAGTCATTTTACCATTTGTAGCGCAACGACCCCACCACAGTCCGGGAAGCCCCGAAATAGCAGCTGTTCGACAGGAAGCAGGATGAGATATGCTTCTTGTCGAACAGATTCTGGGCATTTACCGCAATGCTGAGGCCGTCCATCGACGGGCTGGCATGACCGAGGTCGTAGGCGAGCATCGCATCGACCAAAGTGAAGCTCTTCGTCTTGAACAATTCGAAGATCGTCACGCTGTTGACCACCTTGTAGCTCGTCGAACCGAAGGAACCGCCCACATGGCGGAAGCCGCCGCCGAGACTCAGCCCGCCGAGCGGACCATCGCCCGCGCCGCCACGGCCGAAGTCATAGGAGAGGAATGCCGACGCCTGCCATTCGGGAACGCCGAGCGGAACCGTTCCGGTGGTCGAAGGCATGCCGGTGGTGCCCAGCCTGGTGGGCGTCGGCGCCGCTGCAGGAACGGCGGGCGCGCCCTGCGTGATCAGCGCGTCGGTATAAGTGCCGGCAAAGACAAGATCGAGGCCGGGGCGAAGTTCGCCGCGTGCTTCGAGTTCGACGCCGCGAACGCGCGTCTCGCCAATCTGTATCTGTGAATTGGTCGGACGGCCGCCGGTTCCCGCAAGCGGATCACCGACCGGGACATTCTGCCGTTTCAGTTCATAGGCCGACAGGGTTACAAGAGCATTCAGGCCGCGCGGCTGAAATTTGAGGCCCGCTTCATACATATTGCCCGTGGTCGGGGAGAAGGGGTTGCCGAGATAGTCGGCGCCCGCCTGCGGTTCGAAGGATTCGGTGTAGCTGACATAGGGCGACAGGCCGAATTCGAACGCATAAAGCGCGCCGAAGCGCATGGTGAAAGCATTTTGCGAGAGCGGCGTCAGGGCATTATTCTTCTTGTTGAGGGTGCGCTGGTTGTACCAGTCCCACCGGCCACTCGCGATCAGGTGGAGCCCTCCGATCGTCATCTGGTCCTGGATATAGACGCCGGTCTGGTCGCGCTGGCTATAGCTGTTTGTATAAGCCGGCGAGAGCAGGGTCAGATTGAGGCTCGGAACCCGCCCATAGACCGGCGCATAAAGATTGAGGTTCGGGATACTCGTCAGCGGATTGGCCGTCTGCCCGCTATTGAAATGCTGGAAATTTTCGCCTGTGATCCGAAGATAATCGAGGCCAACCAATATATTATGTTCGATGCCCGCGGTTTCAAACTCGGCGTTGAAGCTGCTGTCCATCGTCAGCGTATCGAAATCCTCGTCGGCACCGCCTCCGCCGCGAATGATCGTGCTGTAATCGGTGTTGATATTGAGCCCCGTGCCCGTCGTCGCGAAACCCGCGACATAAAACTGGCGATAGCTCAGCTTGTTGTTCTGGAACCGGACATTCGAACGGAATGCCAGATGGTCGTTGAACGCGCGCCGGAACAGCAGGGCGACCGACTTTTGCTTGTGGTCATAAACCTCATAGGCTGGATCGCCGGTGTTCATATCATAGTCGATCGGACCCTTGGGGTTGGGCAGCGCGCTGCCATAGACCGGCGCCCCCGAATAGCCGCTGCCCGATGGCGCGTGCTGATAGGATGCGATCAGCGTGATATTTGTCTGATCATCAGGCGCGAAGGTGATCATCGGGCTGATATGATAACGCTCGCTTTCGGTAAGCTTGGTGAAGCCGTCAGCCTTCTGCCACCCACCGACGAGGCGCACGCGCCATTTTCCGTCGGCATCGAGTGGCTGGTTGATATCACCGACGAGGCGCACGCTGTCATAATTGCCAAGCTGGGCCTCGAAGCGCCCGAAAGCCTCGGCCTCCGGCTTTTTGCTCGACAGATTGATCAGCCCGCCCGGCGTGCCGTTACCATAAAGAACCGAGGCGGGGCCCTTCATGATGTCGATCTGGTCGATCCGGTTGAAATCGGTCTGCGGGGTCGAATAGGGACCGGCGATAAGCCGCATGCCGTCAAGGAAGAGGCCCGGCGCAAAGCCGCGCAGATACATCTGGTCATAACGCGACACCGTACCGCCGCGCTGGTTCGCCGCGACGCCGGCGACATATCCGACCGCCTGATTGAGCGAGATCGCGCCGCGACGTTCAAGCTCTTCACCGTCGATCACCGTGATCGTCTGCGACGTCTCGATCAGCGGGGTTCCCGTCTTGGTGGCCGAGGAAACGCTGGCCTGGCGCAGCCCGGTCACGACGATCGCCTCACCCGCAGCGCCGCTCTCGGCGGCCTCTTCGGCAGCAAAAGCGGCCTGCGAACCCATGACCATCGCCACGACAAGCGTGGCGCGCGAAAGATTCGACCGCGCCGCGGCGCCCGGATTCATCATAATCACCCCTTATTACTATTGATATCGATTCGCATTTGCGAATAATCAAAGAACCCGCTTGGGGCAAGCCACAGTCGATCGATTGAGGACGGGGCCGTGGCGGGTGCATTTTCACAAACGGTCGCATGGCGGCGCAGGCGTTTACCGCCCTTGTCGGCGGCGATGCCGCCGCAGCGGGCAGCATGTCGCTGTTCGCCAGAATCGCACCGCTCGACCGCGCGGAGGCGACGATCTGCCCGATGCCCGGGCGGGCGAACGCAGAGGTTGCTATCATGCTCTGGACAAGGTTCGGGCCACCAGCGGTCGCTTGTCTGCCACCGATCCGCCGTTCCAGGACCGAAACACTGGCGATTGAGGCGATTGCTTTCCTCGGGATGCTTGCCACTGCGCGGCTTTCGCTCGCGGCATGGCGCGCGGTTCATCACTTCAGGGCCTATCAAGGTCCGGTGGCGTTTGTCGGCATGGTCGCTGCTGCTGGATTACCGCTCATACTGCGGTTTTCGCGCTGGCCGCGAACGGGTCTGCTCGTGGGGCTTGGCTCGAGCACGATTGCCACCGGCGCGATAGCGCTTGGCTTCACACGATAGCCGATCGCTCCATTGGCAGATGCGCCGATCGCCCGACCTGGTTTCGGATGAAACAAAGTTTCGCGATAGATGCACCCCGCAACCCTTGCGTTTCCGCCTTGTTGCAAACAAGTCACAATCGCCGAGGAAACGCCGAGCCGCGCCGGAAATTTTCTTTACCGCACATGAATAGGGGCGCATCCCCTGTGTTGTCGGGGCATAGCACTGCAGTCCGATTTGCTCGCAGGGCTGCCTTGAACACTCATCTACTAACGGTAGGGGACGGCACTGTGAGAAAAATCCAATCATCGAAGTTGACGCCAAAGCTAGGCGGAGCTCCCTTTCTTATAGGGGTCAGCCTGCTCGCTCTCAGCTCTCCGGTCAGGGCGCAGGATGCGCCTGCGGACGAAAGTGCAGCAGAGGAAACGATCGTCGTCACCGGTTCGCGTATTCCGCAAGCCAATCTGGAATCCGCCGCCCCCATCACCGTCGTCACCGGCGAGGATATCAAGCTGCAGGGCACGACCCGCGTCGAGGATATGCTGAACTCGCTGCCGTCGGTCTTCGCCAGTCAGTCATCAACCGCCGCCAATGGCGCCGACGGCACCGCGACGGTCGATCTTCGCGGCCTTGGCACCACCCGCACCCTCGCGCTGGTCAACGGCCGCCGCCTGCTGCCGGGCGATCCGAGCCCGAACAGCGGTTCGGCCGCCGACATCAACATGATCCCGGCCGCGCTGCTGAAAAACGTCCAGGTCCTGACCGGCGGCGCTTCGGCGACCTATGGCGCCGATGCGGTCGCGGGCGTTGTGAACTTCGTCATGGACACCGACTTCTCCGGTTTCCGTCTCGACGGCCAGTATAGCGTGTTCCAGCACGACAATCGCAACAAGGTGACGCCGCCGCTGCTCGATGCCCGCGGTTTCGGCTATCCGAGCGGAAGCGTCGTGGACGGCGGAACGCTCGATGTCACCGCGATGTTTGGCGCCGGCTTCGATGACGGCCGCGGCCATATCGTCGCCTATGCCGGCTATCGCAAGGCGAAGGCGGTGCTGCAATCGCGGCGCGACTATAGCGCCTGTACGATCCAGAATAGCGGCGGCGGCGCCCTTCAGTGCGGCGGTTCGCTGACCAACTCGACCGGCACGGCCATCCTGTTCGATCCGACGCTCAACACCGCGTCGTCGACCGTGTACAGCTTCCTGCCCGGCGGAGGGTTCGAAAACACCACGTCGCGCTATAATTTCGCGCCGACCAACCATTATCAGCGTCCCGACGAACGGTACACCGCCGGCTTGTTCGCGAACTATGAAATCAATGAATCGATCAAGCCCTATCTCGAATTCATGTTCATGGACGACCGCACCGTCGCCCAGATCGCCCCGTCGGGCAACTTCGGCAACACGCTGACGGTCAATTGCGATAACGCGCTGATGTCAGCCGCCCAGCGTGCTGTCATCTGCGCTGACCCCAACCTGATCAACGGTTATATCGGCACCTTCCCGACCGCCGTCGCGGCGCCTTATAACACGATCGCAAATGGTGGCCCGGGGCCGCTTGCTCCGCCACTGGTGTTTACCGGCGCGTTCGGTCAGACCTATAATCAGGGGTTCATGCAGGTGCTTCGCCGCAACGTCGAAGGCGGGCCGCGCCAGAGCGATTTGCAGCACACCAACTACCGCGCGGTGATCGGAACCAAAGGTGACCTCGGCAAGGCCTGGTCGTACGACACCTATTATCAATATGGCCGCTCGAACTATAGCCAGGTCTATTCGAACGAATTCTCGGTCGCGCGCCTTACCCGCGCATTGAACGTGGTCGACGAAGGATTCGAGCGCACCGGTGTCGCCAACGGCAACATCGTCTGCCGGTCGGTGGTCGACGGCAGCGATCCGACCTGCGTTCCGTACGATATCTTCAACGGCGCCGGCGGCGCGAGCCCCGAATCGGTCGCCTATCTTTCGGCGACGGGCTTCCAGAAGGGCTATACGTCGGAACAGGTTGCCAACGCCTCGTTCACCGGGATGCTCGGCGAATATGGCATCAAGTCGCCATGGGCTGAAGACGGAATGAGCGTCAATCTGGGTTTCGAATGGCGCAAGGAGTCGCTGGATCTCAAGACCGACAACGCCTTCTCAACTGGCGACCTGACCGGCCAGGGCGGTAAGACGCTGCCGCTTTCGGGAAGCTTCCGGGTCTATGAATTCTTCGCCGAAACGCAGATTCCGCTGATCCAGGAAAGCTTCATATATGATCTGACCTTCAGCGGTGGTTATCGCAAATCCTATTACCGGACGAGCGCCGACCGGAAATATGATACCGACACCTATAAGCTGCAGCTGGAATTCGCGCCGATCCGCGACGTTCGCCTGCGCGGCCAGTATAACCGCGCGGTTCGCGCCCCGAACATTCAGGAACTGTTCTCGACACCCACCGTCGGCCTGAACGGCGCCAGCGATCCGTGCGCCGGAACGCCGGTCACTGCGACCAATTATGGCTGCATCGCGCAGGGCTTCGCTGTCGGAACCGGCACGACAGCAAACCCGGCTGGTCAGTATAACGGCCTTCTGGGCGGCAACCCCGACCTGAAACCCGAAACGGCAACGACCAAGACCGTAGGTATCGTGCTGCAACCGGGCTTCCTGCCGCGCTTCTCACTGACCGTCGACTAGTTCGACATCAAGCTGAAGGACGCAATCCAGCCGCCCGCGCAGGATGCGATCCTGAAGGATTGCAGCCTGAACGCCACGGCAACCTTCACGCCCGTCTCTTGTGGCCTGATCTTCCGCGATGCGGCGGGCTCCTTGTGGCTGACACCCGATGGCTATGTCGACAATACGCCATCAAACCTCGGCCGCGTTCACACGCGCGGCATCGAGGTCAACAGCGCGTTCAGCCAGGAAATCGGCCAGATCGGCACCTTGTCGTTCAGCTTTGTCGGGACCTATCTCGACAAATATCAGGTCGATAACGGCATCACCCAGCCCTATGACTGCGCCGGTCTCTATGGCCCGGTTTGCAGCTCGGGCGGGACGACGGCGGGCGGATCGATGCTGCCCAAGTGGCGTCACAAGCTGCGCACGACCATGAAGTTGGCGGACGGCCTCGGGATTTCGCTCCAGTGGCGTTATATCGGCAAGGTCTCGGCGGAAACGCTCAGTGACAGCCAGTCGCTGCGCGGCGATTTCCCCTTCGACCCCGGTCTGCACATCAAGTCGTACAGCTATTTCGACCTGACGACGACCTTCGACGTGTCGGACAATTACACCTTCCGCCTCGGCGTCAGCAATTTGTTCGACAAGCAGCCACCCCTGGTGACGTCGGGCAGCGCGGCACGCGACGGGTCGAACCTGTGCCCGACCGGACCGTGCAACGGCAACACCTATCCGGCGACCTATGACGCGCTGGGGCGCTATATTTTCGCAGGCGTCACACTGGACTTTTAAGGCCGGTATTTGATCCTATGATGGGGCGGCGGGTCGATCGATCCGCCGCCCTTTTTTTGATTCGACGGATGACATGCCGATGCTCGATCCCCGAACTACCGATGTCCTGCGACAGGCCGTCGGCGCAGCCCAGTCGGGCGATACGGCGCGGGCGCGGCAGCTGGCCGAAGGTGCGCTGGAGACAGGCGGCGACAGGACCGCACTCAATGCCTTTCTGGGTATGTTGCTAGCGCGATCGAATGACCTGACGGGCGCCGTCCGCCATCTCAAGGCCGCACATGCCGAGCGGCCGGGCGATGCGACAATCGCCTGCAATCTGATTGCCGTGTTGCTCGACACGGGCGACCTGAACGACGCGTTGACCGTCGCCACGCCAGATCTGGCGCGCGCCGACCCGACCCTTCGCATCGCGCGCTATCGCGGCTTCATCAGCCAATCGCTCGAACTTTTCGGCGAAGCCGTCGAGGCATACGAGCATGTTGTGGCGGGCGAACCCGATGATTTCGAAAGCTGGAACAATCTGGGCAATGCACGGTCGGCGACCGGCGACCTCGATGGCAGCGTCGTCGCGCTCGAACGGGCGATGGCGCTCAACCCGCTGGCGCCGCCGACCCGGCTCAACCTGGCCGTGGCGCTGCGATCGGTGGGACGTACCGAAGAGGCCGAGACGCTGCTGCGCACGACGGCGGACGAATTCCCCGACGACGCCCGCGCACTGCACGAACTATATGTCCAGTACAAGAAGGAGGGGCGGCAGGAAGCCGCGATGGAGGCATTGGAAGCCGCTCTGATCCGCGATCCGGTCAATGCCAATCTCCAGCTGAAATTCGGTGTCGAATGCGGGCTGGTCAACCGCATAGACGAAGCCGAACAGGCGTTTCGCACGGTGCTCGCGATCGATCCGACCGTCACCGACGCCTATGTCGGCCTGACCGTCCAGTTCGAACACAGCAATCGCGAAGAAGAATTTGCGCCGCTGATCGCGCTCGCCGAAGCGCATGGTGTTGACGGAGGTGCGCTCGCCTTCATGCGCGCCTTTGAATATCGGCGCGCAAAGCGGTTCGAGGACGCGCTGGAGAGCCTCGCCCTCGTGCCGCCGGACATCCAGCTCGAGCGCACGACGCATCTGCGCGGACAGGTCCTCGACCGGCTGGGCCGCGTCGATGAGGCATTCGCCGCATTCCGTGGAACGAACCGGCTGCATCAGGATTCGGCCACCGATCCACTGCAGCGATCCACCGAACTGCGCGCCCAGTTACGCGGCGAGCTAAGTTTCATGACCCCCGAATGGGCCGCAACCTGGTCCGATATCGCCATCGCACCCGACAATCCCGATCCGGTGTTCCTGCTGGGTTTTCCCCGGTCCGGGACAACCCTGCTCGATACGATCCTGATGGGCCATCCGGACACGATGGTACTCGAAGAACAACCACCGCTGAACCTGACCGACAAGCGCGTCGGCGGCACGGCGGCGATCCCGGGGCTCGACGCGGCGGCGGTCGCCGATGCCCGGCGCTTTTATTTCGACGAAATCGCCAGGGTAGCACCGGCGCCACTCGATCCGGCACGGATGTTGGTCGACAAGTCACCGCTGTTCCTGAGCAAGGCGGTGCTGATCCAGCGCCTCTTCCCCAATGCGCGCTTCATCCTTGCGCTGCGACACCCGTGCGACGTGCTGCTCAGCTGTTTCATGAGCAATTTCCGGCTCAACAATGCGATGTCGAATTTCCTGCGGCTCGAGGATGCGGCAGAATTTTACGACCTCACCTTTCAGCATTGGGAACGCGCGCGCGAACTCTTCCCGCTCAAGGTCCACACGATCGTTTATGAACGGCTGGTCGAGGATGTCGCGGCCGAGGTGCGGCCGCTGTTCGATTTCCTCGGGCTCGAATGGCGCGACGCCGTGCTCGACCATCAGGCGACCGCCAAAAAGCGCGGGCTGATTACCACCGCCAGCTATGCGCAGGTCGTCGAGCCGATCTACAAGCGCGCCGCCGGCCGGTGGGAGGGGTATCGCCAGCATCTCGAACCAATCCTGCCGACCCTGCGCCCATGGGTCGAAAAATTCGGATATAGCCTGTGAGCGAAGCCCGTGCCGCGCTGGTCGCCGAAGCCGACCGCGCGCTAGCGGGACAGGATCTGGCGCGCGCAGTCGCGCTGCTTGAAGACGCCCTCGCGTTGGGCGAGGATTTTCCCGCGCTGCTGCGGCTCGCAGGGGTCCACCGCGCCGCCGGGCGGCCGCGCCTCGCATTGGATGCCGTGCATCGCGCACTGGCGCTGGCGCCGCTCGACTTTACCGCGCTCATGTTGCGGGCCAGCCTGCTCGACCGGCTCGGCGATCCAAATGCCGGCGAAGCCTGGGGGCATGCCATAGCCCAAAAGCCGGCGGAGGCGCTGCCGCCGCAACTCGTCACCGTCCTCGCCGAGGGGACGCGCAAGCATGCACTGTGGCGCGATGCGAAGGACGCGGCATGGGCCCGGCATATAGCCGATGCCGAAAGCCGCGCCGACGCCGAGGAACGCGGACGCATCGCCCGCTTCCGCAGCAACGCCCTGCGCCGGACCCGCCCCTTTCATAGCGAGCCGACGCATTTTCATTTCCCCGGACTGCGCGAGCGCGAATTTCATCCGCGAAGCCTGTTTCCATGGCTCGCACAGATCGAGGCCGCGACCGAAACCATCGCCGCCGAGCTTGATGCGGTGATGACCGCCGAGCGCGCCGAACTGGTGCCCTATGTCCAATATGCCGCGCACCAGCCGCTCGACCAATGGCGCGCACTGAACCATAATCCCGACTGGACCGCGATCCATCTGCTGCGGAACGGCCGGCGGATCGAGGCCAATGCGCGCCATTGCCCGCAGACGATGGCGCTACTCGAAGGGCTGGCGCAGCCGGTGATCGCCGGCGCTTCGCCCAATGCCATGTTCTCGCTGCTCGCGCCCGGCACGGCGATCCCGCCACATGTCGGCTTCAACAATGCGCGGCTGGTCTGCCACCTGCCGCTGGTTGTCCCCGACGGCTGCTGGTTCCGCGTCGGCGCCGAAACCCGCGACTGGCGCCGCGGCGAAGCCTTTGTGTTCGACGACACGATCGAGCATGAGGCGCTGAACCCCAGCGACAGGTTGCGCGTCGTCTTCATCTTCGACCTGTGGCATCCCGACCTCAGCCCGGTCGAGCGCGAGGCGGTGGCGGCGCTGATTGCCAGCGATGCGGGCAGCCTGCCCGACAGCCGATGAATTTTTCTGCCCGGCTCGCCGTCGTCCGGGCCGGACGGGCGACTGTGGACGATTTCGGCGACCTCGCCCGTCATGCCCTCGACGAAGGCGAGGAAGAGGCCGCACTGCCATGGGTCGCCTCCGCCGCGACACAATATGGAATGGCCCGTTTGTGGCAATGGACGGGTCTGTTGCACCGCGCGCTCGATGCCCATCAGGCCGCATTCGACGCCTTCGGCGAAGCCACCCGGCTGGCACCGGCCGACGTCGGCATTGCGCATGGCCGTGCGCGTGTCGCATTGGAGGCGGGGCTCGACGCCGTGGCGCTCTTTGAAACCGCCGAAAGGCTCGGACCGCCCAATGGCGATATATTGATCGGTCTCGCCGCCGCGCGCTGGGCGGCGGGGCGGGGGGAGGAAGCCGAAGCGGCCCTCGATGCGATCATCGCCCAAGTGCCCCTGTGGATACAGGGACATAACCAGCTGGCGCAACTGCGCGCCCTGATGGGAAAGCCGGCGCAGGCGACGGCATCCTTCGAACGGGCGCTGGCACAGCAGCCCGACGCGCTCGCGCTTTGGCGCGGGCTGCTCGACCTGCATCTCGTGCATGAGGATTACGCAGCACAGGCGATCGTCGCAAAGCGGGCACAGGCGGCCGGGCTGGCCCCCGCACAAATTGCCGACCATATGGCGATTTCCTCTGCCGAAAGGGGCGAAGCAGACCGCGCCGACGCGCTGTTCGCCGCCGCGCCGGCCGCCATGCAGGCCGGGCTGAATCTGTGGCAGGTGCGGCATTTCTTGCGGACAGACCGGCTCGCGTCGGCGCTGTCGCTGATCGACGACGTCATCGGCAGCGGCGGCACACAAGAAGCCGCGATCTGGCCCTATGCAGCGACGGCGTGGCGATTGGCCGGCGATCCCCGCTATGACTGGTTGGTCGGGGGTTCCCGGCTGGTGGCCGAGATGAATCTGCGCGACCGCCTGCCACCGCTAGACGTGCTCGCAACCCATCTCAGGGGACTCCATGTCGCCAGGGGCGAATATCGCGATCAGTCGGTGCGCGGTGGCACCCAGACCGACGGCCCCTTATTTTGCCGGAGCGATCCGGTCATCGGCGCCCTGCGGGCGGTGGTCGTGACCGCGGTCGAGACCTATGTCGCCGCATTGCCGCCCCGCGATGCCGGGCACCCACTGCTGGCCATGCGGCGCGACCGGCGCCCGCGTTTTTCCGGCAGCTGGTCGGTACGGCTGGGTGGCGGCGGCCATCATGCCAATCATGTCCATCCGCAAGGCTGGATCAGTTCGGCATTATATGTCGCGCTGCCCCCGAAGAATACCGGGGACGCGCCCGATGCCGGATGGCTGACCCTTGGCGAACCCCAGGCCGCGCTCGGGCTGGCGCTGCCGCCAAGCCGGATGGTCGAGCCCGCACCAGGGCGATTGATCCTGTTCCCCTCATGGCTCTGGCACGGCACACGGCCCTTCGGCGAAGGCGAACGTCTGACCGTCGCCTTCGACGTGGCGCCACCGCGCTGAACCATAGGCCCATGCGACCGGAGCAGGCAAAATCGCTTGGCCGATGGCCGATGACGCCATAAATATGGCGGATCAATCGCATGGAAAGGGCCCCCTCATGCCCCATGGACGCTTCATCCCGCTGGCCACGTTGCTAGGCTGCACGCTGACAGCATCTATCGCCGTCAGTGCGGCAGACCCACCGGCCGCTCCCGAACCGGCGAAGCCCGCAACAACCGCATCGGCGAGAGATGGAAAGCCGAAGCTTCGCGACCCGAATGAAATCATCTGCCGGAAGGAGCAGGTGCTGGGCAGTCGGCTTGAGACAAAACGCCGATGCATGACGCGGAGCGAGTGGGCTGAGGCGAACCGTGTCACGCGCGGTGAACTGGAACGCGCGCAGGTTCAGCGCGGCACGTCGGCGCAATAGGTCCGCCGCCAAGGGTCGCCGCCGGCCCCACAGCTTGCATGAAGCCACCGATCCTGTATCGGCGCGGCCCCCTGCATGACGCAGCCTGTCATTGATATTGCACGAAAAACGCCAAGTGCGGTGAGTCACATATATAGCTCCGCACCGCCGCTATCAGGCGCGCGAGGGCGGCAATCAGATTCGAAGGATAGAGATTAAGATATGTCGAAATTTTGCTCCGAGTGCGGATCCGCGCTTTCGCAAGGCGTACGCTTCTGTCCGGCGTGCGGAACCGCCGTGCAGGCGCCGGCCGGAGAGGCTGTGCAGCCTGCGGCGGAAATCGCGCCGCCAACACCCGTTGCGCCGACCCCGATGGTCCATGATGTCATCGAAGTGGAAGGCGCCGCACCGGCGCCCCGCAACAATGCGATCCTGCTGGGCGGCGCCGCGCTGCTCGCCGTGGCGATCGGCGGGGGAATCTGGCTTGGTTTGTCGAGCACCGGTGGGGAGGTCGAAACGACGACCGAACAGAGCGCCGAGCCGGGCGAAGCCACACAGGAGAAGCTCGACTATTTTGCCGCTGCCGACGCCAATTTACGCGACCGGCCGACGATCGAAGGTAGCAAAATCGTCGGATCGCTGAAGCGCGGCGAGAAGATCACCGGCACCCTCATAGGCGACGAGCGCGGCAAGCAGTGGGTGAAGGTCGACACCACAGGACAATATGTCAGCCTGGTCAATCTGTCGAAGAGCGCGCCGCCGTCGCTCGCGACGCTCGACGGCAGCGACCGTATCACCACCGCGCGCTGCTCGATGCTCGAAACTGCGGCATCCGGGGCGGCGGTCAAGACCGCCTTGCAGCCCGGCGCGAAGGTCCGGCTGATCGGCGCGACCGCCGATGGCTTTACCGAATTCGGCCTCCCGGGCGGCGGGGTCGGCTATGCGCCCACGCCCGACGCCTGCGCGACCGACCCGTCGCCGGCGAAGGGCGCGGTCGCCAATTCGCTGATCAAGTTCGATTTTCGCGATTGCGAATTCGGCCCCGAACTTGCCCCCTATTTCGAGAAGGCCGCGAACGCGCGCCTCGCCAAGGGGATCGACGATGACGCCGAAGAATATATCTTCCCGGTCGACAAGCTGTTTCAGGGTCTGCGCGTCACCAATATCATCGTCGGCTATGAGTGGCGCGGGGTCGCCTTCGCCGATCCGGCGGGCAAGGCCCAGACGGTGTTCCGCAAACTCGGCTTCGACATCGACAAGGACGGCAATTTTACCGTTCCCGACGATATCGCCCCGACTTCCTCGCTGCAGACGACCGATACCGCTTCGCGGGCACGCAGGCAGAGCGAACTGATATGCGGCGTCTGAGGCGTCGCAGATCCTAGAGCAGCTCGAACACGTCGTAACGCACCGCGCCGCCGACGCTGGCGCCCAGCCCGACCGCGACGATGTCGTTGAGCCACGCATAGCGTTCGTCGCCGGTCTCGAACATCGGCGTCGTGCGGAAATAGATCTCGGCCTTGTCAGCGTCGCTCTGCGGCCCGCCGGCGCGGGCATGCTTGTGCGCGACCGACAGCGGGCGCAGCACGCCGCGATAGGAGACATAGATAAGCGCGCCGTCGTGGGTTTCGAAGGTGATCCGCGCGTCGAGGCGCAGCGTGTCATTGTCGTCGATCGTCGCCCAGTCGCCGCCGCTGGGCATCACCCGGCCGCGCAGCCGCTCGCCCTCGAGCTCGCCGCCCGTCAGCGCGGCGATCATGCGGCGGCCGAAATGCGCCTTGCCCACCATCTGCTGCGGCTCGGTAAAGCTGGCGCGGTAAGAACAAAGATAACGGAAACTGGGCTCGATCATGGTTTTCCTCCTGTCGGTCAAACGGGAAGCGCGGCGGGGCAGGGACGCCTCGCCGCGCACCCGGTCAGATTTTGAACGCCAGTGTCGCGCCGTAGGTCCGCGGCGGGGCGTAGGGGGTCAGAATCTGACGGAACGGGCCGAAATAGGTGACGTAGGTCGGCACCAGCTCGTTGGTCAGATTCTTGCCCCACAGCGACAATTCCCATTCCTCACCGGGACCCGCGATCGACAGCCGCGCGTCGACATTGTCGTGGCTCGGCCACAATTGCTGCGGGATGTTCGACGCCTCGAAATAGGCGTCGTCGACCCAGCTGTAATCGACGCGGAGCTTCGCGGTCAGGTCACCGATCGGCGCTTCATATTGGCCGCCGATGTTGAACTTGTTCTTCGGCGAACGCGGCAGGCGGTTGCCGGTATAGGCCTGCCCCGGGATCGAATATTCGGTGAACTTCGCATCGAGATACGCATAGCTGCCGTCGATCTGCAGTCCCTGGGTTGGCCGCACGACAAACTCGACCTCGGCGCCGCGAATCCGCGCCTTGGCCGCGTTGCTGACGACGACGCAGCACAGCGGGACGAGCTGCGAAATCTGAAGGTCCGAATAGTCGGTCTGGAACGCCGCGACGTTCAGCCGCAATTTGCGGTCGAACCAGTCGGTCTTGGCGCCGACCTCATAGCCCCAGGCGAATTCGGGGTCATAGGGGGTCGAGGCCCCCGCCGCGGTTCCCGACAAGCCCTGAAAGCCGCCGCTCTTGTAACCGCGCGCAACCGAGGCATAGACGAGGATATCGTCGCTCGCCTTCCAGTTCAGCGCGGCGCGCGGGGTGAAGGCCTTCCAGCTTTTGGCGCCGGTCACATCATAGCCCGCGGCCGATCCCAGCGGCGGCGGGAGGCCCGGACCATCGTCGATCTTGAAGCCTGCGAAGCGCCCGCTCTTGCGCTCCCACGTCATGCGCGCGCCGACCGTTGCGGTCAGCGACGGCACAATCTCATAATCGAGCTGGCCGAACACTGCCACGCTGCGCGCGTTGACCGATTGCGGATAGAGGCCGATCCCCGACCCTGCGGGGGTCGGGAATTGCTGAATCTGCCCCTGCACGCGGTCGTTGTTTTCCTTGAGATAATAGACGCCGGTCTGGCCATTGAGGCGACCGTCGAACGCTTCAAAGGCCAAGCGCAGTTCCTGACTGAACTGGCGATTGTCTTCTTCGCCGAAATCAGTCGATTCGATCTGCGTCGGCGGGTTGACCGGGTTGCTGAAGAAGGGGGTTTCGAATTCGAAATCGACCTCGCGGAGCGCGGTCAGCGAGGTGAGCGTACCGAACGGGAGGTCGAGGTTCACTTCGGCCGAATAGGCCTTGATCGTCCGCTTGATGAACCCGTCGGTGTAGGCGTTGACGACGCGCGGATCGGGGTTGATCCCGACGCAGTGAACGCCGCCGTTGAAGCTGGTGTCGCAATTATTATGGCGCGGATTGCCGCGCTGGTCCTGATGCGAAATATCGGCGCGCAGGATGATGTCGAGCGTATCGGTGGGCTGGAAGCGCAGCGCAAGCCGCCCCGTCGTCAGATTCTGATCGTTGACGTCATGGCCGGTCGTCTCGTTAAACTCATAGCCGCTGCGCTGCTTGTGCGAGATACCCGCCGACAGAAAAACCTTGTCAGTCAGCGCCATATTGCCGCGCGCGACGACACCGACCTTGTCATAATTGCCGTATGTGCCCTCGAAATAGAAGCTGTTGTCGGCCGACGGCTTGCGGCTGATGAACTGGACGAGCCCGCCGATCGCATTTTTGCCGAACAAGGTGCCCTGCGGCCCGCGCAGCACTTCGACCCGTTCGAGGTCGAGTGCGTCGAGGTCGGGGGTGCCGCCGCGCCCGGCATAGACGCCGTCGACGAAGACGACGACCGATGGGTCACCGCCGGCATTCTGGCTGATGCCGGGAGGACTGCCGATACCACGCATCGCGAAATTGGTGTTGATCGGATCGACCGCGCTGACGCTGAGCCCCGGGGTGCGGGTCGCAATGTCGGCGACCGTCTCGATATTGCTCGCGCGGAGTTGGTCCGAACTGAAGGCGGTGACCGATACGGGCACGTCCTGCAATTTCTGTTCCTGACGCTGCGCGGTGACGATAATATCGCCGCTGCTGTCGGCGGCCGCCTCCTGCGCCATAGCAACACCCGGCATCGCGAGCATCGCGACTCCTGCCAGCAACCATGCAGACGGATTCATCCTCTGTTCGGACATTTGCTCTCTCCCATATGTGTCGCCGTAGCGCGCGCCCGATCATGCTTGACTGTCGGCGCATTTATTGCTTAGTTAACTAAGCATATATCTGCTATAGAGCAGCATTATCCGCCTTGCAAGGGGCGGTCGCCAAAACGAAGAATGGGAGAGTTATGGCAGCGCAAAGCGCGGGTAGCGGGACCCTCGAGTCCATCGATCATCCGCCCGCGGTCAGCCCGCCCTGGCCACGCCCGGCGTATAGCTGGTATGTCGTTGGCGTCCTTCTGCTCGCTTACACGCTATCATTCATCGACCGGATGATCCTGAGCCTGCTCGTCGCGCCAATCCGCGCCGCACTCGATATTTCGGATACGCAGGTCAGCCTGCTCATCGGCCTCGCCTTCGCGCTTTTCTACACATTGCTCGGGCTGCCGCTCGCCTGGATCGCCGACCGCTATAACCGGCGCAACCTGATCCTTGTCGGGATTGTGGTATGGAGCTTCATGACCGCGGGCTGCGGCTTTGCAGGAAGCTATGCGACGCTGTTCGCGGCGCGCATGGGGGTCGGAGTCGGCGAAGCAACGCTGTCGCCCGCGGCCTATTCGATGCTCAGCGACTATTTCCCGCGCGACAAGCTGGCGCGCGCGATGGCGGTCTATTCGATCGGCGTGCCCTTGGGAGCGGGCATCGCGCTCATCCTCGGCTCATTCGTCGTCCAGGCGGTATTGACGGCGCCGATGATCGAGGTGCCTTTCTTTGGCGCGATGGATGCGTGGCGGCTGATCTTCGTCTGGGTCGCGGCGCCCGGGCTGCTGATCGCGCTGCTGATGTTCACCGTGCGCGAACCGCTACGTCGCGGGCGTCGTGCCGTCGCGCCCGTGGCGAACGCATCGACCACACCGGCGCCCGGCCTCCTCGCGCATCTTCGCGAACAACGCGTGGCGCTCGGCGCGCTGTTTGCCGGCATGTCGCTGATCGGGCTCGTCATGTATGGCGCGATCGCGTGGATTCCGACCTTTTTCGCACGCACCTATGGCATGGGCGTCGGCGAGGCGGGGCTATGGTTCGGGATCATCATGGCGATCGGCGGCACGATCGGGCTGCTCGCCGGGGGCGCGCTCGCCGACCGCCTCTATGCGAAGGGCGTCGCCGATGCGCATCTGCGCGTGATGCGGCTGTCGATCCTGCTGGGCGGCCCACCGCTGATCGCCGCCGCATTGATGCCCGATTCGACCCTCGCCTTCGTCATGCTCGCGATCGCCTATCCGTGCATGACGATGCACGGCGTCGGCGGCGTCGCGCTGCAATTGATCACCCCGAATGAATATCGCGCGCGAATGACCGCGCTCTATTTCTTCGTCGTCAATCTGATAGGGCTCGGCTTCGGGCCGATGCTGATCGCCCTGCTCACCGACTATCTGTTCGAGGATGATGCGATGCTGCGCTATTCGATCGCGACCGTTGCCGGCATCGCGTTGCCCGCCGCGGCGGCGATCCTGACATGGGGCTTCAAGGGGTTTTCCCGCGACCTCGCGCGCATGTCGGCCGAGGCGGAGTCCGCCCCGGCCTGACGTCCGATCAGTTCAGCGCGTCGAGAAATTCGACCTCTGGTGCTGCGCCCAGATGCGCGGCGAGCGCGGTGCGGATTTCGGCGAAATGCGGGGTATTCGGATGGGCATCGAGCGCCGCCTGCGATTCATAAACTTCCATCAGTTTGTAGACTCCCGCCTCGCTGCGCGACCGCGCTACGCGATAGAGCAGGCACCCCGGCTCGCCCGCGAGCACCTTGGCGGCGCCGTCGGTCAGCGCCGCGCCCAATTCTTCTTCATGCCCCGGCTTGGCGGTCAGCTTGGCAATCACTGCGATCAAAATCTCTCTCCTCTGGTTGTTTTCAATTTTTGGGAACGGGCGGAAAGACCGGCGCCTTACTGACCATCGCGGGCAGCGGACGGCCCATCACCCCGGTGAACCATTGCGCCGCATCAACGATCGAGGGCAAGGCAAGCCCAGTCGCGATGCCGCCGCGTTCGAGCATATAAACAACGTCCTCGGTCGCGACATTGCCCGCCGCACCCGGCGCGAAGGGACAGCCGCCGAGCCCCCCGAGCGACACATCGACCGTCGCCGCGCCCTCGGCGACCGCCGCCCAGACATTGGCGAGGCCGCTGCCGCGCGTATTGTGGAAATGCACCCGAACCGGAAGGCCGCCGACCGCTTCGCGGACGCGTCCGACCATCTCGCTCACTTGTGACGGCACCCCAACGCCGATTGTGTCGGCGAGTGCGATCTCGCGCGGGCCCGCCTCGGCGGCGCGCTTTGCCATTTCAACGACGCGATCGATCGCGACTTCGCCCTCGAAGGGGCAGCCAAAGGCTGTCGCGATTGTGATCTGGCCGCTGCGTCCCGCCGCCTTGGCCAGCGTGACAATTTCCATCGCTGCGGTCAGCGATTCGTCCGACGTCTGGCGCTGATTGTTGATCCCGAACGTGTCGCTCGTCACGCACACCGCGCCCAGTTCGTCGATCCGCCCGGTCGCCAGCGCACGCTCGGCGCCGCGGCGGTTGAGCACGAGGCCGATGTAAGTGACGTCGGCGCGGTCGGGCAACAGCGCCACCAGATCTTCGGCATCGGCGAGTTGCGGGACGCGGCGCGGGTTTACGAAACTCGTCACCTCGATCCGGCGCGCACCATAAGCGATCGCGCGCGCGATAAGCTCGGCCTTGTCGGTAGTAGAGACGATCGCCGCCTCATTCTGCAGCCCGTCGCGCGGGCCGACCTCGACCATTTCCACGCCTGTTCCTGATGCCATCGCGCATTTCCGCTTTCGTGCCTGATTTAGCCGGTTGCAAATTACATAGCATACTAAGTATATCATCGCCATAGGCGGCGACAAGGCTTGTCCATGCGGATAAGCCGATACGCCATATTACCGCCCGAAGGGAGCGACATGACAGAGAAACATGGCAGCGGGGGAGCGCTGGAGGGGATCCGCGTGGTCGAGATGGGGCAGCTGATCGCGGGCCCCTTTTGCGGGCAATTGCTCGGCGACATGGGGGCGGAGATCGTCAAGCTCGAGCCGCCCGAAACCGGCGACCCGATGCGCCATTGGGGCCAGGGCGACACACCCAGCTGGTGGCGCGTCATCGCGCGCAACAAATATTCGGTCGCGGTCGACCTGCGCTCGCAGGAAGGCCAGAGCCTCGCGCGCGAGCTGATCGCCAAGGCCGATATTCTCATCGAGAATTTCCGCCCCGGAACGCTCGAGAAATGGAATCTCGACCCCGCCGAGCTGCGCAAGACCAATCCCGGGCTGATCGTCGTGCGTGTGTCGGGCTATGGCCAGACCGGCCCCTATTCGTCACGCGCCGGCTTTGGCGGGATTGGCGAGGCGATGGGCGGGTGGCGCGGTATCGTCGGCTATCCCGACCTTCCCCCCGCGCGCATGGGGGTGTCGATCGGCGACACGCTCGCGGCGACTTACGGCTGCATGGGGGCGCTCGCCGCGCTCCACCATCGCAGCAAGACCGGCGAAGGCCAGATCGTCGATTCGGCGCTTTATGAAGCGGTGCTGCAGGTGATGGAATCGACCGTCTCCGACTATTCGGCGAGCGGCACCAAGCGCCGCCGCACCGGGTCGACCCTGCCCGCGATCGCACCTTCGAACGTCTATCCGTGCCGCGACGGCGAATATCTGATCGGCGCCAATCAGGACGGCGTCTTCGCGCGCCTCGCCGAAGCGATGGGACAGCCCGAATTTGCGCGTGACTCACGCTATGCGACGCACCTCGCGCGCGGCGCGCGGCAGGAGGAGCTCGACGCGCTGATTTCGGAGTGGACCGCGACGATGACCATCGCCGAACTCGAAGCGAAAATGATCGCGGCGGGCGTCCCCGCGGGGCGTATCTTCGATGCCGAGGACATGCTGGCCGATCCGCATTTCGCCGCGCGCGAGGCGCTGGTGACGGTCGCGGATGAAGAGCTGGGCGAGATACGGATGCAGGGGGTTTTCCCCAAGCTGTCCGCGACCCCGAGCAGCGTCCGCCGCCCGGCCCCGCTCACCGTCGGGCAGGATGGGACCGATGTTCTGAAACGCTGGCTCGGCCGCGAAGGATCAGACGCATGATCACCCTCTATGGCGGGCCGACCCCCAATTCGCGCAAGATCGCGATCGCGCTGCTCGAAATGGATCTTGCCTGGCAGGTCGAGCCGATCGACATTCTCGCCGGCGACCAGTTGACCCCCGAATTTCTTGCGCTCAATCCCAACAACAAGACCCCGGTGATCGTCGACGACCAGGGGCCGCACGGTCCGGGCTTTATACTGTGGGAAACGGGCGCGATCCTGCTCTATCTCGCTGAAAAGACCGGGGGCTTCCTCCCCGCCGATCCGGCCCCGCGCGCGACCTGCTGGCAATGGCTGATGTTCCAGGTCTCCGGCATCGGCCCGATGTTCGGGCAGGAGGTGCATTTCACCCATTATGCCAAGGACCGGCACGAATATGCGATTGCGCGCTATAGCCGCGAGGTCGACCGGCTGATGATGGTGCTCGATAAGCGCCTTGGCGAAGCCGAATGGCTCGCTGGCGACGATTACAGCATCGCCGACATGGCGATGCTGCCCTATCTGCCGCGCCAGCTCGCCGAGAAGGCTGGGCGCTTCCCGAATGTCGAACGCTGGGCCGCCGTGATGTTCGCGCGCCCCGCCGTCGCCGAAGGAATGAAGTTCGGGGTCGCCCGCGCCGAAACGATCGCGGGTGGACTTACCGGCTTCACCGACGAACATCGCGCGATCCTGTGGGGCGACCGCCAGCACGTCGCGCGGTAAAAGCCCGTCATCCCGGCTCGCGCCGGGATGACGTTTTTCTTCGGGCTCAATCGCCCCGCACCGCTGCATGATTGGCGTCGCCGAACATGTTCGACCATTCGGCCTCATCGAGTTTCTGGTGCCGCCCGATATATTTTGCGGGTGCGGCGAGATCTTCGCGGCCCATGGCCCGCGCCACTGCGGGGCGTTCGCGGATGACCTCGAACCAGCGGTGCGTCGCGGGATGATCGCCCAGCCCCATCCCCATCACAAAGGCCGAGGCGCGGCCCGGCCAGATCGCCATGTCGGCGATGCTATAGTCATCGCCCGCGACATAGGCGCTCTTCTCCAGCCGCTTTTCGAGCACATCCTGCAGGCGCTTCACTTCGCGGGTGTAGCGCTGGACGGCATAATCCTGCCCCGCCGGGGCGTAGCGCAGGAAGTGGCTCGCCTGCCCGCCCATCGGCCCCAGCCCCGCGACCTGCCAAGTCAGCCACGACAGGGTCGCGGCGCGCGGCGCGCCCGAGGGGGCGAGGAAGCGGCCGCTCTTCTCGGCCAGATACTGCAGGATCGCGCCCGATTCGAACACGGTGACAGGATCGCCGCCGCCGCCCGGCGCGTGGTCGACGATTGCGGGCAATTTGTGGTTCGGGTTGATCTGGCCAAACTCTGCGGTCAGCTGGTCGCCGTTGAAGATATCATAGGGAATGACGCGAAAGGGCGCGCCAATCTCCTCGAGCATGATCGCAATCTTTTGCCCGTTAGGGGTCGCCGAATAATGGAGGTCGATCATCTCAAAGGATCGCATGGATCGCGTGGCGGACGCCGAAACTCGTCCGTTCGCCGACACCGACCGCCAGCACGCCGTTGAGCCAGCCATATTTCTCGCTCGCGGTCTCGAACACCGGGGCGATTCGCAGATAATAGCGCGCCGGATCGACATCAGGCTGGGCGGGGTCGGCAAATTCGGCGCGGACATCGTCGGGGATGAGATTGCGGCCGCTGTAGGTCAGATAGATGAGCTCGCCGTCATCGGTCCGCCAGACCGCGCGCGCGTCGAAGGTGCCGACCGACCCATCACCCAGACGCCCCGAGCGCGACCAGTTGCCGCCGCCCGGCAGGATAACGCCATTGATTTTCGGACCGAAAAAGCGCCCGCCGCTGATATAGCCCATACGCTGATCGCCAAACGGCGTCGCGCCGATGCCGATAATTCCGCCGCCGACCTCAAACTCGGCAGTGCACAGATACTGGCTGGCGAGCGCCGCGGGAACGGGCTGCTGATCGACGTCGGTCATGATGCGAATCCTCCTTGCAAAACTATGGACAAGCTTAAAACCATTAGTATACTAAGGGTCAATCAGATTGACGGATCAGCACCGTCGACGATGGACCATTGGGAGGGTGTATATGAAGCTTCTTGACCAGATTCTGCTGTCCGGCGTGGCTTGTGCCGCGATGATGGCAGGCGCCGCGCCAGCGATGGCGCAGAGCGACGCGCCGGCCGATACCGCCGCCAGCGACACGAACGACATCATCGTCACCGCGCGTTTCAAAAATGAATCGCTGCAGGATGTCCCGCAGGCCATTTCTGCCTTCGGCGAAGAGGCGCTGACCAAGATCGCGGCGCGCGACATCACCGACCTTGCCCCCTCGACCCCGAACATCAGCATCCAGCCGGTGGCGACCTTCTCCAACTCCGCCGCGATCTTCATCCGCGGCCTGGGCGCGCAGGGCATCGAATCGACCGAGGAGAGCCCGGTCGGCATCTCGATCGACGGCGTGTTCGTGACGCGCCCGGTGGCGACAATGCTCGACACCTTCGACCTCGACCGGATCGAAGTGCTGCGCGGGCCGCAGGGCACCTCGTTCGGCAAAAATTCGCTCGCCGGCGGCATCGCCGCCTATACCAAAAACCCGGGCCGCGACTGGGGCGTGCAGGCCGAAGTCACCGTCGGCAATTATGGCCGCATGGACGCGCGCGCCGCGGTCAACATGCCGATCATCGAGGATGTGCTGGCAGCGCGGATCGTCGTGAACAAGGAAACCTATGACGGCTTCTTCACCAATCGCCTGAACGGCAAGAAGATTGGCGGACAGGACAGGCTGACGCTGCGCGGCACGGTTGTCTTTACCCCCACCGACAATCTCGACATCAACCTGAAGGCCTTTCTCGTTCGCGACCGGTCGAGCGCGCCGGGCGGCGATTCGGGCCCCGACCGCAACAAGCTGTTGTGGACGGCCTTCGGCTTCGAGGAGCCCGATGACGGTGCCTTCACGATCGGTCGCGATTTTTCTGCCCATCATGATACCGATCAACTGGGCTTTATCGGTAATGTCGGACTCGACCTGGGTTCGGTTGAGCTCAAGTCGGTCACCGGTTATATCGAAACCGACGATTTCAACGACAGCGACTACGACCAGTCGGAGAAATTCTTCTTCCCGACCTTCCGCGTCCAGTCGCACCGCCAGTTCAGTCAGGAATTGCGTCTGCAATCCGATTTTTCGGACCGCGACGATGCGCTGGCGCGCCTCAACCTGGTTTTGGGCGGCTATTATCTGAAGCAGAGCTTTGAACTGGCGCAGGCCTTCCCGACGCTCCCCGTGCTGCTCGCTCCGACGCTGCGTTTTGGCAGCCAGGATTATGTGGAGCAGGACAATACTGCGAAGGCGCTGTTCGGGCAGGCCATCTATGGCATCACCGACCGGCTGAACGTGACCTTCGGCATCCGTCAAAGCTGGGAATCGAAGGATTATTTCCGCGACCCGACCGGAACCCTGTTGTCGCCCGTCTTTTTCACCACGCGTGAAACGGTCAAGTCGTTGGCCGAAATGGAAGTGATCGCCAACACCAACCTCGCGGCGGGCAAAGCATTTAAACTCGGCTATAATCGCGACCGCATGTCGTTCAAGGCCGGGGTCGACTATCGCCTGACCGATGATGTCATGGTCTATGCGGGATATAGCCAGGGTTATAAGGGCGGCGGTTTCGGCGCCCGTTCGGCGACGCCGTCGACCGCCGGACCGACCGCAGACAATACATCGGAGCTGTTCGAGGCCGGTTTCAAGGGCGATTTCTTCGATAATCTGTTGCGTCTCAACCTCACCGGCTTCGTCACCAAGTTCAAGCAGCTGGAATTCGGCGTCTTCTTCCCCAACCCCAATGTCGCATCGGGGCAGGAAACGGCGCAGCTGAACATCGGCGCGGCGACGACCAAGGGGCTGGAACTGGAAGCGACGCTGAAGCCGACGCAGAATTTTCGCCTGTCGGCCAATATTGGCTATCTCGACGCCAAATATACCGACTTCTGCGCCGACATCGACGGCCCATCAGCCTTTCCGACACCGCCGGTGTCCACATGCGGCGACGTCACCGCACTGCCGAATGGCACCTATCTGGTCGACGTCGATCACACCGACCTGAAACTGGTGCGTGCCCCCAAATGGCAGACGCAGGCCTCGGCCGAATATACGGTGCCGCTCGGCAGCGCTGGCAATCTGTCGTTCCGCGCGGCAGCGCTGTATCGCAGCGTCTTCTATTCGTCGGTCGCCAATGAGGCCGGCGGACGCACTGGCGATTTCGTGCTGGTCGATGGTTCGATCGGCTGGGAAAGCGAAGATGCGCGTTTCCGGGCGATGCTCTGGGGCAAGAATCTGACCAACAAAACCTATGTGTCGGCCTTCACCCCGACCGCGCAATTCTTCAACCAGCGCTTCTATGGCGCGCCGCGGACCTTTGGCCTGACGCTCGGCGCCAGCTTCTGATCCGTTGCCGCCGGACTTGACGTCCGGCGCCGGCATGCCTGAACAAAAGCCCCCCTGTCCTGCTGGACAGGGGGGCTTTTTTCCGGCCATCGTAAAGCTGATTGACAGATAAGCTTAAATATCTAAGTATTTTTCCAACGACAAGAATCGCTGATTTTGGGGAGTGTTATGACTGAGGCCACCGTCCTCGCCGGACCCGCCGCACCGTCGCACAGCGGCCTTGCGCTGCGGCGCAATGTTGCGCTGGCCATGCTCTTCCTCGTCGGCACGATCAACTTCGTCGATCGCCAGCTTCTGTCGATCCTCGTCGAACCGATCCGCGCCGACATGCAGTTCAGCGACACCCAGTTCGGGCTGCTCACCGGCCTCGCCTTCGCGCTCTTCTATGCAGCGATGGGCATCCCCATGGCGATGGTCGCCGACCGCTGGAATCGGATCAAGCTGATCGGCATCGCCTGCGTCGTGTGGAGCGGCTTCACCGCCGCCTGCGGCATGGTCTCCAATTTCTGGCAGCTCGCCGCGATGCGCTTTGGCGTCGGCGCAGGCGAGGCCGGCGGCACCGCGCCGTCGCTGTCGGTGCTCGCCGATTATTATCCGCCCGCGCAGCGCCCGCTGGTGATCGGCCTGTTCACGCTCAACGGCCCCTTCGGCGTCTTCGTCGGCGCGGCCTTCGGCGCGTGGGCGGCGGCGCATATCGGCTGGCGCGGCGCCTTCCTGGTGATCGGCGCAGTCGGCATCATTGTTGCGCCGCTGCTCATCTGGCTGGTGCGTGAACCCGCACGAGGCCAGATGGACAAACGGGCGGAAGCCGATGCACCGCTGCCGATCGGACAGACGCTCGCGATGTTCGCGCAGCGCCGCTCGCTGCGCATGGTGATGGTCGGCAGCGGGATGGCGGCGTTCGTCAGCTATGGCATGCTCAACTGGATTCCAGCCTTTCTGATGCGCGTGCAGGGGATGCCGCTATCCGCGATGTCGACCTGGTTCGCGCCCGCCGCCGGCATCACCTTTGGCGTCGGCATTTTGGGCGGCGGCTGGCTGGTCAGCCGCGCGGCGCGCACATCGCCGCGCGCCTATGGCACCATCCCGGCGATCGCCGCCGCAGTACTGGTCCCGACCTTTATCGCCGCGCTGCTCGTCGACAGCTGGCAGCTTTCGCTCGCGCTGATGCTGATCCCGATGGCGGCGTGCATCGTCTATGTCGCCCCGGCGCTGGCTTTGGTCCAGAACCTCACCGCGCCGCGCTCGCGCGCCACCGCGTCAGCGGTGCTGATGCTGATGTTCAACATCGTCGGCCTCGGGCTCGGACCGCTGTTCGTCGGCATGATCAGCGACGCGCTGAAACCTGAATATGGCGACGAAAGCCTGCGCTGGGCCTTGATGGCAATCATTCCCTTCGCGGTTGCCGCCGGCGTCGCGCAATATGCGATGACGCGGCACCTCGACAAAGACTTCGCCGAGTGAGGGATTTCGCCGAATGAGCGAAAGGAGAGGATGATGGACAGCGAAGTCGATATCCGCGCGATGGCGACACGCTTTTTCGACGCGATCGAGGCCGGTGACATCGAGACGATGCGCACCACCTTCACCCCCGATGCCGAGATCTGGCACAACACCGACGAGGCGGTCGGCACCCGCGACCAGACCGCGGCGACGCTGACCGCCATGGTCGCGCGGATCAAGGACCGCCTATATGCCGACCGCCGATTGACGGTCTTTCCCGGCGGCTTCGTCCAGCAGCATGTGCTGACCGGCCGCCGCGTCCACGACGACGGCGAAGTCCGCCTGCCCTGCGCGATTATCTGCAAGGTCGAAGGCGGCAAGATCACCCGCCTCGACGAATATTTCGATTCGGCGCACGTCGCCGAATTCCGCAAATTTGCGAATGTTTGAGGAGTAAACCCATGCCCGTCCTGCGTCAGGTTCCCCGGTCGGAAGTCACCGACGAAACCGTTCTTGCCTATTACAACCGCCTGTTTGGCGAACGCGATCCCGTCGCCGAGCCCGGTACCGCAACCGGCACCCCCGGCGACTGGTGGACGGTATTCGCGCTCGCGCCCGATATCTTCAAACATGCCGTTGACGGCTTTGCCGTCTATCGCCACCCCGCGCGCAAGATCGACCCGGTGCTGCGCGAACTCGGCCAGACCCGCGCCGGCTGGGTCAAGGGCAGCCAGTTTGTTTTCTCGCAGCATTGCAAATCGCTGCGCGGCCTCGGCGTGAGCGACGAGAAGATTGCCGCGATCGCGCATTGGGCGGTCGCCGACTGCTATAATGATCAGGAACGCGCCGTCCTCGCCTATGCCGACTGCCTGAGCCAAGGCGGCGGGCGCGTGCCGCTCGAGATCTTCGAAAAGCTCAAAAGCTTCTGGAACGACGAGCAGATTTTCGAATTCACCTACATTACCTGCCTTTACGACATGCACGCCGTGATCACCCGTGCGCTGCGCATGGAATATGACGCCCGCGAAGATCCGATCGTCGAGGTCGCGGCCCCCGAAGGCTTCAACGCCGCCGACTTCCTGAGCGCCCCGCGGCCGAAGGAATGAGCATAACCGTCAATTTAATTGACGATTATGCTCATGGGTGGTAGATATGAGAATGAGAGGATGGCCATGAAGCTTTATAATAGCGTCGGCCCGAACCCCCGCGTCGTGACGATGTTCATGGCGGAGAAGGGCATCACGCTGCCGCAGGTCGAAATCGACCTGCGCGGCGGCGAGAATCGGCGCGCGCCCTTTAACGAAAACATCAACCCGGCGGGGCAAACCCCGGCGCTCGAACTCGATGACGGATCGGTGTTGACCGAGATTTTGGCGATCTGCGAATATCTCGACGAATTGCACCCCGAACCATCGCTGATCGGCACGACACCCGAAGAACGCGCGAACACGCGCATGTGGACGCGCCGCATCGACCTCAAAATTTGCGAGCCGCTGACCAATGGCTTCCGCTACGCCGAGGGTCTGCCGCTGTTCGCGCCGCGGATGCGCTGCCTGCCCGACGCTGCGCCGGGACTGAAGGCCATCGCGCAGGACGGGCTGCAATGGCTGGACCCGCTGATCGCCGGACGCGACTTTATCGCCGGCGACCGACTGACGCTCGCCGACATATTGCTTTTCGCTTTCCTCGATTTCGGGGCGACCGTTGGTCAGCCGATCGACCCCGCCCTCACCCATATTGCCCGCTGGTACGACCGGATGAAAAGCCGGCCCAGCGCCAACCCCACCAAACCGGAATAGGAGACGGATCATGGCTTCGACAAATAGCGAATTTGAATTTTGCGGCGTCAATCACCTCGCGCTGGTGTGCAAGGATATGGCACGGACGGTTGAATTCTACCGCGACACGCTCGGCATGCCGCTGTTGAAAACGCTCGACCTGCCCGGCGGGCGCGGCCAGCATTTCTTCTTCGACATCGGCAATGGCGACAGCCTCGCCTTTTTCTGGTTCCCGAATGCGCCCGAAGCCGTCCCCGGCATCTCGGCGCCCGAAGCGCTGCCGACGCGCGGCAATTTCATGTCGGCGCACGGGTCGATGAACCATATCGCTATCAACGTCCGCGCCGACAAATTCGACGAATATTACCAGCGGCTGGTCGACAAGGGGGTCGAGGTCACCCCGATCCTCAACCATGACAATTCGGAAACCCAGTCGTCGGCCGAAATGAACGACGACGTCTATGTCCGCTCGGTCTATTTCTTCGACCCCGACGGCGTCTGCCTCGAATTCGCGGCATGGACCAAGGTGTTCGACGAAAGCGACATCGCGCACGACCCGGTCCGCGCCGACGGCACCAAGGCCGAAGGCATGATCACCGGCCGGACGCCCGTTCCCGCCGAATAGCTTTTTCCCCAGGAACACTCCTCGGGCCCGGCGTTCGCGTCGGGCCCTTTTTTTTGCTCGCTGGATAGACTGTCTCGGACATTTCCTCCCTGTCGCGAAGCGATGGGGAGGGGGACCGCCGCGAAGCGGTGGTGGAGGGGCCGCAACGTCAGCGCCAAAGCCCCTCCGTCAGCCGCCTGCGGCGACTGCCACCTCCCCATCGCTTCGCGACAGGGAGGATCTGATCTCAAATGCCCTCTACCCCACCGCGCGATCGCGGCCTTCCCAATAGGGTGCGCGCAGTTCGCGCCGCAGCACCTTGCCCGACGGATTGCGCGGCAATGCGTCGATGAACTCGACGCTCTTCGGCACCTTATAGGCCGCGATCCGCGCCCGCGCCCACGCGATGACCTCGGCGGGATCGGGCCTCTCGCCCGGCGCTGCCACGATCAGCGCCTTCACCGCCTCGCCCCACCGGTCGTCGGGAATCCCGATCACCGCGACATCGGCGACCCCGGGGCAGCCCATGATCGCGCTTTCGACCTCGGCCGGATAGACATTCTCCGCCCCCGACACGATCATGTCCTTGATCCGGTCGTGGACGAAATAATAGCCGTCGGCGTCGCGAAAGCCGACGTCGCCCGTCAGCAGCCAGCCGCCTACTACCGTTTCGGCGGTCGCGGCATCGCGCTGCCAATATTGCTTCATCACGATACCGCCGCGGATCGCGATCTCACCGATCGCGCCGTCGCCCAGCGGCTGGCCCTCGGCATCGAGGATCGCGACATCAACCCCCGGCCACGGCTTGCCGCACGAGGTCAGCTTGCCCGGCAAGTCATGCGCCGACGGCGACAAAAACGTCCCCCCGCCCGCCGATTCGGTCATCCCGTAAAATTGCACGAAACCGCAGCCAAAGGTCGCACGCGCGCGGCGCAGCACATCCTCGGCGATCGGCGACGATCCGTAGGCGATCGTGCGCAACGCCGAATAATCGCGCTCGCCGACACCGGGTTGCTGCAACATCATCTGGATCATCGCGGGGGCAAGAAAGGCGTGCGCGACCTTTTCCTCCTCGATCATGCGGATCGCATCGTCGGCCGCGAAATCCTTGACCAGCACCAGCCGCCCGCCCTGCGCGAGTCCCGAAAAGCTGACGTTGGTGCCCGCGACGTGGAACAGCGGCATGATGATCATCACCGTCTCGTCGACCTCATAACCAAAGCCATTGATCTGGGTCGCCATCTCCATGAAGGCGCGATAGTTGCGGTTGGCAATAACGACCCCCTTGGGGCGCCCCGTCGTGCCGCTGGTATAAAGCTGAAGGACGTCGTCTTCGAGGTCGGGGCTTTGGCCCAGCGGCGTCGCGGCGGCATCGCCGAGCCACGCCCCGAACGCTTCGAACGCCGGATGCTCGCCATAAAGCGCGACCAGCCGCGGCGGTGCGTCCAGATCGGCGACGGCCGCCAGCGCGAGGTCGAAGAAATCTTCGCCGACGAACAATAGCTTGGGTGCCGCATCGCCGAGGATGAAGCCGATTTCGCCCGCCGCCAGCCGATTGTTGATCGGCGCGAGGCAGGCCCGGGCCAGCGCGGTGCCAAAGAATAAAGGATACCAGGCGTCGTGATTCTTGGTGAGCACCGACACCCGATCGCCGGGCACGATGGCCGCCGCGACCATCGCGTTGGCGACGCGGTTCGACTGCGCATCGAGCGCGGAAAAGCTCGTTTCGCGGGCGCCGAACTTCACGGCAATCGCGTCACCGCGCGCGCGCGCCTGCGCCGCCGGAATGTCCGACAACATCCGAATGGCGTCCAGATCGATCATTTCGCTCTCCCAGCTTCGTTTTCAACTTGAATTAGATAGAATACTAAGCAAATGTTTGGCCAGCCCAAAAATCGAGAGGACAAGCCTTGTTTAAGCACCCGATCCTGCCAACGACTATCGTCGGAAGCTATCCCCAACCCGACTGGCTGATCGATCGCGAACGGTTGAAGGCCAGCCTGCCGCCGCGGGTGCGTGCCGAGACGCTGTGGCGCATCCCCGCGCCCTGGCTCGCCGATGCGCAGGAAGCGGCAACGCTGATGGCGATACGCGATCAGGAGGAGCTGGGGATCGACATCGTCGGCGACGGCGAAATGCGCCGCGAAAGCTATTCGAACCGCCTCGCGACCGCGCTTTCGGGGATCGATCCCGACAAGCATGGCAGCGCGGTCGACCGCACCGGCAAATCGAACCCGGTGCCGCTGGTCTCAGGCCCGATCCGCCGCATCGCGCCGATCGAGGCGCAGGACGCCGCCTTCCTGCGCCGCCATTCGACCAAGCCGGTGAAGCTCACCCTGCCCGGCCCGTTCACGATGACCCAGCAGGCCGAGAATGGCTATTATCCCGACGCGAAATCGCTCGCGATGGATTATGCCGACGCGGTCAATGCCGAGGTGAAGGATTTGTTCGCCGCCGGGGTCGATGTCGTCCAGCTCGACGAACCCTATTTGCAGGCGCGGGCCGACGAGGCCGAATATTATGCGATCGAGGCGATCAACCGCGCGCTCGACGGCGTCGACGGCACGACCGCGCTCCACATCTGCTTCGGCTATGCGATGGTGCACCATGGCGCGGGTTCGACCAAGGCGAAGCCCAAGGCCTATGACTTCCTCGCCGAACTCGAAGCATCCGCGATCGACGTGATCTCGATCGAGGCGGCGCAGCCGGGGCTCGACCCCGCGATCCTCGCCGAACTGCCGACCAAGACGATCATGTACGGCGTGCTCGACCTGTCGATCCCCGAAGTCGAAACCCCCGAAGTCGTCGCGGGCCGCATCCGCGAGGCGCTGCGCTATATCGACGCCGAACGCCTGTGGATCGCCCCCGATTGCGGGATGAAATATCACAGCCGCGAACATTCGCAGGCCAAGCTGAAGGCGATGGTCGACGGCGCCGCGATGGTGCGCGCGGAGCTGAAGTAATTCTCCCCTCCCGCCTGCGGGAGGGGTCGGGGGTGGGCCAGCGACGTCGCATCTGCCCACCCCGCTGCGGCTAGCCAGCAAGCTGGCAAGCCTCGCTGCCCCTCCCGCAAGCGGGAGGGGATTAGTTATCGATAAACTCGGTCAGCAGCGCCGCCACCACCTCGGGCGCCTCGACCGTCGGCAAATGCCCCGCACCCGGCACGACCTCGAGCCGCGCGCCGGGGATCGCTTCCAGTATCTCGTCATGATGCGCGCGGCTGGTGATGCCGTCCTGCTCGCCCCAGATCAGCAGGGTCGGCACCGCAATCTCGCCGAGCCGCGGCCGGCTGTCGATCCGCGCCATGATCGCGCGCTGCTGCGCGAGGAAGGTTTCGGCGCCGGTATCGGCCGCCATCTGGCGCGCGATGCCGAGCAGGCGCGCGTCGCTGCGCTTATGCTCGGGGAAGAGGATCGGGATGCGTTCCTCGACCACCTGATCGAACTGGCCGCTTGTCACAAGATCGATATAGCCCTGCCGCCGCGCAGTCTGCGCCGGACCATCGGCCGACGCGAGCGTCGAAATCAGCGCGAGCCTGGCGACGCGTTCGGGGGCGCGGCGCATCACCTCGAAGGCGACAAAGCCACCCAGCGCATGGCCGACGAGGACGAATTTCGGGGGCGCATTGTCGAGCAGGCGCTGTGCGAAACCTTCGATCGTATCGTCGCTGCGGTTATCGGCGACAATCACTTCGCGGTCCGCCCACATATCGAGCAGCGGCTGCCACACCGCGTCGGTCAGAAGCTGGCCGGTGATGAGGACGATGGGAAGCGACATTAGATCACCTGATGTAAGAGCGCCTCGCCCGCGGCGAGACGGCGACAATTTTCATGGGCGACGTTGAGGCTCCGCACGAGCGTTTCGGGCGTGAGCCACGCGATGTGCGGCGCGAGAACGGCATTGGGCTGCGCGAGCAGCGGATGGCCGGCCGGCAGCGGTTCTGCGGCGAACACATCGAGCCCGGCGCCGCGCAAATGCCCCGACGCCAGCGCATCGACCAGCCGCGCCTCGTCAACGAGCTCGCCGCGCGCGGTGTTCACGAGTAGCGCGCCGGGCTTCATCGCGAACGGGTCGATGGTTCCGCGTGTCTCGTCGGTCAGCGGGATGTGCAGCGAGACGATATCGGCCTCGGCAACCAGCCGACCTAGCGGCCAAAATTCATAGGGCGCGTCGCGCGCGCTGCGCGCGGTGTAAACGACCTTCGCGCCCAGCGCCGCGAGGACGGGGGCGAGCAGCTGCGCCGAATGGCCGAAGCCGACGAGGCCGACGGTGCGCCCGGCAATTTCGCCGACGCTATCGAGTTCGGACGGATCGGCGGTCCAGCCTTCTCCGGCGCGGGTGCGCGCGTCGAAGAAGCAGGTCCGGCGCAGCACCGCCATCATCAGCGACAGCGCCATTTCGGCGACCGCCTGGCTGTTCGTGCCGGGCATGTTGCACACCGCGACGCCGTGCGTCTGTGCGGCGTCGAGCGCGATCGTGTTCACTCCGACCCCGAGTTTCTGGATCAGTTTGAGCTTCGGCGCCGAGGCGATGAAGTCGGCGGTCACCGGGGTCAGCACATGGAGCAAAGCGGTGATCTCGCCCGCGACACCATCGAGCGACGCCGCCTCGTCGACATGCGTCACCACGCCGGGGCCGAAAATGGCATCGACTGCGGCGCAGAAACCGGGGCTTGGGCGAGCGTGGAGGACGATCATGCGAGCGTGGCCGCGATCGGTGCGGCAAAGGCCGAGGCCCCGGCATAATCGGCTTCGGCGCCCAGCGATTCTTCGATCCGCAACATCTCGTTCCACTTCGCCATGCGCTCGGACCGCGTGAAGCTGCCGACCTTCAGCTGCCCGGCGTTCCAGCCGGTCGCGAGGTGCGCGATGGTGACATCCTCGCTCTCGCCCGAACGCGCCGAGACGATTGCGCCCCAGCCGCGCGCCACGGCGGCGTCGAGCGCGGCTTTTGCTTCGGTCACCGTGCCGACCTGATTGACCTTGATCAGCGCGGCGTTGCACGCGCCCGCTTCGGCCGCACGTTCGACACGATCGGCATTGGTCACCAGCACATCGTCGCCGATGATCTGGACCCGGTCGCCGATCGCTGCGGTCACCGCCGCCATCGCCGCCCAGTCGTCCTGCCCCGCCGGATCCTCGATCGACAGGATCGGATAGCGCTTCGCCCATTCGACGATCCGCGCCGCCATTTCCTCGCTCGTCAGACGACCGTCGTCGAGCGCCAGGCTGTAGCCCGACGCGTCGCCAAGTTCGTTCGCGGCGATGTCGAGCGAGATATAGACTTCGTCGCCCGCGCGGTGCCCGCTCGCCTCGATCGCGCGGGTCAGCGTATCGAGCGCATCCTCGTTCGAGCTGAAGTTCGGCCACCAGCCACCCTCGTCGGCAACCCCGGTAAGCGGCCCCTTCGCTTCCATCAGCTTGCCCGCGGCGCGATAGACATCGTCGGTGATTTCGAGCGCGCGGCGGAAGCTGCCCGCCTTCGGGCACATGACCATGAAGTCCTGCACATCGGTGCGGCGTCCGGCATGCGCGCCGCCGCCGAAAATCTGGATTTCGGGGAGCGGGATACGCACCTTGGCGCCGTTCGCGAGATAGCGCCACAGCGGCTCGCGCGCATGCGCCGCAGCGGCGTGGAGCACCGCCATCGATACTGCAACGACGGCATTGGCGCCGAGCCGCGCCTTGTTCGGAGTGCCGTCGAGCGCGCACAGCGCGGCATCGACCGCGGCTTGATCGCGCGCGTCCATGCCGGTGAGCGCCGGGGCGATCTCCGCACCGATGCCCGCGACCGCGCCGTTGACGCCGAAGCCGCCATACGCCGTGCCGCCATCGCGCAGGTCGATCGCCTCATGCGCGCCGCGCGATGCGCCGGCGGGGGCGATGGCGCGTCCGACGGCGCCCGATTCGAGGATGACCTCGGCCTCGACCGTCGGGCGCCCGCGCGAATCCCAAAGCTGGCGGCCGGTGACGGAGGCGATACGCGAGGTCATGCAACTATCCTTTTCCAATGGGTGACGAGCGCGTCGATCGGCGACGGCGCGGCAATCAGCGCGCGCGCCTGTTCGCGCACGATGCGCTGATGTTCGGGGTCGGTGAGATAGGGGGCGGGCGACTTGCCCTCGACGCGCGCGAGCAGCAGCGCGGCGGTGAGCTGGCCCGCGCGGAGCAACAGGTCGGCGGGGTCTTCCCAATCGATTCCGGCGCGATAGGCGGCAACGAGCGCAGTCGCGGCCTCGGTCAGGCGCGCGTCGTCCAGCCACACCGCCTTGAGCAGCAGATGCGTGGTACAGAAAGCGAGGTCGAACGCCGGATCGCCATAAACCGCGCATTCGGCGTCGAGAATGACCGGGCCTTCGGCGCTGACGAGAATATTCTTGGGGCTGACATCGCCATGGACGAGCGCGATCTTGCGCCCCGCGAGATCGCCCGCCAGCGCGCGCAGGTGCGGTGCAAGTTCGGCGTCATTCTCGGCGACATAAAGCAGAAAGGGATCGATGCGTAGCGCGCGGAACATGTCGTCGTTGGGAAAGGCGTCGCGGTCGGCGTCGTTGTGCGCCGTCGCCGCGTGGACCGCGGCGATCCCGCTCCCCACCGCGGCGGCGAAACCGGCATCGACGCGCCCCGCGACCAGCTCGTCCTTCCACACCGGACAACCGGGCAGGAAGCGCATCGCAAAGGCGTGGCCGGTCGGCAGCTCGGCGAGCACTTCGGGCGCGAGCCGTGCGTCGACCCCGCGTGCGCGGCGGAGCCAGCGCACTTCGCTTGTCCCACGCTCGACCGGGGCGAGCCATTCGGCCGCGACGCGCAATTGCGCCAGCGGCCGCTTGACGACGATCGGTCCCGTTGGCGTCTCGACCTTCCACACGTCGCACGACACGCCGCCGGTCAGCGGCTCGAGGACGACATCGCCCTCACCGATCAGGCCGGCGCCGCGCAATTCTGCGATGATATCGGCGTCGGCCTGCTCCATTTACAGCTTCTCCCGGATCCAGCTGCCGACGAGATCGGCGGCGGTCTGACGCTCTTCGATCGAATCCTCGAAATAATGCGCGCCAGGGATCAGTTCGAGCTTTTTGTCCTGGGTACCCAGGAAGTCGAAGATCTTGCGCGCATCGCTGGGGAAGACGCCGGTGTCGGCGGTGCCCTGAACGACCAGCGCCGGGGTGTTCTGCTTGGCGAGGTGCGGCGCGCCCTGACACGGCGAGGTTTCGAGACTCCACATGTTGAGCCAGGTCTTGATCGTGTTCGCGCGGCCGATGCTGGGCGTGCGGTTGGCGATCGCGGGGTCGCCGCGATAGCACCAGTTGGGCTTGCGGTCCGACGGATCGATCGACGGATCGACGCAGCGAATATCGCCCCAGCAACGGAACATCGGGAAGATGCGGTCGGGGATGCCCGCGTCGTTGAGGCGCACGAGTTCGGCCTTTGCCCAATCGGTGATGCGCTGGTTGCGCGCGCGCTGCGCGGCGCGATATTTCTCGATGAAGGCAGCCGAATAGGGCGGGCCATTGTCGGGGTTGAACGGGTCGAGTTCGGGGTCGGTCAGGGTGGGATCATTCTCGTCGATCACCGACGGGTCCATCCAGTCGGTCAGCACTTCGGGGCGACCCTGATGCGCGTTGAACGAGATATAGAGGTCGCCCTTGATCAGCTGCGCCAGCGCGTCCTGACCCACCGACGGCAGCCGGTCGGTCAGCGTTGGCGCGATCGCTTCGGCCTGATAGGCGCCCATCAGCGACCCGCCGCCCGAATTGCCGAGGATGACAATCTGTTCGACCCCGGCCACTTCCTTGAGCCACTTCATCCCGACGCCGATGTCGAGCACCGCATGTTCGAGCAGGAACTGATCCTCGACCCCGCGATAGCGGGTGTTCCAGCCGAGGAAACCAAAGCCCTGCCGCGCAAAATAAGGTGCGATATAATGTTCGGAGAAATCGACATTATAATGGGTCGCGATGATCGCAACCTTGGGCCGCGTGCCCGATTTCGTCCAGTAAATGCCCTGGCACGGATGCCCGCCCGCCTGAATGCGCGGCGCGGTCGGCGACACCAGTCCGACAAATTGCGCGTCCAGTCCTTCGTTCCCGTTGGGGTCCATCATCGTCTCTCCTGATTATCGATTGTCAAATTGTGCGATTGCGGGGCGCGGCGGCTCCGAAAGAGATTCGCGCAGAGGCGCAGAGATCGCAGAGAAAGAGAGAATAGGAGCGGCGAAGCCGCCAATCTCTTGCCTGCTCCACACCTCCGCGCCTCCGCATAAACCCGAATCTCTGCGATCTCTGCGCCTCTGCGCGAATCCTATTTACGCTTCGCGTGCGGGAGCGATGCTCGAAACCCAGCCCTGTCATCCGCGAGAAACCTCGAACGGCAGCGCATAGCCATCGAGCCCGGCGCGGATCGCGCGCTTGTCGATCTTGCCCGTCGGTCCCAGCGGGATTTCGTCGACGAAGAGCACATCGTCGGGCATCCACCATTTGGCTATCTTGCCGTCGAGATAGGCGATCAAGTCACTCGCGACAGCACTCGCGCCGGGCTTGAGCTGGCACAGCAGGATCGGGCGCTCGTCCCATTTGGGGTGCGCGACGCCGACAACCGCAGCGACCGCGACGGGGCTATAACCCAGTGCGATATTTTCAATCTCGATCGAGCTGATCCACTCGCCACCCGATTTGATCACGTCCTTGGCGCGATCGGTGATCTGCATATAGCCCTGCGCGTCGATCGTGCTGACGTCGCCGGTGTCGAAAAAGCCCTCGGCATCGAGGACATCGCCGCCGTCGCCGCCATAATAGGCGCCCGCGATCGTCGGCCCCTTGATCATCAGCCGCCCCGGGGTCTTGCCATCGTTGGGCAGGCGCGCGCCGTCGTCGTCGACCAGCTTCATCTCGAGCCCGCAGAGCAGCCGGCCTTGCTTGAGCTTATACGCCATTTGCTCGGCGTCGGGCATCGCGGCGACCGCCGCATTGGGTACCGCGACTGTGCCGAGCGGCGAGGTTTCGGTCATCCCCCAGCCTTGGATGACATCGACGCCATAATCGTCGCGGAAGGTACGGACGATCGATTCGGGGCACGCCGCGCCGCCAATCGTCACCCGCTCCAGCGTCGTGAAGCGTTTGCCATTGTCCTGCATATATTGGAGCAGCATCTGCCATACCGTCGGAACTGCGGCCGAGTATGTGACGCCCTCTTCCTCGATCAGATTATAGATGGATTCGCCGTCCATCCGCTGCCCGGGCAGTACCAGTTTCGCGCCAACTGCGGGCGCCGAATAGACGACCCCCCACGCATTGGCGTGATACATCGGCACGACAAGCAGCACGGTATCGCGCGCCGACAGCCCCAGTGCGTCGCGCTGGAGCGTCATTAACGCATGGATGTAATTCGACCGGTGCGAATAAAGCACGCCCTTGGGATTGCCTGTCGTACCGCTCGTATAGCAAAGCCCGCAGGCGCTATTCTCGTCGAACCCGCCCCAGACATATTCGGCGGGCTGACCCGCGATCCAGTCGTCGAATGCGGTCGCGGCAAAGCTGGTTTCAGGCAGCGCGGCGCGGTCGCAAAAGAAGATCACCTTTTCGATCGACGGCACCTGCGGCAGCAATTGTTCGACCAGTTCGGCGGTCGCCGGGTCGGCGATCAGCAGCCGGTCGCCGGCATGATTCGCGATATAGGCGATCTGCTCAAGGAACAGCCGCGGGTTGAGCGTGTGGAGCACTGCTCCCATCCCCGCTGCGCCATACCAGGCGGCGAGATGGCGGCCGCTGTTCCAGCCCATCGTCGCGACGCGGTCGCCCGGCGCAATGCCTTCGGCGGCGAGCGCGTTCGACACGCGCTTCGCATCGGCATGAATATCGGCATAGGTCGACCGGGTAACGCGCCCCTCGGCATCGCGCGACACGACCTCGCGCGCACCGTGCCAGCTCGCCGCATGGTCGATGATCCGGTCGACCGTCAGCGGCACATTCTGCATCAACCCGTCCATGCGCCCCGTCTCTCCCTTGGATGCTCGATCATGAAAGATAGTATACTAAGCATTTTGCCTTTGCAACGCCGCTTTGCTTGCCTCGACCCGGCGCTTCTTCTAGCGTGATACCGTTGGCGCTTCGCCGGCCAACAGGGAAACACCACAGCCGCCTATGCGCACCAACCAGCTGATCATCGCCCTTTTTCAGCGCTTCTGCTGGCTCGACGAAGGACTGCAATCGCGGCTCCACGACCATGGCTGGCCTGACGTCAGCCGGCCGCAGTCGATGGTGATGACGAATGTCGTCAGCGGCATCGTGCGCCCGTCGGATATCGCCCGCAACATCGGCGTTTCACGGCAGGCAATCCACAGCACGATCGGCCAGATGGTGACGCTGGGAATCGTTCAGCTCGAACCCGATCCAGCGGACCGCCGCCACATGATCGTGTCGCTGACCGACCTCGGCGCGCGGATGCGCCAGGATGCACAGCGCGCGATGGACGCGATGACGACCCAGATCGCAGCGCGACTGGGTCAACCGCAGTTCGATGCGCTGCTCGCCGCGCTCGACGCCGATTGGGGTGACAATATCGAACTCGTCGCCTCGGCGCCACGGCGGCGCAGCGCCTAGGCCGCGAGCGCCTTCGCAACCGCGATCAGACGCCCCGTGGTCATGTCGACCAGCGACGCGGGCAACGCATCCTTGAGCGCCCCCTGTTCGTCGAACGCAGCATAGGCGGCGGGGATGGCAACCTGTTCGGGGATCACCAGCATCTGGATCGTCGACAATATCTGGCGCAAATGCGTGAGTCCGCGCAGCCCGCCGAACGGGCTGAGCGACGCCGACATGACCGCCGCCGCCTTGCCGCGATAGGCGGTCAGCGCGACCAGCCCTTCATCGCCGGTGGGGCGTGAGGCCCAGTCGATGGCATTTTTGAGCAGCGGGGGTAGCGAGCCATTATATTCGGGCGACACGAACAACAGCCCGGCCTGCCCGGCGAAAAGAGTCTTCAGCCGCAGCGCATCGGGCGGAAAGGCACCCGCCTCGAGCGCAGCCGAATAGAGCGGCAGGTCGAAGGTCGAAAGATCGACCCGGGTGACATCGGCCCCCTGCGCGGCAAGGCTCGCGGCGGCAAGCTCACCCAGCATTTTGTTGAACGAACCGTCGCGCGTACTGCCGACGATGACTGCGATTTTGGTCATTTTCCCTCCCGAACAAAATAATTAGCATGCTAACCTATTTTTCGTCCGGTCCGCAATCCTTTCCACCCGCGCTGCACCCTGAAATCAGGCTTTGATATCCGACAGCACCGACAGCTTGCGGGTTTCATCCGACAGATTGTCGATCACGCGGCGCAGCAGCGACTGCAATTGCTCGACCTCGGCATCGGTCATGCCCTGGGTCGCAATCTCGTGAACCTCGGCATTCATCGGTGCGAGCACAAGCTCCAGCTTTTTGGCGTGCGGGGTCAGATAGATGAAGGTCTTGCGACGGTCGGCATCGGTCTTTGTCCGCGTGATCAGCCCGGCCTTTTCCAGCCCTTTCAGCGCGACGACGGTCGTCGGTTCGCGCATCCCGACCCGCTCGCTCAATTCGCGCTGGGTAATGCCGTCCTCGCGCCACAACTGCCGCAGAAAACGCCACTGACCCGCCGACACATCCTGCGTCAACGTCCCGCGTTCGAGCAGCCGCGAAAAAGACCGAAAAACGATGCGCGAAAGATAGCCGATACTGTTTTCCAGATCGGTGTAATATTCGGCGGGATGCCGATAGGCTTTGTTTTTCTTGGCCAACATATTTCCCCTTCGGCCGTTCCCGTCCACAAACTTGGTCGTTGCCTATCGAACCTTAGGCCGCGAAGATTTGGGCGGCAATATGCTTCGATACGCGCGGCGATCGACCGCCGGCAACCGCCCATCGCGCCAATTTCGTTGCACAACGCCGCGAATGGCTTATGCTTAGAATACTAAGTTATTGAGGCAATGCTATGGAAAAATTCACCCGGCTGTCGGCCGTTGCGGCACCGCTGCCGCTGACCAATGTCGACACCGACATGATTATCCCCGCGCGCTTCATGAAGGCGCTGACCCGCGACGGACTGGGCAGCCATCTGTTTCAGGAGATGCGCTTTGCCGCCGATGGCAGCGAACAGAGCGACTTCATCCTCAATCGCGGTCCCTGCCGGCACGCGCAGATATTGGTCGCCGATCGCAATTTCGGCTGCGGCTCGTCGCGCGAACATGCGGTGTGGGCGCTCATCGGCTTTGGCATTCGCTGCGTCATCGCGCCAAGCTTCGGCGATATTTTCTCGAACAATGCACGCAAGAATGGCCTGCTGCTGATCCGCCTGCCCGACGAGGCCTGCGCATGGCTGCGCGAACAAAGCAGGCTTTCACAATATGCGCCGGTTACGGTCGATCTGGAGGAGCAGCAGATCCTGCTCGCGTCGGGCGAAACGATCCTGTTCGACGTCGACGCCGCCGATCGCCGCATCCTGATCGAGGGACTCGACGATATCGACCGGACGCTGCGCCACGCCGACGCGATCACACGCTTCGAAGACGCCGCCTAGTCGAGCATCCGGGGGTCGGCGATATACCCCGCAACAGCGCTCGCGGCCGCCAGCGCGGGGCTCATCAGATGCGTCCGGCCGCCGCGCCCCTGCCGATTTTCAAAGTTCCGGTTCGACGTCGCGGCGCAGCGCTCGCCCGGCTGCAACCTGTCGGAGTTCATCCCCACGCACATCGAGCATCCCGGTTCGCGCCAGTCGAACCCGGCGTCGCGCAGGATCACATCGACTCCCTCGGCCTCGGCCTGCCGTTTCACCAGCCCTGACCCCGGCACGACCATCGCGCGGATATGCGGCGCCACGCGGCGGCCGCGCACAATATCGGCGACGACGCGCAGATCCTCGATCCGGCTGTTGGTGCAGCTGCCGATGAACACCCGGTCGAGCCGCTGTCCGGCAATCGCCGCACCGGGCATCAAATCCATATAGGCAAGCGCACGCTCGGCGGTGGCCCGGTCATCGCCGTCGGCCATCGCGGCGGGGTCGGGGATGCACTCGCCGATACCGATCACCTGTGACGGATTGGTGCCCCAACTGACCATCGGCCCAACGTCGGCCGCATCGATCTGCACCTCCCGGTCGAAAAGCGCGCCAGCATCGGTCGCCAGCACACGCCAGCGCATAACGGCCGCGTCCCAATCACCCCCCGCCGGTGCCGCCGGACGGCCTTTCAGATAGGCAAAGCTGATGTCGTCGGGCGCGACCAGCCCCGCGCGCGCGCCCATTTCGATGCTGAGATTGCACAAGGTCATGCGCGCCTCCATCGACAGCGCACGGATCGCCGCGCCCGCATATTCGATGACATGCCCCGTCGCCCCGTCGACGCCCAGGGTGCGCAGCAGATGCAGCGCCAGATCCTTGGCATGGACATGCGGCGCCAGTTCGCCGTCGACCAGCACCCGCATGTTGCGCGAACGGCGCTGGCGAATCGTCTGGGTCGCCAGCACATGTTCGACCTCCGACGTGCCGATGCCGAACGCCAGCGCGCCAAAGGCACCGTGGGTCGAGGTGTGGCTGTCGCCGCAGACGATCGTCATCCCCGGCTGCGAGCGCCCCTGTTCGGGTCCGACGACATGGACGATGCCGCCGCGCGGGTCACCCATCGGAAAATTCTCGATCCCGAAACGCGCCGTATTGGCGGCGAGCATCTCGATCTGCGCGCGCGCCTGCTCGTCGGCGACCCCCGACGGCCCGGCGGCCTGCCCCTCGGTCGGTACATTATGATCGCACAGCGCGAGCGCCCGCGCCGGACGCCGCACCGGGCGCCCCGCCGCTGCAAGCGCGGCGAAAGCCTGCGGCGATGTCACCTCGTGCAACAGGTGCAGGTCGATATAGAGCAAGGTCTCGCCATCATCCTCGGCGACGGCGTGGGCATCCCATATCTTGTCGTATAATGTGCGCGGCGACGACGCTTTCATCCGCCGGACGCCCATCGCAGATCAACCTTCCTTCGCACGCGACACGCTCCCCCGGCCTTGACTCGCCCCTCGCCCGACGGCGGCGACATAATACTTAGATATCTAACCTATAAGCCAATGCACCCCACTCCAGCAAGCGGTTTTCAGGGGTTTTCGGTTATGCGAACATCATAATGCTTAGCACTTGAAGTATTTTTCCTCTCTGCTACATCGGGCTTGGAACGAAGGATAGCGACCAAGCTGGCGGCACGCGATGAGGATGCAAAGACATTCTGTGCCGACAGAAATATCGGCCCCGGCCAACAACCGCTCCCGTTCTTGTGAAATGAAGAGGCCGGATGTGAAGGCACATTCCGCCGCGGCAACGCGTGCGGGCGACGAAAGCACACGGCCGCCAAAGTGGGAGGATTTATGAAGACCGGTTTTCTGTTCATTTCGACAGCGGTTGCGGCGCTCGCCGCCATGCCCGTTCAGGCGCAAACCAGCGACGCTCAAACCGATCAGGCGACATCGGGTGACACGGCATCCAACGCCGACAACAGCTATGGCGAGATTCTCGTGACCGCCCAGCGCCGGTCCGAAAGCGTCCAGAATGTCCCCATCGCGATTTCGGCGTTCAACGCCGAAATGGTCGAAGGCAGCGGCAGCACCAACATCACCAGCCTCAACGGCCTCGCGCCGAACGTCGTCCTCCAGACGCAGGGCCTCGTCGCCAACGTGCCGATGATCTCGATCCGCGGCATGAGCACGGCGGATCCCGATCCCAATGCCGACCCCAAGGTCAGCACGATCATCGACGGCGTCTATATCCCCTTCGTCTCCAGCACGATGCTCGACCTGTTCGACGTCGAGCGCGTCGAAGTATTGAAGGGTCCGCAGGGCGTGCTGTTCGGCAAGAATAATCTCGCCGGCACGCTCAACGTCATCACCGCGCGCCCGACCGACGATTTCGGCGCCGAGGCGCGTCTGACCATCGGCTCGTTCGGGCTCAAGCAGTTTCGCGGCAAGGTCAACACCGGCAATTTCGCCGACGGCGCGCTGTCGGCGAAGGTCGCGGTCAATTTCCGCGACTATGACGGCTACAGCCGCAACGTCATCACGGGCAATCGCCTGAACGGCAGCAACGTCAAATCGGTGCGCGGCGCGCTCGCCTATGATGCCGGCGGTGCGTTCGACACGACGATCGTCGCCGACTGGCTGAAGCAGAAGACGACCGGCCCCGCGCCGCACGTCCTCGACAATGGCGACCCAAACTGGGACCTGCTGCCCAATGAAGTGAAGACCGATGTCCGCAAATCGGCGGTGCTGTTCGATCCGATCGCCAACACCGAAACCTATGGCGGGTCGTGGACCTCGAACCTCGACGTCGGTTACGGCACGATCACCTCGGTGCTCGGCTATCGCCACCTCACCTATCTGACGCGCGGCGACTTTGACGGGCTGATCACCCCGGCGCCGCAGCTCGACGTGACCCGCGACTTCAAGGGCGAATCGAAGAGCGGCGAGTTGCGCTATGTCTCGCCGACGGGCGAGCCGGTCGATTTCGTCGTCGGCCTTTACTATCAGACCGACAAATGGCGCCAGTTCAACACGGTGCTCGCAACGCCGACCACGACGACGCTGGCACAGCTCCACCAGGACACCGAAAGCTATGCGATGTTCGCGCTGGTCAACGCGCATCCGGCCGAGGGGCTGACGCTGTCGCTCGGCGGCCGCTACAGCCACGACCGCAAGAAATATGACATCGCGACACAGGTGCGGGTGAACGGCAACCAGACTTCGTCGTTCGCGAGCAGCCTGGAGGCGTCATGGGCCGAATTCACCCCGCGCCTGACCGCCGAATATCGCTTCTCGCCCGCCGTGATGCTCTACGCCAATTATTCGCAGGGCTATAAGGCCGGCGGCTATAATTCGCGCGGCACCATCCCCGAAAATGTCGGTCCCTATAACCCCGAGCGCGTCAATGCGTTCGAGGTCGGCGCCAAGACCGACCTGTTCGACCGCCTGCTGCGCGTCAACGTCGCGGGCTTCGTGAACAACTACCGCGACCTGCAAAGCTCGGTGACCAAGATGGGCGCCGTCCGCGCCGAAAATATCACGACCAATGTCGCGGCGGCCAAAATCTATGGCTTTGAAGTCGAAAGCCTGCTGCGTCCGATGGACGGGCTGACCATCGGCGCCAATGTCGCCTATCTCCACGCGCGCTACACCGACTTCTGCGCCGACACGAACGGCGTCTTCACCAACGGCGCGCCCGAAGTCGGCCAGTGCGGCCCCGCCACCCCGATCCTGATCAACGGCGTGCCCAACGGCACCTTCGCGGTCCCGACCGATTCGTCGGGCCTCGATCTGGCCAATGCGCCGAAGTGGAGCGGCAGCCTGTCGGTCGACTATGCGATCCCGACCGGTTTCGGCGAGATCAAGCTGCACAGCGACGCGCGCTATTCGGCGCGCTTCAACACCTGGGGCCGCAGCAATCTTCCCGGCTATTATCGCGACGAAGTCGTGCTGCTCAACGCAAGCATCGCGGTCGCGGGTCAGGACGACAAGTGGAAGGTCACCCTCTATGGTTCGAACCTCACCGATCAGGAGGTGATTTCGGGCGCGACCAACGCCGGCGCGACCCCGATCTCGCAATTTTACCAGCCGCCGCGCGAATTCGGCGTCGACTTTGCGGTGAAATTCTGACGATCAAAGCCCCGCGGCGGCGTCATGCGCCGCTGCGGGGCGATCGCGTCAAAGGATATTGGGAGAATATGGGATGGCTTGGGATGTGAACCGCCGGACGTTCGTCGGGGGCATGGGGGCGCTGGCGGCAGCCGGGCTCGCGCTGCCGACCTATGCGAAGAACGGCAAGAAGCTCAACGTGCTGATGATCGTCACCGATCAGGAACAGAGCGTCGCCAGCTATCCCAAGGGCCTGCTCGAAAAACTGCCCGCGCACCGCGAACTGATGGAGCGCGGGATGCTGGTCGAAAATTACCATGTCCACACGACACCCTGCACCCCGTCGCGCTCGACGATCTTCGCAGGCCACCACACCCAGCAGACCGGGCTGTTCCTCAACAGCGATAACGCCCCCAACCCGGTCATGGCCGACGATATGCCGACGCTCGGCCATATGATGCAGGCAGCGGGATATTACACCAGCTACAAGGGCAAGTGGCACCTCAGCCGCCTGAACCATGAACGCAACTGGCCGCGCGTTCCCGGTGGCATTTATCCCAGCACCGAACACGCCATGGAGAAATACGGCTTCCACGATTATGGCTTCGACGGCGAAGAACTGGGGCTGACGTGGGACGGTTACCGCGCCGACATGTATGTCGCGGGCGACGCGTCGCGCAGCATTTTCGATTTCGTCCGCCGCGACAAGGCGGGCGGCAAGCCATGGTTCATGGTCGTCGGCCTGATCAACCCGCACGACATCATGTTCTATGACGCGACGGGCGAACAGGCGAAGCACCGCACCCACCCCGATATCCTCGGCCCGCTGCGCCGCGAGCCCGGCGACCCGATTTACGAAGTCGACAACAAGTTCGACCTCCCCGAAAGCTTCTACAAGGACGACCTCAGCACCAAGCCCGAGGCACATCGCGCGATCGTCCGTCTCAACGATCTTTTCTATGGCCCGATCCCGCACGAAGACGAGGCGTCGTGGCACCGCTTCAACAATTATTATTACAACTGCCTGCGCGACGTCGACCGCCGCCTTGCCCAATTGCTCTGGGCTCTCAAGGAAAGCGGGCAGATCGACAACACGATCATCGTCTACACCAGCGACCATGGCGAACGCGCCGGCGCGCATCGCATGCGACAAAAGGCCGGGACGATGTACCGCGAGGAAACCAATATCCCGATGATCATCGCCCACCCCGACTTCGCGGGCGGGCGCACGACCAAGGGGCTGATGGGCGCAATCGACATCGCCCCGACGCTCATGTCGCTCGCGGGCCTTTCCGCCACCGATGCGGCCAGCAAATTCCCGGGGCTGCCCGGGGTCGATGTCTCGGGCCTGCTGTCGTCACCGGCCACACCAACCGAGCGCGACAAGCGCGGCCATTTCTTCAACTATGCCGTCGCGCATATGTGGGAACCGGCGTCGAAACGGAGCGTCGGACCGCGTCCGCCGGGTGAGACGATCCCCGATTACAGCAAAATCTATGACCTCTCGAAGCGGCGCCTGCACCGCGGCGTCCATGACGGACGCTGGAAGTTCGCGCGTTATTTCGCGCCGGCGCACCACCATATGCCGAAAGACTGGAAAACGCTGAACCGGCTTAACGACCTCGAGCTTTACGACACCCACGCCGACCCCACCGAGCTCGTCAACCTCGCGAACGACCCGAGACACCGCGCAACCGTGATGCGGCTGAACAAGATGGTCAACGCCCTGTCGGACCGCGAAATCGGTCCCGGTCTCGACGATGGCCGCGAATATCCGGGCCCGACCGAAATGTACAACCAGCCTGCCTGAGGCTGTGGCCGGAAAGCCGGGGTTTCCTCAGTTTTCCGGCCCCTTCTCAGTCGCCGGCCTCGTCCTGCGCCAGATTGAGCGTCATTCGTTCGATCACATCGAGGAACAGCGCCCGTTCCTTTGCGCTGACCCCCACCGCCGCGCGTCCGTTGACCTCGGCAACATAAGGGAAGAGGTCGGCGCGCAGTGCCACAGCATGCGGCGTCAGCGCGATCCGCCATTTGCGCTTGTCGTCAGCCGCGCGGGTGCGCGTAACGAGCCCGTCCTTCATCATCGCCGCGATCATCGCCGCCGTCGTATTTTCGGCGACCCCTGTGCGGTCGGACAACTGCTTTTGCGTCAGCCCGTCCTCGTCCCACAGCGCGCGCAGATAATACCAGTAACCCGTCGCGATGCCGTGCGGCGCCAGCCGCCGCTGCAGCGCGCGGTCAAAGGCGCGGTGCGCGCGGCGGATGGCAAAGCCGAAGCTATGCTGACCCGATTCAGATTTTGAAGGCTTCAAAACATTCCTCGGCAAAAAGCTCTTCGGGTTGCAGCCGCCGCGACGACAGGCCCTGCTCGTGATGATAGCGCAGGAAGGTGTCGATCACCGCGCGATTCGGACCAAAGCCATAGGGCCACCAGTCGCGCCCAAGCAAGCTCACCGCCTGTTCGACCGCCGCAATCTGCCAGGGCAGCATCGTCTTCAGCGACGCGGTGACGAGCAATTCCTCATAAACCTTCGCCTGCGCGGCCTCGAACGCCTTTTGCAGCGAGCGCGCGATCCAGCGGTTCTTTTCATAGATTTCGCGGCGGATCGCGACGACGTGCATGATCGGGAAGATGCCGGTGCGGCTATAATAATCCTGCTCGACGGGGACGAAATCTGTGAACAGGCGGCGGACCTTGTCGGGCTCGCTGTAGAAGGTGCTCGGCGTACGCGCGGTGTGGAGCGCGTCGATTTCGCCATCCGCGAGCATCCGCGACAGCGTCTGGTCGGGGCCGATCGGCTGAAGTTTGAATTTTTCGGGCAGGGTCAGCTTCAGCTTCTCGTCGCGCCCAGGCTGCTCCTCGCCGCCGGTATAATAGGTGACGCTCGCCGGATCGACGCCATATTCGTCGGCAAGAATGCCGCGGATCCAGACCGGCGCGGTCATCTGATATTCGGGAACGCCAATCCGCTTGCCGACCAGATCGGCGGGGGTTTCGATCCCGCTTTTCGCCGAGACGAAAATGCAGCTGTGGCGGAACAGCCGCGACGGGAAGACCGGGATCGCGATGAACGCCGGATCGGGGCGCGACAGCGTGACGCAGTATGACGACATCGACATTTCGGCGGCGTCGAATTCGCGGTGCCGCAGCATGCGAAAGAAGGTCTCCTCGACCTCGAGCGTCTGGAAGTTGAGGTCGATGCCGTCGGGCCGGATGCTGCCGTCGGCAAGCGCCTGGGTGCGGTCATAGTTCCAGCAGGCGAGCGAAATGGGGAGGCGGGTCATGCGTGTCTTTCAATGCGAGGAAGGAAGAAGGTCGGAAGGCGAAATATCGCGGCGCTCGCGCGCCGAGCGCAGGATGGCGTGGCACACCGCGAGGCTGTCGAGACCCCAGCGGCCGTCGAACAAGGGCGATTCGCCATCGAGGATGGCGCGGGCAAAGGCGTCGGCGACATCGGCGCGCTGCACCGGCGGCAAGGGCGCCGCGATGCTGCGCATCCCGCCATCGCCGTGAAGATTCACCCCCTGCGGGGTCAGTTCGAGATCGGCCTTTTCGCATAGCGCGACGAGCATCCCGAAGCGTTCGTGGTGGCGCACCGCGGAGCTGACCCGATCACCCGCAGCAAAGGTGCGCGCGGCTTTCGCCGTCTGTTCGTCGGCCCCCGCCAGCACCGCGCGCGCACGTCCATGGGCTGCGGGGTCTTTGGCACCGCCCAGCTCCCCCGCCCATCCCGCGAGCGCGTCGCTGTCGTAGCGCGCATAGCCCGAATAGGTGAGGTTCGCCGCGGCACCATTCTCGAACGTCAGCAGCGCGGTGAACGCGCCTTCGGCCGCGCGCGCGTCCCAGCCGCCGGTCCATGCGCGGACCGACGCGACCGGGCTGGCCGCGAGGCGGCGAATCATGTCGATCTGGTGCGTCGCCTGACTCAGCACCACGCCGCCGCCCTGCGCGGTGTCGAGTTCGGCCGGGCGGCGCGGGCGATAGAGGAAATCGGTGAAGTTCGCGGCGTGGATCAGCCGCACCGCGCCCGCCTCGCCCGACGCGATCAGCTCGGCCGCGAGCGCGACCGGCGGGTCATAGCCATGGCTTGGCCCGACCATCAGCACGGTTCCGGCGGCTTCTGCCGCCGCAACCATCGCCGCCGCCTCGGCCAGCGTCACCGCCATCGGTTTTTCAACCAATATATGCTTGCCCGCCTCGGCCGCCATGATCGCGTGGCGCGCATGGAATTCGTGCGGTGAGGCAATATAGACGGCGTCGAAATCGTCGCCATGCGCGAACAGCTCCTCGGCGCTGGCATAAGCGGGAAGCCCGAACCCCGCGCGCGCATCGGCATTGGGATCGCATCCGGCAACGAGCGTGATCCGCGGATGCGCAGCGAACGCCGGCACGGTCAGCACCGCGCCGCGTCCCAATCCCAGCACTGCCAATCGCACCGTCATCCGCCGCTCCCGAAACCCTTGCGGACCCATTTAGCGCCTGCCCCCTTGAAAAGCAAATTACTTCTATATAGAAGTATTTTTAAGCCGCACTGCACGGCACCCTTGTCAACTTCGGGAAAGACCATGACTCCTCAGCAAAATGACCTCCTCTGCCGCGTCGAAGGCGATGCCCCGATGGGCAAAGTGATGCGCCGCCACTGGATGCCCGTGTGCATGAGCGAGGAAGTCGCCGAGCGCGACGGCCCGCCGCGCCGCGCCCGCCTGCTGGGCGAGGATATGGTGGTGTTTCGCGACACCGAGGGCCGCGTCGGCGTGCTGGACGAACAATGCCCGCACCGCCGCGCCTCGCTGGTGTTCGGCCGCAACGAGGAATGCGGGCTGCGCTGCCTTTATCATGGCTGGAAATTCGACGTGAACGGGCAGGCGGTCGACATGTCGTCCGAACCCGTCGACGCCAAGCTGCGCGAATCGATGCGCACCCGCGCCTATCCGGCGCGCGAGGCCGGCGGTTTCGTCTGGGCGTGGATGGGCGACCCTGAAAATCCCGCGCCCTTCGATCCGCCGGTTTGGACGAAGGCCCCCGACGACAAGATCGCGATCGTCAAGATTCACGCCGCGTGCAACTGGGCGCAGGTGCTCGAAGGATCGATCGATTCGGCGCACAGCAGCAGCCTCCATTCGTCGAACATGCCGACCGCGACCGACGTGTCGGGATCGACCGCGACCGACAGCCAGTGGCTGCGCCCCTCGGCCGACAAGTCGCCGCGATTGCAGGTCGAACGCACGCCTTACGGCTTTCGCTATGCCGCGATCCGCACCCCGATCGCCGACGCCGACAAGCAGGATTACGTCCGCACGACGCTGTTCGCCGCGCCCTTCACCGTGATGATCCCGCCGACCGACCGTTATCGCCTGATCCAGATGCTGGTGCCGATCGACGATGTGAACTGCATGTTTTACTGGATCGCCTGGCACGAGACGAAGGGGATTTCGACCGAAGCCTGGCGCCAATTCTGTGATGCGACCCCCGGCATCGACATCGACCCCATCACCTTCCGCAAATATCGCAACGCCGAAAACGACTATCAGCAGGACCGCGCGGCGATGAAGGCCGGCGACTTCACCGGCATCAAGGGCATTCCCACGCAGGATATGGCGATGTGGGAATCGATGGGCCCGATCGCCGACCGCAGCCATGACAAGCTGGGATCGAGCGACCGCGCGATCTTCGAATTCCGCAAGATCATGCTGGCGCAGGCGAAGGGCACCGGCAGCGAGGCCCCTGAAAAGGGCTGGCGCAACGCCGATCTCTTCACTTTCGAAGGCATGGTCAGCCACAGCGACGACTGGCGCGAGGTGTCGCCGCCGACCTGATGGGGCCGTCCGTTTTGGCCTTCGCCGTTGTCAAGCCAACGGCGTCCCGGTAGGGGCAGGCGCGTGGACAGCAGCATCGAAATCGGAACCGAAGGAGCGGGCAGGGCCGTCCATATCAACGTGCAGGAATTGCTCGCAACACGCCTGCTCGTCCAGGGCAATTCGGGTTCGGGCAAGTCGCATCTCCTGCGCCGCCTGCTCGAGGAAAGCGCCGAACTCGTCCAGCAGGTCGTGATCGATCCCGAGGGCGATTTCGTCACGCTCGCCGACACCTACAGCCATGTCGTCGTCAACGCCGGCGACTATAATGAGCGCGAGATTGCGGCGATGGGCGCGCGCATCCGCGAGCATCGCGCCTCGGTCGTGCTCAGCCTCGACACGCTCGATATCGAGGCGCAGATGGGCTGTGCCGCGGTTTTCCTGAACGCGCTGTTCGACGCGCCGCGCGAACACTGGTTTCCTGCACTGGTCGTCGTCGACGAAGCGCAGATGTTCGCGCCGAGCGCGTCGGGCGACGTGTCCGACGCGGTGCGCCGCGCCAGCCTGAGCGCGATGACCAATTTAATGTGCCGCGGGCGCAAGCGCGGGCTCGCGGGGGTCATCGCCACCCAACGGCTTGCAAAACTCGCCAAGAATGTCGCCGCCGAGGCGAGCAATTTCCTGATGGGCCGCACCTTCCTCGACATCGACATGGCGCGGGCCGCCGACCTGCTGGGCATGGAACGGCGGCAGGCCGAACAGATCCGTGAGCTCGAGCGCGGATCTTTCCTCGGCCTTGGCCCCGCGATTTCGCGTCGGCCGATATCGGTCAAGATCGGCGCGACCCGGACCGCGACGCGAATGGGAACCCACGGCCTGATGCCGATGCCCGACGCCGAGCCGCAGGATATGCGCACGATGCTCTTCGCCGAGCTCGAAACGCAGGTGAAGCCGCCCCCGCCGCCCGCACCGGCGCCGGTCGCGCCCGATGAACTGATCCGCCGTTTTGCCGAGCAGGCCGCGACGGATCATGGCGACGACGGCGCGAGCGACAACGACGCCGACACGCCCGAAATCGATATGCCCGACATCGATGGCGCGATCATCACGGTGCTCGAGGATATGCTCGCCGATCCCGGCAATGCCTTTCATCCCGAATCCTTCCTCTATCAGGATTTCTCGGTGCGGTGCCGGATGCAGCGGCTTGCCCGCGTCCCACTCGACCTCACCCAGTTTCGCCGCCGTTTCGCCTTTGCCAAGGGCGGCATCTTCGAGCCCGCCCAGCCCGAATGGCAGGAACTGATCGGCGCCGCCGGGCGGCTTCCAGACGACATGCTCGCGCCCTTCACCCTGATCGCGCGCGCAGCAATGGAGGGGAGCGCCTGCCCCGACGACGACGCGCTCGCGCGCGCCTATGGCACCAGTTCGTCGGGCCGCGTCCGCCGCCTGCTCGAATATATGGAAAAGCAGGGCGCGATCGTCGTGCGGTCCGATTTCGGCGGTCGACGCTCGATCGGCATTCCTGCGCTCGGCGTCAGCACCGAAGCCGAATAGCGCCGCGTACCACCGGCGGTGGCGCGGATTTTCTGCTCCGGCTGGCGCTATCAGCCTTTCACGACATGCTCGCGCTGTTCGGCGCGGCCCATCGACAGCAGGACCGGCTCCTCCGCCTGTCGCGCCATGAAGTCGGCCTTGCTTGCAATTCCCTGCCAGCCGATGCCGATCAGCGATTGCGCGATCGCGCCGCCCAGCGTGTCGCCGGGGCCGGGCAGGATGATGACGTCGGGGGCATATTCCCGGACCGCGACCTGCACCGAGCGCGCGAAGTCATAGGGCGCGAGAATCTGGTGGCCGAAGCTATAAGCCCAGAGTGCCGCCGGCTCGCTCGACAGGCGGCGCCAGATCTGGCCGCGCCCATCGACCAGCGGCAGCGCCGGACGGCCGAACAGCGAGGTCGGCAATTCGGTCTTCGCCTTGTCCGAACTGCCGAACATCAGCGGGGTGTGGAAAGGACCGTGCCCCGCAAGGCGCAACGGATCGCGACCGGGGGTCGGCGGTGCTTCGGCGAGCAGGGCGGCAAGCCCGGCCTCATCGCCCGCGAGCACGAGCATCCCGGCAAGGTCGATCGACAGCGCGAGCGCATGGCCGGGTCGCGAGCCGATGTCGGCGACGAGCGCCAGCAGGGTTTCGCGGAGGCCGGGCACCGGCCGCCAATCCTCATCGACGACCTGCAGCAGGACCTGTCCGCCGGGGCCGTGGGCCTGGCTGTTCATCCCCATTGCATTGCTGATGCGGAAACCATCCTCGACCGACACCGCCCCGCCGCAGGCGAGCGCGCTGTACCAGCCCATCGAGTTGCCCGCGACGGCAACGATGTCGAACGCCTCGCGGTCGATACTGAGGAAATCGAGGATCGTCGCGGTGTAGATCAGCGGCGCCGCAACATCGCCGCGCATATGGGTCGCAACGCTGAAACGCTCGGCGCTGTCGAGTTCGCTGACCGTCGGCTGGCCCTGCTCGCGGCGCTGCGCATCGAAATGGGCGATCAGCTCACCGAAACGCTCTCCGTGCAACCGGGCGATGCTGCCAAGCTCGCCCTTTCCATATGTGCCACGCCCCGGCGCAACGACGAGGGCCGTCTTTTTGCTCGCCGCCATCACCAATTCCTCTTCCGTTTGTGCTGAGCTTGTCGAAGCACTGTTCTTCTCTCTTTGGTCAAAAACAAGGACGGCCCTTCGACAAGCTCAGGGCGAACGGACCAAAATTCAGTCTTTGCCGATTAGCTCACGCGCCGCCGCGGCGATGCTGTCGCGGCTCGGCATCGTCAGCGTCGCCGCGCGGCCGAGCGGGATGAAACTGTCGTCGGCGGCGATCCGCGCGAGCTTCTTGTCGGGCGTGCGTTCGGCGAACAGCGCCATCAGCGCCTCGCTCTGCGACCCGGTGATGCGGCATTCGTCGACGATCAGCACGCGCTTGGCGTCGCCGACCGCTGCGACCAGCGCGTCGGCGTCGACCGGCCCCAGCCAGCGCAGATCGATCACCCGCGCCTTCACGCCCTCGGCGGCAAGCAGCTTTTCGGCCTGGCGTGAGAGATAATAGCCATTGCCATAGGTGACGATCGCAAGGTCGCTGCCGTCGCCATGAACGCCGACTTCGCCGAGGCGGATCGGTGCGCCCTCCCCTGGCGCTTCATAATTGCTTGTCCACAGCCCATCGCCCTCTTCGTGGAGATCGCGGGTCATATAGAGCGCGATCGGTTCGACGAAGACGACCACCCGCTGCTCCTCGCGCGCCAGCCGCACACATTCGCGAAGCATATGCACCGCATCGCGCCCGTTCGACGGCACCGCGAGGATGACTCCGGGAATGTCGCGGAAGACCGCGAGGCTGTTATCATTGTGGAAATGGCCGCCGAAGCCTTTCTGGTAACCGAGCCCCGCGATGCGCAGCACCATCGGGTTGGTATATTGGCCGTCGGAGAAGAAACTGAGCGTCGCCGCCTCACCGCGAATCTGGTCCTCGGCATTGTGGACATAGGCGAGGAACTGGATCTCGGGCATCGGCAGAAAATCATTGTGCGCCATGCCGATCGCGAGCCCGAGGATCGCCTGTTCGTCGAGAAGCGTGTTGACGACGCGCGCCGAACCGAAACGCTGGTGAAGCTTCGCGGTGACATTATAGACGCCGCCCTTCGGCCCGACATCCTCGCCCGCGACGACGATCTCGGGATAGGCAAGCATCAGGTCGGCGATCGCCCAGGAGAGCAACCGCGCCATATGCTGCGGCTTGTCCATCGCCCCCGCATCGCTGCCGAACATCGCACTGCGATCCTCGGCCGACGGGGTGTTGGCGCGCACGACCTCGCGCTTCGGCGGGATCAGGCTTTCCATCACATGCGCGGGCGTCGTGATCTTGGGCCGCAGGATCGCAGCCTCGGCCTGCCGTGCCAGAGTCGCGCCAATGTCTTCATAGGCGTCGGCGATTTCGGCGGGGGTCATCCAGCCCTGCTGCGCCATCAGCGCTGCGCCGGCGAGCAGCGGGTCGCGCCTCTCATCCGCCTCGATCAAGGCCTTTGGCAGATAGGCGCCCTGCACGTCCGACCCGGCGTGGCCATAAAGACGCACCGTCGCCATGTGGAGGAACACCGGCTTGCGATATCGCCGCGCATAATCGGCCGCCTCGCACGCCCCGGCATAGGCCGAGGCGAGGTCGGTGCCGTCGCACCGGATATAGTGCAGCCCCGCTCGGTGGCGGAACTGCGCCTCGATCCACCCCGTCGGGGTACGGGTCGAAATGCCGATGCCATTGTCTTCGCACAGGAAGATCAGCGGCATCGGTGATCCCTGAAATGCTGCCCAGCCGGCGGTATTGAACGCGCCCTGTGCAGTCGAATGATTCGCCGACGCATCGCCGAAGCTTGTCAGCACCACCGCGTCGTCGGGAAGCGGTAGCCCGGTCCGGCCCAGCCGCCGCGCGATCCCGATCGAGAAAGCCGCGCCGACCGCCTTCGGAAGATGCGAGGCGATCGTCGAGGTTTGCGGCGGGATATTGAGCGGCTTCGACCCGATCACCTTGTGCCGCCCGCCCGAAATCGGGTCATCGCTCGACGCGGCGAAGCTCAGCAGCATGTCCCACGTCGGCGTCTGTCCCGGCACCTGCCGCGCACGGTGAAGCTGGAAAGCATTTGAACGATAGTGAAGAAATGCCATGTCGGTGACGCGCAACGCGGCGGCGACCGCGGCATTGCCCTCATGCCCCGACGATCCGATCGTATAGAAACCCTCGCCGCGCGCCTGAAGGTGCCGCGACAACCGGTCCATCTGGCGGCTGGTCAACTGGGAAAGGAAAATATCGGTCGCATCGCCGCGCGACAGGCCAATCACCGCAGGATCGGGCGCATCGCCGCGATCGGGCAACGCCCCTTGCGCCAGCGCCGCAAGGAATTTTTCATGTACCGCCTGCGCCGCGTCCACTCCCGATCTCCTGTTCACCGCCACCGGTTACACATGCAACCATCCGGCCTGTTTTTTCGCGCGCTAGAACGGCGCTCCGCAACGCGCAAGCATCTCTTGCCTTGGCGCGCCGCGACGCGCTACCACTTGTTGCGATGACGGAGCGGGGCGGGGCCATAATTTCAATATGATATCGATGGGGATCGTCCAGGCGTCGGCCGCCGCCGCGCCATCGAGTCAGGGGTGGCTCATCGATCCCGAACTCGTCGATCCGGGTTATGCCCAGACGATGGCTGGCGGTGAAATCCAGACCAGCTTCCCGCCGCCGCCGCCGACACCTCCGACGCCCGAATGGCTGAAATCGCTGCTCCAAGGGCTCGGCGACTTTTTCCAGTGGAGCGCCCCCGCTCTTAAGCCACTACTATGGATCGGCGCGATCCTGCTGCTGCTTTTCATCCTCTATCATTTCGTCCCGGCCTTCGCGCAGTGGGTCGATGAGATTCGTTTTCGCCGCAAGTATGGGGCGGCCGACGAAGAAATTGTCGGTCAGGCCGAAGCCGGCGCAGCACGCGCGCTGCTGGCCGAGGCCGACGCGCTGGCCGCCGAGGGGCGCTTTGCCGAGGCCGCCCATCTGCTACTCTATCGCAGCGTCGAGGATATCGAGGGCCGCCGCCCCGGCCTCGTCCGGCCGGCGATGACCTCACGCGATCTGGCCGAGACGCAGGATCTTCCCGCGGTCGCGCGCGGCGCGTTCAGCCGCATCGCAGGCGCCGTCGAAATCAGCCTGTTCGGCGGGCGGTCGATCGATGCCGCCGCCTGGCAAATATGCCGCGACGCCTATGCCGAGCTGACCGTGCCGAAAAACTGGGCGCGCACATGAGCGCCTCCACAGCCCATGACGCCGGCTTCAACCCGCGCCTGATCGGCGGCGTGATCGTCATCGGCATCATCGCCTTCATCGCCCTCTGGGCGCTGATCGCGCTCGGCCCACAGCTTTCGACCGGAAAGGACGGCGGCGGCCATGCACTGTCAAAGGCAGCACCGGGCTATGCTGCTATCGTCGACCTGCTCGAGCGCGCAGGCGCCGATGTCGAACTGCGGCGGCAGGTCGAGCCGCCGCAATATGACGACTATACGCAGCTCGCCATCCTGACCCCGACCGTCCGCACCCGACCCGAAGAGATGACGGAATTGCTCGAAGCGCAGGGAAAGGCGCCGGTCCTCATCATATTACCCAAATGGTATACGCCGCCAACCCCGGGCAAGGCGCCCAAGCCCGGCTGGGCCGGGCCGGGCATCCCCGGCATGCCGCCCTCCCGGCTTTTGCCGCCCGCCATTTTCGGCGAAGTCGATCTGCAAACCCACGAGGGAAGCCAGCCGGGCTCGGTGCGCGCCGATCTCGCCGGCCGGACCGTCGATGTCGCGGTGCCCGCCAACGGCATTACGGTGACCGGCGACGCAATCGAAACGCTGATCGCGCATCCGGCGGGCGGCGCTATCCTCGCGCGGGTCAAGGAGCGCGACCTCTATATCCTCGCCGACCCCGACCTCATCAACAATCTCGCCTTCGCCTCGCGCGACAAGGCACGCGCGGCGGTGTCGCTGATCGATGCGATAGCCGAGGACGCCGCCGCCGACGGCCTCGCCTTCGACCTCACCCTGAACGGCTTTGGCGGCGGGCGCTCGCTGCTTCGCTTCGCCTTCGTCCCGCCCTTCATCGGCATCACCCTGTGCCTGATCGCGGCGGGCCTGCTCGCATTGTGGCAGGCGTGGATACGTTTTGGCCCATCGCTGAAACCCCAGCGCGCGATTCCGGTGTCAAAGGCAGCACTGATCGCCAACAGCGCCGACCTGATCAAACAGGCGCGGCGCGAACTCGATGGCGCCGATGCTTTCGTCCACAGCCAGCGTAGTGCGATCGCCCGGCGGCTGCATGCCCCGGCGGGACTCGATTCCGCCGCAACCGACGCATGGATCGACAAGCATTTGCCGCCCGGCAGCGATCTGTTCTCCGCGCTCGCCCGGCGCCTGCCGCTCGCGCGCAACACCCATGAGTTTTTGGCAGACGCGCAGGCGCTGCACGCCATCAGGAAGGATCTACTCCGTGACAGCTAATCCCATCGCCAAAAACGTCGAGAGCGTCCAGGCGCTCGGCGCCGCGATCGAGGCCGAGGTTGCCAAGGTCGTATTCGGTCAAGGACCGCTGACGCGCATGGTGACGATCGCCTTGCTCGCGGGCGGGCATGTCCTGCTCGAAGGCCCGCCGGGGACCGCCAAGACCCTGCTCGCGCAAGCCTTTTCCCGCGCCACCGGCCTCGATTTCGGGCGCATCCAATTCACCCCCGACCTGATGCCCGGCGACATTTTGGGGTCGAACCTGTTCAATTTCCAGACGTCGAGCTTCACCCTGACCAAGGGAGCTATCTTCACCGAATTGCTGCTCGCCGACGAGATCAACCGCACCCCGCCCAAGACGCAGGCCGCGCTGCTCGAGGCGATGCAGGAGCGCCGCGTGACGATCAATGGCGAAGCGCATGCCTTGAGCCCGCGCTTCACCGTGCTCGCGACGCAAAATCCGATCGAGCAGCAGGGCGTCTATCCCCTGCCCGAAGCACAGCTCGACCGCTTCCTGTTCAAGCTGGTCGTCGATTATCCCGACGCCGCCGAGGAACGGCGGATCGTCGCCGACCATGGCGGACGCTTCAAAAGCCCTGCCGTCGCCGATTTCGGCGTGACGCAGGTCGCGAACGCCAAAACGATCGAAGCCGCGATCGACACGATCGCGACCGTCCGCCTCGCCGACGAGATCGTCGACTATATCGTCCGCCTCGTCCGCGCGACGCGCGAGAGCGCCGACCTGGAGTGCGGCGCATCGCCGCGCGCCGCGACTTTGCTCGCGCGCGCCGCCTGCGCCGCCGCAGCGCTCGACGGGCGCGACTATGTGATCCCCGACGACATCCAGCGCCTCGCCCCCGGCGTGCTGCGTCACCGCGTCATCCTGTCGGCGGCGGCCGAGATCGAGGGCCGCAATGTCGAACAGATCGTCGCGGCGCTGCTCGAGCATGAGGAAGTCCCGCGATGATCAGGATTTCCACATTATCCTCCCTGTGGCGTAGCCATGGGGAGGGGGACCGTTCGCGAAGCGAATGGTGGAGGGGCAGCGAGGTCGCGCCATTGGCCCCTCCGTCAGCGCTGCGCGCTGCCACCTCCCCATCGCTTCGCGACAGGGAGGATCTTTCGCGATGATCTACCCAACCCGGCGGGCGATCTATCTGCTACTCGCGGGCGCGCCCCTGGCGCTCGCGCTCGGGCTGATCCGCCCAGAGCTGTGGCTGGTCGCGCCCGGCTGGATCGCCGTCGTCCTTGCCTGCCTGCTGCTCGACGCGGTTGCCGGCGCCAGCCCGCGCCATCTCGCGCTCGATGCGCGCTTTCCGCATCAGGTCGGGGTCGGCGACCCTTTCGACATGACGCTATCCGCGACGGGCCGCGCAGTTCCGCGCCGCGCCGAAATCGCCATCGCGATGGACGAACGGATCGCACCCGGCGGACGGCTGGCGAGCGACATGACCGCAGTCGGCGGCGCCGACGCGCTGGCCCGCACCCTGTCGCTTTCGGCATCGCGGCGCGGTCAGGCGCTGGTCGAGGCATTGTGGGTCCGCTGGGCCGGGCCGCTAGGCCTCGTCTGGAAACAGCGGCGCTTCGCAATCGACCGCGCCATCGGCGTTGTCCCCAGCCTGCATGCGGTGACCGAAGAGGGCAGCCGCCTGTTCCAGCGCAACAGCTGGTTCGGCCTGCGCCAACAGCGGCTGCGCGGCGAAGGCAGCGAGTTCGAAGCACTCGCCGAATATCAGCCCGGGATGGACCGGCGCGCGATCGACTGGAACGCCTCGGCGCGTCACGTCAAACTGCTCGCGAAGGAATATCGGGTCGAGCGCGACAATCGTGTCGTGCTGGCGATCGACGGCGGCCGGACGATGGCCGAGCCCGTCGGCGGCATGCCGCGCGTCGACCGCGCGGTATCGGCGGCGCTGCTGCTCGCTTATGTCGGGCTGAAACTGGGCGACCGGATCAGTCTCTTCTCCTTCGCTGCCAAGCCGCAGGCGCTGACCCCCGCCTATATGCACACGCAGGATTTCCCGGCGCTGCAACGCGCCGCGAGCCTGATCGACTATGCTCATGTCGAAAGCAATTTCACCCTCGCGCTGACGACGCTGTCGGCGCAGCTCACGCGCCGCTCGCTGATCATCCTGTTCACCGAATTCACCGATGCGACGAGCGCCGACCTGATGATCCGCGCCGCCGGACGGCTGGTCAAGAAACACCGCCTTTTGTTCGTCGTGATCAAGGATGAAGAAGTCGAAAGCGAAGAGCGTCGCCGCCCCGAAAGCGCCGCCGACGTCACGCGATCGAATGTCGCCGCCGCGATGCTGCGCGACCGGCAGCTGGTGATCGCGCGGCTCCAGCGTTTGGGGGCGGATGTCATCGAAGTGCCCGCCGATGCGATGGGCGCGAGCGCGGTCGAGGCCTATCTGGGCATCAAGCGGGCGGGTAGCCTGTGATCCCCGCCGCCCCCGCCGCGCGCACCATCGATGCGCCAAGCTTTTCGACCAGCCGCTTTCGCGCCGAGCGCGAGGCCGACTGGATCGCCTTCGACGCGCTGCTGACCAGGCTCGAGAAACGGGGCGCCAAGGCGCTGACCAGCGACGAGCTGTTGCAACTGCCCCTGCTCTATCGCGCCACCCTGTCGTCGCTGTCGATCGCGCGCGCGACCAGCCTCGACAAGGCGTTGCTCGACCATCTCGAGGCCTTGTCGATCCGCGGCTATTTCCTCGTCTATGGCGTGCGCGAAACGCGGCTCAGTCGGCTGCGCCGCTTCTTCCTCTATGACTGGCCCGCGGCGGTGCGGGCGGTGTGGAAGGAAACCGTCATCATCGCGCTGATCATCCTGCTCGGCGCACTGACCAGCGGATCGCTCGTCGCCAGCGACCCCCAATGGTATTTCAACTTCGTCGAGGAGGAGATGGCAGGCGGGCGCGATCCGCGCGCTTCGGTCGAATATCTCCAGTCGACGCTGGGCCATGGCAAGGCCGCCGGCGAGCAGGAGGATGGCCTCCACGTCTTTGCGACCTATTTGTTCACCCACAACAGCCGGGTGTCGATCATGTCCTTTGCGCTCGGCTTCGCCTTTGGCGTGCCGACGATGATGCTCGAATTTTATCAGGGCATCGGGCTCGGCGCGATGCTGGCGCTGTTTTCGTCGAAGGGGCTGGGTTTCGAATTTGGCGGCTGGCTGTTCATCCACGGCACGACCGAGCTATTCGCCGCCGCCTTGTCGGGTGCAGCGGGGCTTCGCATCGGCGCCGCGGTTGTCTTCCCCGGCGCACGCGGGCGGTTGCAGGCGGCGTCGGATGCGGGGCGCACCGCGGGCAAGGTGATGGTCGGCGTCATATTGATGCTGCTCGTCGCCGGGTTGCTCGAGGGTTTCGGGCGCCAGCTGATCACCGACACGATGCTGCGCTACGGCATCGGTACGCTGATGCTATTGTTCTGGCTGGCCTATTATTACATCCCGCGGCGCGAGGACGTCGCATGACTGCCGCTGTCGCCGACGCCCAGCGCCGCACCGCCGAGAGCCGGAAGATCCGGCAGTTCATCACGCCCGAGGGCGTCGATCTGGAGCTCAAGATCGCGAGTTCGGGGTTGCGGCTCGGCGCGCTGATCATCGACATCATCCTGATCCTGATCATTTTGACCCTCTTCTCGCTGGCGATGCTCTGGGCGGGAATGGCATCGCGGTCCGATATGATGGTGGTCGTGTGGATGCTCGGTGCCTTTGTCCTGCGCACCTTCTGGTTCATCGGTTTCGAACTGGGTCAGCGCGCCGCGACACCGGGCAAGCGACTGATGGGGATTCGCGTTGTCGCGCGCGACGGCGGGCGCCTGACCGCCGACGCCGTGGTTGCGCGCAACCTGATCCGCGAGCTCGAACTTTTCCTGCCGCTGATGATGCTCGGCGTCGGCGCGGCGGAGGATATGGTGTCGGGCTGGACGATCCTCGCCGGGGTCGCCTGGTCGCTGACGCTCAGCCTGTTCCTGCTGTTCAACCGCGACCGGATGCGGATGGGCGATCTGATCGCTGGCACCTGGGTGGTGATGGCAAAGCGCGCCAAGCTCGACGCCGATATCGCTGCGGGAAGCGATCAGGGCGACGCAATCCGCTTCAGCGACGCCGAGCTGGGCGTATACGGCATTTTCGAGCTACAGGAGCTCGAACGTGTGCTGCGCGTTCGTGATCCGCGCGCGATGCGCGAGGTCGCCGACACGATCCGGGCCAAGATCGGCCGACCGGTCGCCGAAGAGGATGACGCCTTCCTGCTTTCCTATTATCGCCAGTTAAAGACCAGGCTCGAACGCAAATTGCTGTTCGGCAAGCGTCGAGAGGATAAATATGCCAGTGACTGACACGCTTTCCCTTTCGGTTACCGAAACGCTGAACCGCCGCCGCTCGGTGCGCGCCTTCACCGACCGCGCAGTCGACCCCGCTCTACTCCGCGACATTTTTACTGCCGCTCAGCGCGCGCCGTCGGGCGGCAACCTCCAGCCCTGGCAGGCGACGGTGCTGACCGGCGAACCGTGGCAGGCGATGAAGGACGCGGTCGCCGCGCGCATCGCGATGGGGCGTGAGGGCCATGAGCCCGAATATGACATCTACCCCAAGGGCCTGACCGAGCCGTGGGAAGCCCGCCGCTTCGGCGTCGGCGAGGGGCTTTATGCCGCGCTCGGCATCCCGCGCGAAGACAAAGCCGGGCGACTCGCTCGGTTCATGGAAAATTACCGGGGTTTCGGCGCACCGGTGATGCTTTTCCTCCATTGTTCGCGCATCATGGGCCCGCCGCAATGGTCGGACATGGGCATGTGGCTGCAATCGGTTATGCTGCTACTCGTCGAAGCGGGCCTCGCCAGCTGTCCGCAGGAATGCTGGGCGATGTACGGCGCCACGGTGCGCCGCACCCTCGCGCTGGACGACGGCCAGATTTTGTTCACCGGCCTCGCGATCGGCTATGCTGACGAGGATGCGGCGGTGAACCAGTGGCCGGTGCCGCGCGCGCCGCTGGATGAAGTGATCGATTGGCAGGGATTTTAGTATGACCAGCAGCACCGCCGGATTTCGTCATGCCATTACGGGGGCGCTTGCCCTCGCACTGGCGGGCTGCACCGCGATTCCGGCACCCGTCGCGCCCCCTGCGCCGCGGCCGGTCGCGCCCACGCCGACGCCCACCCCACTGCCCACACCCACCAAAAGCTGGAAAGATCGCGCCGTCGACAGCGGCGCATGGCGCTATGATGCCGCCAGCCGGACCGCTGCGTTCGTCCCGACGGGCAGCGCAAACCCGCTGCTGACGATGGCATGCAGCGGCGAGGCCATTCGGCTGACCTCGACGCTCGCGGGCAATGTCAGCCTGCGCACCAGCGCCGGAACCGACCAGATCCGCTTTGACAATGGGAGCGCGAATCTCGGCAATCGCGACCCCCGGCTCGACAAGATCGCGTTCAGCCGCGGCCGCTTCGCGCTCGAGACGCCAAGCGGCGGCGCGCTCACGCTGCCCGTCCAATCGGAGATTGGCCGCGTGATCGAGGATTGCCGGTAGCGAGCGTCGCCCCCGCGAAGGCGGGGGCCGTTAGAGGCTTTAAACCTGCTTGCCTGCGTAAAACGACAGCGGCCCCCGCCTTCGCGGGGGCGACGGGACAAACTCAGGCGCCCAGCTGAACCGTGCCGCCCCTGATCCAGCCCCAGCGGCACGGCCCCTGATATTCGCGCGCGTTGGGCACCGACTTGCCGATGCCGCACATGTCGGGATCGGTGCCGGGGGCGGCAAACACCACGCCAAACCAGGCATCATTCTCGGCCGCCTCGCACAGCGACACCTTCTCGCCGCCCGCAAGCTTCGCCTTCACCGCGCGCGTTTCGCCGGGCGCCCAATAGACGTCGGTGCCGCCGGCCTTGACGCGCGAAATGCTCGAACAGGCGGGCAGGCTCGGCCCTTCGGTGCCGATCATCACCGCGCGCGTTGCGAGCGGTTCGCCGGCGACGACGGGGCCATTGTCGGCCGGCGGCGGGGCCTCCGAACAACCCGCAAGCGCGAGCGCCAGCAGCATGGTGAGGGGAAGGGCGGGGTGAGCGAATGGAGAGCGTTTCATGCCGCGAAACTAGCCGCCGCGGCGCGCGCGCGCAACGCTCCTCGCCCCGGCCCCGAGAGCCGCATTTTCGCTTGGGTTTTGGGTGCTTCGACCCTATATAATCAATATGACGGACACCCCTGAAAATCTGGCGCCGAGCGCCAATGCCAACCTGCCCAATGCCAACGCCTATGGCGCCGATTCGATCAAGGTTCTGAAGGGCCTTGACGCGGTGCGCAAACGGCCGGGCATGTATATCGGCGACACCGACGATGGGTCGGGCCTGCATCACATGGTGTTCGAGGTTTCGGACAATGCGATCGACGAAGCGCTCGCGGGTCACTGCGACCTCGTCCTCATCACGCTGAACAGCGACGGGTCGGTCAGCGTCGAGGATAATGGTCGCGGCATCCCGACCGGCATCCACGCCGAAGAAGGCATTTCGGCGGCCGAGGTCATCATGACCCAGCTCCACGCCGGCGGGAAGTTCGAAAATACCAGCGACGACAATGCCTATAAGGTGTCGGGCGGCCTCCACGGCGTCGGCGTTTCGGTCGTCAACGCGCTCAGCGAATGGCTCGAGCTTACCATCTGGCGCGACGGCGAAGAGCATTGGATGCGCTTCGAACATGGCGATTCGGTCGCCCCGCTCAAGGTCAACGGCCCCGCTCCCGCGGGCAAGAAGGGCACCCGCGTGACCTTCTCGGCCTCGACCGACACGTTCAAAAATGTCCTCGAATTTGATTTCGACAAGCTCGAGCATCGCTATCGCGAGCTGGCGTTCCTGAACTCGGGCGTCCGCATCAAACTGGTCGATGCCCGCCATGCCGAACATGTCACCCACGATCTCTATTATGAGGGCGGCATCGCAGCGTTCGTCAAATATCTCGATCGCAACAAGACCGCCATGCTGCCCGAACCGATCGCGATCAGCAGCGAGCGCGACGGCATCGGCATCGACGTCGCGCTCGAGTGGAACGACAGCTATTATGAAAATGTCCTCTGCTTCACGAACAATATCCCGCAGCGCGACGGCGGCACCCACCTCGCCGCTTTCCGCGCCGCGCTGACGCGCACGCTCAACGGCTATGGCGACAAGTCGGGCCTTCTCAAGAAAGAGAAAGTCTCGCTGACCGGTGAGGATATGCGCGAAGGCCTGACCGCGATCGTCTCGGTCAAACTGCCCGATCCCAAATTCTCGTCGCAGACCAAGGACAAGCTTGTCTCGTCCGAAGTACGCCAGCCGCTCGAAAGCCTGATGGCCGACCGGATGACCGAATGGCTGGAGGAAAATCCCGGCCATGCCAAGATGGTGATCCAGAAGGTCGTCGACGCCGCCGCCGCACGCGAAGCCGCCAAGCGCGCCCGCGAACTCACCCGGCGCAAGGGCGCGATGGACATCGCCTCGCTGCCGGGCAAGCTCGCCGACTGCCAGGAACGCGACCCCGCCAAATGCGAACTCTTCCTCGTCGAAGGTGACTCGGCAGGCGGCAGCGCCAAGCAGGGCCGCGACCGCAAGGTTCAGGCGATCCTGCCGCTGAAAGGTAAAATCCTCAACGTCGAGCGCGCCCGCTTCGACCGGATCATCTCGTCGAAGGAAGTCGGCACGCTGATTCAGGCGCTCGGCACCGGGATTCGCGATGAATTCAACCTCGAAAAACTGCGCTATCACAAGATTGTGATCATGACCGACGCTGACGTCGACGGCGCGCATATCCGCACACTCCTGCTCACCTTCTTCTACCGCCAGATGCCCGAGATTATCGAGAACGGTCATCTCTACATCGCCCAGCCGCCACTTTACAAAGTCGCGAAGGGACGCAGCGAAGTCTATCTGAAGGACGACACCGCGCTGGAGAATTATCTGGTCGACGGCGGTATCGACGCGTTGATGCTCGAAACCACGGGCGGTGCGCGATCGGGCGCCGATTTGCGCGACCTGATCGAGCATGGCCGCCGCTTGCGCGCGCTGATGCGCTATGTCCCGCGCGGTCACAATTATGAACTGGTCGAAGCGCTGGCGCTGACCGGCGCGCTCGATCCCGCGCTTGACACGACCGGGCGCACCGCTGCCGCGGTACGCGCCGCCGAATGGCTCAACGCCGCCGAACGCGCGCTGACCGGCGGACGCGAAGCCAAGTGGACGATCACCGCCGAAAATGGCGGTTACACGCTCGAAAAGCGCTGGCGCGGGGTGAGCGATCATCACGCCATCGACGCCGCTTTCCTCGCCAGCCAGGAAGCCCGGCGCCTCCACACGCTCGCGGGCGCGCAGGCTGAAAGCTATGCCCACCCCAGCCGTCTGGTGAAGGGCAGCAACGCCGCGGCGCAAGCCGCCGACGCGGCCGCGCTCGCTGCGGCAGCCGAAGCCGATGATAATGCCGAAGCGAGCGATAGCGATCTGCCCGCCGCAAGCACCGGCAAGGCCACGCCGATTACGCGTCCGTCCGAACTGCTCGAGGCGATTTTCGCGCACAGCCGCAAGGGGCTCGCGATCAGCCGCTATAAGGGGCTGGGCGAGATGAATGCCGAACAGCTTTGGGAAACCACGCTCGATCCGTCGAACCGTTCGTTGCTGCGCGTCGAGGCCGAACAGGCCGATATCGCGCATGAAATCTTCGAACGATTGATGGGCGACGAGGTCGAACCACGGCGCGATTTCATCCAGACCAACGCGCTTTCAGTCGCCAATCTGGACGTTTAGGTTCGTTTCAGCATAGTTGAAATCGAGCGGGCCACTGCGGCCTCCACGCCGGTGGAATCCGCAAAAAGGCGCATCCTGACGTAAATAGGGTTCCATTCAACGCGCGGCGGCTTGCCTTGGCAGGCCGCCGCTGCTCTGGGCGCGTCCACCGAAAGGGGATGTTGCCATGCGGGTTTTTTCAGCGATGCTGATGCCGCTTCTGCTCACGGTCTCGGCCGCGGCGCAGGATGCCGAAATCACCAATGACAGTGCCGACGCCGCCGTCCAGATCGACGAAGAAACCGCAATCGGCGGCGGAATGGCGAGCTATTATGGCAATGAACTTGCCGGCAACCGCACCGCCAGCGGCGAGCGCTTCAACCCCGGCGAACTCACCGCGGCGCACCGCACGCTTCCCTTTGGCAGCCTGGTTCGCGTCACCAACACCTCCAACGGCGACAGCGTCGTCGTCCGTATCAACGATCGCGGTCCCTTTTCGCACGGGCGGGTGATCGACGTCAGCCACGCCGCAGCACGCGAAATCGGTATGCACCGCAGCGGCACCGCGCGCGTGAAGCTGGCCCTGCTCGACAACGACTGAGCCTTTCCCCTCCGGTATGCGGAGGGACGAATTCAATCAAACACCGACCAACCCGCCGCATAGGCGAAATGTTCGAGCGCGACCGCGCCCGCCAGCGACGTCCCCGCCTCATTGAGCCCCGGCGACCAGACCGCGATCGATCCCTGCCCCGGCGCGATGCACAAGATGCCGCCGCCGACGCCGCTCTTCCCCGGCAGGCCGACGCGAAAGGCGAACTCGCCTGAATTGCCATAATGGCCGCACAGCATCATGATCGCATTGATGCGCCGCGCGCGATGCGGTTCGACCAGCTGCTCGCCGGTCAGCGGATCGCGTCCTTCCATTGCAAGAAACAGCCCTGCCTTCGCCAGCTGACGGCACGACATTGCGATCGCGCATTGGCGGAAATAGACGCCGACCACCGTCTCGACCGGATGCTTCAAATTTCCAAACGCATCCATGAAATGCGACAGGCTGCGGTTGCGCGCGCCGGTTTCGGATTCGGACATGGCGACGTCGAGGTCGATAGCAACGCGATCGTCACCTGCGCGCGTGCGCATGAAATCGACGATCTCCTCGGCCACCGCATCAACGCTCCGCCCGTCGATCAGCCGGTCGGTGGTCGCGATCGCGCCCGCATTGATCAGCGGATTGCGCGGGATGCCATGCTCGCTTTCGAGCTGGACGATCGAGTTGAACGCCGATCCCGACGGTTCGCGCCCGACGCTGTCCCATAGCGAACTGCCGACCCGCCGCAGCGCCATCGCCAGCGTGAAGACCTTCGACACCGACTGGATCGAAAAGGCCTCGTCGGCGTCGCCCGATGTATGGACGGTGCCGTCGGGCAGCGCGAGCGCGAAGCCGAGCTTGTTCGGTTCGACCTTCGCCAGCGCCGGAATATAATCGGCGACGCGCCCCTTGCCGAGTTGTTCGGCGGCCAGTGCCATCGCCTCGTCGATATATATGCGCAGATCATCGGTCATGGCGGAAGCTTAGCAACTTCACGTACAAACGCATGTATTTTCATTTTCCCGAAAATATTCTATATATGCGAAATCATCTGCAGCGAATCGGAGAGATGCCATGGTCGATCATCCGCGCGGTAAGGGGCTTTCAAGCGCCGTCAGCTATCAGGACAGCAAGGCGGCGTTCCGCTGGCTCGAGGAGGCGTTCGGGTTCGAGCCGCTGTTCGTGCTGCTCGATGCCGACGGCAATCTCGCCCATTCGGAAATGGGCTATGGCCATTCGGTGGTGATGGTCGGCAATGAATGGTCGGACGATCACAAGAGCCCGAAATCGATCGGCGGCAAGAATACGCAATCGGTGCATGTCCAGCTGGCGGTCGGCGAGGATATCGACGCGCATTGCGAAACCGCGCGCGCCGCGGGGGCCATCATCATCGCCGAACCCGAGACGCAATTTTACGGCGACCGCAGCTATCGTGCGAAAGACCCCGAAGGCCATATCTGGACCTTTGGCGTCACCGTCGAGGAAAAGACCGCCGAAGAGTGGGACGCCGAGGGCGGCTTCACAACCAAGACGCGGCTCGACGATTGAGCGCGGGGGTCGACCGCATATTCGCCGCGCTCGCCGATCCCAACCGGCGGCGCGCGGTCGAATTGCTCGGCCAGCGCCCGCACAGCGCGGGCGAGCTCGCGGGCGCGCTCGGGCTCGCGGCCCCGGCGATGAGCCGCCATTTGCGCGCGCTCAAGGAGAGCGGGCTGATCGAGGACCAGCATCCGGCCTTCGACGCGCGCGTTCGCATCTATAGCCTCAAGCATGGCGCGACCGCCGAGCTTAAGCAGTGGCTCGCCGAGACCGAGGCGCTGTGGACGCACCAGCTGGCGGGCTTCAAGGCGCATGTCGAGGCCGGCGAATGAGCGCCGCGGTGATCGTCGCGCTGCGCGTCGCGGTCACACCGCAAGTGGCGTTCACGGCCTTCACCCGCGATATCGGCCGCTGGTGGCAAAGCCATCCGCTGTTCCAGCTGACGCGCAAGGGTGACGGGATGCTGCGCTTCGATCCCGAAGGGCCGGGCGGTCGGCTCGTCACGCGCTTTGACGACGGGGCGGAGTGGGAAATCGGGCTGGTGCGCCACCGGTTGCCGGGAGAACGGCTCGCTTTCGGGTGGCGGCTGCCGAGCTTCGCCGTTGGTCAGACGACCGAAGTCGATGTGCGCTTCGAAGCCATCGGCGCCGAAACGCGGGTGACGGTCGAGCATCGCGGCTGGGATGCGATCCCGCAAAGCCACGGCGCGCGGCACGGCTTCGAACTGATGCTGTTCCAGCGGCGGTTGGGCGAGCATTGGCGGGGGTTGTTGAAGGCGATGGCGGAGAGGATTTAGGTGGATGACCACGTTGGGTGGTTAGCGGACAGGCCCTAAACGCAATTGATACCTCGAAGGCGAAGCGTACTGCACACGCGATCTAGCACCCCATCGTTGTCGTCCTCAGCAACGAAATATTGTCCCGTTTCGAAGGCAGTCAAACCTGAGGGTAGAGCAAAGACTGCATCGGCTATATTCCTGACAGTTCCCTCAAAGTAATAACCATAACCTTCGCGACCATCGTGCTTCTGCTCCCAAACCCTCGGGTTCTCATTGATCCAGGCTTGGAAGCGCTTGCGAAGACGCTCAAGCGCAGGAAATTCCTTCGGCTTATGGAGAAAATGGACCTCACCTACGGTCCAAAGTGCGCCTCTACGAACCTTCGGCATAATTATCGAAATCAGGGGAAAGTCCGACGCATCTAGGCTGCTCTCAGACTTTTGAATCAACGGGCCAGCGAGTAGCATCCGCTCTTCGTTCAAATGTCGTTCTGCCGCTTCGGGTTGACGCCTAAACCAGTCCAACACATCGCGCTCATTGGGAGCCGAAAGAAAATAGTAAGTCGCTGCCATAAGGCCGTCTATCACGATGGCGAGCGTCCGCACCAGCCGTTCGTCATCCCGGACTTGATCCGGGATCCATAGCCTCGCTCACCCGAAAACGTCGCGCCCGCCGTCATGGACCCCGGATCAAGTCCGGGGTGACGAGGAATGACAGGTCGCCTTTTGGTCTGTGCCGGACTTGATCGATCCTCCCTGTCGCAAAGCGATGGGGAGGGGAACCGCCGCCGAAGGCGGTGGTGGAGGGGCCGTCGCGCCATGGCCCCTCCGTCAGCGCTTCGCGCTGCCACCTCCCCATCGCTTCGCAACAGGGAGGATCTGGAGAAAAGCTTGCCCCCCACCCCGCGCCGCCCCAAGCTCGCACCCATGCCCCTCCCCACCCCCTTCACCGACTGGTTCGCCGCGCGCGGGTGGCGGGTGCGGCGGCATCAGGCCGATATGCTCGCGGCGGCGGAGCGCGGTGAGCATGCGCTGCTCGTCGCGGCGACCGGGGCGGGCAAGACGCTCGCGGGGTTTCTGCCGACCCTCGTCGATCTGGCGCAGCATCCGACCGACCGGCTCCACACGCTTTATGTGTCGCCGCTCAAAGCACTCGCCGCCGACGTCGAGCGCAACCTTAGTGCCCCGATCGCGGACATCGGCCTCGATATCAGCGTCGAAAGCCGCAGCGGCGATACCTCGTCGGACAAGAAAGCGCGCCAGCGCAGCCGGCCGCCGAACATCCTGCTCACCACCCCCGAATCGCTGTCGCTGCTGATCTCCTATCCCGACAGCTTCCTGATGTTCTCCGACCTCAAGACGGTGGTGATCGACGAGATTCATGCGTTCGCGCCGGGCAAGCGCGGCGATTTGCTGAGCCTCGCGCTCGCGCGGCTGCAGATGATCGCTCAGGGCCTCCGCCGCGTCGGCCTGTCGGCGACGATCGCCGACACCACCGCCTATCGCAGCTGGCTCGCTCCCGGCGGCGATGCCGATACGGTGACGCTGGTCGAGGGCGAAGCGGGTGCCGATCCCGATATCGAAATTTTGCTTCCCGAGGGCGCGGTGCCATGGGCGGGCCATTCGGGGCGCTATGCGGTGCATCAGGTGATGGCCGAGGTCGCCAAGAACCGCACGACGATCATCTTCTGCAACACCCGCGGGCTCGCCGAGCTGATCTTTCAGGAGCTGTGGAAGGTCAATGATGCCGGGCTGCCGATCGCGATCCATCACGGCAGCCTCGACCGCGAAGCGCGCCAGCGCGCCGAGGCGGCGATGGCCGAAGGGCGGCTGCGCGCGCTCGTCGCGACCTCCAGCCTCGACTTGGGGCTCGACTGGGGCGATGTCGATTGCGTGATCCAGATGGGGGCGCCCAAGGGATCGTCGCGGCTGCTCCAGCGCATCGGCCGCGCCAACCACCGCCTCGACGAACCGAGCCGCGCGCTGATCGTACCCGGCAACCGCTTCGAATATCTTGAGGCACAGGCGGCCTTGGATGCGGTCGAAGCGGGCGAGCGCGACGCCGACCGTTTCCGCCCCGGCGCGCTCGACGTGCTCGCGCAGCATGTGATGGCGCTCGCCTGCGCCGCGCCGTTCAAAGAGGATGCGCTGCTCGCCGAGGTGCGAAGCGCCACACCCTACCAGTGGATCGACGCCGATATGTTCGGACGGCTGCTCGGCTTCGTCCGCGACGGCGGCTATGCGCTCAAAAGCTATGACCGTTTCCGCCGCCTCGCCCCCGATGGTGCCGGCGGCTGGCGCATCGCGCATCCCCAACTGGCGGCGCGGCACCGGCTCAATGCCGGGATCATCGTCGATGCGCCGACCTTTGACGTGCGCTTCAAAAACGGCCGCCGCCTTGGCAGCGTCGAAGAATATTTCGCGAGCACGCTGACGCCGGGCGACACCTTCGCTTTCGCGGGCCTCAGCCTCGAGGTCGAGTCGATCCGCGACTCCGACCTCTATGTGCGCGCGACCACCCGCCCCGCCCGCATCCCCAGCTATACGGGCGCGCGCATGGCGCTGACGACGCGGCTCGCCGACCGGGTGCGCGCCTTTCTTGCCGATTCCACAAGCTGGGCGCCTTTTCCCGAAGATGTCCGCTTCTGGCTCGAGGCGCAGGCCGAACGCTCGGTGCTGCCGCGCGTCGATCAGCTGCTCGTCGAGACCTTCCCGCACGACGACGCGCATTTCATGGTCGCCTATCCCTTCGAGGGCTGGAACGCGCACCAGTCGCTGGGGATGCTGATCACCAAGCGAATGGAGCGCGCGGGGTTGCAACCGCTGGGCTTCGTCGCCTCCGACTATGCGCTCGCCATCTGGTCGCTGCGCCCGGTCGCCGACCCCGCCGCGCTGTTCGACCCCGCGATATTGGAAGATGAATTCACCGAATGGGTTGAGGGATCGCATCTGCTGAAACGCGCCTTCCGCGAGGTCGCAGTGATCGGCGGGCTGATCGAGCGCCAGCATCCGGGCAAGCGCAAGACCGGAAAGCAGGTCACTTTCTCGACCGATCTGATCTTTGACGTGCTGCGCAAATATGAACCGGACCATCTGCTGCTGGAAGCAGCATGGGCCGATGCACGCGAGCGACTGACCGATGTCGCGCGGCTCGGCGACCTGCTCGACCGCGCCGCGGGGACGATGCTCCACCGGCCGCTCGGCCACATCAGCCCGCTCGCCATCCCGGTGCTGATATTGATCGGCCGCGAAAGCGTCGCGGGCCACGACATCGACGACGCGCTGCTCGGCGAGCTTGCCGATACGCTGGCGGACAAGGCGATGCGGCCCGTTTGAGCCTCGCTTGCCGCCGCCCCGCGCGGGGTGTATTATGGCGGCGAGAGAGGATGCCGATCATGCTGCATGCTGTTTTCTCTGCCCGCCTGCGGGCCGCTCTCGATACCCGCTTGCGCTGGGCCACCATCCTGCTGGCACCGCTGGCCATCGGCGCCAGCCCGGCCCCCATGGCCGCGCCCTCCGCCGTCCCGCCGCCGATCGCACCCGATGCCGACCCCGCGCCGACCGGGCATATCGGCGCAGAAATCGTCCCGATCATCCAGCCCTTTGACCTCGACGCCACCCGCCGGATGGCGGTGCCGGTCATGGTCGAAGGAAAGGGCCCCTATTCCTTCCTCGTCGACACCGGCGCTGAACGGACCGTCATCGCCGAAGAGCTGGCCAATCGGCTGGGGCTGGCGAAGGGAGCCAAGCTGCGGCTGGCGACGATCGGCAGTTCGGCGATCGTCCCCTCGTTCCAGATCGCCTCGCTCGAGATGACCAATTTGCGGCTGCTGCCGTTCGACGCCCCCGCCTTTGCCGGACGTCACATCGGCGCGCCGGGGCTGATCGGGGTCGATATGCTCGAAAACCGGCGCGTGCTGATCGATTTTCGCAACGAAACGATGCAGATACTGGAAACGCGCTATCGCGCGCGACCGATCATCCACACCTCCGACGCGATCGTCGTCACCGCGCGCAACAGCGCCGGACGGCTGATCCTGTCCGATGCGCGGATCGGCGGCCAGCGCGTCGATGTGATCGTCGACACCGGCGCCCAGACCAGCGTCGGCAATCTCGCGCTGCAACGCCTGGTCATGGCACGGCGCCAGAATCGCGTGCCCCTGTTTCCGACGATCCTGAATGCGGTCTCCGGCGAAGAGGTCGCGGCGATGCGCACGGTGCTCAAGGCGATCCAGATCAACGGGATCGACGTCAACGACCTGCGCGTCTCGTTCGCCGATTCACAGGCGTTCCGGGCGCTTGGCCTTCAGGAACGCCCCGCGCTGCTGCTGGGCATGGACGGGCTGGCGGCGTTCGACCGGATCGAAATTGATTTTCCGAACAGGCGCGTCGTCTTTGACCTGCCGTCCAGTGCATCGCAATCGATCATACGCACGGGAACCCCTGCCGGACGCCTCGCGACCGGATAGCATCCTTGCCCGCCATCATGCCGCTTGGCATAGCGCGCGCATGTCAGGCGGGTCTCTCTTGCAATTTGCCGGTCACGCATTCCACGCGCTGGCCGATCGCGCCCTGTTCTGGCCACGCCATGCGGCGCTGATTGTCGCCGACCTGCATCTGGAAAAGGGCAGCTGGTATGCGGCGCACGGCCAGCCGCTGCCGCCCTATGACAGCCACGACACGCTCGACCGGCTGGCGCGGCTGACCGCCGAAACCGGCGCACGCGCGATCTGGTGCCTCGGCGACAGCTTTCACGACCGGGACGCCGCCAGCCGTATCGCGCCCGCAATCGCCGACCGGCTGCACCGCCTCGCCGCATCGGCCCAGCTGCTGTGGATCGCCGGCAATCACGACGGGCTGAGCGGCGGCGCATGGGGCGGCGCGGTCGCCGACGAACTGGTCGTCGACGGCGTGGTCCTGCGGCACGAATGCCGCGCCGACGAGCAACGCCCGGAAATTTCGGGCCACTTCCACCCCAAATTGCGCCTGGCGGCGCGCGGGCGAAACGTCGCGCGCGCCTGTTTCGCGGGCGACGACCGGCGGCTGATCCTGCCTGCGTTCGGCAGCCTGACCGGCGGCCTCGATGTCGGCGATCCGGCGATCGCCCGAAATTTCCCCGGCGATTATTGCGCGATGCTCGTCGCGCAGGGGCGGCTCCTGTCCTTTCCGTGCCGCCGCGAGACAGGATATGACGCTACGGAAAATGGCGCGGCCTCGGGTTGAGCGGCAAAAGGCGGCCCGATCACTCCTCGCCCGCCTGTGGCGCAAAAACATCACCCGCCCAAAGAATCGCGCAAATGCGCGGCTGGCGCTGGATTGGCTTTCGGCTTTGGCTATGATCGCCCCCTAACAATAAAAATGACCGAGAGAGGAGTGCCCGCTATGAATCTATCATCCCGTCTTGCCGTCCGCCTGATGCGCACCAGCGCATTGGGCGTATCGATCGCCATCGCCGCCGTATCGGCGCCGGCCTTCGCCCAGGACACCGCCACTGCCGACGACAGCGGCAGCGCGGAAATCGTCGTCACCGCGCAGGGCCGTTCGCAGCTTTTGTCCGACGTTCCGGTCGCGATTTCGGCGGTCAGCGCCGAAACGCTGCAGAACAGCGGCGCCAATGACATTCGTCAGCTCAACCAGGTCGCCCCCTCGCTGCTCGTCTCCTCGACGGGGTCAGAGGCCAATGGTTCGGCGCGTATTCGCGGCATCGGCACCGTGGGCGACAACCCCGGCCTCGAAAGCTCGGTCCCGGTGTTCATCGACGGCGTCTATCGCTCGCGTTCGGGCATCGGCCTCAACGAACTCGGCGAAATCGAACGCGTCGAGGTCCAGCGCGGTCCGCAGGGCACGCTCGGCGGCCGCAACTCGTCGGCCGGCCTGATCAGCATCTATTCGAAAAAGCCCGATTTCCAGTTCGGCGCCAACGGCGAAGTCACCTATGGCAATTATGATTATTGGCGCATCGCCGGCGGGGTCACCGGCCCGATCACCGACACCATCGCCGCCCGCCTCGACGGCGTGTGGGTGAAGCGCAACGGCTTTTATAAGGACACCACCAACAACACCGACGTCAACAACCGCGACCGTTATTTCCTGCGCGGACAGATTTTGTTCGAGCCCAGCGATGCGCTGTCGGTGCGACTGATCGCGGATTACACCTATCGCGACGAAAAATGCTGCGCCGCAACCTATATCGACAACAGCGTCAATCCGACCATCGGCAATCTGAACAATCCCAGCGCACCCAACGCGCCACCGACCGGCACGACGAACAATATCGTTCGCGTCCTCACCGATCTGGGCCAGCCGCTTGGCGCATTCAGCCAGGGCTATGCCCGCGACATTTCGGTCAGCGCGGGGCGCAGCTTTGCCGGCCAGACCAAGGATTATGGCTTTTCGGGCCAGATCGACTGGGATCTGGGCGCCGCAAAGCTGACCTCGATCACCGGTTACCGCGAATATCGTTCGGGGCAGGCGGGCGACCTCGACTATGGCGCGGTCGATATTCTCTATCGTGCAGAGAGCAAGGATGCCTACCGCCAGTTCCACACCTTCACCCAGGAAGTGCGCCTGCAGGGCGAAGCGTTCGACGGCAAGCTCGACTGGCTTGTCGGCGGCTTCTACGCGAATGAAAAGCTGACCGTTCGCGACAATCTGCGCTTCGGCGACGATTATGGCCGCATTGCCGCGTGCCGCTTCATCACCGGTGTCGCACCGCTTTCGCCGCTCTATTCGCCGAACAGCCCCTCGTGCATCATCCCCGGCGTCGGTCCGGCGGCGATCGTAGGGGCGCTGGGCGCAGCCGTCGGCAACGATGTCGTTGCGGGCCTCGCCGCGCTCGACGGAATCAGCGATCGCGGCAGCATCAACGACGTCTATCGCCAGAATGACCGCAACTGGGCGTTGTTCACCCACAATATCTTCCACATCACCGACAAGCTCGATTTCACTTTCGGCGTTCGCTACACCAATGACCGGAAGAAATTCAGCGCGAGCTTCACCAACGACAACACCGCCTGCCAGACGATCCAGAACCTGCTGTCCGACGATCTGCTGAACGCCAGTGCCACGATCAGGGCGGTTGCGGGCGGCGTGATCGGACTTGGCTGTCAGGGCAATTCGACGGCGGAACTCGACGGCGTGTCGATCAACGACAAGCGGAGCGAGGATGAATGGACCGGCACCGCCATCCTGTCGTACAAGCCGATCGACGACCTGATGGTCTATGCAAGCTTCGCGCGCGGTTACAAGGCGGGCGGCTTCAATCTCGACCGCTCGGCGCTCAAAAACCCGATTCAGGTCGTGGGCGGCGTTCCGACGACGACCTTCGCGGCGGCCGGCGGGGCGCAGGCGCTGGTCGGCAATCTCCAGTTCGACCCCGAACTGGTGAACAGCTATGAATTGGGCGCGAAATATTCGACCGGACCGTTCGGCCTCGGGCTGACCTTCTTCCGGTCGGACTTCAAGAACTTCCAGCTCAATACCTTCAACGGCAGCGTCTTCATCGTCCAGACGGTCAACGGCTGTTCGGCCGACCTTGCGGGCGGCGACCGCGACCAGAGCAAGTTCACCGGGGCGCCGAATTACAATCCGGCGGCGGCAACGACCGGCGCCTGCGCCGCGGACGATGTCGGCTATGGCGTGCGGACCGAGGGCTTCGAGCTCGAAACCTCGCTCGTTCCGATGCGCGATTTCCGCATGACCGCGGGCCTGACCTACGCCCGGACCAAATATCGCAGCAATCTGGTCGGCAACAAATCGGGTAGTCCGCTCGATCAGGCGCTCCGCAACCTGCCGGGTAATAATCTGTCGAACGCCCCCGAACTGGTCGCAACCGGCAGCGTCACCTGGACCCCGGAAATCGGCAACAGCGGCCTGACCGGGCTCGTCTACATCGATGGTCGCATGACCAGCGATTACAACACCGGGTCCGACCTGTTCCCGCAAAAGGCGCAGGATGGCTATGCCCTGTTCAACGCCCGTCTGGGCGTTCGCGGCCCCGACGAGAAATGGGGCATCGAGCTTTGGGCGCAGAATATCTTCAACAAGCAATATGCCCAGGTCGCCTTCAACTCGCCCTTCCAGGAAGGCGCAACCTCGGCGACCGCAGCCTTCGCCGACCCGCAATATCCGGGCGGCCGCCAGATCTTCTCGCAGTTCCTGGCCGAACCCAGGACCTATGGCGTGACGCTGCGCGGCAAATTCTGATAGGTTAGACGGTAACGGGAACCGCCCGCTTGCCCTTGGGTGAGCGGGCGGTTTCTTTTTGCCCGCGTCTCCCTTCCCGCAAGCGGGAGGGAAAAGGCATTAACGCGCGCGCGCCGCCTGATGCGCGATGTCGGTCATCAGCTTGCGGAACAGGACCGCCCCCGCCGTCCCCGATGCCTTGAGCGCGCGCTCGCAGTCGAGCAGCCGGCTCATCAGCCGCGCAATGCGCAGCGAATCCCAGATGTGAAGCTGCGCGGTCACCGCGTCGCGTTCTTTCCAGAAAATGCCGCTGCTCCGCGCCGACACGACGGTCGCGGGATGCGCGCCCGCGTCGACCTCGGCGCGCAGCCGCGCAAGCGCCATCGCGCGAATCGCGAGCGCACGGATGATGCGGATCTCGGCGACCCCGACTGCAGTCGCCTTTGCGAGCATCGCGGGCATCTCGCGCACCTTGCCGCCAAGCGCGACATTGATACATTCGCTGACATCTTCCTCATGCGTCGCAGCGCCGAGCGCGGTGATGTCCGCAGCCGCGACCTGCCGCTGCCGGTCGGGCGCAGCGTCAAGATACAGCGCCATCTTCTCGATCTCGCGCCGCATCAGCGCCTGATCACCCGACACCAGATCGACGAGCAATTGCGCCTCGGCATTGGCGAGCCGCAACCCCTGTTCCTCCGCCGCCGCCATCGCGATGCCGACGAGCGCGCGGCGATCGGGCTGGTAACAAATGGCGGCGATGGCGTTGCCCGCGCCTTCGACCAGCTTGATCAGTTTCGACTTGGCGGTGACCGACGCACCGGTCGCGACCACCGGGTTGATCGCGGTGTCGGCGTTGATCAGCGCCTCGACCGCCGCGAGGCAATCGTCGCCGCTGCCGCCGATTTCGAGCCGGATGATCCGCTGGGTGGCAAAGAGCGACATCGACGCCGCCTCGGCCGCGAGCAGCGAGGGGTCGTGCGAAAGCTGCGTCCCCGTCAGGTCGAGCCGTTCGGCGTCCTTGCCGGCGAGGCCGATCAGCCGCGCTGCGAGAGCGCCCATCGTCGCTTCGTCGGGACCGGTGAGCAAAGTGAAACGCACTGCGGGGTCGAGCCGCGACTGGCGTTCGAGGTCGGTGGGCTTGACCGTTTTCATGCCGGTCAGGGGACCGGCGCGGGCGCCGGGGTTGTCTGGACCTGGCCGCCGCCGCGGTTCGCGAACACCGCCAGCCGCGCGACGATCTGATCGGCGACGCCCGAGGCAAGCCGTTCGAGCGCCGACGATTCGGCGGCGATCGTCGCATATTCGCTGCCGACGACGTCAATCCCGGCGTCCTGCGCTGCGACCGCGTCCAGCAGCACTTCGCCCGACGCCGCATCGACCAGCTGATAACGCGCGCGCAGCGTCCGCCGCTCACGCGTCACCGCATCATCGGCGCGGACGCCAAAGCCGGTGATCGAATCTTCCAGCCGCACGTCGAGGCGCAGGCGCTTGCCCGCGCCATGCCCGGCCTGCGTCGCCTGAAAGCGGTCGCGCAGCGCGTTGCGGACGAGCCAGCCCGAATGGCCCTCGATCGGTGCAACATCGACGTCGGCGAGCACCATCGCCACCGCGCCCTTGCTGCCGTTCGCATAAAGCGGACGCAGCCCGCACCCGCCGATGGTCAGCGAGGCGGCTGCGAGGCAGGAAATGAAGAGCGTGCGCATCTTAGACAATATTGACCCTTATCCCGTTCGTGTCGAGCGCAGTCGAGACACCCCGAAGGCACGCACAGACGATGGGCATCTCGACTTCGCTCGATGCGAACGGAAATGAGGATGCCATTTCTTACGGTACGATATTCACCAAACGGTCGGGGACCACAATCACCTTCTTCGGTGCGGCGCCGCCAAGCAGCTCGGCGATGCGCGGGCGCGCGAGCGCCGCGGCCTCGACCGAATCCTTGTCGAGCCCCTTGGGCAACGTCATCGTATCGCGCAACTTGCCCGCAACCTGGATCGCGATGGTCGCTTCGTCGTCGACAAGCAGTGCCGGATTCGCGGCGGGCCATGCGGCATCGGCAATCATCGCGGTCATGCGCTGGTTCGCGGGAAGCGCCGCCCACGCCTCTTCGGCGAGATGCGGCATCATCGGCGCGACGAGCAGGATCAGCGTCGCGCAGGCTTCGGCGCGCGTCGCCGAAGGCTTGGCCTTTTCAATCTCGTTCGCAAGCGCGTGGATTTTCGCCACCGCCTTGTTGAAGCCCAGTGCTTCGATATCGGCCGCGACTCCGGCGATCGTCTGATGCAGCTTGCGCGCGAGGGCCATGTCTTCGCCGCCGTCACCGATATTTTCGGTGTCGCCGAAGATCCGCCACAGGCGCTGAACGAAGCGCCATGCGCCTTCGATCCCGGCCTCGCTCCACGGCAGATCGCGTTCGGGCGGGCTGTCGGACAGCATGAACCAGCGCGCGGCGTCGGCGCCATATTGGTCGAGGATGGCATCGGGATCGACGACATTCTTCTTCGACTTCGACATTTTGATCACGCGGCCGACCGCGACCGGCGCACCATCGGCAGTCAGCGTCGCGCCATCGGCGCTGCGTTCGATCTCGTCGGGGGTGAAATAGAGCGGCGGCAAGCCTTCACCCTGTTCGCGGCTGTAGGTTTCGTGCGTCACCATGCCCTGTGTGAACAGGCTGGCGAACGGCTCGACGATGTCGATAATCCCCATCTTGTTGAGCGCGCGCGTCCAGAAGCGCGCGTAGAGCAGGTGGAGAATCGCATGCTCGATACCGCCGATATACTGATCGACGGGCAACCAGCGGCGGATCACCTCGGGATCGAACGGTCGGTCGGCGGGCGAACTCGCGAAGCGCAGGAAATACCATGACGAATCGACGAATGTGTCGAGCGTGTCGGTTTCGCGCACCGCATCCTGGCCACAGCTCGGGCAATGGACATGCTTCCACGTCGGATGACGCGCCAGCGGATTGCCGGGGACCGAGAAATCGACATCCTCGGGCAGCACGACGGGAAGCTGACTCTTGGGCACCGGCACCGTGCCGCACGCGGCGCAGTGGATGAAGGGGATCGGCGTCCCCCAATAGCGCTGGCGCGAGACGCCCCAGTCGCGCAGGCGCCAGACGGTGGTGCCCTTGCCCCAGCCATCATGTTCGGCGCGCGCGACGATCGCGGCCTTCGCCTCGTCGATGCTCATCCCGTCGAGGAAGTGGCTGTTCACCAGCTTGCCGGTGCCGGTGTAGGCTTCCTTGCCGGTGAAATGCAGCGCCACTTCGTCGCCGTCGGCGATCACGCGATGGACCGGAAGTTCATATTTATGCGCGAAATCCAGATCGCGCTGGTCGTGCGCGGGGCAACCAAAGATTGCGCCGGTGCCATAATCCATCAGCACATAATTGACGACCCAGACCGGCAGGTGGAGCGCGGGATCGAGCGGATGTTCGACCGACAGGCCGGTGTCGAAGCCGAGCTTCTCGCCGGTCTCGATCTGCTCGGCCGAGGTTCCCTGACGGCGGCATTCGGCGATGAATTCGGCGAGTGCGGGCGCGTCCTGCGCCAACCGCTCGGCAAGCGGATGGTCGGGCGAGATCGCCGCGAAGCTCGCGCCATAAAGCGTGTCGGGGCGCGTCGTAAAGACGTCGAAGCCCGGCGCGCCGCCGACCATTTTGAAGCTGAATTCCAGCCCCTGCGACTTGCCGATCCAGTTTTCCTGCATCAGCCGCACCTTGTCGGGCCAGCTGTCGAGACTGCCAAGCCCTTCGAGCAGTTCCTCGGCAAAGTCGGTGATTTTCAGGAACCACTGCGACAGTTTCTTTTTCTCGACCAGCGCGCCCGAGCGCCAGCCGCGGCCGTCGATCACCTGTTCGTTCGCGAGCACGGTCATATCGACCGGGTCCCAGTTGACGTAGCTTTCCTTGCGCGTGACGAGGCCTGCGGCGAACAGGTCGAGGAACAGCGCCTGTTCCTGGCCATAATAATCGGGCTCGCACGTCGCGAGTTCGCGGCTCCAGTCGATCGAGAGGCCGAGTCGCTTCAGCTGACCGCGCATCGACGCGATATTGTCGCGGGTCCAGCCGCCGGGATGGACGCCCTTTTCCATCGCGGCATTTTCGGCCGGCATGCCGAACGCATCCCAGCCCATCGGGTGGAGCACGTCGTGGCCGGTCATCTTCTTGAACCGCGCGAGAACGTCGCCCATCGCATAGTTGCGGACATGGCCCATATGAATGCGCCCCGAGGGATAGGGGAACATCTCGAGGATATAGGCCTTGGGCTTTTCTCCCCCCTCGGCATCGCTGCTGTCGGTGGTGGCAAAGCTGTTCGCCGCCTCCCACGCCGCTTGCCAGCGGGCATCGGCGGCCAAGGCGCCAAAGCGCGTTTCGCGGGTCATGTCTTAAGCTTCCCGTTGTCTATCTGGTTCGGCGCGAGGCGCGCCCGTGGATCAGCCCTGGAAGGCACCGCGGCGCAGATCGCGGGCGCGGGTAAGGATGATTTCCTCCAGCTTCTGCACCGTGGCCGCCTGCACCGGCGCATCGACCCAGGTCCCGCCCTGTGCGACCTGGCGCGAGGCGGCGACGCGCAGCGCGTCGGCGCGCAGATCGCGGTCGAGGATCGATACCGTCACCTTCATCCGTTCATTGGCGTTGCCGGGATTGGCATACCAGTCGGTGATGATGACCCCGCCCGCCGAATCGGCCTGGAGCAAAGGCATGAACGAAAGCGAGTCGAGCGAAGCGCGCCACAAATAGCTGTTTACGCCGATCGTCGTCACCTGGCTGGCGGCCAGATCGGCGCGCGGCCGTTCCTTGCCGCCGCACGCCGAAAGGCCGAGCGCCGCGACGCCGAGCAGCGCGAGCGTGGCCGGACGGCGACCGAGCGTGGCAAGAAGGTTAAGCTTGGGCATGCCGAAACACCTTATTTTGGGCGCGCCGGGCATGGAACCGGGCCGCACTGCTGAGAATTTTCAGCGTCTCTATCGCCCTTGCCGCCGTCGGGCAAGCGCGGCAATTTCCGCTCTGCCGCCGTTCATGCCCGGCTCAGGCGGCGCCCGACTGTTGTCATTGCGCAACAAGTTTCGGTGAAAAGCGAATATGGTAAGATTAATTGCCTCCGAATCGCTGGTAATCTTACGAGGGAAGGCCTATTTGACGAGTCTCTAGGGGTTGGAGTCGCAGAGCATATGGCGCGCAAATCGCGACATTTTTGGAAAGGCAGCATCGTCGCTTTGGCGGCGATTTCGCTTGCCTTGCCGCCTGCCCTCGCCGCGATGAGCCGCACCGATCGCATCCGCGACACCGCCTTGTCCGAAACCCTGCTCGGCCAATTCACCCCGGCGTCGGGCGATCCGCGCCTGATCGCACGCTATACCAAAATGTCGGCCAATGCGCGCAGCGGGTTCAGCTTTACCCCCGCGATGACCGACGAAAACCGCAAGAACCGCGCGATCACCGTCGTGATTCGCGCCCGCGACGACACGTCGAGCGCATCGCGCACCTCCGCTCTCGCCATGGGCCGCAAGGCACCGGTCGCCATCACCCCCGTCGCCTATAATCTGGGCGCCTCGGTCGGGTTTGAGAAATTCGTGACGCCGTCGTTGCCGCGCGGCGTCGACCTGCGTAACCTGCCGGTCGCGAAAGCGCCCGAACAGGAAGAAAGAAAATCGCGCTTCGCAACGCGCATGATCGCGCGACCCAGCGATCCGAGCGGCGCAACCGATCGCGTCACCGCACCGGGCGAAGACCAGGTCGTCGATGTCGTCAGCAGCTATCGCGTGACCAAGAATATCGACGTCACCGCCGGCGTCCGTTACCGGAGCGACGAGCGCGTCGAGCCGCTGACCGATGCGCGCCGCGACAGCCAGGCTGTCTATGTCGGAACCGCGTTCCGCTTCTAGGCTGTATCGAAATTCGGCCCATGGTGGCCTGCAAATGGCAATTTCCCGACCTTCCGGTGCTCACGTACAAAACGACGCTGCGCTCCGTGTCTCGAAAAATCACCATTTTCGACTCACCCTGAGCCAAGTCTCGACACAACCCGCTCCCGGCGCTTCGCCGCCTTTTCCACCCACGCATCGATCGCCGCCCAGCCGGGGGTGATCCCGCTGGCCATAGCCGCCTTCTGCAACGCGCGCGCGCGCGCAGGAGACATGCCGCCGAGCGCGATCGGCTGCGCGCCCGCGAGTCGGGCGAGCCGCAGCCATGCCGCACGGCCGAGCCCCGGAGCGCCGGGATGCGAACGTGTCGGATGGAGCGGCGAGATGAAAGCAGCATGCGTACCGGCACGCCGGGCCCGGCGTGCCTCCGCCCGGTCGTGCACCGGCATCGTAAGTATCAGCCCCAGCCGATGCGCCTGCCCCGCCTTGCCCAAATGATGCTGGCGCAAATGAACGCCATCGGCGCCCCAGCGGTGCGCAATCGCGGGGGTGTCGGCGAGCAGCAGCACCAGCCGCCGTGCTCGCGCAATATGGATCAGCCGCCGCGCAAGGCGCCAGCGCGCCGCGGGCGCTAGGCTGTCATGGCGCACGACGATGCCGCTGCCCGGCGGGAGCAACGCCGCGAGCGTCACGACGTCAATCGCCGACCGCTCGTCGCTGAACAGCCAGATGTGCGGGGACGAGATGGTAGGGGACAGGGGGTGGCGTCGCGGCATCGCCCTTCCTATAGGCGCGCTGCAAACAGGCGCAACGACAGGAACATATGATGAGCGACGCGGCGAACAGGCTGGCACAGGTGCAGGCGGCGATTGCCGACGCGGCGAAGCGCGCGCAGCGGCGCGCGGGCGATATCTGCCTGATCGCGGTGTCGAAGACCCACGAGGCCGACGCGATCCGCCCGCTGATCGCCGCCGGCCAGCGGCACTTCGGCGAGAATCGCGTGCAGGAGGCCGAGGGCAAATGGCCGACACTGCGCGCCGAAACTCCCGACGTCGTGCTGCACCTGATCGGCCAGCTGCAATCGAACAAGGCCGAAGAGGCGGTCGGCCTGTTCGACGCAATCCATTCGGTCGACCGCTCGTCGCTGGTGCAGGCGCTCGCACGCGCCTGCGACAAGGCGGGTAAACAACCGCAGCTGTTCGTGCAGGTCAATATCGGCGACGAGGAACAAAAGGGCGGCTGCGCGGTCCGCGACCTGCCCGCGCTGCTCACCGAAGCGAAGGATGCGGGACTCGAGATCGCGGGACTGATGGCAATCCCCCCCGCCGACATCGAACCCGCGCCCTATTTCGCGCTGCTCGACGAACTCGCGGAACGCCACGCCCTGCCGCTGCGGTCGATGGGGATGAGCGGCGATTATGAGACTGCGGTCACGATGGGCGCGACGCATGTGCGTGTCGGGACAGCGCTGTTCGGGTCGCGCTAACCGGCGACCGACAGGGCGAATATGACGCTCCCACTATCGTCATGCCGGACTTGATCCGGCATCCATAGCCACGCCTGTCGCATGGACCCCGGATCAAGTCCGGGGTGACGAAAGGGGAATGGCAGCAAACGACCGAAAGTGGACGTTTAATCCGCCTGAGCCTCGATCTAATCCGCCTGAGCCTCGATCCCAATTCGGTCATAGAACTCTTCGAAATCAGGCGCGATAATCGCGGCGCTATTGCCGCCCGCAATCATGTCGATCGCGACGACAGGCCACGGTGCTATGCGCCGGGTGTCGAATGCAAGATACTCTCCGCCACCATTACTGCCGAAAATGAGAAATCCTTGGAGGTCGCATTGACCGTGGTTCTTGCTATTGATTGTATCCGCAACAGTCATCGCCGGGTCCAAGCAGAGGTTGTAAGGCTGGATAGCCAATGGGCCTTCACCACCATTGCTAAAAGCGAGCAGATCGAGATACCGAGTGGGCAGATCATGCGGTGCGACGGTTCGTAGGTGCGCCAATTCCTCCGCCGTCGCTGCACTCGCCGCATACCAGTCTCGCCCTTCAAGCATCCGCAGTCCCCCTCATCGCTCTTATGATTGTCTGATTGTCGCTCGTGCGCAACCGAAAGCCGACTGTCGCCTAACCCAATATCAATTGCAGACGTTGGTCTTGGCCGATACGCTCTCCTTCAGAGGGAGAGGCGAATGAGGCTTGTCGAACTGATCACGAGAGCATCCGACTGGACGGATGACGATAGCACAATTTACGTTGCGAAGCCTTGGAGCGGCGATGCAGACGCCATCGTTGTATCGCCCGCGCCCGATACAACAGAGCCTGTTGAGCGAGACGGGGTCAAATATGACTACTTTCTGGAGACGTTCATCGCTCGCGACTTGCTCGAAGGGCTCAACGGCTCCCCCGACGATCGTTGCCAGCGACTAGTTGACTACGCTGAAAACGACGCCTGAATAGCGTCCGCTTTCCATCTGTGGACGCCCCAAAAGACGCAAGCGGTTTTTTGGAGGTAATGCACGTAGTCGGATGCTGCCATCTGTCCGGCCTCTGATGCAGCATCGGAGGCTGCGGGCCCGTATGGGAGTTCGCGGACC
>NZ_NISJ01000003.1:32396-429198 GCF_002205635.1 Sphingopyxis witflariensis | reverse complement strand
CCCAGCGACCGCGCTCAGGCGGCAGTAGCGGCCCGATCAGATCCCACTCCGCGTCCGACAAATCCCCGCGACCCATGACTGCCCCTCAAAAAGCAGTCTTGAATCAGAACAAGGCGGGTTTGGGAATCCCTTTTGTCAACACGGCCTAGTGCCCACGAATCGCTATTGCTGAGCGACTGGCGGGCATCTATTTCGATGAGTAGGCTAGCCGTCTTCTCATTGTCTGCCCCGATCGCCGAACTGAGTGCACCAATGCTTCGCCATACATACTGTTCTCCAGATAGCATCGTTCGAAGGCGGGCTTTCCGTTTTCCATCGAGCTTTTCGCTTCTTCGGTTGGAGAGCCAATGGGTAACAATATTGCCAACTATTGTCGAAGCTCCGCCGATTGCTGCACCGACCAGCGCGGCGCCTTCGGCTGTAAGGCTGCTGCAGCTCAAAATATTTCCTCCCCTGGAAAGTCACTACTGGCGACGAAGCCAATAGCTAACGCGTGAGGGCTCCGCCGAGCCATCAATCTTACGGCCGCCCTCCTATGATCATCAAAACCATATTGCCGACGATCTCAAGCGGTTGCTTCTAGTCGAAGCCACTCGGTAGAAATGAATTACAGCTTCCTTAGATTGTTACGTGCAAGCCACCGGTCTCAAGTGGGCTTTCGATCTGCAAACGGTGCACGGTAAGATAGAAAGTTCTCACGGTCATGAATCGCCCCTCCACTCTCTATCGATTTCGGCCGCTGGGGGCATATTCCGAGCGCGAGATGGAGGCGCTTTCCGCAAGCTATCTTTTCGCTCCGCCATTCTCGGCGATGAACGATCCGATGGAGGCATTCTACGAAACCGGAGGTCCGGGAGACCAAATGGTCGACGCTATCTTGGGCGCGAGCGGCAAAGATATCGCTGAAATCTATGCATTGGTTTCGCAGATGATCGAGCGCTTTGCCTTGGTGTCATTTGCCGGGACAGTCGAAGATCTTCCGATGTGGGCTTATTATGGGAGCAACTTTGGCGGCATGTGCCTCGAGTTCGACACCCAGCGCTTGGCAATTGGCGATTTTCACGGCGAAGAGCTCCGCCCGGTAACATATGCCCGCAAAGCGCTTCCACCGTTGACCGTCGCCGATGTCGCTTCGGATGGCGGTCGCGAGGCCGTTCTGGCGCGCATCACTCGTAAGCGGAGCGAATGGTCGCACGAAAAGGAATGGCGGTATGTTGTCGGAGAGGTCGGCCCAAAGCATTATCTCGATGACGCACTCAAGCGCGTCTATATCGGGCCGCGCGCTCAACCGGAGGAAATTGAACGTATCTGTGCCATCCTCGACCAACGACCGGTCGAAGTTTTGCTTGGCCAGACTCGTGGCTTCGATCTGACGTTCGAAACGATCAAGCCGGCGCGGACCTTCGCAGATTGCGAGGGCGTCGGGGGCGATGAGTTTGATCGCGACGAGGCGCTCTATGCGGAAGACGAGCTCAGGGACTTCCTCCGCGTTCCCTTTGAGAATCTCGTCCGGTTGATTGAAGAGGCGGCGCTTCATCCGAACTTCGTGGGATTTGCCTCAATCGACACGTCTACCACGGTAACGGAAGCGATCTATATGACAACGATCTACAAGTTGCGGAACAATCGTGAGGTGTATCACCAGCGCTTCTTTGACCGAAAGCTTCGGCCACTGGCGCCAAGATTGTAAACGCGCGCCTTACGGATCTATCGTATAGCAAGGGCAAGCGCGTGTGCCTATGCTCGGCGTTTGTATATATGTCGTATGCTTCGTGATTCGCTGTTTCACGACCACTGGCCGAACGAAGCGATCTTCTTGCACTCGCCAATCGTCGAGGCTGGCGCTGATTGCAATTCTCTCCGGTCGACAAATTGAGCCCGGCTATACTTGATTGACGGAAACGCTAAGGTCCAGCGATGGTCCTCAGCCGCGACAATCATTATGTGCCCGAGTGGCATCAGCGACATTTTATCGAGCCAAGGCGCGACGAACTTTACTATCTCGACCTCAATCCCGAGAAATTTGTTCGACGCGACGGCAGTATCGTGCTCGGGCGATCACTCTTCCGCGCGCCGGTCTCTCGCTGCTTCGTCCAGCGCGATCTCTATTCCACCTTCTTCGGCGGCGTGATTGACGAGATCGAGCGCAAGCTGTTCGGCGCGATAGATACTCGCGGCTCGAAGGCGATACCGGCCTTCATGGCAACAGAGGAAGCCGAACGGTCCCGTCATTTCGAGACGCTGTTTGAATATATCGACATTCAGAAAATCCGCACGCCGAAAGGATTAGATTGGCTGCGAAGCCAATATCCGGGGCTCGACCAGAATGAGCTGATGATGGAGATGCAGGCCATTCGAATGCTCCACGGCGGCATCTGGGCGAACGGTGTGCGCGAAGTCGTTTCGGCCGAGCAAAGCGCGGTCAAATTCATTCTCACCGATCACCCCGTGACAATCTATAACCACGGTGCGCCGCCCGGCAGTACGCTTACCCGCTATCCCGAAGACCCATCGATCGCGCTCAAGGGGTCACAGACAATCTTTCCGCTGAGCCGGAACTTTTGTCTCATCCTTACCAATCTCGAATATGCCCGGGATCCCGCCTGTCGCGCGCTTGAGAAACGGACTTTCGCGCGCAATTTTCACGACGCCTTGGTGAACACCATGGCCTTGATCCACGAACGCCATCTCATCGAGCCCGATGTCGTGCGGATAAACCGCATTCTGAAGCTCCGCGCCCGCAGGTTTGTCGCGGCCGGGTGTGAGGAGTGGCTCTTTCCCGAGAAGCAGAATGACGAGCCTTGGTCGGCCCTCGGCGAGCCCTTGAAGCCGCCAGCCGACCAGCTTCATGAATTCGGCGGCGAGATATATGTGCGCTACACGGATGGGCGCGTTCATTATCAGGATGAATTCGGCCGCACCGAGAAGGAGCGTAGTTTCCTCCTGAAGCCGCTATCCGACGGCGCGTTGCGGCCAGGTGACGCATGTGGCTGCGGTTCGGGAGAGACATTCCGGGACTGTTGCCGCTCGCGTCCCGAAGCCCTGCGTCCCGCGTGGGATGAACTGAGCATCCGCGAGCGGAACCTCCGCTTCTATCAAGGCATATTGAACATTCTCGGGCTCTCCGAAGGCAAGAGCTGGACCGACGTGCGCCGGACCCTAACTGAGGAGCAAATTCGCCAAGTCTATACGCTGTTCGCCGCGCTCTGGCCGCTCGAAACCGACCTGCTCAAGCTCCTTCCAAAGCCCGACGGTCGCCCCCGCGCGGTATACACGGGGAGCACTCACCCGTTCCTGATCGACGAATTTGCAACGGGCGCGCCACTTTATTTCGGCGAACTGATCATAGAGAATCCTTTTGCGCATCCGGGCGTGCTGGCCAAGGCATATAGTCCGCTCGAGCAGCCCGGAAGCTACCACCATGAGTTCCTAAAATCGGTGGTCTTCATTCTGAACATCATGCCTCTCGTCGATGCCGGCCTCGTCAATCTTATCCCGGATCCGTGCATCTTCGATACGCATTTGCGTCGCCAGATGATGAAAATGGCCGAAGATCGCGCAAGGCTCGTTGGTTTCGAGGTCGACGAGGATCCGCGACTCAAGAAACTGGCGATTGAGGGGCTCAAGCGTGACCTTCTTGCACTTCCCGACGAGGCAATCATTGCCGAATTGCGGCGCGACAAGCCCGGCATTGGGGCCGAGGAAATTTCGGATTTGCTTGTCGGCCGCCGAATATTGCGCGAGCGGGATCCCCTGGCAGTGCTTCAGGATGGCATCGTCGGCGCTTCGGACCGGGGTCAGCTGCACATAATGAAGCTAGCGCCGAACTTCGAGATCGCAATGTATCTGGCTCAGGCGACAGGCGCTGCGATCGTAACCGACAGCCCGCACCGCTGGCAGGAGCTGAAGCTCGCAATCCGTCCGCGGTTCGGTCCCTTGGTTGCAGCTCTTGACGGTCTCGCGGCCGTGATCAGCCGTGAGACTTTTCTCTTCTCGCGCGACCCCGTGATGACTGCAAAAATCGGTATCGCTGGCGCGCATGCAAATTACCCAGCGCTGTTTAAGGATAGCTTTCGTTACCTCGCCAAGCTTCGAGATTCAGATCGAAAGACAAATTGGGAAGCGTCCGCCGCGGCGCGCTTTACGCGCCTCCACCGTAGTCAAGGAGAGCTGGAAAAAGCGGGGGTGCCAATTGGCCGCGCACGGATTAGCTGCGCGTTCCCGGCGCGTGGCATTCAGGACAATACCATCAATCGACTGCTGCTGATGTCGAGCTCAGAACAGCATCTGCCAAGCGTACCCATGGCTTTCTTCATCGAGCCGTTCACAGCCGTAAGACAATAGCGCTATGCCAGCCCGATGGCGAAGGTGGGCACTACTCGTCCAATAGACGCCGTAATATTGCTGGGTTGTGTCTGCTTCTAAAGATCGCTTCCGAAAAGCGGCCTGACCGCTACCGGCCATCTGCGTTATCTATCGGGAGCGGATTCCCGGAGAACGAGGTTCACCGGCAGCGTCGACGAATAGGTGCCTTCGCCATCCAGCCGTCGAAACAGATGATCGACTATCGTTGCCGCGATACCGGGGAAGTCTTGCCGAACGGTGGTTAGCGCCGGGTGGGATTGCGAGGCGAGATCGCTGTCGTCGAAGCCAACGACCGAGACATCTGCAGGGCAGCGCTTGCCTGCACTCTCAAGCGCGCGGATCGCGGACAGCGCGATGCCGTCAGAGGCCGCAAAGATACCGTCGAATTCCACCCCCCGCGCGAGAAGATCGCGCACCGCGTCATGGGCCGAGGGTCCCGTAAAATGCGCGGGCAGGACGAAGCTCTCGTCGACCGACAGGCCATGATCGCCGATCGCCTGCCGGTAACCGTCCAGCCGGAGGTCGATCTGCGGCAGTTCGGCGGGACCGAGGAACAGGATGCGCCTGCGGCCGGATCGGAGCAAATGGTCCGTGGCAAGCCGGCCGCCCTCGAAATTGTCGGAGCCGACGGAGCAATAGATTTGATCTGGCAGTTCTGAACCGAAGACGACCAGCGGGCGGTAGTCGCGGGCCGCAAGGTTAAGGGCCTGATGCTGGTCGCTCTGCCCGACGATGATGAAGCCGTCGGCGCGCTGCGACTGAACGAGGCGCCCTAGCCAATGCGCGTCGGGCGAGGGCTCGCGCACGAGCAGGATGTCGTAGCGCCGCTGCGAAATCTCGTCGGCGAGATGTCCGAACAGGCGCAGGAAGAAGGGGTCTGAAATCAGCTGCTCGCGCTCGTGGCCAAGCGGGACCGCGACGGCGATCGTCTGCGTCTGGCTCTGGCGCAGGTTCCGCGCGGCGCGGTTCACGACATAGCCATGCTCTCTCGCCAGCGCCTGGATCGTATTTCGCGTCGCCTCGGGAATGGTGGGATGATCGGCAAGCGCCCGCGACACGGTCGACGAGGATACCCCCGCGATCCGCGCAATGTCCGTCATCTTGACTGCCCGGCCCGACTTTGGGCGCACCTTTTCCAGTTCCATTCCACTCGCCCGTCTGCGTTACGCCATCGATTGCACCGCCGATCAGGCCTGCGCAAGGTCCGGCGTCAAATTCGGTGCCGTGTTGTGATCGGCGTTGCGCGCCGCAAGGCTTTCGAGGACCGCCGCATGATGCGACCGATCGATCCTGTATCGCCGAAGAAAGGGGATGGCCGCGAGCACGACCAGCGCGCCGCCGAGGCCCCATAGGAGACCCACCGACGTGGCGATATCCGGCGGGACGATCCCGCTCGCTTTCGCCGGCGCCACGAACCCGATGAGTTGGAGACCGAGTCCGGAAAGGAAGGCACCGAGACCGGTGGCAGCCTTGGCTCCGACCATCAGCGCCGCGGCATAGAGGGCCTCGCGGCGCACGCCGAAGAGGTGATCATGCTCATCGACCGCGTCGGCGATCATCGAGTAGAAGCAGACGAAGCAGAGCGCGCCGCAGCCGCCGAAGAGCAAGCCGCTGATCGCGACGAGAACGACCGCGATCATCGACCCCGCGGGAATGACGCCGGTGACGGCGAGCAGGGTGATGACGATCTGGTAGACGCCGAGCAGCGTGATCGCGCCGACGACGCCGTCGCGCTTTTCGATGCGCCGCAGCAAGAGGCCTGCGGCGAGGGTTCCGAGCAGCATGCCGAGCGGCAGAACGAGCAGCGGCAGCTGCATATAGGCGGTCGGCAGCTCCCAGAAATAGCGGTACGCGTGAAGGTTGAGCGCCGTCGTCGCGCCCTGGCCGACCAGCACCAGCACCGCGCCGCCGAACATCGGCACGAAGGACGGATTGCGAAACAGCTGTGCCATGTCCGACAGGAAGCCGGTGCCCGTCGCCTCGCCGGGCGGCATCGGCAGCCTGCGCACGGTCTTGAAGATCCCCCCCACGCAGACCGACCCGAACCCGCCGATCAGGCAGGCGGTCATGAGCCCGAGCCACTGGTAGGGCGGCCGGGTCTGGAGCGCGCCGTCTTCGGCGAACAGGAAGCCGAAGGCGGGGAGAAGCGCGGCCGCGGTGCCCAGCACGATGAACAGGGCCCGGTAGGTGCTGATAATCGAGCGCTCGCCATAATCGTCGCTGAGTTCGGCGGTCAGCGCCGAATGAGGGAGCGCGAAAACCGACAGGCCGACACGCAGGACGATGTTGAGCGCCAACACATAAGCGAAGAGGGCGCCGCCGGCGAGATTGGCGGGGAGCGTGAACAGCAGCGCCGAGGCGATCATCATGGGCGGAAGCGCGATCGTCATGAAGGGGAGGCGGCGGCCCCAGCGCGACCGCCAATTGTCCGAGAGCCGCCCGATGAACGGATCGAGCAACCCGTCGACGCCAAGCGAGATCAGGAAAATGCTGCCGGCGGCAGCCCCCGACATCCCGCATACGGCGGTGAGATAGAAGAGGAGGAAGGTGTTGACGACCGCCTGGACGATGGCGTCGACGGCTTGACCGCTCCCGTAATAAAGCTTCGTCGAAGTGCCGACTTTGGCGCCTTTCGGAAGGTCGGTCGGTCCTGTCATGCGTGCTCTCCACCTACATTCGTTGCCGCCGGGTAACAGAGAGTTGACAACTGCGCAATCGATTGCGTAAACCGCACGCAATCGATTGCGTATTCCATCGCGGATTCGCAGCTTATGGGGAGAGGACCTATGACACGCCGCCTGACCGCCGCCGCCTTTACCGGCATTGCACATATCGCATTGATCACTCCGGTGATGGCGCAAGATGCAGCTTCCACGACGGAAAGCAGTGACAGCGACATCGTCGTGACGGCGTCGCGCCAGGGCTCGCAGTCGCTGATCGACACGCCGCTCGCGATCCAGGCCTTCAGCGGCGAGCAGCTCGAAGAGCGCGGAATCCGCGAGACGACCGATCTTGTGAACTCGATCCCGGGTGCTTCGCCGGGCGAACAGGTCGGCTCGGTGATCAAGACCTTCTCGCTGCGCGGCGTGGGAGCCGCGGGCGGCATCGGCGACTCGCCGATCGGCTACTATATCGACGACGTTCCCTTCGCGATTCCCAATTCGCCGATCGCGCCGCCGCTCCGCTTCATCGATATCGACCGCATCGAGGTCCTGCGCGGGCCGCAGGGTACACTCTATGGGCAGGGTTCGGCAGGGGGCACGATCATCTACCATACGCGCGAGCCCGATCTCGACAATTTCGAGATGCGCGGCGAGGCGACGATCGCGAAGATGGATGATGCGAGCGCGCTGAACTACGGGGTGTCGGCAGCGATCTCGGTGCCGCTGATCAAGGATCGGCTCGCGATCCGCATCAGCGGCGGCTATGACAAGCGTGCCGGCTATGTCGATATCTTCAGCGAGACGCCGGCGACCGGTGGGCCGTCGTTCAAGAATGCCAACGACGTCACCAACCGCGACGTGCGGGCGGTCCTGCTCTGGCAGCCGACCGACGCGCTGCGCATCCGGGCGCAGGCCGCGCACTGGGAACCGCGCCAGAATTATACGCAGAGCATCAACCAGCTTGAGCCTGCCCAGCAGTGGTTCAGCGGAACCACGCGCGGATATGAGAACGGGAATTTCGATCTCTACAGCGTGTCGGTCGAATATGACGCCGGCGCCGCGATCCTCAGCAGTTCGACCAGCTATCTCGATGCCGAATATGGCTATCTGACCGGACAGACCTTCGGACCGCTCGGCACCGGCGCGCTCTTCAACGGTTATGATGCGCGCAGCTTCGCGCAGGAAATCCAGCTTCGCTCGAACGGCGATGGTCCGTTCCACTGGCTGGTCGGCGGTTTCTACCAGAATGCTAAGGCGCTCTTCAGCTTCGATGCCAACTTGACCGCGCTCACCATCAGTGGGTTCAACGATACGCGGACCCGCAACTATTCCGCTTTCGGCGAAATCAGCTACGATCTGTTCGGCGGCAAGCTCGTGCCGCTGGTCGGCATCCGCTATTACAAGGACAATCGACGCTTCGATGCGGACTCGATCCTGACCGGCACGGGCTCGGGGCAAACCAAACCCGACAAGGTGACGTGGCGCGCGAACCTTTCCTGGTTCCCGACCGACGATCTGACCGCCTTCGTGACGGTCAGCACGGGATTCCGGAGCGGCATTACCCAGACGCCGTTCCAGGCCTCGCTGGTCGAGGCCTCGGGAATTCCGTCCTCGATCGCGCTCGCTCCCGATACGCTCACCAACTATGAGGCGGGCATCAAGGCGAAGCTCGCCGACGGCCGCGTCCAGCTCGGGCTCAACGTCTACCGCATCGACTTCAAGGATCTGCAATTCGGTCTCACGCCGTTCGGCGTTTCCGCGTTCGCGAACGTCGGCAAAGCCCGCACGACGGGGGTCGATCTCGAAGCGCGGTGGCGCACCCCGATCGATGGCCTCAATCTCGGCGCGGTCGCCAACTGGAACGACAGCGAATTCCGCGACATCTATCCCGCCGTCACCGCCTCGCTTCCCAACGTCGCCAATGGCGAGCGCCTCTCGAGCACAGCGAAGTATAATTATCGTCTCGATGCCGATTTCGAGCGGCCGCTCGGCAGCGGCGACCTGCGCTTCTTCCTCAACGGTGCGGCCAGCCGCACCAGCAGCCGGGTCATGTACGACGGCTATGTCGTCCGGCCCTACTCGCTCTACAATGCCAGTGCGGGAATCCGCACGGACCGCTGGGAACTTTCGATCTTCGGCGAGAATCTCGCCGACGAACGCGGTCCGTCTTTCGTTCGCAACAGTCTGCTGCTCGCCGGACCTTATCCGCGCACCATCGGCCTGCGCTTGCGCACCACCATCGATTGATCAGGAGGGGCGAGCGCAGCGGCGCTCGCCCCCTCATTTGATTCCGATGTTCGACGGCGCGTCCGTCCGGTTTTCGAATATTTGAGAGTGAAATTATCATGATGGTTCCGGCTCGCTGGACGGGTGATCATATCGAGGCGATCGACGCAGCGCCCGTTCTGCGGGCGCCGCTGCTCAGCGAGGAAGATTTCGCACCGATCGCTCCCGATCTCGGCGTCTGGGACGCCTGGCCTGTGCAGGACGAGGCCGGAAAGCCGATCATCCTGGCCGGTGGCAGGCAGCTGTGGATGGCACTCGGCGCGCCGCGCTTCGCCGACCCGGACGAGCGCCACGGGCATGCACGCATCCACCTGCTGCTGCACAGCGCGGAAGGATGGCGGCACCTCGGGCCGGCCATGCCAGACGGCTTTTCACCCGGTAGCCGCGAATGGTCGGGGTCGGCCGTCGCTTCCGCGGACCTTGCGACCGTCGCCCTATATTTTACCGCTACCGGGCGTCGCGGCGAGCAGATTTTGACCTTCGAGCAGCGTTTATTTTCAGCGTTGGCGACGCTCGACCTGTCGGGCGAGGCACCCAGGCTTGGCGATTGGCGCGAGCTGGAAGAAATCGTCCCGATCGACCTCGAGCATTATATGTCCACCTGCGGCGGCCCGAGCGAGGTCGGGAAGATCAAGGCGTTCCGCGATCCGGCCTTCTTCCGTGATCCGGCGGGAGGCGATGATTATCTGCTGTTCGCGGGATCGCAGGCGCGCTCGCGGTCCGAATATAACGGCGTCATCGGAATTGTTCGCCGACAATGCGGCGAGCAGGGCTGGACCCTCCTTCCGCCGATCGTCAGCGCAGACACGCTCAACAACGAACTCGAGCGACCGCACATCATTTTCCACGCCGGCCTTTATTATCTCTTCTGGTCGACGCAGCGTCATGTTTTTGCGCCGTCGGGGCCTGCCGGCCCGACCGGGCTCTACGCAATGGTATCCCCCGCGCTCTTCGAGGGCTGGCGCCCGGTCAATGGTAGCGGGCTGGTGTTCGCCAATCCCGAAGCCGCGCCGGCGCAGGCCTATAGCTGGTTCGTACTGCCCGACTTGTCCGTCACGAGCTTTGTCGATGACTGGAGCGGCGGCGATGACCGGAACTTCGGCGGCGCGTTTGCGCCGTTCGTTCATCTGTGGCTGGCAGGCGACAAGGCAGGGATCGCGCGATAGCTATGGTCCCTATGAAGACAATCGCCGGCATCGAACTGGGGGGGACGAAAGCGCTGGCTGTCCTTGCCCGCGGGAGCGAGATTCTGGCGAGCGCGCGATTTGCGACGACGACGCCAAATGAAACGCTCGGCGCCCTCGTCGACACGCTCGAAGGGTGGAAGCGGCGCGAAGGATTTGCCGCGCTCGGAATAGCTTCTTTCGGTCCGCTGCGGCTTGATCCGGGTGCAACGGATTTTGGCACAATGCTCGCCACGCCCAAGGCAGGCTGGAGCGGAGCCGATATCGCGGGTGCGCTGGGCGCGGTCGCGGATTGCCCGTGGCGTATCGATACCGACGTCAATGCCGCGGCCCTTGCCGAATGGCGCTGGGGCGCTGGACAGGGCCTCGACAGCCTCTGCTATCTGACGCTCGGCACCGGCGTCGGCGGGGGCTTGCTGCTCGGAGGGCGCCCCGTGCACGGGGCGCTCCATCCCGAGATCGGGCATCTCCGATTGCGGCGCGCAAACGGCGACGAGTTTTCGGGTAGCTGCCCGTTTCATGGCGACTGCATCGAGGGCCTGTTGTCGGGTCCTGCGCTGCAGGCGCGGTTCGGCAGGGCGGGCGAGGAAATACGGGCAGATGATCCGCGCTGGTCGTTTGTCGCGCACGACCTGGCCCAGCTGATCGGTGCTCTTCTGCTGGTAACGAGCCCGCAGAAAATCCTGATAGGCGGCGGGATCGGCATGGGCCGCTCCTTTCTGCTCGAACGCGCCTGGCAGCATGTCGTCGCGGACCTGGCTGGCTATCTTCCCTTCGTCCCGGGCGACGCGGCCGAAGATCTGGTCACGCTTCCGGCGCTCGGAGACCGGGCCGGGCCGCTTGGCGCCGTCGCGCTCGGCGAAGCCGTGTTGATCGATGCCCGAACCAAGGAGGGAAAATTTTGACCAACCGTTCCCAAATTCAGGGCACCGTCGATCCGCAATTCGCGGCGTGCCGCGACGCATTCGAAGCGAACTTCCAGGAGGGCGGCGAACGCGGGGCCGCCTGCGCCATCTATCGTGACGGCCAGCCGGTGCTCGATCTCTGGGGCGGCTCGGCAGATGCCAGCGATCAAACCCCCTGGTATCGCAATACCGCCGTCCCCGTTTTCTCGGTCACCAAGGGAATATCGGCACTGTGCGTCCTGTCGCAGGTCTCGAACGGCAGGATCGATCTCGATCTGCCGCTCGCGCACTACTGGCCCGAGTTCGCGGCGCACGGCAAGGGCGATATCAGTGTCCGCAAGGCGCTCGCACATCAGGCTGGCGTTCCCCTGATAAGCGGACCGATCACGATCGCAGGCCTGGCCGATATAGCCGCGATGGCAGCAAGGCTTGCGGCGGAAGCTCCGCTGTTCGAACCGGGCACGGCACACGCCTATCATGCGATCACCGTGGGCTGGATCACGTCGGAACTGATGCGGCGGGTGACCGGCCAGACCATCGGAGAATGGTTCCGCGCCAATCTTGCTGGGCCGTTGGAACTCAACATACAGATTGGCCGCAGCGGCGACGCGCAGTCGCCCATTGCCGCCGTCGAGGTTCCGGCCGAATATGACACGCCCGAACTTGACCCGTCATCGATCGCAGCGCGCGCGATATCGCTGAATGGCCTTTTCCCCGCGCGGATGAGCGGTCTCGCCGACGCCATGAACGATCCCGCCGTGCAGCGCGTCGAACTGGCGGGCGCAAATGGTGTCGCCGACGCGCGCTCGCTCGCGCGGCTCTATTCGAAGGCGATCGGTAGCGTCGGTCAGGCTCCGCTTGTTTCGGAGGATTGCCTTCGCGACGCCTGTCGTACCGTGTCTTCGGGAACGCCTTTCGGTCAGGACTTCGCCGGTCCGACCTGGGGCGCGGGCCTCATGCTGCCATGGGCGATCCAGCCGATGCTCGGCGAGGGATCGTTCGGCCATGACGGGGCGGGGGGCTCGCTCGCCTTTGCCCACCCATCCTCGGGTGTCAGCTTTGCCTATGTCCGCAACCGCACCGGCCAACCCGGCGTCAGGGACCCACAAGTGTACCGCGTCGTCGATGCGCTGGCGCGCATCCTCGGCCTTTCCATTCCAACTTATTGACGGAGTTTATCGTGGCGCTCGACCCAGTATTGCAGCAACTTGTCGACCAACTGCCTTCCGTGCCGCCGGGGCCCGTCGACTATCCGACGCTTCGGGCGCAGGCTGCCGCGATGATCCCGATGATCGTTGGGCCGGGCGGCCGCATAGACGTTGCTTCGATCGAAGACCGGCAGATCGAAACGCGCGACGCCAAGGTCCCACTCCGGATTTACCGTCCATCGACCGAGCCGACGGGGACGCTGCACTATATTCACGGCGGCGGCTGGGCCATCGGCGACCTCGACACCGTCGATCATACCATCCGCCGGCTATGCCGGGATCTCTCGATGGTGGTGGTGGCCAGCAGCTATCGTCTCGCCCCCGAGCATCCCTTCCCGGCGGGATTTGACGACAGCCTCGCGGCCGCGCGCTGGATTGCCGCCAATCGGTCGTCCCTCGGCGGTGATAGTCTGCCTGCGATCATCGGCGGCGATAGCGCCGGCGGCAATCTAGCGGCCGCAATCTGCATCGCTATGCGCGACGAGCCCCAAGAGGGACGGCCCTTTGATGCACAGCTCCTGCTCTACCCGGCCGTCGACCTCGACGCCGGCGAGAATGACTATCCGTCCCGCGTTCGCGACGCTGATCCGACGCTCCGCCGCGCGAGTCTGACGGTGTGTGTCGCCGATTATGCGCAGGGCGCCGACACCGCCGATCCGCGCCTTTCGCCTCTCAAGGCAGACGATCTCTCGCGCTTGCCGCGTGCGTTGACGGTCGTCCTATCGGTCGATCCGCTGCGCGACGAGGCCGTTGCCTACGCCGGACGCCTGCGAGATGCGGGGGTTCGCTCCGAACTCCTGGAGTTCGATCATCTGACGCATGGTTTCGTGCATTTTGCCGGGATCATACCGGCTGCCGCCGAGGCGACCGATGAGGTCGTCGCGCGGCTGCAAGCTTTGCTGGCGAATGGGTAGACTGCGGCTGGCCGCGATCAGGTTGAGGACATGCTAGATGACAATCCCGGGTTTGATGCAGAACCTGCCGCTCAACATTTCGCAGATATTGCGCTTTGCAGCGACAGCGCACGGCGATCGCGAGATCGTATCGAAGGACTGCGACGGCAAGCTCTTTCGTTACGATTATGCGGGTGCGCTCTCGCGAGCGGCGGCGGGGGCCGAGTGGCTCATGAGCCTCGGGCTCGAACCGGGGGACCGGATCAGCTCGCTCGCTTGGAATACGCACCGGCATTTCGAACTGTTTTTTGCTGCGCCCGGGAAGGGGCTTGTTCTCCACACCGCCAATCCGAGGCTCCCGGACGAACATATCGCATTTACGATCAACCATGCCGAAAGCCGGGTGCTTCTCTATGACGCCAATCTGCACGAGATCGTCGAGCGGCTGAAACCCGCGCTCCATACGATCGAGCATTTCGTGATGCTGACCGGGGATGACTATGATCGGCGCATCGCTGAATTTTCCGGGACAACCCTTTGGCCCGACCTCGAGGAGAACAGCGGGGCCTTTCTCTGCTACACATCGGGCACCACCGGCGATCCGAAGGGCGTGCTCTACTCGCACCGCTCGGTGGTGCTGCACGCGCTTGTCGCCGGCCTGTCGGGCGCGCTCGGTTTCTCTGCCTTCGACGTGATCTTGCCGTGCCAGTCGCTCTATCACGCGACGGCCTGGGGCCTCCCATTCGCGGGAGCGATTAACGGAGCGAAGTTCGTATTTCCGTGCGACAAATTCGACGGAGCGAGCCTGCAAGAGCTGATCAAGTCCGAGGGCGTCACCTTCTCGGGCGGCGTGCCGACAATCTGGACCATGTATCTCGATCACCTCGCCCGCACGGGCGAGGACACGGGGACGCTCGAGCGTCTCGTGATTGGCGGGTCGGCCGTGCCGCGCGCGATGGCGGAGACGTTCGAGACCCAATATGGCGTCAAGGTTCGCCAGATCTGGGGCATGACCGAGATGTCGCCGCTCGGCGTGCTCGCAACGCCGACGCCCAAGGTTGCAGCGCTAGGCCATGATGAAATGAACGACATCATCTGGACGCGGCAAGGCCGGCTCCAGTTCGGCGTCGAGCTCAAGATTGTCGACGATGATGATCAGGACTTGCCGCACGACGGTGTCGCGGCAGGCAACGTGCTCGTCCGTGGGCCTTGGGTTCTGGAACGGTATTACCGGCAGTCGGTCAGTGCGCTCGACGCCGACGGATGGTTCGATACCGGCGACATCGCCACTGTAGATGCGAATGGCTTTATGCGCATCACCGACCGGAAGAAGGACGTCATCAAATCGGGCGGCGAATGGATCAGTTCGATTGACATCGAAAATGTCGCCGTCGCTTGCCCCGGCGTCAAAATCGCGGCCGTTGTCGGCGTGTTTCATCCCAAGTGGGAGGAACGGCCGCTCCTCGTCATCGAGCGCATGCCCGAATCCGTCTTGGATGAGGAGGCTGTTCGGGCCTGGCTCGAGCCCAGGCTTGTGCGCTGGTGGCTGCCCGACCGGGTCATTTTCGACGACATTCCGCTCACCGCTACGGGCAAAATCGACAAGAAGGCTTTGCGCGGACGTTACGCGGAGTGTCTTTCGGTCGCTCCGCTATCAGCAGCCTAGGCGCGTCCGAGGTCGCCGTCGCACGTGTCGCGCCGCCCTATGACGAACGAACATCCGGTATTGGCGAAATAACCGAGCATGCCCCGCGGTCTGAAACGATCGATTGTTGGAGCGGCGTTGTTACTCGCGCTGGGCGCGACGGCGGTCCTTGGGATCATGATGTATCAAGGCCATCGCAAGCCGGTCGGAAACCCTGAATATGTCGCCTTGGGAAGTTCGTTCGCCGCGGGACTCGGTCTGGGCGAGTTGGCGCCGGGCGCTCCGTTAGCATGCCAGCGGAGTGTCAACGGCTATCCCCAACAGCTTGCGCGGTCTGCCGGTCTATCGCTCGTCGACATGAGCTGTTCGGGCGCGACCGTCAAACATCTGGTGGGTGGCGGACAGTTTTTCCAAGGCCCGCAGATCGCGCCGATCAACGCAAACACCCGGCTGGTAACCCTCACCGTCGGCGGAAACGACATTGGCTACATCGGAAGTCTCGGCTCGGCCGGCTACCGCAATCGCGGCGGTATCATGCGCTGGCTCACAGCCATGTCGGGTGGCGAAACATACCCCGAGCAACAAGATTTCATTGCCGTGCAAAACGAAATCGTGGCGACCATTGCGGCGATACGCCGGCGGTCGCCCAAAGCGCTGGCCGTTGTGGTCACCTATCCACCGGTTTTGCCTGAAAATGGCACGTGCGACGCACTGCACCTCACGCAGCAGCAAGTCAGGTCGTCGCTCGGAGTGGCCGCGAGATTGGCAGAAGCGACGAGGAAAACCGCTCACCAGAGCGGCGCAGTGTTGGTTGACATGGCGACGATCGGAAGCGGCCATGATGCATGCTCAGCGCAACCTTGGACCTACGATCTCGCCCCGCCGGAAGGCGCATCCTTTCATCCGACCAGGGCTGGAGCAGCGGCGACGGCGGAGCAGATAGAGCATATACTGACATCGCGTATGTAGTCAGGACAGTGCGCCGCAAGAGCGTCGTTCAACCGCTAGATGCCGACTAATTCCTGTCCGAAAAAGCGTTTTGCGGATGTCGGTTACACAGGACCGCTTGCATTATTCATTGCCATCATTTGTCGATGTTGTGCGTCAGCTAAGCCAAGCTTCCTCTTCAAAGCAGACCGTCTCCTTCCGGCCACTAGCAGTCGCACGCTCGTGGCTTTCGCGAATCCCGATACATCTCTACGGCACACGCATGGCTACAAGATCAACAACGGCAGAACGTGTCGAGGCGCTGGTCCGGCGCATGGACGGAACGCCACTCTGCGACGAATGCATCGCGGATCGGCTCGATCTCTCGTCCGTTGCGCAGGCCGGCACCGCAACGCAGGCTGCCGGCGGTGCTCGCGGCTTCGAATTGTTGAAAGCCCCATGCGGCCTGTGCGGCGAACCGCGACACGTCATTCGCTCCAAGAGTTGAACGCCGGGCAGTTGCCGCTGCCGGATCGAGCGCGGCTCGATTGGGCGTGCTCTGGCGCCGGCACGCGGCGCCAGGGGCCGCGCGATGTTCTGGCCGCGCAGCGCACTTGGCTCGCCATCCTTGCCGGGCGGCGGCTGGCCCCCAAGCCCGCGCGCACGCCGCCCGGCGGCGGGCTCGCCAAGAGCGCGTTTCTTGTGGGCGCTTCGCGCCATCCTTTGGCGCTTGGGTCGGTTTGGGCGTTTGAATCGGTCGATCCTCAGCGTTAGGGCGGGTTGATGTTCGCTCTGTTCCTGCTCGCCTCGGTCGTTCCGTCCGGCCAGTCCTTCACATGTACTCCGCTCGCAGTGTGGGACGGCGACGGGCCGATCTGGTGCGCCGAAGGGCCGCATGTCCGTCTCTCGGGCGTCGCGGCGCGCGAGATGGATGGCAGCTGCAGCGCAGGCCATCCCTGTCCCGATGCCGACCCCATAGCGGCGCGCGATCATCTCGCCCGTCTGCTGGGGGAGCCGCAGGGGCGGAACCGGACGGGCCATATTCTTGTTCGCGGGCCGGCCATGCGCTGTGTGTCGCGCGGCGGGGCCGGCGGCACCCGTACCGCCGCCTTCTGCACGTCGCCCCGCTCGGGCGATGTCTCCTGCGCGATGGTCCGCAGCGGTCTCACGGCGCAGTGGGCCAAATATTGGGGCTCGCATCGCTGCGACTGATCGAACGGAATCGGGAGCGGTAGTTGGGAGTGGCCCGCCAATTCTGTCGGTGCCCGTCCCTCGATGGCCGTGAGGGCATTTGTCTCCGTCGCTCGAGGCCTGTCCCTTCCTGTCGCCCTTCTGCGGGCCCGGCTCGCCTCTGGCCGTCAACCCCATGCGGGGTTCGCCCTCGCGTGCCGCTCGGTGACGGCAGCTCGCGGTCCCTTCTTCCGGCGCCATCGGGAAAGTCCCCGAGCAACCGAAGGAGAAAGTTCATGCCCACCATCGCCAATCTCAACGTCAAGGCCGACGGCAGCTTCGAAGGTACGCTGGCCACCCTCAACGTCACCGCGCCGATCGCGATCGTGCCGAATGGCCGCAAGATCAAGGAAAACGAGCCTGATTATCGCATCCTCAGCCGCAAGAACGGATTCGAACTGGGCGCCGGTTGGAAGCGCTTCTCGCAGAGCAACGGCGCCGAATATGTGTCGGTGACGATGTCGGCCCCCGAATTCGGGACCATCTACGGCAATGTCGCCAACGCCCCTGGCGACGACCCGATGAAAAAGGTCATCATCTGGAACCCGCCGGCCTGACGGGATCCCCGGCTCCGCCTTCGGGCGGAGCCGATCGCTGCAAGACATCGAAGGGCGGTCCGACGGGCCGTCCTTTTTGTGCTGCCATAAGGCGGGGGGTACCGGGCTTCCTTCCCGTGTATTCGTTCCTGCGCTTTTCGTTCCGGTCGGTTGGAACAGGACGGACGGTGCGCCGCGCTATGGCGCCATTGGAAGCTCGGTGGGGCCGGGACGGGGCCGTGCGGCTGGGGCGGGGAAGGCGTGGGGCTCTGCCGCATGGGAGCGGGCCATTCCCGCTCTCGATTGCCGCTGATCCCTTGGCCGAGGCCAGGCCTCCTTCAATCAACCCGCTTCGGGGTCCCCACGCTTCGCTCGGGCCGCGGCTGCGCTCGCGGTGATTGCGGCCTGTCCCCGTCCGGCGGGGCGCCTGTCGAGCGGGAATGGCCCGCTCCCAAGGACAGGAGTTGATCCCATGCCGCTTACCACCGCCCAATCGCTCGGCTGGAACCTCGCCCGGACGATGATGACCGTAATCATCCTCGTCGAGACCGGCGCCGGCTATTCGGTCATGCCGCTCGACGAGTTCGACGGCGACCCCGAAACGATCGTCTGCGAATATGACCCGTTCGCCCGCTAACCTCCGGGGATTACGTCCAACTTGGTTCCGGTTCGGGTTCAACCCCGAGCCGGCCTTTGCTATGTCCTTATTGCAGGTTGCGCTGAGGAGGTGGTGGCGGGCGCGTCCGGATGGAGGACGGTCATGACTCTGATGCTGATCCTGGGCGGCGTAGCCATAGTCTACGCCCTGCTCCTGCTCCTTCGCTGTGCGAAATACGCGTTGCCGCTCTTTACCGGCCTCGCGCTTGCCTTCTATCTGCGCGATCATGGCTTTGGCTGAATGACGATATTGGCCGCGGGATTGCTGGCGGGGTTTTCGGTCCATGCGTTCGGTCGGTACGTCGCTGGCAGTAGTGCGCCCTTCGCTGTTCGCTTCTGCGTCGTCCTGCTGTTCGCCGGCACGGCCGCGGCTGCAGGATATCAGGCGGGCGGCGCGCTTGCGGAGCTGGCCGACCTCGAGCCATGGGCTGATCGCGGCATTTCCGTCCTTGTCGCCATCCTCACCGGGCTCGCCAGTTGGCGCGATCTGGTGCTGCCGGGGAATGGCATCGCGCGAGCGGAGTTGCAGGCCTAGGTCTTCATTGCCCTTCGCTATCGCCGACTTGCTTGTCGACCGGGCGACACATCCCTCCGCCGAGCCGCATCATCACGGCCTCTCGAAATGCGCCATCTGTCGGCGGGCCGCTTCGCTGATCCGGCCTCGCGCAACCGCGCCGGTCGCGACTTTCTTCCCCCGGCGTGCCGCCGTTCCTCGCGAAACAAGAAAGACGCGCCGGCGCGGTCCTCCGCTTCGCTGCGGGCCTGCGGCTGCCCGCCCGGCCCCCCGCCGACGGTCGATGCGCATCGAGGCCGCGATGGTGCGGCCCGAGCCAAGGAAGGAATGCATCATGGCCAGGATCGGCACGTTCAAGAAAGTCTCCGGCGAATATCGGGGTCAGATCACCACCCTGTCGGTGCAGGCGAAATCGGTTCGCATCACGCCCGAGAAAGACCCCAGCGGCAATGCTCCGAGCCACCGTGTCTTCATCGGCGATGTCGAGGTCGGTGCGGCCTGGGAGAAGCTGACGCAGGATCAGCGCCCCTACCTCTCGGTCAAGCTCGACGATCCGAGCTTCACCGCGCCGATCTTCGCACAGCTCTTCGCGGGCGAAGATGGCGAGCACGACCTCGTCTGGAGCCGCCAGACGCGGCGCGGCGACTGAGCCGCAGGACCCGCCCGGCGCCGCCGGGCGGGATACCCATTTATGGGGATGGGGATTCCCGCCTCTTGGAATTGGCGGTCGTGGCTCGCTCGCCAATTCTGCTGCCTCGGACGGAGGCGGTCATGGCGCGGAAAGGGAGGCAAGACGATGACCGGCGGCCGCGCCTCGACTTTCCCGGCTACGCGCAGGAATTTCTGCGTCGCAGCCCGGATTATCGCCGCGACTATGAGAGCGTGATGACGGACCCTGACGCGGGTCCGGCGTTGCAGGAGGTGATGGCCCGGCGATGGGCCCTCTGCTTTCCCGGTCGACCCGCGCCTGCCGGCGCTCGAGGCACCGGCCTTTTGGGAGGCGGCCGCCTGTCCCTATGTCGTCATCGTCGATGCCGCGCATTCCGCCCTCCCAGATGCGCCGGTCTTCGGCTGCGGACTGGGTTCGTGCATCGTCGAGCGGCGTGTCGCTCACCGGGCCGTGGCGGGCGGGCGCCATTACATTCTCGCGCATGAGGGCGCGCTTCACCGGATCTGGCTGCGCGGCGATCCGGAACGCGCTTCTTTCGCCGCCGTCATCCCGCTCGATGGCATGACCGGGACGCGGCTCCGAGCGGTTCAGGATCTCGATCGATGGCTGCGCGGGGCGGCTCCTTCACCCTCCGCAGCGTCGCCGACTTTCTACCAGGCGCAGCGGCTCGACCTGCTGCTCGCGATACTCGACCTCCGCGAAGGCGCCCGCGTCACGAGCCATGAGGTCGCCTGCCGCCTCGTCTATCCGCGCATGACCATCGGCCGCGGCGCGGCCTGGAAAGCCTCGCCCGAACGGCGCCGGACCCAGCGCCTGATCCGCGAAGCCGAGGCGCTGGCCGCCGGCGGCTACCGCGCGCTGCTCGCGGGTATGCCGGGGCGACAAAAACAACGTCGGAATTGAGCCGCTCCCCTGTGCGTCCTGCGCCGCGCCATGACGCGACATCGCCCGCCGACCCGCTCTCGAAGGTCCGGCGGCTGGAAGGAGCACCCCATGACGACCGGTCACCCGCCACGCTTTCTCACCACGCCCGAGGCGGCAAGGCGCGTCGGCCTTTCGCACCGGACGCTCGAGAAGCATCGCGTCTATGGAACGGGGCCAGTCTATCGCAAGCTCGGGGGCCGCGTCGTCTACGCGATCGACGAACTCGACGCCTGGGTCGAGCTCGGCCGCCGCACCTCAACGTCCGATCCCGGCAGCGGCATCGTGCGTCCCGCGCGGCGAGAGCCGCGCTGATGCGCCGCATCGATTTCGATGCGGCGCTCGGGTCGCCGGGGCTTTCGCCGCGCAGCGGTCGCGCGATTGCGGCGCCGCCGCAGGGTGCGTCGACCGAGGTCGAACTGACTTGGATCGAAGGCCGGCACGAACAATGGATCCGCTTCGGCCGCGTTGCTGCCGAGCGCATCCTGAGCCGCCGGACACGCGTCGCGGCCTTCCGTCCCGGCGCGGTCTTCGCTTTCGTCCGCTGGACGTCGAACGACTTCGGCACCATCCATTCGAACATCGCCATCGCCCTCGCCGTCGCGCCGGGCGAGTCCCATTCGACGCTGCCGTTCGTCAGACCCGGCGCCGAGATACTGGCGCGGATCGACGGCTGGCCGAAGGTCCAGAAGGCGCTCGAGGCGATCGATGCGGTCGAGGCCGTCGGCATCGACGCCTGCGATGCGGCGCCCGACCATTGGCGCCACATCGGCAACCGGATTGCAGCCGGCCTGCCGTTCCGGCCCTATTCGCTCGAACGCCACACGGCGTGGCTGCGCCGCCGGGCGGTCGAATCATGAACCGGCGAATCCTGTCCTTCACGGCGGCGACCGTCTCGCTTTTCGGCACGCTCTTCGTCGCGGTCGAATGGGCGAAGCCCGCGCCGCGCCTGCTCTGGAATGCGAGCGCCAGCGCGCCAATCGGCCTCTACCGGATCGACGCGGATGCCGCGCCGCGGGTCGGCGAACTCGTCGCCATCGACCCGCCGCCGGCGCTCGCTGGCTTCCTCGGCGCGCGCGGCTATCTGCCGCGCGGCGTGCCGCTCCTGAAGCGCGTCGCCGCTCTTCCCGGCGCGCTCGTCTGCCGTTCGGGCACCTTCGTCACCGTCGACGGAGCGGGGGCTGCCCGCGCGCTGGCGCGCGACCGCGCGAACCGCTCGCTGCCCGTCTGGACCGGCTGCCGGACCGTCGGGCGCGGCGAGATCTTTCTCCTCAACGCGGCGCCCGACAGCCTCGACGGCCGCTATTTCGGGCCGCTGCCCGCTGCCGGGCTGATCGGCACCGCGCATCCGCTTTTCACCCGCTCGAAAGCTGCCGCGCCGCTTCGCAGGCGCGGTGGAGACACCTCTGACGATTCTGCCAACGGCAAAAGGGAGCGCGAAAAATGATCATCGGAACGCTGACCGGAAGCGCTTCGCACGGGTTCTCGGGGATGATCGAGACCGTCGCGTACCAAGCTCATATCACCCTTGAGAGCCTGCCCGACTTCGGCGGCGAAGACGATCCCGATTGGCGCATCCTGGTCGGCAATCCGGCCAACGAAGCCGAAATTGGCGCGGGTTGGAACCGCACTCTCGCGGGCCATCCCTACATCGAGATCATGATCGACGACCCGGGCCTCCCGGCTCCGCTCTACGCTCATCTGACCCAGAGACTTCCCGATAAGCGCAAATATTCGATCCGGTGGATCCGCGGCGATGACGGCGAGTGAGCGCATGCGCCGCCTGCGCGGCAATCGACCCGCATGGCATTGCGCTGCGCTTGTCGGCGCCTTCGTCGTGCAGCCCTTATGCACGCCGGCTGTCGCCGCGGTGCAGCCGGGCGAGCATCCCTATGCCGCGCCGGTCGCCGAAGCGGCGCAGCGTTTCGCCATTCCCGAACTCTGGATCTGGCGCGTGATGCACGCCGAAAGCCGGGGCAGGGCGGGCGCGGTTTCGCATGCGGGAGCGATGGGGCTGATGCAGATCATGCCCGGAACCTGGGCGTCGCTGACCGCCCGCCACCGGCTCGGCCCGGACCCCTTCGACCCCCGCGCGAACATCCTTGCGGGTGCGGCCTATCTGCGCGCGATGTGGGACCGCTATGGCGACATCGCGCTGATGCTCGCCGCCTATAATGCAGGACCTGGGCGCGCCGATGCCTATGCATCGGGCCGCCGCGGCTTGCCCGCCGAAACCGTCGCCTATGTCGCGAAGATCGCCCCCGAACTACATGGCGCCGACAGCGTCAACGGCGTTGGAAATGCCGCCGCGGCGCCAAGGCCTTCGCATGGCTGGCGGGATGCGGCGATCTTCGCCGGGCGCCGCGACGACCTCGAGGGTGCGCATTCCGCATCGGCGCCCGAAGCCGCCGCGCCGTCTTCCGCGCCGGCTGCGTCGCTCTTCATTTCGCTCTCCACCGCGCGGGACCGCTGATGTCTCGCCGGTGGATCAGCCTTGCTGGATGCCGCGGTTCGGGAGCAGCAGGATCTTGCTGGAAGGGAAATGGGGGATCGCAAGATAAAAACCGTGCCAGCTGCGGGCCCGGGATGGTCGGTTTTCGGCGGCTTTGGGCGTATGGCATAGGCAAAATCAGCCATACGGATCGCACAGAGCCCGCATATTCTGCGCCCTTTTCGTATGGCAGGGCGCCCGATGCGGCGTGACGACGGCGATTTCCGGATCAGGCCGGGACGGAGCCGCGATCGCGGCTCGGGTTCCGCGGACAGGGGCAAGCGGCTCGCGGCCCAGGTCCGCAGGGCGGCCGCCCGCTCGGGATATACCCGTTCGCGGTCCGGCCGAGCGCGCGGCGGCGGCACCGGGACGCAGGGGCGCGGCCGGCGGGCTCTGGCCGCGATGCGCAGCCAGCCGGGCAGCCGCCGCGTCACCGTCATGGCGCGCGTGGTCCGCCACCGAGGCGCGCGCTTTCGGGCGGCGCCGCTCGCGCGCCATATCTCTTATTTGGAGCGCGAGGGCGTCACCCGCGACGGACGCGACGCCATCATGTTCGATGCCGATGGCGATGCCGCCGACCGCGACGCGTTCGCCGCGCGCTGCGAGGAGGACCGGCATCATTTCCGGCTGATCGTCAGCCCCGAGGACGCGGCCGATCTCGATGACCTTCGAACCTTCACCCGAGATCTTCTGACCGACATGCAAAGAGATCTGGATACGCGCCTCGACTGGGTCGCGGTCGACCATTGGAATACCGACAATCCGCACGTCCATATTCTCGTGCGCGGCATTGCCGACGACGGCTCCGATCTCGTCATCGACCGCGGCTATATCGCTGCGGGGATCCGCGGCCGCGCCGAGACCTTTGTGACGCTCGAGCTCGGTCCGCGGAGCGAGCATGAAATTCATACTTCGCTCACGCGCGAGGTCGATGCCGAACGCTGGACGAGCCTCGATGCCCGGCTGCAGCGGATGGCAGACGAGATGGGCGGGGCGATCGATCTGCGGCCCGCGCCTGGCGACGATCGGCGCATGCATGGCCTACTCGTTGGCCGCGCCGCGAAGCTCGAGGCGATGGGGCTCGCCGAGCGAAGGGGCGCCGGGCTCTGGATGATGGACGCGGGCGCCGAACAGGCGCTGCGCGAGGTCGCGGCGCGCGGCGATATCATCAAGACCATGCATCGGGCGCTCACCCGCGATGGAGGACGCTTCGATCCCGCTGCGCTCGCGCTCCACGACGGGGCGCCCGGCGGTCCGATCATCGGCCGACTGGTCGAGCGCGGCCTCCATGACGAGCTCGCGGGCAGCGCCTATGCGATCGTCGACGGCGCCGACGGGCGCACCCACCACATCCGCTTCGGCGACATGGAGATGACCGGCGACGCGCGGCCCGGCGCGATCGTCGAACTGCGCCGGTGGGAGGACGGCAAGGGGCGTGATCAGATATCGCTGGCGACCCGCTCCGACCTGCCGCTTGCTTCGCAGGTGGTCGCGCCCGGCGCGACCTGGCTCGACCGCCAACTCGTCGCCCGCGAACCCGTCGCATGCGGCAATGGCTTCGGTCTCGAAATTCGCCAGGCGATGGACGAACGCGCGCGCCATCTTGTGAGCGAGGGACTGGCCTCGCGCGCCGGCGATCGGCTGACCCTGCCGCCGGGGCTGATCGACAAGTTAGCCTCGCGTGAGCTGGAGGCCGCCACCGCCGCGATCGCCGAGCGGACCGGCCTTGCCGCGAAACCCTCGGCTGCCGGGGAGTATGTGAGCGGCATCTACCGCGAACGCGTCACCCTCGCATCGGGGCGCTTCGCGATGATCGACGACGGGCTCGGCTTCCAGCTCGTTCCCTGGCGCCCCGCGCTCGACCGCCACCTCGGCCAGCATATCACCGGCACCATGTCGCCCGGCGGCACGGTCGACTGGGCGCTGGGCCGGGGCATCGGCATCTAGAAGGACAGCTTCCGCATGAACGACAAGATACTCTGGGGCCAGATAGCCGCCGTCGGCGCGATCGTGATCCTCGCGGTCTGGGCGGCAACCCAGTGGACTGCCGCTGCGCTCGGATATCAGCCGGCGCTGGGTGCGCCATGGTTCCGGATCGGCGACTATCCGCTCTATCCGCCGCCGGCCTTCTTCTGGTGGTGGTTCGTCTATGACGCCTATGCACCGCCAATCTTCTACCGCGGCGCGATGATCGCCGCCTCGGGCGGCTTTCTTTCGATCATCGTCGCGATCGCCATGTCGGTATGGCGCGCCCGCGAGCGGCGGCGCGCCGAAACCTATGGCTCGGCGCGCTGGGCAGATGCGGGCGATATCCGGCGAGCGGGCATGCTCGGCGATGCCGGGGTGATCCTTGGACGCTTTCGCCGGCACTATCTGCGTCATGATGGCGCAGAGCATATCCTCTGCTTCGCGCCGACGCGCTCGGGCAAGGGCGTCGGCCTCGTCGTCCCGACGCTGCTCACTTGGCCCGGCAGCTGTATCGTGCACGACATCAAGGGCGAGAATTGGCAGCTCACTTCGGGTTTCCGGGCGCAGCACGGTCGCGTGCTCCTCTTCGATCCGACCAACATCGCGTCATCCGCTTACAACCCTTTGCTCGAAATCCGGCGCGGTCAGTGGGAGGTGCGTGACGCGCAGAATGTCGCCGACGTGCTCGTCGACCCCGAAGGCAGCCTCGAGAAGCGCAACCATTGGGAAAAGACGAGCCATTCGCTGCTCGTCGGGGCGATCCTCCATGTCCTCTACGCCGAAGAGGATAAATCGCTCGCCGGGGTGGCGGCCTTTTTGTCCGATCCCCGCCGCGGCATCGCCACGACGCTGCGGATCATGCAGACGACCGCGCATCTCGGCGAGGCTGGCGTGCATCCGGTCGTTGCCCGGGCCGCGCAGGACCTGCTCAACAAGTCGGCCAACGAGCGCTCGGGGGTGCTCTCGACCGCCATGTCCTTCCTCGGCCTCTACCGCGACCCGGTCATCGCCGCGGTGACGGGGCGGTCCGACTGGCGTATCGCCGATCTCGTCACCGGCAACGCCCCGACCTCGCTTTATCTCGTCGTGCCGCCGGGTGACATCAGCCGCACCAAGCCGCTCATCCGCCTGATCCTCAACCAGATCGGGCGGCGGCTCACCGAGGAGCTCAATCCCGCCGCTCGGCCGCAGCGCCTTCTGTTCATGCTCGACGAGTTTCCGGCGCTGGGACGGCTCGATTTCTTCGAGAGCGCGCTCGCTTTCATGGCGGGATACGGAATCAAGGCCTTCCTCATCGCTCAGTCGCTGAACCAGATCGAAAAGGCCTATGGGCCGAACAATGCCATTCTCGATAATTGCCACGTCCGGGTAAGTTTCGCGACGAATGACGAGCGCACCGCCAAGCGGATTTCCGATGCGCTCGGGACCGCAACGGAGATGCGCGCCATGAAGAATTATGCGGGGCACCGGCTCTCGCCCTGGCTCGGTCATCTCATGGTGTCGCGTACCGAGACCGCGCGCGCATTGCTGACGCCGGGCGAGGTGATGCAGCTACCGCCCGACCAGGAAATCGTGATGGTCGCAGGCGTGGCGCCGATCCGCGCGAGCAAGGCGAGATATTTTGCCGATCCCCGGTTGCAGGCGCGCATCTTGCCGCCCCCGCCTCCCTCCGAGGCGGATGCTCCGCGGCCCGACGACTGGAGCGCGCTTGCGCCTCCGGCAATCCTCCCCGGCGTCGCCGCCGCGCAGGCAAATCAGGACGTCTCGGGTGATCCGGCGGATGAGGAGCAGGAGGAAAGCGAGGCGAACAGCGGTATCCGGCAGGAACCGGCAATACCCGACCATGAAGATATTGCCCCCGTGCCCGGCAACCAGGTCGGCGAATTCGACTTCGACGACCCGGATCGCGACGACGACGCGGCGCGCAAGCGCAAGGCCATCGATGGTGCCATGCGCCGCGGCGCCCGCCTCGCGTCGCAAGATCCCGATGACGGAATCGACCTGTGAGAAAGCCGTCGGTCAAGCGGACCTTCCGGATCGACGCGATCCTGGCGCGGCAGCTCGACGACCGCGCGAGCAGCCGGCGGATCACCCGCACCGACATCGTCGAAGCGGCGCTGGCTTCCTTGCTGACCCCCGACCATGAGGAACGCATCGAGGCTGTGCTGACGCGGCGCCTCGACAGGATTTCGCGCCAGCTCGACCGGCTCGAATGGCATGTCGAACTGTCGAATGAGGCGTTCGCACTGTTCGTCCGATCCTGGCTCGTCAACAGCCCGCCGCTGCCCGACGCCGCTCTTCGCGCTGCGCAGGCAACCGGGAAGAAGCGATGGGAAGCCTTTGTCGATTCGCTCAGCCGCCGGATGGAGGCCGGGCCCAAGCTCGGGGACGAACTCTCGCGCGACAAGGATGGCGATCATTCGTCGCCTTCGGTGAAATAAGCCATCAGCCGGTGCGCGAGTGGCGGCACCAACCGGATGAAATTGCGCCGCCCGTCGAGCCTGTCGGCCTCGCGGGTCACGAGCCCCGCATCGCAGAGCCGCTGGAGCAGCCGCAAGGCGCTCGTCATCGGCAAGCCCGAGGCGATGCAGAGCGAGCTCGTCGATACAGCCTTCGCTTCTCCCTCGTGAATGAAGAGATCGATGAGCATGTCCCAGGCCGGCTCGCCGAAGAGGTCGGCGGCTCCGACGAGCTGGCGGCGCAGCAATCGTCGCCGCGAAGCCCTTTGCGCATTGGCAAGCGCAAGCTTTGCGCCGCGCGCCCTTCGCCACTCGCTTGCCGTGTCGAGCAGCACGGCCGCCGATGACGCCTCGCTGCAGGCCGCCGTCCCGCCATGCAGGATCGTGCGATGGCGGCGAAGCGTCACGACGATATGTTCCAGCACCTCCACATCGAGCGATCGACCGATCGCGGCCAGCCGCTCGGTTGCCATGATATCGGATCGGCTGGGCGTGGGATCGCCGCTCGGATGATTGTGGACGAGGATGATCGCGGCGGCGTCGAGTTCGATCGCCCGTCTAAATATGGTGCGTGGATAGAAGGCGACCTGTCCGACCGTTCCATGTTGCAATTGTTCGTCGGCGATCAGCCGGCGGGAGGCGTCGAGAAAGAGAATGCGCAGCGTTTCGTGAGGCAGCGCCCCCATCGAGGCTCTGAGATATTCGAGCAGACGTGGATTGGCGGGGTCGATCCCTCGGCCCGCAAGCTCGGCGCGCAGCGCCTCCGACGTGACGGCGCGTGCGGCAACGATCATCGCCGCGACCGGGCTAAATTGTCCCAGCGTGCGGGCCAGGGCTTCGGGAGACTGGGCGAGAAGACGGCCGAGGGTCTGATGTTCTGCCAGCAGCGTGCCGGCTATGGCTTCGCTGTTGTCCGGATCGAGCGTGGCAACGAATTGAGCCAGGATGGCTCGCTGACGCCGCGCGCCAGCCGATGCTGGTGACGCCAGGTTGCGAGGATGAGGATCGCCGGGACCGGCCACGACGTCGCCACCTGCATCGTAAGATACGCCGCCGGGTGCAGCGCCATGTCGAATGTTCGGCTCATGTGCGCGAGGAGCGGGACCAGATGAAAGACGGCGATGCACATGGGCCAGAAGCGATGCGCAAACATCGCGAGCGCGACGGTGGACCCGGCGCCAAAAAGGTCGATCGCGAGATGACCGGTGTCGACAGTGGCGAAGTTCGTCGGCACGAAGATATGAAGGATCTGGTCCGAGCCCACCATCGCCACCGCGATCGCCGCCATCACCCGTTCGGGTCCGCCGCCCTTCCACGCGGCATAGCCGACGGCAATGGCCAGGAAAGCGAGAAACAACGCGATGCGCATGTTCCCAAACTTTCATGGTCGTTGCTCCCGGTCAACAACCGTCAGCCTGTTACCCTTTGTGTGGCATCTCCGATCCCGGCGACCGAAGGGCATTCATGAAGATCGTAGCCCGCGGTCTCGCGCCCGATGTCGGCGAGTTCGCCATGGACGCGCAGAATGTCCCCGCTGACGTCCACCAAGGCCATCTGCGCTTTCATGAGCCGCCGGATCGTCGCCTGGCCCTTCGTAGCCGGCACTCCGCCGGTATCGCGCCGCGCGGTCACCACGCTCGTCATCAGCGTCGACACCGCGATGAGCGCGTCGTCGACCCGGACTTCGGCGGCGGGAACGTCGCGGATCAGACGCGCTGCCGTAATCGTAATTTCCTTGGACATGACTTCTCCTCTTCCGGAAGCGGGCGCTCCGGCCGTTGATCGTGGACAGATGAAAGGATCAGCCGGAGATCAGCCGCGTCAGCGTTTCGCCGATCGTCAGCCCCGTCAGGATGAGGAGGATCAGCACGACCAGCATCGTCGCCATGATCCACACTCTGTTCCGACCGGGATGATCGTGCCTCCAGAGACCCTTGAACGGCGAACCGACCGCTACCGGTTGTTCGGTATGTGACGCGCTGTGTTGAAGCGCCATCGCAGCCAGCTCCCCGTTCGGGAAGTCGGATGGCACCAGCCGGGGTTCTTCCGGTAGTATGATCGCGTCACATGGTATCCGGTCATAGGTCTGTTTGAGGCGCGCATAACGAAAGGCCGTCTCGGCCCGGTTGGCAGCGCCCAATATGTCTCGCGCGGTCGTGAGCCTGAGATCGACGGCCTGCTTCGAGATATCGAGCCGCCGCGCGATCTGCTTCGATGTCTGATGCTCGAGCAAGAGATCGAGGCACGCACGCTGCTTGTCCGTGAGCCTTGCCCAGCGCACGGCATCCTCTGACGGCTGCGACCCCGAATCAGTCATCCGGGCACTGTCGTCAAATTCGCGATTCGCACAAGCCGCCGATCGAAATTCACGGTTGCTTGCCGCATGTTACGCGCGCGGCGCCTACGCTACGGCCTGTCTTTCTTCGCCATCCTTCGATCCGAAAAGATCGCTGTTGAATTTGCGCGGTTCGTGCGTCTCTTACTCGTCCCCGTCGCGCCGGGCGCCGTTGCCCGGCCTCATAAAACGGGGATCCCGATGGGCGCAGAACCGGTCCGGCTGGAGGCACGTCATCGCAGCGCGCGTATGCTTCGCACCGCGATGGGCGGAGCGATCGCGGACTGGCTTGCCGATCGCGACGTCATCGAAATCATGCTCAATCCCGACGGGCGGCTCTGGGTCGACCGGCTCGGACGGGGCATCGAGGATAGCGGTGCAACGCTGTCCGCGGCCGACGGCGAGCGCATCATCCGTCTCGTGGCCCATCACGTCGGGGCCGAAGTGCATGGCGCCGCGCCGCGCGTCTCGGCCGAGCTTCCCGACGGGGGTGAGCGCTTCGAAGGCCTGCTGCCGCCGGTCGTCGGCGCACCGACCTTCGCCATCCGCAAGCCCGCGATCGCGGTCTTCACGCTCGGTGATTATGTCGCCTCGGGCATCATGTCTGCCGGTGCGGCCGACGTGCTGCGCGCCGGGGTACGCGACCGGCTGAACATCCTCGTCGCCGGCGGTACCGGCAGCGGAAAGACGACGCTGACCAACGCTCTGCTCGCCGAGATCGCGGGCGGCAGCGACCGGATCGTGCTCATCGAGGATACGCGCGAACTGCAATGCGCCGCGCCCAATCTCGTCGCGATGCGGACCAAGGACGGCGTCGCCTCGCTCTCCGATCTTGTCCGCTCGTCGCTTCGGCTTCGGCCCGATCGCATCCCGATCGGCGAGGTACGCGGCGCCGAGGCGCTTGATCTCCTGAAGGCATGGGGCACTGGACATCCCGGCGGGGTCGGCACGATCCACGCCGGGAGCGCGCTCGGCGCGCTCCGCCGCATGGAGCAGCTGATCCAGGAAGCCGTGATCACCGTCCCGCGAGCGCTGCTCGCCGAGACGATCAATCTGGTTGCCGTGCTCGTCCGTGACGGGACCGGGCGGCGCCTCGCCGAACTCGCGCGCGTCGACGGGTTCGACCGGCTGACCCTCGAATATCGCCTCACGCACCTCTTCACCCCCGAAGGAGACAATCGATGATCCATGCCCTCCGGCATGGCGCACGCCGCGCCATGCTTTGTTCGACCGCGCTGTTCTTCGCACTGGCCGTTGCGGCCCCGGCACAGGCTGGCGGCTCGTCGATGCCTTGGGAAGCGCCGCTGCAATCGATCCTCGAAAGCATCGAGGGGCCGGTCGCGAAGATCGTCGCGGTGATCATCATCATCGTGACCGGGCTCAGCCTCGCCTTCGGCGACACCTCAGGCGGATTCCGCCGGCTGGTCCAGATCGTGTTCGGCCTGTCGATCGCCTTCGCCGCCTCGAGCTTCTTCCTCTCCTTCTTCTCCTTCGGCGGCGGAGCGCTCGTCTGATGGGCCGGGAAGAGGAGGTGCCGGGCTATTTCGCGCCGGTCCACCGGGCGCTGGCCGAGCCCATTCTCTTGGGCGGCGCCCCGCGGTCGCTCGCGATCGTCAATGGCACGCTCGCCGGCGCGGTCGGTCTCGGACTTCGCCTCTGGATCGTCGGCCTCGTCCTCTGGGTAGTCGGCCACGCCCTCTCGGTCTGGGCCGCCCGCCGCGACCCCGCCTTCGTCGACGTCGCCCGGCGTCACCTCAAATATCCCGTCTGGATGCAAGCATGATGAACCTCTCCGAATATCGATCGAAATCCGCCCGCCTCGCCGATTTTCTCCCTTGGGTCTGCCTGGTGGCGGATGGCGTGGTGCTGAACAAGGACGGCTCCTTTCAGCGCACGGCGCGCTTTCGCGGGCCCGACCTCGACAGCGCCACGCCCGCCGAACTCGTCGCGGTCACATCGCGCCTCAACAGCACGCTACGGCGCCTCGGATCGGGCTGGGCGGTGTTCGTCGAGGCGCAGCGCGTGCCTGCCATCTCCTATCCCGTCTCGGAATTTCCCGATGTCGTGTCGGAACTCGTTGACGTCGAGCGCCGCGAGCAGTTCCGCGAGGAGGGCGCACTCTTCGAGAGCTTCTATTATCTGACCCTGCTCTGGATGCCGCCCGCCGAGGAAGCGGCGCGCGCCGAGGCCTGGCTCTATGAGGGGCGCTCGAAGACGGGGGTAAACCCCAAGGAGCTGCTCGCGGGCTTTATCGACCGCACGGGCCGCGTCCTCCATCTCGTCGAGGGCTTCATGCCCGAGGCCGAATGGCTGGATGACGGCGAGACGCTGACTTATCTCCACAGCTGCATCTCGACCAAGACCCAGCGCGTTCGCGTGCCCGAGACTCCGGCCTATCTTGACGCGCTGCTCGCCGATGAGGCGCTCGTCGGCGGGCTCGAGCCGCGGCTCGGCGAGCATCATCTGCGCACGCTCACCATCACCGGTTTTCCAAGCGTCACCTTCCCCGGCCTGCTCGACGAATTGAACCGGCAGGCGTTCGGCTATCGCTGGTCGTCGCGCGCGATCATGCTCGACAAGACCGACGCGACCAGGCTGCTGACGAAGATCCGGCGGCAATGGTTCGCGAAGCGCAAATCGGTCGCCGCGATCCTCAAGGAGGTTATGACCAACGAGGCCTCGGTCCTGACGGACAGCGATGCGTCGAACAAGGCCGCCGACGCCGACATGGCGCTGCAGGAGCTCGGCGCGGACGAGGCGGGCATCGCCTATGTGACGGCGACGATCACCGTGTGGGACCGCGATCCTGCCCTCGCGGCCGAGAAACTCCGGCTCGTCGAGAAGATCATCCAGAGCCGCGACTTCTCCTGCACCGTCGAGGGCGTAAACGCGCTCGAGGCCTGGTTCGGGAGCCTGCCCGGCCAAGTCTATGCCAATGTGCGCCAGCCCCCTGTCTCCACCCTCAATCTCGCCCACCTCGTCCCCCTCTCGGCGGTGTGGGCGGGAGCGGAACGGGACGAGCATTTCGGTGATGCCCCCTTGCTGTACGGCAAGACCGAAGGCTCGACCCCGTTCCGCCTTTCGCTTCATGTCGGCGACGTCGGCCACTGTCTCGTCGTGGGCCCCACGGGCGCCGGCAAGTCCGTGCTCCTCGCGCTGATGGCGATGCAGTTCCGGCGCTACGAAGGCAGCCAGATCTTCGCCTTCGATTATGGCGGGTCGATCCGTGCCGCCGCGCTCGGCATGGGCGGCGACTGGCAGGATCTCGGCGGCGCGCTCCATGATGCGGGCAGCGACGGCTCGGTCGCCTTGCAGCCGCTGGCGCGGATTGACGAGGCCGCCGAGCGCGCGTGGGCGGCCGAATGGCTCGCCGCGCTGCTCGCCGGCGAGGGCATCGCGGTCGATCCGGGTGCAAAGGAGCATATCTGGTCGGCGCTGACCTCGCTCGCGACCGCGCCGGTCGCCGAGCGCACGCTCACCGGTCTTGCGGTCCTGCTCCAGTCGCAGGAGCTGAAGCTCGCGCTCGCACCCTATCTGGTTGGCGGTCCCTGGGGCCACCTGCTCGACGCCGAGGCCGAGCATTTGGGCTCCGCGCGCGTGCAGGCGCTCGAAACCGAGGGTCTCGTCGGCGCCTCGTCGGCCGCGACGGTGCTGTCTTATCTGTTTCACCGGATCGAAGGCCGCCTCGACGACTCGCCGACGCTGATCATCATCGACGAAGGCTGGCTCGTTCTGGATAGCCCGGCCTTCGCGGCGCAGCTGCGCGAATGGCTGAAGACACTGCGCAAGAAGAATGCGAGCGTGATCTTCGCGACCCAGAGTCTTGCCGATATCGAAAGCTCCGCGATCGCGCCGGCGATTATCGAAAGCTGCCCGACCCGGATATTTCTGCCGAACGAGCGCGCGGCAGAGCCGCAGATCGCGCGGGTCTACGAGCGCTTCGGGCTCAACCACCGGCAGATCGAGATCCTCAGCCGGGCGACGCCGAAGCGCGACTATTATTGCCAGTCGCGGCGCGGCAACCGCCTGTTCGACCTTGGTCTCGGCGACATCGCGCTCGCTTTCGCCGCCGCCTCCTCGAAATCCGACCAGATCCGGATCGGCGAGCTGATGGCCGCGCATGGCCAGCAGCAGTTCGCCGCCGCCTGGCTTCGCCACCGCGGCCTCACCTGGGCCGCCGACCTACTCGGCAATCTCGAAATCGCAGCCCCCTGAAGGAGTGACGTTGATGAAGAAGAATCTCTATCGCTATGCGGCGCTGGCCGGTCTGATCGCGGCCGCGATGCTGCCTGCGGGTTCGATGATCGCGCCCGCCGCGGCGCAGATCGGCGGGATCGTCCATGATCCGCGCAACTATGCCCAGAATATCCTGACCGCTGCGCGCACGCTCGAGCAGATCAACAACCAGATCAAGCAGCTTCAGAACCAGGCGACCTCGCTGGTCAACGAGGCGCGCAATCTTCAGAGCCTGCCGACCTCGACGCTGCAGGAGCTGCAGGGGCAGGTCGACCGCACCCGGGGTCTTTTGGCCGAAGCGCAGCGCATCGCTTTCGACGTCGGCGATACCCAGAAGGCGTTCGATGCCCGCTACAAGGGTGCGGCGCTGTCGGGTCCGCAGGCGGCGCTCGTCGCCAATGCCGAGGCGCGCTGGAACGACAGCGTCGGCGCCTTCCAGGACGCGATGAAGGTGCAGGCCGGCGTCGTCACCAATATGGGCGCGGCCCGCCAGTCGATCTCGACGCTGGTCACCGCCAGCCAGTCAGCGACCGGCGCGCTCCAGGCGGCGCAGGCGGGCAACCAGCTGCTCGCGCTCCAGTCGCAGCAGCTCGGCGACCTCGCCGCCGCGATCGCGGCGCAGGGCCGCGCTGAAATGCTGGATGCCGCGCGCGCGGCGGCGGCCGAGGCCGAAGGACGTGAACGCTTCCGTCGCTTCCGCAAGGGCAATTGAGATGGGCCGGGCGGGGAAGCTCGTCGCCGGAGCGATCGTCGGCGGCATGGCGCTGACGCTTGCGCTTCTGGCGGCGGTCGACCCGCCCGCGCCGCGTGCGTCCGCTCCCCCTCGGATCTCCGGAGCGGACGCACGCCCCGAACTTGCCGAAACGCTGCGCCGCTGCCGCACGGTCACCGTTGCCGACGCGGAATGCGAGGCGGCCTGGGAAACGAAGCGCCGCCACTTCTTCGGTCAAGAGGAGGACGAAAAATGAATGACACCGGGGTAATCGATCAATTCCTGTCGGTCTTCTCGACCTATATCGACAGCGGCTTCGGGCTGCTCGGCGGTGAAGTCGGCTTTCTGTCGTCGACGCTGATCGTCATCGACGTCACGATCGCGGCGCTCTTCTGGGCGTGGGGCGCCGACGAGGACATCCTCCAGCGTCTCGTCAAGAAGACGCTCTATATCGGCGTCTTCGCCTTCATCATCGGCAATTTCCAGAGCCTGGCGACGATCATGCTCGAAAGTTTCGCTGGGCTTGGCCTGAAAGCGAGCGGCGGCGCCATGGCGATCGGCGACTTCATGCGTCCGGGTTTCGTCGCGGCGACCGGGCTCGATGCCGCCGAGCCCCTGCTCGACGCATCGGCCGATCTTCTGGGGCCGGTCGGTCTCTTCACCAATTTCGTCCAGATCCTGATCCTGCTCGTCGCCTGGGTGATCGTGGTGCTCGCCTTCTTCATCCTCGCGGTGCAGGTCTTCGTGACGATCCTCGAATTCAAGCTCGTGACGCTCGCGGGCTTCGTCCTTATCCCCTTCGCTTTCTTCGGGCGGACGGCCTTCATGGCCGAGCGCGTGCTGGGTCATATCATTTCCTCGGGCATCAAGCTTCTCGTGCTCGCGGTCATCACCGGCATCGGGACGACCTTGTTCGACCGCTTTCTCGATGCCGGCGTCGGTCCTGAACCCGATATCGAACAGGCAATGGCGATCGCGCTTGGCGCGCTGACGCTTCTCGGGCTCGGTATCTTCGGCCCCAGCGTCGCCAACGGCATCGTCGCGGGCGGGCCGCAGCTCGGAGCCGGTGCGGCTGCAGGGACCGCCGTCGCTGCGGGCGCGACGCTCGCCGCGGGTGCAGCCGGCGCGACGCTCGCCGGCGGTGCGGCCGCCACCGCGGCGCGCGGCGCCGCTGCAGCGGGCGCGCGCGGGGCCGGCAGCGCCTCGGCGGCCTATTCAGCCGGAGCGGCCGGGAAGAGCGGGGCAGGGGCGGTCGGTTCCGGCTTGGCCAATGTCGCACGCACGGCCGCGAGCGGCGCGGCATCGCCGCTTCGGCGCGCCGCGGAGAAGCTACGAGCCGACTTCGAGGCCGGGCGCAGCGGGCCCGCCGAGAGCGCTGCGCCCTCCCAGCCTGCCGACGGCCCTCCCGCATGGGCGGCCGCGATGCGCCGCCGCCAGATGATGACGCAGGGTGCGACCATCGGTGCCCACACTCTCAAGGGCGGCGACAGCCACGGCGGCGCCTCGGCTCCCGACATCAGCGAAAAGGACTGATCGAACATGTTCAGAAGACCCAGCAATCATTATGGTCGCACGCCGGAGCCCGTCACGCCCTATCAGCGCGCCGCGCAGGTCTGGGACGATCGCATCGGTTCGGCGCGGGTGCAGGCGAAGAACTGGCGCCTCGCCTTTTTCGGTTCGCTCCTCCTCTCGGGCGGTCTCGCCGGCGGCCTCGTCTGGCATTCGGCGCGCGGTACGATCACGCCCTGGGTGGTCGAAGTCGACAAACTCGGCGAGGCTCGCGCGGTCGCCCCGGCGGACGGGGATTATCAGCCAACTGACCCGCAGACCGCCTTTCACCTCGCGCGTTTCATCGAGCATGTTCGCTCGATCCCCGCCGATCCGGTCGTGCTGCGCAAGGACTGGCTTTCGGCCTATGATTTCACCACGGCGACGGGCGCCCAGGCGCTCAACGACCATGCGCGCAATAACGACCCCTTCGCCGAGGTCGGCAGGGTCCAGGTCGCGGTCGATGTGTCGAGCGTGATCCGCGCTTCGAAGGACAGCTTCCGGATCGCTTGGACCGAGCGCCGCTATCAGGACGGCAGCCTGATCGAGACGTCGCGCTGGTCCGCCATCCTCACCGTCACCCATGTACCGCCGCGCACCCCGGACGCGCTGCGCCGCAATCCGCTCGGCGTTTTTGTGTCCGCTATTTCATGGTCCAAGGAGCTCAATCAATGAAGCCCGTTTTCCCCGAATTTCTTCTCGCCGGCGCCGCCTTGCTTGGTCTCGCGTCGCCTTCGATTGCCGCTGAAAGCCGCGATCCGCGCCAGAATGTCGGTCGCGCGAATGATGCCGCTCGTGTCCAGCCCGATCGGGCCACCTTCCTCAATGCTATCCAGAAATATGCCTGGGCCGAAGGGGCACTCTACCAGGTTTACGCATCGCCGGGGCAGGTCACCGATATCGTGCTGCAGGAGGGTGAGGAGCTCGTCGGGCCGGGACCCGTTGCCGCCGGCGATACGGTCCGCTGGATCATCGGCGACACTGTGAGCGGCAGCGGAGCCAGCCGCCGGGTACATATCCTGGTGAAGCCGACGCGGCCCGATATCATGACGAATATCGTCATCAACACCAGCCGCCGGACCTATCATATCGAGCTGCGCGCGACGCCCGCCACCTATATGGCCTCGGTGTCCTGGTCCTATCCGGAAGCCGAACTGATCGCGCTGCGCGCCGCCGCGGCCGAACACGACCGCATCACGCCCGTGGCGGCGGGGCTCGATCTCGCGGCGCTCAATTTTCGCTACAGGCTTTCGGGCGACAAGCCCGACTGGCGCCCGGTCCGTGTTTTCGATGACGGGCGGCAGATCTTCATCGAGTTTGGCGACGGCATTGCGACCGGCGACATGCCGCCGCTGTTTGCGGCGGACGAAAAGGGGGCGGCAGAGCTGCTGAACTACCGCATCCATGGCCGCTTCATGATCGTCGATCGCTTGTTCGAACGCGGCGAGCTTCGCATGGGCGCCGGCCGCGCGGCGCGCAAGGTCGTCATCGAGCGGGGGCGCTCGTGAGCGGGCCGGAACGCGAGGAGGAGATTGCGGCAGAGCCTGCGCCTGCGCCGTCCCCCGACGCCGAACCCTTTCGGCTCGGCGCCGAGCCGCCCCAAGTGATGCGGCTTTCGCGCAAGGCGCTTGCCATCATCGGGAGTGTATCGGGGATCGCGATCGGCGGTGCGCTTCTGTACGCGCTGCAACCGGGCAAACCGAAGGTCGCCGAGAATCTCTACGATAGCGACCGCTCGAACAAGTCCGAGCTCGTGACCGGCGCGCCGGGCGATTATGGCAAGATCCCGAAACTCGGCGATCCGCTCCCGGGCGATCTTGGGCGACCGATCCTCGCCGCGCGCGAGAATGGCGAGACCGTCCCTGTGCCGCCAATGGGCGCGCCGCCTCCGCCCGATCCGCGGGTAGCGGCGGCAGAGCAAGCGCGGATCCGCACCGCGCAAGAGATTGAATCGGCGCGCGCGAGCCGTCTCTTTCTGGGCGGTGCGCCAGCCGTCGCCCCAGGCGCGCCGGCTGTCGATCTTGGCAGCGTGCCGCCCGCTCCTGCGGCGCAGGCGCCTTCGGGGCCCGCCGACCGGCAACAGCGCTTCCTTGGCCAGGGCAATCCCCGTTCTCCTGAAAGCGCGTCACGCCTGACCGAGCCGTCATCGCCCTATGTGGTGCAGGCGGGCGCTGTGATCCCGGCCGCCCTGATCACCGGCATCCGGTCCGACCTTCCGGGCCAGATCACCGCGCAGGTGACCCAAAATGTCTATGACAGTCCCACGGGGCGAATCCTGCTCATTCCGCAGGGCGCGCGTCTCATCGGCGAATATGACAGCGACGTGGCCGCGGGGCAGCGCCGGGTGCTGCTCGCATGGGATCGCCTGATCCTTCCCGGCGGGAGCTCGATCGCGCTCGACCGCCTGCCGGGCGCCGATACCGCCGGCATGGCGGGTCTTGCCGACCGGACCAACTATCATTGGGGGTCTATGCTGAAAGCCGCGCTCGTCTCGACGCTGCTGGGCGTCGGCGCCGAGTTCGGCGCCAGCGACGAGGACCGTCTTGTGCAGGCCGCACGCGCCGGGACGCAGGACAGTTTCAATGAGACGGGACGCCAAGTGGTCGAGCGGCAGCTTCGCATCCCGCCCACGATAACGATCCGGCCCGGGTTCGCGCTTCGCGTCATCGTCACCCGCGATCTGATCCTCGAACCTTTGCGTGGGAGCGAGCGATGACCAGGCTCAGGCTGGGCCCGATCGTCGAGGAAAAGCCGGCCAAGCTGACGCTCGAACTACCCGGTGATCTATACCGGGAGCTTACGCAATATGCGGCGGTCCATGCGAAGTTGACGGGACTGGCCGCACCGCTTCCGCCCGAGCGGATTATTCCAGCGATGATAGGCCGTTTTATCGCCAGCGACCGGGAGTTCAGCAAGCAGCGACGACGATCGACCAACACGTCATAGAGCCATGAGGCTGGCGCTCGTGTTGCGGCTGGACGCCCATTGCGAACGCGTCCTCGCCCGATCGGTCCGATGGCGCAAGTTTGTGGTTCCAACCGCCGACGCAGTCGCTGCCTCGGCTATGGAAACTATAGTCTCGCTCTATTGGACTTCGCGCCCGGCGAACTTCATTCTTCCGCTTCGACTTATTGGACGAGGGGACGCCGCGTGAAAGAGCAGGCGGGTCGCAGCGAGCGCTTTCGACATAGAAATTTCTGATGCGCGTCCCGGACATCCTCATCGCGTGCTATCATTGAAGGAGTGATAAGAATGACGATTGCAACTGCCGCTGCGCCCGCATCGCCGTCGGATCTGGACGAACGCGCGGCGATGACGGTCGCCGACGCACTGAAGATCATCCTGGCCGACAGCTACGCGGTGTATCTGAAAACGAAGAACTTCCACTGGCACGTCTCGGGCCCCTATTTTCGGGATTATCATTTGTTGCTCGATGAACAGGCGGCCGAAATTCTCGCGGTGACGGATGCGATCGCCGAGCGCGCGCGAAAGACGGGGAACACCACGATCCGCTCGATCGGCGATGTGGCTCGCCACCAGACAATCAAGGATAATGATGCCGACTTCGTGAAGCCGCAGGACATGCTTGCCGAACTGCGTGCGGACAATCTCAGCATGGTGGAATCGCTGCGGCGCGCCAAGGATATCGCCGACGCCGCCAAGGATAATGGAACGTCCGGTCTCATCGACACCTGGACCGACGAAGCTGAACGCCGGGCCTGGTTTCTCTACGAGGTCGGTCGCACCGACTGAGTGACATGGCAGCGCGCCGTTCAATCAGTGCAAGGGCGGCGCGCCTTGGCGACAGACATTGCGGAGTCTGTTCCGCATGGATCGCATGCTCGCCAATGGCGGCTTCGCCAAATTAGGTAAGGGGCTCGTTGACGCGCAAAAAAGGCGGCCTGAAAGGCCGCCAAAGTTGAATGGAGGAGCCCTCCATTTGGGTCGCACGGACGCGCATACATCCGCGCCCGACCAGCGCTATCGAAATCGGCCAGCCGCAACGGAATGCGGCGCCCATGATGCAATCGCGCAACAGTAGGCGCCCGATGCTCCGATGCCTGCGCGTCAGCGCCTCTAGCGCGGTTATCGCTAAATCAGCTTGGCCATCGCCAGCGCGGTGTCCGCCATGCGCGTGGCAAAGCTCCACTCGTTGTCATACCAGGCGAGGACGCGAACCATCCTGCCATCGATGACGTCTGTCTGAGGCAAGGCGACGATGGAAGATTCGGTGCGGTGCGTCAGATCAACGGACACCAAAGGCTCGGCGGTCACAGCGAGGACGCCGCTCATTGCGCCGTCTGCGGCGTGCTGAATGGCGCCGTTCACCTCTTCTATCGTAACCTCCCTCGCAGCCGATACGGCCAGGTCGATGACGGACACGTTCGGTGTCGGTACGCGGATCGACGATCCATGCAGCTTGCCTCGCAATTCAGGCAGAACCAGTCCGATCGCCTTTGCAGCCCCGGTCGAGGTCGGAATCATCGATAGCGCGGCAGCGCGTGCGCGGTACAGATCCTTGTGAACAGTATCCAGGCTCGGCTGGTCACCCGTGTAGGCGTGGACTGTGGTCATATAGCCGCGTTCGATCCCGAAGAGATCGTTCAGCACCTTGGCGACCGGCGCGAGCACATTTGTCGTGCAGGATCCGTTGGAGACCACGACGTCCTCTGCGGTCAATGTTTCGTGATTGACCTTGAAGACGATCGTCTTGTCGGCCCCGTCGCAAGGCGCAGAAACGAGAACGCGCTTCGCACCTGCTCGACGGTGGGCACTCGCCTTTTCCTTCGAGGTGAAAAATCCCGTACATTCGAGCGCGATGTCGACGCCGAGGCTTGCGTGCGAAAGATCTGCCGGATCGTGCTCCGATGACACCATGATCTTCCCGGACCCGACATCGATCCAGTCTTCGCCGGTTTCGATGGATCCCCGATACGGACCATGGACCGAGTCATATCGCAGGAGATGCGCCAGCGTAGCGACGGGGCCGAGGTCATTGATCGCCACGACCTCGATGTCCTCGCGGCCCAGTTCGATGATCGAACGCAAGGTAAGACGTCCGATGCGTCCAAAGCCATTGATAGCGACCCTTATAGTCATTCGCGTCTTCCTTTGTTTCGCAGAACCAGCCCTGCCTTTGCGCGCAGTGTCGCACGGCGCGGTTGAACTGGGCGCCGAACATCAGACGGTGAGAGCGAATGCATGGCACGTCACACAGATATATGCGCCGCGCATAGACCTATCCGTGCGTCTCATGAACGTCAACACGACAAGTGACGGCGGAAGTGGTAACGGCCTACCGAGTTGGCCGGGCCAAACCTTGTTCGCACGACTGCATCCCGCAGGGCGCGAGGCTGGCGGATCGGCCGGGAAGGAGGTTCTCGATCGATGACCAACTTCGACGCTGAGAAAGCGATCGCTGCGGCGAAAGCAGTCGACGAGGTTCGCGATGGCATGCTTGTCGGGTTGGGGACCGGAAGCACCGCTGCTTATGCCGTGAGAAGTCTCAGCGAGCGCATCAAGCGCGGCCTTCGCATCACCGCGGTGGCCACATCCCAAGCGACCGAAGCCCTGGCTCGCCGTCTCGCGGTGCCGCTGGTTCCCTTTCAACAGCTTAGCGCTCTCGACCTGATGATCGACGGCGCCGATGAAATCGATGATCGCTTCCAAGCCATCAAGGGCGGAGGCGGCGCTCTGCTGCGCGAGAAGGTCATTGCGGCCGCCTCCACGCGCGTGATCATCATCGTCGATTCCAGCAAGCTTGTTGCCCAGCTCGGCAAATTCCCCCTGCCGGTGGAGGTGGTCCCTTTTGCCAGCGAGTTTGTCCGTGCGCGACTGGCCGAACTCGGAGCCCGTGTCACTCTTCGCTCAACCGATGGCACGCCGTTCCTCACGGATCAGGGCAATTACATTCTGGACGCTGCCCTGGATAAGATACCAGCGCCGCGCGCCATCGCCGCCACGGTCGCCGCAATCCCGGGCGTCGCGGAACATGGTCTGTTTCTCGGTGAAATCGATACAATCATCATCGCTCGCGGGGACATGGTGGAGGTGCGACACCGCTGACAATCTCGCGGCTTGCGGACAGTCACTCGCGCGGCGGCGCGGACACGCTGCAATTCTCAGCCGCCACCTCGAGTAGTTTCCCTACCGGAGAGATGCGCGCCATAGCCTCAAGGTATCAATCCGACCCACTCTCTCGATAAGATGGACGCGTTTTTTTTGGCGCGCTCTATCCGTCGGTAGAATCAAAACCCCTATAAAACTGCGATTTCATCGTCCAAAGCGCGGCTGAAAGGAGGCTAGGCAATGACTTGCTGTCTATGCTCCGCGCACATATAGACGCGGCGATGGATGGACCTCGAGACCGCAATATATTTGGCGCGTTCGCACTCATGATCAGCGACGACATCGTTCGCGCTAGTTCGTCGCGGGCGCCGGAAGCGGGCCCCGCCGGCTCGGCACTGGCGCTGCTCGCGCACCAGCCCGGCCTCTCGATTCGCATGCTTGCGGTCGGGGTGGGCCTTTCCCATGCAGGGACCGTTCGCCTAGTGGATCGATTGGCTGCCGAGGGATTGATCGAACGCCGGGAGCATTCGTCTGATGGGCGCACGCGGGCCCTCCATCTCACGCCGGCCGGAATGATCGCGAGCGACGAGGTTCTTGCCGCGCGCGATGAGGTCATTGCCGAAGGATTATCGATCCTGAAGCCTGACGAACTGAAAATCCTGTGCAACATAGCCGAGCGCGTCCTGCGCGATCGCCTGGAGAACCTGGAGCATTCCTACCGCATCTGCCGCCTGTGCTGCTACGAGGGCTGCCCCAACTGCCCCATCGATGCGGAATTGCTTGAACGAGGGGTGGACCGGACGAAGGACGGCGACGCATAAGCTCCCCAAACGAGAACGCCGCGTCCCTGTCGCTTTGGAAATATGCTACGCTTGGTTTGCTCGAAGCGCAGCGCCCGTGATGCGGGCAAGCCGTTCGATGTAGGCGCGATCCGATCGTCCGCCCAGTACCGCGATCCGCCAATATAACGGGGCTGCGATGAGGTCGGCTGCCATCTCACGGTCCACTGAGGGCGACACTTCCCGACGTTCGATCGCCCGATCTATCAGCCCGTTGATCCGCTCGCGTCGGGCACGTTGGAAAGGCCGGATCGCCAATTCCAATGCCGGCGTCCGCTCGATCTCGCCATGAAGGTCGGTCAGAATCCGCCGCACCTTGGGATGCCTCAGAACGCGGCGGATAGCGAGAAGCACCGCTTGCAGATCAGCCTCCAGCGAGCCGTGCTCTTCCACGTCGGTCATCGTCAACCCGACCTGCGACAGCAGATCGCTGGCCATCGACACCTTGTCCGGCCAGCGGCGGTAGAGCGCCGCCTTGCCGACCCCTGCAGTTCGCGCCACCCGTTCGAGGCTCAGTCCCGCATAGCCCGTCCTTGCCCATTCTTCGAAGAAGCTGCGCGCCAGTGCTTTCGTCACGTCAGCGCGCATGACCGCTGCTCCGCTTAAAACACGGGCCGCTTTCGGGATTACGTCGGAACGCTTGTGTTCCATCGATGCCTTCCTATATCTCTATGCGGAACGCTACCGTTCCAACGGAATGGGATTAGTTCATGACAGACAATGTGAAAAGCTTTTCAGCGATGCTGCGAAAGGCATTGGGAAATCGTCTTGCTCCGGAGGCTGCCACCTTTCTCGACATGCTGGCCGACGACGGGGTCATGGAATTTCCTTATTCGCCGCCTGGCCTCGCGACCCGGCTGGAGGGCAAAGCTGCTATCGCGCAGCACCTCGAAGGCCTTGCTGACATGATTGCCTTCGACCGCATGGGCGAGCCGGTCATCCATGCTACGGCCGACCCCGATGTGACCATCGTGGAGTTCGAAGGGTTCGGGCGCGGCGTCACAACCGGCGAATCCTACGACCAGCGCTACATATCTGTGATCCGGACACACGCGGGGCGCATCGTCCATTATCGCGATTACTGGAACCCGCTGGTGGTCCTGCGCGCGCTTCGCGGCAGCGCGGTTGTCGATGCTCTTTGCGAAGGAGGATCAGACCATGGTTGATCGAGTTCTGGTGACCGGAGGCACGGGCAAGACGGGCGCGCTGGTTGCGCAGCAGCTTGCGGCGCGCGGTGTCGACGCTCGCATCGCAACCCGCAACGCCACGATGCCGGAGCAGGTTCGCTTCGAGTGGGGGGATGTTACCTCCCACCGTCCTGCACTCGACGGTGTGGGCGCGATCTACCTGGTCGCCCCGACCGACCGAACGGACCACCTGTCCGTCATGCGCCCGCTGCTCGAGCAGGCGGTGGAGCAAGACGTGGCCCAGCTGGTGCTGCTGAGCGCATCGTCTATCGACGAGGGCGGGCCGATGATGGGTGAGGTTCATGCGTGGCTCCGCGCCAACGCACCCCGCTGGGTGGTCCTGCGCCCGAGCTGGTTCATGCAGAACTTCGTTACCCAGCATCTCCCGTCGATCGTCACCGAGGGTTGCATTTACTCGGCGACGCAGGATGGACGTGTCCCGTTCATCGATGCCGCCGACATAGCGGCGGTCGCGGTCGAAGCCCTGGTGGATCCAGCTTTAGCGTCAGGTGCTAGAATCCTGACCGGTCCTGAAGCTCTCTCCTATGACGAGGTAGCGGATCGAATCACTGCCGTGGCCCAGCGCCCCGTCCGCCACTGCCGGCTATCGGTGGAGGAGCTTGCACAGCGCTACGCCGGATTCGGCATTCCTGAACATTATGCGGACACGCTTGCGCGCATGGACGACGCGATCTCTCATGGGTCGGAGGACAGGACCACGACAGAGGTCGAGCAAATAACGGGACGCATGCCTACCAAGCTGACCCAGTTCCTCGCGGCTCATAGCGAGGCATATCTTCAGCGTGGTACAGACTGAAGGCTCCTCATATGCCGGAGGAACAGGCCTTTTGGGCACTCAGCAAAAGTGGCCTGATTGTCACGAGAACAGGTCCGGGAAAACAGGCTCGGCATGAGAGAGCGGCGTGATGTCGAAGCGCGTTTTCCCGCGAGACTTTCCTGATCGGTAAGGGGCGGCCCTGTTCGGACTGAAAATGGGTAACGGGAGCGCTGCCACTCGGCGCGCGTCGCCGCATCTTATGACGACCGCGAAACAATCATCCATGTTGCCGGTGGCGTGCTTGTCCGTGTGTGCAAGCCTTCCCGGGCTTGTGCCTCTACCATCGCAGGCGGCATCGCACGCGGCCCGCGCTGCGCGCACTGATCACATGTCTTCAGGCGGACATCGCCCAGTAGCGCTGGCGGGAAGGGTATCCGCGGTATCCCGTGCCTTTACGAGAGAGCTTCGGTTGTCGCGGCGGTCATCGATGTTGAGACACTGCGCTTCGGTCAAGTCGGCCTCGCGGAATCCGCAGCCTGACCGGTAATCGAAAGTTCGGTCTGCACGTCCGAACCCCGGATGAGGCTGAGATCGACGGGGCATCGATCAGCGATGGCAACAATCCGAGCGCGCTGATCGTCGCTCAAAGGCCCATCGAGGACGATGGTGCGAATGAACCGGTCGGGCGGCATCATGTCCGGTACCTTCTCGTGCTGCACGGTCGTGCTTGCCCGTTCGAGCGGAAAGCCCTTGCGGTTCGCATAGAGACGCATCGTCATCACGGTGCAGGCTGCGAGGCCCGCGGATACCAGTTCATATGGAGACAGTCCGGTTCCAAGGCCCCCCACCGACGCCGGTTCATCGGCAAACAGCATGTGCTCGCCGCTGCGGACCTTGAGCTGGAACGTCCCTGCAAGAGTTTCGGTGGCGACAACGCCCTGGGCCATCTCGACCTGCGGAAGATCCGCCGTGAGCGGTGGGAGAAAGCGGCTGGCCCATACTGCCACCATAGCCGAGGCGTAATTCGCGTCTGCCAAATCGGTGAGAAGGTGATCTGCCGTGTCGAGCGAGATGAAGCTTTTAGGATGCCTGGACGCGACGAAAATGCGCGACGCGTGGTCGATGCCGACCACCTGGTCCAGCGGAGAATGCATGACCAGCACGGGACGTCGCAGAGTGGCTAGAGCCTTCTCGACGTCGATCTCCTCGAGCGCCTCCAGAAAGCTGCGGCGTATGACGAAAGGTCTGCCGGCGATATCCACCGACGCCTCACCCTCGCTCGCGATAGTATCCAGATCGTTTGGTCCGAAAAAACGCAAGATATGTTGAAGGTCTGCTGGCGCACCGATCGTCGCGACTGCCGCAACGTCAGGCAAGTCGGCAGCGGCTATGATCGCAGCGGTGCCGCCCAGACTGTGCCCGACAAGAAGAGAAGGTGACATACCCGCCGCCGCCATCGCCGTTGCGGCTGAGCGAAGATCCTGGACGTCCGAGGCGAAGCTTACTTCTCCCCCCATCCCACCACTGATCCCGGTTCCGGCGAAGTCGAACCTCAAAACCCCGATACCCGAGCGCGACAGCGCGCGCGAGACGTGGACGGCGGCGCGACTGTCTTTCCCGCAGGTAAAACAGTGGGCGAAGATCGCCCAGCCCCGCGGTGTTCCTTCCGGGGGTTCGAGGTGACCGGTAAGCTGAGTGCCTGCCCCGCCGACAAACATGAATGTTTTTTCCGCCATAGAAGGCTCTCATTATCCTGAGGGGCACCCGATACGCTGCCGCTTATGCGCTGGCCATTGCACTGACTATCGCAGCGCGCGCAGGATTTATCCAATCGGCTGTGTCTATAGTTTCGATAGCGGCGACGCTCTTCGTGTCGTGGTCCCCAGATGGAGCGGAGCGCATCTCCAAGCATCGTTTCGCGACAAATTTTATATGCGCGGCGCATATAGACAAGGCGCACCATAATGATTATATGCGTCGCGCATACTTATTCCGCCTCTCCCAGGAACGCGGTCTTTCGGAAGAAGCATCAGTCAGGCGCATGGATCGACGGACTATGGAACTCAATCAGGTCAGCTATTTCATCAACTTGGCCGAGACGCTGAATTTCACGGCGGCTGCTCGCCTGAGCGGTGTGTCGCAGCCGAGCCTGACCCGCGCGATCCGCCGCCTGGAAGAGGAGCTTGGCGGGCCGCTGATCCATCGCGACGGGAAGAACAGTCGGCTGACCGGTCTTGGCCGGGATGTCGAGATAGAGTTCCGGCGCGTGCTGACGGCGATGCGAAGCGTTCGCAATCACTCCGAGAACTGGGCGATGGGCATGCGCCGCGTTCTGGATGTCGCCGTCGCGTCCACCGTGGGACCGCAGGAATTTGCTGCGTTTTTCGAGAGTGCCTTTGCAGAGGTGCCATCGATCGAAATCAAGCTGCACGCGCTTCAGCCGAACGAGGACACCTCGGACATCCTGTCCGGAAAATATCACGCCTGCATCATGCCGCGCGAGACAAAGCCCGAACGTAAGCTCGATGTGCATTCGCTATTCAGGGAGCGCTTCGTGCTCGGCTGTTCCGCAAACCATCCCTTGGCAGCCAGCGAAATCGTGCGCAGCGAAGAGCTGATCGAGTATCCTTTCGTCGATCGGCTGACATGCGAGTTTCGCGATCAGATCCTCGATCACTTCGCGCGGCAGGATCTGCTCATGCAGCCCCGCTTTCGATCGGACCGCGAGGACTGGGTGCAACACTTCGTCGCCGATGGCACCGCCATATGTATTCTTCCGGAGCGGTCGGCCACGGCGCCCGGTCTCGTTACGCGGCCGATCGAGGGATTTGCCCTGGAGCGCGAAATCGTGATCGCGACGGTGTCGGGGTCCACGGCACCCGTCGAGATACGGAAGATCGCCCAGTTGGCAGCCGGCTACGCGTGGAATTGAGCCAAGTTGAGCAAGGCATCCATGCTATGGAAACTATAGACACAGCCTATTGGATAAATCCCGGGCGCACTGCGATAGTCGGCGCAGTGACTGACACGATAAGCGGCGTCTAGGCCCTCTCAGATCGAAATCGGAGACAATCATGAAGTTCGAAAAGTCGCAAGAAGCTGTTGATCGCCTCACCGCGGAGCAACGCCGCGTCACCCAGGAGTCTGGCACCGAACGGCCCTTCACGGGAGAGTATGACGCCAACAAGGAGCCGGGGATCTACGTCGATATCGTTTCGGGGGAGCCGTTGTTCGCCTCGGCCGACAAATTCGACTCGGGTTCTGGCTGGCCAAGCTTCACCAAGCCGATCGTCGCAGCAAATGTGAACGAGCTGCGCGATGACGCGCACGGTATGGTGCGGACGGAAGTCAGATCGGTGCACGCCGACAGCCATCTCGGTCATGTGTTCCCGGACGGTCCCTCAGATCGCGGAGGTTTGCGCTACTGCATCAATTCCGCGTCGCTTCGCTTCATTCCACGCGAGGAGATGGAGAGCGAAGGATATGGCGAATATCTCGATCAGGTAGAGGAGGGCTGACATGCATCAGCGCGCTGTTCTCGCAGGCGGATGTTTCTGGGGCATGCAGGATCTGATCCGCAAGCAGCCCGGCATCGTATCGACGCGTGTCGGCTACACCGGCGGCGACGTTCCGGACGCCACCTATCGCAATCACGGCACGCATGCCGAGGGGATCGAGATCATCTACGACCCGGCTGTGACCAGCTACCGGAACATTCTGGAATATTTCTTTCAGATCCACGATCCGACGACGAAGAACCGCCAGGGCGGTGACATCGGGCTGTCCTACCGGTCGGGTATTTATTACGTCGACGAAGAGCAGAAGCGCGTCGCCGAGGACACGATCGCCGACGTGGATGCCTCCGGGCTGTGGGAAGGCAAGGTGGTGACAGAGGTCGTGCCGGTCGGCGATTTCTGGGAGGCCGAGCCGGACCATCAGGATTATCTCGAGAAACGCCCGGGCGGCTACACATGCCACTTCGTCCGTCCCGGCTGGGTGCTTCCGAAGCGCCAAAAGGTCGACGACGAGGAGCCGGCTGCGGGGACGGCAGCCCACTAGGCTTCACTGCCGTTGGCGCTCCGCCGATCCCGTTCGCAATTTTCATGACCGCGTCGTACAACGACGCGGTCATCGAACCCTGCTGCGGAGCGGCGGGTCGGTCCATATAGTCGCCATCGCAGCACAGGATCGCAGATTATGCCAGACCTCTCGTCCTTTCCGATCACGCAGCGCTGGCCGGCATTGCATCCCGATCGCCTGCAACTCTACGCCGCTCCCACCCCCAATGGCGTCAAGGTCTCGATCATGCTCGAGGAGACCGGCCTGGCGTACGAACCCCACCTGGTCGATATCTCGAACAACGAGTCGAAGGACCCAGCGTTCCTATCGTTGAACCCCAACGGCCGCATTCCCGCGATCATCGATCCATCTGGCCCTGACGGGGAACCCATTGCGGTATGGGAATCGGGTGCGATCCTCCTCTACCTGGCTGACAAAACGGGCCAGCTAATCTCCACCGCTCCCGCCCAGCGTTACGAGACGCTGGCCTGGGTATTCTTTCAAGTGGCCGGCGTCGGGCCGACCTTCGGCCAGCTTGGCTTTTTCCTGCGATTTGCCGGTAAGGATTATGAGGACAAGCGGCCTCGGCAGCGCTTTATCGACGAATCCAAGCGTCTGCTCGGGGTTCTGGACCGCCAGCTCGAAGGCCGCGACTGGCTTGTCGACGATTATTCGATCGCGGATATCGCGACGCTCGGCTGGGTGAACGCGCTGGTCGAAGTCTATGCGGCCGGCGACATTCTCGGCCTCGGCGATTATGCGAACATCCAGGCATGGCTCGGACGCGGACTGGCCCGGCCGGCGGTGCAGCGCGGCCTGCACATCCCTGCGAGGCCAGCATGAGCATCATCGCCGCATATTATTATAATGAAGGCAAACGCGTCCGTGAAATCGCGCTTGATGAGTGTGTCGAGCTAAACCAAGACCGCTCGGGCTTCTGCTGGATAGCACTGAGCGAGCCCACCGCCGACGAACTCAGCGCGATCCAGACGACGTATAATCTCCATCCGTTGGCGATCGACAATGCGATGCACCCGCTCTGTCCGCCCAAGCTCGAAGCTTATAATGACGAGCTATATGTCGTCGCTCAAACCGCCGAACTCGACGGCGACCGGATCCGCTACGGCAAGATGGCGATCTTCACCGGTCACAACCATCTCATCAGCGTACGGCACGGCAACGGCGGAGCGCTCGGCAATCTTCGCGAGCAACTCGAGGCTTCGCCAACACTTTTCGGCAAGGGTGTCGATTATGTGCTGCATGCGATCCTGCACCGGATCGTCGATCAATATCTTCCCATCTTCGAAATGATCGAGGATGACGTTCTGGCGATGGAAAAACGATCGCTCGACGACTTCCTCGGACGCGAAGAAATCGACCGCATCTTCGGGTTGAGAAGCGAACTCACCCGCTTCCAGCGCACCCTCAGCGCCATGGCTGAACTGGTCCGGAAACTCGTCCGAGGCCATTTCCCCTGCATCAGTTCAGAAATCAGACCCTATTTCAGCGACGTCGCGGATCATGTCGATCGCGTGCAGACCATGGTCGATGGGCTCCTGCAGGTCTTATCCACCGTCTTTGAATTCAGCAGCCTGCTGGAAGCGCAAAGAACGGGCGTAACCACGCGCCAGCTAGCGGCTTGGGCGGCCATATTGGCGGTGCCGACGGCTATCGCCGGGATTTATGGCATGAACTTCAGAAATATGCCCGAGCTCGACACGACCTATGGCTATTTTGTCGTACTCGGGCTGATGACGATGTTCTGCCTGTACCTGTTCGTCCGGTTCAAGAAGGCCAAGTGGATATGAACAGCGCGCGTCGCTTTTCATCTCCCACATCTGAGTGGCGACAGCGTACCTCATATTAGAGCATGTCCAATGCCATGCAAAACCAAGGTGCACCAATGACATCCCAAGTGACCGACGTCCTAGCCGCAGTCCAGTCCTTCGTCGCGAAGGGCTACGACCGCGAATACCGCGTCAAGGACGGCCATCTCGTCGATCTTGAACTGGGCTCGACCCTCGATCCGTGCGGCATAATCGTCGACGCGGCTTTACGCCTCGAAAGCGGGGATGATGGGGAAGACGCGTCCAATATCTACGCGATTACCGATCCGGCGACCAATCATAAAGGCCTGTTGATCGACGCGTTCGATGTGTTCGATGAAATCTGTCACCGCGACCTTTCCGAGCGGCTAGTCGCGGATCGGCAAACGACGTCGGCGGGTGACGAGGATGTCCCAAGCAAGCACGGCCTGCGCAAAGTCTACAAGAATGAGTTTGACCGCGATCCCGAGCGTTATGTGCTGCGGGAGGGTTATCCGGACTTCCCGCCATGCCCTTTCGGCGGCGCCTTCAGCATTCTCGGCTTCGATACCGCCGAGCAATCCTATGTGTGGCTTGTGACAAGCATCATTCGGGATTCCCGGCTGATCAGGGCGCCCTATCAGGGAGATGACGCCCCGAGCGACGAATAGCGGGTCAGCAAGACATTGAGGCCCCTTCCGCGGGGAGGGCCGACACGCCGACAATCAAACTATCGCAACACAACGAGGTGATGATGAACTGGAATAAAAGCCACATCCGCGAAACCATGCTTTCGCTGGAGACCGCCGCTTTGCATAGCGCTCGCACCAATTATCTGGATTATGTTTCCATCGCGCGGCTGGATCGGAGCGAACCGATCGAGAATGACGAGCAGGCCCAGGCCGAAGTCGCGAGCGACTTGGCTGAAGCGCTTGACGACACATTGCATGACTATGCCGATAAACTTGAAAAGCTCAGGACGATCGACTTCGGCCCCAAGTCGGCAGTGGAGGAGGGTGCTGTCATCAAACTGTCGGGGCGCCATTTCGTGATCGCAGTGTCAACGAGCCAGTTCACCTGCGATGGGCGTGAGTTCATGGGTATTTCCACGATGGCGCCGATCTTCGAGGCGATCGAAGGCGCGCGAGCAGGAGAGACCGTGCAGTTCAACGGCCGGGACCTCATCGTAGAAAATGTCGAATAGAACGCCTGGTGCAGCCGGCGCGCTAGTGCCGGGCGCCCTTCACCTCTGACTCCATGCATATCATCACATCAAGAGATCCCGTGATCATCGGTGTGCTTGGAGAGCGGGCAGCCTTGGCGTCGATGCGGCGCCTTGGCTGCCTGCGCCCGATGGCCAACACCGCCAATATGGCAAGCAATGCGGACGCATAAAGGAACAGGCCACCGGGGCCGGCGATATTCATCGCAGCTCCCCCGATAAGGGGGCCGGCGGCTGTCCCGATCCCGTTGAGCAGCAGAAGCCCGCGGGCGGTACCGAGCAGCCGCCCGGCCGGAAGATCGTCGTTGGCGACCGCGAGACACAGGGAATAGATCGGGATGCCAAAGCCGCCGAACAGCGCGCCCGCCGCGAGGAGCAGGGGCAGGGGCGCCTCCACCGCAAAGGCGACGCCGACGGCCGCCGCCGCGGACGCCAGGGCCGCAGCGGCGATGACAAGGTTCCGCGGCACGCGATCCGAAAGCCAGCCCAGGGGCCACTGCAAGAGAAGCGTCCCACCCAGCACCGCAGCCATGAAAGCGGAGATGCCGCCCACGTCGAGTCCGATCCTCTGCGCGAAGTTCGGGCCCATGCCCCAAAAACCGCCGATAGCCAGGCCGGCGAGGAAAGCGCCAGCCGCGGCGAGCGGCGATGCGCGGACAAGCTCGCTGAACGCGACCCGTTCCTGTGTCACCTGCGCCGGCGGATGGCTGGGTAGCAAGGTGATCGGAACCACCGCCGCGGAAATCAACAGCGAAACGATAAGGAACAAGGTCATGTCTGCCGGCGGGGCGACGTTGAGCAAGGCCTGGCCGATGGCCCATGAGCCCATCGAGACGACTCCGAAGATCGACAGGAGCTGTCCGCGCGTGGATGGCACTGCATGGGCGTTGAGCCAGCTCTCCGTTGCGAGGATCATGCCCGCATAGGCGAAGCCGGTGATCAGGCGAAGCGGGATCCAGGCGATCGGTTCCACGAGCGCGACATGAAGAAGGGCAGTCATCGAGGCGATAGCTGCAAAGCCGGCAAAGGTTCTGACATGACCCACGGCGACGATGATCCGCGGCAACATAAGCGCGCCGATCGTGAAACCCGCAAAGTAGAACGACATCATCGCGCTGATCGCGCCGGACGAGAAGCCCTCCTGGCCGGCCCTGACGATCAGGAGCGTACCCAGCAAACCATTGCCCAGCAGCAGCGCCGCGACGCTCGCCAGCAACGCCGCCACGGGTGCGAGCTTGAGGCCACGTCGGCCCGCCGACCGCATGCTATCCATCGCCGGGCTCATTTTAGCGCCTGACGCGACGGTCGATACGCCGCCGCGCTGATGAACTGGTCGAACGCTTCGCACCAGATGACGACCGTGTTGTAGTCGCGAACATCGATCCCGACAGGAACGTCGACGATAAAGCCGTTGAAAGTCTTCACGTCGCCCACGCGGATCGACCTGTCCTTTATCAACAGGAAGGCTTCTTTCGTATCGACGAAATTTGGCGCAAGGTAGAGCTTGTAGTCCGGGCCGGGTGCGAGATGACCTATGTGACCGATCCGACTTCGCGATAACCGGACTTCGCCTTCGCCCCAATGCAGCAGGTCGCTGCCTTTGAGATCACGAGCCAGCCGCCCCGTGTAGAGTGTTTCGGTTTCGATGGCCTGATAGGCTGCCGGGTTCGGCGGCTTGGCCGCGGTGAGGATTGGCAGAGTATAAATGCCGGCCGCAAAACCAATGCCGAGCATCGCGAGATGGCTGGCGGTCAGGATGAACCAGCGCCGCATGATTACTCGAGCTCCATGTCCTTCACGAGGTTGTCCGCATCGAGATGGAAATCCGAGAAAATGATGCGGCCGCCCGCGTCGATAACCGAGAACCAGGGCGTTCCCCGCGTGCGATAGTCCTCCATGAAGGTGGGAAATGTCGCGCCGGCCGGTGGTTCGTCATGGCCGAAGGCGAGAGGAAGCGCATATTTAAGCTGATTTACGCGCAGCTTCTCGAAGGTGTTTTCATCCGCTCCTTCGAAGACGGTCTGGATCACCGCAAATCCCACGCCCCTGGGGCTCAATGCACTATGCAATCTTTGTAGCGTCGGGAAGCCATGCACATGGCATCCGCGGCACCAGTGCTGGAAGGCGAACAGGATCTTGGGGCCGGAGCCGAGATCCGGCAGCTTGAGCGGCGCGGTGCTTTCTCCGTCCGCGCCGATCCATTTCTGCACCCGAAGATCCGGCGCTTGTCGTTCGAGCATGCTCATCTGATCCTCCAGCGCGATGAAGAACCGCGGCGCAGAGTGGTGCGCGCTATCATGATATGTCATTCCAGACGCATCGGACCCCGGTGTCGTGCTCCGCGACGCGATCAACAAGCGTGGCGACGGATTCCTTGGTTGCATCGAAACGTTCGCGATCTTTGCCCACGAGCCTCAAGGAGAGGCTGTCGCCGTCTGCAGTCAATATAAGGTCGCCGCCCGGAAGCTGGATTTCGGCTGTCAGCGCGTCATATCGAACCGGATAAGTGTGAACCCACGCCTCAGCGAGTCTCGTCAGATATTTACTCGATTCGATCGTAGCGATGCGTGCCTCGGCCTCAATCATCTAAAAACTCCCGGTGTTGTTGTTTGGGCGCATAGCTAGGTCAGCGCCGTCGTTTGCCTCAGACCTTATAGTCGACTGGGTTCACCGCACGGCCCTCACCTCAATCAGAATATCATATCCCGCAGAGACAGGCTGGGGCCGTTCGAGATCGACCAACGCAGCACCCCCGGCGACGGACCCAGGACCTTGTCAGCAACCGCTTTCATCAATGTCTCCATCTTGCTGCGCCCCAAAGTATCGATCGATCGGATAACCAATTCTTTGAAAATTCGCACGGGTCGAAGGGTTTCGCGCGCTAGACTATGAAGATATGCACCGACTATTTCCAATAGCAGCGGAACATAGTTTCCATACCTTGTTGCCGTGCTATCGCTGAGCGGCGCCGACGAGTTTGCGAGCCGCGTCAGCCAGTCCGGAAAGCCGGCGCGCCAGTCTAACGCCTGTGCCGAATTCACCCCAGCGTGATGCGGGCGTAATTATTCAAAGCTATAAAAACTATAGCGATAGGGTATTGGGAAATCGGACTGAGGTCGCGTTATAGTCGATGCGCATAAATCACCGATTCACGCAAATGCGATCGTCGATATCCCGATGAAGCATCGGGCGTTTCCGGCTTCAGGCCATCGGTTCGTACCGCGGCCACGCGTATCAGGATCTGGCCGGGATTCTGAAGTGAAGCAAGTTCTTGACTGTCGCATCGAGCAAAAAAAGGAGGGGCTATGGTCACGAGAGGTTTCACCGGTCGCGGGTCAAGTGGCGACCATTCCGGTCGGATTCCACCAGGTCAGCATCTCGTGGAGAATTTTCCGGTTCTCACGGCGGGGCCGACGCCGAACGTGGAGCTGGCCGATTGGAAATTCACCGTCAAAGTCGGTCCGAAGCCCGCCAAAGTGTGGAATTGGAGCGAATTTAACGCCTTGCCGAAGACCAAGGTGACCAAGGACATCCACTGTGTCACCTCCTGGTCGAAGCTGGATACCATATGGGAGGGCGTCCTCGTCGAGGACATCCTTGCGGATGCCGGGCTCGACCGGCCCACCGATTTCGTGCTGGCGCATTCCTACGACGATTATTCGACAAACGTCCCGCTGGCGGACCTGCTGTCCGGGAAAGCGATGGTCGCTCTCAAATTTGCGGGCCAGCCGATTACCCGCGATCACGGCGGGCCGGCGCGTCTGCTGGTTCCGCATCTTTACTTCTGGAAGTCCGCCAAATGGGTGAAGGCGCTCCAATTCACGACGCGTGACGAGGCCGGCTTCTGGGAACTGCGCGGCTATCACATTTACGGCGATCCGTGGCGCGAGCAACGATACACCGATGACTGACAACGGCACGCAAATCGTTTCATGGCAATCCTGCATGGTCGAGGCAATCGTCCAGCAGACGCCGAGCATCAAGAGTTTCTTCCTGCGATTGAGCAGGCCGTTCGCGCACATCGCTGGCCAGCATGTCGATGTCCGGCTGACCGCGCCTGATGGCTATAGCGCGATGCGCAGTTACTCGATCGCGTCATCGGCAGCCTCGTCGCCGATCATAGAGCTCGCTATTGAGCGCCTGCCCGATGGCGAGGTATCGGCCTATTTTCACGATATCGCGATAGTCGGCGATGAAATCGAGCTTCGCGGTCCGCTCGGCGGGCACTTCCTATGGCCTGAACCGGCCGTAGATGCGGTGCTGTTGATCGGGGCAGGATCGGGCCTTGTGCCTTTGATGGCGATGATCCGGCACCGCAGCACGCAGGACCCGGCCGTGCCAACGGCGCTGCTCCTTTCCGCGCGCACGGCTGAGGATGTTCTGTTTTCGGAAGAACTGCATTCCGTCGAAATCAACGATGCCGCGTTCGTCCTGGCGCTGGCGATCACGCGCGAAGATCCGATCCGCGCATCGGATTTCGGGCGGCGGATCGACAGCGCCATGGTCAAAGAGGTTCTCGCCCGGCTTCACCGAAAGCCCACACAGATATTCGTTTGCGGATCCAACGATTTCGTCAACATCGCGACCGAGGGCGCGCTGCGGGCCGGGCTCGATCCCTCGATAATCAAAACCGAGCGCTATGGTGGCTAGTGGCGCATGCTCGCTCGCGTCCCACCTTCCACTCTGCGGATAATATTTGGAGAACGTCATGAGCCGCTTTGCTGAACCCGTCTTTGTTGCCGCCGGCCTTCGCACTCCCTTCGGCCGCGGCGGAGGAGCTTTGGCTGCTTATGATGCCGTCTCTTTGTCCGTCCCTCTTGTGCAGGCGATGGCGGCGCAAGCAGAGCCGGATCTTCTCATCTGGGGTACCGTGATCCCGAATTTGGGCTGGAGCAACATTGCTCGCGAGACCTGGCTTGACGCCAAGCTCAATCCGAATGTTCCCGCATTTTCCGTCGTCCTGGCATGCTCTACCAGCATGACGGCGACTTTCGCTGCGGCAGGAATGCTGGGCGGAGGAACCGATCTCACGATGGTGGGCGGTGCCGAAGTCATGAGCCGACCTCCCATCGCTCTGACGGCCGATGCATCGAAGCGGCTCACCGACCTCTTTGCGCAAGATCCGGCGGCTGCGCTTGCAGCCCTCCAGTCTCTTGCCCTCCACGACTATGTGCTCCCGACCAAGGGATGGGCCAACCGGATCACCGGCAGGACAATGGGCGATCATATGGAGGACACCACCAAGGCCTGGCGGATCTCGCGCGAGGCGCAGGACGATTGGGCGCTAAAGAGCCACCAGCGGTCGGTCGCTGGTTGGGACCGAGGTTTTTTCGACGATCTTGTGATTTCTCTTCCTGAACTGGCGCGCGATGCGAACCCGCGCGCCGATACGTCGCCCGAACGGCTTGCTGCCCTCAAGCCCGTCTTCGATCGCGACAGTGGCAAGGGAACGCTGACGGCCGGCAACAGCTCGCCGATAACGGATGGCGCGGCCGGTTGCTGGGTGGCTAACGAAGCCGGCGTGGCACGACTGCCCGCGAGTACGCCCTACGCGCGGCTCATCGATTACGAGGTGTCGGCCGTCGATTTCCACACCGAGGGTCTGTTGATGGCACCCTCCTATGGCATTCCGCGTCTGCTCGCGCGGCATCGACTGAGCTTCTCCGACATCGCTCTTTGGGAAATCCACGAAGCCTTCGCCGCCCAGGTCCTGGCGAATGTCGCGGCCATCACCGACCGGGAATGGGTGCGCGAAACCGCCGGTGTCCAGTCGGATATGGGCGACTTCGACTGGGACCGCGTCAATCCCAACGGAGGCTCGGTAGCCATCGGTCACCCCTTCGGCGCCACAGGCGCGCGCGACCTTAGCCAGGCAGTGAAGGAGCTCTGGGCCATGCCGAGCGGATCACGGGCAATCGTCAGCATCTGCGCCGACGGCGGCCAAGGCACCGTCGCACTCCTCGAACGCCCCTGATTCACGTCCGCTGCGAACCCCGTGCCATTGACAATATGAGAGGATATTCCGTTGGTCTTAGCAGTTTGGAACGACACCACCATCGCCGCAAGCGACGAGACAATCGTCGTTGAGGGAAACCACTATTTCCCACCTTCCGCGGTCAATCAGGACCTCCTTGAAGCGAGCGCACACACTTCTGTCTGTCCGATCAAGGGCACGGCCAGATACTTCCATATCCGCGTAGGCACCGCACTCAACGCGGACGCGGCCTGGTCATACCCCCATCCGAATCCGGTCGCCGAAGCCATCCGGGATTATATCGCCTTCTGGAAAGGCGTGGAGGTTGGGTAACAGCCGACGCCCAGTGGGGCTTCGCTGATGGCCGTGTCGCTTCATGCGCGCTTCCTTGATCATCTCGCGCGGGGAATTGACGATCTGCAGTTGGCGAAGGATTTTCCTGCGGGCCTCCAGCGGGCGGGACTGACCGTGGAACGGCCGCGCGACCCGGCACATGGCGATCTGTCGACCAACGCGGCGATGATCCTGGCAAAACTCAGCGGCACGCATCCGCGTCCGCTCGCTGAAAAACTGGCGGACTGGCTCGCCAAGCTGGAGGATGTCGCTGCCGCGGACGTTGCCGGCCCGGGCTTCATAAATATCCGGCTGACCGACCAGGCATGGCGAGATGAACTGGCCGTCATCGCGGACCAGAAGGACCGCTATGGCATGTCGCCCATCGGTGCGGGCAAGACGGTGAATATCGAGTTTGTCTCGGCCAACCCGACCGGTCCGATGCATATGGGGCACTGCCGCGGGGCAGTTGTCGGAGATGCGCTCGCCAACCTGCTCGCGTTCACCGGCCATCGCGTCATCCGCGAATATTATATCAATGATGCAGGCGGGCAGGTCGACGTTCTCGCTCGCTCGGCACACCACAGATATCGCGAGGCGTTGGGCGAGAGCCTCGGCGAGATAGCGGAAGGCCTATACCCGGGCGATTATCTGAAGCCGGTCGGGGCGGCGCTGGCCGCCGATTTTGGGGACCGCTATGCCGACGCCCCGGAGACGGACTGGCTCGCAATCTTTCGGGCGCGGGCCGTCGCCGCGATGATGGAGACGATCCGCGAAGATCTGGCGCTGCTCAGCATAAGTCACGACCGCTTCGCGTCCGAGGCGGACCTCGTCGCTGCTGGAAAGCCGGATGATGCCGAGGCCTGGATGCGCGCGCGCGATCTTGTGTATGACGGCGTTCTCGAACCTCCGAAGGGCGAAATCTCCAAGGACTGGGAACCGATCGCGCTGCCGCTGTTCCGGTCGACGAGATTTGGCGATGACCAGGACCGGGCTATCCGTAAACCGGACGGGGGCTGGACCTATTTCGGCGTGGATCTTGCCTATCATTTCGAGAAGGCGCGCGATGCCGACGAACTGATCGACATATGGGGCGCCGACCATGCCGGGACCGTGAAGCGCATCGTGGCGGCCGCCGAAGCTCTAACCGAAGGCAGGAAGCGGTTCGACGTCAAGCTGGTGCAGATCGTGCGGCTGCTGCGCGCGGGTGAGCCGGTCAAGATGTCGAAGCGCGCAGGCAATTTCGTCACGCTGGCCGATGTCATTCGAGAAGTCGGAAAGGACGTCGTTCGCTTCATGATGCTGACCCGCAAAGCGGAAGCGCCCATGGACTTCGACTTTGCGACCGTGGTCGAGGCATCGAAGGATAATCCGGTCTTCTATGTGCAATATGCCCATGCGCGGATTTCCTCGCTAGCAAACCGCGCGGCCGAAGCTGGTATCGAGCTGGGCGACGCGCCCGATCTCGCTCTCCTGGACGGTCTGAGCCTTACACTTGTGAAGCGTGCGGCAGAATTCCCCCGCATCGTCGAGGCGGCTGCGGCAGCGCGCGAGCCCCACCGGATCGCCTTCTTCCTCGAGGGGCTGGCCGCGGATTTCCATGCGCTGTGGAACATAGGAAATGCCGACCCGGCGCGCCGCTTCGTCTACCCGGAAAACCTGCCGGTGAGCCGCGCGCGGTTGTTCCTGGCCAGCGCGATCGGGCAGGTCATCCGCAATGGCCTCGCGCTGATGGGGGTTGAACCGACACATGAGATGGAGAGGGCCTAGTCGATTGCGCGCTTGTTCCTGTGGCTCGTTGCGCGCGCCAGTGTCGGCGGGCCCGAACATGCTGTGCGTCTTCTGATACTGGTGGACCGAGATGGAGCGTACCGATTTCGACGCTGCCTTCAAAAGGCTTCCCGAGGGTCACAGCGAAGGTCTTCATGAAGGCCGGCGTTTCGGCTTGATCGTCCGGCGATCCGACGACGGGCGCCGCAACAGCCTGTTTGCCAGGGAGTTGGCTGGAACCGACATCGTGAGCTTCAACCTATATCGGTTTACTTCGGGAAAAACATCGCTCAAGCCGTGCGAGATGTCGGCGAAAAAAGTCATGGATTTCGTGCTCGGGTTCCGGCCAGATTAACGCGTAAGACCATGTCTCGATCGACGCTCCGTTCGTACGGGTGTCATCGCACTTCGCATATCACTACCGGGTATCGAAACTATAGACTTTGGTTATTGGACTTCGCCTGACGATGAACTCATCCTCCATGCGGTGCCAAGGCGCGGCGAAGCGGGCGCGCCCACAGTGGCATGCCGGTGCTTGATGCGGACGATTTGGATAGCCGCGGCGGGGATTGGTCGAGGCGGACATCGCCGGGTGAACTTGTGACAGAAGGATTTGAGCAATGCGTCTTGCAATGATCGGCCTCGGCCGCATGGGTGCCAATATCGCGCGTCGCCTGATGCGCGGCGGGCATGAGATCGTCGCCTTCAACCGCGATCCTGCCGCGGTCACTCAGCTTGCCGGTGAAGGTGCCATCGGAGCGAATTCTCTTGAAGATGTCGTCGCCAAACTCACCGCGCCGCGGATCTTCTGGGTAATGCTCCCGGCGGGCGCTCCCACCCAAGACGCGGTCGACAAGCTGATGGAATTGGCTGAGCCGGGAGATATCATCATCGATGGCGGCAACAGCTTCTACAAAGACGACATCAAACGTGGTGCCGCGGCAAAGGCGAAGCACCTCCACTATATCGACGTCGGTACGTCGGGCGGGGTCTGGGGGCTCGAACGCGGCTACTGCATGATGATCGGCGGCGATAAGCAGACCGTTGACCTGTTGGATCCTGTCTTCGATACACTCGCCCCGGGCTATGGTTCGATCGTCCGCACCATTGGACGCGACGCGCACGACAATCGCGCCGAGCGCGGCTATATCCACGTCGGCCCCACCGGCGCCGGCCACTTCGTCAAGATGGTCCATAACGGCATCGAATACGGGCTGATGCAGGCTTATGCGGAGGGCTTTGACATCCTCAAGAGCAAGTCGTCCGAACGGCTCGCACCCGAGGAACGCTTCGACATCGACCTGACGGACGTCGCCGAGGTCTGGCGTCGCGGCAGCGTGATCTCGTCTTGGCTGCTCGATCTGTGCGCGATCGGCCTGGTCGCTGATCCGATGCTCGAACAATTCACCGGCCATGTCTCGGATTCGGGCGAGGGCCAGTGGACGATTGACGCGGCGATGGAAGAGGCCGTCCCGGCCTATGTCCTCTCTGCAGCCTTGTTCGCGCGTTATCGCAGCCGCGTCGATCACACTTTTGGTGACAAGCTTCTTTCGGCGATGCGCTTCGGCTTTGGCGGTCATGTCGAAATGCCCCAATGATATTGGCCCGTCCCTCCGTTGCAGTGTCGGGATGCTTATCCCACACGATGGCCGAAGTTTGGGCGCATCGGCGTGAGCGCTAGACCAATTCGCCTGCTGATTTCCGATATCGACGGCACCTTGGTCCGCCGCGACAAAAGCTTGTCTGACGGCGTTGTTGCGGCCGTTCGTCGCGTCCTGAGCGCGGGCATCCCGGTAAGCCTGATCAGCGCTCGCCCGCCGAGCGGGATGCTATGGATCGCGCAGCGGCTGGGCCTGGAAGGCCCGATCGCAGCATTCAACGGTGGTACGGTGGTGATGCCCGACGGCCGCGTTGTTTCGCAAGCTACCCTCGATCCCGCTACTGCGGCCGCGGCGCTCGCCCGGATCGATCGCGCTGGAGTGACGCCCTGGCTGTTCGCCTATGGCAAATGGTACGCGCGTGACCGCACCAACTCTAATCTTGGCCGTGAAAAGCTGGCGGCCGGTCTCGAGCCGATCTTCGACGTCGATCTCTCAGCCCATCTTGATCAGGCTGATAAATTGGTCGGGGTGAGTGCCGACCACGATCTGCTCGCCACGATCGAAGCCGAAACTCAGACGGTTCTCGGTAAAAACGCGACGGTGGCGCGCTCGCAGCCCTATTACCTCGATATCACCGGTCCCGATGCCAACAAGGGCGCTGGCGTGGCCACGCTCGCCGCGGCGTATGGCGTACCGCTTTCGGCGGTCGCGGTGCTCGGAGACCAGCGCAATGATTTGCCGATGTTCGCGCGCGCCGCGATGTCCGTTGCGATGGGCCAGGCACCCGAGGCGGTCCGCGCAGCAGCGAGCCATGTCGCGCTCTCGAGTGAGGAGGACGGCGTCGCCGACGCCATCGATCGCTTTGTATTGCCCGCGATCGTGGCATGACCCGTTCGCTGGAGAGACGCTGAATCGGACTGGCGAATGACGCGGACGAGGCACCGCGTCCCCCGGTTACGCTCATTGAAGTCCCGCCTATCGTAACGACCGTGACTGGAAGATGTGCTCAAGATCCTTGAGAGCAGCTGCGGCAGTCGCAATCGGGCCAGAACCGCCTCCGATCGCGACGATCTCGCCCATGGCGTCGGTTTCGATGCGGATCGCCTTGTTCTTGCCGGCAATATGGGCAAACGGGTCATTCGGCGGATATGTGCGGATGCCCACACTGGCGCGAAGCGCATCGCCGTCACGGATCACGCTACCGACCAGTCTAGGTGCGAGACCGTCTGCCCGCCACTGCGCGATGTGCCCTGAGGTAACTGACTGAATCCCTTCGACGGTCAGGTCTGTCATCATAAGGTCGGCACCGAGACCGAAGTTTGCGAGAATGAGCAGCTTGCAGGCGGTGTCCCACCCCTCAATATCGTTGCGCGGATCGGGTTCTGCAAAACCGCCCGCTTGCGCTTCGGCAAGCGCCTCGTCCAGTCCGACGCCGCGTATCATCATCGCGTCGAGCAGATAGTTGGACGTGGCATTGAGGATGCCGTCGACCCGTAGCGTCGTGCAGCCCGCCAAATTATAGTGCAGCAGGTCGATCGTTGGCAGCGCCGCCGCGGTGGCACCGCTGATCTTGAGCATCGCGCCGGAGGCTCGCGCACGATCCCTGAGGGCCCTGCCATCACACACCAGCGCGCCCTTCGAAATGACGATCGTGTCCACGCCGCCGGTAAGCGCTGAGCGGATATAGTCGAGGCCGGGACCACCTGTGCGAAAGTCGCTCGGGCCAGCCTCGATCAACACGTCGGCGCCGCTCGATGCAATGAAGTCGGGGCCGGACAGGCCAGCTTCCAATACGTCGAAGCGGTCGGGCGCCAATCCTGCCGGGTCGAACGCGCCGCTGCGCGATCCGCACACCGCGACGAGACGCACATCGACGCCAAAGACGGTACGATAGCGATCGCGCCGAGCGAGCAACAGGTGCGCGGTCGCGCGGCCGACCGCGCCGAACCCGGAAATAGCGATGCGGGATGTGAGCATCACCTATTTCGCGAACAGCTGGCCGATATCGGCGAATGCCTTCTTCTCGATGGCGTTGCCGCTAGGGCCTTTGAAGACCATTGTCGCCTGCTCCCCGGCTTTTCCCTTGAAGCGAGCGTAAGGCTCAATCAGGAAGTCCATGCCCGCTGCGGACAGGGTATCTGCCGTCTTGTTCCATAAATCCATCGGCAGCACGATCCCAAAGTGCCGGATCGGCACGCCATGGCCATCGACTTCGTTCGCCGACACGAAGCCAATTTCGGCAGGCGAAAGATGGCCAACAATCTGGTGTCCAAAGAAGTCGAAGTCCACCAACTCTGTTGCGCTGCGCTCCTCGGGGCAGCCGAGCAGGTCGCCGTAAAGCGCTCGTGCAGCCGCGAGATCGTGGACCGGAAATGCGAGGTGGCAAGGTGCGCTCATTGTTCAACTCCATCGGCAAGGGATGGAAACGTTTTCATCAGGCCGGTAGAAGCCCAGTTCCCCGGTAGGTTTCGATCAAGCCATCGAAGAGTGCGACGTCCGCGCGGCTACGCGCCAGGAGCTGCGCCCCTGAAACCGCCGCGAAGATTGCACGGGCATGGGCGTTGCTTGCTATAGCATCACCATCGCCGATAGCCGAAAGAACCTTACTCAGCCAAGCGACGTTGACGTCGGCGAACGCCTGAACCTCCGCCTTCACAGCCGCTGGCAAATCGCTGAATTCCGCCGCCATGAAACTGCCCAAGCAAAGGCGATTTCCGTTCTCGAGCGAGCGGCGGAAGATAGATGGATACCGTTGCAGCGCGCTGCGCGGATCAGACAGCTCTGCGAGCAGCCCGTCCAGCTCCGCGGCTGTGTCCTCCCAGTAGCGGCGCGCGACCGCGGTGCCGAGGTCGGCCTTGCTCGGATAATAATAATAGATGCTCGCCGACTTGATCCCTACGTCTGCTGCCAGATCGCGGAAGTTGAGACCTGCATAGCCACTCTCCTGTGCCGACCTCCTGGCCGCTGCCAAAATTGCCTCTTTTGCATTCATAGTCATGGCCGTCCAGGTTGCCTACCAAGTGACAGATAGGCATTGCCAGCCGAAATAGAAAGCTCTAGTTGTCGCCTACCAACTGGCAGGTAGGAGATTCCCAGATGATGACGATCTACGACTGGCACACCGGTCCATATCCGGCCCGCGTGCGCATCGCTTTGGGCGAGCTTGGGATGCAATCGCAGGTCCGCTTCGTTTCGGTCGACTTGTGGAAGGGTGAGCACAAAACGCCGGTGTTCCTCGTCAAAAACTATTCGGGCACGCTCCCGGTGCTAGAACTCGACGATGGGACGCTGATCGCCGAGTGCACCGCGATTACCCAATATCTTGATGCCCTGAACGACAAACCCATTCTGACGGGTGTTACGCCACGCGAGCAGGGGGTGATCCACATGATGAGCAAGCGTGCCGAGATCGAACTGCTCGACGCGGTCAGTGTCTATTTTCACCATGCGACACCGGGCCTGGGGCCGGACGTTGAGATCTACCAGAATGCTGAATGGGGTCTTCGCCAGCGCGACAAGGCCGTGCGCGGAATGCATTATTTTGACAGCGTTCTTCGGCAGGTGCCCTTCATCGCTGGAGACACTTTCTCGATGGCCGACATTACCGTGGTCGGTGGCCTGATATTCGCCGGCCTTGTCAAACTTTCCGTGCCGCAGGAATGCGAGGCGCTGCGCGCCTGGTACGAGCGGATGCTGGAACGCCCGAGCGTGCAAAACCGGATTGTAATGTCGGAACCTGTGACGATCTCTGCCTGAGGCTGCGCAGCGCATTCTCAAGGTGGGATGGTTTCCTGGCCGATGGTCAGCGATTCACCGGAAGAGAGGAGGGGGGAGGGATCGGGGGAGCCGATTGGCGCTTTAGACCGGAGGCCCACCCCTTGCAACAGGACATCACGCTGCGTTGCCAGTAGGCGCTTGACCCGGGGGCTCTTACCACGACCGCCGCGTCGCTGCACGCGATCGATAACGCGATTACGGACTGCCGCAATGCCGGTAAGGACCGCGAAACCGCTTCGGCCGTGACCCTCTTCGCGCGCTATCCGGGCATCCTTTCCGCGCGCGCCGCGGACGACGCGGCACTGCGCCTTACATGCACCGACCGGATGCCGAGATCCGGCGGCATCCCGTCCTGCGCACACTCGCTTATCGTGGCGTCGGCTATGACGAAGCGGCCAAGCGTGTCTTCCATGCGGAATGCCGCACGGCCACCTGCTTTGGGGGAATGGCGAATAGGCGGTTTGGCCAATGGGCTGCATGCAGACACGCAGCCCATTGTCCCGCTCAGGCAGCGGCGGCCTCAAGCTCGTGTTGAAGCGTTTCTATGAATCCGTCCATCGTCGTCTCGCGCATGTCGACCGCCTTTGCACCGCCACCGGCCACGACGGTGACGTCGGTGATGCCGATCACGCCGAGAAGCAACCGCAGGTACTGCGTTGCGATGTCGCGGTCGCGGATCGGCGAACCTTCGGTGTAGACGCCGCCGCTCGCCATCAAGACCGTGGCGGTCTTGCCGGTCACGAGTCCTTTGCCGTCGAAGCCGAGCGTCAGCCCCTTGCGAACGATGCTGTCGATCCACGCCTTGAGCGCGGCAGGCACGTTGTAGTTGTAGACCGGGGTCGCGATGACGAGGTGGTCGCAGGCAAGCAGTTCTGAGACGAGTTCGTCTGAGAGGCGCAGTTCGGCCTTCATCTCGGGCGAGTGTTGCGCATCCGGCGTGAAATAGGCCTGGAGCCATGGGGCAGTGACGAACTGCAAGTTGGTCTCTGTCAGGTCACGGACGACGACCTCGCCGTCCGGGTGTGCCGTCCGCCATTCCGCGACGAAGCGACGTGTCATGTTGCGCGAGATCGACTGATCGCCGCGGGGGCTGGTTTCAACAACGAGAAGCTTGGCCATGATTATTCCTTTCTTGAGATTCGATCAGCCGAAACGGAAGCCGGATATCGGCTTGCCGAGAGCGTGGCCGTGGAAGTGAACGACGCCGGGCTCTCCAGACGCGGCGCCCGCCGCGACCATCAGCGGCAGCAGGTGGTCCTCATGGGGCTGCGCGACACGGGCATGCGGCGCGTCTTCCCATCGGATCAGAGCTTCGTCGCGAGTTGCGCCGTCGATCATGACGGAGCGCAGCCAGGCGTCGAAGGCCTCCGCCTTCTCGTCATTCGCCCCGCCGCCGAAGAAGCCGCGCATGTTGTGGTATGTCTGACCGCTGCCGAGGATCAGCACGCCCTCGTCGCGCAGGGGCTTCAGCGCCCGCCCGATGGCAAGGTGGGCGGCCGGATCGAGACCATGCTGCAGTGAAAGCTGTATGAGCGGAATGTCGGCTTCGGGTAACATGACCTTGAGCGGCACGAAGATGCCGTGATCCCAGCCCCGAGCGTGCTCCGCGCCATTGGCAATGCCAGCGTCCGACAACAGCTCGCTTACCCGCGCCGCGATTGCGGGGGCGCCGGGCGCAGGCCAGGTCAAGCGGTAGGTATGTTCGGGAAACCCGTCATAGTCGAACAGAAGCGACGGGTGCGCGCCAGCGTTGACGGTCGGCACCTTCTCTTCCCAATGCCCGGATATGGCGAGGATGGCGCGCGGTTGCTCCGGCAGCGTCGCCCTAAAGCCCCGCAAATAGGTCTCGAGGTCGCGCCACGTATCGCGCATCGGCCCGGGCTCCAGGAAGAAGCAGGGACCGCCGCCGTGATTGATGAAGAAGGTGGGTTGCATGTGCGCTATATGTTGGGTGGACGATCGTCATGGAAGTGATAAAGATGTGATAGTCTTTATCGGCTGAGGTGATGGATGATTGGGAATTTCACGCTGGACCAGCTCCGCGTCCTTACGACTATCGCCGAGACGGGCAGTTTCTCCGCGGCCGGGCGCAGTCTTGGCCGCGCTCAATCCGCCATCAGTCAGGCAGTTGCGACGCTCGAGGACGTGCAGGGGGTAACGCTGTTCGACCGATCCGGCTTCCGGCCGGTCCTGACCGATGTCGGCCGGGTGCTGGTGGCACAGGCGCGCTCGGTCCTTGCGAGCGCCGCCCGGTTCGATGCCATAGCCGCCAGCACGCGCGAGGGGATCGAGGCCGAACTGGCAGTCGCGATCGATCCGCTTGTGCCAACTGCTGCCTTCATCGACAGCTTGCATGCGCTGCGCGCCGCATTCCCATTCCTTCCGGTCAGCTTTTCTACCGAGGGGCTGGGCGGAGCCGAGCGACGACTGCGACGCGGGGACGCGGCACTGGCGTTCTGTATCCTGTTGCCAAGCGTACCGGATGACATCGTAGCGCTGCCTTTGCTCGGGATCGATCTTGTGCCGGTGGTGTCGCCCGCCCATCCCCTCGCCTTGCTAAATCGGCCTTTGGCAGCCGGCGACCTGGAAGAGCATATCCAACTCGTCCTCTCCGACCCGGCCGCACCCGATGGCCCGAGCTACGGCATCATCGGCACCAGGGCTTGGCGGTTCGTAGACCTCGCACGGCGAATGGATTTCTTGCTGGCGGGCTTGGGATGGTGCCGGATGCCCGAGCATCTCATCGCGCCACATCTGGCCGATGGTCGCTTGGTTGCATTGACCATTGAAGACGATCCGGCGAGCGCGACCGGTCCGCTGATGATCTACGCCGCCCACATGCGGAATCGCGCTCCAGGCCGCGCGGGGGCATGGCTGCTAAGCGAGCTGCAGGCGAGGCTCGGCTGATCGGAACCCCGCAAAAATCATCGTCTTGGAAATCGACTACGCCTCACAGCGATCCGCCTTAAGCTCTGATTCCATTGATATGCGCTGAAGATCGTCATTGAGGCGGCCGCAAGGCGCCTGACAGATGCGCGATCCAATTTGGCTGACGGACGATCGATGGCTCGGCTTCAGCCGTTGATTTCCAAGAGCCTTGCCGCCCTCGCGTGGATGACAGGGTTTCGACAAGCCAATGAAATCGGAGGCTTAATCGGCATGAATCTTCGGCACGCAGAGCTGCAGAAGTATGAAAACTATAGGCACAGTCTATTGGATAATTTTCTGGCTCACTGCGATAGTCGGCAACGGCTACCACACCAGCGACGGCGTGCCTGACGCCGCTCCGGGATGAATGAGAGTGTCTTAGCCGAACGCACATTATTCAATGGCGCCTCGGTTAGCCAAAATAGATGGGCCGCCAAAGCGATGAAGAGAACAAGGGAGCCGCGTCACAGTGCTGCACCTCATCGAGCCAGAGATACTTCCATCCGGCGCTTTCATCTTCACGCCGCTGGAACTGACGGTCATCGCGCTGGCGCGGCGCGAGAAATGCCAAAAGTTCGGATCGGGGCGCCATCTCGCGCAGGCCCTCTTCCAGAAAGATCAACTTCTTCCGGGAGGGCGTGAAAACGGGACACTCGCTGATCCCCGACTCGAAGTGCTCCGCGCGTTCGTAAAAATTCTCGATCGGCGGGGCCAGCGGTTAGCTGCGGCGACGCAGATACTAAGGGAGGCCGGCTTCAGCAGTCTGCAGGAAACTTGGCTTCGCTCTGAATGTGCACGACCGCTTTGATCGTTTGCGTACCTTGAACCCTACTACCGGAAGGCAATGATTCATGACCAATATCTCCGGGACTCCCCTTTGGCTCAACCGCAGAAAATCCCTTGCTCGGCGCGCCCTGCACCTTGCATTGGTCGCTTTCGTGATCCTTGGTTTAGTCGGATTGTATTTGCGTCCCGCCATGATGCATGTCCACAGTCCGCTGTTTCCGGCTGTTCTTATCGGCGCGCTGATGCTTTCGTTGATTGCGTCCACAGTCATAAGGCTCAGGCGCGCGCGACGGCCCTGATCTGCGGCAAGGATATGTCCCGGAGCGAGAGGTGAAGATGACGAAGATGGGCTTTGGAGGGGGGTGCCATTGGTGCACCGAAGGGGTGTTTCAGGCGCTGCGCGGCGTTGCGCAGGTAGACCAAGGCTTTGTCCAATCGGACGCTCCGGCAGATAGCTGGTCCGAAGGGGTGATCGTGACTTTCGATCGGTCAATCATTCCGGTGGCGACGCTGTGCGAGGTGCATCTCAGGACGCATTCAGCCGCCCGTGCCCGCTCACCTCGCGACAAGTACCGCAGCGCGATCTACATCTTCGATGAAAGCCAACGCCATGAAGCCGAACAGGAGATCGCCCGCTTCGCCGAGGGGTTCGGCAAGCCCGCGCATACCCAAGTTCTACCGTTCAGAGGTTTCAAACCCTCGGACGAGCGTTACCAGAACTACTATCGTACCGATCCGAGCCGGCCCTTCTGCCGCCGCTTCATCGATCCCAAGCTGGATTATATCCGGCAGCATTTTTCGGACGTGGCCCTGCCTGAATCGAACGCTGTCGCCGAACACGCTGTAGATCGCGGCAATGTCTCGCAGGACCGCGACAGCGCTGCGATAATGACTGACAATTCTTCATCCGTCGAAACTCAATCAAGGACGTCGCCATGATGACCAAAAAGCTATTCACTGTTGTCCCTCTCACCCTGGCGCTGCTTGGCCCGATATCCTCTTCTTCCGGTTTAGCGGCTCCGACGCCCGTCGCAGTCCCCGACACGATAGCCGGGACCGTTCGCCAGACCGCTCCCGCAATCTATCGATTTACGATTGGTGATGCCCGGATAACGGCATTGTCGGATGGGTCCGTCCCGCTGGACCTGCACCAGTTGCTGCGCGGCGTCACGCCGCAAGCGATCGACGACATTCTTGCCCGCAGTTTCCTAGCCAATCCCGCAGAGGCTTCGATCAACGCGTATCTGATAGACTTCAACGGGCGGCGGATCCTTGTCGATGTCGGTGCCGGCGATCTTTTCGGCCCAGGCAATGGCGGCAGGCTGCTCGAGGCGCTGGCAGCAGCCGGGGCCGCGCCGGAGACAATCACCGACATACTCATCACGCATGTCCACAGCGACCACAGCGGCGGTCTCACGAAGGCTGGCAAGATCGTCTTCCCGCGCGCGACGGTCTATGCCGGCGGTGCAGATATTCGCTTTTTCTCGGATGTTGCCAACGCAGCAAAGAGCGGGCTCGACAAGCGCTTCTGGACCGAGACCGAGCAGACGCTGACACCCTATGTCACGGCTGGCCGGGTGAAGCCGATCGATACCGATGGCGAAGTCGTGCCAGGCATTCGTGCCGAACTCCACCCTGGGCACACCCCCGGCACAGCCTTCTACACCCTGACCAGCAAAGGTCAGAGCATCGTCTTCGTCGGCGATGTCATCCACGCTGGCGCGGTTCAGTTCCCACGCCCCGACGTGACGATCACGTTCGATGTTCGCCAGGACGGCGCGCGCGCCGTACGCAAAGCTGCGTTCAGCCGCTTCGCTCGCGACCGCATGATGATCGCGGCGCCCCATCTTCCGTTCCCGGGGGTGGGCCATATCGCCGCGGACGGGTCCGGCTACCGGTGGTACCCCATCGAACAGACCGATCGTGAGCCCATGAAGGAGAGGCTCAAGCTCTGAAGCCCGGATCGCCTCTTGCATTCTCCAGCCACTGCGTTATTTATATGCGCGGCGCATATATATGGGAATGCGATTGACCAAGGACGCTTCACCTTCCGATCGGCTGATCAATCTCTTCGGCGCCCTCGCGCAGGGGGTTTCGGACGAGATGCGCGGTGCGATATCACAGCGCTTTCCGGCCGGCGGGGAAACCGCGGCGGCATTGAGCCTCATCGGCCACGAACCGGGGCTTTCGATCGACCAGATCGGCAAGGCCCTGCGCCTGTCGCATGCCGGTGCTGCCCGCGTGGTCGAACGGCTGGTCGCTCAGAATTTCGTCTTGAAAGCGCAATCCGCTTGCGATCGCCGCGTCATGCACGTGTCTTTGACGCCAAGCGGCGAGACGGAACGGATGGCGCTCCTGAATCTGCGCAGCAAAGCGATCACCGCGTTGCTTGCTGCGGTGGGCGAAAAGGACCGCGCGGCGCTGGAGCGCGTCGCGGAAACCATCCTCGCGTCATTGCCGCGCGACGACGTGCGCGCGCGCACGACCTGCCGTTTCTGCGACGAAGAGAAGTGCACCAACTGTCCGACCGACATCGTCGGTCCCGGAATTACAAACTGACGCCTCTCGCCACATTTCCATCAACAAAAAGGGCATTGATTATGAGCTTATCGGAAAAATATTCATTCAGCGTCCCCGAGCATCAAATGCGCGAACTCGCTCTGCTGCGATGGGCTCTGGTCCTTGTCTTTCTGTGGTTCGGCGGCATGAAATTCACGGCTTATGAGGCGCAAGGCATTGCCCCCTTCATCGAACACAGCCCGCTTATGGGCTGGCTTCACTCGCTGTTCGGCGTCCAGGGCGCGAGCCAGATCATCGGCACGCTCGAACTCGCCACGGCCGCCGCCCTGATCCTCGGCGTTTACAAACCGATTTTTTCTGCCCTTGGCGCCGCCATGTCGGCGACGACCTATGCCATTACCTTGACGTTCTTCCTGTCGACGCCGGGTGTCGCAGAGCCGACTGCCGGCGGGTTCCCTGCCATTTCGGCCGTACCCGGGCAATTTTTGTTGAAAGACGTCGTGTTGCTTGCCGCTTCGCTGGTTTTGCTCTCGGCGGCCGTCCGACAGAAAAAACCTGCCGGCGCGCAGCTCTAAGATAATCACGACGCTCCAGTCATGATGCGAACCTGTCGGCGAAAAGCGCGAGGCTCCCCGCCGACAGGCGCATCGAGCATGGCTTATCTTTTCTGGAGAGCTTGCCGCCCGACCGGGGAGGTGAGGCTGGAACGGGATTCCTCTCTCGCCACATGGCCGCCTTCTCAAAATTGATCAATTTTCATCAGCAGCAACCGTGATTGATCCTGCGATTGCCCGATATGGGATGGAATGCGGTCAGTCTGCTGCCTGATCAGCCGGCACACAAAGCGGACAGTCGACGGGAGGCGAATTTGGGGCCTCGAGACTGGCACTGTCATGGCAGTTAAGTAACTTCATCAGACGGTCGACCTGTTGGGTTCGAATGTGGTGGTGCCCCCGGTGCGACAAACGCCAATAACAACGGCGAGGGTGTCATCAACCTTGTCGCGATCGCTGCGGACGCTGGTTGCACAGCTTCAAAGACCAAGCGACAGGGCCGTTCAGCATAGAGGCGGGACAGGCAGCGCCTGATTGATCGCCAGTCCGGCTAAGCGGGCCGTGGCGAGGAGACGGTCCACGTCTTGCCCGTTGCGTGCCTTGGCCGACATCCCGGACATGGTGGCGCTGACGAAATCGGTCAGTCGTCCGGACTCTTCCGGGTGCCGCGCGGCAATATAACGACGGATCACGTCTTCGGCGGCTGCATGGGTGGCACAGGAAACGCTGCGCGCTCCGGCATCATTGCTATGTGTGCCTTCCAGCACCAAGCAACCGGCCGCCCCATTATTGGCGGCGTAGCGGCGCGCTGCCTCTTCAAGAACGGCAATGAGGCACTCGGCTACGGGCCGGTCAGCTCGCAAGATATCCGCCAGGGCAATGGCGCCGGTCTTGGCGTAGCGATCGAGAACGCGGAGGTAGAGTCCGGCCTTGTTACCGAAGGCTGCGTAAAAGCTCGGCGGGTTAATGCCGAGTGCGCCAGTGACATCGGCAACACTCACCGCATCGTAGCCGTACGTATGGAACAATTGCTGCGCCGTAACGACCGCCTCGTCGGGATCGAAACGGCGTGGCCGGCCGCGCGGGCGCGATATATTTGTATGAGACATTACAAAATCCATTGACCTGATTTTTAGATGGCTTATGTAGCGCATCTTACATAACTCTCCAAGGGACGTTTCGATGGCTGATTTTCAAGACAAATCTGTACTAGTGCTGGGAGGAAGCCGGGGGATTGGCGCCGCCATCGTACGACGCTTCGTGGCGGATGGCGCTCTTGTGACCTTCACTTACTCTGGGTCGCCCGAGGCGGCGCACCATTTGGCAGATGCGACCGGCAGCACCGCCGTTCAGACTGACAGTGCGGACCGCGATGCGGTCATAGCCCAGGTGCGCAACAGCGGAAAGCTGGACGTGCTGGTGGTCAATGCCGGGATTGCCGCCTTCGGAGATTCCCTTGACCTTGACCCCGACGCGGTGGATCGGCTGTTGCGCATCAATGTCCACGCACCCTACCACGCCTCGGTCGAGGCCGCTCGACAGATGCCCGAGGGTGGGCGGATCATCATTATCGGCTCGGTTAATGGCGACAGGATGCCCGTCGCAGGAATGGCGGCCTATGCACTGAGCAAATCCGCCCTCCAGGGCATGGCGCGCGGCCTTGCTCGCGACTTCGGCCCGCGCGGCATCACTATCAATGTCGTGCAACCAGGCCCGATCGACACCGATGCCAACCCCGCAGACGGCCCGATGAAGGATATCCTGCACAGCTTCATGGCCATCAAGCGTCACGGGCGCCCAGAGGAGGTCGCGGGGATGGTGGCCTGGCTGGCGGGCCCGGAGGCGGGCTTCGTTACGGGCGCAATGCACACTATCGATGGTGCGTTCGGCGCCTGACCGCTCAAGGAGCGGGCCGCTCCAAATCGGGTTCGGTTCGCTTCTTGCGATCTCAACCGCAGTTCGCCCAGCGAGCATACCAAAGGAATGTCTATCATGTTGAAACTGCGCACCGTCGAGAATCTGCCGTGACCACTATCGGGATTATCGGCGCTGGGGAGGTCGGCAGCCAGATCGCACGTGCGGCCATTGCGAGCGGTTATAAGGTCGTCATGGCCAATTCGCGCGGACCAGAAACCCTTGGTGACCTCATCGCCGAGCTTGGACCGTCGGCACGGGCAGCGACTGCCGCTGGCGCGGCCGAGGCGGGCGACTTCGTCGTCATCGCGGTGCCACTCAAACTGGAGAACAATATGCCGACCGAGCAACTGGCGGGCAAGATCGTGATCGACACCAACAATTATATGGCCTGGCGCGACGGACGATATGCCATCGTCGAGTCGGGCGAAAAGACGGAACACGAACTGCGCCAGACGCAACTTCCAAAATCGAAGGTAATCAAGGCTTTCACTGCCATACAGGCGCCACGCCTGCTCAAACTGGGGACGCCACCGGGCTCGCCCGGTCGTCATGCATTGCCGGTATCGAGCAACTTCCCCGAAGCAGTGGCTCTTGTTACCCGGCTTAACGACCAGCTCGGCTACGACACCGTGGATCACAGCCCGCTCAGCCAGTCATGGCGCAGCGGCCCGGGTCAACCGGCGTGGCATGCCCACGCGCATCAGACCAGACAAGAGCTGATTGCCAACCTCGCGAGCGCGCGACCGCAAAACCCCATTTGACGGCGCGGACGACAATTCAATCGGCAGTCTCGCCAGGACCACCTCGGCGCGCTCGACTTTGCCTCTTTGGGTGAGGGCGATCAGATAGGCACGGCGATCATCGGGATCGGGCTGACGCTCGAGCAGTCCATCGATCACCATGCGATCGATAAGGCCTGAAAGCGACGATTGGCCGATCGCGAGCAGCTATGCGAGTGTGCGCATCGGTGTCGCCGTGCCATTGGCCGACAGGGTCGTCAGCATAGCGGCGCGACGGGGCGTGTTGCTTCTTTCCTTACCCTGCAATTCGGCTCGCACGCCCTGTTGCGCTCGCGCGAGGAGTGGCAGGAAATCGGCGCGTCTCTCTGCCTCGGCCTCGCGCGATCCGGACTCGGGCGTAAGCTCTGCCGAATTCGCCCCGTTGCCATGTGCCAAGTTTCGATCCGGGCTGACGCTGCGCACCGCTTCGCCTAGCCTCCCGGACCGCAATCGATGCAGCGCAGCGGCGGATTGGGTCCGAACCCGAGTTGGTGATTGAGGTGGCGAAGCGCGGTGCGCAGTCCCTCCTCGATGACCGGGTGATAGAATGGCCGCTCAAGCAGCTCTGGCACGGTGAGCCGGCTCTCGATCGACCAGGCGAGCAGATGAGCAAGATGTTCCGCGGCCGGACCGAAGATCTCGGCGCCAAGCAGCAGACCGCTCGGCCGATCGCCGTAGACGCGCAGCAATCCCCGATTGAGCCCCAATATGCGAGCGCGTCCCTGGTCTTCGAACGACACTTCGCCGATGGCGAAATCCATCCGGTCGCGAAGAAGGTCGGCATGGCTGCGCCCGGCGATGGCAATCTGGGGATCGGTGAAGACGATCGTCAACGGGGTCCGGCGCGCGCGGCGGTAGCTGTGAGGATAGCGCGCCGCATTTTCGCCCGCCACGCGGCCTTCATCCGCAGCCTCGTGGAGCAGCGAGAGATCGACCGCCGAGTCGCCCGCGATGAAGATGTCGCTGTAACTGGCGCGCATGGACAGGTGATCATAGGTGGGGACGCCATGGGCATCAAGCGTGAGCGAGGTGTTTTCCAGTCCGAGATTGTCGACATTGGCGCGTCGGCCTGCGGTCGCGAGGAGATAATCGAACCGCTGCTCGCCACCTGCTGACCGGACGACCACGGAGTCCCCGTCGCGCGCGACGCTTGCATCGGCTGCCATCCAGTCGACAGGAATTTCGCTCGAGATATGGGCCGCCGCATAGGCCATAACGTCCGGATCGGTCAGCGGGCCGACGCTGCCGCCGCGCCCATAGATATGCGTGCGGACGCCGAGGCGATGCAAAGCCTGGCCGAGTTCGAGGCCGATCACGCCGGTGCCGAAGACTGCGACCGAGGACGGCAGATCGGTCCAGTCGAACAGTTGGTCGTTGAAAATCAAGCGATCGCCTGCCCCTTCCAGGCGCGTGGGCACGATTGGGCGCGAGCCCGTGGCGATCACGATGCTGCGCGCGCTGATCTGCTTCCCGCCCGCGAGTTCGAGCCGATTGTCATCGACAAAACGCGCGTGCTCGCGAAGCAGGCCTCCGGGTGCAAACCCCGCAATTGCATCGGTGACGAAGCCGACAAAGCGGTCGCGCTCGGCGCGGACGCGGTTCATGACCTCCACCCCATCGACCTCGACGGGGCCAGAGCGAAGTCCGAACATGCCAACGCTTTCAGCACGGTGGCGCGCCTCTGCCGCAGCGATCAGCAATTTCGACGGCATGCAGCCAACGCGGGCACAGGTAGTCCCCAAGGGCCCGCCATCGATCATCACGACGCGATCGCTATATTTGATGGCTTCCCGGTACGCCGACATTCCAGCAGTACCCGCGCCGATTATCGCCACGTCATAGTCGAAATCGGCCATCCCGCTTAACCCTCCCTGATTACATGATGTGCATAATGCGCGCATCGCGCGCGCAAAAACAGCTCACCCTTGAGCATGGTTTCTATGCTCTGCGGGAATAGTTTGTAAACGCGAAGATAAGCGTAAGGGTCAAGGTCATCCCGAAATAGGCGGTCAGGGCATGGGGAGCGAAGGAGGGCAGCCCGTAGACGATGATCACCCCATTGCCCCCCGGGATGAGTTGCGTTGCCGCCCCCATGACGGTGCCGCCAGCAAGATGCCGCGAGCCTTGCCGAAAATTTGTGCCGCGCAAGCGGAAACTGGAGGATCGAACGGCGGCAAACAGCCCGCCGGCGACCATCATCGCGGTGCCGAGGAGCGCGGGCAACGGCGAGCTTGGGGTAAAGTCGCGCATGACGATCTGCGAGGCGTAACTCGACAGGAGGCTGAGATAGGTCCAGTTCCCGGCACAGGCGTAAAGCAGGCCGCCGCCGACGCCGATAATGAGCATCGCTTCGAAGGGCCGCATCCGCGCGCGTCCAAGCATAATCCTGCGCCAGCGTGACGGATGGCGCAGCAGCCGAAGCCGAGGCCAGCTCCACCAGCACACCGCCGCGAAAGCCAGCCAAGCCGCGATTGCGGCGAGCGGTGATGTCTCGAGCAGCGAAGGCGCAGGCATTTGTTGGGATCTGTAGACTTTGGACACCAAGGAGGCTCCGATCACCCAACCTAAGAGCGTGAGAAGATATCCGAGCCTGCCGCCCGTCAAATGCGCCAGCGTTCCAAGTCCGCAAGCCTGGTTTGCCCAAGCACCGATCCCGAAAAGACCCCCGAACAGGAGGGCCTGGATAAGCTGGTCATAGCCGGGCGACAGGTGAAAAACAGCCGGCGCTGCCCATGCCAGGGGAACAATCAGAAGCCCTGACCAACAGGCCGCCGTCGCGAATCCGATGAATCTGTCGGGTCGGCGCCGCACGACAAGGTCCTGCGCCGCAACCACCACGCAGACCGTCCCGCGCCGGATCGCGAAGCCCATCGCGAAACTCAGCACCGACGCTGCGACGGCGACAGCAATAGCGTTCATGCGTGCAATCCGGGTTGCTCATCGGCAAAGATCGCGTTCATCTGCGGGCGGAGCCAGTCGAGAAAAGCGCGCACTCTCGCGGTCTGGTCGCGGCCAGCCGGCAGCAGCGCCCATAAATCGATGTCTTCGAGCATATGGTCGGGCAGCAACTCGACAAGATCGCCGGTATCGATCAAATCGGCGACGAAGGGCCGGGGCAACATCGCATAGCCGAGACCGGCAAGCGCTGCCGACCGGGCCGCGTCGTCGCTGTCGAGAATGAGCGCAGGATGCACCATGATCGCGATGCGCGCGCTGCCGTCGCGAAAGACCCAGCTGTTCTTCGCATGATGAAGGCGCGAGATGATCGCGGGCTGCCCCATGAAATTGTGCGGGGCGTCGAGACCATTTTCAGCCTTGTTCGCGACCAGCGCCATCCGCGTGCGCGCCATGCGCGAGGCGACCAGAGCGGTGTCGGCGAGCGTGCCGATCCGCAGCGCGATATCCACGCCCGATGCCACGACATCGGTCTCGCGATCAGTGATCTCGAGATCGAGCGTGACTTCGGGAAATTGATCAGAGAATTCCCGGAGACGTGGCACGAGATGCAGCCGGGCAAGGCAGGTCGGGACCACGACGCGCACCGGGCCAGCGAGCCGGCCCCCGTCTTCCTTGGCGGCAAACTCCGCGGCGGCGGCGGCTGCAATCGCACGCTCGGCGCCGTCGCGGTAGCGCCGCCCCGCCTCGGTGAGCGTCAGGCTGCGGGTCGAGCGCTGGAACAGCCGGACGCCGAGATAGGCCTCGAGCTGCGCCACGGCTTTCGAAATCGATGGCTGACCGACATTGAGCCGCCGCGCCGCCGCGGAAAAGGAACCCGCCTCGGCCACGGCGAGGAACTGCTCCATGACGGCAAGTCGGTCCATTTCATTCCCCTGCGGAATAGGTCCTATCGATTCAACCGGTCTGCCGCAAGCGATCGCTGCAGCCTAAATACGGCTCATCCGCAAAAACGGACCCGAGACAAAGCCTCCTGGAGTTTTGAGATGACCATCATGAATGCCAGATCAGAACCGACGCCGGTTGCGCGACCCTGGAGAGCGCGGCCCGTTTGCTTGCGGGTTGCGGCGGCCTTCCCTTACCGCCGCAAAGCCTCGAGTCCGGACGCGACGTCCCAGCCGGTAATTCCCCTTCCCGGCATCGTCGCTTCGCTCGATCCACCTTGGGCTGGGCGTGACTCCCGGCGCCCGGCTCGAGGTGGACATTGAAGGAAAGGCTGGCGCGAGCCGCGCCAGCCTTTCCCCTCCCGAATTTTCGCTGCAGAAGAGTCGAATGAACTTCCGAACGGACATGAGCATGATCGAGCAAGCCTATCTCCAGGCGGCCGGCGAGGATGGGCGGGTGGCAATCGCCGAAGGCGACAGGCAGATCCTGGCAATGGGCATCGAACTCTCGGCCGTCCAGGCCGGTGACATTGCGCCGGAGTTCCTGCTGGAAAATGCCCTCGGCGGCACGGTATCTTTGCGTGGCCGATTGATTGGCGGACCGGTGGTCCTGAGTTTCTTTCGCGGCGGCTGGTGCCCCTTCTGCCGCGCCGAACTGCGGGCGATGTCGAAAGCGGCGCAAGCGGTCGAGGATCGAGGAGCGAGCCTGATCGCGATCTCCCCGCAGCCGCTCGCCGACGGCGTCGCAATGGCGCGGGCCGAGGAAGTGAGGCTTCCGTTGCTCGCCGATTGCGGAATGACGGTGGCGAGCGATTATGGCCTCGCCTTCGAACTGCCCGAGAGTATGCGCCCGGCGGCGCTTGCGGACGGGATGGTCGCGGGCGAGGACGGCACCGACTGGCGCATTCCGATGCCGGCAACCTATGTGATCAGCACCGACGGGATCATCAGATATAGTTTTCTCGATCCCAATTATCGCAACCGGCTCGACCCGGCGGTTCTTATGAGCATCCTCGACCGCCTCTGAGCCAAATATCGAATTTCGGGCCTGTCTCCACCGGCGCGCATGCAGCGCACCGGCGTGGAAAGACGTGCCGCAATTGTCAGACAAAGGAGATATCGAATGACCTACCTCAAGACCAGCGAAGCCATTGCGAAGCTGACGCCCCAACAGCGCCATGTCACACAGGACGGCGGCACCGAGCGTGCGGGCAGCGGGGAACTGCTGCACAATAAGGCGCCCGGCATCTACGTCGATATCGTCAGCGGCGAACCCTTGTTCGCCTCGACCGACAAATTCGATTCCGGCAGCGGATGGCCGAGCTTCACCAAGCCCATCGTCCCCGCCAATGTCGATGAAATACGCGACGACAGCTACGGGATGATCCGCACCGAGGTGCGCTCCGCACATGGCGACAGCCACTTGGGACATGTGTTTCCCGACGGTCCGCGCGACCGTGGCGGCCAGCGCTACTGCATCAACTCGGCTTCGCTCCGCTTCGTCCACCGCGATGATATGGAAGCCGAGGGCTATTCCGAATTTCTGAACCAGATCGAGGAGAATTGATCATGATCGAACGTTCCATCCTGGCCGGCGGCTGCTTCTGGGGCATGCAGGACCTGATCCGCAAACTTCCTGGCGTCGTCAGCACCAGGGTCGGCTACAGCGGCGGCGATGTGCCGAACGCGACCTATCGCAACCATGGCACCCATGCCGAGGCGATCGAGATCAATTTCGATCCCGATCAGATCAGCTACCGCAGGATCCTGGAATTTTTCTTCCAGATTCACGATCCGACCACACGCAATCGCCAGGGCAACGACCGCGGCGGGAGCTATCGTTCGGCGATCTATTATGCCGACGAAGCGCAGCGCGAAACCGCGTTGCAGACGATCGCGGACGTCAACGCATCCGGTCTCTGGCCGGGGAAGGTCGCGAGCGAGCTGGAGCCGATTGGCCCCTTCTGGGAAGCGGAGCCCGAGCATCAGGATTATCTGGAGCGCCGCCCAAATGGTTACACCTGTCACTTTCCGCGCGCCGACTGGGTCCTTCCATCGGCCGGCGAGCGGTCTGAAGCGGCCTGATCGGAGACATGAAATGAAGCCGAACATAATCCTCTATACCAAGGACTATTGCCCCTTTTGTCACCGAGCCAAGGCGCTTCTTCGCGCCAAGGGGGTGACCGACTGGATCGAAGTCGACGTCGAAGATGATCCGGTGCAGTTTCGTGCAATGCTGACCGCGTCCGGTGGACGCAGGACGGTTCCGCAGATCTTCATCAACGGTACGCATGTGGGCGGTTCGGATGATCTGTCGGCGCTCGATGCCGACGGAGGCCTCGATTTGCTGCTGGGCGAAGAGATGCTCGTCTGAAACTAACGGGCGTCCGCCGAACGGCGGGCGCCCGTTAGCGCGCTATCGTGAGCCGCCCCGGAGTTGCTCGCGCTTAGAGCCAACGGCGATCGGCCGTGAAGTCGATCGTGAGCCAATATCCGGGGCGCAGCCCGCCCATCGCGTCCGCGAATTCCTGACGAATGGCGTCCTGCTCGCCAAGCGTCATCGTGGTTGATGCTGCGGCACCGACAAAGCCGATCTCGATAAACCGTGCGCGCCCGACCTGGGTCACATAGGATTGATGCTCGACGAAGCCGTGCCGTGCCGCGACTTCGCGTGCGATGCTGCTGACCTGCGCATCGAGATCGGCTGGCGCAATCTGCAGTATCTCGCGACCGGCCGCTGCCAAGGCCCGAAGGGGAAGCGGAGCCAGGAGGATTGCAAGGAGAATGAGGATTGCCGGATCGAAGTAGGCCGCGAGCTTCTCCGCCTGCGTTCCCTCGAGCACGACCGCGGTGACAAATGCGGCGCTCAGCCCGGCGTTGAGAAGTGCGCCGAAAAGCCACGCGGCCGCGTCGATATTCAGAAGCGAGGACCCGAGGCCGCGAGCGCGGCGCCGGATATAAATATGCATCGCGAAGCCGATGAGCGCGCTCGCGCCGGCATATCCGATACCGGGCCCGAAACTCACGTTCCGTCCTCCCATCATCACGGTGTCTACTCCGTCAATCAAAGCATAGACGCAGGCGAGGAGCAGAACGCTGCCGTTGACGAACCCAAGCATCGGCTCGATGTGCCAGTAGCCAAATTGGAACCGGCGGTCTGCGCCACGCGCGATCAACCGCGCGGCAAAAAAGGCGGCCAGCGTCAGCCCCGCGTCGGCAAGGCTGTACACACCGTCGAACAAGATCGACTTTGCGCCGCTCAACAGGCCAATAGCGATGCCGACAAGTGAAAGGGCGAGGGTGCCGGTGGCGGAGAACAGGAGAAGGCGTTGTTCCTTGCGCTCCGAATGCGGTCCCAATTTCTGTCTCCAATATTACAGCGGTCCAAGGGCCGTCACCTGAGGCAGCTATCGTAGCAAATTACGCGCCCGGCGATGTGTTTCCAATTGGCCCAACCTAAGGATCAAGCCGCAGTAAGATCTGCTATTCAAACCCGCCCCGCATATCAAACATGATGTTGCACGAGCAGAAACGCCGAAAGAAAACCGGTCACGGTAATCAAACCGATCATCGGCGGCGCGTGATCGAAGGCTTCCGGGAGCATGGTTTCCGCGAGCATCGCCAGCACAGTGCCTGCAGCGAAACAGAGAATGACCGTCGTTGCTTCGGTGGAGACTGAGCCCAAAGCAAAATTCCCGAAGGCGGCTGTGAGCCCTATCATGAGCGGTATACCCACCCAGACCGCGTAAATGTAGCGCCGTGATCGTCCGGCCAGTTTCATCCCCGAGGCGCTTGAGAGTCCCTGGGGGATGTTGGCGAGAAAGAAGCCGGCGACGACGCCGACCCCGATCTTACCGCCGCCGACCAAAGACAGGCCGATCACGAGCGCTTCGGGAATGCCGTCAAGAACTGTCCCAACAGCAATCGCGACGCCGCTTCCGCTATGTTCTTTTTCGGTCGTTTGCTTCACGCATTCGCCGCACCGTTTCCTGTTTTTCGCGCCGCTTGCGGCAAGATACCAGTTGATGCCGCTGAAGATCGCTGCCCCTCCCAGCAACGCGGTGATTGCAGCGGAGGACATCCCCGTTTCGATCGCGTTCCCCATAAGCTCGACAGCGACGATGGCGATAAGCACGCCGCCGCCAAACCCCATCACGGTCGCGATGAGGCGATGAGAGAGCCGCTTTGAAAACAGGTCCGCGACAACGGCACCGATCAAAAGGCCGCTGGCTGTAAACAGGCCCCATAGGCCGGCTCCGAGGAAATCAGCGATGAAGCGACTTTCTTTCGTTTCGGATTTTACTGGCCTAGCACGGGTTTTGATTAGTCTGGAATGCGGGCGATTACCTTGATCTCGAAATCGAATCCGGCCAGCCAGGTGACACCAAGTGCTGTCCAGTTCGGATAAGGCGCTTCAGTGAAGATCTTGCTCTTCACGGCCATAATCGTTGCGAACTGATTTTCGGGATCAGTATGGAAAGTGGTTAGATCGACGATGTCGTCAAATCCGCATCCCGCAGCGAGCAGGGTCGCTTCCAAATTTGCGAAGGCCAGCCGAACCTGCTCCGCGAACTCTGGTTCCGGCGAACCGTCTTCACGACTTCCGACCTGGCCGGATACGAAAAGCAAACGATCCGACCGGATGGCTGCGGAATATCCATGCTCTTCGTAGAGAGCATGTCGGTTTGCGGGGAAAACCGGGTCACGTTTGGCCATTTGTAAATCCTTTAAATGAAGCGAAGTTTGATATACGTCTTGCATCTGAAGACCATACATACGTACCGTATGTCAATCTGAAAGGACGACCCGATCACAATGAATTCCGTGCGTGCAAGGCCTAGGGGCGAGACGATGGCCGAAAACCGGGCGAAGCTGATCGCGGCGGCACGTAGGGCGTTCGCGACGAAGGGCTTCGCGGCAGCATCAATGGATGACCTGACCAAGGAGGTCGGACTGACGCGAGGCGCTCTTTATCACAATTTTGGGGACAAGGCGGGGCTTCTGCGCGCGGTTGTGGCCGAGATCGACGGCGAGATGGCCGCGCGTGCAAGGCAGCTTGCCGGACGCGCGAGCACCGATTGGGACGAATTACTTGTTGAAGGAGCAGCCTATATCGAGATGGCGCTGGACCCAGAGGTGCGACGGATCGTGCTCCTCGATGGACCCGCTTTTCTCGGTGATCCTTCTCGCTGGCCAAGCCAGAACGAGTGTTTAAACTTGACGAAGCAAGCAGTGCAAAAGCTCGTTTTGGACGGTGTCATGACTGCCGTGGATGTCGAAGCAGCCGCTCGCCTTCTGAATGGAGCAGCGTTGAATGCGGCGCTATGGGTTGCGGCGAGTGAAGAGCCGCATTTGACACTTCCCAAAGCTGTCGAGGCGTTCCAACTGCTCGCGACAGGTCTTCTAGCGAACCGAAGCTGAGCAACGCCATTTTCGAAATGTGCTTTGTCCTAGCTTCGCGGATTTGCTGAGCGGATGATGGCCGACACATGGTCATTCCAACTTTTCATCGCTTCGCGCTTTTCATTCTTCCAGTCATGCCGCTGATAGATGCCGGCAACTCCCGCGCGCGATCCCCCCACATGGTTGAGTACGGCTTCGGTCACTTCAAATCGGACACCGAGCCGTTGGAAGCCGGTCGCGAGTGTTCGCCTTAAGTCATGCAATCTCCAGTCCGGGACGGGTTCGCCACCGTCCTGCGACATGAGCAGGTCCAGCTTGTTCTTGCCCTTGCCGTATCCTGTGAAAGGTCCGCCTCTCGATGTCGCAAATATGCTGCCGCTCCGCGGCCAGGTCGTCGATCCAGCAGCGCCATCCAGAACGGCAACCGCAAGGTCGTTGAGCGGAACTCGATTGGGTTCGCCATTTTTTGCGCGTTCGCCAGGTAGCGTCCAGAGCAGCTCCTTTCGGTCAAGCTCCTCCCAACGAAGTGATGAAACTTCCTCCCGTCGCTGACCCGTGACGATCAGCAGTCGAACGATGGGGCCAAAACAATGATGCGTGTGTGGCGCGGCGGTCCAGACGCGACCGAGTTCCTCATCCGAAAGCCAGCGATCGCGAGCCTTGACCGCCGGTGGAGTTTCCATGCCTTCCATTGGACTGCGTTCGATATCCCCTCGGCTGACAGCCCAGCGGAAAAGGCGCCGCAAGACCGCAAAGACATTTCGGATGTTGGCCACCTGCGCCCGCGGCATGCGGTCGAAGACCGCGACGATGTCGACTCGAGTAAGCTTGGGAAGAGGTTTCGAACCTAATACGGGCTTCACGTGAATCCGGAGACTCTGGTTCACGAGACGCCTCCAACCTTTGCCGACACAGGCGTCAGCGAAACGGTCGGCATAATTATCGAAAGCAAGATCGACGGCTTCTCTCCGACGTTGGCGGTCTGCTTCGCCCGGATCGATGTTCTGGGCGACAAGAATTGACAGTCGTTCCGCTTCGGCTCTCGCGGTGACTGGAGTCCACGGCGAGCCATGGCCACCTATCGTGTAACGGCGGGTTTTGGACTCCCGCCCGCCCATTCGGAATTGCAGAACGTATGTTACAGTCCCGGCCTTGGTGCGCTTTGCTCCAAAGCCCTTAATGCTGTCGTCCCAAAGAATGCCGTCCAACTCATTCGAAATGAGGGCATCAATCGATCGCTTTGTGATTTTTCCTCGTGCCATAAATTGGTCTCCCAATACGGCGTTTCCAGCAATCACCCAGCAATCACCGATGCGGAAACTGCCGCGTAATTGGGGAAAAGATAGCATAGGACAAGACTGTAAAAAACAAGCCTTTTCAACCCTATAGCACTCCTACTTACGCCTCCAGCGGAAATACCAGACCTCATGCCCCAGCGTCCGTGCCTTGGCCTCATAGCGGGTTTCCGGCCAGCCGTTCGGGCGGACCAGGAAATCCTGCGCATCCTGCGCCAGCCATTCGAACTGGTGGCGGTGGCGGCGCATCACCATCAATGCATGCGCGACATAGATGGGATGGTCGGTGCCGAAGCGGAATTCGCCGCCGGGCTTGAGCTTCGCCGCGATCAGGTCGAGCGGGCCGTCGTTCATCATCCGCCGCTTCGCATGACGCGCCTTGGGCCATGGGTCGGGATGGAGCAGATAGGCAAAGCTGAGCGTGCCATCAGGGATGCGGCGCAGTACCTCCAGCGCGTCGCCATGATGGATGCGGACATTGCCCAGGGGCAGCCCCGCGCCATGATCGCCCGCGACATGGACCAGCGCCTGCGCGACGCCGTTGATAAAGGGTTCGGCGCCGATAAAGCCATGGTCGGGCAGCATATCGGCGCGCCCCGCCATATGCTCGCCGCCACCGAAGCCGATCTCGAAATGCAGCGGCCGGTCGTAACCGAAAAGCGCCTCGGCGGTGACGTCGCCGTCACCGGGCACCGCGATCTGCGGCAGCAGATTGTCGATGAGGTCCTGTTGGCCCGCGCGCAGGGGTTTGCCCTTTGAGCGGCCATAGAGGCGGTTGATCGTCGTCGGATCGCCGGGTTTATGTGCAGTCATGGCGCGCGCGTTAGCGCGCCAAGGCCGCGGGCGAAAGGGCGCTATTTTCCTTTCGCACCGTCATTGATCTCAATAGTGCGCTTTTCGCCCCAGGTCGTGACGGTGCTGGCGGCGCGGCCGGCATCGACGATTTCCATGGCCCGCTGGGGCGAGGGGAGGCGGTTCTGCGAGACGAAATGAATATCGACCGCTGCCATGTGGAGGGTCACGTCAAAGCGTGGGCCGCCCCCTTGTCCCGGATTCAGCACGTTGCCGACTGACGGCGCGACCCACACGCCATTGCCATTGTCGCCGATGGCGAGAAGGTAGGAATCCTGGGCGGCATCCGGTCGATAGACAGTCTTGCTGCCATCGAGCCCGCTGTCGCGGCACCATTGCACCTGTTCCTGCTTTCGCTTTCCCTCGCCTGCAACGGCCGAAATCATCGCGGTGGCGAGCGAGTTCGTCATGTCGACGGGCGCATCTTTCGACGATTTTCCAAAAGCCAATGTCTTCTGGCAAGGCGTGACGGGCAGCGCTGCGGGTATCGAAACCGGATTCTCCGGCCAGCGGATTTCTTTCAGCCATCCTTCCATCGCCTGCGCCAGTTCGGCGGGGCTTTTGTCGCGTGAGGTGACGCGAAGCTTCACATACCATTCGCCAAAGGGCAGCAGCGCGATTCCGGTGCTCTTGTATGAGCTGGCGTCGGGGGTCGCATAGACCGTCTTGAGGCCGACGGCGTTGGTCTGGCCCGGCGGTGTAAAGGCTTGAGGCGCGACGGCCAGCGTTGCGCCCTGAAATATCCCGCGATTCTCGATCGACCACTGCGCCTGCGCCATCCAGACCGGTACGCCGCCATTGGTGTTGCGAAAGATGTAGAAGGACAGAAAGTCGCGCGCGTCGTCGGGTTCGAAACTCAGGCTGAGGTCGAGCTCCTGCGGGGCGTAGGTTCGTGCCTGGGTCAGCGTGTTGCCGCCGAGCGTAGCGGGCACGGTGATGCCGCTATGTCGATGGGTCCAGGGCTTGCCGGTTTCGACCACCAGTTCGCCCTGCGCCGACGCAGGCGCTGCGAAGCTCAGCGCAAGCAGCGCCACAGAATAAAGTCCAAAATCAGAATATCTTGCCATCGATCCGCTCCCCCCGACCCAACATGCGCGAGGCTGTCAGATCGGGGCGATGATGGCAAGCGACGCGCGGCCTCAGTCGGCGAGCGCGGCCTTCAACTGGTCGACGAGGTCGGTGCGCTCCCAAGGGAAGGCTTCGCCGGTCGCGGTGCGGCCGAAATGGCCGTAAGCTGCGGTCTGCTTGTAGATCGGCTTGTTGAGGCCGAGGTGGGTACGGATACCCTTCGGCGTCAGGCGCACGAGCTGCGGAATCGCTGCCTCCAGCTTGCCTTCGTCGACATTGCCGGTGCCGTGCAGGTCGACATAGATCGACAGCGGCTCGGCGACGCCGATCGCATAGCTGAGCTGGATCGTGCAGCGGCGCGCGAGGCCCGCGGCGACGATATTCTTCGCCAGATAGCGGGTGATATAAGCGGCCGAGCGGTCGACCTTCGTGGGGTCCTTGCCGCTGAACGCGCCGCCGCCATGCGGGCTTGCGCCGCCATAGGTGTCGACGATGATCTTGCGGCCGGTCAGGCCGGCGTCGCCGTCGGGGCCGCCGATTTCGAAACGGCCGGTCGGGTTGATGTGATAGACGGTGTTCGCGGTCAGCAGTTCGGCGGGCAGGACATCGGCGATCACGCGCAGGACATAGTTGCGCAGCTCCAGATATTTCGCTTCGTCGCCTTCGCCATTGTGGAAGAAATAACCCGGCGCATGCTGGGTCGACACGACGATCGCGGTCGCTTCGACCGGGCGCTCATTGGCATAGCGCAGCGTGACCTGACTCTTGGTGTCGGGCTCAAGGAAGGGGGCGTTTCCGGCCTTGCGGTCGGCAGCCATGCGCTCGAGGATCTTGTGGCTGTAATCGAGCGTCGCGGGCATCAGATCGGGGGTTTCGTCCGACGCATAGCCGAACATGATGCCCTGATCGCCAGCGCCTTCGTCTTTGTCGCCGCTTTCATCGACGCCCTGCGCGATGTGGGCAGACTGGCCGTGGAGGTTGTTTTCGAAGCGGAAGGTTTCCCAGTGGAAGCCATCCTGTTCATAACCGATTTCGCGAACCGTGTTGCGGACGGTGGCTTCGATTTCTTCGAGTGCGCCCGGCGCCCATGCGCCATTTTCATAGACGCCCTTGCAGCGGATTTCACCGGCCAGCACGACCAGCTGGGTCGTCGTCAGCGTTTCGCACGCCACGCGCGCCTCAGGATCCTTCGACAGAAACAGGTCGACGATCGAATCACTGATCTGGTCCGACACCTTGTCGGGATGTCCTTCGGACACGCTTTCGGAGGTGAAAAGGAAGCTGTTGCGCATGGGAGACTTTCTTTGAATCAGATATAAAGAAAAGTTTATGTGGCCGTGCTGTTAGCGTCCGCGCCGCCGAAAAGCAATGGCCAGCGCGAGCAGCAGCAACGCAAATCCGACGGGCAGAATGTTGCCGAAGCGCGCGAACAGCGTGGGGGCGTGCGGCGGCGGGAGTGTGGTGTCGATGCGGCCGGCCTGATGCATCGGCAGCGATTTCAGCACGCGGCCGTCGGCGTCGATCACCGCGCTGATCCCGGTCGGCGTCGCGCGGACGACGGGCAGGCCTTCCTCGATCGCGCGGAGCCGCGCCTGCGCCAGATGCTGCGGCGGCCCCCATGCGCCGAACCAGGCGTCGTTCGACGGGTTGAAGATGAAATCGGGGCGGTTCGCGCGGTCGACGACCTGACCCGAGAAGATGATTTCGTAGCAGATTTGCAGGCCGACCCGCCCGAAGGCGCCAAGGTCGAGCGTTTGCGGGCCGGGGCCGGGCCAGAAATCAATATCGCCGGGCGCGAGCCGCGACAGGCCGAGCGCCGAGAGCAGCGGCCGCATCGGCAGATATTCGCCGTAAGGGACAAGGTGCGCCTTGTCGTAGCGCGGCCCGAGCGTGCCGTCGGCATGCACGGTCATTGCCGCATTGCGCGCGCCGACGACTTCGCCGGTCTTGTCGAGTTCGAGCTTGAGCGCGCCGAGCAGCATCAGGTCATCGGGGTTCATCAGGTCCATGAGGCGCGCGCGGGCCTCGGCTGGTGAACGGTCGTAATAGACCGACGGATAGCCGGTTTCGAGATAGTCGGGGATCGCCGCCTCGGGCCACAGGATAAGGCGCGGGGTATCGTCCTTGGGCCCCGTCAGCCGCGCGAGCTTGGCGAAATTGGCGTCGGCCTTGCCGCCGACCCATTTGTCCTGCTGCCCGATATTGGGCTGGACGATGGTGATTGCGGTTCGCTCATCCGCAGGGCCTTTGCTGCGAACTGCGGCGTCGACATTGTCGCTCAATTGCACCAGCGTCGCGGCGCCCCACATAGCGAACAACGTGCCGAAAAGAGCGAGGGCAGCGGCGCGTCGGCGATAGCAGGCGAGCAGGAGAATTGCGGCGGCAAGGAAGACAAGACCGCTGGTGCCATAGGTTCCGATCCAGCGCGACGGTGCCGCGAAGTAGGGTACGGCGATCACGCTCAAGGGATTCCAGGCAAAACCCGTGAACAGCCAGCTCCGCAGCCACTCGGTGAGCGCCCACAGCGCGGCGAAGGCGAGGATAAACGACAGCGTCGGGGCCGTCGGCGTAAGGCTGCCAACGGCCCCTGCCTTCGCGGGGGTGACGAATTTGGTGATTGCCCACGCCCCCCACGCTGCAAGCGCCGGATAGACGGCGAGGAACAGCGACAACAGGCCAACCGCGATCCAGCCGAGCCACGCTGGCATGGCCGCCTGATAGGTGAAGGCGGTGGCGATCCAGTTGAGCCCGAGGATGAAATGGCCGACCCCGAACGCCCAGCCGGTGCCGAAGGCGCGCCGCCCGCGCGGCGCGCGCGCCACGAGCGCCATCCATCCGGCGAAGGTTATAAAGGTTAGCGGCCAGAGGTTCAGCGGCGCGAAGCCGGTCGCCGAGACAAGCCCCAGCGTCAGGGCCAACAGCTTTGGCCAGCGGTCGGCGAAAGCGGCGATGCGGGAGGATAGCGCGGTCACGCGCGCTGCTTTAGCCGGGCCTTCTCCCGCCCACTAGAGCATATATTTCATGCGGATCGCCTGATGCGTGTCGCCCGTCACGACGAAACTCGCCGATTTGAAGCTCGGCGGGCCGACGGTGATCGTCGGGTTGCGCGAAAAGCCGAAGCCTTCCTTTGGCAGGAAGATCGCAACGTCCATCTTGTTGTTGCTATTCTCGTCATGGACGACCGCGATTGCAAACGTGCCGGTCGCGGGGGCGGCGATGGTGAAATCACCCGCGTTCGCGGCCTTCACCGCCATCCGCACCGAACCCTTGTCCTTGCTGCAATCGGGGAAGGCTTTGGGATTGGTGGTCAGGCAGACCAGTATCTGCCCCTTCATATTGCGCAGCCCGGTGACGCTGATCTCAACCGTCGGCGGCGCTGCGCTCGCGGTCAGCAGCGGCAAAGCGGCCAAGGCCCAGATCGGTGCTGCACGCCTTGTCCCAGAATCGGAAATAAAGCCCATAATTCCCTCGGTAAGCGGCGTGATGCTGCTGATGATGCGTTGCGGTTATCAGCCAGCGGCCCGCGGGTCCATGGACCAGCGCACGCGGGAACATCTCCCACCCCATATGATTGCCGACCCCCATGATCGTCATGATCGTGAGGACGAGCCCGAGCGCCGCGACATGGATCGGGATCAGAAAGACCAGCGCCGGGATCACGACGGCACCCGTAATCGCCTCAACGGGGTGGAAACTCATCGCCGCCCATGCGGTCGGCGGGCGGCTCTCATGATGGACCGCGTGGGCGATGCGGAACAGCCACGGCTGGTGCATCCAGCGGTGGGTCCAGTAAAACCATGTGTCGTGGATCAACAGATAGGCGAGCAGACTGACCGGCAGATACCAGAGTGGAAAGGCGCTCAAGTCGGTGTAGATGCGGGTCCATCCGCGCTCCTGCCATCCCCACGCGACGATGCCGGCCGGAATGCCATAGATGGCGGCGCTGGCGAGGCTCCAACCGATTTCGCGCCGCATCTGCGGTTCGAGCCCTCGATAGAGGCCGGGGTGCTTCAGCTTTGTGGCAAATGCAAAGGCGCCGCTGCTGATCAGATAGCGCACGCCGACAATGGCGGTCATCGCGAGCGCGGAGAAAATCAGGGCGGCCATGCACGAAGCGATAGCGGTTGTGCGCGCGCGCGGCTAGGGCTGGGGCATGACTGCGACGGACACTCTGCCCTGTGATATCGCGATTGTCGGTGGCGGGCTGGCTGGCGGGCTTGCGGCGCTTGCGCTCGCGGCGAAGCGTCCCGACCTCGACGTGCGGCTGGTGGAGGCCGGCCCGATCGGCGGCAATCATATCTGGTCCTTCTTCGACAGCGACATCGCAAAGAATGACCGCTGGCTCGTCGCACCGCTCGTTCGTCATCATTGGGGCGCCTATGACGTTGCCTTCCCGGAGCATCGGCGCACACTGAAGATGGGGTATAAGAGCATCACCGGCGAAGCGCTCGCGAGCGCCGTCACGGCGGCGCTGCCCGCCGGGCGGATCATCGCCGACCGCGCGAAGCATGTCGCGCCCGACCATGTGCTGCTTGCGCGCGGCGGGCGGCTGTCGGCACGGCACGTCATCGACGCGCGCGGGGCGAGCAAATTTCCAACCCTCGACTGTGGCTGGCAGAAATTCGTCGGGCAGGCACTGACAGTCGGGGGCGGGCATGGCGTCGCGCATCCGGTCGTAATGGACGCGACCGTCGAGCAGTTGGGCGGCTATCGCTTCGTCTATCTGCTCCCGCTTGATACCGAGACATTGTTCGTCGAGGATACTTATTATAGCGACGACGCCGAGTTGGACGAGGTGGCGGTGCGCGAGCGGATCGCTGCCTATGCGGCGGCGCGGGGATGGGATGTGACGGCGGTGACGCGGGAGGAGACGGGGGTGCTACCGGTGGTGATCGCAGGGAATTTCGACCGTCTGTGGCCTGCGTCCGACCGCACTGCGCGAATCGGTACGCGCGCCGGGGCGTTTCATGCGACCACCGGCTATTCGCTGCCCGATGCGGTGCGGACCGCGGCGGCGTTGCCCGCGCTTGCCAGTCGCGCCGACCTGCCGGTCGTGCTGCGCGACCGCGCGGCGGCGGGATGGCGGCACCAGCGTTTCTATCGGATGCTCGGCGCGATGCTGTTTCGTGCCGCCGATCCCGAGCAGCGCTATCGCATCTTCGAACGTTTCTATCGCCTGGCGCCCGGGCTGATCGCGCGTTTTTATGCCGGACGATCGGCCCGCAGCGACAAATTGCGAATCCTGACGGGCAAGCCGCCGGTGCCGGTCAGCCGCGCGATCGCGGCGCTTTCGAAGTTCGACTGGAAATGACCCGCCGCGCGATCGTCATCGGCGCCGGTTTCGGCGGCCTCGCACTCGCGATCCGGTTGCAGTCGGCGGGGGTGGTGACCATCATCGTCGAGGCGCGCGACCAGCCCGGCGGGCGGGCCTATCATTGGAAGCGCCACGGCTTCACCTTTGACGCCGGGCCGACGGTGATCACCGACCCGCCATGTTTGCAGGAACTGTGGGCGCTCAGTGGGCAGGATATGGCGACCGACGTCGATCTGGTCCCGGTGATGCCCTTTTACCGGCTCAACTGGCCCGACGGCACGAATTTCGATTATTCGAATGACGAGGCTGCACTGCGCGCCGAAATCGCGAAACTCCATCCCGACGATGTTGCGGGCTACGACCGCTTCCTCGAATATTCCAAGGGCGTGTATGAGCAGGGCTATGTGAAGCTCGGCGCGGTCGCCTTTCTCGACTTTGCGTCGATGATCAAAGCCGCGCCGGCGCTGATGAAATATCAGGCGTGGCGCAGCGTCTATTCGATCGTGTCATCCTATGTACAGGACGAGCGGCTGCGGCAGGCGCTGTCCTTCCACAGTCTGCTCGTCGGCGGCAATCCGATGACGACGAGCGCTATCTATGCGCTGATCCACACGATCGAGAAACAGGGCGGGGTCTGGTTCGCGCGCGGTGGCACCAATGCGCTGGTTGCGGGCATGGTGCGGTTGTTCGAACGGCTCGGCGGGACGCTGCGCCTCGGCGATCCTGTGGTGAAGATCGAGACCCTGGGCGACCTTGCGACTGGCGTCACGACCGCGAGCGGCTGGCACGGCGACGCCGATATGGTCGCGTGCAATGGCGACCTGATGCATAGCTACAAGGCGCTGCTCGCGGATCATCCGCGCGGTGCGAAGGTCGCAAAAAGTCTCGCGCGCAAACGCTGGTCGCCGTCGCTGTTCGTCGCCCATTTCGGGGTGAAGGGCGATTATCCCGATATCGCGCACCACAGCATTTTGTTCGGCCCGCGCTACAAGGGCCTGCTCGACGACATTTACAAAAATGGCGTCGTGCCCGATGATTTCTCGCTCTATCTCCACCATCCGAGTGCGACCGACCCGGGGATGGCGCCGCCGGGTCATGCGAGTTTCTACGCGCTCGCCCCAGTCGCGCACCTCGGCAAGGCGCAGGCCGATTGGGACGGCGAATTTGGTGAAAAATTCGCCGATGCGATACTGGAAGAGGTCGAGCGGCGGGTGCTGCCGGGGCTGCGCGCCAACCTCGTCACCCGCTTCCACTACACTCCCGCCGATTTCGGCCGCGACCTGTCAGCACATCTCGGCAGCGCGTTCAGTCTGGAGCCCCTGTTGTGGCAAAGCGCGTGGTTCCGCGCGCATAATCGCGACGATGTAATCGACAATCTCTATTTCGTCGGCGCGGGAACACATCCGGGAGCGGGGATACCGGGGGTGGTCGGCAGCGCCAAGGCGACGGCGGCCCTGATGCTGGGAACGCTCGACTGATTGTCTCGACTTCGCTCGACACGAACGGGTAAGGGAGGGTTTATGAAACGCCTTGCTGTCTATTGCGGGTCCGCGACCCCCACCGATCCGATCTATATCGAAACCGCCCGCCACGTCGGGCGCACGCTCGCCGAGCGCGGGATCGGCGTCGTCTATGGCGGCGGCCGGCTCGGGCTGATGGGCGCGGTTGCCGACAGCGCCTTGGAAGTCGGCGGCGAAGTGATCGGGGTAATCCCCGAGGCGCTCGTCGGGACCGAGGTTGCGCATCGCGGCTGCACCGAACTTCACGTCGTGTCGGGGATGCACGAGCGCAAGCGCATGTTCACCGACCTGTCCGATGGCTTCCTCACCATTCCCGGCGGGGTCGGGACGATGGACGAATTGTGGGAAGCGATCAGCTGGGCCCAACTCGGCTATCACGCCAAGCCCGTTGGACTGCTCAACACTGCGGGCTTCTACAACGACCTCATCGCCTTCAACCGCAAGATGATCGACGTCGGTTTCATTCGCCCCGCGCACGCCGGGATCATGGTCGTCGATGCGGGAATCGACGAATTGCTCGACAAGATGGCGGCCTATGAACCGCACGCCCCGATCTTCGCGATGAAGGCCGACGATCTGTAATGACGGTGGAGGGGGTCTATGATGCGCATGCCCTCCATGGCTTCGCCCATGACAGCATTGCGCGCGGGTCCAAAAGTTTCGGACTGGCGAGCCAATTGTTCGACCGCATCACGCGGGAACGCGTCTGGTTACTCTATGCCTGGTGCCGTGCCGCCGATGATCTGACCGACGGGCAGGATCATGGCGGCGCGATGCGTGAGGGACATGACGCAAGCGCCGCGCTGGGCCGCATCCGCGCGCTGACTGATGCGGCCTTCGCGGGGCGGCCCACCGGCGAGGCGGCGTTCGATGCACTCGGGCTGCTGCTCACCGAGGTCGAGATTCCGCGCGCGGTGATCGACGACATCATCGCGGGGTTCGCGCTCGATGCCGACGACTGGCGCCCGCGCAGCGAGGCCGATTTGCTGCGTTACAGCTATCATGTAGCGGGTGCGGTCGGTGTCGCTATGGCGCTGGTCATGGGCGTTGATCCCGGCGACGAGACAACACTCGACCGCGCTTCGGACCTTGGTATTGCGTTCCAGCTCGCCAATATCGCGCGCGATGTGGCGGAGGATGCCGCCGCCGATCGTTGTTATCTCCCGATGGAATGGATGGTCGAACTCGACATTCCGCCCGGCCAGCATATGCACCCCGCCTTTCGCGGACGACTGACCGTGATGGCCAAATGGTTGTCCGAGATGGCCGAGGAATATGAAGCCTCGGCGCGCTGGGGCGCGCGCAAGCTCCCCCCGCGCAGCCGCTGGGCGGTGCTGGCGGCGACGGGCATCTATGGCGACATCGCGCGCGAGGTGCGCGCGCGTGGAGACCATGCGTGGGATCATCGTGCGGGCACCTCGCCGATCGCCAAGCTCGGCTGGGTCGCGCGCGCTGGCTGGTCGGTTTTGCGCCGTCCGCCGCAGCGGCGGATCAGCCGTGAGGGACTGTGGACGCGGCCGAGGATCGATCGGGGCCACGGGGCCGAAGCATGAGCGAACTCGAGTGGGGTGCTGCGGCGCTTGTGCTGATCAATGTCGCGCTCGTCGCGCGGCGGAGTGTCTGGAACTATCCCTTCGCGCTCGCCGCGGTCAGCCTCTACGCCATCGTTTTCTATGATGCGCGACTCTATAGTGACATGCTGCTTCAGGGCTTTTTCTTCGCGCTCAACCTCTATGGCTGGACCAATTGGCTGCGCGCGCGCGGTGATAGCGGCGTGCCGGTCGGAGTCATGACGACGCGTGATCGCGGGCTGTGGGCATGCGCGACGGTGGCGGCATGGCTGGTGTGGAGCTTTGCCATGCACCGTTTCACCGACGCCGCTGCACCCTGGGCCGACGGCGCGATCGCAATGGCGAGCATCGCCGCGCAATGGTTGTTGGCGCGCCGGCGGGTCGAAAGCTGGTGGCTGTGGATTCTCGTCGATCTGATCGCGGTGCCACTGTTCGCGTGGCGCGGGCTGTATGCGACGAGCGCGGTCTATGTGCTGTTGCTCGGCATTTCGATCGCCGGGCTGATCGAATGGCGGCGCGCAGCAGTGCGCGGTGAGGCGCCGCGGGAAGGGGTGGGCGCATGACCCATCATATCTGCCTCCACGGCGCTGAAAGCACCGGCAAATCTGCGCTCGCGCCGCGCATTGCGGCTCGGTTGGGTGGGCTGGTCGTCCCCGAATATGGGCGCGCCTATTGCGAGGCGCATGGCACCGATCTCGATGCCGACGATCTGCGCGCGATTTTTCGCGGCCATATCGCGGCAACGCAGGTGACAATGGCGCGGGGGCCGGCGTGGCTGATTTCGGACACGGATCCGCTGATGACGCAGGCGTGGGCGGTGATGCTGCTCGGCGAACGCTTGCCGGAGATTGAGGCGTGGGGCGATGTTGCCGACCTGTATCTCGTTCCCGCGATGGACCTGCCATGGGAAGAGGATGGCACGCGGCTGTTCGGCAGTGATTCGGCCCGCCGCCAGTTCATGGACGTCGCGATTGGCGAGCTCGAACGCCGCAAGCTTCGCTGGGCGTGGGTCGAGGGCGAAGGCGACGCGCGCCTTGCAAATGCGCTCGCGGCGATCGAGGCGGCGGGGTTGGGTTGAGATACTTCCTCCCTGTGGCGAAGCCATGGGGAGGTGGCAGCCCGTAGGGCTGACGGAGGGGCTGTGGCGCGGGCGTCGCGCCCCTCCACCACCGCTTCGCGGCGGTCCCCCTCCCCATCGCTGCGCGACAGGGAGGATCAGGCGGAATAAGCGTCGCGCAATTCGCGCTTCAACACCTTGCCGATCGGGCTGCGCGGCAGTTCGTCGACCACGGTGATCGCGCTCAGTCGCTGCGTCTTGCCCACCTTGGCGTTGCAGTCGGCGCGCACGGCATCGGCATCGGCGCCGGCTTTCAGCACCGCGAAGGCGACGGGGGTTTCGCCCCATTCCTCGCTCGGCATGCCGACGACGGCGGCCTCGACGACGCGGTCGTCGGCGAGCAAAATGCCCTCAAGGTCGCTGGGATAGATGTTGAAGCCGCCGGAGATGATCATGTCCTTGGCGCGGTCCATCAGGGTCAGGAAACCATCCGCGTCGATCCGCCCGATGTCGCCGTGGCGGTAGAAGAGATTTCCGTCGCCATCATACCAGTGCATCGCCTTGGTCGCGTCGGGGCGGTTGTTATAGCCCGTCATCATCGCGGGCGAGCGGCCGACGATTTCGCCGACCTCGCCTTGCGGCAATTCCTTGCCGTCTTCGTCGATCACCTTGGCGATATGGCCGGGCGCGGGTTTGCCGACGGTGTGGAGCCGGTCGGGAAATTGATGCGCCTCGAGGATGAAGGTCGCGCCGCCTTCAGTCAGGCCATAGATTTCGACGAGTCCGCCGGGCCAGCGCGCGAGCACATCGGCTTTCAGCGATGCCGGGAAGGGCGCCGAGGTGCAATATTTTACGACGAAACTCGACAGGTCGAAGTCTCCGAAATCCTCGAGCGCCATGATGCGGCGATATTGCACCGGGACCAGCATCGTGTTCGTAGCGCGCTCACGTTGTGCCAATTCGAGGAAGCCGCGCGCGTCGAATTTTTTCATCAGCACGACCTGCCCGCCCGATCCGAGCGTGGGCAGGAAGCTTGCCATCGTCGTGTTCGAATAAAGCGGGGTCGAGAGGATCGTCACCGCTTTGGGGCCATAGGCGGGCGCGCCGCGGATGATATGCTGCCAGCGCATCGCATGGCTGTGGACGATGCCCTTGGGCGTTCCGGTGGTGCCCGATGAATAGATGATGTTGAAACCATCCAGCGGATCGATCGTGACCGGCGCTGGGGCGCTGCCTTCGGGCGCAATCCAGTCGGCGAGCGGGGTTCCGGCGTCGCTGCCGTCGATCGCGATGCGATCGGGTGCGGTGACATTCTGCTCCGCGAGGCTCGCGGCGGCGTTCGCGTCGAGGAACAGGTGGCGCGCGCCCGTGTCGGCGATCATCGCCGCCATTTGCTCGCCCGTCGCGCTGTTGGTGATCAGCCCCGCGACTCCGCCTGCGCGCAGCGTGGCCAGGATGACGGCCATTTGCTCGACGCTGTTCAGCCCGGCGACGGCGGTGCGATCGCCTTTTTGAAAGCCATCCTGCTGTAATCGGGCCGCAATCCGGTCCACAAATGCGTCCAGTTCGGACCAGCTCAGCCGCCGTTCGGCGTCGGCGGCGGCTATGTCGGCGGGACGTTCGCGGGCGTGAGCGCGAATGAGGTCGGGCAGAGTGGCGAAGTCGCTTTCGAGCATGTCGATACTGGTCATGGATCGAAGACGTAGCACAGGCGCGGCGTGGTGCAATGCCGGTCGGGCAGGGGATAGGTGGTTGGGGCGAACCGCCGGGATGGGAGATGCATGGGGTTAGCGCAAGGGCATGGAGCGGCGGGTCGGGCGGCGCCGCTGATTGCCGTGCATCATCCCGACGCGGCGCGTGCGATGCAGCTCGCAGCGGCGGTGGCCGCCAATGGCTATCGCGTCGAACTGTTGCCATCTTCCGGCGCCGGGCTGCAGTCGTGGCGCGATGGCTGCTTCGACCTGCTCATGCTCAATCCCTTCCACGGGCGGCCCGATCCGATCGAGTTCATCCATCTGGCGCGCAGCATCGCGGCGCGGCGCCCGCTGCTGGTCCTGTCCGACCGCGATGCCTTGACCGACCGGATGGCGGCGCTGCGGGGAGGGGCCGATGATGCGATCGGCTGGACGGACAATCTGCCCGAGGTGCTGGCGCGGATGAGTGGCCTTGTTCGGCGCAGTCGGCTCGCGGCGGGGCAGCTTGGCTGTGACGAGCTGCGGATCGACCTCATCGATCGGCGGGTCGAGCGCGCCGGGCGGCTGATCCGCCTGCCGCTGCGCGAATTCGACCTGCTGGCGAATCTGGCCCGCGTCCCCGACCGGCCGATATCGCACGCGGCGCTGCTCAAGGCCGTGTGGCGCATTGATTTTGATCCCGGTACCAACCGGGTCGCGGTGCATATGTCGCGGCTGCGTGCGAAGATTGACCGCAATTTCGCCTGGCCGATGCTGACGACGGTCAAGGGGCGGGGCTATGCCTTGCGCTCGCGCCCGGCTTGACCAACAGTTTCAACTCGCTACTCATTCACGGCACAACGAAAACAACTTTCCCCGGAGATGATGGCCCGATGCATCCTTCTGTTTACGCCCGCACCACCCCCGAAAAGCCCGCGATCATCGTCGCCGAAACGGGCGAAGCGATCAGCTATGGCGAGTTGGAAGCGGCATCGAATCGCGCCGCGCAGCTGTTTCGCAAACATGGGCTGGGGCATGAGGATGTCGTCGCCTTCATGCTCGAAAACACCCCGCATTATTATGCGCTGACCTGGGGCGCGCAGCGCGCCGGGCTGCGCTATGTCTGCATTTCGTCGCGGCTGACGCAGGACGAGACCGACTATATTCTCGAAAATTCAGGGGCCAAGATCCTCGTCGTGTCGGCCAGCCTCGCGGCCGCGGCGCTGCAACTGACAACGCAGATCGAGCGATTCTCGATGGGCGGCGATATCCCCGGCTGGCCGAAGATCGAAGATGCGCTGGCCGAAATGCCCGCGACACCCGTCGCCGACGAGCGCGCCGGAGTTGACATGCTCTATTCGTCGGGCACCACCGGCCGGCCCAAGGGGGTGCGCGTACCGTTGCCCGAAGAACCCGCGATCGACGCGCCGAATACGATGGTTATGCTGGCCTCGGCGGCGTTCGGGATCAACGCCGACAGCATCTATCTGTCGCCCGCACCACTGTATCACGCCGCGCCGCTGCGCTGGTCGATGACCGTCCACCGGCTTGGCGGGACGGTCGTCCTGATGAAGAAATTCGATCCCGAAGCCGCGCTCGCAGCGATCGAGCGCTTCGGCTGCAACAGCGCGCAGTTCGTGCCGACCCATTTCGTCCGCATGCTCAAACTGCCCGATGACGTCCGCGCCAAATATGATGTGTCGTCAATGAAGGGTGCGATCCACGCCGCCGCGCCGTGCCCGGTGCCGGTGAAACAGGCGATGATCGACTGGTGGGGGCCGGTGCTGCTGGAATATTACGCCGGGTCCGAAGGCAATGGCATGACCTTTGCGACCAGTCCCGACTGGCTGGCGCACAAGGGTACGGTGGGCCGCGCGATCAGCGGCGTGTTGCACATCGTCGGCGACGACAATGAAACCGAACTGCCGGCGCGTCAGGAAGGCGCGGTATTCTTTGAGAGCGAACAGCTTTTCGAATATCATGGCGACCCCGAAAAAACCGCGTCGAGCCGCAATGCCAAAGGCTGGTCGACGCTGGGGGATGTGGGCTGGGTCGATGAGGAGGGTTTCCTGTACCTCACCGACCGCAAGAGCTTCATGATTATCTCGGGCGGGGTGAACATCTATCCGCAGGAGATTGAAAACCACCTCGTTACCCATCCCAAGGTTGCAGACGTCGCGGTAATCGGCGGTCCGCACGAGGAAATGGGCGAGGAAGTGATTGCGGTTATCCAGCCCGCCGACATGGCCGATGCGACCGATGCGTTGCGTGACGAACTCATCGCCTATGCGCGCGAGAAATTGTCGGGGGTCAAAATTCCGCGGCGGATCGACTTCCTCGAAGCCCTGCCACGCCACGACACCGGCAAGCTATACAAGCGCTTGTTGCGCGACCAATATTGGAAGCCGGCGAATTGACCGCGCGAGTCGGCGGCGGATCGACAGCCCGTCGCCCTGACGTTGGAGAGATGCTTATGAACAAGGCAATGATGACGGCGGCGATCATGCTCGCCGTGGGATTGGCGGGCTGCGGCAAGAAGGACGCACCGCCGGCAGACGACAAGGCGGCCGTCGATACGATGGCGACCCCCGCTGCGCCGATGGCGGCGATCCCGATCGATCCCGCAAAACCCAATGCCTGCGACAGGCTGGCCGATGTCACGCTGACGGCGGTGATCGACAAGGCGACGAATGCGCTGAAGATCAGCGGTACCGCCAACGCGCCGCAACTTGGCTTTGCCGCGGCGCTTCAGGCCGGCCCGCTTGACAAGATGAACCCGCCGAATCAGGTCGTCCTGTTGCGTGCCAATGCACCGGCAGCCGGGGGCGCTGCGGTCACGGCGGTTCCGCTCAACCTCGACATTCCGCACGCACAGCCCGCCTATAATTCGGTTCGCGTTGTCTGCCCGGGCGTCAAGGATATCGAACTCAAGGTCGGCTGAGCCGAAGCAACGAAAAAGGGGTATGGGGTGACGGACGAACGTATCGAATTTTTCTTTGATTTGTCGTCACCCTGGACCTGCCTCGCCTTCCACAATCTGCCGGCGATATTGGAACGGACGGGCGTGACGGCACGCTATCGGCCGATCCTCGTCGGCGGGGTGTTTAATGCGGTGAACCCGGCGGTCTATGCCGCGCGCGAACAGGCCGATAACCGGCGCATGGCGCACAGTTGGAAGATATTGAAGGATTGGGCGCGGCTGGCGGGGGTTCCGATGAATTTCCCGTCGGTATGGCATCCGGCGAAGAGTGTTCAGGCGATGCGCTTCGCGGCCGCGCTGGAGGATGATCAGGCGGCGCTCGAGCGCTTCACGCGCGCGGCTTTCGCGAGCTATTTCGGCCGACAGGAAAATCTCGACGATCCCGACATACTTGAGGTTGTGGCGATTGCCGAGGGGCTCGACGGCGCGGCGATCCGCGCCGCAGCGGGCAGCGATCGGGTCAAGGCCCGGCTGCGTGCCAATACCCAAGAGGTCGTCGCCCGCGGCGGCTATGGTTCGCCGACGATCTTCGTCGATGGCACCGACATGTATTTTGGCAACGATCAACTGCCGCTCGTCGAAGCGGCTCTGACAAGCAAAAGCTAGAAGGACTCTCCCATGAAGGACCGTATTTCGATCACCATGCTAGATGGTGGCATCGCCGACGTGCGGCTGATCCGTGCCGACAAGATGAACGCGCTCGATACCCAAATGTGGGCGGCGCTGATCGAGGCGATCGACACGCTGAAAGCCACGGCGGGGCTCCGCGTCGTCGTGCTGTCGGGCGAAGGCCGCGCTTTTTGCGCCGGGCTCGACCTGTCGAGCCTGAGCGACGAGCGCACCCCCGGCGGCAGCAGTGCGGGCGGCAGCCTGGCCGACCGCACCAAGGGCATAGCGAACAACGCGCAATATGCAGCGTGGGGTTGGCGCGAGCTGCCGGTCCCCGTGATTGCTGCGGTCCACGGCGTCGCCTTTGGTGCGGGCAGCCAGATCATGGCCGCTGCCGACATTCGTATCGTCCACCCCGACACGCGCATCGCGATCATGGAAATGCGCTGGGGCCTCGTCCCCGACGTCGCCGGCATGGCTTTGTGGCGTACGCAGGTCGCCGATGATGTGCTGCGCGAGATGATTTACACCAACCGCCAATTCAACGGGTCGGAGGCGAAGCTGCTGGGTTTTGCCACTCATGTGTCGGACGATCCGCTCGCGCGGGCGATGGAACTGGCGGCGGTGATCGCCGACAAGAATCCGCACGCAATCCGCGGCGCCAAGCGGCTTTGCAACATGCTCGCCGATGCGAGCGATGCGGAGATTTTGCAGGCCGAAAGCGACGAGCAGGTGAAGGTGATCCATACCCCCAACCAGATGGAAGCGGTGATGGCGGGGATGCAGAAGCGCAAGCCGAACTTCGCGGATTGAGCGGAGGGGGCATGGTGGTGAAGTGAGGAGTGTCCACATGCAGCCGTTCCCCGGCGAAAGCCGGGGGCCTGAGCGCCACTAACCGACGATTGCTCTGTAACTCACTGGGCTCCGGCTTTCGCCGGGGAACGGGAGTGACGGCTAACGACCAATTTCAGCAGCTCAGCCGATATTTTTCTGGCCCCTAGTCCTGACCGTTCGCGATCGAACGCTAACCGCGACTGGTCTAATGGGGTAAATTATGATGGATCGGTCTTTAGAAAGCTCAAAGTGGCAGCGATTTGTCCTTCGGCCGTGGTTGCTTCAGCAATGAGCAGGCGCAATGCCTTTGCGGTGTCTTCCAGAAGTCCGGCACCAAGAGGCCGCTCGCCATTGATAAAACGGCGGATGGCCCGCTCGTCTATGCCAAGGCGCCGCGAGAAAGCAGTGGTGCCACCGAACAGTTGGACGCAATAAGCAAAGTGCTCGCGTCGCTCGTCCATTGAAAATGACGCGGCCATTATTTCCCCTTTTCGTTCGCTGTCGGTGGTCATAGGCTATCTTGTGGATGAGGCGCAATCGACCAATTCTGGACGTTAAAGCCCTCTCCCAACGGGAGAGGGGAATGAACTGCTTCCCATCTGTGGACGCCCCAAAAGACGCAAGCGGTTTTTTGGAGGTAATGCACGTAGTCGGATGCTGCCATCTGTCCGGCCTCTGATGCAGCATCGGAGGCTGCGGGCCCGTATGGGAGTTCGCGGACCGGAACCACATCACCCACAGCGTGCTCGCGGCACGGTGGAAAGCCCTGGTTCTTCCGGCCCCGTCTCGCCGACTGTTGTGCCATACTCTCCTTCGACCGACTACGCCTTCCGGCGACCTCTGGTCCGCCTTGGCTTACGCCGCGGCTGCGACCGGAGCTCTGTAATCCTCGTCTTTCACTAGCACGGCCCAGATGATCCGCGCTGTCTTGTTGGCAAGGGCAACCGTGACCAGCATACGCGGTTTCCTCGCCATCATCTGCTCTAGCCATGAGCCCTTAGGCGCGCCTCGCTTGCTGGCCTGCAGGACCACCGCACTGCAACCTATGATGAGCAGTCGCCGCAGTGTGCGCTCGCCCATTTTGGATATCGAGCCCAGCTTCTGCTTGCCGCCCGTCGACATCTGCCTTGGCGCCAGCCCTAGCCACGCCGCAAAGTCCCGTCCCTTGGTGAAGGTTTCTGCCGGCGGCGCAAGAGCCGCCAATGCGGTGGCCGTTATGGGCCCAACCCCAGGGATCGTCATCAGCCGCCTCGCGACGGCATCCTCACGAGCCCGGCGCGCAATCTCCTTGTCGAGATCGCCGATCTTCTCGTTCAGCTCCTCCAGCAGGTCGAGCATCGTGCGGAACATCGCCCTGGCTGCCTCGGGTAGCGACGAGCCCATCTCGTCCTCAAGCAGATCGCCGAGCATCGCGACGTGCGACGGGCCTTTGGGCGCTACCCAGCCATATTCGGTCAGATGGCCTCGGATGGCATTGATCAGCTGGGTACGTTGCCGCACCAGCAGGTCACGGGTCCGGAACACTAGGCCTGACGCCTGCTGCTCTTCACTCTTGATCGCCACGAACCGCATGCTCGGGCGCTGGGCGGCCTCGCAGATCGCCTCCGCATCCGCCGCATCATTCTTGTTCCGCTTCACGAACGGCTTCACATACGCCGGCGGGATCAGCTTCACCTCGTATCCCAACCGTGTGAGCTCTCGGCCCCAATGGTGCGCTCCCCCACTGGCTTCCAGCGCGACCGTACAACGCTGGTGCCCAGCAAAGAACTCCAGGAGCTTCCCTCGGCCGATCTTGCGGCTGAACAGCGCCCGCCCGCTCGCATCCGCGCCGTGCGCATGAAAAACATTCTTCGCGATATCCAGACCGATTATGCTAACTTCCGACACGGACGCCTCCTCTAGTGGTGTGACAACACCTCCACTATGGCACATCGATGCCGCCGGGGGGCGTCCACCCCATCACCCCAAAGCGGACAGCCAAGCGGTGCCGGCCGAGTCAGATCAGCTTCAGAAACCGCACCGCATTGTCCCAGTCACGCTTGTGCGCGGCACGCTGTGCCTGCGCCTGCGCATCGGCGCCCCAGCGGCGTTCCTGATAAAGCTCGTCAAGGCTGACCGCCTGCCACAGCGTCTCGGCATCGACTGCTTCCTCAATATGCGCGAGCCCGGCGACGAGCGAGCCGCCGATGGTGACGAGCGGGGTCAGCGCCGTCATCCGCCACGGGTCCTGCACGAACACCGCGTCGCGGAGCGCGGCGACCGTTTCGGCTGGTTGATTGACCGGCAAAATGCCCTGGGTGATCGTGAATTCGACACCATAGCGCGCCTCGGCCCAGGCGAGGTGCGGGTTCCATGCTGCGACCTGCTCGGCCTGCAGCGCGGCGTCGCGGTCGTCGCGATAACAGAAAAGGTCGGTCGCGGCATAGGCGGCGATCGGCTCGGCAAAGGCCGCAGGGTCAGGCGTCGCAAGGTCGATTGCGGCGTTGGCGAGCCCGGTCAGCGGCATGGTTGCCGGGGAGATGTCCTCGCCCTGAGCCTGCCATTCGGCGGCGATGGTGCGGCCGAGGGTTTCGGTCGGCACGATCAGCAACGCCCGCTTCGGGGTGCGTACGGGTCGCCCGTCGAGCGCAACGCCCCAGCCGCCGTTTTCGGGCACGGCGACGGCCTCTTTCCAGAAACGCTTCATGTGTCGCTCACAGGTCGCGCGGCGAGCGCCAGCGCCGCGCGAGCAGCTTGGGCATCACGGCAAAGTCGAACGCGCCGACGAGCACGAAGACCACGCCGATCCAGCGGTCGGTCGGTTGACCCGCGAGTTCCCACCCGCCGCGGATCAGCACAAAGCCGATCATCACGAACAGCGCGCCCATGATGCGGATCATGGTGATCGCGAAAAAGCGTTTCTTGGCGAGACTGTCTTCAGCGGATGTCATGCGCTCTCCCTATCGCCGCCGAGGTGGCGCATCAACTGCGCGAGTGCGCCATGGCCGGTCGCCTCCAGCTCCGCGGCGACACGCTCGCGCTCGTCGGCGGGCTTGTTCTGCGACAGCTTGATCGTCGGGCGCCAGGCGGTGATGCGGATTTCGAAGCCGGTGATCGCACCCGTCATCTTGCTGAACAGCGCCGGGTTCATCTTGTCGCGCGTCCATGGCGGGGTCGCGCCGATGCGCGCCTCGTGGCTCGCCGACAGCGTATCGAGCTGTGCAATCAGTGCGTCGTCGCCCAGCTTCCGCGCCATGCCTTCCATCTCGACCGCGACATAATTCCAGGTCGGGACCTGATCGGTGGCGCTGTACCAGCCGGGGCTGACATAGGCATCGGGGCCCTGCACGACGACGAGCGCGCTCGCGCCGTCCAGATGCCGGGTCAGTGCATTGCCGCGCGCGAGGTGGAATTGCAGCGTCGCCGCATCATCGCTCAGCACCACCGGGGCGTGCGCGACGCGCGGGCCGTCGGGCGTGTTCGCAAAGATGGCGGCAAAGCCGATCTCGCGGACGAACAGCGCCGCGAGGTCGTCTTGCCCCGGACGGAAGGCCGAATTGGGATGCATCAGGCCGGTTTGGCGGGCCGCGCCGGATGCTTCTTGGCGCTTGGTTTCTTGCCTGCGGGTTTTGCGGTTTTTTCCAGCTTTCCAGGCTTAACCGGCTTGCCGGGCTTGCCCGGTTTCGGTTTCGCCTTCGCCTTGTCCTTCGCCGGCTTGCCGACAAAGTCGGTCGGCTTGCTGTCGGCGGTGCGCCCACGGCGTTCGCCGCGCCGCGCCTTGCGGATCTGCTTGCTGTGCGCCTTGGCTTGCGCCTTTAGTGCCGATTTGGGCGGTGCAGCCTTGTTGGTGGGTTCGATCCCGACATCGCCGAGCAGCATGTCGAAGCCGATCGAATCGAGGCTCATCTTGAAATGCTCGGGCAGGTCCGCGCTGACGTCGATCGCGCCGCCATCGGGATGGTCGATGCGCAGTCGGCGGCTGTGCAGATGCAGCTTGCGGCTGATCGCTCCGGTCAGGAAGGCGCCCTTGCCGCCATATTTGCCATCACCGACGATCGGGTGGCCGATCGCCGCCATATGGACGCGCAACTGGTGGGTGCGCCCGGTCAGCGGTTGCAGTTCGACCCAGGCGGCGCTGTTCCCGGCGCGTTCGATGACGCGGTAGCGCGTCTTCGACGCCAGGCCGTCGTCATGCACATGCATCTTCTCGCCGCCCGAACCCGGCTGTTTGGCCAGCGGCAGGTCGATTTCACCTTGCTGGATTTCTGGGACGCCGACGACCAGCGCCCAATAGGTTTTGCGCGCGCTGCGGTTCGAAAAGGCCTTGGCGAAAAAAGCGGCGGCGCGCGGAGTGCGCGCGATCAGCAGTGCACCCGACGTGTCCTTGTCGAGGCGGTGGACCAGCTTGGGCCGCGTCGGACCGTCGAACTTCAGCGCGTCGAGCAATCCGTCGACATGCGCGTCGGTCTTGGTGCCGCCCTGCGTCGCGAGCCCCGGCGGCTTGTTGAGCACCATTGCAGCGGCGTCGCGGTGGATCATCATGCCGGTCGCCAGCTCGACATCGGCGTCGGTCAGCGGGCGGCCCTTGCGTGCGGGGCGAGCGACGGTTTCAACTGGCGGGGTCGGCATGACGAGTTTCTGACCGGTCGCGATCCGATCCGACACATCGGCCTTCTTGCCGTCGAGCCTTAACTCGCCCGAACGCGCCCAGCGCGCGAGCAGCGCGTGCGGGGTTCCGATGCGATGGCGTTTGAACCAGCGGTCGAGGCGGATGCCGTCGTCTTCTTCGGCGATGATCGCCTCGTCCTGATTGGGAGTGTTCTTGCTCATACCGATACCTGTCGCGTGATAAGGAGGCCCAGCCCGCAGGCGATGATCGCACCGACGACAGAGGCGAGGACATAGGCAAATGCCTGCCCCGCCTGACCGCGTTCGAACAAGGCCCAGAAATCGAGGCTGAAAGCCGAAAAAGTGGTGAAGCCGCCGAGGATTCCAACCCCGACGAACAGCCGCATCGTCTCGCCCGCGTCGCCGCGTGCGAGCCAGCCGATCAGCAGGCCCATCGCGAGGCCGCCGGCGATGTTGATCGACAGCGTCCCCCAGGGAAAGCCGGGGCCGATGCGCGCAATGACCCATTGCCCGACAAGATGCCGGGCGCCGGCGCCGATAGCGCCGCCGACCATGACGGGAAACAGGCTGTTCATATGCCTCGCCCTAGCCGCAAATGGTCGCGAGGCATAGCGACCTGATTGCGGGGCCCTGACGCTAGGCGTCGGGCGGGGGCTTGATTGCTGTCGCGGGACGTTCGTGGGTGGCGCGCCATTCAGCGGGCTGCACGAAACTGCCTTGCCAGATCCCGCGCCGCCTTGCCTGTGCCTCGGCCTCCTCGACCATATAGGCATCGCCGGTTGCGACGGCCCAGCCCTGACGGACCATTTCGGCGCCAAGGTCGACGCCATCGGGAAAAGGCAGCGTGCGGCATTCGGCGAGCCTGCGATGATAGGCGTCCCTGGCGGCGAGTTCGCAGCGGAGCGGGCCGCGCCCGGCGAGTGATGCCAGCGCCGTCCGCGCCTCGCGCCCGCATGCCCAGCGCGTCCCGTCGGGGCGCCCGCAATCCTGCCGATACTCGACGGCATCCAGCCCGGTGAGGCGGATGGAGATGTCACCGCTTTCCTGCCGGACATTGAGACTGTCGCCGTCGATGACATGCACCAAGGGTATAGTCGCGACTGGGGTGGGCAGCCAGACCCAGGCGACGAACGCAAGCCCCGCAAGCAATAGCAGCGCGAGCAGCGACCGGAAGCGCCGCCGCCAGCGCAGGCGGGTGAGCGGGGAAAGGCGCAACATCATGGGCTTGGCCTGACCGCGGCGTGCGAATTTGGCAAGCGAGAATAAGGGATTGACGATGAGAACAAATCATGTCCAAAATGGACCAAATTCTATCCGGCCGATTAGCGCGGACTCATGTTTCGAGCAGACTTGGGTCCGGATCGGCGGCAAATGCGAACGAACAAAAGGTGAATGGCGCCGGATTGACGACATAAGGGCGCCGGGACGGATCGAGGACAAGCGGGAGGGGTGGCATAATGGAATATTCGGCATTCATGCGGACGCGGGCGTTGCCGTTCGCCGGCTTCGGGACCGGGCTGGACGTCCCGCACGCCAGCGAACGCGTGCTGTTCGTCGGGCCGCAGGCCGATGCGCCCGATTGCGACCGGGTCGATGGCGTGTGCCTGGCGGCGGCGGTCCCGGCCCCGCGCGCCGCGGGGCATATTCGCGACATGGCGCTGGTCGACATCGTCTGGCTGGCGGCGGCGGAAACGATCGAGCCCGAAATGCTTGCCGATCTCTGCACGGCGGCGATGGCAAAAGGCTGCCACTTGATCTGCGAAACGTCGCTCGTTGCGCTCGACCGGGTGGCGGCGGCGATTCCCGATGATATGCGCGTCGAATGGCTCGTCGATGCCGACGGCACCGATCGGCTTGTGGCGCTGGCCGCGGCGCAGCAAGCCTATCGGCAGACAGTCCACGAAGACTCGCGCGATCCCGCGATGGAGCGGATCGATCGTTTGCAGGAAGAGGTGGCGCGAATCGCACGTCTGCTCGGCGACCTGGCGGGGCAACGCGGCGGACTTCCCGGAACGCCGCCGTCCGGTTTTGCGCTTCGCGCGGAGGATTATGCCAATTATCCGCCGCAGGTTCGCGCGCCGGCGCGCGACTATGCCGCGACGCCGCGCAGTTTCGTCCCCGAAGAGCGCACCATCGACCGGCAGCGCGCAAAGGTGGTGCGACGGATGCTGCGCCAGCGGCGGATGCGCGAGCAATATTTTTCCGCCGACCTGTTCGCCGACCCGGCGTGGGACATGCTGCTCGACCTGTATGCCGCGCGGCTGGAGCGCCAGCCGGTGTCGGTGTCGAGCCTGTGTATCGCCGCCGCAGTTCCCGCGACAACCGCGCTACGCTGGATCAAGACGATGACCGACGCGGGCCTGTTCGTGCGCGAAGCAGACCCGCTTGATGGCCGCCGTATCTTTATCGGCCTCGCCGAAGCTGCGGTTGATGCGCTTGCGCGCTATTTCGAGGCGCTGGAGGAATAGGGCAGGTCTGCTTAGGGGGGGGAAGCTGACATAAAGATCCTCCCTGTCGCGCAGCGATGGGGAGGGGGACCGCCGCGAAGCGGTGGTGGAGGGGCCGTGGCGTCATAGCCCCTCCGTCAGCCGCCTGCGGCGACTGCCACCTCCCCATGCCGGCGGCACAGGGAGGATATTATGCCCGCAACTGGTCGTTTCCAGACATTCCAGATCCCCGGCGAAAGCCGGGGTACAGTGCGTCGTAAAACTGCCGTTGCCTGTTGGTGCTTGGGCCCCGGCTTTCGCCAGGGAACGGCTCTTATCGGCCGAAAGCAGCCCTGCTATTCTTCGCTCCGGATCAGGATCATCTCGCCGATCAGCGCGAAAAGGATGAACGGCCCCCATGCCGCGAGGAAGGGCGAATAAGCGCCCAAGTCGCCCATCGCGAGCGCGAAATTATCGGCGACGAAATAGGCGAAGCCAAGCCCCATCCCCAGGATCGCGCGGACGAACAGCTTGCCCGACCGTGCAAGGCCAAAGGCCGCGACCGCGCCGAGCAGCGGCATCAAAATCGCCGACAGCGGCCCCGAAATCTTGTGCCAGAGCACGCCCTTCAGCGCGTCAACCGGGCGTCCTGCGGCCTCGAGGTCCGCGATTGCCGCCTTGAGCTGGAGGAAAGGCAGTTCGTCGCCATCGACTTGAGCCAGCGTAAACTGGTCAGGGCGCACACCCTTCGCCGCGATGACCGTGCCGAGGGGTTCGAGCGTGCCCGAACGGCGGTGGAAACGCTTGGCGCCCGTCATTTCCCAGCCGCCATCGACGGCGCGCGCGCTGTCGGCCGACAGCACTGACGACAGGACGCCCCCGGTCCGTTCGTAAATCGTGATCTTATTCAGCCTCACCGTATCGCCGCCGGTTTCGACGGTGCCAGCATTGATCAAATCGTCGCCGGCACGCACCCAGATGTTCGCGCGAACGCCATTATCTTTGGGAACCTGCGCATATTCGACCTTTTGCCAGGCGCCGAGCGCCGAGGTCGATCGCGTGACGATACGTTCGTTGAAGACGAAACTGATCCCGGCCACGAGCAATGCGGCGAGGAACAGCGGTGCGAGCACCTGATGCGCCGACATTCCCGACGCCTTCATCGCGATCACTTCGCTATTCTGGTTCAGCGTGATCAGCGTCAGGATCGTCCCGAGCAAAACCGAAAAAGGCAGAAAGGTCTCGATGATCTGCGGCAGCCGCAGCCCGACATAGCGCCACACATCGCTGTCGCTATTGCCCGCGACCGCGAGGATCTTGCCGCTCTCGCCAAGCAGATCGAGCGTCTGGAGGATCAGCACCAGCGCGAACAGGATCGCAAAACTGCGGACAAGAAACAGCCGCCCGACATAGAGCGCCATCGTGCGCGACGGGAAAAAATGAAGTTGATGCATCAGGCGATCTGCTGCTTGCGCTGGAAAATCTTGGCGAGCCCGCGGATTTTCTGCCCCGCCTTGGTCGCGACGCGCTCCAGCGCGCCGATCGGCTGGCCGCCGGGCACATGCGCGACGGTATAATACATCCAGATCGCAAGCCCCGCGAACAGCAGGAAAGGCACCCATAGCGCGATCAGCGGGTCGATCGTCCCGCGCGCGCCCAGATCCTCGGCATATTGGTTGATCTTGTGCTGCGTCACCAGCAGCACGATCGACAGGAACACGCCCAGCGACGATGTTGATCGCTTGGGCGGGATGGCGAGCGCGATTGCGATCAGCGGGATCAGGAACATCGACATCACTTCGACGATGCGGAAGTGGAAATTCGCGCGCAATGCCAATCTTGTGTCGGGCGATTCGCTCTGGTCCTTGCCGGCAACAAACAGCTCGGGAATCGTCATTTCGCGATCGGCGCCGCCGCGGGTGCGGAAGGCTTCGATCTTGGGCAGCGGGATTGGCAGGTCGTGATTGTCGAAGGTCAGCACGCGGGGCACCGCGAATTTCGGCGATTCGTGGATCAGCACGCCCTGCGACAGGCGCAGGATAATCGTATTGGGGTCGTCGGTCGCCAGAAATTGTCCGCGCGCTGCGGTCGCCGATACGCGCTGGCCATCCTTATTGTCGCCGCGCACGAAAATGCCACGCAGGCTGCGCCCGTCATTGTAGCTTTCCTCGATCCGCAGCGTCATGCGGTCGCCCAATTTGGTGAATTCGCCGACCTTGATCGACGCGCCGAGCGCCCCCGATCGCAGTTCGAACTGCAGTCCTTCATAGGCATATCGGGCATAGGGCTGGATGAAGCCGACAATCGCCAGGTTGAGCGCCGCGAGCGCGATCGCATAAGCGAAGGGCACGCGCAGCAAGCGGCCAAAGCTCATCCCCACGCCCTTCAGCACGTCGAGTTCGCTCGACGTCGCAAGCTTGCGAAAGGCAAGGAGGATGCCCAGCATCAGCCCGATCGGTATGCCGAGCGAGAGATATTCGGGGATCAGATTGGCAAGCATCCGCCACACGACGCTGACGGGGCCGCCTTCGGTTGCGACGAAGTCGAACAGCCGCAGCATTTTTTCGAGCACGAGCAGCATCGCCGACAGGACGAGCGTGCCGACCATGGGGAAAAAGATGAGCCGCGCAATGTAGCGGTCGATGGCAGGAAGCTTAATCAATCTTTGGTCGCCCCATCACCATGATTTGGCCGCAAATGGTTCCGATATGCCGTTTCAGGGCGACAGGGATCCATATCAGCGTGGCTGAGATGGCTATAACCACTGGGAGCTAGTGCGTCATGTCGAAATTTGTATCGACGTCACTTTGTGTTCTTCTGCTGGCGGTCGCAGGACCGGCCAGTGCCGAAGGGCAGGTCTTGTCGAACGATCTGTCGAAGTGCCAGAGGGGACCGTCGACTTTGGTTCAGATCAGCGGCCTCAAGGCCGGAACGGGCAAGGTGCGCGTGCAAAGCTATCGCGCAACCCCGTCGGATTGGCTGGCCAAGGGACGCTGGATCAGCCGGATCGAGGTGCCCGCGCGCGCCGGTTCGATGACTGTTTGCGTGCCGCTGCCTGCGGCCGGGACATACGGCATTGCCGTGCGCCATGACGTCAACGGCAATGGCAAGACCGATTTGTCTGCGGATGGCGGCGGTATGTCGAACAACCCCAGCATCAATATCTTCAATCTTGGCAAGCCGAGTTACAAGAAGACCGCTTTTGAGGTCGGCAACGCGCCGAAGACGATCTCCATCACCATGAAATATATGTAAGGCAGGGATGGCCAGCGTCGCACTTCTTTCCAATCCCCATTCCACGGGAAACCGCGCTCTGCTGCCGCAGGTGCGCGAATATTGCGCCGCGCATCCCGATATTTTTCATTATGAGGTCGAGGATGTCGACCAGATCGGTGAGGCTATCCGCACCATCGCGATGGTGTCGCCGCGCGTCGTCGTGATCAACGGTGGCGACGGCACCGTTCAGGCGGCGTTGACCGAGCTTTATTCGGGCGGCTATTTTGGCGGTTCGCCGCCGCCGGTCGCAGTGTTGCCGAACGGCAAGACCAATTTGATCGCGCTCGACCTCGGCGCGGTCGGCGACCCGATCAAGGCGTTGAAGCGCGTCGTCGAACTCGTCGAATCGGACCAGCTCGAAGATCATGTGATCGAGCGTCAGCTGATCTCGCTCGACAGCGGCGGCGAAGCCCGGCCGGTGCTCGGCATGTTCCTCGGCGGGGCCTATCTTGCCGACGTCATGCTCTATTGCCGCAACCGCATTTATCCGCTCGGCCTGCCCAACGGGTTGTCGCATTTTCTGGCCGCGGTGCTCGGGCTGTTCGCGATCATCTTTGGCATCGGCGGCGGACGCCTGCCGCCCAAGCCCGAACCGATGACCGTGTCGCTGATCCGGCAAGGCGTGCTCAAGGGCAAATTTTCGCTTCTGATCGTCACCACGCTGGAAAAGCTGCTGCTCAGCATCCGCACCAGCGACGGCGGCGGCACGAACGGCCATATGAAGTTGCTCGCGACCGACAGCAACGTCGGTGCGGTTTTTCGCATGCTCAGCGCGACCTGGCGCGGAACGCTGGGGCAGAATCAGCTCGACGGCGTTCATTTCCAACAAGGCGACGAAATCCGCATCGAAGGTGAACGCTCGAACGTCATCCTCGACGGCGAGATTTTCCAGGCGACGAACGGCATGCCGATCATCCTCACCTCGACGCAGCCGGTTCCGTTCCTGCGCCTCGCTGCCTGAGGTTCCGCACGATGTCTGAACTCCTTGACCTGGTCCGTGCCGAATTATCGACTCCGGTCGATCCGCGCGTCGCTGCGATGGCGCAGGCGATCGCCGCGCAATATCCGGGCAGCGCGCGTGCCGTGCTTTTCTATGGCAGCTGCCTGCGCGAGATCCAGCTCGATGGGCTGATGCTCGATTTCTACCTGATCGTCTCCGATTATGGCGACGCCTATCCCAGGCATTGGATGGCGGTGGCCAACCGGCTGATCCCCCCCAATGTCTTTCCTTTCCAGCACAATGGCTTGATCGCAAAATATGCGGTGCTGAGCGAAGGCGATTTTCACCGGCTGTGCGGCCCCGAGACGCGCAATGTGTCGGTGTGGGCGCGTTTCGCGCAGCCGTCGCGGCTCGTGTGGGCGGTTGACGATACCGCGCGCGATCGCGCGGTCGCGGCTGTCGCGCGTGCCGCGCCGACCTTGCTCGCGGCGGCAGGAGCGGTCGACGGCGAGGCGCCGCTCGACTGGTGGCGGCGTGCTTTTTCCCTCACATATTCGGTCGAATTGCGCGCCGAGCGGACCGGACGCGCGCAATCGGTGGTCGACGCCGACGCTGATCGTTACCAACGCTTTAGCGGACCCGCGATGGCGGCCATTCCCGCCGGTGCGCCGAGCGGCAGCTGGTGGCGTCGGCGGATGGAGGGCAAGGCGCTCAGCATCGCCCGGCTCGCGAAGGCCAGCCTGACCTACGCTGGCGGCATTGATTATCTGGCATGGAAGATCAATCGCCACGCGGGAACGAAGATAGAGATCAAGCCGTGGCAGCGCCGCTGGCCGCTGGTCGCCGCGTTGACTCTGGTGCCGCGGCTGATGCGTAGCGGGGCGATCCGCTAACCCGCGGTCCGTGCGGTTTCCGCCGACCGCGGCTCACCATTGCGACGAATGGCCTGGTCGAGCGCGGCGAGAGTGAAGGGTTTGCGCAGCACATCATGGTCGCCGAAACTGGCGACCTCGCTCGCGTCGCCGGCATAGCCGGTGACGAACAGCACCGACACCTCGGGCCATGTCTCTTTCAGCTGCGCCACCATTTCGGGGCCGGTCAGCTCGGGCATCAGCACATCGCTCAATATCAGGTCAAATCCGCCATGCTCCTTGACGAGCCCCTCTGCATCGAGCGGATTGCCGCAGGCAACCGCATGATGGCCGAGTTCGCTCACCGCATCGACCGTGGCGGCGAGAACGCGCTGATCATCCTCGACAACGAGGATATTCAACCGGTGGACGGGGTGGCCGTGATGCACCGCTTTCTCGTCGGGATCGTCCTGGCTTGCGATCGCCTGCTCGGGCTGCGCGACGGGAAGCATCATCGCGACGCTGGTGCCTTCGCCTTCGGTCGAATGAATTTGCACCTCTCCGTCCGACTGGCGACAAAAGGCGAAGACCTGGCTCATGCCCAGGCCCGTCCCCTGACCCGCAGGCTTGGTGGTGTAAAAGGGGTCGAAAACGCGCTCGAGCACCTCCGCTGACATGCCGCAGCCCGTGTCGATCACCTGCACCGCCAGCGCTGCGGTGTCCTCGGTTTCATCGACCAGCGTGCGAATGGTCAGCGCCCCATGGCCCTCCATCGCGTCGCGCGCATTAACGGCGAGGTTCAATAGCGCATTTTCAAACTGCCGCCGGTCGAGCCAGCAGGCAAGGCCGGGGGCGCCAAGGTCGAGGGTCAGCGCGATGCGATCGCCGATCGTCCGTTCGACCAGTTCGGCGAAGCCGGTGATACAGTCGTCGACGACGGTCATTTCGGGCCGCGCCGGTTCGGATCGCGCAAAGGTCAAGAGGCGCCGGGTCAGATCGGCGGCGCGATTGGCGCCGTCGAGTGCATTGTTCAGATGCCGTTCGGCCTTTTCGGGCGTGCCGGACAGGAAGCGCTGCGCCAGCTCGATGCCGCCGACGACGACAGCGAGCATATTGTTGAAGTCGTGCGCGATACCGCCGGTCAATTGGCCGACCGCCTCCATCTTCTGCGCCTGACGCAACTGCGCCTGGGCCTCCTCGCGTTCGCTCATTTCGCTGCGCAGCGCGCTATTCGCCTCGGCAAGCTCGGTCGTGCGGGCGTCGACCGCCGCTTCGAGCTGCATTGCGCGGTCGCTTTCAGCGATCTGCTCGCGCCGCGCGAGCCGGCGATCGGCCTCGGACCGGACGAAGGAGAAGGTCGCGCCGATCGCAAAGATTGCGGCGGCCGCGCCGAGTAGCGAAAAGAGCAGGAGATATTGATTGAGGTTCGTGCGGTCGGCGGTCGTGACGCGGTTGCGTTCGCGCAGCAATTCGCGCTCGTTGTTGCTGATCTGGGTCAACAGCTTGTCGATGCGGGTCAGGCCCTCGTCATGCCCGGCGGCATGATATTTCGAGATGGCGGCGACGGTCTGATGGTAATTGGCGCTGAGCGCGGCGTCGCCCAGCTGCGCACCGCGACGGTCCATTTCGCGCGCCAGTTCGGTGACCAGGGCCGACTGTTTCGGATTGTCACGGACGTTGCGTTGCAACAGGGCCAGATATTGCCGCGACCGACCCCATTGCTGTTCGAAGACGCGGCCGTCCTCCTTTTGCAGCCCGACCGCAAAACGCCCGAGCGCGGCTTCGGCGCGCGCCAGCGCGGCGTCGAGCGAGCGCGTCTGCGAAATGACCTCGAGGCTCTGTCGCTGCCAGCCGAGCGAGCGGTCGTAATTGTCGTTGGCGCGGGAGAGCAGCAGGACGAGCGCCACGACGACCCCCGTCAAAATGGTGGCGACGCCGATCGTCAGCCAGAAGCGCAACCGCTCCCGCCGATCCTCATTTTCGCTATCGCCATCCCTCTCGAACACGCGCCCTTCTTACCGGACAAGCGCCGTGTCGCAAAGCGACGAAGGCTCGGGCGGTCGCAGCGCGACGCAATTCGGCGCAAAAAAGAATCCGCTGGTCGGCTGGATGCGTCGGCTCAGCCGATAATCCCGATGCGTTTGCCCGCGCGTTCGAACCGGCCGAGGATCTCGCCGACCTGTTCGGTCGTGTGTTCGGCGCACAACGAGCAGCGCAGCAGGGTCATGCCGGCGGGGGTTGCGGGCGGGCGGGCGAGGTTGACGTACAGCCCCTCTTCGAGCAGCGCTTCCCACATCATTGCGCCCTGTTCGAGGTCGGGCATGATCACCGCGATGATCGCCGACTGCGGCTCGTCGGTGCCAAGCGTGAAGCCGAGGTCGCGCAGTCCCTTGTGCAGCAGCTTCGAATTTTCCCACAGATGCGCGCGCTTGTTCGACCCGTGCATCAGCTTGCGGATGCTCGTCGCCGCGGTCGCAACGACGCTGGGGGGCAGCGAGGCGGTGAACACATAGGGACGGCAGACGAGCCGCAGGATTTCGAACTTCGGATGGTTCGACACGCAGAAACCGCCGACGGTGCCGACGCTCTTGCTGAACGTGCCGATCACGAAATCGACGTCGTCCAATACGCCCTGCGCCTCGGCGACGCCGCGGCCATGTTCGCCGATGAAGCCCATCGAATGCGCCTCGTCGACCAGCACCATCGCGCCGGCTTCCTTCGAGACGCGGATCATTTCCTTCAGCGGTGCGACGTCGCCGAGCATCGAATAGACGCCTTCGAGCACGACCAGCTTGCCGGCTTCGGCGGGCAGGCGCTTCAGGCGCTTTTCGAGCGCTTCGACGTCATTGTGGCGGAAGGCGACGATTTCGGCATTGCCCATCGCGCAGCCGTCATAGATTGACGCATGGCTGTCGATGTCGAGGATGACATAGTCGCCCTTGCCGGCGATCGTGCTGATGATGCCCAGGTTCGCCTGGTATCCGGTCGAAAACACCATGGCATGGTCCATGGCGTAAAATTCCTTCAGCGCCTCTTCGCATTCCTTATGGCCCTGATAGGTGCCGTTGAGGACGCGGCTGCCGGTCGTGCCGGCGCCGAATTTGTCGAGCGCATCCTTGCCCGCCGCGATGACATCCTCGTCGAAGGTCATGCCCATATAATTATAGGTGCCGAGCAGGATCGTCTCGCGCCCGTTGCAGATGGCGACGGTCGGCGAGACCACCTTTTCCATCACCAGATTATAGGGATCGGTGACCCCGGTCGCGAGCAGCGTTTCGCGCTGCTGGATCAGCGGATCGAATTTGGAAAAAAGGTCGGTCATCGTGGTTCTTCCATGTTCCCCGGCGAAAGCCGGGGCCCAGATGGGTTGTGCAAGGTTGCATGGGACCCCGGCTTTTGCCGGGGGAACAATTTTCCTAGCCCTGCAATTTCTCGACAGCGGCGACCAGCTGGCCGACGGTTTCGATTTCGGCCTGCATGTTCATGCTGATGATGATGTCGAACGTGTCTTCCACCTCGGCGACGAAATCCATCACCGTCAGGCTGTCCCATTCGAGGTCGCCGGCAAAGGTCGTCGCATCGGTCAGTTCGACGCCCTTTTTGTTGAAGGGGCCGATCAGGCCAAAAATCTGGTCGCGCAGGGCGGTGCTCATAGGATGCGTCCCATAAAGGAATAAAGTTGCGCGCGGGCATGCCGCGCCATCTCCCGATTGGCAAGCGAATGCGGCGGGAACAGGGCAGCATCTTGCCGCAATCGGTCGGACGTGCCATCGCTGGGCATAAAGCAGGGGGACGGGCTTATGGACGCGGAACGCGACGACACGCAGGCGGCAGCACGACCGGCGATCTCCTTTCCGCCCAATGCGGTCCATCTGGTGCGAACCAACCAGCAATTGACCATGCAGCTGTCGCAAATGGCCGACCAGAAAGCGTCGATCCTGATGGGCGCAACCTTCGTCGTCTTCACGCTGGCGGTGGGGCAGGCGCGCGCCGGGGCAGGGGCGCTCGCGATGCCGCTGACGATCCTCGCGACCTTTTCCTTCCTGTCGGCGCTGCTTGCAGTGTCCGCCGTGCTGCCGCGCGTCGGCAAGGCGCCGCCGGTGGTTTACAAGGATGGCAAGGATCACAGCAATATCCTCTTCTTCGGCCGCTTTTCGCAGATGGACGAGGATGAGTTTATCGACGCGGTGAAGGCGCGGTTGCGGAACGAGGAAGATTTGTACGAAACGATGCTGCGCGACACCTATCAAAATGGCATCGTCCTCGCGCGGCGCAAATATCGCTATCTTGCCTATGCCTATCGCCTGTTCGTCGTCGGTCTGACGCTGACCTTTCTGGGTTTTGCGTATGAGATGGTGATGCTCTGGACGGGTTAGACGCTTCGTCATTGCGAGGAGTGTAGCGACGCGGCAATCTCCAGCAGGAAGCCTCACGCTGCGTCGATGGCTGGAGATTGCTTCGCTCCGCTCGCAATGACGGATGCCGGCCGAGGCTGTTGCCTTTATGCCACCCCGCCCCCCTCAAAAACCGTGAGGATGCGGCAACGGGATTGAAGCATCATCCCCGCGCGCCTATTCGGGCCGGCTATGTTGCATCAGGCCACCCCTTTGACCGAGCATCGTCCGCAGGGTCTGGGCGCGGAATTCCGCGCAACGCTGGCGCTCGCAGTGCCGCTGGCGGCGGCGAATCTGTTGCAGATGCTCGTTCATGCGATCGACGTTATCTTCGTCGCGCGGCTCGGCGACGCGTCGCTCGCGGCGGCGTCGCTGGGCGTTGCGATCTTCGGACTGCTGGTCTGGACCGGCGCCGGGCTCGTCGGCGCGTCGGCGCCGCTGATCGCCGCCGAACTTGGACGGCGTAAACATGCGGTGCGCGAAGTGCGGCGCACCGTGCGCATGGCGCTGTGGCTCAGCGCGCTGGTCGCGCTCATCTTCATGGGCGTCTGCGCAGCGGGCGGGCCGATCATGCGCGCGACCGGGCAGGCGCCCGAAACTACCGAGCATGCGGCCAGCTTCCTGCTGATCCTTATGTGGGGTATGTTCCCGATGATCGCGGCCAGCGTGCTGCGTGTCTTCGTCTCGGCGCTCGGTCGGCCGACGATCGCGACCGCGATCACCTTCCTGGCGCTGGGCGTCAACGCGCTCGGCAACTGGACTTTGGTCTTCGGCAATCTCGGTATGCCCGCGCTCGGCCTTCATGGCTCGGCGCTGTCGAGCGTGATCACCAGCTGCATGATGTTGATCGCCTATGTCGTCATCATCCAGTCCGACCGGCGGCTGCGCCGCTATCATCTGTTCGGCAATTGGTGGCGCACCGAATGGTCGCGCTTTTTCGAGATGCTGCGCATTGGGGCGCCGATCAGCCTCACGATTCTCGCCGAGGCCGGACTGTTCACCGGCGCGGCTTTCCTGATGGGCCGGATCGGCGAGACCGAGCTTGCCGGGCATACGATCGCGCTTCAGGTCGCGGCGCTCGCTTTCCAGATTCCGTTCGGGGTGGCACAGGCGGCGACGATCCGTGTCGGCCTCGCCTATGGCGCGCGCGACCATCGCGGCATCGCGCTGGCGGGCCATGCGTCGCTGGCGCTCGGCATCGGTTTCATGGGGGTGACCGCGCTCAGTATGTGGCTGTTCCCCTCGCTCGTCCTGTCGATCTATGTCGATGTCGATGCGGCGCGCAACGCGGCGCTGGTTGGCTTTGCGATGCAGTTTCTGGTGGTCGCGGCGGCTTTCCAGCTCTTCGACGGCGCACAGGCGGTGGCGGCGGGCGTGCTGCGTGGCCTGCAGGACACGCGTACCCCGATGATCATCGCGATCTGCGGTTACTGGATCGCGGGCTATGGCACCGCCATCTACCTCGGTTTCTGGACGCCGCTTGCGGGTGTCGGCGTGTGGATTGGTCTCGCCGTCGGGCTGGTTGTGGTTGCGGCTCTGTTGCTTATGCGCTGGCGGATGCGGGCGCGGCTGGGGTTGCTTCCTTCAGCCGTTGCTGGCTGAACTGTGTAGCAAGCTGGTTCGCCTCGAGCGTCATCTGCTTCAATTGTTTGAGTGACAACACACGCAGCGGCGTTTCTGGATAGCTTGCGTTTTGAAAACCTAGCCAATGTTCGATGGCGTTGATCTCGTCATATTGAACAATGATCGTCAATGCGGCGTGGACGACATCGGCCCGCACCTTGTTCAACTCGCCGATTGCTTTCACGCGATCATCGAGTTTTGCGGGCTGGCAAAAACGATCGCGAGCTGCCGTAAGATGTTTCAGCTTGTGAGAAAATGGTGCGCGTGGCGCGGCTTTGAATTCAAGGCGAATCAGATATTCGGTCACGGCACCTTCGAGCCGAGCGAATGCGTCGATAAACCGGCCGCGAAGCATCTGCCCTTCGATCCAAAGTGTATGTGGATCGAGCCCGGTTGCGCCCTTGATAGCTGTGATTTCGCACCCCATCTTGCCGCCGTACCGCGCTATCGAAAATTTTCCCTTAATCGGGTTGACGCTTCCGGGACCCCTACCCATATGGCCGACTGTTAGCACTCGCGACCCGTGAGTGCTAAAGCATATCTATTGCACCATTTGGAGGGATATCCATGCAATTTCGTCCGCTGCACGACCGAGTGCTCGTCCGCCGTATCGAAGCCGAAGAAAAGACGGCCGGCGGCATCATCATCCCCGACACCGCCAAGGAAAAGCCGCAGGAAGGCGAAGTCGTCTCTGTGGGCGAAGGCATCCGTGACGAAGACGGCGATCGCATCCCGCTCGACGTCAAGGCGGGCGACCGCATCCTGTTCGGCAAATGGTCGGGCACCGAAGTCAAGGTCGATGGCGAAGAGCTGTTGATCATGAAGGAATCGGACATTCTGGGCATCCTCGCCTGAACCGTCCCCGCGTCCCTTCCGGACGCGATTTCTTAAATGAAGTTGCGCAGTTTTCTGCGCATTCGAAAGGAAACAGCACATGGCTGCGAAAGACGTAAAATTTGGCCGCGACGCGCGTGAGCGCATTCTGCGCGGCGTCGACATCCTCGCCGATGCGGTGAAGGTTACCCTCGGTCCCAAGGGCCGCAATGTCGTCATCGACAAGAGCTTTGGCGCTCCCCGTATCACCAAGGACGGCGTCACCGTCGCCAAGGAAATCGAACTCAAGGACAAGTTCGAAAATATGGGCGCGCAGATGCTGCGCGAAGTCGCCAGCAAGGCGAATGACGCGGCCGGCGACGGCACGACCACCGCGACCGTTCTCGCTCAGGCAATCGTGCGCGAAGGCATGAAGTCGGTTGCTGCCGGCATGAACCCGATGGACCTGAAGCGCGGCATCGACCTCGCGGTCACCAAGGTTGTCGAAACGATCAAGGCACAGTCGAAGCCGGTTTCGGGCACGGCTGAAATCGCACAGGTCGGCATCATCTCGGCCAATGGCGACAAGGAAGTCGGTGACAAGATCGCCGAAGCCATGGAAAAGGTCGGCAAGGAAGGCGTGATCACCGTCGAGGAAGCCAAGGGCCTCGATTTCGAACTCGATGTCGTCGAAGGCATGCAGTTCGACCGTGGCTATCTGAGCCCCTATTTCATCACCAACCCGGAAAAGATGCTCGTCGAGCTGGCTGATCCGTACATCCTGATCTTCGAAAAGAAGCTCTCGAACCTCCAGGCGATGCTGCCGATCCTCGAAGCGGTTGTTCAGTCGGGCCGTCCGCTCCTGATCATCGCCGAAGACATTGAAGGCGAAGCGCTCGCAACGCTCGTCGTCAACCGTCTGCGTGGCGGCCTGAAGGTCGCTGCCGTCAAGGCACCGGGCTTCGGCGATCGTCGCAAGGCGATGCTGCAGGATATCGCCATCCTGACGGCCGGTGAAATGATCAGCGAAGACCTGGGCATCAAGCTCGAAACCGTCACGCTGAACATGCTGGGCCAGGCCAAGCGCGTTACGATCGACAAGGACAACACGACGATCGTCGATGGTGCCGGCAATGCCGACACGATCAAGGGTCGCGTCGAACAGATCCGTGCGCAGATCGAAACGACGACCAGCGACTATGACAAGGAAAAGCTGCAGGAACGTCTGGCGAAGCTCGCTGGCGGTGTTGCCGTGATCAAGGTCGGCGGCGCTTCGGAAGTCGAAGTGAAGGAACGCAAGGATCGCGTCGACGACGCTCTCCACGCAACCCGCGCTGCGGTTGAAGAAGGCATCGTCCCCGGCGGCGGTACCGCGCTTCTCTATGCCACCAAGGCATTGGACGGCATGGCCGGCGTCAACGAAGACCAGACCCGCGGCATCGACATCATCCGTCGCGCGCTTCAGGCTCCGGTTCGCCAGATCGCTGAAAACGCGGGCTTCGACGGCGCCGTGGTTGCCGGTAAGCTGTTCGACCAGAATGACGCCAACTTCGGCTTCAACGCCTCGACCGATGTCTATGAAGACCTCGTCAAGGCAGGCGTGATCGACCCGACCAAGGTCGTTCGCACTGCGTTGCAGGATGCCGCCTCGGTTGCTGGTCTGCTGATCACCACCGAAGCCGGCATTGCCGACAGCCCCGATGACAAGCCCGCAATGGGCGGTGGCATGGGCGGCGGCGGCATGGGCGGCATGGGCGGCATGGACTTCTAAGTCCGGCCACCAAGCCACCCAGCTTCGGCTGACAAAGAAGGGGCCGGGGGAGCAATCCTCCGGCCCTTTTCTTTGGCTGGCCCACAATCTGCGTCGCCCCGGACTTGATCCGATGTGACGAAGGAGAGACATTGCCAGTTCACCTTGGTCCGCATAGCAAGGCGGCGATGACATTGTTCCTTGCCATGGCCTTTGCCATCGCGGCCCCATCCGCCGCGACCGAGCCGACCACCCCCGCGGCGGTGTCGCGCTGCGGCTACCGCATCGTCGAAACTTATCCGCACGACCGGAATAGCTTCACCCAGGGTCTCTTCTGGGACGACGGGCATCTTTACGAAGGCACCGGTCAGTACGGCCGCTCGCGGGTCGCGCGGCTCGACCTCAAGACCGGCAAGGCCCTCGCGCAGACTCCGTTGCCTTCCGACCAGTTCGGTGAGGGCATCGTCCGCTGGCGCGACCAGATCATCGGCGTCACCTGGCAGGGCGGCGTCGGCCATCGCTGGCGGATCAAGGATCTGAAGCCCGCCGGCAGTTTTCGTTATGATGGCGAGGGCTGGGGCGTCACGCTGCACGGCGACGAACTCGTCCTCAGCGACGGGACGCCCGAACTGCGCTTCTTCGATCCCGCGACGATGAAAGAGCAAAGGCGCGTGACGGTCAGCATCGGCGGTCGGCCGCTGCCGATGCTCAACGAGTTGGAGGCGATCGACGGCGAAATCTGGGCCAATGTCTGGATGACCGAACTCATCGTGCGGATCGATCCCGACAGCGGCGCGGTCCGCGGTGTCGTCGACCTGTCAGGTCTGAAACAGGCGACGGGCGCGACCGGTCATGACGCTGTGCTCAACGGCATCGCATGGGATGCCAAAAAGAAGCGCCTGTTCGTCACGGGAAAATATTGGCCGAACCTGTACGAGATTGCGCTGGCCGACTGCCGCTAGGTCGTCGCGCCGAGCGCCGCCGCCATCCGCGCTGCCGCGGCATCATAGACATGCGTTCGCAGTCCCAGCGTGACTTCGGCGGGTGCGCGGTCGGGATGGCCGCTGGTGAAGGGCGGGGCGGGATTATATTCGATCGCGAGCTGGATCGCCTGTGCGACTGTGTCGCCCTTGAGCCGCGCGACCAGCGTCAGCGCAAAGTCGAGGCCCGACGTGACTCCGCCGCAGGTGACGATCTTTCCATCCTCGACGACGCGCGCCTTTGTCGGCTCGGCGCCGACCAGCGGCAGCAAATGGGTATAGCCCCAATGTGTCGTGGCGCGCTTGCCGTCCAGCAGCCCGGCGCGCCCGAGCAGGAAGGCGCCGGTACACACGCTCGTTACCCACTGCGCGCCTGCGGCTTGCTGCGTGATGAAATCGATCGTCGCGTCGTCGCCCAGTGCGTCGGCGACGCCATGGCCTCCAGGAATGCACAAGATGTCGGCGGGCGGGCAGGAGGCGAAGTCGTGCGTCGGCAGGATTGAAAAGCCGCTGTCGGTCGCGATCGGATCGAGGCTCGCCGCCGCGCCGGCAAGCTCGGCGCCCGGCATTCGGCTCAGTGCCTGCGCGGGGGCGGTGAAATCAAGTTGGGTGATGCCCGGGAAGAGCAGGAAAGTGATCCGCGTCGATTTGGCGTCCTGCATGAAATTATTGTCCCGTCTTCTTGTTGTCGGCTGTGCCGGTCTCGGATGCGGGCACGTTGTCGCGGCTTTCGAGCATCGCGGCGGCATCGTCGAGCGCCTTGGCTTCGCTGACGGTCACCCCGCCGGGGCCGGGTTCGTTGTCGGTACGGCTGCATCCCGCAACCAGTGTCAGCGCTATGGTGGCAGCGATGGCGGCGGTGATTTTGGGGCTGAGCATGATCCTGCCTTCCACGAAAAAGGGCTCCATTCACGAAGAATGGAGCCCTTCTCACACTATGCCAAGGGCATGGCTACGACTTACTTCTTGTCGTTCGCTTCGGCCTTCTTGGTTTCTTCGGCAATCTTGTCCCCGGCGGTCGAGGCGGCGTCGCCGGCAGCTTTCACCGTGCCTTCGATGGCATTGCCGGCGTCCTTGGCGGCGCCTTCGACAACAGCGCCCGCATCCTTGGCGGCGTCGGCGGTTGCATCGGCGGCTTCGGCCGCACCTGCGGCAGCTGCATCACCGGCAGCGGCAGCGTCGTCAGCGACGGCTGCACCGGCTTCTGCGGTTTCGTCCTGAGCCTTTTCCGAACAGGCGGTGAGGCTGAAGGCCGCGGCAGCCATCGAGGCGATAATGAATTTGCGCATGAAAATTCCTTTCGAGAACCCCGGTGGCCGACACCGGCCACGCTGTGCCAAGGACTAGCCCCGGACGGGAGGCTTGGCAACCGGGCACCGCGGCCTGGGTTTCGCGCGCAAGGAAAAGGGGCCGCCGACGAACGTCGACGACCCCCTTTATCTTTCAGCCGAAGTGGCTGAAAAGAAGCTTACTTCTTAGCTTCTTCCAGCGCGCCCTTGGCGGCGTCAGCAGCTTCCTTGGCAGCGCCAGCCGCTTCGGTTGCCTTGTCGGCAGCCGTTGCGGCGGCATCCGCGCCGCCAGCAGCCGCAGCAGCGCCGGCATCGGCAGCAGCTGCGCCTGCAGTAGCTGCAGCGTCGGCAGCGCCTTCAGCGGCCTGCATCGCGCCATCAGCAGCACCTTCGACCGACGCAGCGGCGTCTTCGGTGGTCGCAGCCGCGTCGTCGGCCTTCTTTTCTGCGCAAGCAGCGAGGCCCATCGAGGCGGCCAGGACGAGCGACAGAGTGATTGATTTCTTCATTTGGGTATACCCCTCTCGGATTGAACTGATCGACCGGCATTTCGGATACGAACTTCGATCCGGCGAGGTGCCAATCGCCCTCAGAGCTACAATTTCGCTAGAATCAGCGCAATGTCCTTTTTTCCTGTCGCTGGCACGGTTCGTCGCAATAAGGGAATGACGGTGCCGCAAGCGGCGGAATTGGCGGCCCGGCATCGGTTGACCGGATATAAAGAAACCTTTATATGTACCCCCATGACCGAGCTGCTCGACATTTTTCGCGCCCTGGCGGACCCGACGCGATTGCGGATCGTCGCCTTGCTGCGCGAGATGGAACTGGCAATCGGCGAACTCGCGGTCGTTCTGGGCCAGAGCCAGCCGCGCGTATCGCGCCACGTCCGCATCCTTGTCGATGCCGCTATCGTCGAACGCCGCCGCGAGGGAAGCTGGGTCTTTCTGCGCGTCGCGCAGGGCGGTCCGGTCGGCGATATTGTCGCGCGGGCGGAAAGCTGGGCTTTTTCGCCGCGCGAGGAGCGGGTGATCGCGCATGACGCACGACGCCTGGCCGCAGTCCGTATCGAGCGCGCGGCATCGGCCGAACGCTATTTTGCCGAACATGCCCCCGAATGGGATGCGATCCGGTCGCGCCATGTCGCCGAAAGCGAAGTCGAGGCGGCGATGCTGGCGATGATGCACAACCGCCGGCTTGGCCATTTGCTCGACATTGGCACCGGAACGGGACGGATGGCGGAAATTTTCGCGCCGACCGCACGCTGCATCACCGCGCTCGACCGCAGCCCCGAAATGTTGCGCATCGCGCGCTCGAAGCTCGCCGACCAAACGGTACCGATCGACCTGATCCAGGGTGATTTCCTGAATCTGCCAATGGACGACGCCAGCATCGACAGCATCATCATTCATCAGGCGCTGCATTTCGCGCACGAACCTGACCGGGTGATCGCCGAGGCGAGCCGGGTGTTGCGCGGCGGTGGCCATTTGCTCGTCGTCGATTTTGCACCACATGAGGATGAGGATTTGCGCGCGCTCGCCGCGCATACCCGCCTCGGCTTTTCGGATGCGCAGATCCGCGGCTGGTTCGCTTCGGCGGGACTGCTGCTTGAAACCACTCAGGCGCTGGAAGGCGGAAAGCTGGCGGTGAAGCTATGGCTCGGCCGCCGCCGCAGCGATGATGATCAACCACCGATCGCCCGCGAAGGCGACGGACAACGCAAAAGGCTTGCGACATGACCATGAATTTAAACTCGCTGGCCGAGGCGCGCCGCGCCGCGGCCTCGCCGCTCTTCGCCGATCTGGCTGGCGATATCGGTGCCAGCTTCGAATTTTTCCCGCCCAAGACGGAAAAGATGGAAGCGCAGCTGTGGGACACGTTCCGTACGCTCGAACCGCTGGCGCCGCGCTTCGTCTCGGTCACCTATGGCGCGGGCGGATCGACGCGCGAGCGCACCCATGCGACCGTCGCGCGGATCGCCGCCGAAAGCAACGTCCCGCCCGCCGCGCATCTGACCTGCGTCGAGGCCTCGCGCGGCGAAATTGATGACGTCGCCCGCGCCTATTGGGACGCAGGGGTGCGCCATATCGTCGCGTTGCGCGGCGACATGCCCGGCGGCGCGCCCTATCAGCCGCATCCCGACGGCTATGCCAATGCGATCGAACTCGTTGCGGGGCTGAAGAAAATCGCGGCATTCGATATTTCGGTCGCCGCCTATCCCGAAGTGCATCCCGATTCCGATTGCGTGCAATCCGACCTCGACAATCTGAAACGCAAGATGGACGCGGGCGCAAACCGCGCGATCACCCAATTTTTCTTCGCGCCCGAGAGTTTCCTGCGCTTCCGCGACGCCGCGGCGGCCGCAGGCATCGACGCGCCGATCATCCCCGGCATTTTGCCCGTGTCGAACGTGTCGCAGACGCGCCGTATGGCCGATATGTGCGGGACGGTGATCCCGGCGTGGATGGTGTCGCTGTTCGACGGGCTCGACGATCACCCCGCCGCGCGCCAGCTCGTCTCGGCGACGATTGCTGCGGAAATGTGCCGCCGCCTCTATGCGGGCGGGGTCCGCGATTTCCATTTCTACACCCTCAACCGGGCCGAGCTCAGCTATGCCATCTGCCACTTGCTGGGGATGCGGCCGGTTCAGCCCGCAGCGGAGAAAGCAGCATGATTGGCGCACGCGAAGCCCTGTTGGAAGCGGCAAAGAGCCGCATCCTGCTCACCGACGGTGGCTGGGGCACCCAGATTCAGGATCGCAAGCTGGTCGAGGCTGATTATGCCGGCAACCTCGGTCTGACCCACGATCAGAAGGGCAATAACGACATTCTCGCGCTGACCCGCCCCGACGTCGTCTCGGCGATCGGCGAGGCTTATCTAGCCGCCGGTTCGGACATCGTCTCGACCAACACCTTCAGCGCCAACCGCATTAGCCAGGCCGATTATGGGGCCGAGCATCTGGTCGCCGACATCAACCATGAAAGCGCGCGCCTCGGCCGCGAGGCGGCGGATAAATATGAGGCGATCGACGGCCGCCGCCGCTTCATCGCGGGTGCGGTCGGGCCGACGAACAAGACGCTGTCGCTGTCGCCCGACGTCAACAACCCGGGTTATCGCGAGATCGATTTCGACGAGCTGAAGGCCGTCTATCTTGATCAGGTCGTGGCCTTGGCCGAGGGCGGCGCCGACTTCATCCTGATCGAGACGATCTTCGACACGCTGAACGCCAAGGCGGGGATCGCCGCGGTGCTCGAGGCCGAGGCCAAGGTCGGGCGCGAACTGCCGCTGATGATCTCGATGACGCTCACCGACCTGTCTGGCCGCAATCTGTCGGGGCACACGGTCGAGGCCTTCTGGTATGCGGTCCGCCACGCGCGCCCGCTCACCATCGGGCTCAACTGCTCGTTCGGCGCTGCGCAGCTGCGCCCGCACGTCCGCGTCCTCTCCGACCTCGCCGATACGCTGGTGATGGTCTATCCCAACGCCGGTCTGCCCAACGAACTGGGCGAATATGACGAGATGCCCGACACCACTGCGGGCCTCGTCCGCGAATGGGCCGACCATGGTCAGGTCAATATTCTCGGCGGCTGCTGCGGTTCGACCCCGGCCCATATCGCCGCGATGGCCAAGGCGGTTCAAGGCCTCGCGCCGCGACAGATTCCCGATGTCCCCGTCCGCACGCGCTTGGCGGGGCTTGAACCCTTCACCATGGCGGCGTGATGCGATGACCGCGACCATATCCTGGCGGATACGGGAGGCCGGGGAGGGCGATGCCCCCGCGCTCGCGCTGGTCGGCGCGGCGACTTTCCTCGAAACTTTCGCTGCTATTCTCGACGGCGATGCGATCGTCGCCCATTGCGCCGTCCAGCATAATGACGCGGCGTACCGCGCCTATTTTGCGGCCGGTGCGCGGGCGTGGATCGCCGAAGCGCAGCCGGGTGGCGCGCCGGTGGGTTTCGCGCTGATCGGCGCGCCCGACCTTGCGGTGGCGCGCGACGGCGATATCGAACTCAAGCGCATCTACTCGCTCTCGCGTTTTCACGGGAGCGGGATGGGCGCGGCGCTGATGGAGCAGGCGGTCGCCGCCGCCAGCGATCATCGCCGGCTGCTGCTCGGCGTCTATGCCCATAATGTCCGCGCGCTCGCCTTCTACCGCAAACAGGGCTTCGCCGACATCGGAACCCGCCAATTCAACGTCGGTGGCAAGCTCTACGACGATCTCGTTCTCGCCCGCCCCCTCGCCGCCTAATGTTTCGTTTCAGGATTTTTTGATGACCGCCTCGAATAGCTCCGCCACTTTCGTCAATATCGGCGAGCGCACCAACGTCACCGGATCGGCCGCGTTCAAGAAGCTGATCATGGCCGACGACTATGCTGCGGCGGTCGAGGTCGCGCGCCAGCAGGTCGAAAATGGCGCGCAGGTGATCGACGTCAACATGGACGAAGGCCTGCTCGACGCCGAATATGCGATGACAACCTTCCTGAAGCTGATCGCCGCCGAGCCCGATATCGCGCGCGTGCCGGTGATGATCGACAGCTCGAAGTGGAGCGTGATCGAGGCGGGACTGAAATGCGTTCCCGGCAAACCGATCGTCAATTCGATCAGCATGAAGGAAGGCGAGGAGCCCTTCCTCGAGCATGCGCGCAAATGCATGGCCTATGGCGCCGCGGTCGTTGTGATGGCGTTCGACGAGGTCGGGCAGGCCGACACGATGGACCGCAAGATCGAGATTTGCGAGCGCGCCTATAGGTTGCTCACCGGCATCGGCTTCCCGCCCGAAGACATCATCTTCGACCCCAATGTCTTCGCGATCGCGACGGGGCTTGAGGAACATGATAATTATGCGATCGATTTTATCGAAGCGGTGAAGATCATCCGCGTGCGCTGCCCGCACGTCCATTTTTCGGGCGGACTGTCGAACCTGTCCTTCGGCTTCCGCGGCAATGAGACCGTGCGTCGTGCGATGCACAGCGTCTTCCTCTATTATGCGATCCCGGCCGGGCTCGACATGGCGATCGTCAACGCGGGGCAACTCGACGTCTATGACACGATCGACCCCGAATTGCGGCAGGCGGTCGAAGATGTCGTGCTCAATCGCAAGGTCGAGGGCGAGGCAGAAAGCCCGACCGAACGGCTGATCGCGCTCGCCGAACGTTATAAGGGCAGCAACCCCGCGCAGGAAAAGGCCGCCGAGGAATGGCGCGGCTGGCCGGTCGAAAAGCGGCTCGAACATGCGTTGGTCAAGGGCATCGACGCGCATGTCGTCGCTGATACCGAGGAAATGCGCCTGCTGATGCCGCGCCCGATCGAGGTAATCGAAGGGCCGCTGATGGACGGAATGAACGTCGTCGGCGATCTGTTCGGATCGGGCAAGATGTTCCTGCCGCAGGTGGTGAAGTCGGCGCGCGTGATGAAGAAGGCGGTGGCGCATCTGCTGCCCTTCATCGAGGCGGCGAAGGAGCCCGGCGCGAAGGGCAAGGGCAAGGTCGTGATGGCGACCGTCAAGGGCGACGTCCACGACATCGGCAAGAATATCGTCGGCGTCGTGCTGCAATGTAATGGCTTCGAGATCGTCGATCTGGGCGTGATGGTGCCTTGGAGCAAGATCCTTGAAGCGGCGAATGAGAATGACGCCGACATGATCGGCCTGTCAGGCCTGATCACCCCCTCGCTCGACGAGATGGTGACGGTGGCCGAGGAAATGCAGCGCGCGGGGATGACCATGCCGCTGCTGATCGGCGGCGCGACGACGTCGAAGGTCCACACCGCGCTGCGCATCGATCCCGCCTATCGGGGCCCCGTTCTCCATGTGCTTGACGCCAGCCGCGCGGTCGGCGTTGCCACCGCGCTGGTCAGCGACACGGGACGCGATGCCTATGTGAAGGGCTTCAAGGATGATTATGCCCATGTCCGCGACGTGCGCGCGAACAAGGGGCAGAGCGCGCTGATCCCCATTGCCGATGCGCGCGCCAACGGCTTTGCGATCGACGAGCATATCCGGCCGTTCCCGCCCGAAAAGCCCGGTTTGCATGCCTTCGACAATTGGGATCTCGCCGAACTCGTCGAATGGTTTGACTGGACCCCTTTCTTTCGCGCTTGGGAGCTGGCGGGCAATTATCCGGCGATCCTGACCGACGAAGTGGTCGGCGAAAGCGCGTCGAGCCTCTACGCCGATGCGCGCGCGATGCTGGGCACGATCATCGACGAAGGCTGGCTGACCGCGCGCAGCGTTGCCGCGCTCTGGCCGTGTCGCCGCGACGGCGACGATGTGATCATCCATCTGGAAGAGACTGAGGAGCATATCCGTATCCCCTTCCTGCGCCAGCAGATCGCGAAGCGCGAAGGCCGCCCCAATATGTGCCTCGCCGACTTCGTCAGCCCCGACGGCGACTGGATCGGCGGCTTTTCGGTCGCGATCCATGGCATCGAGCCGCATCTGGCGCGCTTCAAGGCGGCGCATGACGATTATAACGACATCCTGCTGAAGGCGCTCGCCGACCGTTTTGCCGAAGCCATGGCCGAACGGCTTCACGCGCATGTCCGCACCGACCTGTGGGGCTATGCGCCCGGCGAGCAGCTGACTCCCGAGGCGATCGTCAAGGAAGAATATCGCGGCATCCGTCCGGCGCCGGGCTATCCCGCCTGTCCCGATCACAGCCTGAAACCGATCCTGTTCGATCTGCTTGACGCGGGGAAACATTCGGGGGCGATCCTGACCGAAAGTTTCGCGATGTTGCCGACGGCAGCGGTGTCGGGTTTCTATTTCGGTCATCCCGATGCGAGCTATTTCGGCGTCGCGCGGGTCGGGCCGGATCAGCTGGCCGACTATGCCGAGCGGCGCGGGGTCGACATCGACACCGCGACGCGCTGGCTGCGCCCGAACCTCGACTAAGTCTGCCCGAAATCGTCACCCTGAACTTGTTGCGGGGTCCATGGTCTGCGCTTTCCATCCGCGCTGCGTCTAACGCGAGGGCCGACCATGGATGCTGAAACAAGTTCGGCATGGCGAGGGTTTTTAACCGGCACACACGCGGCTGTCCGATAAAGGGACGGCTGCGCAGTTTATCAGCTTCGCCCGCGACGGGCGCGCCATGCGCGGCTATAAGCCCTTCATGGCAAAGTCTCTTTTCGGTCGGCCGCTGCTGCCGCTGCTCGCCCTTCCGCTGCTCTTCGCGCCTATATCCGCGCCCGCGCAATCCGATGCGGCGCCTTATGTCGTCGCCGAATCGGGTCGCGGTTACGGGCGGCTTCAGGATGCCATCGATGCGATCGGTGAGGGCGCAGGCACCATCCGCATCGCACCCGGCTATCACCGCGACTGCGCGGTGCAGACCGTCGGTCGCGTCGCCTTTGTGGCCGCCGAACCCGGCCGGGCGATCTTCGACGGGGTGACATGCGAGGGCAAGGCGGCGCTGGTGCTACGTGGCTCGGGTGCGCGCGTCGATGGGTTGGTGTTCCAGAATATGCGCGTGCCCGACGGCAATGGCGCGGGCATCCGGCTTGAAAAAAGCAATCTCGATGTTGCGAACAGCCTCTTCCGCAACAGCGAGGAGGGCATATTGACCGCCGACGATCCGGCCGCGACGCTGACGATCGATCGCTCGACCTTCTCACGCCTCGGCCGCTGCGACCGCGGATTGAGCTGCGCGCACAGCGTCTACACCGGCGTCTATGGCCGCGTCGTCGTCACCCGCACGCGTTTCGAAAAGGGCAGTGGCGGTCATTATCTGAAAACCCGCGCGAAGCAGGTCGACGTCAGCGACAACAGCTTCGACGACAGCCAGGGGACGACGACCAATTATATGATCGACCTGTCGTCGGGCGCGACGGGGCGGATTGCGAATAATTTGTTCGTGCAGGGCCGCGACAAGGAAAATTACTCGGCGTTCATCACCGTCGCCCCCGAAGGCCGCGACAATCCTTCGCGTGGCTTGGCCATCGCCGGCAACCGCGCCAGCCTGCCCGACGGCATCGGGCGCAAGTCGGTGTTTGTCGCCGACTGGAGCGGCGAGCCACTGGCGATCGGTACGAACGAACTGGGGCCGGGGCTGACGCGCTTCGAAAAGCGCTAGCGGTTCAAGCCTCGCCGCGCGTGTCGATCAGCGATGCGGCGAGCGCCTCGGCGGGCGACTTGCCGCCCCACAACACGAACTGGAACACGGGGTAGAAGCGCTCGCATTCGTCGATCGCGCTTTCGATCAGCGTTTCGGTGAGGTCGAGCGAGAGCGAGCCGTCGCCGCCGAGCAGCATGCCGTGGCGGAACAGGATCGTCCCGCTGTTCGACCAAAGCTCGAAATGGCCGAGCCACAGCTGCTCGTTGATCAGCGCCAGCGCCTCATGCGCGACGGTACGCTTGTCTTCGACGACGCGGATATCGGGAAAGGCGAGCAACTGGACGACGCCGTCTTCGGCGCGCCAGACCGCGCGCAGCTCATAGGTCGTCCAGCTGCCCTGCGCGGTCGCGACAATCTCGTCCTCGCCGACCATCTCGTGCGGCCAGTCGTGCGCGGCGAAATAGGACGCCAGCATCTCCATCGGTGCCGCGTCCTGGCCGTCGTCGTCATCATACATATCGTCGCTCATGCGCGCGCCTTTAGCGGGGTTTGGCGGGAGTGGCGAGTCAGAAGCCCCACCAGCAATCGTCACCCCGGCGAGGGCCTGAGTCCATGGTGCGTAAGGACGCGAGAGTAAGGCCCCGGCTTTCGCCGGGGTGCCCCTCATTTTTTCGGTGCAGCCTTGGGCTTCGCAGCCGCCTTGGGTGCCGCAGCCTTCGCCACGCCTTCCAGCTTGTCGAGCCGCGCTTTCAGCGCTTCGGCTTCGGCGCGCGCGGTCGCGGCCATCTTCTTTACCGCCTCAAATTCTTCGCGGCTGACGAAATCCATGCGGCCGATCCATTCCTTGGCGCGCTCGCGCATCGCGGATTCGGCTTCGCGGCCGGCGCCTGCCACGGTTCCGGCAACGCCGTTCACCATCTTGGCCAGATCGTCGAAAAAGCGGTTTTCGCTCTGCATTTCATATTCCTTTGTCGGGCATGTGCCCCTTGCCGTCACCTTATTTGGGTGCTCGCGGCGGAAGGGACAAGGGTTTCTGCATCGGGATTGCGCTGGTCGATCTGGAAATTCAAGATCGCAGCAAAGCACAGCCACGCCATATAGGGGACGAGCAGCCACGCCGCCGCTTTGCGGATCGAGGCGAAAGCGAAAGTCACGGCGACGGTCAGCATCAGGATGAAAATGATCAGGTACAGCGCCGTCGTCACTTGATGCAGGCCAAAAAACAGCGGTGACCAGGCGAAATTGGCGATCAGCTGGACGAAGAAGAGCAGCAACGCAAAGCCGCGCCCCTGCGCACCGCGCGCGTGAAGGATCATCGCCAGCGACAGCCCCAGGCAGACGTAGAGAATGGGCCACACGGTGCCGAACACCCAGCCCGGCGGCGTGATCGCGGGCAGGTCAAGCGCCGCGAACCAGCGATTGGCATAGCCGCTGTTTGACAACAGCCCCGACAGACTGCCGATCATCACGATCGCGGGCACCGTCACCAGCGCCCAGCGCAAATAGGACATGCGCAACTGACCCGGCGTAGCGATTTCACTCATAGATACGACCCCCACTGTCGATACTGAGGGCGATACGTGTTGCGGCTGGCGCGCCCAGCGTCAAGCGGCTCGCTTCGTGGCGGCGATCAGAAATTCGACATTGCCCTCGGGACCGGTGATCGGGCTTGCGACCAGATCGAGCACCGACCAGCCCGCGCCCTCCAGCCAATCGCGCGTTTCGGCGCAGACACGGGCGTGGACCTCGGCATCGCGCACGACGCCTTTTTTGCCGACTTCGTGCCGTTCGGCTTCGAACTGCGGCTTGATCAGCGCGACCATGCGCGCGCCATCGCGGGCAAAGCCCATCGGCACCGGCAACACCTTCGACAGCGCGATAAAACTTGCATCGCAGACGATCAGGTCAACGGGCTCGGGGATATGCGTCGGCGTCAAAATCCGCGCGCTCGTCTGCTCATGGACGATGACGCGCTCGTCCTGCCGCAATTTCCACGCGAGCTGGTTGGTCCCCGAATCGACGGCATAGACGCGCACCACCCCGCGGCTGAGCAGCACGTCGGTAAAGCCGCCGGTCGACGAACCGACGTCGATCGCGACGGCGCCCGCGACATCCCAGCCAAGATGCACCAACGCATGGTCAAGCTTGATCCCGCCGCGCGACACCCACGGATGGTCACGGCCCTTGACGCTGATTTCGGCATCATCGGGAACCTGCTGCCCCGCCTTGTCGATCTTGCGGTCGCCGATGAAGGCGAGCCCGGCGAGGATCAGCGCCTGCGCGCGCGTCCGGCTTTCGGCGAGGCCGCGGTCGACAAGCAACTGGTCGGCGCGCTGCTTGGCCATCAGTCTTCACCCGTCATTGCGAGGAGCGAAGCGACGCGGCAATGTCCAGCCCACGGCCTTGGTCTGAGCTCGTTAGCTGGAGATTGCTTCACTGCGCTCGCAATGACGGCAGGAAGCGTCATTTCGTGTCCACCTTCCCGGTCAGCATCCCGGGCGTCAGGATCTGCGGCAGGATTTCGGGCTGGGCGGCACCCGGTGCGTACCAGAGATAGAGCGGCACACTGTTGCGGCCGAGTGCGGAGAGGGTGCGGGTAATTGCCGGATCGCCATTGGTCCAGTCGCCGACGAGCGTGATCACGCCCGCTTTGTCGAAGGCTGTCTGAGTCGCTTCACGGTTGATCGCGCCCGCCTCATTCGCCTTGCACGACAGGCACCAGTCGGCGGTGAAATAGACGAAGACGGGTTTGCCTGTCGCGCGCGCCTTGGCGAGCGCTTCGGGGGAGAAGGCCGAGCCCGAGGCGGCAACTTTATGATCGGTTTTCGCGAGTTCGGCGGTAGCCGCAATGAGGCTTCCGGTAAGCAGAAGGGCTACGACTCCGAGGAACCACTTCCGGCGGTCGCCACGCTGGATCGCGCCGAAATGCCACAACAGGACGACGGCCATGCTCACCGCAATCAGCGGATAAACAAGCCCCGCGCCGGCGCCGACTTGTCGCCACAACAGCCATCCGAGTGCCAGCGCCGTCAGCCCCATCGGCACCGCCATCCATTTGCGAAACTTCGCCATCCATGGCCCCGGCTTGGGCAGGCGGTTGCGCAACACAGGAATGAAGCCGATGGCAAGGAAGGGCAGGGCAAGACCCAGCCCCAGCCCGCCGAAAATCGGCAAAGCCGCCCACGCCGGCAGCACCAGCGTCGCGCCGAGTGCTGCGCCAAGCAACGGCCCGCTGCACGGCGTCGCGACAAAGGCCGCGAGGGCACCGGTCCAGAATCCGCCCGCTGCGCCGCTCTTCGCGGTCAGCGCCTGCCCTTTGCCGAAAGTCGGCAGCTCATAGGTGCCGAGCAGGTTGAGCGTGATCGCAATCGCCAGAATCAGCAGCACAAGCACGCTTACCGGATGCTGGAGCTGGAAAGCCCACCCAACCTGTTCGCCGACCGCGCGCAGCATGAGCAACGCCCCGCCGAGCAGCAGCGCGGTGACAACCGCGCCCGTCGTATAGGCCAGCGCCTCGACCTTCGCGTCCCCCGCATCGCCGCCCGACCGCGTGAGGCTCAGCGCCTTCAGGCTCAATATCGGAAAGACGCACGGCATCAGGTTCAGGATCAGCCCGCCGAGGATCGCGCCGCCGAGCGCGGTCCAGAACAGCCCCATGTCGATCCCGCTCACGCGTGTCGCTATTGCCTCGCCCGCCGCCGGGACCGCCCCTGCTTCGAAGCGCACCGTCAGCCCGCGTCCGTCGCCCAGCTTCAGCAGCGCTTCGACCGCGCCCGACGCATCGCCCTTGGCTTTGGTTTCGATGATGATCTGGTCGCCGTTACGGCTGAACGCCTGCGGCGCGGCATAATCGGCGACTTCGCGCGTTTCGAGAAACAGGTGCGGGGCGTCGAGCGTCGTCGCGGCGGGCAGGGGGATGGCGAAACGTAGCGTCTCGCCCTTGCGTTCCCACGTCCCCGCGCGGTCGAGTGGCTGCGGCAAGAGTGCACGCCAGCCGTCGAACTGCGTGCGCGATGCTGCAGAAATCACACCATCACCGGCTTTCAGCGCGACCGAGATAACGGCCTTTTCGGGAACGCACACCTTGTCGGTGCAGGCGAGCCAATTGGCGACCCCCGACAAGGTCAAATCGGTGCCCGGCGCGACGCTCTTGTCGATGCGAACATCGGCAAGCAACGCATAGGGATGCTCATAGACATGGTTCATCATGCCAAACAGGATCAGCGCATCGGGCACCGGATAATGGAAGGCACCGACGGTCACGCCCTCGGGCAGATTCCATTCGACCGCCATGCCGAACCCCGCATCGCCGCCATTCGCCCAATAGCCATGCCATGGTTTTTCGGGGGTCATGGTGAGCGCGAGCGTCGTCGCGCCGCCGGGGGCAGGGGCCGCGGATTCGGCGACCAGCTTCGGCTGGATATGCGTCGGCGCCGCCGTCGCCGGGCTCAGCGCGATCAGGACGAGCGCCAGCATCGCCAGCATCGCGCGCCATGCACCTGTCACAAAAGCTTCGTTCACGCGCGCCATGCCGTCCCGCCATATCCATCGTTCGAGGCTTGCCATATAGGCGGCTTTCGCCGAGAGGACAGCCCGCGCTGACGGACCCAGAAACGGAGACAAGTTTGTGACGATCAAAAGCCTGACCACCGCCCTCGCTGCCGCCCTTTGCGTTGCCGGCGCCAGTGCCAGCCTCGCTCAAGACGCGCCCGCTCCGGTTCAGAACGCGCCCGCCGCGAAAGTGACCGCGGCGACGACACCGCCAAAGCTGCTGATCATGATCGCGGTCGACCAATTCTCCGCCGACCTGTTCGCCCAATATCGTGGCCATTTCACGGGCGGTCTCGCGCGGCTCGCTTCGGGCGTCGTCTTTCCGTCGGGGTATCAGGCGCATGGTGCAACCGAAACCTGCCCCGGCCATTCGACGATCCTGACCGGTAGCCATCCGTCGCGCACCGGCATCATCGCGAACAATTATTTCGACCTGTCGACGCCGCGCGCCGACAAGCGCCTCTATTGCGCCGAGGATGAAAGCGTCGCCGACACGGCGTCGGGTAGCGGCAAATATGCACCGTCGGTCAAACATCTGCTCGTCCCGACGCTTGGCGACCTGATGAAGGCGCGCGATCCCAAGGCGCAGGTCGTCTCGGTCGCGGGCAAGGATCGCGCGGCGATCATGATGGGCGGACATCAGGCCGACGAGTTGATGTGGCTCTTCCCTGGCGGCCTCACCAGCTATCGCGGCATCACTCTGTCGCCGACGGCGACGCAGGCGGGAACGGCGATCGCCGCTGCAATCGCGCAGTCGCGCCCCGGGCTGACGCTGCCCGCCGACTGCGCTGCGCAGGATATTGCGATCCCGATCGGCGACAAGGGCGGCACCGTCGGCACCGGGCGCCTCGCGCGCGACGGCGGCGATTTCCGCCGCTTCATGGCTTCGCCCGAAGCCGATGGCGCGGTGCTCGCGGCCGGCGCCGCGCTGCGTCAGGCGCGCAAACTCGGCGAAGGCGACACCACCGACCTTCTGATTCTCGGCCTGTCGGCGACCGACTATGTCGGTCATGGCACCGGCACCGAAGGCACCGAAATGTGCCTGCAAATGGCAGGGCTCGACCGCGAACTCGGCGATTTCTTTGCACGGCTCGACGCGACCGGAATCGACTATGCAGTTGCGCTGACCGCCGACCATGGCGGGCACGACCTGCCCGAACGCAACCGCCAGAATGCCTGGCCCGCCGCCGAACGTGTCGACCCCGCGCTCGGCCCCGATGCACTGGGCAAGGCAGTCGCCGAAAAGCTCGGCCTGCCGCAGCCGTTGCTCTATGGCGACGCACCCTTTGGCGATTTCTATCTGTCGAAGGCGCTGACCCCGGCGCAGCGCAAGGCGGCGATGGCCGAAATCACCACCCGGCTCCGCGCCCACCACCAGGTCGAGGCGGTCGTGACCGGCGAAGAGCTTGCCGCGCATCCGGTCTCGAAGCGTGCACCGGACGTCTGGAACCTGATGGACAAGCTCCGCGCCTCCTATAACGCGGCGCGGTCGGGCGACTTCATCGTCGTGCTGAAGCCGCGTGTCACCCCGATTCCCGAATCGGGCCTTGGCTATGTTGCGACGCATGGGTCGGTGTGGGATTATGACCGGCGCGTACCGATGCTTTTCTGGCGCAAGGGGCTCGCCGGTTTCGAACAGCCCAATGCGGTGATGACGGTGGATATCCTGCCGACGCTGGCCTCGTTGATCGGCCTGCCGGTCGATATGACCAAGATCGATGGCCGTTGCCTCGACCTGATTTCGGGTCCCGAAAGCAGCTGCCGCTAAGGACAAGAAAAGAAGAACTATGACCAAGGTTTTGCGCGACTTCTCCGGCCGGCTGTTGCTGGTGGGCTGCGGCAATATGGCCGGAGCAATGCTCGATCGCTGGATCGCGGCGGGGCTCGATCCGGCGCGGGTCGCGGTGGTCGACCCATTCGCATCGCCGCGCGATGGTATGACCCAATATGTGTCACTGGCCGAGTGGCAGGCTGCGGGTGGCTCCGCCGACTGGGTTATGCTGGGGATGAAGCCGCAGCAATTGGGGGAGGTCGCCGCCGACCTTGCGCCGCTCGCGACCGGCGACGTCCATCTGCTGTCGATCCTCGCCGGGGTGTCGCTGTCCGATCTTGCGGAGCGTTTCCCCGATGCGCGGGCGCAGGTCCGCATCCTGCCGAACCTCGCTGCTCGCATCGGCGCGGGGGTGTCGGCAGTCGCTTCGCTCGGTGATACCGATACGTCGGCGGTGAGCGCATTGCTCGATCCGCTCGGGCAGATCGTGACGCTCGCCGATGATTCGACGATGGATCTTGTCACCGCCTTCACCGGCAGCGGCCCTGCTTTCGTCCTTCGCCTGATCGAATCCTATGCTGCGGCGGGCGAGCGACTCGGTTTGTCGGCAGAAGACGCACTGACGCTCGCCACCGCGACCTTTGGCGGTTCGACCGCTTTGCTCGCCGACAGTGGAGAAAAGCCTGGCGTGCTGATCGCACAGGTCGCGAGCAAGGGCGGGACGACGCAGGCGGGCCTCGACGTGCTCGATAGCGACGGCCAGCTTACGGCATTGCTCACCAATGTCCTGCGCGCGGCGCGCGACCGCGGCCGCGAACTCGCCGACCTCGCGCGCGGCAACGGCTGACGTAAACTGTCGCCCCCGCGAAGGCGGGGGTCGCTGGCAGCATAGCCTAAGGTCGGCTGTGGGCGCTCCTGCCTCTTCGCAGGGACGACGCCCTCAGCCCGGCTCGCGCCCCAGCGACGCCACCCGTGCGCGATCGCGCGGTGGGACGAGCGCCTCGCTGACCTGCCAGAACCCTGTCACCGCCTGTTGCCCCGCATGGGTATAGGCGCGGCTCATCGCGTCACGCAGCAGGACGAAGATCGACTTCTCCAGCGTGCGGCCGTCCTCGGTCAGGCGCAGCTCCTTCTGCCGCCGGTCGCGATTGCCGGGGCGCGTCGTCAGCATCTCGCGCGCCTCCAACTCCTTGACAACGCGGCCCAGTGACTGCTTGGTGATCCCCAGCAAGGCGAGCAGATCGGTGATCGTCAGCCCCGGCTGACGCGCGATGAAATAGAGCGCCCGATAATGCGCCCGGCCCAGTTCCTTTTCGGCGAGCCGTGCGTCGATCGTCCGCCACAGTGCGGCATGAGCGAAAAACAGAAATTCGATCCCCCGGCGAACTTCGTCCTCGCGCAAGAAAAGTGCAGAGGCAGCGGGTACTTGTGAAAGAAAATTTTCCTCATTCATGGTGACTAGCGTTGCGCGCGGCGCGCTCTTTTGGCAAGAGGCGCGCACCGATCAACCCTTAAAACATAGGTTTTCATCATGAGCGCTCCCGCCTTCGCCAAATTGCCGCACCCCAATCCGGTCACGGACGATGTACGCGCGGCGGCGATTGCGGATCCGATGTTCGGGCGCGTCTTCACCGACCATATGGTGTCGATCCGTTATAATGAGGAAAAGGGCTGGCACGATGCGCAGGTGATGCCGCGCGGGCCGCTGACGCTCGATCCGGCGACCGCTGTGCTGCACTATGCGCAGGAAATCTTCGAAGGGCTGAAGGCCTATCGCCTCGACGACGGCTCGATGGCGCTGTTCCGGCCCGAAGCCAATGCTGCGCGCTTCAACGCCAGCGCCCGCCGTATGGCGATGGCTGAACTGCCCGAGGATATGTTCATCGCCGCGGTGAAGGAAGCCGTCGCCGCCGACGCGCATTGGTTCCCGCCGGTCGATGGCGGGGCGCTCTATCTGCGCCCCTTCATGTTCGCGAGCGAAGTGTTCCTCGGCGTGAAGCCTGCGGCCGAATATCAGTTCCTCGTCATCACCTCGCCGGTCGGCAATTATTTCAAGTCGGGCGCCCCGGCGATCTCGCTCTGGGTCTCTGAGGATTATACCCGCGCCGCGCCCGGCGGCACCGGCGCTGCCAAATGCGGTGGCAACTATGCCTCCAGCCTCGTCGCACAGCGTGAGGCGATCGCCAAGGGCCACGATCAGGTCGTTTTCCTCGACGCCGCCGAGAGCCGCTGGATTGAGGAACTGGGCGGCATGAACATGTTCTTCGTCTTCGACGACGGCAGCATTGTCACGCCGCCGCTGACCGGAACCATCCTGCCCGGCATCACCCGCGACGCGATCATCACGCTCGCGCGCGACGCCGGATTGACGGTGCGCGAGGAACGCTATGCGATCGACCAGTGGCAGGCTGATGCAGAAACTGGTCGATTAACCGAAAGCTTCGCCTGCGGCACCGCCGCGGTGGTGACGCCGGTCGGCAAGGTGACGCGCGGCGAGACCAGCTTCACCATCGGTGCCGGCGGCCCCGGGCAGGTGACGGGCATGCTCAAGGACAAGCTGGTTAATATCCAGCGCGGCCGCGCCGCCGATCCGCACGGCTGGGTCACACGGCTTTAATTTGATCGGGGCAGGGCGCTCAGCCAACTTGCCATTCATGCGCTCCACGTTATAGAGCGCCCACGCACCGGCCCGATGGGGCGTCGCCAAGCGGTAAGGCAGCGGCTTTTGATGCCGCCATGCGCAGGTTCGAATCCTGCCGCCCCAGCCAGCCGGTGCAGATCTACAACTATCTGAAAATAAAAACGAATCTCTGCGTATCAAAAACGGAGGCCACACCCCGTGGCACCTAGCCGTGGCCCCTGTGAAACTACGATGAATCTACACAGGCGCGATTGCAAGTTATGATTTGAGCGGGCCGCTTGAATGCGGCGATCGCCGGTCTGTATCTGTCGCGGCAATCGTTCGTTTAACGATACGTTCTACGCGGCCACACGTTAATTAGACCGACATCGGCCAAGGGGCTTTGGCAGTCAGGCAGAACCGTGCAGTCTCAAACGCCAAAGCTGCCAAGTTCAGCGGGCTGGTGGCTAGTTCATACTGACCCCGTACGGAGGCCGCGACATTCTTCGCCTCATTTACGGCTGAGCCACGTCGCCAGTCTTGATCAGTTCTACGCCATGGTGCGGCGAGGATGTGTCATCCTGTTCGCTGCCAGCATTCAAAACGCCTCCAAGCGCTTCGAAGCCTATGAGCCGGTCTGAACCGCAGAGTAGGCCGGAGCTATAACACGGCGAACGGACGGCATGCGGCGATCTTCCGCCCGTGAACCCCTGATACTTGGTGACCCCTACGGGACTCGAACCCGTGTTTTCGCCGTGAAAGGGCGGGATTTGAACCCTTTTTGTGCTTGTATTGTTCATCTGTCTAGATAAAATATAGCGTAAATACAGGTGTATAGTCCGTTCTCGTCCACCGACGTTTTCAGACGTATATTTGACGGTTATTTGACAGATTGAGGCATGTATGACGCGACGTTTGACGGAAACAGCGATTACGAGCCGGTCGGCTCGCAAGGCGTTGGAAGACGGAATTTACTGGCGCGGCATCGATCCGGATGTGCACATCGGTTACCGCAAGGGTAAGCGCGGCGGTCGCTGGCTGGCTCGTTGGTATGTCGGCGACCAAAAATATAGTCAGGCTAAGCTTGGTACCGCTGACGATGTGCTGAGCGAAGGCAATCTTAGCTACGAGGCCGCCGTCAAAGCCGCGCGTGTGACCGTTGAACAAGCTCGTTTGCGCGTGCGGCTCGAAGCGGCTGGGCCGCCTGTGACGGTTAAGTCTGCCGTTGAAACCTACACTGCAATGCGTGATGCGCGGGATACAGTGAGAAAAGGGCGCCCCTCCCGTTCCGACGCGTCCTCCCGGCTCACGCTGCACGTCCTGAGTAAGCCCAAACTTGCCGAAAAGGCGTTATGCGACCTGCGCGATCACCATCTCAAGACGTGGCTCTCTTGCCTAGATGCAGATCTCAAGCTTGCAACGAAACGAAGGTTGATCAACGATTTTAAGGCCGCCCTCAATCTCGCATTCATTCCCAACCGAGCCGTCCTTCCCACAGACTTCGACAAAACGGTGAAGTTTGGTTTGGCCCTCGACGAAGCCGTTTCAGACGATGCGATTCAGGAGGTGCGCGAGAGCCAGATCCTGAAGGACGAGCAGATTCGGAGGGTCATCGAAGTGGCTCAAGCGCTTGATCAAGAGGGTGACTTCGCTCGATTGGTGATCGTGCTGGCGGCAACAGGAACCCGCTTCTCGCAAGCCAAGCGGATTTTGGTCGGTGACGTCCAGATTCAGCATTCTAGGTTGCTTGTACCCAATAGCTGGAAGGGGAAGAAATACGGGATTGTTCGGGTGCCGGTGCCTGTGGGAAGAGATGTTCTTGAAGCCTTGACACCTGCAATAGAGGGGCGGTCACCTAGCGCACCGCTTCTGGAGCGCTGGCATCACGAGCAGACGGGCGTCGCCGAATGGAAACGCACCGCACGAGTTCCATGGAAGACGGCATCAGAGATGACCCGCATGTGGAACAAGGTTTTGAAGGCCGCCGGGCTTCAGGACGTCGTCGTCTACTCTTTGCGGCATTCCAGCATCGTCCGAGGCATTCGAGCTGGACTGCCCATTCGGCTGGTCGCGGCGAGCCATGATACCAGTGTGCAAATGATCGAGCGACATTACAGTAGGTGGATCACAGATGGGCTCGAGGAATTGACTGCGCGTGCAGTCGTCCCGCTTGTTGGGTAAGCGAGGCGTTGGATCATCTGAAGGGTTTTCCAGATATTGGCGTTCGGCAAGCGCCCATATATGGGGTCGCGGTTTGCGGGCGCCGCTAGTTCAGTGAGGTTGTGTGCTAGACAGGGCGGTCAATTTCTGACATCGGCTCGCACAGCCTAGGCACCCATGCCGGCCCCTTCGTCTAGCGGTTAGGACGCGGCCCTCTCACGGCTGAAACACGAGTTCGATTCTCGTAGGGGTCACCACGGTTTTCAAGCATTTAGCTTGAAAACCGCCTTTCTTATCAAATAACCGTCAAATAAGCATCGTTGGCTATGAGTGTGAAAATACCAGTCCATCCCATCGCTTCCTCCATCTTCTCGACAAAGACGGCTGAATCACAAGATGCTGGTATTGCTCAACAACTTTCGGATCGGGCTCTAATACCAAGACTCGCTGATCAGTACCTGTGGGCCCAGTTGCGGAGCCCCAAGGTCATGATGCGCCAAGGCTGATCGGCAAGCTTGTTCCAGGCGTAACAGCAGTGATCGACGACATCGTCATAGGATTTGAAGATGCGGTTCGACAGCCAGTTATCGCGCATGAACTGCCAGACATTCTCGACCGGATTGAGCTCCGGACATCTGGGTGGCAGTGGCAAGAGCGTGATGTTTGGCGGCACGGCGAGTTCGGCTGAGCCGTGCCATCCGGCTTGATCGAGCAAGACGACGGCGTGCGCGCCGGGCGCGACATGGAAAGATATTTCCTCGAGATGCATGCTCATGGCCTCGCTGTTGCACTTGGGCATGACGATGCCGGCAGCCTTGCCCTCAGCAGGGCAGATCGCCCCGAAGATCCATGCCGAGGACCGGCGCTGATCCTTCGGCGCACAGGGGCGAGTGCCGCGCCTTGCCCAGCGCCGGGTGAGCTTGGTTTGTTGGCCGACACGAGCTTCGTCCTGCCACCACAGCTCTATAGGCGTTCCTTTGGGAAGCTGGCGGGTGATTTGCGCCAGACGGGTGGGGAAGACTTTTTAAAAGCGGTAATATCTTCGGGGCGCTGCCCGTGATGCCGCGGACGGGCCGTGAGCTTGCGATAGCCCATGGTCCGCAGCTCATGCCCGAGGGCCTGCTTGCTGATCGATATCCTGAACTCGTCCCACAACCACTGGGCCAAGTCGATGATCCGCCAGCGCACAACGCCGTGAACAGCAGGAATCGGACCGGCTTCGACGATCTCCTCCAGCGCGCGCCGATGCCCGTCATTGAGGATCGTTTGCGGCCCCGGCGCCTTGCGTGTCGCAAGACCTTCCGGCCCATCCGCGTTGAAGCGCAGCACCCAGTCCCGCACAATCTGTAGCGTCACGCCCCCAATAAGAGCAGCATCGCTGCGGCTGCCGCCGTCCAGGATCGTCGCAATCGCCAGCAAGCGGCGCACTTGCGCCCCATCCTTGCAACGCCGGGCATGCCCCCGAATATCTACGGCACTGAAATCATCCCGAACCTTGATCGGAACCGACATCGCAAACCTCCTCCAGTTTGCGATGTTGAATCACAATACGGCTATTCTCAAAAGCCCCTATGAGTCAGATTTAACAGGTTTTGGTATAAGGCATTGTTGGCGGGAGACGGGCAATGAATGAGGTTGTAGGAATACTGGGCTGGACAACGGCTATGCTAGGAAATCCGCAGGTGTTGATTGCGGGTTATCTGGTGGCTCGCAAGCCTCCCAGTCAGCCAATCTCTTATTTCCTGTTGCTTATCGCGATTGTGGTTTGCGTGGCGATCCATTTTGCTCTGGGCGCATCGAGCCGATGGGGGCGAGACATTCTATGCGTTAGCCTCGCTACCGCATTGGCGACGGCAATATTCTCCGCCTTCCGCAGCTTTCGGGAACGGCGGCACAGAAGCGAACTGGGTGCGGAGGTGTGAGATCGTGATGTATTGGATCCGATACCTATACGGGACGGCAGCGCTCTTGACGGGCGGCGTAGCAATATTTCGGGAAGGGGTTTGGCTTGGATTGGCGGGAATGATCGCTCCATTGCTTGCGTTGACCGCCGGGGGAGGGATCACCTTGGCTTTTCGTTACACGGAACAACCCGTTCGAGGGGCCATCGTAATGGGAATGATCTTTCTAGCGGTGGCTCTATATTGGGTGCATTCCATCGGCTGGCATTTCCAGTTGTGGGGCATTCACCTTTCCGGAATGGTCTGGTGCCTCATCGGGTTTGGAATTGGCCTCCTATACGGTTCCGAAGAGGGATGGTTGCCTGTCGTGGACGCTCCCGAATAAGGGGCTGTAGCGCATGACCAGCTATTCATATTCTAAAGTGACGTGCCCGGATTGCGGGCAGACCGATACATGTCCACTGATGGCCTCAACCAACAGTTCGGGTTGGCGGCAATGGTCGGACGGATGGGGGCGAGGAGGTTATTGCCAGACAGAGGCGGGGGTATTGGCGTGTCGGTGTGGAGCGGTTTTCACCGCGGATGAAGGCAATCCCGAATATGATGGCATGCATCGACCATCATCTCCCCAAACAGGGATGATTTCGCAGTGTCGGCCAGAAGATGTCTCTCTTGCAATTCGCCTGCGCCTCTGGAGGAGTGAAGGAACGGAGCGGCTGGTCAGGCTTCAATGCTGGTGGGACATCGAGGAGGAGGAACGAATGCAGTCCCCCCTTGCGGATGCTGCGATTTCGGCTTTGCCACCTGGTCTCTGCGCCCCAGCGCCCCATCCGGAAGAAAATGTGGAGTTGCTGGCGTCGGCCGATGATTTCGGTCGCCAGCGTGATTACATTATGCGGGGGCTTCGTCGCCTCGATGAGAGGATTGCAGAACATAAGGCCTATGAGGCGCCCCCGACGAACTGGTCCCCGGCGGACTGGGCGTTCGCGCTTCACGAGGCGGAAATGAGTCGTCATGCTTTAAGCGGGGAACTTCTTTATTTGCGCCCTCCCTGCGTCCTCCCGCCCGATACCGAAGAGAATATGGAGCGGTTGCTTGGTTTGCTGGCGTTGATCGATGGCCATAGCCTCGTACGTGGCGACATTTTGCGCCGCCTTGGCCGCTTCGATGAGGCTATCGCGACATACGCGGCCGATGGGGCGCTCCCAGCTCGCTGGTCGGCGCTGCTTTGCGAACTCGCCGCTAATGGACATAGCGAATTGGTAGAGCTTCCGGTCGGGACAAGGCTTTAACAGGTTGCTGAAAAACGCGTCCATGGTGCGGCGATAAAGGTAGTTTCGTCGCCATTATGATAGACGATTTCGCCTTCGAGGCAGCCATCGTCGCGAAGATCCGCCCATCCGTCACCAGCGACCTGTTAGCTTATAGCTCGCGACTGCAGAACCGCACCGATCCCGTCGAAGGCCCGTCCAAGCGTCACCTCGTAACATCGCCCTCCCAATTCATGCTGAAACTGCATCCATCCGTTGATTGGGTTTTCGATGGATGTGGTTATGGCGCAGCGGTTTAAGTGGATGTAGGCAACAATGTCGTCATAGGAAAATTCCGAGTATGCAGTGGGGATGCCACCACCCTCGCTGCCAAGATGTTGAATTGCAAAATCGATCAACTCTGACTTGTCTTTGCTGAAGTGCCGGTCGGCTATTTTGGCGATGTCTGATAGAACGCCTGCGCCTTTCCAAGCGAGGCTGAATCCTAGACCCATTTCTTCGTGGAACCGGCGCTGCTCGGCTAACGGCATTCCGTTCACGGCCTGTCGTTGATCATCGAATGCTGCAAAGAAGCCACGTTCGTTTTGCGCTTCTTTGGAAGTTGCATTTGAGCGTGAGGGAAGAGCGTTAGCGGTGGGCAGTTGACCGCTGGAGATTTTGAATTCGATGGCGGCGATTTCCGTGGACAGCTTCGAAAAATCCACGTTCCGGAAACAGTGAAGGCTCGGATTGTTAGCCATAAGGGCCTGAATCGCCCTATAAGAAGTCAGGTGTATCTCGCGTTTTGCCTCGAAATCGCGTTCGAACTCTGCTGCAGCTACTGGATGGCATAGCCCAGCGCTGCCCTTGTCTTTCCACTTCGCCAAACCCTGCATGAAAATCGCAGCTTCTTCGGGGTTATAAGCAAGATAATTAACGATATGCTGTCCCGCCTGAACTGCGTCCCGTTGCTGATCACGTGGTTGGAAAACAAGCGGGACATCGAGCGCGCGGTAGAAATCCGCGTGTCGACCTGTGAAAAGTGGGTGAATTACACTTGCCACCTCCTTGGCGCGGTCGATTTTTTCGATCTTCGGCTTCGTTTGGACGAAGACTAGGCCGAGCCACAACAGGATTGAAATTCCGAATGTGGGCCATGCCAGAAGCAAGGCGACCAAAAACAATATAGCCATTCCAGAATTATTGTTCGTGTTCATGCTGATTCTCTAACTTTGGTCAATGATTTCTCGCAATGGCTGACGAGTGATTTTCTATGCCATATCGACCAATCATTAAGTTTATATTGTGCCTTTGTGGCTCTCCGTTATCATTAATTTCTTATGGGTAGCACTCCATTTGCGTCTTGGAAATCCAAGCCGCTGCATGAAGACAGAACCGCTTATAAAGATCGCCGCTGGATGCAGCATCCGACCGTTAACAGGTTGCTGAAAGACGCGTCCATGGTGCGGCGATAAAGGTAGTTTCGTCGCCATTATGATAGACGATTTCGCCTTCGAGGCAGCCATCGTCGCGAAGATCCGCCCATCCGTCACCAGCGACCTGATCGCCTTCGTCTGCACCATTCCACTCGAAGTCGATGCCGCCCGGGATAAATCCGCAGTCGAGCGATGCTTCCAGTGCCCCGAAGGCCATGCCACCTCGGCCCTGGGCGTCGATCTCGATGAAGGCTGGACCGCAAAGATCGAGATGTCCCTTGTCCCAGGCGGCGGTTTCGACGATCCGCCATTTGCCAGCGATGCGGTCGGCGATATCCGTCATCATCCGGACGCCAGTAGCTTGGGCAGCCGGATGAGGTTGTAGGCCGCGACCGTAAGGGTGAAGGCGAAGCGGACGCGCGATAGCCCGCGGAAGCGGGTTTTGCCTTGGCCGGCCGATGATTTTGACCAGCCGAACACCTCCTCGATCCGCTTTCGGATCCGAAGGCTGCTGGCGTAACCGGGATGGCGTGTCGTCCGGCGATCGATCGCGGAGCGTCGGCCGTTCTGGTTCTGGGCAACGTGGGGGGTGGCACCGCGCTCACGAAGTTCGGCAACGAAGTCGCGCGCGTCATATCCCTTGTCGGCGCCGCCTTGAACCGCTCGGATCGACGATGCCGTCGACCATCGCGAGTGCGGCCAGCCGTTCGGCATGTCCCGACACGCGCGTGGTCTCCGTATCGACGACCAGCCCGTTTCTATTCTCCATCAGAACATGACCCATGTAGCAAAGCTTGGCGCCCGTGCCGGGGCTCTTGCGGTAGAGCAACGCGTCCCGATCGGTGGTCGAGGCGTGTGTCTCGTTGCGGCGCTTCTCGCCCCGAAAATCGACTTCGGCGTTGCGGCCGCTTGGTGCGTCGGGCGGAGGACCATCCGCGCCAGCCTCCTCCTTCGGGCGGAAGCTCTTCATGCTGCACCACGCCTCGATCAGCGTGCCATCGACCGAGAAATGGTCGCTCGACAGGAGGCGTTTCACCTGCGGTCGGGCCAGGATCGCTGATAGAAAGCGCGCCGCAATTTCGCCGTCGAGCAGCCGCTCGCGATTCTTCGAGAAGGTCGAGGCATCCCACACCGCATCGTCGATGCCGACCCCAACGAACCAGCGGAATGACAGGTCGAAGTCCAGCCGCTCCATCATCTGCCGTTCCGAACGGATGCCATGGAACAACTGCAACAACAGCGCCCGCAGCAGCTTTTCAGGTGCGATCGAGGGCCGACCGATGTTCGAATAGGCCGCCTCAAACTCTGGACCCATGTCCGCCAGCGCCTCGTTCACGATCACCCGGATCGCCCGCAACGGATGCCGCATAGGCACGCGCTGCTCAAGATCGACATAGGAAAACAGATTCCCTGACCGTTCATCAGAACCTCGCATTGTTACATCCCGTCCGCCGCCAACGACCAGGATAGAATCACGTCTGGGCGCCAGAGGAAAGGCCTTTTTCAGCAGCCTGTTAGTGCTCGATACCCCCAGCGATACCCCCAAAAGTCATAGCACAACGATATCTCATGCGCCGACCGCGGAGAGAAGCGAGTGATCCATGGGAACGATCAAAACCGCGAGGAAAGAGCTTGACCCTAGAGGCCCCAATCAGAGAAGAGGCATCTGAGATGCCCCTGAAAACTGATCTTGAGTTAGCGGCCATCACCTTGCCGCTGGATGTCGTTCTCGAGACGATCGGAGCGGCGAAGGGAAAACTCACACCCGAGACAGCCGCGCTACTCAAGGTCGAGGTCAGTTATGTTCTGGCATCGCTCACCCGCCTCGAGAATGAAGTAGTCAACGCTATATTTCGAGATGCCTTCGAATAGAAATGGGGGCGCCTCGAAGAGTGCCCCCATAAGTTGAGCAGCGGTATCGGTCTGGGATGACCCGTTCGCCGCCTTCTTCTGTTACGCCGCCATAATCCAATCGACAAGCCCCGGAATCATGTCAGCGGGGAGGGGGGGGCTTCACATTCCTCGGCCATTACTCGATAAATTACATACGTTTCGTGCAGTTTAAGGCCGGACGACTGTCACCCAGGGTTCAAGCGGGGTTCGTCTCAATGCGCGCCGGCGCGGAGCAAGCAAGCTCATCCGCCTTTTTTCCAGAGGATTAGCAACGCAGTCGCCACGCAGGTTCCGCCAACAAGCCCAACCTCGGTTGAAACACTTGCCCAGATACGCGTTGGCTGGATCAATCCTGCGCAATGACCCCAGTCATCGAAGTGACCGGCCCCATCAGTTCAATCGGCTGCAAAGCCGTCCATCCACATGTTGACTGACCGGTTGGAGACAGTCGACTTTTGGGCGTAAAATCTATGATTGCCGACATTTGGAATGTTGCTGCGGCACTGTCGATAGTCCTTCCGGCGCAAGCCCGCCGCCACTACTCTCTCGTCGACCAGTCGACGCACGTGGTCTACCGGCCGCAATCTGGCTTTGGCCCCACTGTCCTGAATGACATTTTTTAGGCGCGTAGCCGACGCCCCGTTTCGACATACGCAAGCGGCAGGTTTCATGGAGTCGCCTCGCGGCCAGCTACAACTTAGGCCGGGCGCAGAGCGGACCAAAGCTTTCCAAGTATGCTTCCCTCTCGATCATATCCAGTGCCGGAACGGCCTAGCCCCCAGATTGTCGCCGAGTGCGATCGGCAAATTGTGGAAATGGAGCAACAGCGGCCCAACGTGCCGGCCACCGTCCCTGCACCTGTTCAAGAAGGATTGACCTATCGTTCCCACCTATGCCAGCAGGAACAGGAACAGGGGGCCGGATGGACGAAGGGCTAAGAATAAAACGAGCACGACGTGGATTGTACGCCATGCTGGGGGTTTGTGCGCTATATTTCGGGTATTGCGCTTACGATCTACACACGCAGATTTCTGAACTGCTCTCTTTTGAAAGCTCCTCACATCTCAAAGATGAGCTGTCAAAATACTACGGCGCTCTCGGCCTTCTCGCTATCACGGCAGGCATAATCTCTCTTCCTTGGCAACGATTGGTAATAGACTTAAACAAGGTCAAGGGGGTTCGACTTCGCGCACAAAAAACGAGAGATTCAGCTCAGATCATAGGCCGCGATAAGCTGACCTCATATTCTGTCGCGGACGAGTTACAGAAATGGCAGAAGCTGCATGAGGATGGGGTCGTGACCGCCGAAGAGTTTGAACAGACGAAGGCGAAGCTTCTGAGGCGTTGATCTAATTAGCCAGTGCAGCACGATATCGCACGGCTATCTAAGTGGCCGCAACCTCGCTTCACGTCAGCTATCTCCTTCGAATCGGAGCATATCCTTGCCCACAAAGACTGCGCTACTTATCGATTTCGACAATGTGTTCATATCCTTGTGGGATCTGGATCGAGATGCCGCCCTTCGTTTTGCCTCAGATCCGAGTGACTGGCTCCAGGTTCTGGCGAATACCCACCTAAATGGTGAACCCCGGCGATGGCTCGTTGCCCGCTGCTACCTCAACCCCGCAGGGTTTGTGTATGCAGCCGCAGACCGAAAGGAGCGAGTTTACTTTTCCCGATTTCGACCCGGCCTGGTTCGTGCAGGCTTTGAGGTAATCGATTGCCCGGCCGTGACACGGCAGGGCAAGAATGCAGCGGATATCAGGATCGTTTTGGACGTCCTTGATCTATTGGCCCATCACACGCGTTTTGATGAGTTCGTTATCGCGTCGGGAGATGCCGACTTCACGCCTCTCCTGCAAAGGATACGCGCCGAGGATCGCAGGATCGCCATTATGTCGCCGAGCTATTTGGCCTCGGCTTATACCGCGCTCGCCGATCGGATTGTCGACTTTGATGCTCTGGTCTCGATACTGAACGGCGAGGCAGAGGAAACTACTCCAGATGCATTCGATTCTGGCAGCAAGCAGATTGCACCGGTCGGTCAGGAGCAAGATGAAGAAACACGTTTCGCAGATTTCATCCGCCGTCGATACGATGAGGCAAGTGGGCCGCTGAGTCTAGCGGCTCTCGCTGTCGAAGCTGCAAGGATATGCCCCTCGGCGAAGCGATCTAACTGGTTTGGGCGCAAAACCTTTTCTGCCGCCGTCGTCGGATTAAAATTGCAACATCTGAGGACCTCCAATCATCATCTGTGGGATGATGAAAGGCATCAGCCCCCGGTCGCTGCTTCAGACGTACAGGTGGCAAATGTGCCGGAGACAGTGGCGCTATTCATGCGTGCTCTTGATTTCCCACGGATCGAACAAAAGGATTGGCCAATCCTATTTCGCTCACTGTCGTCTTACGCAACAGATAACACCTTCAACTTCACCGAAGCAACGCGCTGGACGCGAGACGAGATGGCTGAAAGGCACGGGGCCAAGGTGGCTCGCGGGTCGGTTGCTTACGTCGTGCGGGGCTGTCAGTTTGGTGGAGCCCGGCTGGATGCCGAGATCGCGCCGTCTGCGGACCAGATCGGCAACGCTTTCTATAATGCTCTTCTCGATCGCGCCGCCTCGCTGGGTATCCAGGTGAGCCCGGAGTCAGAGGTGTCGATCGCCGATTGGCTGGGACTTGAACCTCTGAATGAAGGATCCTGATACACATCTGGGTATCCCATGATGCCCCCCGACTGAAGTGCGCCAATCTGCCGACAGTTCCCAAAAGTTTGACATAGCGTTGGCCGCTAATCCGTCGGTTCCAATCCGGCAGTTCACATCAACTTATCCGGCAGTAATCTGCATTACCTGACTCGTGAATGGCGTAAGGCTGTCGAGCAAAGCCATTCTTCAAAGGTCTTTGGCCAGAGGGCGAAATAGCCATCGAGGCAGAACATCCACCAGCGCACGACCCATTGGCGCATCTTCATGCGGATCGCCAACTGCTCACGTGTCAGATGATCGCGGTGCAGCATGAAAGTTTCGCGGAGCGGCCGCGGCATCGCTCGCAGCATGATTTGGCTTATGGCGTGATCGTCGTCGCCATTGTCGTCCCAAGCGATGCGGATGCCTACGAGGCGCAGCCGACGCTCGCAATAGACCCGGTGGCGCTGGCGAAGCGCGGCTTCGGCCTGCGCCAGCGGTTTGCGCCGGCAGCGTCGCGGCTTATCGCCATCGAAGAATGCACAAATCATCGCCAAGGCTTCGGACAAGCAGCATTCCACGGCTCGGGTCGTGATCGTCAGCCGGTCGGCAATCTGCCCATAGGAAAGATCGTCGACGCGGTGCAGCAGAAAGACCAAGCGCGTCAGCGGTGGAAGCTCTTCCACGGCGGCTTCGTAAAGCGCCAGCATGTCCTGCGTCATGGCCGTGCCGCCTCTACGCGACGGCGCCAGCCATGGGGACGCGGATGGCCCGTTACGTCATGCACCCGGTCCAGCAAGGCCCGCAGGATCGGGCGTACCTCTCCGATGGCGAACGCGCCATCGTCGGGTCGCGACTGGTCGGACTGATGCGCATGGCCCCATTTCCAATAGGGCGAGAGAACCACCGCCAGTCGCGCCATGTCGGAGCATCGATACGCGAAGCCAGTAGCATTGGCGTAGGCCATTCCCTTCGCGACATCGAGCCGGATATGGCGGGCGTTCCATTCGTCCGGAAATCCGACGTCGGGCTCTGTTGCAAAGATTGGCGGCAGTCAGAGGTAGGCTGTCGCTCTGCGCCGATCAGGCGGCTGCTGCGAAATGGTGGTTGAGCATGCCCATGGCCTCCGTCAGCGCCGAGGGCCCAATGCCAAAAGCTCTCTCCACAAGGCGCACCTCGCCCCTGATGCCGGGCTGCAGGCACCAGGGGCGAGCCTGTCCTTTGCGCAGGGCTCGCATGACTTCGAATCCCTTGATCGTGGCATAGGCCGTGGGGATCGATTTGAAACCGCGCACCGGCTTGATCAGTATCTTGAGCTTTCCGTGATCGGCCTCGATCACGTTATTGAGATACTTCACCTGCCGGTGGGCCGTCTCCCGGTCCAGCTTTCCTTCGCGCTTCAATTCGGTGATCGCTGCACCATAGCTCGGCGCTTTGTCGGTATTGAGCGTGGCAGGCTTTTCCCAGTGCTTCAGGCCTCGCAGGGCCTTGCCCAGGAACCGCTTCGCTGCCTTGGCGCTGCGGGTCGGCGACAGGTAGAAATCGATCGTGTCGCCCCGCTTGTCGACTGCCCGGTACAGGTAGGTCCACTTGCCCCGCACCTTGACGTAGGTTTCATCCAGGCGCCAGCTCGGATCAAAGCCACGCCGCCAGAACCAGCGCAGCCGCTTCTCCATCTCCGGGGCGTAGCACTGGACCCAGCGATAGATCGTCGTATGGTCGACCGAAATGCCGCGTTCCGCCAGCATTTCCTCAAGGTCGCGATAGCTGATCGGATAGCGACAATACCAGCGCACCGCCCACAGGATCACATCACCCTGGAAATGGCGCCACTTGAAATCCGTCATCGTTCCGTCCGTCCAATCTCCGCCAAGCATGCTCAAGCTTCACGATTTTTGCAACAGAGCCCTGTGGTCTACGATGACCGCGCTGTCGGGATTTGCCCGCAACCAGCTGACACTGTCGTTCGCCCGCATGGGTGTCGGCGTGGGAGAGGCGACCGCCAGCCCCACCGCATATTCGCTGATCTCCGACTACTTTCCCGCCGGCCGCCGCGCGACGGCGCTGGCGATCTATTCGTCCGGGCTGTATCTCGGCGGAGGCGTGTCGCTGCTGATCGGCGCCTCCATTGTTCAGCGGTGGAATCAGGCGTTCCCGGCGGGCGGCCCGCTCGGCTTGGTCGGGTGGCAAGCGGCCTTTCTGGTGGTCGGCATACCCGGTCTGCTGGTGGCGGCATGGGTGGCAACGCTGCGCGAACCGGCGCGGGACGGCACTGGCAAGACGGCGCACCCGTTCCGGGAGTTCGTTGCCGATCTGTCCACGATCGTTCCTCCGTTCACGCTGATCGGCGCGGCGCGGCGCGGGTTCGGGGCGCTGGTGCTCAACCTCGGCTTCGCCGCCATCATGGCTGGGCTGGCGGTCTTCATGATCGAGCTGACCGGCAACTTCCCCCAGTGGTCCGCCGTGGGCCTAGGTTATTACGCGATATTCTCGTGGGCGACATCGCTGCGGGCGCGCGATCCGGCGACCTTCCGCCTGATCTGGGGGACGCCGGCGTTTGTCTGCCTGACGATCGGCAACGGCATGGTCTCGCTGACGGCGTATGCACTGGCCTTCTGGTCGCCGCCTTATGCCGAAACGGTGCTTCAGCTGCCCAAGCAGGAACTGGCGTTCATCCTCGGCGCGAACGGGGCAGCGGCCGGCTTCCTGGGTGTTATCCTTGGCGGGCGGACCGCCGATGCCTGGCGCCTGCGCAATCCGGCCGGCCGGGTGCTCGTGGTGCTGTTCGGGGTTGTGGCGCCGGTCATTCCCATCTGGATCGGCTATACGACAGTCAATCCGACCTTGTTCTACTCCATGAACTTCCTGGCGGTGATGTTCGGGTCGGCTGCCCTGGCGGCGGCCGCGGCGACCAGCCAGGATCTGGTCCTGCCACGGATGCGCGGAACCGCTACCGCGGCGTTCCTGCTCGGCACGACCTTGGTCGGGCTGGTCTTCGGTCCCTACATGGTCGGGCAGATTTCGGATTCGGCCGGAAGCGTGGTGGACGGAAAGCTGGTGGGCGACTTGCAGACCGGTATTCTGTCGTTGATCGGCGTCGCACCGATCGCGGCGGCGCTCGTTATCTACTCCTATCGCGCGCTCCCGAAGGCGGAAGCAACTGTTGCTGAACGAGCGGCCGAGGGACCGAACCGATAGAGCCAGCGCCCAGTAGGCGCGTTGGCACGGAGACTAGAAGCCCGCGACGCGGTCGATCACCCAGAAACTGGCCATTCCGCCGATGCCATAGACCGCGCACCAGTAAGCCGCTCGCTCAGCCGGCGCGGATATCCGCCTGAGCGCTTCCCGCAGGGCGAGAACGACCACGATGAAGGCGATCTGGCCGATCTCCACCCCCACGTTGAACGCCAGCAAGGCAGCCGGGATCTGGTGATTGGGCAGACCCACTTCCGCCAAGGCGCTGGCAAAGCCGAGGCCGTGCAGCAGGCCAAAGGCGAAGGCCAGCAGCCAGGGGCTGACCTGCGAGCGCTCTTCCCCGCGCGCTTTGCGCACCAGCTCCACCGCCATGTACAGGATCGACAACGCGATCAGCGCTTCGATCGGCGGCACCGGGATCCTGAGCACGCCCAGCGCGGCAAGCGAGAGCGTCAGGCTGTGCGCCAAGGTGAAGGCTGTCGCTGTCACGACCAGTCTGCGCCATCCGTCAACCAGCAGCAGCAGGGCCAGCACGAACAGCAGGTGGTCGGGGCCGAACCAGATATGCTCGACACCCACCACCACATAGTCGCGGAACACCTCCAGCGCGCTCGTGCTGGCCGGCACGACCATGCTCGGCGCGGTGGGCCGCACCCGCGTGACGCTGGTCTGCCCCGACAACAGTTCCACCGTCACCACGCCATCGATCATTGTGCGGCTGAGGTTCTCGAGCGCGATGCGCGTGCCGGCGATGCCGCCCGGGCAGCGGACCTGGAACCGCGCGACCGCTGAATCTCCGTCCGGGCGCGGCATGATATCGCGCCACCCGGTACATTTCGCGGCGAAGCGGGGACGGATAGCCATGATGCGGCCCTCAACCGCCGGCACTTTCCAGCGGACCGCGTAGCGATCCTGCGCCACTTCGCGGACTTCCAGCGAGACGGGCCGGATCTCGTGCGCGCTCACTTGTCCGGCGGCGAGGACCAGCGCCCAGGCGGCCAGCACCAGGCGTAGCAAGGTCACCGCTTGCCGGCTTGAGCGGCCACGGCGCCGCTATCGATCTCGACATCGTATCGGGAGCGCAGCTGAGCCATGCGTTCCGCGCGGAGCTTGGCGCTGGCCGTCCGGCGCCAGTCGGCCAACACCCGCTCGCGTCCTGCTTCGAGCGAGATGGGCGGACCGTCGCGTCGCGATGTAACGAGGACCGCGTGGAAGCCGTAACCGGACTCAACCGGCGCGATCCATCGGCCGGTCGGCAACTTCAGCATTGTTTGCGCAAAGAACACCCCGAACAGGCGGCGCAGCTCTTCCTGATCTGCATCTTCAAGACAGGCGGGAATCTCGATCGGATCGCCCGCCGTGTTCACGTCGGCGCGGGCCTGCTCAAGGTCATTTGCCAGAGCTCGCACCCGGACCATCGCAACCGAGCGGTCGGGCACGGCAAGCACATATGCCTGGCACAGCGTCACCAGTTGCGGGGTTCGGTACTTGGCCGCGTTCTGCTGATAGAACTGCTTCAGCTCCGCTTCGCTCGGCGCCGACGGCTGCTCGTCCAGCTTGAGGAAGTCGTACTTCTGGATCATCCGCCGGCGGACGATGGTGTCGTCCTGATCGAGACCAAGGGCGAGCGCCTCGCGGTAGCTCATCTCCTCGGTCACATAGGCGTTGATCATGCTGTTCAGTTCGGTCCGGTTGGGCTTGTGACCGAACTGCACGGCAAAGGTTTCCGCCAGCCAGCGCACCCGGCCTTCGTCGACCTCGATCGTGGAGGAACCTTGCTCGTCACCCCCGTTGCGCACGCTGAAGGCGACAAACAAAAGCGCCCCGATCACGACGAAGTGGAACAGCGGGTTGCGGGCGAGACTCTTCGCCCGCGCCCGCCAGGATGGAGCTGTCATCGCTGAATCAGTACCGCACCGGCTTTTGCGCGTCGTACCAGATGGGCGACGTGAATGCCCGCTCCTGGATCGAGAACGCCCAGTCTGTCAAAGGTTCGCGGCCAAGCCGGTGCGCGTCGTAGCTCGACCAGCGAGGGGTCGGGATTTCAAGCACCCGCACGTAGTAGGCGGCCAAGGTCGCGGGGTCGAACTCCGGATCACTCCATCGTGCCTGCAAGGAAGGTGCGCCGATGGTGTTGGCGAAGGTCATTGTCTTGCGGTTGATGGTGTTGCCGACCGGCGGTGCCTTGCCGGTACGGGGGTCGACCTTGCGGCCGCCCGATAGGGCGACGTCGAACACCTTTTCAAAGTGCCGCCCGCCCTTAGTCCAGACCTTGACGATCTGAACGCGATCGAGATTGGCTCCCTCGGGGTCCTTGAGCGCGGAAACCAGGAACACTGGCCGGCCGGACCGCCGGGACATCAGCGTGCCGCCCATCGGTACGCCGCGGGCATAAGCCTGCTCGATCCAATTGCCGCGGCCCGGTTGCACCGCGCCGTAATCCCACCCGCCAAAGAAGCGGACCTGCATCCGCGGGCCGGTGGTGGCGTAGGTCTCCTTGCGCGCCAGCGCATCCCACACAGCCTCGCGCGTGTTCTGCGGAGCCCATACGACCGCCAGCCCGGCGGCGGCGAAGTTGCGATAATCGGATCCCGTGCAATACGTGCAGTCCAGCCGCGCCTTGGCTGTTCCGTCCAGCACGCCAACTTTGCCGGAGTAGTTATCCTCGTCGACGGGAGCGATCGCGGTGTGGCTGTCGGTGCTGCCGATGAGCCCGAAGCGGTAAGGGTTGAACCCCTCACCATCCTGCATCGCGAGCCCTTCGCCCAGGGCGTCGCGGACATAGCCGCCCGCGAACTTGGTCACCCGCTTGGGAGATGCGATATAAGTCGGCAGGATTTCGTAATTGGCGAATTCGTCGTTCGGCGACAGCGTCGGATGGGTCTCGGACGTGCCCTTGACCTGCGTCACCTCGACGATCGGTTCGTTGCGCAGACGCAGCGCTGCGTACGCCGCGTCGATCGGCTTGCCGGTGTAGTCGGCGCGCCCGAACATCACCCCGTCGCTCGCATTCGAGTTGTGCGGGATCGACAGCACCGGATAGCCGCGCTGGCGCACGCCTTCCAGGAAGCGCCACAGGTCTGCGGGGTCACGGCTCTGCACGGTGGAGAATGGCAGCGGCGCATCCGCCGTGCGGTAGATCACGTTGCGGTGCAGGTTGCGTCCTTCGGACGAGGCAGTGAACTCGTAGCCGATCAGGGTGGTGAACTTGCCGGGCTGGTAGTGCCGGTTGGCGGCCGCCTTCACTCGGGTCCAGGCATCTTCCACTACTGCCGACGCATTCTTGCGTGGTCCCAGCAGGCTCTCCATGGTCCCGTCTCGCAGCGCGCCGGCCAGTCGCTGAAAGCCCGCCGAGGCGATCTTTGGATCGGGATTGGTCACTTCGGCGGCGATCGGCAGCTGCGAAAGCGGATTTGCCGGATCGGCAAAGGCGCGGGTGACGCCCATGAACTCGGCATGGTCGGTGACCGCCAGGAAATCGAGCGGGCGGTTGAGCTCGTAAACCCCGCCGGCCGGGTGCGCCAGCGGGTTGCCCTGGGCAAAGCTGTAGGCATCGTCCGGCGTGGCGGTGGTCTTAAACGTGAACGCGTCGAACGAGAAAGCCGTGTGCATGTGCAGGTCACCGAACAGCGGCCGGGTCTGCACTTGTTCAGCCAGCGTCAGCGGCCGGCTCTCCGTCGCGCCGGGGCTGGCGGTGCGTTCCAGCGATGCGCTGCCGGACGCCTGCTCGGGCGCGGTACTGGTACACGACGCCAGCCCTGCACCGAGCACCGCCAGAAGCACCGGACGGGAAACACTGATTGAGCGGGGCATAGCTGACCTCTCCTGTCGCGGCGGCCGGGCACCAGCAGCGCCGACTCTCTTCACGAACCACACAGGAACACCAATTCCGGTTTTCGCGCAAGCCCCGAGGTGATCGCCAGCGCGGCAGTTCAGGATTGCCGCTTGGGAAGATCCATGAAGTTGTCGAAGATCCCGGCCAGACGCTCAACTACCAGCGGCTCCCTCGGCGAGAAGTGTCTCGGCTGGTAAAGCACGTGCGTGATGACGAAGCCGTTCACCGTGCGCGTCGCGAGATGGGCCTTTTCGACCAGCTCAGGAGCCATAGCGACAAGGCCGCGCGATACCACCAATTCGGCAAGCCGCTTGCCTTGTTGCGCTTCCAGGTCGGTCATCCGCTCCCACACCATGGCATTGCGCTGGGTGAGCTCCACAAACGCCCGGAAGTAGCCCGAAAGTTCGCCCATCGTGCGGAAGGTATTGAGGACCAGGCGCTGAAAGATCGTATCCAAGCTTTCGCTCAGCCGCCGTGGATTGTCGAAGAACCGATCGATGTTGGCGCTCTCGGTTTCGTGCATCTGCTCCTGAAGGGCGAAGAACAGCGCCTCCTTGTCCTTGAAGCGCCGGTAAAAGCTGCCGATCGAACATTTCGCTTCACGGGCAAGGTCGGCGACAATCGCGCCGTTGAAGCCGTGCTGAGCAAACTCGCGCTGCGCCGCGTCCAGCAGGCGGTCCCGCGCAGCTTCCGTGCGCTTCTGCCGGGCGGGAAGGACAAAGCCGGATGATTTGGGCCGACCCTCAGCACTCATCGTTCTAGTAAGCTCCTCAACTTCAAAGACGCGCCGTAAGCATAGGCGCGCAGCGGTAGCGACCGGCGGATGCCGGACGCCCGCGGCTGTGCCAGTTCAGCCACTGCGAGGCCAGTCATAAAGGCCGGGCGGGAGGTAGCTCCAAACCCGTCGGGAACCGTGGTCAGCCTCGGCAGCCGATCAGTACCGCACCGGCATCTGCGCGTCGTACCAGATGGGAGACGTAAACGCGCGCTCCTGGATGGAGAACGACTGTTTGACTAGCGGCTCGCGTCCCAGGCGATGCGCGTCGTAGCTCGACCAGCGCGGGGTGGGGATCTCGAGCACCCGCACGTAGTACGCCGCCAGGGTCGCCGGGTCGAACTCGGGATCGCTCCATCGCACTTGCAGCGAAGGTGCGCCGATGGTGTTGGCGTAAGTTAGATTTGTTCGGTTGATCGTGTTGCCGACCGGCGGTGCCTTGCCGGTACGGGGGTCGACCTTGCGGCCGCCCGATAGGGCGACGTCGAACACCTTTTCAAAGTGCCGCCCGCCCGGCTCTGTTGCAAAGATTGGCGGCAGTCAGAGGTAGGCTGTCGCTCTGCGCCGATCAGGCGGCTGCTGCGAAATGGTGGTTGAGCATGCCCATGGCCTCCGTCAGCGCCGAGGGCCCAATGCCAAAAGCTCTCTCCACAAGGCGCACCTCGCCCCTGATGCCGGGCTGCAGGCACCAGGGGCGAGCCTGTCCTTTGCGCAGGGCTCGCATGACTTCGAATCCCTTGATCGTGGCATAGGCCGTGGGGATCGATTTGAAACCGCGCACCGGCTTGATCAGTATCTTGAGCTTTCCGTGATCGGCCTCGATCACGTTATTGAGATACTTCACCTGCCGGTGGGCCGTCTCCCGGTCCAGCTTTCCTTCGCGCTTCAATTCGGTGATCGCTGCACCATAGCTCGGCGCTTTGTCGGTATTGAGCGTGGCAGGCTTTTCCCAGTGCTTCAGGCCTCGCAGGGCCTTGCCCAGGAACCGCTTCGCTGCCTTGGCGCTGCGGGTCGGCGACAGGTAGAAATCGATCGTGTCGCCCCGCTTGTCGACTGCCCGGTACAGGTAGGTCCACTTGCCCCGCACCTTGACGTAGGTTTCATCCAGGCGCCAGCTCGGATCAAAGCCACGCCGCCAGAACCAGCGCAGCCGCTTCTCCATCTCCGGGGCGTAGCACTGGACCCAGCGATAGATCGTCGTATGGTCGACCGAAATGCCGCGTTCCGCCAGCATTTCCTCAAGGTCGCGATAGCTGATCGGATAGCGACAATACCAGCGCACCGCCCACAGGATCACATCACCCTGGAAATGGCGCCACTTGAAATCCGTCATCGTTCCGTCCGTCCAATCTCCGCCAAGCATGCTCAAGCTTCACGATTTTTGCAACAGAGCCCGACGTCGAGCAGATGGGCCGATAGCGCAAGCTGGGCGACGATGCCGGACTGATAGAACATCTCGTCGTGCCGATCGTAGAAGCCCCGATCCAGCGATTCAAAAAAGCTTTCGGCATTGTGATAGCGGAAGCGACTCAGGCCCCGCTTCTCCTTGGTCCGAACGAGCGCAGCCGGTTCATCCTCATAATGATCGTGGAGCGGCATCAGCGCATCATCCAAGGGCGACGGCACGGCCAGCGCCACGATTGGGACGCCCGTCAATGCGCCCAACAGCGTCCGGCGCAATATAGGGGGGGCAGCATGGTCCATATACACCTCCGTTCCGCATCCTCGGCGGTTGGACGGAAGCGATGGGGCGGATGCGACACAGTCCCCGCACTCCCGTGCGATTCGCGCTGTCGGATTGCCGGCGGGCCAATGCGGAGGACCGTTGCAGCTATATACGACATCGTTTATTGCTTAAACGATGTCGTATATTTAAATAAACGGTGGCGTCAACGTGTTTAGCTTGGAGATGACGGATATGGCCGATAGCGACGGATCGATGGGACGCCCGCCGCTAGGAATGAAGCCGACGACGATCAGGCTATCAGCCGACACGATCCGTCGTATCGAGGCGCTGGTCGGCAACCGGCGCTTGGCCCTGTTCATCCGTGAAGCGGTGACGAATGAGTTGCAACGCCGTGAACACTCGGAACCGATTAAGCGGGAAAACATCGGTTAAACATCGCTCGATATGGTGGCATCGCGCGATAGCCGCAGGTCATTTGGGGACCTCTATCAACTCCTTGCACTGTGTGATTATCTGCCGACGGCGGAGGAGGTAGAGTGAACGCTGTGGATCGGCTCGGATGCGGAACCCTTTCAGATTTCGGCCAAGTCGTTGAAAGCGAAATGGACACGACATGTCGCCGGGTCCCGATCGGGCCGATTAGGGGTCGGTACATAGAACGGACCCAGATATACGCTAAGCGCCATCAGCCCCGTTCGGGCGGCGCAAAACACCTGTTTGTCAGGCACCCACGGGAACGGCAGCACGTGGGCTGCTATGGTGTTTCACCGTCGTCCTGGAGCGCTTCCCTATCCGCATCGATCGTGCTATCATGCACGCATCTTGTAACACATGGAGTTGTTCAGCATGGGCGAAGCCACGTTCACCTTTAGGGTCGATGAAGCCCTGAAAAGCGCTTTTGCCGATGCCGCCAAGGCCCATGACCGCACCGGCGCGCAACTCATCCGCGATTTTATGCGGGACTATGTAACTGGCCAGCGTGAGGCGGGCGAGCATGACGCCTGGTTTCGCCGACAAGTTCAGATCGGTCTCGATTCCGCCAATGCCGGACGACTCATCCCAGCTGCGGACGTCGAAGCGAAGTTCGCGGCACGCCGCGCCGCAACCCGGCAGCGGCTCGCCGCTTCCGAATGAAAGCCGTCTATTGGACGCCCGAAGCGACGCAGGACCGCGACTATATTTATGATCGGATCGAGGCCGACAATCCGGCTGCGGCTACCGATCTGGACGAACTATTCGAGCAAAAATCCACGCCTTTGGCTGCGCATCCGGCGTTAGGCCGTCTAGGTCGCGTGACCGGGACGCGCGAGTTGGTCGTCCATCGCAATTATATCCTGATCTATGATGTGACGGCGGATGAGATACGCATCCTGCGAGTGCTGCACGCACGGCGCCAGTGGCCGCCGATCACGTAGTGAGCGTAATTCACCTGTTTGTCAGGCATCGGGGCAGGAACGGCAATGATGGGTGGTCAGCGGACATTGCGTTGGACCAGAATCCAACTATTCTAGTTGGCCATGCGATGGGGAAACACCTTAAACGTGAAGCCCGCTTTGCGCGATAGCGCCGCCGCCTTTGCGGCGGCTCTGTTCGCCTCTGGTTGCACAACCACCATCGTCAGCCCTAATTTAGATGGACTCGGTGCAGCCCGCCTAAATTCCGAGAAGGCCGTTTTCGCTATTAAGTCTCCTGACCTGATACGTTGCGATGAGCTCGCCTGCTATTATGGGCCGCATCAAAATTACTATATTCGCAATGTTCGCTGCCCAGAGGGTCAGGTGATTGCTTCTATCTGCGATTACGAAAGGGCGAAGGCCGATGGTGTAATACGTCTCGGGAAAGCGGATACGCTGTTGGTGTGGACGACAGCGCGGAGCAGCCTGTCCCGGACCGGTAAAGGGTTGTGGCGGATTGGCGCCGATTCGATTGAGCAACGCGAGAAGCCTTAACGACTGATTTTGGTCGCTTGCCGACCGGCAGCTTTAGCCCTGTCGGAAACCACATGTTTTCGGACGCCCATGCAGTCTGTCTCAGCGAACGCTCTAACGTCAGCCTATAAATAAGCGACAAACCATGTCGCTTTGATGTAGTGTATGACAAAGCGGTTTTTGGGGTTTGTCGTACATGCTGGTCGGATATATGCGGGTGTCGTCGGCCGACGATCGCCAGACAGTCGATCTTCAGCGTGACGCGCTGGTCGCAACCGGCGTTGATCCACGGAATCTGCATACCGACAAGGCATCCGGTGCCCGTGACGATCGACCGGGCCTGAAAGCCTGCCTCGACTATCTGAATGCGGGCGATACGCTGATAGTGTGGAAACTTGATCGCCTCGGGCGCTCGTTGCCGCACCTGCTGGCGATCGTCACTGACCTGAAGGCGCGCGGTATCGCGTTCCGGTCGTTGACCGAGCAGATGGATACGGCGACACCGCACGGGGAATTGCTGTTCTCGCTGTTCGGTGCGCTGGCGGGCTCTGTTGCAAAAATCGTGAAGCTTGAGCATGCTTGGCGGAGATTGGACGGACGGAACGATGACGGATTTCAAGTGGCGCCATTTCCAGGGTGATGTGATCCTGTGGGCGGTGCGCTGGTATTGTCGCTATCCGATCAGCTATCGCGACCTTGAGGAAATGCTGGCGGAACGCGGCATTTCGGTCGACCATACGACGATCTATCGCTGGGTCCAGTGCTACGCCCCGGAGATGGAGAAGCGGCTGCGCTGGTTCTGGCGGCGTGGCTTTGATCCGAGCTGGCGCCTGGATGAAACCTACGTCAAGGTGCGGGGCAAGTGGACCTACCTGTACCGGGCAGTCGACAAGCGGGGCGACACGATCGATTTCTACCTGTCGCCGACCCGCAGCGCCAAGGCAGCGAAGCGGTTCCTGGGCAAGGCCCTGCGAGGCCTGAAGCACTGGGAAAAGCCTGCCACGCTCAATACCGACAAAGCGCCGAGCTATGGTGCAGCGATCACCGAATTGAAGCGCGAAGGAAAGCTGGACCGGGAGACGGCCCACCGGCAGGTGAAGTATCTCAATAACGTGATCGAGGCCGATCACGGAAAGCTCAAGATACTGATCAAGCCGGTGCGCGGTTTCAAATCGATCCCCACGGCCTATGCCACGATCAAGGGATTCGAAGTCATGCGAGCCCTGCGCAAAGGACAGGCTCGCCCCTGGTGCCTGCAGCCCGGCATCAGGGGCGAGGTGCGCCTTGTGGAGAGAGCTTTTGGCATTGGGCCCTCGGCGCTGACGGAGGCCATGGGCATGCTCAACCACCATTTCGCAGCAGCCGCCTGATCGGCGCAGAGCGACAGCCTACCTCTGACTGCCGCCAATCTTTGCAACAGAGCCCGCCTGCGAGTACTAGATGTTCGGACATCCAGCGGCGGACGATGGATTTCATCTGGACCAGCAAGCCAAGATTTATCCGCTCACCGGCGTTGGTCATCCTCCGTTTTACGATCCACTCGGCAAGCTTCAGGTGGATGGTGGAGGAGCGTTCGTCGGCCAAATGCTCGATCGTCAGATCGGCGGTCTCGCCGATGATGCCGGAATTGATGGTCTCAGTCGCGCCGACGAGGTCCGGGGTGAGCTCCAGCGTCGAGTCAGATGTGAACTCGGCGGTCAGCCGCTCGCTGGGCAATTCGGTGCGATAGCCCTCGACGCGGGGATAGCGGATCTCGGACACATCGCGCGCAGGGCTGATCGCGTGCACGCGAGCCATGTCGGCGGGCGCCTTCGGCGGCGCTTGGACTGGCTGTGCCGTAAAGTCGAAGGGGATGCCGAGCACATCGGCATATTCGACGGGAAAGCGACCGTCGTCTTGCAACTGATATGATTGCCGGCGGAGCGCGCGGCCGATCACCTGCTCACAAAGAAGCTGGGTGCCGAATGCGCGGATGCCGAGAACATGGGTGACGGTGTTCGCGTCCCATCCTTCGGTAAGCATCGACACCGACACGACGCAGCGGATGCCCTCGCCAAGCTGGCCCTTGCGGCCGACGGTGTTCATGACTTCGCGCAAGATCGTCGCATCGTCGATCTTCTCGGCCGCCATTCGGTCGCCGGTGCGCTGGATAAGTTCGTCCTTAAATCGGGCTATCTCATCCTTTGCTGCGTCGCGGAAGTCGCTGCTGATTGCGTCGCCGCTTTCGAGCTGCTGGCTATCAATCAATAGAGTGCGCATGCGGGGAAGAGCTGTGCCTTCTGGATCATAGTTCCAGAAGAGGGGGCACTTCCCCTTCATCGGCGTGACATTGCCGTCGTCGTCCGTAATCTCATAGCCGGAGATATAATCGTGAACGAGTTTTGACGTCGCAGTGTTGTTGCACACGACGATGAACACCGGATCGACGCCGATACCCGCCTCGCGCCAAAGCTCGTGGGTCTTCTCATAATGGCCGTAGAGAGCATCGATCGCGGTCAGCAGTTCATTCGGCAGCTTTCGCGGGTCGAGTCCCTTCGCAGTGCTGCGTCCTTTTTTCGGAAGATGCTTGCCGACATGCTCCCAGAGATTGCGGAACATCGGCGTGTCGCCGCCGGGCACATTGTCCATCACCGGCACGCGCGGTAGTTTCACGATGCCGCACTCGATGGCGTCCATCAGGCTGAAGTCGCTCATGACCCAGCCGAATAGCGAGCCCTCGCGGTAGCCCGAACCGCGAAGGAAGAAGGGAGTGGCCGACAAATCATAGACCATCGACACGCCGAGTTCGCGCTTCACTGCTTCGATGCCGGCAATCCAGAGGCGCGCAGCCTCATTGTTTTCCTTGGCTTCGGCTAGCTCATCGCCCTTGAGCGACTTCTGCTCTTCATCAGTGAGTGGCCGTTCGCGGTAGCAGTGGTGCGCCTCGTCGTTGATGACGACGATGTTTTTGAGTCCCATCAGCTCGCCTGCAACGCGGCGGATCATCGCACCATCGCTTTCGGGCTTGGGGGTGGTGCGCAGCGCGGCCTGCTGCACCTTGTTCAACGAGACTTCGTCCTTCTTCTTGAAGGAATGGTAATTGGTGATGACGATCTTCGCTCGGCCGAGGTCGAGGAGCATGTCGTCGGGCACGATCTCTCGGCTCTGGTAATAGCTTTCCGGATCGTTGGGCTGGAGGACGCGCAGGCGGTCCTTGATCGTAATACCTGGTGCGACGACGAGAAAGCCCTTCGAGAAACGCTTCGCATTGGGATGCCGCACCGCATTGAGCGTCTGCCACGCAATGAGCATCGCCATCACGGTCGTCTTGCCCGCGCCGGTGGCGAGCTTGAGCGCCAACCGCATCAGCTCAGGATTCGACGCAGCGTTGGCTGCTTCGAGGTGGGTCCAAAAGCGTCGCCCCTGCGACGACGATCGTGGCGCAACCTCGGTCAGCCAGATAACAGTCTCGACAGCCTCGACCTGGCAGAAGAAGGGCTTCTGGTTTGCAAAATTGTGCGTGCGCCAATGACGAAGCAGGCGCGCAGTCGTGGGCGTGACCTGCCACTGGCTTTCCGGCAGCCGCCGCCAACTCTCGACTGCTGAGCGGATGCCGTTGATGACTTCGGTCGGGTTGTATTCCTGTCCGGCTTCATCCGCGAGAAAGTCGACCTGAGTTGCCTTCCCGCGAACTTTTTTTGCTTTCGGAATCGGAGAAACGAGCGCGCTCTGCCGCCTGCGATGGACAATTTCGCTAGTCGGCTGGCCGTGCCCGTCTAGTTCCCAATGGCGATCCGGTTCCGCATAGGGGGTATTCAATATTGGAGAATTAAAGAAAGCGTCGCTCATCCACCCCACCCCGCTGCGTCGCCACTACAATTAGGCGATCTACCCCTCAGCAATCACCTCCTATGGCTGACCTTGACGGAGGTTGGCAACCACTCGGCAACATTCCTACGTCATCAATAAATCGAGTTTGGTGAAAATGTCGGAGAGCCGCCTGAAGCAGCGGCACCAGATTCATTCCGAATTTGGGCTGAATAGCCAATCTAGGCGCATTGAGGACGTTACGATGGTTTCAAGAGATGAACTTTATCAGCTGGTGTGGTCCGAACAGCGTGTCCGATCAGCTTGTAGCCGCATGGGCGGACTCATGGCGCTCCTTGGAGGAGCTGTGGTTGGGCTGCCGCCGAGCGGAAACTCCAAGACTTCCCTGACGACGAAGATGGATCGGCGCCAGAGAGCGCCGATTTTTAACGGAAGAGAAGGTGCAGGTTAGCCCTGCAAGAAGGATGAAAAACATCTGACGCGGGGCTGCCGCCAGAGCCCGATAATCGAGCTCGTAAAAACGAGTAGTTCCAATGAAATTGACGAAGATATCCATGCCGCACTGCGCGGCTGACGGCACAAATGCGCTTCCCCCGATAATAGTGACCGGAGCTGTCCGAAGCGACTGCGCGCTCGCAGAGGGATTCAGCGCATGACGATGCTCGGACTTGTCATCAAGGGAAGCGTGCCGCTCCCGACCGCCTCGCGAACAGACCTCAAGGCTATGCGCTACTTGGCATCGCTCATGCACAGCCGAGCCAGGCATGACCTCCTGAATACGGTGGGCCTGCTTGGCAACAGCCTGTACCTTGAGACGCCCGGCATCCTCGTCCGGGCGACAGCCTGCGCAGCACCACTGTTTCTGGGCGAGATGGAGGTTGAAGCCGTCGCGACCGGTCATCCGGTTCTGTTACTCCGGCATTCGTCCGACCGGTTGGCAGCCGATCTGAAGGTCGATATCGTCCTGCCGGGTGACGGCGACCTTGCATGGTTTCTCGATTACCAGCTTTTTCGCGGCCTCGCGGGCGACAGCTGGCTCGTGCCGTCGGATCATGGGCCGTCGATCCAGCTGATGCGCCACGGTCTGTTCCTGTCTGAACAGGCTCCTTATTCCGACGAATGGGACAGGAATGCCGGGCTGGAGCGGGCGAGTGCGCATTTGGGCGCTCATCTTAGCGGAGGCTGGTCATGGCGATGAAGAAGTGCCCGGCCCTCGGGGATCTCGACTATGTCCCGGTGCCCGGCGGCAACCCCGGTCTGGTCTTCGGTGTCGTGCGCCGGCAGATCAAGGGCGGTCCCATTCACACCGTCCCGATCTCGGTGCTCAGGCGCCTTTGTCCCGGACGCAAGACCGATATCACTGCCCCTTGGGTGCCGTCCTGTTATCGTTGGGATGTTCTGTTGCCGCCACAGGCCAATGACGACTGTCTCGATCCCAAACACCTGTGCGAAAAGTATGAGGAGCAGGCCTTCGACGGGCTCAAGGATCTGCTCGTGATGACGACGATCCGCTTTCCCGACGCGGATCGCTTGCACCAAATCTGGGAGGATGTTCGCAGCTTTACGCGCGAGCATCTGTGCCGCAATCGCAACCTCGCGGTGATCGCCGCGATGCATCTGCCGATCCAGGTTGGTTCAACCAATCCGCCGCATGTGCATTTGATGGCGATGGCCAGGGAGCTCAAATCCTATGGTTTCGGCGACTTGGTCCGGCCCTTCGCCGCGGACGCGGGCAAAGCCATGATCGCTGCCGAATGGGCCGATTGGCAGGCGCAGCAAGGTGGCAGCGCCGGCGGTGCATGACTGATGTCACCGGCGCCGGCGCCGGCGCTCCGGACGGCAACGCCGGAGATGACCCCGTTCAAGGCGGAAGCCCAGCTTCTGGCTGGAGCGAAGAGATGAAAGCAGCGGCCCCAGCCGAAGCCGCGGCAAAGAATGGACTCAAGATGAAAAAATATCTGACCGACACAGACAGGGCTGAAGAGGCCGACGCTTTGCGGATTGCGCTCGCGATCATCCGCAAAGTGGGCCTGGAGCTTGATACCAAGCTGCCCGTCCTGCCGCCCGATTTTGCCCAATTTCTGATAGCGCCCCAGGCGTATCTACTGATCGTGCCGTCCACGGCGGCGAACCGAGCCGATCGCCGGAAGGTCGAGGCGGCCATGCGCATGGCACAGTGCGACGCGATCATTGTGAATATTATCCCGCAAATCAGCGGACCGAGGAGGATCTTGTTCGAAATCGGGATCGATGGCCTGACACCTGTCTGGCATTCAGAATATCTCTCTCGCGGCGTCGATGGCGGGCTCTATTTCATACCCGGCCACGATCCGAGCGGGCCGATGTTCAAGCTGACGAAGCAAGGTCTCAAATCGTCGGCAGATTTCGGCGGGATACGTTTCAGTGGATACTGACAAGGCTGATTTTGGGCTGCTTGCCGTCGGCCTTCGAACATTCTTCCGGTTGGCGGACGAATGGCACCTGAGTGAGGCCGAGCAGATCATCCTGCTCGGCTCGCCCGCGGAGTTCGAATTGGCGCAGTGGCAGCGAGGCGATGTCGCTTCGGGATCTGGTGAAACATTGGAGCGGATTTCCCTTATCCTCGGGATCTACAAGGCCATCCAGACGCTTCTTCCAGATCGCGTGCGGGCCAACCGCTGGATGCGGGCGCCCAATTTGGCTCCGACCTTCTCCGGCGGTAGTGCGCTCGATCAGATGCTCCGCGGAGACATCGCAGATTTGCGCCGCGTACGGACCTATCTCGACGCCCAACTCGGATGAGTTTTCGCTGCAGTGCGTAGATTCAACCCGCCTGGCGCGAGAAGTTTGGCCGATGCAGACGACATTGATTTTAAATATGAAAAGGGAATTGCATGCTGGTCGCAACGATAGAGATTTGGCCGTGGGGTTCCTCGGAGCTGAGATATAAAGTCGGCGAGATCACGCTCGGAAATATCACAGCCGCAGGGGCCGTCAGCACATACGAAGTGCGCGTACAACAGGATGCATATGATGAAGCCGGTGTCGCCGAGATTTGCGAAGAATTTCTACTGCGCGATCGCGATCGCAGCGCGGGCCCCCTCGCGCTGATCCGAGCTGCCTTGGCGATTGCCGTCCCGAAGCTCGAAGACAACGTCGGCAAGGTGAACGATGAAAGTTAGCCGACCGCACCCGACAACTCCATTGGGGGATGCCATACCGAAGAAGAGGATGGCCGCTGCCAACTCGCCTGGCGAGGAGTATCGAGCAAAGCTGTTCGAGACTTTCTTCTCCTTGAGATCGTTTATCGGCGATCGACGCGCAATCATGTGCGATCCAAATAGCCTGCAGAACTCTGGCATCTGCCTCAGCATGAAGCCGTTTCAATTCGCGATCGTCAGACTTTTCCTTCCGGCCATCATCATCGCCTTTTGCCGGCGCGCTTCACTCGCAGCCCACCCCGTCGCCGTCGCGATCAAGGTGGCGGCCGTATCCCGGATCGCCGCGCCGAACGGGCGCGGCACCAGCCGCGCGCGCCGCCGAGCAATTGGCATAAAAGGCACCGCCGCCGGACAGGCGCTGCGGACGCTCGATGGGAGGTGCGCTCCGCCCCGAGGACCGATGACAATGACGGCCGCCATTTTTGCGGTCGTTGTGACAACCGTCCGCTGCGAGGCCTCCCGGATGCGCTGCAGCTGTCAGCGGCCATAGGGCTGCGATCAAAAAGACGGATGGTCGCATTGGATTTCTTCGCGGAAGAAAATGCCGCGCCAGATGTAGTACATGCGATCAATCACAGCGATGAGCGCTCCAATATTTATCCCAGCGCGCGGCGTTCCCGCTGCGCAGCATCGCGCACGAAAGGTCGCCCGACCAAGAGGAGCTACAGAAGGCGGCCGTCCGATTTCCGCCGGCTCCGCCGCGCGAGACGCAGCGCATCGCCGGGCCACGGACCACAATATGGCCGGTACGGTTTTTCCCCTGCGGCTCGCCAACAAGCCGCACGAGATGGTCGCGCGCGGCGACGGGGTCGGCGTCGGGGCAGGGGTGGCCTGGCCTGCAACTGCCGTCCATCTCGCGCGCCGCAATACCCGACAGTCGGACATGCGGCCCCTCGGCGCACCAGATTGGGCCGTCGCCGTCCCACACTGCAGTCGGCGTACAAACGAACGCCTGGCCAGCGGGGACGATCTGTGCGGCAAGAACCAAGGCCAATAGCATCTATTTCTTACCTCGCCGTCAGATCGCGCAATCTCTACGCGTGGCCGCAACGGTATCGAACGCAGAACCACGCGCCTTTGCCCCCTCGAACAGATCGACACGAACGGTGGCACCCGCCTTTAGAAGTGGGGCATTTGTCTCGCAAATCTTGCGTATGATTTGTCGGCGACCATTTTCCGTTACGCTGGCACCCTTCTGGTCGACGAGGGCTGTCATGATGAGGCTGCTGCCATTGGCCTCAACCTTGGAGACGGTCGTTTTCTCCATGAAAACGATCGGAGTCTTCATATTCTGTACGACGCGAGCCAATTCGGCATCGAGGTCTATCTCCGGAAGCCGGGCGGGACCGGTCGCATGCGCCGCAAGCGTCGCCGGATTTATCGGGGCGACATTTGCCGATCCGACGGTGCTAGTCGCTTCCTCGGTAGCTGGCAGGCCCTGCACCGCCGGCGCAAGGTTGGTGAATGTCGGAGCCGGCGTGCCCGGTTTTACCAACCGGAATGAAAAGGGATAGCGCTCGCCATTCCAGTCCAGATTGATCGTCACGACCGTGGGAAGCTTCTTATCCTTGATCTTCGCGAGCACAATCTTGCCGCCGTAGCTCCGGTCGGGATCGACAGTTGAAAGCTGCACGACGCTGTTCGCCAGATCGCGGCGCGTCTGGTCGAGGCGCTGCTGGACATTATGGATGGCATAGCCTGTCCCGGCGGTAATCGCCGCAGCCTGGATCTGGCCGAAGACACTGGGCGCACTATAATAGCCGTGATAGCTGCCGCGCGGCGTGTAGAAACTGCTGTGATAAGTGTCGCGCTGACTCGCCGCGCCGGCTGCCGCTAGACCGCCAAGCGCTGCCAAACCGATCTGCGTCCACATCGCGCGGTTCTTTGCCTTCTTTTCGAGATCCTGCCGGGAAAAGACCGCCAGGGACTGCTCACCGGCGAGGATGGAGAAATTGGTGACGTCGATATTGGCGGGGAGCTGACCGGCATTATACACGCCGACGAAGAAGGCCAAACTGCCATGATCGACTGGCAGCGGCTGAATCTGGACCGATCCCTGTCGGTTGAATAGCTCGACCGTCGCCACACCCTGGTCATAGCGGACGGTCTCATTTCCGACCTGGACGGGTTGGAGGAGGAATTTCTCTTTCGCCATCGCATCATGGGCAAAGCTTGACGATAGTCCAAGCAGCAAGACAGCAGTTACTATGCGTTTCATTACTCACCCCCGACAAAATCAGTCGGCGGCTGATATGCTCAATAGATTATCGGTGTCTTAAGGCTCGAAATCATGACTTGGGTATTTGGCTTGATTTGGCACATAAATTTGCACCCTCGCCAGCAATTCGGCGATATCAGCATCGTCGCGAGCTCAATCTCCCGCTTATCCGTTCAAAGACGATCGAATATTCTGGAGCCAATTGCATGGATCGCCGCCACATTGACGAACAATGAGACCATGGGGGATCCACGCCCGCATGGCTTGTCTAGCGGCGCTTAATCCTGACCTCGCCACGCGCGACCATCAGAGCCAGCATGGCTATTCGGACGTCTCTGCTTTGGGATCGTTTCCCCGCGCGAACTTGTTCGGCGCCCCAAGGGAAACCATCTGCCTCGAGGAGGGACGCGGCGATCTCTTCCGCTTCCCGCCGATAGGCTTCGTTCCAGGCTTCCATCCTATTGCTCACTTCCAATATTGGCCGCGCCAATTAGGCGCCGAAGTCAGCTCGCGAACCGAGCAGTAACGTCATACAGTGACCGGTGCCCGTCGGCGATACCGATGGTCATCGCATTCGAACAGAGGGACGATGTCCAGGATAGTCCGCCGATCAGGCGACCGGCCGCATCGCATAATAGGCCAGCGTAAAAGGGGCGACATTAGGGTGCCTAATGCGGCGATTAGGGCCGCGACACACGCTCGTACCGCCGCCAAGCCGGTCGCTGCGCGGGAAACGTCCGTAACGGGCGGAGTCGCGGCCATCGAAATCCCCGCGGCGAGTTCATGCCCTGTAAGCGCGATCGCATAACTTCGACAGGAACCGTCATGGCTGCCAGAGCCGCGAAGTCGGAGCAGTGTTTTGTGTGGCTATCTCGTTGCGAGCTCTCATCCATATTTGGTCTGATGTGAGATCACTATCTACTCCCCGACGGGACGCCGGCACCTTTTGTGCGGTATCCTTCGGCATCATATTGTCGAGCCTGACGCCCATTGGCGACCGGCCAGAATGCCGACGCCTCCTACCTTTTCAGGTTCAAGCTTGGAGTAGAAGTATTACTAGGCGCAATAGCGCTAAACTGACTTTCTCAGTTTAGGTTGGCATGCTTTCGCATGACGTGCACGACATTCGGCGAGGGTCCGCCTCATCTTTATTTTGCGCGCTACCACGCGGGCCCGTTCGCCGACATACTTCGGCTCAGGGGAAGGGGCCAGAAATATTTTGAGTGGCGCTCTTGCCACTGATTGGAACAAATGAGAAACTTATAGGAGTCAAATCAGAAACATAGGCTCTCGCAATGCGCACTCTCGGTCCCATCGGTCATCTCTCGGCTGAAGTTCGAAAACTTTTGGAAATAGATGAAGAGGAGGCGCTTCTCGGTAAAGTCCGTAAAAAGCGCAAGCCAACGAAAGACGACGAGAAGACGCGGAAGGCCAGCGGCGGTCGCTTTACGCAAGAGCCGGATTTCAGCTTCCCGGGCCCTTTCTCGGACCGGCCCGTGTCAGCCAACGGGCGTGTATCACTCCATTTCTCGCGCGACGTCGTCACGAAAGGCGCCAATGGATCATCGATCCTCCACTTGGCGGCGGGACCGAAGCGGCTGACACCGTCGGCTCCGGCCGATCACGACAATTATGTGTCGCGACCCGAGGCGGTCATGACCATTTCTGCTGCAAACTTCGAGGATTATGCCGGGCGGGAGGCCGCGCTGGAGCTCGCTGGCGACGGCAAGGTTGCGTTGTTTACAAACATCAGCCCGGAGCCCGCTGTCCGGAGTGACTATTGGCGCAAGGTGCATGAGCATGAGCGAACGCCAAAACCGGATGCGGTCGAGTTTTATGGTGCGCACCTGCCTGCGTCGTCATGGCGACAGATCGCGGCGATCGAGGATCTGCCCGCCAAGATCCGTGAGCTGGCCGCGAAGATGGCGACGACGAAGGGAAACAAGAGCCACAAGAAGAAGCCTGACGCTGAGCTCGTGATGGGCCGAGCGGAGGCCGGGAAGCTGCTCGCCGTCATTCGAAAGGAGGTGGGAGCGTGGGATAGGAAGAAGTCTCCGATACGTATCCGACAGGGGCGCGGAGGTCGAACCCAGTTCCGATATACGGCCGAATTCCCTCAAGGCATTGATACAACCGCCCGCCTCCGTATCACGGCTGAATTCTGCCAGGAACTGGACGCGAAAGGCGTCATGTATACGGCTGCCATTCATGCGCCCGATGCTCACAACGACGAACGAAATTTTCATCTCCATGTCGCGACCCATGACCGGCCGGCCCGGCGACTGGAGGACGGGCGATGGGACTTTGAGGTCAGAGAAGTGGTTCCAGGTCAGTGGAATCGTTTTCGATATCCATATCGGCAGCCGAAAATTGCTGCACTTTCCCGGGACCCCGCTGGCGGAAATCCGCGCGAGTATGCCGCATCTGAAATTTACCGCATGCGGGAAAAATTTGCCGATCTTTGCAATACAGAGTTGAAGCTTGCGGGCTGCGGAAGACTGTTTGATCCTCGAACCTACGAAAAAATGGGCATCGATCAACCACCCACTGAACGGCTCGGTCCGCAATCGTCCGCGCTCGAAACGGCAGGCATCCCGACCGCGAAGGGTAGCAGAAACGCAGAAATCTTATGGACGGCAGAACTTCAGCGCAATCTCAAGATGTGCAACAAAGCGCAGAAAACGCGTGAAAAGCTTCGCGCGCACGTCGAAAATGCGCTGAAGGCGCTCGACGGAGTGATCTGCCCCCTTCTGAGTGGTCCAAAATTGATGATATTTTGGATTACGAAGGAGATTATGAATGCCGAGCAAGAAGCATCGCCCGGAAGAGATTATTGGCAAGCTGCGTGAAGCGGAGGTTGTGCTGGCGCAGGGCGCCACGACGGCTGAAGCGTGTCGCCGGATCGCGGTCAGCGAGCAGACCTATTATCGGTGGCGCAAGGAATATGGCGGCCTGAAAACCGACCAGGCGCGTCGGATGAAGGACCTGGAGAAGGAGAATCTTCGGCTTCGGCGTGCGATATCCGACCTCACTTTGGACAAGCTGATATTGCAGGAAGCTGCCCGGGGAAACTTCTGAGCCCCGCGCGCCGAAGGCGCTGTATCGACCACATCAGAACGATGATTCCGGTGTCCGAGCGGCGGCTCTGCCGCGTACTCGGGCAGCACCGATCGACACAGCGCAAGGCGCCCCGCGGGGCAGATGACGAAGCGGCTCTTACCGAGGATATCATTGCGCTGGCGCGGCAATATGGTCGTTATGGCTATCGCCGGGTGACGGCGTTGCTGCGCGATGCGGGGTGGCATGTGAACCGCAAGCGAGTCGAGCGCATCTGGCGACGCGAGGGGCTGAAGGTGCCGCAAAGACAACCGAAACGCGGGCGGCTCTGGCTGAATGACGGATCGTGCATCCGGCTTCGGCCAGAGTATCCCGGCCATGTCTGGTCCTACGACTTCGTCGAGGGCCGCACCCACGATGGTCGCAAATATCGTATCCTGTCGATCATCGACGAGGCGAGCCGGGAGTGCATGGCGTTGCCCGTGGCGCGTAAACTCAAGAGCGACGACGTGCTGGCGGCGCTGGCCGAACTGTTCGTCACGCGCGGGCCACCAGCGCATATCAGGTCTGACAATGGGCCGGAGTTTATTGCCACGGCAGTGCAGGAATGGCTGGCGAAGGTCGGTGTGAAGACGCTCTACATCACGCCCGGATCGCCCTGGGAGAATGGCTATTGCGAAAGCTTCAACGGATCGCTGCGCGATGAACTGCTCAACGGCGAAATCTTCTACTCGCTCGCCGAGGCCCGGATCCTGATCGAGGCCTGGCGGCGACATTACAACACCGTCCGGCCGCACAGCTCGCTGGGATATCGGCCACCGGCGCCGGAGGCCGTTCCCTCGCCAGTGTTGCCCTCCGGTTCCGCTTCGCTCCACCTACGGCCAACACTGGCGAGGGAGGCGTCAATGCACTAACAATCCACCCGGACCACTCGGTGGGGGCCGGTCAGCTGTCCGGCCCATTTGGCCAGAAGCGAACAGTCTCCAGCCGACCATTTTCCCCATATTTTGAACGGCGGTTTTCGTAGTCCAACACCCCGAAGAAAACCGACGGGCGACCTCCCCAAAAACCGTCGATCGCTGCCGACCCTGATGCAATAAAACGGAACCACCAAAATCGGACATTATGGCCGGCAGGGCATTTCCTAGCCGGCCGTCCCGCCGCCCCTCCGTCTCGCTGCACAGGAGCGTTTGACCGTCGAGGGAGAAATTCCGAAGTGTTGGGCCGTTGCGGCAATGCTGGCCATATTCTCGCTGCGCCAAAGCGCGACTTGGGCGGGGGCGACAATGGGTTCCCTTCCGAGGCTGGACTTTCCGCGATGCGTCCTGCCGTTCGCTTTCAGCGAAGCCCTGGCGGCAGCCCGGCCCGCGTCACATCGATCGCGGATGCGGTCCCGTTCCATCTGCGCCATTTGCGCGAGTACAGCCAGGATGAGTTCGCCGACGCCCCTGGCAATTGGCCCAATCCCGAGCACATCGACAACGACGCCCTTTTTGATGAGGGCTCGCACGCTATGCTGGACGTCCAATGCATCGCGTCCCAGTCGATCAACGGCGTAGACACATAGCGTGTCTCCTTCGCGAACGTAATCGGACATGGCGGCGAATCCAGGCCGGTCATTCGCCAATGTCGCACCGCTTATCGCTTCGTCGACGAACTCCCGGTCGAACATTCCGCCTAGTGCGGTCCGTTGAGCATCGACAGACTGATCCCTTGTCGACACGCGATAATATGCAATGCGGCTCACTCTTTCCTCCTGGTTTAAAACCTACCCCTTCCTTTCTGACCTTGGATCAAAGGTCTCGGACGTAAGTTCTGGACCGGGGAACCGGACGCATTTTCGATAGGTTCAAAACGTGGAAGTTCTGAGCCGATCAGTGACGGGCGCGCCAATCTGCACTTTGGGGCATTCGCGCACGGATGGCAGAAAACATCCAGAGTCTGGACAGGAATGAAGAAGGCGCATCACGCACGCCCAACTGCGGCTTAATCAAGCGACGACAGTGCCTGGGACAGGGAGGTATCGGGGGTAGGATAGAGAGCGGGAGTTGAGGGCAGAGCACCTCTCTCCCGCTCTCTATCCTACCCCCTTACCCCCAACGGATCATGTCGTAGCAAGAGATTGATGAAAGGTTAAGGGGCCATTGGAAAGATGAAATTTCGAGAGTTAACAGTCGTTTAACCAGGCTCTCTTAGGTCTCACTGGTAGAGGAGAACTTCTATGAGTGACGAAAATTGGACCATTCGGGCGCGACGCGGCGAGTATTCTGCTCGCGATGCAGCTAAAACCCTGGACCCTATGAAATGGGCCGTCCATCGGCTTCTTCCGGCAACAGGAGCATCGGTCTTATTCGGAACTGGGAGTACCGGAAAAACCCAGCTGCTCCTCTGGCTCGCGGCGCATATAGCGGCCAGGGGTGAGAAGAAGCCGAAAAAATGGCTTGGCGCTGACGTCGCCGTGACCGGAAAAGTACTCGTACTTTCCGCCGAGGACCTCCGCGAACATCTGTTCAAACGCATTGGCGACATCGCGCGGCGGATGAGCGAGCAGTTCGGATGGGCCGACGAAGAGGTCGAGGATGTCTGCGCGCGTATCCATGTTATGCCCTTCCTCTCCATGGGCGTGACAGAATTCACAGAGTTGAATCCGTCGCTCTTCCGGCGCGGCGCAGGCGGCGATTGGGAACCGTCCGAATCGCTGCGGAGTATCGAGCGGTTCCTCGAGGACGCAAATAACGAGGCGGATGCCAATGAACGCCCGGAGGACCGCTTTGTAGGGGTGATCCTGGACTCAGCAGTTTCGATGGCCGGGTTTGAAATGTCACAGTCGGAAGCCGCGACGAACTTTCTGTTCCACTTGAATCGAATGTCTCGCCGGCAGGGCATGTTCTGGGCTGTCATTGGTCACACGCCGAAGGATGCCGGAAAGAAGGCAGATGATCCGGCGGTCGAACGTCTAAGGGGCTCCGCCATGTGGTCGACGACTCCGCGAGCGGTAATCGAGCTTCGCTGCGCGACCTCAAGTGACAATGTGGACGATGTGCGCGTCCGCTATCCGAATCTGGACACCCGCGACATTCTGCTTCTTTCGACCGCAAAGGCCAACTCGGAGGATGCCGATCTAGATCCACGCGCGCTGGTCCGTGAGAAGGACAGTGGCGCCTTCATAGATATTACGGGCCAGTTCCCAGGGATATTCGATCGTGTTCAGAAAACGCACGCTGATGCCGACCGGTCAGAACCGCGCATCCCGCGCGACCGCAACCAAACCGGGTTGGCTATTATCGACATTATTAGTCGGGTAACCAACGACGGGCGGCCCCAGGAGAAGTTCACCCGGCAGAGCGTCCGAGACGAGTTCGATCGTCAACGACCTCTGAACGAGGCTCTCCGTGACGTTGCTCCCGAGCATGAAGGAAAATACTCGCGAAAGGATTTCAGCTTGGCTTGGTACATGGCCCAGTTCCGGGACTTTGGTGCAATCGCTGATAGCAAGGCCAGCAGTTTTTTAATCGTCGACCTCGCGCTTGCGCACGCGCGCTTCTCCGATGTCGGAGATACGAATCGGAGCGAAATCAAGGCCGTTGACCTTGATTCGCCCGGAATAGACCAAGATTGAAGGTTAACTCTGTGGGTGGGCGTAAGCCCATCCACGGAGGAAAAATTGAATTACAGTCCTTTATTCGGTCTCAGATCTAAGGCCGACTCAACTGCTCGCGCCAATGTGATTTACGTCGTGCCGGGTCAAACTGGGCAGGCTCCAAGTTTCTGCACGCAGCAAGTGCCGCCAATCCGCCCGAAAAAGATGGATGGCGAGACATGACGGTCCACGCTTCCGAACTGATGCGCAAGCTTTCCAAGAAGATCGATCAGCGTCGGTCCATCCAACTTTCAGCCGATGATCTGGACTATTTTGTCGCCAGTGGTGCGTGGGACGCACTCTGCAAATCCGTACTCGAATACCAGAGGAACCAATGCCAAGAACGAAGCGCCCAAAACCGCTCTACCAGCGCGGAGATTACAAACTCTATCGACGACCAGACCGCGAGAACCTTGAGATCGTCTGGTACGACCACGAGGCCCGACGCGAACGTAGTATTAGCGGACGTACAAGCGATGTTCGGGAAGGCTGCAAGGCGGTAGACCGACTGTACTTGAAGGCATCAGGAGAAGACATCTGCCCTGGATGCGGGAGAGCCATGGTCGGGGAAGCGGCGCCACTCGTTACGATGGCGATCAAGGACTACATGCTGACTTCGGAGCACAAGGCTGGATTCAAGTCAGCGAGGACGCGCCTGTCGCATGTCGTGGGCTATATCGCGAAGGAAAACCCAAAACTAACGGTTCCTATGATCAATGAGCGTTGGATTGACGGCTTCCGAGCCTACATGAAAAGTCACGGCTACGCGCTTGGTCACATTGAAGGATGCGTTTTGCAATTCGCTGCGGCGATCAACGCCGTGCCGGGTCACCAAGCACGTTTCAAAAGCCGCTCCGTCAAGGACGCGGCGCAGACGCCGGTGTACCGCGCAAATATCGAAACGATCGCGGAGATGTTCCGCTTTTGTATTGACCCGCCGCCGCCTGATGGACGCCAATGGACGGAAAAGGAGCGACATATGGTCATCGGCCGGCGCGTTAATCTTCTGCGCTATCTGCGCGCTGCCGTTGCGACTTGGGCCCGACCTGACGCAATCTCTGGCCTCAAGGCGCGTGGGCAGTGGCATAAAGATGCGGGCGTGCTCGCACTCAACCCACCCGGTCGCGCACAGACGAAGAAACACCGGCCGACGGTCCCGGTCCCCAGTCAGTTCATACCCTGGTTGGATGAGGCGATGGGCCGTGACAACTACCTGCCGGTGAGTTCCATACGGCATAGCTGGGAGAAAATGCGTAAATATCTCAAATTGCCAGCCAATCGGCAGAGCGGCGAGAAACTGATTCGCCGATCAGTCGCGACAATTGCGCGGCCTTTGATTGGGGAGCGGGATTGGGTCCAGGGCGAGATGATGATGGGTCATAAGAAGGCAACGATCAGCGATATCTACGCCCTTCCTGACCCGGCGCATTTTGGTCGCGCACTGGAAGTCACCGAAGTGATTATCGATGATATCGAGAAGCTCTGTCCGGGCGCTTACCGCAAAGTTACCGCAGAAGCCGTTGGACTGAGGCTTGTAAAATGAGGCAAAACTGGCTGATTTCTGCGGTGGAGCGGGTGAAGGGAATCGAACCCTCGTCGTAAGCTTGGGAAGCTTCTGCTCTGCCATTGAGCTACACCCGCAATCCCGCCGACAGGCTGCTGTGCAAAGCCGTTTCGCAATGGCGTTGCGGCAGCATCGGCTGACGGCACGGGCTTTGCCGTCTTCGAACGCGCCGGTCAATCCCCTGATGCGGGCGTGTGCGACCATCGCCCCGACCTCAGCGCGCCGCTTCGCTGATCGTTTCCATCGCGACGAAGGTCGATGTGCTGGCGACGAAGGGCAGGCTCGAGATTTTCTCACCCAATATGATCCGGTAACGGCGAATGTCGGGGGTACGGACCTTGAGTAGATAGTCGAAGCTGCTCGCGATAAGGTGGCATTCCTCAACTTCGTGAATCCCGCGCACCGCGGCGTTGAACTGCTCCAGTGCCGCTTCGCGCGTGTCCGACAGCTTCACTTCGGTGAAAGCGACATGGTCGAGCCCGACCTTGGCGGGGTCGATGATCGCGCGAAAGCCGATGATCACGCCGCTTTGCTGCAAACGCTTTACCCGCTGCTGGCACGGGGTTTTCGACAGGCCGACCTGCTGCGCGAGTTCGGTGAAGGTGATCCGGCCGTCCTGACGCAGGATCGACAGGATCTTCCGGTCAAATGCATCCATATCGACTGTTGATGTTTCATTTTTCATCCAATTCGCCTAGATCGAATGGTGAAATAGGTCAAAAGATAGTTTGTTAAAGTAATATGAAGTCAGATCGCCTTCCTTCTATGCTTTAAAGGGGCCGCATGACCATGTCTTCCCCCGATCGCGCCGCGGTGCGCGCCCTCGCCCGTCGTTCCGAAGCCGAGCTTGTTGGCGAGCTGCGCACCGCGCTCGCGACCTCCCCCGCCAGCGTCGATGCGGTGACGCGGCGCGGCCTCGCACTGATCCGCAAGGCGAAGGCCGAGGGCGAGCGCGAGACGCTCGTCGCGCAGTTGATGAACCGCTACCGCCTGTCGACCGAGGAAGGCGTCGTGCTGATGTGCCTCGCCGAGGCGTTGCTGCGCGTTCCCGACAATGCGACCGCCAATGCGCTGATCCGCGACAAGATTGCCGGACGCCACTGGGCCGATGGCGATGATGGCGACAGCCCGCTGATCGTTTCGTTGTCGTCGCGCGGTCTGTCGCTGGGTTCGGCGACGCTGATGCTTGACGCAATGGGCAGCAAGGCGAACCCGCTGACCTTGCTCAAATCGATGATCCGCCGTTCGGGCGAGCCGGTGATCCGTCAGGCTGCACTCGCGGCGATGAAGATGCTCGGCCAGCAGTTCGTGATGGGCGAGACGATCGACGCCGCGGTCAAGCGCGCCGACAAGGACAAGTCCGAACTTGCGAGCTTCGACATGCTTGGCGAAGCCGCACGCACCGCCGAGGATGCCGCGCGCTATTATGACAGCTATGCCGCCGCGATCCAGCGCATCGGCCGCGATGCGAAGCCGGGCGATCCGCACGCCAATCACGGTATTTCGATCAAGCTGTCGGCGCTCCACCCGCGCTATGAGTATCTCCAGCCAGCGCGTGTCCGCGACGAACTGATCCCGCATGTGATCGAACTCGCGCGGGCTGCGCGCGCGGTGAATATCCCGCTGATGATCGACGCCGAGGAAAGCGACCGGCTCGAACCGCATATGGACGTGTTCGAGGCGCTGCTAGATGCCGGGATCGCCGACGGCTGGACCGGGCTCGGCATCGTGATCCAGGCCTATCAGAAGCGCGCGCCGGCGGTGATCGACTGGCTCGCGGCATGCGCGCGGGCGCGCGGTGCCAAAGTGTCGATGCGCCTCGTCAAAGGCGCCTATTGGGACACCGAGATCAAGCGCGCGCAGGTGCTGGGGCTGGACGATTTCCCGGTCTTCACCGCAAAGGCGCACACCGACCTCAATTATCTGCGCTGCGCGCAATTGCTGCGCGACTGCCAGGACTGCATCTACCCCGCCTTCGCCAGTCACAATGCGATGACGCTGGCGTTCGTCGCCGAGCTGTTCGCGGGCGCCGATTATGAACTGCAACGGCTGCACGGCATGGGCGAGGGCGCGCATGACGCGCTCGTCGCGCTCTTCCCGCCGCCGCGCCCGGTGCGCGTCTATGCCCCGGTCGGCACCCACCGCGACCTGCTCGCCTATCTCGTCCGCCGCCTGCTCGAAAATGGCGCGAACTCCAGCTTCGTTCACCAATTCTCGGACCCCGATGTGACCGCCGAGGAGCTCGCGATCGACCCGCGCAGCATCGCGAATGCTCCGGCGCCGAAGATCGCGACCGGGCTTGGCCTCTACGGCGCCGAACGCCGCAATTCGCGCGGCTATGACCTCGGCGAGCCGGGCGTGCCCGAGGCACTGGTTGCCGCGATCGCCAAGGCGCGGCGCGGCGATATCGTTGCCGCGCCGCTCGTCGGCGGCGAAGCGCGCGGCGGCAAGGAAGAGGCGGTGCGCAATCCCGCCACCGGCGCCATCGTTGGCCGTGTGATCGAGGCCGATGCCGCTGCCGTAGCCGCTGCGGTCGCTGCCGCGCGTGCGGCGCAGGACGACTGGAGCCTCGCCGGCGGCGCCTTCCGCGCCGAACGGCTCGAACGCGCCGCCGACCTGATCGAGGAACGCGACGCGCTGTTCCTCGGCCTCGCGATCGACGAAGCGGGCAAGACGCTGGTCGATGCGATTGCGGAAGTGCGCGAAGCTGTCGATTTCCTGCGCTATTATGCCGGGCAGGCGCGCGCCGGCTTTACCCATCCGGTCGCGCTTCCGGGGCCAACGGGTGAGCGCAACGAACTGATGCTCGAGGGCAAGGGCATTTTTGCGTGCATCAGCCCGTGGAACTTCCCCCTCGCTATTTTCCTGGGGCAGGTGTCGGCGGCACTCGCGGCGGGCAATGCTGTGCTCGCCAAGCCCGCCGAACAGACCCCGCTGATCGCGTATGCCGCGGTCGAGATCCTGCTTGAGGCCGGAGTGCCCGGCGATATTCTCCATTATCTGCCCGGACGCGGCGAGACCGTCGGCGCGGCGCTGACCGGTCATGCCGACATCATCGGGGTTGCCTTCACCGGATCGACCGAGGTCGCGCGCGCGATCAACCGCGGCCTCGCGATGCGCGACGGCCCGATCGCGACGCTGATCGCCGAAACCGGCGGCGCCAATGCGATGATCGTCGATTCGACCGCGCTTCCCGAACAGGTCGCGCGCGATGCCGTCGCGAGCGCCTTCCAGTCGGCGGGGCAGCGCTGTTCGGCACTGCGCCTGCTCTGCGTGCAAGAGGATGTCGCCGAGGCGATGATCGAAATGGTCGCGGGGGCGATGGCCGAACTCAACGTCGGCGATCCGGCGCTGCTGGCGACCGACGTCGGCCCGATCATCGATGACGAGGCGCAGGCGAATATCGCCGCCTATGTTGCCGAAGCGCGCGCTGCGGGCCGGGTGATCGCCGAAGCCGGGCGCTCCAATCTTCCTGCTGACGGCCATTTCGTCCCGCCGGCGATGATTCGCCTCGATGCGGTCACCGACCTGAAGCGCGAGATTTTCGGACCCGTGCTCCACGTCGCGACGTGGAAGGCGGGTGAACTCGACCTGCTGATCGACGCGATCAACGCGTCCGGTTACGGCCTGACCTTGGGTGTCCACACCCGGATCGACGCGGTCGCAGCGCATGTCGCGGCGCGGGCGCAGGTGGGCAATGTCTATGTCAACCGCAACCAGATCGGCGCGATCGTCGGCTCGCAGCCGTTCGGCGGGCGTGGGCTGTCGGGGACGGGGCCGAAGGCCGGCGGCCCGCATTATCTGCACCGCTTCGCCGAGGAAAAAACGATCTCGACCGATATTACGGCGGCGGGCGGCAATGCAGCGTTGATGGCGGGGTAGAAGGATTCCCGATGCTGATGTGCGGGCGCAATGGCCCGTGCATCAGCGGTACGGATTTTACCACGAGGCCCGATACAGAGTGGACGCACTGTCCCGGGCAAATACGTCCGAAATCGTCTCGCGGCGAAAATGCCGCGGCGACCCTATGTTATGGTTCCCCCCGCAGCGGGATCAGCATAGCCATTTCTCGCTCGGGTGCCAGTGGGGATTATGCCCCCGGAACGCCCAGCAGCTGCGCTTGTGCTTTCAGTCGCCCTGCCGCGCCCGGATTGGCGGCGATGCCGTCCTTCAGCGCTTGCGCTGCCTTCGATGTTTCGCCCAGCGTCATGCGGCTGCGCATCAGCATGATCCAGCGGTCGACGTTGGCGGGGTCGGCCTTCAATTTCGCCTCCAGCCCGCTCACCATGCCCTCGATCATCGCATCCTGCTGCCCCTTGGGCAGCTGCGACGCGGCCTCCATGTCCGACCGGCTCGGGCCGGGGATGGCGCGCGCGGCGACGGGCATCTCTTCGGCTGTCAGTGCGCGTGGCTGCGTAGAGGCGAGCCGTGCGGCGACGTCGATCTTGTGGATTTTTCCGACCTGTTCGATGGTGCGACGCAGGTCCGCTTCCCACGGTGCACCCTGCGGCGTGTCGGCGAGCAGCGCGAACCAGTCGTCGATCGCGCCCTTGTGATCGCCGCCGATATCCTTCTTCACCGCCATGAAATAGCGCGCGCGCGGGTCCTTGGCGTCGAGTGCAATCGCCTTCTGAAACGCTTCGAGTGCGTTCGCCGGCATCGGGTCGCGGTCGCTCGCCATCACCCGCGCTTCGCCGAGCGCCGACCACAGCCCCGCCGAATCGGATGCGATGGCGACCCCTCTCTCATATGCGGTGGCGGCGCCCTTGAAATCGCCGAGGTCGAAGCGCGCGGCGCCGAGCGCGGTCCACGCCTCGGCGCTGTTCGGTTCGGCGCGGGTGCGCGCTTCCAGGGCCGCAAGCTGATCGGATGGCGCGGCCGCCTGCGTGGCAGGATCATTGGCGGCAGGGGCAGAATCGCGCCAGATCGCATAACCGATGGCGGCCGCCAGCAGCACGAAGGCGGCGATCAAAATTGCCCGGTTGGTGCCCGTCATGCCCCCGGTCTTGGCCTTCGCCATGCCATTGCTCTCGTTCATTTTTGCCCCTTTGGTCGGTTCCGCAAATAAAGCCGCGCCGCGCGATGCGCCGTCTTGCCTTTGCCCGGCGATGGTGTAGCCTTTCTTCCGTAAGGTCGGTCAACGATAAAATCGTCAGGGGTCGCGCCGGCTTTCCCAGTCATAACAGGGGAGGGGTGCATGGCAGTTTCGGATCACGTCGATTTTTCGACGTTCATGGAGGGCGTCAAAAAGCGCAATCCGGGTCAACCCGAGTTCGTCCAGGCGGTTCAGGAAGTCTCGGAAGATATTTTCGACTTCATCGCCGACAAGGAAGAATATCATTCACAGCAGATTTTGCGCCGGATCGCCGAGCCCGACCGGGTCGTGTCCTTCCGCGTTTGCTGGGAAGATGATAATGGCAATATCCGCGTCCAGCGCGGCTGGCGGGTCCAGAACAACAATGCGATCGGGCCCTATAAGGGCGGCATCCGTTTCCACCCGAGCGTCACCGAATCTGTCCTAAAATTTCTCGCGTTCGAACAGACGTTCAAAAATGCGCTGACCGGGCTGCCGATGGGCGGCGGCAAGGGCGGATCGAACTTCAATCCCAAGGGCAAGAGCGTGCGCGAGATCATGCGCTTCTGCCAGAGCTTCATGACCGAACTCTATCGCCACATCGGCGCCGACATCGACGTTCCGGCGGGCGACATTGGCGTGGGTGGACGCGAAATCGGCTTCATGTTCGGCCAATATAAGCGGATCACCAACGAATTTACCGGGGTGCTGACCGGCAAGGGCCTCGAATGGGGCGGCTCTTTGATCCGTACCGAGGCGACGGGTTATGGCGCGGTCTATTTCCTCGCCAATATGCTCGCGGCCAAGGGGCAGGATCTGGTCGGCAAAACCGCGGTCATCTCGGGATCGGGCAATGTTGCGACGCATGCGGCGGAAAAGATCGTCCAGCTTGGCGGCAAGGTCCTCACCTTCTCGGATTCGGGTGGTTTCATCCACGATCCCGACGGCATCACGCAGGAGAAGATCGACTGGGTGAAGGCGCACAAGACGCATCGTCGCGGCCGGATTGAGGAATATTGCGCCGAGTTCAAATCTGCGACCTTCACTGCGGGCAAGACGCCGTGGGGCGTCCCCTGCGACGTCGCGCTGCCATGCGCGACGCAGAATGAGCTGCTCGGCGACGATGCCAAGCTGCTGGTCAAGAACGGCTGCATCGCGGTCAGCGAAGGCGCGAACATGCCCACGAACCTTGAGGGCGTGCATGTCTTCAAGGACGCGAAGATCATGTTCGCACCGGGCAAGGCGGCCAATGCCGGCGGCGTCGCGGTCTCTGGCCTCGAAATGAGCCAGAACAGCGGACGGCGTGCCTGGAGCGAAGGCGAGCTGCAACAGATGCTCAAGGACATTATGGACGGCATCCACACCAGCTGCATCACCTATGGCGATCAGGGCGGCGGCTATATCGATTATGTGAAGGGCGCGAATATCGCCGGCTTCAAGAAAGTGGCCGACGCGATGCTCGCGTTCGGGGTGGTCTAGGAAAAGGAACCGCATGCGACGTCTTTGCGGGTTTGATGCGATCGGCTCACGCTATGATGTACGACACAGGCATATGAAAATATTCCGCTATTTGTCGACGCGGCGATGGACAAAATCGGACAAATCCCGAAAGGGCGTCGCAGCGGTTGCATAGGATCGGTCGGCGGGGTGCCGATGCCGTTCCCGGGGTAAAGGCCCGAGGCGCAAAAGCGCCCGGGCGGGGTGAAAGGGGTTTTCGCGGATGACGACGCACGCGGAAAAGAAGCGCAGGGATCGGCCTTGGTCGGCGTTTGCCGCGCTGGCGATGATGCTGCTCGCGCTTGCCATCGCCGCCATCATCGCCGCCCCGCCCGCGCGCTCGCAGGGCGAGGGTGGCGCGCGCTACACCGGCGTCGCTTCCTGCGCCGGATCGACCTGCCACGGCCGGATGGAAGGCGACGGCACCGTCGTCCGTCAGGACGAATTGATGAAATGGCAGGAACCCTCGACCCCCGGCGGCGCACACAGCCGCGCCTGGGCGGTTCTCGGCAACAGCCGCAGTCAGTTTATCGCGCGGAACCTGGGCATCGGCGACCCTGCAAAAGCGCAGATGTGTCTCGGTTGTCACAGCACGGCGGGCACGGCGCGCGCGGTTCCGGCCGAAGACGGCGTCGGTTGCGAATCGTGCCACGGCCCCGCGGGCGGCTGGATCGCCAGCCATTATGCCGGGGTCGGCACCAACGCCAATCCCGACGCCGAAATGCGCCAAAAGCATCTCGCCAACCTGTCGGCAGGGCTCAAGAAACTCGAAGATCCGGTGGTCCGCGCGGGCGTCTGCGTCGATTGCCATTTCGGTTCGGCGGGCGAGGGGCAGTTCGTCACCCACCGCATTATGGCGGCGGGGCACCCGCGTATCGCGTTCGAACTCGACCTCTTCTCATCGCTTCAGGCGCATCATCAGGAAGACGCCGATTATGGCTGGCGCAAGTTCGGTTCGCCGACCGGGCGCACCGACCATGTCCAGATGTGGGCGGTCGGGCAGGCGACCGCGATCGAGCGCAGCCTTGCCCTCTTCCAGTCGAAGCGCGGGACCGAGGGGATGTTCCCCGAATTCTACTTCCTCGATTGCCACAGCTGCCACCGCCGCATCTTCGATCAGGCGAAGCCGGTGAAGACGAGCATGGACAATCCCGGCCGCGCCATTCCGGAGGGGATGCCGCCCTATAATGACGAAAATCTGATCATGCTCGCCGCCGCCGCACGCCTCGCCTCGCCAGCACTCGCCGACCAGCTAGCCGCGCGCACCGTGGCTTTCCACAAGGCGATGGCGACCGACCGCGCGAGCGCGGTCAGTGCCGCGTCGCAGCTGTCGCAGACGGTCGCGGCGCTCAAGAGCAGCTTCGCCTCGCGTGGCTTTTCGGGCACCGACGCCTTTGCCATGGTTGATGCGATCGCGGCGAAAGCGATCAGCGACCGCTTCACCGACTATTCGGGATCGCAGCAGGCGGTGATGGGGGTCGATACCTTGCTCAACGCCATGGTGTCATCGGGCCGCATCACCATTGGCGCGGCGGCGGGCATCCGCGGCGACATCGACCGTGCCTATGCTGCGGTGAAGGACCCCAATGCGTATAAGCCTGCCGATTTCCAAGGCTCGTTCGGCAGCGCCGTGCGCGCGATCCGGGCGCTGCGCTAAACGATGCGAAACAAGACCCGCCTTTTCCGTTCGGTCGCCTTTCCCGCACTGGGGGCGTTGTTGCTGTCGTCGTGCGGCGGTGGCGGTGGCGGCGGCAGCACCCCGACGCCGACTCCCACGCCGACGCCAACCCCCACGCCGACTGGCGGGCTCTACACCCCGCCTGCCGCCGAAGCGCTGAGCAGCACCGACGTCGAGCGCGTCCTCGCGCAGGCGATCGCCGAAGCGCAGGCGCGCAATTCGCCGTCGGTGATCGCGGTGACCGACCGCGTCGGCAATGTGCTCGGCGTCTTCCGCATGAACGGCGCGCGCGCGACCGCGACGACCGCACCCGCGCCCAATGGCGTCAGTATCGACGCGCAAAATGTGACTTTCCCGGCCGAGGGCGGTGCGATCGCCAAAGCGGTGACCGGGGCGTATCTTTCGAGCGGCGGAAACGCCTTCTCGACGCGCACCGCGAGCCAGATCGTGCAGGAACATTTCCCGCCGGCACCGACGACCGTCGGGCTAGAAAGCGGGCCCTTGTTCGGGGTGCAGTTCAGCCAGCTGCCGTGCAGCGACCTCAGCAGCCGTTTCGGCGCGGGCGGCAGTGCGGCGCTGATCGGCCCGAAACGCTCGCCGCTCGGCCTCGCCGCCGATCCGGGCGGACTGCCGCTTTATAAAAATGGCGTTCTCGTCGGCGGCATCGGGGTGATGGGCGACGGCGTCTATGGCAGCGACTCCAATATCCTCGACGTTGATAATGACCCCGAAGAATTTATCGCGCTCGCGGGAACGCGCGGGTTTGAGGCGCCATCGACGATCGTCGCCGACCGGATCGCGGTCGACGGCACGACCTTGCGCTTTTCCGATGCGACCTTCGCCGGGCTGATGACGAGCGGCGGCGCGAGCTTCACCAGCCTCAACGGCGTCGCGGGTAATCTCGTCGCGGTCATCGGCTATGCCAATGCCGCGATCACCGCCGGGGCCACGTACGGAACCGAAGCCTCAGGCATTCGCGCTTCGACCGCCGCCGAATTTTCGAACCGCGATGCCTTTGTCCTCACCGACGGCAGCGGCACCAACCGCTACCCGATCCGCGCCGGCACCGACGGCGCGAGCATCAGCACACCGTTGACGCAGGCCGAAGCCCGCGCAGTGCTCGAAGAGGCTTTCACGGTGATGAGCCGCGCGCGTGCGCAAATCCGCCGCCCGCTCGACAGCCGCGCGCAGGTGACGATCAGTATCGTCGACACGCATGGCGCCCCGCTCGGCATCGTACGCTCGCCCGATGCGCCGATCTTCGGCACCGACGTGTCCTTGCAAAAAGCGCGCACCGCGGCTTTCTTCTCGAACGCGCAGGCGGGCGCGGAACTCAGCGCCAACGCGAGCGCCGATATTCGCCAGTTTGTCACCGCGACGCGCAGCTTTCTGGCCAATCCGGCGGCGCTCACCGGCACCATCGCTTTCCCCGACCGCGCGAACGGCAATTTGTCGCGGCCCTATTTCCCCGACGGCGAGGTCGGGCGTCCCCATGGCCCGCTGTCGCGGCCGATCGCGCAGTTCAATCCCTTCTCGACCGGGCTGCAATCGGCGCTGATCATCGGCAATGTCGGTGCGCATCTGGGTTTCGTGTCGGGAGCGAGCGTCACCGATACGCCGCAACGCTGCACCACGCTTCCCGATGTAGCACCGGGACAGAACAGGCTGCAAAATGGCATTCAGATTTTCCCCGGATCGGTTCCCATCTATCGCGGAACTACGCTCGTCGGCGCGATCGGTGTGTCGGGCGACGGCATCGACCAGGATGATATGATCAGCTTTCTGGGCGCGCATAATGGCGGCGCGCGCGTTGGCGGGATCGGCAACGCGCCGATGGCGATGCGCTCGGACAATGTCGTCGTGACGCTCGCCGACAACAAGAAGGTTCGCCTGCGCTATATCAGCTGTCCCTTCGCGCCCTTCCTCGACACGCAACAGCAAAATGTCTGTGAGGGATTGTAGGCGATGATGGTGGGGGGCAGTCTTTGGCCGATCATCGCGAGCCTCGCGGCGCAGGGCACGCCCGCGGATGTTGTCGCGCCGCCGTCTGAGCCGCCCGCTACCGCCGAAGCCGCTGAGCCGCAGCCGCCGGAGGACCTCACCCCGCCGCCGCCGCCGGTCGACTGGAAGGAAATGGTGGACGACGGCCTGATCACCGACATCATCGAAGGCCGCCGCCGTCCCGGCTATAGCCCCGACCTGCCGGACCAGTTGACGCAGGACAATGTCGGCGCGCTCCGTCCGCCGCCACCGCAAGCCTTTCCGGGGATCGAGAACCAGCTCCCCATTCCCGACCGCTGGCGGCTGATCGAAACGCTGGGGGTGGTCAAGGAACGCTGGTTCGACCCCTATCATCAGAACACGCTGAAGGGCGACCGGCCGATCGACCCTGAAAAGGTCAAATGGCTGCCGATCAAGGGCGACGACTGGTTCTTCATCGCCAATGCGGTGTCCGATACGGTGTTCGAACCGCGCACCTTCCCGATTCCGAATGGTGTCCAGACCACCGAACGGCCGGGCAGTCTCGACGTATTCGGGAAAAGCCGCAGTTTTGTGCTGGCCCAGACATTTATCGCCGGCGTCGCGCTGATCAAGGGATCGACCGCGTTCAAACCGCCCGATGTCGAATATAGACTGACCCTCGCCTATCAGGCCAATTATGTCGACGTGCCCGAACGGCGCGTTCTCGACGTGCGCCCGTCGCAGCCGAGCCATCGCTATGACTCTTTCCTCGGCGTGCAGGAATTGTTCGTCGACAAGCATCTCGGCAACACGTCCGACCGCTATGATTTCTATTCGATCCGTCTCGGAATCCAGCCGTTCCAGAGCGATTTCCGCGGCTTTCTGTTCAACGACAGCCAGCTTGGCATCCGCCTGTTCGGCAACCGCGACAACAACCGCTTCCAATATAATCTCGCGGCTTTCTGGCGGCTGGAGAAGGACACCAACAGCGGCCTCAACGACATTACCCAGACGCCGCGCGACGATTTCGTTCTGACCGCGAACCTCTATCGCCAGGATTTTCCGTTCGTCGGGCTGACCAGCCAGATCAGCGCGACCTATAATATGAACCGCGAAAAGAACGACATTCAGATCGACCATAATGGCTTCCCGGTGCGCCCTGCACTGATCGGCGATCTGCGCGGGCGCGAATATGATGTCGTCTATCTGGGTTACAGCGCCGACGGGCGGATCGGACGGATCAATGTCACCGCGAGCTTCTATGCCGCGCTGGGTGAGGACCGGAACAGCTTCTTCACCAGCAAGCCTGCCGAAATTCGCGCGGGCTTCGCCGCCGCCGAGCTCAGCTACGACTATGACTGGATGCGTTTCCGCCTGTCGGGGCTTTACGCGACCGGCGACGGGGACCCGTATAACAAGACCGAGGGCGGCTTCGACGCAATCTTTGAAAATCCGATCTTCGGCGGCGCCGACACCAGCTACTGGATTCGTCAGACGATCCCCTTCGCGGGCGGTGGGCGCGTTATTTCGATCAACGGCCGCAACGGCATTTTGAATTCACTGCGCTCGTCGAAGGAAGAGGGGCAGTCGAATTTCAACAATCCCGGCACCATCTTCCTCGGCGCCGGCGCCGATTTCGACCTGACCCCGCAATTCCGAATCAGCACCAATTTCAACCATCTCTGGTTCGAAAATACCGCGACCTTGCAGGCGCTGCGCATGGAAGGGTCGATCCCCAAGGACATCGGCTTCGACCTGTCGGCGGCGGCGATCTGGCGGCCCAAAGCGACGCAGAATATCGTCGGCCGCCTGAGCGCTGCGGTGCTGCTGCCCGGCGACGGATTTCAGGATCTGTTCGAGAACAAGAACCGCGAGGACGCCTATGTCTCGATCCTCGCCAATATGATTTTGAGTTTCTAGGATATGATGCGCAAACTCTTCGCCTTGCTCGCCTTTATGACGATGGCCGTCGCCTTTGGCGCCAGCGTCGGCCGCGCGGCGGAGGAGGAAAAACCGCTCAAGATCGAATATCGCTTCACCCCGCCCGCGCCGCGCGAGCAGAGCGAAGCCGATGTGAAAGCGAAGTCCGAAGGCTGCTACAGCTGCCACACGCGCACCGATCAGCCGTCGATGCACGCCACCCCCGCGGTGCGGCTCGGCTGCACCGACTGCCACGGCGGCGACGCGGCGCAGGTCGGTACCCCCAGCCTTGGCTATCAGCACCCGACCAACAAGGCGGTGATGAAGCTTGCGCATCCGCAGCCGACTTTGCCCGGCGCCTGGCACGACAGTTCGGCGAACCCTGAGCGCAGCTATACCTTGCTCAACAAGGAATCGCCCGAATTCATCCGCTTCATCAACCCCAGCGACTATCGCGTCGCGCGCGAGGCGTGCGGGGCGTGCCATATGGAGGTCATCGAGGCGACCGAGCGATCGCTGATGTCGACCTCGGCAATGCTGTGGGGCGGCGCGGCGTATAATAACGGCATCGTCCCCTATAAAAATTATGTGTTCGGCGAGGCCTATACGCGCACCGGCGACGCGGCGTGTATCCTGTCGCCCTCGTCGCGGCTGACCGCCGAGGAATATAAGGAAGCGTGCAAGCCAAGCTTCCCGTCGGACAAGATATTGACCGATGAGGAAAAGAAACGCGGCGCGCTCGCGCGCATGTATCCGCTGCCGCAGTGGAACGTGATCCCGCCCGGCGACGTGTTTCGCGTCTTCGAGCGCGGCGGGCGCAACATCAACACCCAATTCCCCGAAATCGGTCTGCCCAACCCGACGGGCAGCATCCAGCGGCTCGAGGAGCCGGGACGCCCCGACCTCAAACAGTCGAACCGCGGCCCCGGCACCGGGTTGCGCGTCGCGATCCCCGTGCTCAACATCCACAAGACGCGCCTCAACGATCCGCTGATGTGGTTCATGGGCACCAACGATCAGCCCGGCGATTTCCGCCATTCGGGCTGCGCGGGCTGTCATGTCATCTATGCTAACGACCGCGAGCCGCGCCACAGTCTGACCTATGCGAAGTTCGGCCGCGACGGCGAAACCGCGACGGTCGACCCGACAATCGCCGAAAAGAAATGGAAACCCGCGGGCGACGCTCATGGCAATGAGGGGCACGGCACCGCAGAGGCCGGCGCGTCGCACAAGGCGCCCGACGACGGCCATGGCAGTGGCGGCGGTCACGGCTCGCTGATCGATCCGGCCGCCGCCGCGGCCGGACCGCAACAGCAGCCCAAGCAACCGCGCCGCGAGGCGGGGCATCCGATCAGCCACACCTTCACCCGCGCGATCCCGACCGCGCAGTGCATGACCTGCCACATGCACCAGCCGAATATCTTCCTGAACTCCTATCTCGGTTACACGATGTGGGATTATGAATCGGACGCGCCGCAAATGTGGCCCGGCCCGAACAACACCGCGCCGCGTCCGCCGGGGATGAGCGACGAGGAATATCAGAAGAAATATAAGCAGCAGCGCTATCCGACCGCCGCCGAGGTCCACAAGGTGCTCGAACGCAACCCCGAGGCCGCCGCGCCGCGCGGGCTGTGGGCCGATGTCGAATTTTTGCGCGACGTCTATGACGTCAACGACAGCAATCAGGACACCCAGTTCGCCGATTATCACGGCCATGGCTGGAACTTCCGCGGCATCTTCAAGCGCGACCGCAACGGCAATCTGCTCGACGCGGGCGGCAATATGTCGACCTATGGCACCGATGCCGCGCATATCGTCGATCCCAAGGATCCCGAGAAATGGCGCAAGAGTTGCAGCCACTACACCGATCCCAAGGAACGCGACCTCTGCCTGCTGAGCGCCGATCCGGGCAAGCCGGGGGTCGAGGGCAAGTTCGTGCCCCCCGGCATCAACCCCGGCAAGACCGTCCATATGATGGATATCCACGCCGAAAAGGGAATGCAGTGCGCCGATTGCCACTTCGCGCAGGACAGCCACGGCAATGGCTATATTCAGGGCGAGGTCGCGAATGCGGTCGAGATCAGCTGCAAGGATTGCCACGGCACCGCCGACGCGCTGCCGAACCTGCTGACCTCGAACGTCGCGGCGCGACCGCAGGGCACCAATTTGGCGCTGCTCCGCAACCCCGACGGGCGGCGGCGCTTCGAATTCCAATATGACGACAATGCTGAAGTGATCGGGCTGATCCAGCGCTCGATCGTCGATCCGAAGCTCGAATGGCAGGTCAGCCTTGTCAAACAGGCGGTGACCCCGGGGCCGCATTTCAACGCCAAGGCGGCGCGCGCCAAGCTGATGGCGCGGTCGGGCTCCGACGATGGTCAGTTCGCATGGGGGCCCGGCGTCGCGAAGGAAGATCGCGCACACGGCGAAGACAAGATGACCTGTTTCACCTGTCACCTTTCGTGGACGACGAGTTGCGGCGGTTGCCATCTGCCGATCGAGGCGAACTGGAAGACGAAGACGCACCATTTCGAGGGTGAGGAAACGCGCAACTTCGCGACCTACAACCCGCAGGTGGCGCGCGACGAGATGTTCCAGCTCGGCCGGCACCAGCTGACGAAGCCCGGCGAACCGGGTCCCCCCGATGAAAATGGAAATCCGACGGTGCGCGGCATCATCACCCCGGTCCGATCGACCTCGGCGCTGATATTGTCATCGACCAACATCAACCGCGAACGCATCTATATCCAGCAACCGCCGATTTCGTCGGCGGGCTTCTCGAGCCAGGCCTTCGCGCCGCACTTCCCGCACACGGTACGCAAACAGGAAACCAAACAGTGCAGCGACTGCCATTTGTCGGCGGCTGACGACAATAATGCGATCATGTCGCAGCTGTTGCTGCTCGGCACCAACTTCGTCAATTTCACCGGATTGAACGTCTGGTCGGGGATGGAGGATGGCTTTCAGGCCACCCGCGTCACCGAATGGGACGAGCCGCAGGCGGTGATCGGCAGCTATTTGCAGAAATATGCCTATCCCGATTTCTACGACCTGCACGTCAACCAGAACGGCCGCGAGCTGAAGAATTGGGTGCGCGGCAAGACCTTCGACAAAAAGGGTTCGGGCGAAACGCATGCGCTCGAGGAGTTCGCGAACATCGTTCAGGACACCAGCGGCCGCGTGAACTGCCTGCAACAGCGCGGCGAATATATGTTCGTGGCGGAGGGCAAGGGCGGCTTCCGCGTCTATGACGTCGCCTCGATCGGCAACAAGGGCTTCAGCGAACGGATCATCCGAGCGCCCTTCTCGCCGCTCGGCCACAGCACGCATGTGAAGACGAAAAATGCGACCTGCATGGCGATTTCGACGACCCAGCCGATCAGCGTCGCGCGTAACGACAGCATTCGGAAGAATTTCCCCGAGAATCATGAACAGGCGTTCCACCCGCTCTATCGCTACGCCGTCATCACCGACAGCGTCGAAGGGCTGGTGCTCGTCGATATCGACACGCTCGCCGACGCCGAATTCCGCAATAACAAGTTCAGCCGCGCGTTGACGTGGAACCCCGACAATATCCTCGCCGGGGCGCGGCATGTGACGCTGGCGGGCGATTATGCCTATATCACCACCGATGCCGGACTGGTCGTCGTCGACCTTTCGGCGCCGCTTGACCCCAAGGTGACGGCGCAGCTGCCGCTGACCGACGCGCGCGCAAGCGCGGTGCAATTCCGCTATCTGTGGGTCACCGATGCCGAAGGGGTGAAGCTGTTCGACGTCACGAACATGGCGCAGCCGATGGCGGTTCCCGAAGGCAGTGTACGCCTCGCCAATGCGCGCAAAATCTATCTCGCGCGCACGTACATGTATATCGCGGCAAAAGCCGACGGGCTTGTCCTCGTCGACGTCACCAAGCCCGCAGCGCCGGTGGTGTGGCCGGGGCTGACCTTTGGCGGCGCGCTGCAGGATGCCGAGGATGTGATCGTTGCATCGACCAACGCCTCGCTCTTCGCCTATGTCGCCGACGGCCGCGCGGGCATCAAGGTGATCCAGCTGACCAGTCCGAACAATGCCGGTCTCTATGGCTTCTCGCCGAAACCCACCCCCGAACTGATCGCTTGGGCGAAAACCCCGTCACCGGCGCTTGCGCTGTCAAAGGGCCTCGACCGCGACCGCGCGGTTGATGAGACCGGCGGGCAGATGGCGGTGTTCGGACGTCTGGGCTCGCGCCCCTTCACCCGGCCGGAGATGGAGAAGCTGTTCCTCAACAGTCGCGGGCAGGTCTATAAGGTCCGCGACGAGGTCGATCAGGCCGGATGGCGTCCGCCGCTCAAATACGCGAACTAAGGCTCGTCATTGCGAGCGCAGCGAAGCAATCAAGAGTGGCGTAAACCGCTCTGGATTGCTTCGCTGCGCTCGCAATGACGATCGTGTCTAAAGCCGCTCGGCCTGCACCACCATGTCCGACGCGCGCAGCGCCGACAGGATGCGCATCACATGGTGGACGTCGCGCACTTCGACGACGACGTCATAGGTGTGGAAACCGCCCTCACGGTTCGACAGGCGCAAATTGGTGATGTTCGCCGAATTGGCGGCGAGGATGCCCGACATTTCGGCGAGCGTGCCCGGCTCGTTCAGGATGACGATGCACAATCGCGCATTGCCGCCCTCGCTATCTTCCTGCCAACGCAGGTCGATCCAGTCGGCGTCGATGCCGTCGGCGAGGCTGGGGCAGTCGATGACATGGACGACAATACCTTCACCCTCGCGTGCCAGCCCGACGATGCGGTCGCCGGGCACGGGGTGGCAGCAATCGGCGAGCTGATAGGCGACCCCGGGGGTTAGCCCCGCGATCGACACCGCGGCGCCCTGGCTGAGCTTGCCGGGCTTGGTCTTCATCTCGGCGGTGATGCCGGGGACGAGTGCCTCGAGCACGGCATTGTCGCTGAGCTGGCGGCGGCCGATCGCGACATAGAGCGCGGTATCATCGTCGAGCTTCAGCCGCTCGCGCGCTGCGGCGCGCGCCTTGTCGCCGATCTTGTTCGGCAGGCGCGCGATGATTTCGTCGTACATTTTGCGACCGAGCGCCGCGAGTTCGACCTTTTCCTTCGACCGGACATGGCGGCGGATAGCAGCGCGTGCTTTGCCGGTGACCGCAAAGCCGAGCCATGCGGGCTGAGGGGTCTGCTTGTCCGACACCAAAATTTCGACCGTATCGCCGTTGACGAGCTGGGTGCGCAGCGGCACCAGCCGCCCGTTGACCTTGGCGCCGACGGTACGGTCGCCCAGCCCGGTGTGGACGGCATAGGCGAAATCGATCGGGGTCGCGCCCTTGGGCAGCTGGTGCAGGCTGCCCTTTGGCGTGAAGGCGAAGATGCGATCCTGATACATCGCGATCCGCGTGTTCTCCAGAAACTCTTCGGGGTCGTGCGTCTGTTCGAGGATTTCGAGCAGGTCGCGGATCCATCCCGCCTGGCCATCGGGCGCGGCGCCGCCCTGTTTATACGCCCAATGCGCGGCGAAGCCGAATTCGGACTGCTGGTGCATCCCCATGCTGCGAATCTGGATTTCGATCCGCATATTCTGTTGATGCATGATCGTCGTGTGCAGCGACTTGTAGCCATTGCGCTTGGGGGTCGAGATATAATCCTTGAAGCGGCCGGGGACCATTTTCCACTTGCGATGGAGCAGGCCGAGCGCGGCATAGCAGTCGGCGTCGGTCGGGGTAACGATACGGAACGCGATGATGTCGGTGACCTGCTCGAAGCTGACATGGCGCTCCTGCATTTTGCGCCAGATCGAATAGGGATGCTTTTCGCGCCCCGACACCTCGGCCTCGATCCCGTTCCTGGCGAGCAGCTCCTTGAAATCGCGGCTGATGTTCGCGACCTGGTCCTTGCCGCCGGCGGTGAGCTTGGACAGCCGACCGGTTATCGTCGCATAAGCCTCGGGCTCCAGCTCGCGAAAGGCGAGCAGCTGCATCTCGCGCATATACTCATACATGCCGATCCGCTCGGCGAGCGGGGCATAGATATCCATCGTCTCCTTGGCGATGCGGCGACGCTTTTCGGGGCTCTGGATGAAATGGAGCGTGCGCATATTGTGCAGCCGGTCGGCAAGCTTGACCAGCAGCACGCGAATATCGTCCGACATGGCGAGCAGGAATTTGCGCAGATTTTCGGCGGCGCGCTCATTTTCGGTCTGCGCCTCGATCTTGCTGAGCTTGGTTACCCCGTCGACGAGTCGGCCGACATCGGCGCCGAACAGGCGTTCAATCTCTTCGGGGGTGGTCAGCGTGTCTTCGAGCGTGTCGTGGAGCAGCGCGGTCACGATCGTTTCGACGTCGAGATGAAGGTCGGTCAAAATCCCCGCGACTTCGACCGGATGGCTGAAATAGGGGTCGCCCGAGGCGCGTTTCTGGCTGCCATGCTTCTGCACGGTGAAGACATAGGCGCGGTTCAGCAGCGCCTCATCGACGTCGGGATCATAAGCGCGCACGCGCTCGACAAGTTCATATTGGCGCAGCATCCCCGCCAATGTCGTTCATGTTGGCCCAAATGCAATGCGAAATTTGCTTGCGCGCTTCCCAGCGTCCTCCGCAACTTTGATAAAGTCGCTTGAAAGCATCGGTCGCGTGGTTTCGCGACCGATGGAGAAAGTGCCGCGCCATCTGCGAGGACGGTGGCGCGGTACTTTCGAGGGGGTCAGCCTTTGCCGTTGCAGCGGGCCAGTTCGTCGGCATCCAACGCCTTGCCGTTCGCGATGAAGCCGGTCACCGGGCCGGATTTCTTGACCAGCGCCGCGCACATGATCGCGGGCCGGCTGGTGCCGCGAGCGGCCGAACAGCTGGCGCCTTCGCAAAGCCACACGACGTCGCGCGCGACGAAACGGCCGGTGGACGCCGGCTGGGCCAGCTCGGCGCTGTAATAGGCGCCGCCGGCCGCGGTTGCCGGCGAAACCGCCAGCGCACCGATCAGCGCCGCCCCAGCCAGGGAGAATAGCGGAGTGAGGGGAGAAAGCGTGAGTTTGACCATGACATTTTCCTGTTTTTGCGCAGCCAAAAGGTTGCGAAATGAAATTTACTTCCATGAGTTGCGAAAAGCAACGGAGGCTCTATATTTTTTTGGCGCGCATCTGGATTTTACGTTAGGGCTTGGCCAATGGGAAAATTACGCGAACCGCTGAGCGACCTCCATTCGGGCCACTGTGCCCTCCCGCTCGCGCTCGAAGCGATGGGCGAGCGATGGTCGTTCATGATCCTTCGCGCGGCCTTCAACGGCGTCCATCATTTCGAGGAGTTCCAGCAGGAACTCAACATCGCGCGCAACATCTTGTCGAACCGCCTGTCGCGCCTCGTCGACCATGGCATCATGGCGCGTGAGGTGATGGCCGAGGATCGGCGCAAGGTGCAATATCAGCTGACCGAAAAGGGTGTCGAGCTGCTCCCTGCGATGATTGCGCTGCGCCAATGGGGCGAAAAATGGGGCGCCGGCGTTCCATCGACCCCGGTGCTGGTCGATGTCCATGATGAACAGCCGATTGGCCCGGTAACGATCACCGCGCACGACGGACGTGCGTTGAGCTATGGGGAACTGGTGTGGAAGCATCGCGCCGAGCTCCAGCCGCTGGGGCAGGCGCGTGTGCGCGCCGAAGCGGCGCCTGTCGCGGCCGAATGATCGGCCGCCTCTTCTGTCGCTGACCCCCGGAACCCATCGCGCCTCCATGCCGCTATTCGGATTATCTTCGCCCGGACCGTTTTTCAGCGACAAGATACGCGCCTTCTGGAACCTGCAGATCCTCGGCTGGCTCGCCTGGCTCGGCCTGCGCGGGGTGTCGGGGCTCGCAAATGGCCAGTCCTTCACCTTCCTGATTCCGCAGGTGATTTCGGCGATCACGGGCTTTTCGCTGACGCTCATCCTGTCGGTCTGTTACCGCGCGCTGATCAACCGCCGCCCGATCCTGATGTGGAGCGTCAGTCTCGGGCTCGCGGGTCTCGCGACCGCGCTTTGGGCGTTCATCGATGCCTGGGTCGCGCAAATTCAGAATCCGGCGAGCGAAGCCGGATTCACCAGCCTGCTGCTTGGCGCCATCTATATCGACGCGACCTCGCTCGGGGCCTGGTCGGCGCTCTATTTCGCGATCAACTATTTCCTTCAACTTGAGGAACAGAATGACCGCGTCCTCCGGCTCGAGGCGCAGGCGGCGTCGGCGCAGCTCGCGATGCTGCGCTATCAGCTCAACCCGCATTTCCTGTTCAACACGCTCAACAGTATTTCGACGCTCGTGCTGCTGAAGCAGACCGAACCCGCGAATGCGATGCTGTCGCGCCTGTCGGCTTTCCTGCGCTATACGCTCGCAAACGAGCCGACCGCGCAGGTGACGCTGGCGCAGGAAATCGAGACGCTGAAACTTTATCTCGACATCGAAAAAATGCGTTTCGAGGAGCGTTTGCGCCCGCATTTCATCATCGATCCGGCGGTCGCGCGCGCGCGCTTGCCCTCGCTCTTGCTCCAGCCTTTGATCGAAAATGCGATTAAATATGCGGTAACGCCGCAGGAAGACGGCGCCGATATCACCATTTCCGCACAGCTTGCCGGTCAAAATGTTCGGATTACCGTGTCCGACACCGGCTCGGGATTGCCAGCCGATCGTGCCGACCCCACCACGGGGCTTGCAACGGAATCGACCGGTGTGGGTTTAGCCAATATCAGGGACCGGCTGGCGCAGGCTTTTGGCGACCAGCAGAGGTTCGAAACGCAATCGGGCGCTGATGGCGGATTCACAGTGATTGTCGAATTTCCGTTTCAACCCGAGGGTGGGCAAGCAAGAATTGGAACCGAAGCCACATGACAATCAGAACCATCCTGGTGGATGACGAAAAATTGGCGACACAGGGCCTGCAACTGCGGCTCGAAGCGCATAGCGATGTCGAGATTGTCGACACCGCGCTGAATGGCCGCGAGGCCATCCGTAAGATTAAAACCCACAAACCCGACCTTGTTTTCCTCGACATTCAGATGCCGGGATTCGACGGCTTTTCGGTGATTCAGGGGCTGATGGAGGTCGAGCCGCCGCTCGTCGTCTTCGTCACCGCATATTCGGATCACGCGATCCGCGCTTTCGAAGCGCAGGCGGTCGATTATCTGGTCAAGCCGGTCGAGCCCGAACGGCTCGCCGACGCGCTCGATCGCGTCCGCCAGCGGCTCGCCGAAAAGCGCGGTGCGGCCGAAGTCGAACGACTGAAGACTGTGCTCGCCGAAGTCGCCCCCGAAGCCGCTGACGATTATGACGCAGAGGTTCAACCCGACGCGCACGCCGCCGATCGCTATGAAAAGATGATCAACATCAAGGATCGCGGCCAGATTTTCCGCGTCGATGTCGACAGCATCGAACGTATCGACGCCGCGGGCGACTATATGTGCATCTATACCGCCGACAACAGCCTGATCCTGCGCGAGACGATGAAGGATCTGGAAAAGCGCCTCGACCCGCGCAATTTCCAGCGCGTCCATCGCTCGACGATCGTGAATCTGTCGCAGGTCAAGCAGGTGAAGCCGCACACCAACGGCGAGTGCTTCCTCGTGCTGGGGTCCGGCGCGCAGGTGAAGGTCAGCCGCAGCTACCGCGATGTGGTGGCGAGGTTCGTGCATTAAGATGGCGTCGCCCCAGCGAAAGCTGGGGCCGCTATCGTTCCGACAGGCCGCTAACGATCCCAGCTTTCGCTGGAATGACGGGTATCAGAGCTGGTGTCCTGTCCGATCGCGCTTCGTCGCGAGATATTGCTCATTATATTTGTTGGTCGGCAGCGCGAGCGGCAACCGCTCGAGTACCTCGACGCCTTCCTTCTCCAGCCGTGCGACTTTTTGGGGATTGTTCGTCATCAACCGGATGCGAGGGATGTTGAGCAGTTCGAGCATCCGCCCGGCGATCGCGAAATCGCGGGCCTCGACTGGAAAGCCCAGCCGCAAATTGGCGTCGACCGTATCATAGCCCTGATCCTGCAGCGCATAGGCGCGCAGCTTGTTGACCAGCCCGATGCCGCGGCCTTCTTGCCTCAAGTACAGAAGCACGCCCCACGGGGCGTCGGCCATCGCGTGAAGCGCGGCGTGGAGCTGCGGCCCGCAATCGCATTTCAAACTGCCGAGCACGTCGCCGGTCAGGCACTCGCTGTGGAGCCGTACCACGGGCGGCTTGCCATCGCGCTTGCCGATCACCAGCGCGACATGATCCGACGCCTCCTCGGGTGAACGAAAGGCGATGATTTCGGCGCTCTCGCTGGCTTCGACGGGAAGGCGCGCGCGCGCCGCCACTTCCAGCCGCGTCGGGTCGAGCAGCGCCGCGACATCGTCGATGGTGCACATGGTTTCGGCGTCGCCACTCGCTTCGCGCACGAAAAAGGCGGGGAGCAGTCCGGCGTGGCGCGCCATCGTCATGGCGGCGACGGCGGCATCTTCACCGCCGGTTGCAACCGTACGAAACGGGCCTTTCAGTGGGTTGGCAAGATCCAGCGCTGGATCGGCAATCGCGAGCGCTGCGGCGACCGTATCGGCGGCACCTGCCAACCGGACCGGACCCGGCGCGGCGGCGGCGCGCTGGTTGGTTAGCTTGAGTGTTACCGCGCGTTCGCCAGAGAGCAGCACATCGTGGCTGGCGAATTCAACCAGCGCCTCATCGCGCGCGCTTTCGATCGCCAGCAGGTCGATGGCGCCGGCCGCGCTAGTCACACGGAACGGCCAGCCGCGCCGGAGCGCGTCAATGGCGCGGGCGGCCTGACGGGCGCCCCTGTCGCTCAAAAGGCGAACTCCGTCACCAGCGGGATATGGTCCGACGGGCGTTCCCAGCTGCGCGCCGGCTGGACGATGCGGTGCGCGCTCGCGCGCTCCAGCAGGTCGGGGGTTGCCCACATATGGTCGAGCCGGCGGCCGCGGTTCGACGCCTCCCAATCCTTCGCGCGATAGCTCCACCAGGTATAGAGCGGGGTCGGCGCTGCGATGAAATGGCGGCCAAGGTCGACCCAGCTCGACGCGGCCTGAAGCTTGGCGAGGATTTCGATCTCGACCGCAGTGTGGCTGACGACGTCGCGCAGCGCCTTGTGGCTCCAGACGTCGCTTTCGAGCGGGGCGATGTTGAAGTCGCCGGTGAGGATCGTCGGCTCGCCAAGCACGCCCGACCATTCGATCATGCGGCCAAGGAAATCGAGCTTCTGCCCGAATTTGGGATTGAGTTCGCGATCGGGAATGTCGCCGCCCGCGGGAATATAGACATTGTCGAGCCGCACGCCTGACGGCAACGTCACTCCGACATGGCGCGCCTCGCCATTCGCCTGCCAGTCATATTTGCGCACATCTGCCAGCGGTACCTTGCTGACGATCGCGACGCCATGGTGCATCCGCTGGCCGTTGGTGATGATATGCTTATAGCCGAGCTTCTCGAACATATCCTTGGGGAACAGGCCGCATTCGACCTTGGTTTCCTGAAGGCACAGGATGTCGGGGGCGTCTTCGCGGAGGAATTTTTCGACGATGCCGATGCGGGCGCGGACGCTGTTGATGTTCCACGAAGCGATGCTGGTGCGAGTCATGCAGCGGCTCTATCGGTGCGCGAGGCGTGGCGCAACGAGGATACGGCCTGCCTGCCTGGAATCATAAACCCCCGTTCCAGGGGCGGTGGAACGGGGGTTCAAGGTCAGCGTTCGTCACGCTCTTGAAAGAAGACACCGGGCAACCGGGTGGGGCAACAGGGGGAAACCCAAATCCGGGTGCCGTGTTGGCGTCTTCGAATTTAGAAATACCGCCGCTTCCCTGTCGCCAAGCTGAACGAAAATGAACGTTCCGGCGCCGTTTTTGCAGTTCGTCGATGGCGCATGTCGGTTGAACGGAAAAGCGGCGCCGAATCCGTGGGAAGGATGCGGCGCCGCTTGATTTGCATATTTGCTGAGGGTTTTGTCAGCCGACGCGGCCGCGCTTGTTCGGTCGCGGGTCGGTCCAGCGGAAAGCCGAATCGGCAACCGGCACGTTGAATTTCTGATTGGTGAGGTCGATCCGCGTCCGGTTGTTCTGCGAATCGAGCGCGACCCAGCCGCGCAGGCGGAGGCCTGCCGGCGCCGATCCATCGCGGACGAACACCATGGTGATCGTGCCATATTCAGGGCGCTTGGGGTCCCTGACCTCGATGCTCAGCACATCATTGCTGCCGGTCGGCAAGACTTTCGCATATTTGGTCAGGTCGCGGTCGGGGTCGAGCAACGCGCCGAGCGGCGAGTTTTTCACCGGCCAGCGCTGCACCTGCTTGACCTCGTAATCGATCATCGTCAGCGAACTGCCGTCGCCGACGATCAGCAGCGGTACGCCCTTTTGATACTGGAAACGGATCTTGCCGGGGCGCTTGAGGGTCAACTGGCCCGACAGGCGCTGGCCGTTGCGGTCGGTCTGAACGAAATCGGCGGTCATCGAACTGGTCAATTTGAGGTGCGACTGTACCGATGCCAGCGTGTTCGAGGACTGCGCGATCGCCGGCACGCCCAGCGCGAGGCCGGCGGCGGCCACCGGGGCAAGCGCAAGCGCGGCGAGGCGGGTCAGGGTCAGGCGGGGGAAGGTCAGGGTCATTGGGCTCTCATTCCTGCAAAATGCGGGGCTGGTCCTGGCATCGCGGCATTGAACCCGCGCTGAACCCGGTGGTTAGGCGCTATTCAAGTCGCCAGGGCGGCCAGAGTTCTGCGCGGTCTCAGCGTTGCTGGCCATATTGGTCGGTCAGAACGTCGCGGCGGCCGACATGGTTGGGCGTGCTGACCAGTCCTTCCTCCTCCATCCGCTCGATCAACCGCGCCGCGCTATTATAACCGATGCGCAATTGCCGCTGGAGCCAGCTTGTCGAGGCCTTCTGACTTTCGACGACGATCTGGCACGCCTTGGCATACATGCGGTCCTCGGCGCTGTCGCCACCTGCGGGAGCGCCCTCCATCGCAAAGCCGCCGTCTTCGGGGTCCTCCGTGACGCTCTCTATATAGTCGGGGCGGCCCTGACCCTTCCAATGGTCGGCGACCGCGCGGACCTCGTCGTCCGACACGAACGGGCCGTGGATACGCGTGATCTGCTTGCCGCCGGGCACATAAAGCATATCGCCCTTCCCGAGCAGCTGTTCGGCGCCGGCCTCGCCCAAAATGGTGCGGCTATCGATTTTCGAGGTGACGTTGAAGCTGATGCGCGTCGGCAGGTTCGCCTTGATGACGCCGGTGATGACGTCGACCGACGGGCGCTGGGTCGCGAGGATCAGGTGGATGCCCGCCGCGCGCGCCTTTTGCGCCAGACGCTGGATCAGGAATTCCACCTCCTTGCCCGCGGTCATCATCAAATCGGCGAGCTCATCGACCACCACCACGATCTGCGGCAGCGGCGCATAATCGAGCGTCTCTTCCTCGTAAATCGGCTGGCCGGTCTCGGGATCATAACCGGTCTGGACGCGCCGCCCGAGCGACTTGCCCTTGGCAAGCGCGGCGCGGACCTTATCGTTGTAGCTCGCGAGGTTGCGCACCGACAGCGACGACATCATCCGGTAGCGGTCCTCCATCTGCTCGACCGCCCATTTGAGCGCGCGGATCGCCTTTTTGGGTTCGGTGACGACGGGGGCGAGCAGGTGTGGAATATCGTCATAGACGCTGAGTTCCAGCATCTTGGGATCGATCATGATCATTTTCACCTGATCGGGGCCAAGCCGATAGAGAAGTGACAGGATCATCGCGTTCAAACCGACCGACTTACCCGAGCCCGTCGTACCCGCGATCAGCAGGTGCGGCATGGGGGCGAGGTCGGCGATCATCGGGTCGCCGCTGATATTCTTGCCGAGGATGATCGGTAGCGCGCCGGTCTGGTCCTGGAACAGCGCGCTGCCAATGATTTCGTGCAGCACCACCGACTCGCGATTTGCGTTTGGCAACTCGATGCCGATCACCGTGCGCCCCGGTATCGGGGCGATTCGCGCCGATAGCGCCGACATGTTGCGCGCGATATCGTCGGCAAGGTTCGATACGCGGCTCGCCTTGGTGCCCGGCGCGGGTTCGAGTTCGTACATGGTGACGACCGGGCCGGGACGAACCGCGGTGACGACACCCTTGACCTGGAAATCTTCCAGCACCGATTCGAGCAGGCGCGCGTTGCGTTCGAGGCCCGCCTTGTCGATTTGCCCGGTTGGCCCCGGCGGTGGCGGCGACAAGAGGTCGATCGACGGTAGCTGGTAATTGGTGAACAGCTCGGTCTGCGGCTTCGCCTTGGGTTTTGACGGTGCAGTGCGCTCGGCGGGGTCGGCGATCTCGGGCGGCGCGCGGTCGGTTGGTTCGGCGCGCGGGCGCGGGGTGACGACGCGCTCCACCAAAGTAGAGGTCTTGGGTCCCGATTCTGATTCGACCGGCCTGACGGGCTCGACGATGCGGCTGCCCTGGACTGCGGGCAGCTTGAAGCGCGACGCCCAGCCTTTTTCGAGCCGTAGCGCGCGATAGCCGAGCCACAGGCCCACGCCGAAGAGCAGGAGGATCGCGGCGAAACGGACCAGCGCCGCGGCGGGGTCGCCCGCCAGTTCGAACCAGGGGGTGATCGCTCCGCCGACGATCAGCGCTATGATCCCGCCCCAGCCCGCGGGCAGCGGCGCATTGCTGTCGGGCGCCCACAGCTGCGCGCCGAGGCCGACGAGCAGGATAGCGATAAAGGCAAGGGCGAGCTGGCGCTTCCAATAGGGTTGCGGCGCTGCGGCCCACAGGCGCCACGCGAGAATGCCGAGCAAGGGCAGAAGCAAGACGATCGCGCCGCCGCCGACGAACAGCAGCAGGTCGGCGAACCACGCCCCTGCGGTGCCCATCCAGTTCGCGGGATTGCCTCCGGCCGCAGTATGAATTGCGGCATCGGTGCCGTCATAGGTCAAAAGCGCGAGTGCAAGGAACAGGGTGAAAGCGCCAAGCGCCACCGCCGCCGCGATCACCAGCGATCGCGCGATGCTCTGGCGGAAAACACTGCGCCAATCGGCCTTTGCGGTAATGGCCTTGCGGCTTGCCATGCTCTGAACGGTCCCTGTCGATGTATCATGGCGGTATGCACATGGGGCGGAGTCGGCGTCAAGCGCGGCCCATCGAGCGGTGCCGCACGCGCGCCTGACCGCTTTTCAAGCGCCGCTTGGCAAGCTAGGGCAGGCCGCATGAATGAAACGCTGCGCAGCGATGTCCTGATCTCGGGCGGCGGGCTCGTCGGCCAGGCGCTTGCCCTCGCTTTGGCTCACCACGGCCTGTCGTCACAAATCGTCGATCCTGCCGATCCGGTGACGACGATCGCGCCGGGCTTTGACGGCCGCGCTTCTGCCATTGCGAGTGCGACGTGGCAGATGTTCGAGGTGCTGGGGATAGCTGGTCGCCTTGCGGGCCATGGCTGCCCGATCCGCGCGATCAAGGTGGGTGACGGCGTTCCGGGGCAGGGCCGCGGCGGCGAACTGGATTTCGTCACGCGGGAGGGCGACGCGCCACTCGGCACGATGATCGAGAATCGCCAGCTCCGCCTCGCGCTCGCTGCCGGGCTCGCCGAAGCGCCGCTGGTGCGGCTGCTTATGCCTGCGGCGGTCACCGCGCGCGAGGTCAACGCCCATGGCGTCACGCTGACCCTCGACGACGGCACAAAGCTCGCGGCGCCCTTGCTGATCATCGCCGAAGGGCGGCGCTCGCCGACGCGCGACGCGGCGGGGTTCAGTATCGCCAGCTGGTCCTATCACCATCATGCGATGATCGGTGCGGTCGCGCACGAACGGCCGCACGGCAATGTCGCGCACGAAATCTTCTTCGCCTCCGGCCCCTTCGCGCTATTGCCGCTCGTCGATGATCTTCAGGGGCGGCACCGTTCGGCCTTTGTCTGGACGGTCGATGAAAAGGACGGTCCGGGTTTCGCCAAGCTGGGCGATCGCGGTTTCGTCGCCGAATTGCAAAAGCGCGCGGGCGATACGCTTGGCACGATGGAGTTGGTTGCTCCGCGCATGACCTATCCGCTCGGCTTCCATCACAGCGCGTCGATCGTCGCTGAACGGACTGTGCTCGTTGGCGATGCCGCGCACGGTATCCATCCGATTGCGGGGCAGGGGCTCAATCTCGGCCTCCGCGACGTCGCCGCGCTCGCCGAAGTGCTCGTCGAAGGTGCGCGGCTGGGTCTCGACCTCGGCGATGCGGCGTTGCTCGCGCGCTATCAGCGCTGGCGCGGGCTCGACAATATGATGGTCAGCCTCGCGACCGATGGCCTGACCCGCCTTTTTGGTATTCCGGGGCGCACCGCGTCGGCAGTCCGGCGCGCGGGGCTGGGTGCGGTCCAGCGGCTTCCGATGCTCAAGCGCTTCTTCATGGATGAAGCGCGCGGCGAAGCCGGCGACCTGCCGCGCCTGCTGGCCGGGACGGAGATTTAGGTTCCGTTCGTATCGCGCGAAGTCGAGATGCCCTTCGACCTTGCGCAACGCCGATGGGTGTCTCGACTTCGCTCGACACGAACGGCGCAGATACTGATCGTTTTCGGCCTGAAGCCTATTGCAGCGTGACGCGCCCGTCATCGCCGTCAAAGCGCCCGAAAAACTGCATCAGCTGGACGACCAGTTCGGCGCGCGCGTCGATCGGTGTCGCCTCGAGCAGCGCCTGCTTCGCGGCGGCATCGAAAGGCGCGACCTGCGCAATGCCGTTCACCAGGGTCGCATCGTCGAGCTGGCCGACCGAATCCCAGTCGACGACATAGCCCTGACGTTGCGCGAATCGCTTCGCCTCGCGCTCGAGGCTGGCGCGCTCGATGCTCGAAAGCACTGCGGCTTCTTCGGCTTCCATCTCTATCTCTGCCTCGACTTGGCGGAACGGGGTCGTGACATCAAGTTCGTGGCGGACGCGGAAACGCGCGACGCCTTCGAGCACCAGGTTGAAGCGCCCTTCGTCGAGCGCCTCGACATCGATGATGCGGCCGACGCAGCCAATGTCATAAAGCGCGGGCGGCTCGCGATTCTCTTCGCCGGGAAGCTGGCGCGGCTGGATCATTCCGATCTGGCGATCGCGCGCCAGCACCTCCTGCACCATCGCGGAATAGCGCGGCTCGAAAATATGCAGCGGCAGGTGAAGCCTGGGAAACAGCACCGCGCCGGGCAGCGGAAAAATCGCGATCCGCTGGATGGTCAAAGGCGCGGCGGCGGTCATCAGCCGAACAGGATCAGCGACAGACGGCGGCGCTGCGCCGCGACCCACGGATCCTCCAGCCCGACCGCTTCGAACAGCGACAGCAATTTGGCGCGCGCTGCGTCCTCCTGCCATTCGCGGTCGGCGGCGACGATGTGGAGCAGATTGTCGGCGGCGGCATCGCGCTGGCCCGCGCCGATCTGAGCGCTCGCGAGATCAAACCGCGCCTGATGATCGTCGGGGTTGGCGGCGACCGCGGCTTCAAAGCCCGCAAGCTCACCCGCGTCGGGGGCATCGGCGGCGAGCGCGAGCGCGCTCCGGGCCTGCGCGATTGCGGGGTCTTCGGCGATTTCGGCGGGCACCGCACCCAGCGCAGCCTGCGCGCTTTCGATATCGCCCGCGAGGAGCATCGCGCGAATCAGCCCGCCATGCGCGGCGGCATTGTCGGGCGCGATGTCGAGGATCTGGGCAAAGACGCTCGCGGCGCGCGGGCCATCACCCTCGGCCAATATATTTTCGCCCATTTCGATGAGCGGTGCGATCTCGACCGCGCGCGCGGTCGCTTCGCTTTCGATCGGCAATTGCGCAAGTAGCTGGTCGAGGATCGTCTTGAGCTGGCTCTCGGTGCGCGCGTTGGTCAGATTGGCGACCGGCTGGCCCTGGAAGATCGCATAGACGGTCGGGATCGACTGGACCTGGAACTGGCTGGCGATGAAGCGATTCGCATCGACGTCGACCTTCACCAGCGTCACGCCCTTGTCGGCATAGTCGGCGGCGACCTTTTCGAGCACCGGGCCCAGCTGTTTGCACGGTCCGCACCATTCGGCCCAGAAATCGAGGATGACGAGGCTGGTCATCGACGGATCGACGACGTCGCGGCGGAAAGCTTCGACGGCTTCCTTCTCGGCGGGGTTCAGACCCAAAGTGGCCACGCGGTGATGCTCCTTGTTCATTGGCTGCGCCCGGCCGGTGCCGTTTCGGCATCAGCCGGAAAAAACTCTCGTCGCATCTATGTGGGATTTGCGTTCAATATGCCAACCCTTCGACTTTAATTGCATTGAAAAGGCTGAGGGGGGTTGCCGAGTCAAAAACCCGATGCTAATGGCCCGCCTCACCCGCTGGAACCGCCCGGTTTCAGCCGCCAGAGCGGGCGTAGCTCAGGGGTAGAGCACAACCTTGCCAAGGTTGGGGTCGAGGGTTCGAATCCCTTCGCCCGCTCCAGTTTTTCTCAGAAAATCAGTCACTTAGTGTCGCGCGGTCAGCGCGTTTTGTGGTGACACGGGCAATGACCCACCGCATTGTCTCCACAATGTCTCCAGAAAATATCGCAGATACGGATAGGCACGGCAGCTTTCGCGTGCCTTGCCTGTCTCGCGCGCGGCATACGCCGCGCCAGTCCGCGGGCCCGGCGCGCTACGCCCGCTGGCCCATAGAGTGAGAGGGGAACGGGGAAACCCGTGACGGGCAAGGTCTTGGAGAGAGGCTCCGGGCGCTCGTCGCGGAGATTTGCCATGACCCACCCCATCCAAGCGGCGCCCGCCGATCACGCGCCGGGCTACAAGGTCGATATCTCGCGCGGTCAGCGCATTGGCCGCGTTTCATCCGAATGGTTCTCGCGCCCCGAGGACGAGCGCTACCTTTCCTTGGACGAGCTTTTTGACGCGGTCCGCGCGCGTGCCGAGGCCGCAACGTCCCGGACAGTCGAGACGCGCGCGATCCGCGTCGAGGCCGCCACCGACAATCCGGAGCGGCTCACCCTCCTGCTTCCTGACCGCGACGCGCCTGTGGCGCCGACCCATTGGTCCTTCGGCCAGCTCTGCAGCCTTGTGGGCGCACCTTCGGGCTATTTGCGCCAGCTGCCTGCGGCCCTGGCGGGGATCAACATGCAGCACGGGTTGCTCGCGCATCGCGGCGAGTTGGTGAAAACCCTGGAGACTGGCGACGGCCGCACCGAACTGCGTGCTGTCACCGGCCCGGATTATGGGCGCATCTGGGACCATCAGCTGGTGTCGGCGGTCATGAAGATCGCGGGCAATGGAACGGGCGACACGCGCTGGAAAGTGCCGGGCATGCTCGATTGGTCGACGATGCGGCACAATCCGTTTGTTGAGGTCACAAAGGACACGACGACGCTCTATGCGAGCGACCGCGACGTGTTTCTCTTTCTCGTCGACGATATGAACCCGATCGAGGCGGGGCGACTGCCCAACGGGGATCCCGATCCCTTCTTTCGCGGCTTCTATTGCTGGAACAGCGAAGTTGGGTCGAAAACGCTCGGCATGGCGACCTTCTACCTTCGGGCCGTTTGCATGAACCGGAATATCTGGGGCGCGGAAGGCTTTGAGGAAATCAGCATCCGCCACAGCAAGTTCGCAGCTGGACGATTCGCGCAGGAGGCTGCGCCAGCTCTTGAGCGCTTCGCGTCGTCATCGCCGGGTTCATTCCTGGATGGAATCAAGGCGTCTCGGGCTGCCATCGTCGCACGCGACGCCGACGAGCGACAGAATTTCCTCCGCAAGCGGGGTTTCTCGAAAGGCGAGACCGAAAAGATCATCGCCACCGTCCTGCAAGAAGAAGGACATCCGCCATCGTCGATCTTCGATTTCGTCCAGGGCATCAATGCTGTGGCCCGGGATCGCCCGCATCAGGACGCGCGGCTGGAGCTTGAAGGAAAGGGAGCAAAATTGCTCGCGTCGGTGCGCTGATCCGGCGTCCACTCTCGGTTCGGCGTGGTCCGCTTCCCTAGAGGAAGAGGGCTGCGCCGGAGCCATGGCGGGTTGAAAGCCGGGAGAGAGTCTCGCGGCGGCCCGTCATGGAGACGAGTCATGACGAAACATACGAAGATCACGCTCAGTGGCGCGCGGGACATCCCGTTCAGCGCCCTCATGCTGAGCCAGGCCAATGTGCGGCGCGTCAAGGCAGGTGTGTCGATCGACGGCCTTGCAGCCGACATCGAACGGCGCGGCCTGCTCCAGAGCCTGACGGTTCGGGCGCTGCGCGACGATGAAGGCAACGAGACGGGGCGCTACGAAGTCCCTGCCGGCGGGCGCCGCTTTCGGGCGCTGCAGCAGCTCGTGAAGCAGCGTCGCATGGCCAAGACGGAGCCGGTGCCCTGCATCGTGCGCGACGATGACGCCGTCTCGGCCGAGGAAGATTCGCTGGCCGAAAATGTCCATCGCGAGCCTTTGCACCCGCTCGACCAGTTCCGCGCCATGCAGAAGCTCGTCGAGCAGGGCAGCGACATCGAAACCGTGGCGGCGACCTTCATGGTCACCCCGGCGGTCGTGAAGCAGCGCCTCAAGCTCGCCGACGTTTCGCCGAAGCTGCACGACATCTACGCTGAGGACGACATGACCCTCGATCAGCTGATGGCCTTCTCGGTCGATATAGAACCAGTTTGGGGCTTTAATTTCTCGATCGCCTCGCCGACGCGCCGCATCGTGTCGCGCGCCTCGAGCGCTGCATGGGGGTCGGGGCCGGCGATATCCTCATCCTCGAAGCTATGGTGCTGCGATGTCAGGCGCGCAGTATCGGCGCGCGCGCGATCGGTGAGCAGGTTGCGTGCGGTGCTGACGAGATAGGCTCCGGGCTTTTCGATCAGGGCCAGCTTTCCGCCCTTCGCCATGGCAAGGCGGCGGAAGCATTCCTGGACGAGATCGCCGAGATCCTGCTTCGGCGCGCGGCGGCGCAGAAAGCGCGCCAGCGCAGGCTGATGCGCAGTATAGATCGCTTCCATGCTCGCCGTTGAACCAAAGCCTGTCCAGTCGGACGGCGGCACGGGGTCGCCGCTGCTCAGGGCCGGTGCGCGCTTCTGTTCGTCTTCGAAATCCATGTCCATCGCCTCCGGTCGGACCGGAAGGCAGGATGCCGGGAGGTAAGAACATACTCGGAAAAATATGCGCCGCCGCCTTTAGCCCGAAGGCCTGGACATACGCGTCGGCCACCCGGCAACGGATGGGAATATCATAAAGGCCCGAGCAGAATTCTTACGTTCCGGCACCGCGCGCCTTCTGGCCCGGTGCATGGTAAGCATAGCCGGACGTAACGTCAGGGCAAGCCCGCGCCACGCAATTGGGTCCAGATTGAGTCTTTTTGGCTGGAGACCTCGATTTGTCGCGTGAGGCTATGATTCGTCTTTGCCCGACGGGCCCTATTCCTTGTTGCGCTGCAACGCGGTCATGGATTTGATCGGATTATTACCCTATGTGGACATCATCGCACCCGCCCGGTCTCTGTTCGTAAGGACATGCACACTGGGCGGGTCTTTTTTTGGCATAGCGGACGCATGAGGATGACGCGCTAACGTCCGCGATAGGGCTCGCAGGCGATCCCGTCGCCGTCGCCGTCCATTTCCGGCCGGTAACCGGGATGACCTCGGCGGAGCGGAGCCGCACCCGCCGCCCAGGCTTCCTTGCAATTGCGGAAATAGGCTCCGGTCGGCCTCGGCCCTGGCACACGGACTGGCGCCGCGTCTCGCGAAAGGCCCGGCGTTCGGCGCCCCGGCCTCGGATGCGCTGCGCGATAGTCCGCCGGTATCTGGAACGTGCCGGCCCACACGCCGAGACCGGCAGCGCGGGCGCGAGCTTCGGTAGCAACATAGCGGTCGCTGAAATGCGGCAGGGCGACCGCAAGCCCCGCATCGACTATCGCGCCGCCGAGATCGACCGAACCCGCGCGACAGGTGGCGACGATCCGGCCATAATCGTCGACATCCTTCTGCTCGCACACGACCGATGTTCCAGCGACGAGCGTCGCGAGCTTCGACGCGGCTTGTTTTCCGCAAGGCCAGGACGCGCCGCCACGTTCGCAATTCTGCGCCAGCTCGGGCGCATCGACCCCGAAGAGCCGCACCGAAATTCCGCTGAGATCGAGCGAATCCCCGTCGGCCGCGCGGGCCGGGCCGCTGACCTGCTGCGCTGAGGCAGGGAGGGAGAAAAGAAGGAAGGCGGCGGTGATCGTCAGTCTCATGCGCTGCCCATAGCGTGATCCGGTGAGCAAATCCTTGCCGTCCATCTCCATTCCGGCACGCACGGAGCCAGCCGGTGCAGATCCGGCGAGATGAATAGCGCGCCCGTGCGCGCAACGGCGGCGCACCACCTTTTTCCCCGGCCGCAGGCGGCCTCCTCGCGGGCGCTTCGCGCGCAAAAAGCCGGTGCGCCGCCGTCCTCCGCTGTCGCTCCGGCCCTTCGGGTGCGTGCGCGGGCCTGACGCCATTCCCTGGCCGCCGGTGCCCCGGGGATGGCCCCGGGCTTCGCAGGAGCAATATCATGGCCGCAATCGGTCTTGTCAGCGGAACGAACGAGAAGGGCTTTGTGGGCCAGCTCTCGACGATCTCGATCCGCGTCCCCATCGAAATCCGCCCCAACCCGAGCAAGAGCGGCGAAGTCCAGCCGGACTATCGCGTCTGGTCGAACGGCGTCGAATGCGGCGCCGGGTGGCTGCGCCGTAGCGAAGCGTCGGGCAATCTCTATGTATCCTTGACCCTCGAAGCGCCCGAGTTCGGGCCGCGCCGCATCTATGCCAACCTTGGCCGGGCGGCAGGACAGGACAATCCCGACGTTTATGCGCTGCTGTGGAATCCCGCAGATTGACCGCCGTCGGCGGCATCCTGGCGCCTGGTTCAATCTCGGCGTGCAAGGGTGTCGCCACCTTGTTAGGGTGACCGCAATGCGCAGCAGTCTCGATCATCTCCCCCCGCACAAACAGCGCGAACTCGAACGCATCGTCCAGATCGTCTTCGAAGAATTCGAGGATGCGCTCGCGCTCGCGACGCAGGACTGGAAGCGCAAGGGGCGCATCTCCAAGATCATCCTCTACGGCAGCTATGCGCGCGGCGGATGGGTCGATGAGCCGCACACCGCCAAGGGCTACCAGTCGGACTATGACCTGTTGATTGTCGTCAACGACGACAGGCTGACCGATCGCGTCGAATATTGGTCGAAGCTCGACGACCGGCTGATCCGCGAGCTGTCGGTCACGAAGACGCTGCGCACGCCGGTAAACTTCATCGTGCATAGCACCGGCGAGGTGAATTCCGGGCTGTCGCAGGGGCGCTATTTCTTCATGGACGTCGCGTGCGACGGGATCGCCATTTATCAGGCGGTCGACGATGAATTGCCCGAGCCGCAGCCGAAAACGCCGCATGCGGCGCTGGAAATGGCGCGGGAATATTTCGACGGGTGGTATCCGAGCGGCGGGGAGTTTTTCGAAACAGCATCATTCGCAAGGCAGCGCGGATGGACCAAAAAGGCCGCGTTTCTTCTGCATCAGTCGGTTGAAAGCTATTACCACTGCGCTTTGCTAGTCTGTTCATTTTACACGCCGCACGTCCATAATCTGGCGTTCTTGAGGACGCAGGCAGAGCGGCTCGATACGCGGCTGATCGTCGCTTGGCCGCGCGAGACGAAGGCTGACCGGTCGCGCTTCGAGAAGCTGAAAGAAGCCTACATCAAGGCCCGATATTCGAAACATTATCGGATTTCTGAAGACGAACTGACTTGGCTCGGCGCCCGCGTCGAGGCTCTCGCCGCGATTGTGGAGAGCATCTGCAGCGAGCGTATTGCGCAGCTAGAGGAGACGGCACGCGCCGCAGGATAGTTGGAGCATGCGACTGCTTCGCGCCTGATGTCGGCCGTTCGGACCTAAAGTGAGGAGCGCCTGAAAGCGGTCGCTACAACCAAACCGTTTGCGCCGAAATTACCATTTGACTCTGGCGGCAATTTGTAGGAACAAAAAAAGAACAAAAAATTTAAAACGGGTGTTCCGTGCCTCATGGGCACGAACAAATCCTTTCCGAAGAGCTGCCACTATGTCATGGCTCCCAAAAGTGATCCGGGGGGAACATGCAGACACCGCAGCCATTTCAGTTGGTCAACGACAATGACGTTGCCAAGGACGGCGTTGCACGCGAAATCAAAGAGCGTCTTTCTCAAGAATTGGTCATCGCGCTCGTTGGTCCCGTTGGATCGGGCGTCACCACGGCTGCGAACATTCTTCATACCGTCTTGGAACAGGAATTTGGCTACGATGTCGCGCCAGTCATGAAGCCAAGCGATGTAATCCGCGCTCAGAGCGGGTTGGTCGGAATTACGGCGCCCCAGAACGCAAAAACGGCAACCTACATTTCTGAGATGCAGGACGCTGGAAACAGGCTGCGTGAGAGGTTCGGAAACAATTATCTTATTGAGAAGCTTTTTGAAAAGATTCGTGGCTTCCGAACGGCTCATCACGGATATGATGGCGAGAATGAACTGCCGGGGCGGCGTGCCTACATCATAGATTCACTGAAAAGTTTGGAGGAGCTCGAGCTTTTACGGGACGTGTACCGTGAGACTCTCTGTGTGGTCGGTGTCTTTGCGCCCGACAAATTGCGCGACGAACGGCTGAAGGATCTTGACTATCCTGAAGCCGAGAGAGCGAAGGTGATGGCACGCGATCAGGGCGAGTTGGCAACGTTCGGTCAGGCTACACGCAAGCTGTTTGTTCATTCCGACTTCTTCGTCTGCAACGACCGCCGGCCAGAAGATCTCGACTCAAGTCTCAGAAGATTTCTCGACATCGTCTTCGATACAGCCATCCATACGCCAACGCGCGCGGAATCAGCGATGTACAAAGCAAATGCGGCCGCGGCCAACTCCGCCTGCATGTCACGGCAGGTCGGCGTCAGCATCGTATCTGACGGAGGCGAACTGATCGCGGTCGGATGGAACGATGTCCCGAAGTTCGGGGGTAGCTTGTATACAGAAGAGGATCGAGAGACCTTTGACGACGAAGCGAAGGTTATCGTCAACAGGGATCATCGGTGCTACAATTGGGGCGGTAAAAAATGCCACAATGAGGTGCGGCGTCATGGGCTCATGGACAAAGTCGCGATTGCGGTGGCTGAATCTGGTCAGATCAAGCCAGGTAAACGATCGGCCGTTCGCGACGCAATTGGCAGCACTGACATCAACGCGCTAATTGAGTTTTCGCGCTCCATCCATGCGGAGATGGAAGCCATCCTCTCGGTGGCGAGAGAAGGAAAACATTCTCTGGTCGGCGCAACGCTCTACACAAACACATATCCATGCCATAATTGTGCGCGACACATCGTCGCGTCGGGAATCAGGGAGGTCGTCTACATTGAGCCATACCTCAAAAGTCTTGCTATCGAACTGCACAGCGATGTGATCAGTGAGCTCCCAGACGCTAGAAACATGGTGGTGTTTCGACAGTTCAACGGTGTCGCTCCGTCGAACTATGTGAAGCTTTTCCGTCCGAAAGGCGACAGGAAGCAGAAAGGATACCTCTTTCGTACTCCCCGTAAGGAGGCACTTCCCGTGTTCCGGGTGCCTCTGGACGCGAGGCGGGAATATGAAGACAAGATCATCGTTGAAGTCGCCGCCAAGGAACATGACCAATTGACACAGCCAGGAGCCAATCAATGAGCAAGCGTAGCGATGGACCGCAACTCGACCTCGACCTCTCCGGCAACACTCGTCAGCAGGAACTGCGTCCGCGAAGTTCGTCCAACCACATTGCACCCTTTGTAGACGCCGCGACGCTCCAAATACGTCGCGACGCAACCCGGCGCGTGGCGGCTAATGGGATTTTTCAGGTTCCGGGCGCATCCCGAAGAGGCTGATTTCTGGCATTTTCAATAAGGCAATGGCGCTATCATAGCGCAACCTAACAACGTTAAGATCGCGAAGATAATGCGAGACACAGCCGCACTGTTCATGTATGTTCCCTCTTTGTTCCCAGTGGAGGCAGGCTTGTGGCGCAGTTGACACCAATTGAGTGGACTGACGTCACTTGGAATCCAGTTGCGGGATGTACTGTCGCTACAGCAGGCTGCACCAATTGTTATGCCATGCGCATGGCTGCGCGCCTCGAGTCAATGGGAATGCCAAAGTATCAGGGGTTGACCCGCAAAAGCGGTGACCGGTACGTCTGGACTGGAAAAATCGTACAAGACGAGCGATCGCTTTCGGCACCCCTTAGTTGGCGTGCTCCTCGAACTGTATTTGTCAATTCCATGTCGGATTTATTCCATCCGGACGTGGAAGAAGATTTTATTTTTAAGGTCTGGGCTGTCATGAAACAGACGCCACAGCACACTTACCAAATTCTCACTAAGCGTCCCGAGCGTATGGCAGAATTATTGTCTCAACCCAGATTTGCGATCTTGAAAAATGTGTGGATCGGAACGAGCGTTGAAGACAGCGCGGTGCTTAAACGCATCGATTACCTTCGTGCCACTCCGGCAGCAGTGCGCTTTATTTCTTTTGAGCCTCTGATCGGTTCCGTGGTCGACGCTGACTTGCGTCAGATCGACTGGGCTATCGTCGGCGGCGAGAGCGGTCCTCGCGCCCGCCCAATGCCTGAGGACTGGGTAATTGAGATCGAGGAAATGTGTCGCGAAAGTGGAACTGCCTTCTTTTTCAAGCAGTGGGGTGGCCGTAACAAAAAGGCTGCCGGCCGCCTTCTCAACGGCCGGACATATGACGAGATGCCGACCCGAATTTCTTCAGCGTCGCCCGTACCCCTTTCTCTATAAGGTCAATGGCCTTGTCGCTGCCGCTGTTTGAAAGGCAGAACAGTGAAAAGAGGTGGCCACGCCCGTCCGCAATCAACGGCAACGGCTCGGAAACGTATCGAAACAGCGTACCCAGCCGCTGGCGAGAATACTCTTCAATCTGCGCCTGGGTGACATTACGCTTCGAAGTGCTGATTGTCTCGGCGAACAAATCCGTGAAGACTTTAGTTTCATACAGCTCCTCCCGCCAGTTGGGGGTGCCAAAGATGTCGTCCAACCTGTCTTGTTTATAGTGATCGATACTATCGAGCTTACCGGACAGTTGACGCGTCACGGCCTGCAGTGGGAACAAATACCACACATCGATTGCTCGGGTAGCCGCCAGCAATTCGAGGGTGTCCCACGCCACATTCATCCCGTATGGATCGAGGAATACGACCGCCCGAAGATTTCCTTGGCCACCAGTTTGCGCGTTCCAAGGAGGACGGGAAAGAATTGCACGTAGCTCGGCATTGGCATCGCCGTGCCGACATTCGATCTGTTTCAATGGGTATTGACTGCGAACCGTCTCTAATGCGCGGAATCGCTCAGCATTACCTTCGATGAAAACGTGTCGTGTGAAGGGCGGGTCCACTGACAGTGCTCGCATTACTGACCCGGCAAGCTGTTCCGAAGCGAGTTCGACGGGCGCCCCCTCGAGCAGGCCACCGACTTGGCGAATCTCAACCCGAGTTCCTGTTCCAGCGAAGGCATCAATATACCACAATTCAAACGGCAGTGTTCTCAAAACCCTCGTGAAGAAGCCGAGATAATAATGGACGGCGTCGAGCTTAAGCTCTGTCCATACACCTCCAAAACGATGCCCCTGCTCAGTTAGAGTAGCCATCAGATTCTCCAATCTCTCTCGAACGAACGGAGAACAACAGAGGTTGGCACCTGCGTCAAGCTTGTTTTGGCACTCTGCTGCCGAGAGTGCCAAACGCTCTGTCGGTATGACATGTTGCGATCGCGCAGATCATGTCGTTAGCGCCCGTCAGCTTTTGAAGAGCGCGGTAGGACATGCAAACAGCAAAATATTATAGGTGGTATCCAAGGCTTCCCCAATGAACTCGTGGTGCTCGCCATTCAGGTCGGTAAGCCGGATAGTGGTTGGCCTTGTCGCCTTGCCAAATGGAACGAGCGGCCAAAGCGGATGGGTCTTCGTTATCGTAGGTAGCTGTGGTCGCCCAAATTGTTGCTCAAAGGAAAGAGAGGTTTCGATCCGGCGAATCTCCGCGCTCAAACCATTTATCGGGCATACGGCAGGTTTCTCGATAGCCATCGCGATGCAAACATGGCGATGCGTCCGCGCATATTCGCGCAAACCCGCATATAATGAGACTTTGAAACCGCGCTGCATCTTCTTGGCCGACGAGAAGGAGAGCGGAAGATCCGCCGCTCTCTCGGCGTAAGCATTGCCGTTGAAGATCGCGAACCGAGCAAAATTGTTCGCTTCTCGCTCGAACTTGTCCGCGATTGAGGGATCTAGCTCTTCTTGGCTGTCTTCAAAAAATCGAAAGATTTTGCGTTGATGGGGGAGCTCGAAATGGCCGGTTTCATGCAGCTTCAAAAACCGCTGGCGCGATTCCAACACAGTATCGTCGATGTGGATGACCTCTTCGTGAGCATCCAGAATGCCCAGAACTTTTCCGATGGCCTGTTTGACGAGATTCGCAGCCTGCTTGCCTTTTGCTATGGCGTAAGCGGCAATGGCGCGAGGGTCGAAAATGCTTGTCGGTGCAACCTTAAGATTGGCCGCGCTCAGCAAATCGTCGATCGGGACCGGGACAACGCCCCAAGCATCGGCCCGTTGAAGAAGCATCTTCGCGCGGCTCTCGACAAACTCCCTTTCGGCGTGGCTCAGCGAGCTGTCGTCTTTCCGCACTACCTACTTCTTCTCGCTTCGCATGAATTTGAGAAAGCGAAGTAGCTCGGCTTCCTCGTCCGAAGATAAATCAATCTCGGCAAAGGTCGCTGCTCTGCCGTGACGCTTCGGTGCGTCAGAAGATTGTTGCGGCGTCAAATACCCGGCGCGTTCCATCAGACCGATATAGTCGATATCATAAGTCGCCGAAAGAGCATGAAGCACGTTGGGAGACGGCTGCTTCACCTTGTCGTTTTCAAGCTGGCTTAGATACGCGTTGGATACCTCCTTGCCGGTCATTTCTTCGACCTGTCGCAAAGAGAATCCACGATCGGATCGCACAGCCGCCAGGTAGCCGCCTAGCGTCGACGCATGCTTATTACCGTCGACCACGATTAATCCAAACTGCCCTGTTGCATCGACGAATTCTAACGGTTTTTGCTTGATAGAGCAAGCGCGCTTGATTGATGCTTGACATATCAAGCGCGCGTTGCAAATAAAGCGTCACGGCTCGTCGATTCCCGATCGGTCGGAAGGAAAGGAGGTAAATGAAAATGGCAGGCAACAAGGAAGTGACGAGCGCAAAGGCAGCATCGGCGGCGGCGAAGGTTCTCAGCGATCCCAAGTCGAGTCCGGCGGCCAAGAGCGCGGCCGCATCGGCGCTGACTCAGCGACCGAACCGCGGAAAGTAGCGAACTAGGGAGGAGCCGGACTTAGTCCGGCTCTTTTCCGATATAAGGGATCGAAATTATGCGCATTCAAGGAGCCGTGATTCGCGAGCAGGGGCAGTCCTTTGCAATCGTCATCGTCAAACCTCATATCGTCCAGAGCACGAGCGCAGCCGCAGCCGCCATTCGTAGCTTCATCCCGGTATTTGGTGTTCCCGTCGTATTGATGGCGCAGGACGGGCGCGGGCGACCCACCTATTATGGGCGTCCGGACATCGCCCGCTTTCTGACATCAGTGCCGCTTCGAAATATCCCTTGGCGGGAGTATGCCGTCAACTAATCCGTCCTAGTGCGACCCAATTGCGATGCGGGTCGCTTGCTAATGGCTGAGCTACGTTTCGTTCGAAAACCGTCGGCCAATCGGCTTAATGGACGAATAGGTTGGCCGGTCACGCCCCGTTCACGAGAATTGGGGCGGTCAGATCATATTTACTCGCGATCTGCCGCTGGCTTTCGCGGTCGATGAATTCGCAATTGTTCGGATTGTCGAGGCTGGCGATTTCGGTGCGGCGCGACTTTGCCAAGTCCATCGCGCTGCTCACCAGCGCATCGAAAGCCAGTTGGGCCGTCAGTACTGGGGGCGACGATTTCGCCGCCGGAAAGATATTGCCATCGGCGGTGTGGAGCGCAATTTCGCTGGAAAATTGCGGCCGATGATCGGTGATGCGGGCATCACCTATGTCGCCATTTTCAAATGTGATACGAAATTCTTGGATGGGGGTCATGATCGTCCTTTCGGCATTGAAATTCTGCTGGCTATGGGCCGCGACAGGGCTCGCAGGCTAGCTAAGCTTTGCTAAGGCGTGCTCGATGTTTCGGATCTGGGTGCGTAGGTGTTTGATGGAATCGGCCTGCACGCTACGAAGCGCATAATAGGCCTTGAAGACCGCACTGCCTTTGGCCGATGCCTCCTTTGAGGCGGCTTCGGCGTTAGCGAGGATCTCAGCCCATTCGACATCATCATACGCATGGTCGTCACCATATTGATCGTTGAAATCGACCCATTCGATCATGGCGAGGGTTCTCTCAAGCTCATCGAGGGCGGCCTTCAGCGCCGACTTGGCTTCCTCGACTTTCCCGCTTTCGGTTCCGGCCAAAGTCACCAAATACCAGCCCAGAACATTTGAGATCTGCCTGCCCAGATGATGTGCCGTCTGACCGTCGATTTTTTCTGATTCACCGTTGAAATCATACAACGCTTGATTCATCTCGCGTTGTGGTTTGATAAAATCGTCTTGAACCTTATCGGATCGCTGCAAGGCCTCGCCAAGAAGCTTCTGAAGCGTCTCAAGATGGGCGATCTGCGTCTGGGTATTAGTGGCAATCACCTGCGCCCAAACCGGCTTCACCGCGATCCTCGCCGCGACGATAGCCAGCGCCCCGGCTAAGATATTCTGATAGCGATCGACGTTGTCGGCGAGCCATGCGCCGGCATTCGGCAGCCAGGTCCAGTCTATACTCATCAACGCGCCCTCCCGCGGCGTGACGCCGGCACCGAACAGCTTGTACGGAACGTCGAAGCCTTCGCCATCCCGCTTCCGGTTTAGATCGAGGGCCGTCAAGCCGGCAAAATATCCCAAATGGCATGCTCGCGCATTCGCGCATGACGCGCGCGAGCGATTAGAATCCTGGACCAGAGGTGTTTGCCGTCTTGATTGCCTATAAGCGCTGAACGTCGGCTTATCTCCATTGTCACTCGGAAGCGGTCAGCCAGCAAACGGCCAATTGCCGTTAAACAAAAGGTTCGAACTGGTATCGAACGGACCGGAAAAAAGACGCCCGCCCGATCGAAACCGTGCGGGCGTCAGATGAAGATCTCTGATTTCCTGAAAGGAAGAGCTCTCCTGGGTCGCACGGCGCGGATAGGCGAGGCCGGGAAGCGAGGGCGTGCCAAAAAGGTCGGCTTGGGGCGCGGGCCGGGGTGCCCGCGCGGCTGCGCCGCGCGTCATAGCGGGAGCGCGGTTTGCGCCCGCAGCGGTTCGACGAAAAGCGTGTGGCGCGGCGGTTCCTCGAACAGCACCTCGTTCGGCAGTGTCCCGTCGAGCCAGTGCATGACGTTGCGCCGTTCGATGATCACGCCGTGGCGTGACTGATAGGGAATGACGTCGGCGCCGGCGGGGATGGTGAGGATGCGGTACGACAGCGGCCAGTCGGCGAGCGGCGGGTCCCAGACCGCCGCGAGATAAAAGAAATTGCCGCTGTCCAGCGTGACACGGTAGCGATGGTCGCCCGTTCCCATGCGGAACTCGGACGCCGGGATCAGGCAGCGCCGTTTGGGGAAGGCACGGCCTTCGGAGCGCACGAAGCGAAAATTGATGCCGTCCGAGAACCGCGGATCGGAACCCCATACCGCTTTGACCATTTCGACTTCGCCCATATTGTCGGGGTCGCGGCGCACGAGCGCCGTCACGCCGCCGCTCGGGGCATCGGGATCAAAAGGGGTTGGCGCGATGGTCACATGTGGAACATAATAGGAACGAAGATGAGTCGCAAGAGCCAGGGGGCAAATGCGAATGTGCAATGACTACAGGCTGGAAGTCGACATCGCCTCGATCGCCGAGGATTTCGACGACCTAAAGATCAAGATCGAGATGCCCGAGGGCGCGCCGAACGTGCCCGCGCGCGAAGACGTCCGCATCACCGACATGGGGCCGATTGTGAAGGCGAGCGACGGCTCGGCGATGGGTGAGCTCGTCAACCGGCGCTGGAGCTGGCCGGGACAGGGCGGGAAGCCGGTCTATAATGTCCGCTCGGAGGGCCGCGATCTTGGCTCCCAGCGCTGCCTTGTCCTATGCGACGGCTTCTACGAATTCACCGATCCGACCGACAAGACGCAAAAGCGGCTCGATAAATGGCTGTTCACGATGAAAGATCATCGCTGGTTCTGCATGGCGGGCATCTGGCGTGACGCCCACGTCGGCGAGGCCTTTAGCCTGCTCACCATGGACGCGGGGCCGGACATTGCACCTTATCATCATCGCCAGATCATCCCGCTGCCGCGCGATCAATGGGCCGCTTGGCTCGACCCGCGCGTTCCCGCCACCGATGTCCTCAAATGGCTGCCCGAGGGCAGCCTTGAGGTCACGCAGGTCTACGGCAAGCCGCCGGCGCAGGGCGCGCTGGCGCTATGAGCGAAGCACAGGGGCTGGAGCGGTTCGTCGTGGCGCAGGAGCAGATTTACGCCCGCGCGCTCGAAGAAATTCGGCGCGGCAAGAAGCGATCGCATTGGATGTGGTTCATCTTCCCGCAGCTCGCGGGGCTTGGGCGAAGCGCAATGGCGCAGCGCTATGCGATTGCCGATGAAGCCGAGGCACGCGCCTATCTGGCGCATCCGCTTCTTGGCGCGCGCTATGTCGAATGCGTGTCGGGGCTCCAGGATCTGATCGGCAGTGACGCGGTGGCGGTGTTCGGCGATGTCGATGCCGTAAAGCTCCGATCGTCGTTGACGCTGTTCGAAACGGCTGGCGCGGGCGCGCTCGTCGGGGCAGCGCTCGACCGCTGGTTCGGCGGACAGCGCGACGAGCGCACGGCTGAGCTTCTGGGTCTTACCATCGCTCATCCCGCCGAACCGCGCGGTGACTCTGACAATGAGGCCGAGCAAGATTAGCGATCGATGTCGGCGCAATTGCCGGCCGGCATCAGGCGCCGGATTTGGCGATTTTCGGCGTCAGGATCAATGTGCGGTCCTCGACGCGCCACGACTGAAGTTCCGAGAGGAAATTCATGCCTAGGACGTCGGTGTCGCCAAGCCCGGGCGAGATCACGACGTTGAGCTTTCGCGCCTCAATGCCGCCAATCTCCAGCCGGTCGAGCGTTCCTGCGTCGGCGCGAACCGTGCCGTTCGCGGTCTTCATGAGCAAGGGCACGAGCGTTGCATCGGCATCGACGCCTGCGGCCCGTGCCGTCGCGGTCGAAAGGGCGGTGACCGTCGCACCGCTGTCGACAAGCATGCGCCGCTCGATGCCGTTGAGGCGGACCGTCGCCCAGAAATGCCCGTCGCGGGCCATCGGGATGCGGACCTCCTCGCCCACGACCTCTTGCCGGTCGAGACCGAGGCTCGCGGTGATTCGCGACAGATTGGGATCGAAGGGTGCCTGCTGGAGAATGAGGAAGATGCCGAAGGCGAGCAGCGCGAAGGAGAAGAGCCCGCGAATGACCCGTCCGACATAGGGAATCTTGAACAGCAACATCAGGATCAGCGCCGCGCCGACGGCGTAGATCGCAAGCTGGGTCCAGGGCAGGTCGGTGGTGAGCGGCATATTATTAGCGCGCTTTTACAGGCGCGAAGGTGACGCGCCAGTGAATGATCCACAGCAAGGGAACGCGGACCGCTTGACGCACGTTCGTTCCGGGTGGAACATATAGCGAACATCTGAGTCGATGACCATCATGACCGCACCGCCTTTTTCACCGCCCCGGCCGAGCGCCGAGGAGCTTCAAGCGCTTCGCGAAACCGTGGCGCGCGTCGCCGCGGCGCGCGGACCGGTGCTGCCGTTCGGCGTGGGACCGATCGATCATCTGTTGAACGCCGGCGGGCTCGACGGCGCGGGACTGCACGAGGTCGCGGCGGCCTCGGCAAGCTGGAGCGACGATGCAGCGACAACGCTTTTCGCGGCGGGGATCGCCGCGCGCTTCGCGGCGGCGCCCGAAGTGTCAGCCTTGTGGGCCCTGACGCGTTTCGACCTTTACGCTCCGGGACTCGAGCAGGCCGGGCTCGGCCCCGAACGCGTGCTCTATGCGCAAGGCAAGAACGACCGCGAGTTGCTGGCCCTGTGCGAAGACGCGCTGCGAGATGGCTCGCTCGCATGCGTTGTCGCCGAGGTGAAGGCGGCCGATCAAACCGCTACACGGCGGCTCCAGCTCGCTGCCTCCGAAGGGGGCACTCCAATGCTGCTCTACCGCCGCTACCGCCGTTACGGCCAATGTCCGCTCACCGATTTGTCGCTGGCCTGCACGCGCTGGCGGATCGGCAGTCTCGCTTCGACCCCGCTGTCGATGCCCGGGGTGGGGCGCGGGCGATGGTCGGTCGAACTTGTGCGCCAGCGCGGCGGGCCGCCTTTCTCCCTCGAACTGGAGGCGTGCGATGACCAGGGTCGCCTCGCTCTTCCTGCCGCAACTCGCGATCGAGCGGTTGCGACGGGCAGCGCCGATCTCGCGCTCGGGCACGCCGCCTGAACCCGCGCGGCTCGGCCCGCGCCTTCCCGAACCCGTCGACGACAATCCGGGCGCCTGCTCGGTGCCGCGCGGCGGCGGCTGGCGTCCGGGTGCTCGTTGGGCGCGGGACACGGCTTCGGCCGCGCCGAACCGCGACCTTGTCGACGCGCGTCCGGCGCACCAGCAACCGACCATGCGCGAACTGGGGCGGCGCAGCGAGGCGGCCGCGCCTGTCTTTCGGTTATCGCGGGCGGATGATGGATGCCCGTCGCCCGGCGCGTCCATCGCGCCGCCACCGCTGCCCCTGTGGGGCGCCCGCCCGACCATCCTCGTGGCTCGGACGGGTCAGCGTGATGTCGTGACCGCGGCCTGTCCACTCGCACTCGATCTCGGACTCGCGCCCGGCATGGCCGCGGCGCATGCACGCGCGCTCGTTACCGATCTCGATGTGTACGAGGCTGCGCCCGAGGCGGATCGGGCGTGGCTGGATCGGCTCGCCTTGCATGCGGTGCGCCACTGGACACCGACTGCCGCCGTGTCGGGCAGCGACGGGCTATGGCTTGATCTGACCGGCACGACGCATCTCTTTGGCGGCGAGGCGCGCTTCGCCGCGCGGCTTCTATCCTTCGTTCGGCGTCTCGGTTTCACCGCGTGCGTCGCGATCGCTGGCACGCCCGGCGCCGCGCACGCGCTCGCGCGCTTTGGCGGCGCGGCGACCTTGGTCTTGCCGGAAGGGCGGGAGGGGGAGGCGCTGGCCGGGCTGCCGCTTCGCGCGCTCCGGCTCGCGCCCGAGGCGCTGGCGTCGGCGGCGCGTTTCGGAATCGAGCGGATCGCTGACCTTTACCCGATGCCGCGCGGGCCGCTCGCGCGGCGCCTCGGGCGCGGCGCGGTCGAGCGGCTCGACCAGGCGCGCGGCTTTCTGCCTGAGCCGATCGTGCCCGTCGTCCCTTTCGAAATGCCGTGCGCCGAGCGCCGGCTTCTCGAACCGATCGCCACCGCCGAGGCGATCGAACAGGTAATTTCGGATCTCGTCGCCGATCTCGTCGCCGACCTCCGGGAGCGCGGGCTCGGCCTTCGCGCGGCGGTTCTCCGCTGCGAGCGTGTCGATGCGCGCGAGCAGCTCGTCACGGTCGGCACCGCGCGCGCGACCCGCGACGCGAAGCATCTCGTGCGCCTCTTCAGGCTGCGTATCGACCGGATCGAGCCTGGGCTCGGGATCGAGGCGATGGCGCTTGCCGCGCCGCAGGTCGAACCCCTCGGCGCCGAGGTGATCGGCACGGGGTTCGATAGCGGACCGCGCGCCCCCGATCTTGCGCCGCTCGTCGATCAGCTCGCGGGGCGCGCTGGAGAGGGCGCGCTGTTCCGCCTCGAGGGCCGCGAAAGCGATGTGCCCGAACGCGCGATCGGCCGTACCGGCCCGCTCGCCCAGCCTTCCGGCTGGCCGGCTTGGCCGCGGCCGATCCGCATGCTCGCGCGGCCCGAAGCCCTGTCGGGCGTCGTCGCGCTGCTTCCCGACCATCCGCCGCGCCGCTTTGCGTGGCGCGGACGGTCCTACCGCGTCGTCGCAGGCGATGGACCCGAGCGCATTCATGGCGAGTGGTGGCGAACGACCCGCGAAATGTGGGCGGTGCGCGATTATTTTCGCGTCGAGGCGGAGACTGGCGAGCGTTTCTGGCTGTTCCGCCGCGGCGATGCGATCGAAGACCGCACCGGCGATTTGAGCTGGTATATGCACGGCGTCTTCGGATGATCGCTCCCGTCACGACCTATGTCGAACTCCAGGTGACCAGCCATTTCTCCTTCCTGCGCGGCGCGTCAGCGCCCGAGGAGTTGTTCGCGGCCGCCGCGCTCCTCGGCCATTCGGCCCTCGGGCTTTGCGATCGCGGCAGCGTCGCGGGGATGGTGCGCGGGCTGTCGGGGCAGGAAACGACCGGGGTCCGCCTGATCCCCGGCTCGCGCATTGACCTCCGCGATGGCCGATCGCTCCTGCTCTACCCCAAGGACCGTGCGGCATGGTCGCGGCTCACCCGCCTGCTGTCGCTCGGCAAGGCGCGGGGGGGCAAGGGGAATTGCTGGCTCGACTGGCCCGATGTCGTGGCGTGGGCAGACGGGCTGGTCGCTGTCCTCCTGCCCGACGCCGCCGATGAGAGGACGCGCATCGACCTTGGCGAGCTGCGGGAGACCTTTGGCCGCGACGCCTATCTCGCACTGTCGCTGCGCCGTCGGCCTGGTGATTTCGCGCGGCTGCGCGCGCTCGACGCGCTGGGTCGCAGCGTGGGCGTGCGCTGCGTGGCGATGGGCGACATCCTCTATCACGCCCCCGAGCGCCGCCCGCTGCAGGATGTGCTGACCGCGATCCGCGAGAAAACGACCGTCGACGCGCTCGGCTTCAAACGCGAGCGCTTCATGGATCGCGCATTGAAGTCTCCTGCCGAAATGGAACGGCGCTACGCGCTTTTCCCCGACGCGATCCAGGCAACCGCCGACATCGCGTCGGTCTGCTGCTTCGACCTCGGCGAGATCCGTTATCAATATCCCTATGAGGAGGTGATGGCCGGGCGGACGGCTCAGGAGGCGCTTGCAGCGCTTACCGAGGAAGGCGCGGTGCGCATGTTTCCCGGCGGCGTACCGCCTGCCTACCGGAAACAGATTGATCATGAGCTCCGCTTGATCGGAGAATTGAATTACGCGCCCTATTTTTTGACGGTCAATTCGATCGTCGCCGAGAGCCGGCGGCGCGGCATTCTGTGCCAGGGGCGCGGGTCCGCGGCGAACAGCTGCGTCTGCTTCCTGCTCGGTGTGACCTCGATCGACCCGATCAAGCACGAGTTGCTCTTCGAGCGCTTCGTGTCGGGCGAGCGCAAGGAGCCGCCCGATATCGACGTCGATTTTGAGCATGAACGGCGCGAAGAAATCATCCAGTGGATCTACGAGACCTATGGGCGGCATCGGTCGGCACTCACCGCGGTGGTGACGCGTTATCGCACCCGCGGGGCGGTCGCCGAGGTGGGGAAGGCGCTCGGCCTGCCGCGCGACCTCACCAAGATGCTCACCGGCCTCGTCTGGGGCTGGTCGGTCGACGGCATCCCCGACGAGCAGATCGCGAGCCTCAACCTCAACGCCGACGATCATCGGCTGCGGCTGACGCTCGATCTCGCGCAGCAGCTCATCGGGACGCCGCGGCATTTGTCGCAGCATCCCGGCGGTTTCGTGCTGACGCAGGAGCGGCTCGACGACCTCGTGCCAATCGAGCCTGCGCGGATGGAAGACCGGCAGATCATCGAATGGGACAAGGACGATATCGACGTCCTCAAATTCATGAAGGTCGATGTGCTCGGCCTCGGCATGCTCGGCTGCATGAACCGGGCTTTCAATCTGCTTGCCGAGCATAAGGGGATTTCGGTCGGCATGGCTGACCTGCAGGACGATGATCCGGCAGTCTATGGCATGATCCAGAAGGCCGACACCTTGGGCGTCTTCCAGATCGAAAGCCGGGCGCAAATGTCGATGCTGCCGCGGATCAAGCCGAAGTGCTTCTACGATCTGGTGATCGAGGTCGCGATCGTGCGGCCCGGCCCGATCCAGGGCGATATGGTGCATCCCTATCTTCGCCGCCGCGAGGGCAAGGAGAAGCCCGAATATCCCAAGCCCGAGCTCCGCGCCGTGCTCGAGAAGACGCTCGGGGTGCCGCTCTTCCAGGAGCAGGCGATGAAGGTCGCGATCGTTGGCGCGGGATTTACGCCCGCCGAGGCTGACCAGCTCCGCCGCGCGATGGCGACCTTCAAGCTCACCGGCGGTGTCAGCCATTTCTACGACAAGCTCGTGGGCGGCATGGTCGAGCGCGGCTATCCCAAGGATTTCGCCGAACGGACCTTCAAGCAGATCGAGGGGTTCGGCAGCTACGGCTTTCCCGAAAGCCATGCCGCGAGCTTCGCCAAGATTGCTTATGCTTCATGCTGGATGAAGCATCATCATCCCGACGTCTTCTGCGCTGCGTTGCTGAACGCGCAGCCGATGGGCTTTTATGCGCCCGCGCAGATCGTCAGCGATGCGCGCAAGCATGGCGTCGAAGTGCGCCCTGTCTCGATCAACGACAGCCATTGGGATTGCACGCTGGAGGAAGGGAAGGGTCCTTATCTCGCGGTTCGTCTCGGCTTCCGCCAGGTGCGCAGCCTCGCCAATGTCCATGGCGCCGCCATCGTCGGCGCGCGCGGCGATATGCCTTTCGATTGCATCGAAGATGTGTGGCGGCGCGCCGGGGTCCCGCGCGCCGCAATCGAACGGATCGCCGAAGCCGATGGCTTCGCCTGCCTTGCCGAGGACCGGCGGCAGGGCTTGTGGAAGGTGCGGGGTCTTGGCGAGGCGCCGCTCCCCTTGTTCGCGGCGGCAGACGCTCGCGAGTCCAGTTTCTCGCCCGAGGGGCTCGAACCCGCGACCTCGCTTCGGCCAATGACCGAGGGGCGCGAGGTGGTGGAGGATTATCGCACGCTGCAGCTGTCGCTGCGCGCGCATCCGCTTAGTTTCTTGCGGGATGAGCTTGATACGATGGGTATCGTGCGCTGCGCGGATCTCGGACAGATCCGCGACGGGCGCAACATCGAGGTCGCCGGCGTTATCCTCGTGCGGCAGCGGCCCGGCTCCGCGAAGGGGGTGCTCTTCGTCACGATCGAGGACGAGACGGGGATCGCCAACGGCATCCTGTGGCCCGATCGCTTCGATATCTACCGGCGCCAAGTCATGTCGGCCTCTATGATCGCGATGCGCGGTCGGCTTCAGAAGGAAGGCGAGGTCATTCACATCATCTGCGACCGGATCGTCGATCATGACGCGATGTTGCGCTCTATCGCGCAGGGTAATGTCTCCATTGCGCCTGGACGCGGGGATGGGGCGCGGAACGGAGGCGGACCGGACTCCCGCGACGCGCCGCTGCGCATCCGGAGCCATGACTTTCACTGACAGCCATTGCTCTCCTGGCTCGTCGAACCTTTCCCTCATTGGCTGCCTGATTGCGGGCCTCGGCTCGCCTCGTGCCGTCAACCCCCTGCAGGGGTTCGCCCTCGCATGCGCTCGGTGACGGCGGCTCGCGGGCCCTCCCTCTGGCGCCATCGGGGACGGTCCCCGAGCAAGCAAGGAGACTTCAAATGGCAAGCATCGCAAATCTCACCGTCAAGGACGACGGCAGCTTCGAAGGTACGCTCGCGACCCTCATGGTCACCGCGCCGATCGCGATCGTCCCGAACGGCCGCAAGGTGAAGGACAGCGAACCCGTCATCAACACCGACCGTCGCACCTATCATGTCGAACTGCGCGCGACCGCCGCATCCTATATGGCGTCGGTCTCCTGGACTTATCCGGCCGACGAGCTCATCGCCTTGCAGGTCGCCGAAGCCGAGGCAGCGCGTGCCGCGCCCGTCGCCGGTGCGATCGATCTCGCAGCGCTGAATTTCCGCTACCGAATATCTGGCGACAAGGTCGCCTGGCGCCCCGTCCGCGCGTTCGACGACATGCGCCAACTCTTCATCGAGTTCGGCGCGGAGATCGCCACGGGTGACATGCCGCCGCTGTTCGTCACCGGCAGCAGCGGCGAGGCCGAACTCGTCAACTACCGGGTGCAGGGGCGCTATATGATCGTCGACCGTCTGTTCGAGCGCGGCGAACTGCGCTTGGGGGTCGGGAAACAGGCGCGGACCGTCCGGATCGAGCGCGAGACGCCGCGCCGCCGGGGCCGGTCATGACCGAGCGCGAGGACCAGGCCGTGCCGCCAGCCGAGGAGCCGGGCAATGAAAATCGCGCCGCGCAGCCGCCAGCCGTCGACGCCTTCCGTCTGCGCGGTGAACCGCCGCGGGTCATGCGCCTGTCGCGCAAGACGCTGGCGAGCATCGGTGCGGCCGGGGGAGTCGCGATCGGCGGCGCCTTGCTCTGGGCGCTGCAACCCTCAGCGCCCAAGTCGTCCGATAATCTCTATTCTGCCGACACGGCGAACCGCGTCGAGGTCGTGACGGGCGCGCCCGCCGATTATGGCAAGGTGCCGAAGCTGGGACCGCCGCTGCCCGGCGACCTCGGGCGGCCGATCGTCGCAGCGCAGCGCGACGGCGAAATTGTCCCGGTGCCGCCGATGGGCAGTCCGTCGGCAGCCGCGCGCTCGCCAGCCGACGAGGCGCGCGACCGGGCGCGGCAGAAGCGCGAAGCCGCCACCACCAGTCGTCTCTTCCTTGGCGGAGGGTCCGCGGGTGCAGGCATGGCCGAGGCGTTGCGCGGATCGATCGATCCTGTCGTGGCCGCACCGGCGCCGGTAGCCGATGAGCGAAGCCCGGTCGCGGCGCGCCGAGCCTTTCTCGAAGGCGGCGCCGGCAAACCGAACGAAAGTCCCGAACGCATTGGCGGACCCAGCTCGCCCTATATCCTTCAGGCCGGAAGCCTGATCCCGGCAGCGCTGATCACTGGCATCCGCTCCGACCTGCCCGGGCAGGTCACCGCGCAGGTGACGCAAAATGTCTATGACAGTCCGACCGGCCGGATCCTCCTCATTCCGCAAGGCGCACGGCTCATTGGCGACTATGACAGCGAGATCGCCGCGGGGCAGGAACGCGTCCTGCTTGCCTGGGACCGGCTGATTCTGCCCGGCGGCCGGTCGATCCGGCTCGATCGTCAGCCCGGCACCGATGCGCGCGGTATGGCAGGCCTCGCCGATCGCACCGACCATCATTGGGGGTCGATGCTGCGCGCGGCGCTCGTCTCGACCTTGCTCGGGGTCGGTGCCGAGCTTGGCTCGGACGGCGATGACGCGATCGTGCGCGCGCTTCGCGACGGGTCGCAAGATACGATCAACCAGTCGGGACGGCGGCTCGTCGAGCGCCAGATGAACATTCCGCCGACCCTCACCATCCGCCCCGGCTTCGCGCTGCGCGTCCTTGTCACGCGCGATTTGATCCTGGAACCAGAGAATTCGGCGCCATGAGCAAGCTCAGGCTCGGCCCGATCGTTGACGACAAGCCGGTTAAGCTGTCGATCGAATTGCCGGGCACACTCCATCGCGAGCTGATCGCCTATGCCGAGGTGCACGCGAAATCCATCGGACTGGCAGAGCCCTTGCCGCCCGAGAAGATCGCCGTGCCGATGATCGAGCGCTTCATCGCAACCGACAGAGGCTTTGCGACTGCGCGGCGTCGGCGCTGACATCTGGAGACCATGCGTGATTGTCGATGGGGTACGGCCAGCACTGGCGATGGAGGCGTCAATGCACTAACAATCCCATCGTGGAGGCCGGTCAGTATAGGGACCATGAGGATCGCCACTCCGAACATGTGTAACGAGGTCGCTCCAGGTTGTCTGACAGGCTTCGAAATGAGAGGCAGGGAGCCGACGATGTGATGAAGGCGGGAACAGATGCATCCGCGATCGTACGGCGAACGATGATGAAAGGTCTGCTCAGCTTTGGAACAGTCGGCGCCATGAGTTCAGCCCGATTTCTTTTAGCCGCACCCGGGTCGCTCTCCTCATGGAACTTTGGCGCTATGTCCCCCCAATGGCAAACAATCGAGATCGCAAATGGGGACACATTGCTTGTACCGGCTCTGGTCGCCGGGACGCATGCGACCGCAATCCTCGATAGTGGGAGCGGCGCATCGATCATTAGCACGTCTTTCGCAGCCAGGATTGGCCTGAGCAGCGATGAGCAGCGAACAGTCAGCGGCCTAAGCGGCAAGGCACCGGTTCGACTGGTCCGCAATGTCGAAGTGACCTTCGGCGGCGCGGTTCGCCGCCTTCCGTTCGTTATCGCAGCGGACCTTGGCGCGGCATCGGCGGCGTTCGGACGTTCGATAGACGTCATCCTGGGCGAAGATATGTTGCGCGGCAACTGTATCGCGCTCGATTTCGCTAACAGCCGATTGGCCCTTGCAAAAACTGGAAGCTTTGCCGGGGGGGAGGGCTGGGCACCATCGGCGCTCGGACGGGGTGCCAAACGCGAGCTCTTTATTTCCGCTTCAATCGAAGGACGCACTCCCGTTCCGCTCATGTTCGACCTGGGAAACTCCACCGCGTTGATGTTGTCCTCGACCTATCTCGAGGCTCAAGGCATCTTGGAGGGGCGGACGACGTCGACCGCCGTCTACGGCGGAGTTGAAGGCGTTCGGCTAGCAAAAATACTCATGGTGCGAGATCTGACGATCGGCGCGGCAGGGGTTTTTGCTCTTCCAGCGCTAGGCATTGCGAACTGGCTATCGGTCGACACCGTCGGAAACATTGGCCTGCCACTCATAGCGCAGTTCGATGTGATGCTCGACGTAACCGCGGGATTTGTCTGGTTTCGTCGACCCCCATCACAACATCGGCTGCCGATGCTCAAGGATCGTAGCGGCTTGGGCTTGGCAGTATCGGTGGATGCGCTGACAGTCGTTCATGTCGCCCCATCCAGCCCTGCGTCAGCAGCAGGCTGGGTTGCAGGAGAACATATTGTGGCCATTGATGGCCATCCCGTTGATCCGAGCTACACGCGGGGATCTTTGTGGGCGTGGCGTTTCGACGCCGCGGGTACAGTCGTGAAGCTCGAACTGGCGGGAGGGAGCATGCGCGAATTGACCCTCGCCGACTATTACTGATTTGGGGCAAGACGCGCAGAGCGTTCGCGGTCCGCGCAGTGCAATCGGCCTATGTTTGCCGGCATTGCCCGAACCGTCACGGCTTGTTGCCGGCTCGCCCCGGAGGAGGGCAGGCGGGGAAACGCACCACCGGTCCGTGCGCGATCGTCGCTTTCGAAGCAGCCGATGCCGCTCTCCATACCTCCGATTTTTATCAGGTTCGAGCGGCGATCTTCTGCCCGCTTTCAAGCGCGACCTCGCACGCCGGCCTCAGGTGCCCTGGCCAGTAGAAATTTCGCCAGATCAACCAGCGCTTTGGCATTGATCGCGAAAAGCAGCATCGCGAGTCCCAGATAGCCCCATCCCAGCCAGGTCAAGCTGATGATCGTGCGAGCCTCATTGCCTTGCCAGACGACCGCCAGCACTACCTGTGCCACAAACAGACCGGCGAGTGCGGCGGCGCTGCCGAGTCCCAGGCGCAGCCGCAGCAACAAGGCGATGCCAAACAGGGACTGTGTCGCGGTGAGGAAGAACTCTTCGTGCTGACGCGCATCGAGCGGCAGGGGCGACAGATGGCCCGCGCCGAGGCTGAGCGCGAGCGGCAACATCCCGACCAGCAAGGTCCACTGGTTGATCTTGTCCGATATCATAGTCGCCAGGCCATTTTCGGCACGGCCCGAGAGCACAAACAGCACGGCGACCACCACAGCCGGCGCTTCGCTCGCGAGCGGCGCCAGCCATTGGATAAGCAAGAATTCGTCGAACCCAAGCACGCGTCCGGAGTCGACCATCGCCTCCGCAAAGGGTTCGGCCGACAGCAAAATCACCGCCATTGCGGTAAGGGTTAGCGCCCCCATCACGAACCACTGCTGGCGCGAAGGGAGCACGCTCAGCGCCGCCGCCGGGCCGGGCTCATCATCGGAGTCGCACTCGCTGCCCTCCTCTGCAAGGCTGGCGCGCCAGACATAGAGGCCGAACATCGCAACCAATAGGACGGTATCGATGATTGTGATGGCGTTCTTGAACAAGATATTGAAGGCGTAGAGACTGGGCAACAACAGAAAAACGATCTCGGTTCTGTTGGTGGGCCGCAGCGGAATCGCACGTTCGCGGGTCCGGCGCCAATGCAGCAGAACCAGTAATGGCCAGGCAAGTCCGACCAGCAAACGATTGGCGCCAGTCATGTTGGCTGCCGCATAGTGCACATAATTCGAACCCGGGTTCGCTCCGGCGGAATAAGCGTAGTAAAAGTCGACCGCATATTCCGGCAGAACGGTAATCAGCGCTACAATCGCCACGATCAGTCCGGCGGAGATGCGTTTTTCGGCAGCCTCGGCACCCCAAGACAAATAGAAACCTGCGCCGAGTATCGCGATTCCGAATATCAATGCGTCGAGCAGTGGATTGGGGCGCCATCCCGTGGTTCTAAGAATGATCGCCGGCACCATGGCTGCCGCCGTGATGACAAGCAGTACGACAAATTGCCGCATCGATCGGGGGCGAGGACTATCTGTAACCGGTTGGAAGTTCACGGGCCTTACTCCTGCTTTGGAGGGCTTTTGGGCTGGCATATGTCTGGAACCGATGCATCCTGACGAGCGACAGCGCTCTTCAACCTGGCTGCGCCGCCGCCGATGATCTTGATCGCCCCGAGGTGATCGGGCCGATTCCCGGCACATCGCTCATAAGTTTGACTGTTTGGATCTTGCAACATGGCAATTGGAATCTGACAATCCATTTAGGATACCGCACGCTTCCATCGGTCGAGAGCCAGAACACTTCTCGCGCAAGTTGACGAGGTGCTGCCTCAACTGCAACAGCGCGGCCACACGCATTTCTACCTGCTGAATATGGGTTTCAAGTAGCACATTGATTCCGCCACAATCCTGCGTCGGGTTGTCTCTCAGGCCTAACAATGTCCGAATCTCGCTCAGCGTCATGTCGAGGGAACGGCAATGACGAATGAACTGCAAACGCTCGATGTGAGCATCGCCGTACAGCCGGAAGTTGCCACCGCTTCGCGCCGGCTTCGGCATCAGCCCTTCCTTCTCGTAGTAGCGAACGGTCACGACCTCGCAGCCGGAGCGCTTGGCGAGATCGCCAATCCTGATTTCCATGCCTCAATCCCCAGTTATCGCTTGACTCTATAGCTACTATAGAGAGCTATATGAAGTCGAAATAGACGATCTGAGGGAGGTATCCGTGAGCGAATGTTCTTCAAAGGGGTGTGGCTCCCCGGTCGGCCCGACCGTTCAACCTACGGCACAAGCCCTGCGAGCAACTGGATCAACTCAGGCGGCGTATCGCATCGAGAACATGGATTGCCCCACGGAAGAGGCGCTGATTCGCGGCAAGCTGTCCGGGCTTGAGGGCGTCGTGGGTCTGGAATTCAATCTGATGCAGCGTACCTTGGTCGTTCAGCACAAACTGCCTTCGCTGACTTCCGTTGAGCAAGCGCTGGCAGCTATTGGCATGCAGGCCGTGCGCATGGATGGAACGTCGGCCGGGCAAACGACGAGGCTGTCCATTGCCAAAATGGATTGCCCCACGGAAGAGGCGTTGATCCGCAACAAGCTGGGCGCAATGGCCGGGGTTGCCGATCTCGATTTCAACCTGATGCAGCGCACATTGTCGGTACGCCATGCTGACCACGCCTTACCTGACGTCCTCGGGGCGCTGCAAACGCTTGGTTTCGAGGCGCAAGTAGTGGACGCGGCAGAGGCTTCCTCGCCAACTGCTTCCCCTGTGAACACGCCGACCAAGTGGTGGCCGCTGGTCATCTCCCTTATAGCGGCATCCGCTGCCGAGGGGGTCTACTGGTTCAACAACGGCAATCATTGGTCGGTCGTCGTTCTTGCGCTCGTCGCAGTCTTCACGGGCGGCCTTTCCACCTACAAAAAGGGTTGGATCGCACTCAAGAACCGTAACCTCAACATGAACGCCCTGATGTCGATTGCCGTCACGGGCGCCATGTTGATCGGCCACTGGCCGGAAGCGGCGATGGTGATGGTCCTGTTCTCGCTGGCAGAAGTGATTGAAGCCAAGTCGCTGGATCGCGCGCGCCACGCAATCCGCGGCCTGCTTGACCTGGCCCCGGAAGAGGCCACGGTGAAACAGGCTGACGGTACATGGCGCGAGGTGAACGCAAAGCAAATCGCCATCGGCAGCCGCGTCCGAGTCAAGCCAGGCGAGCGCATCGCCCTCGATGGAGAGGTGCTGGAAGGCCGCTCTACAGTCAACCAGGCCCCGATCACGGGCGAAAGCCTCCCGGTCGAAAAATCCCCGGGTGATCCCGTGTTCGCGGGCACGATCAATGAATCCGGTTCGTTCGAATACCATGTCACCGCCGTGGCCAGTGACTCCACACTATCCCGCATCATTCACGCTGTAGAGGCTGCTCAGGGCAGCCGTGCGCCGACCCAGCGTTTTGTCGATCAGTTCGCTCGTTGGTATACGCCAATCGTGTTCGGTCTAGCCATCGCCGTCGCAGTGCTGCCTCCGCTTCTTGTGGGCGCAGCCTGGCTCGACTGGATATACCGTGCGCTGGTTCTGCTCGTTGTCGCCTGCCCGTGCGCACTGGTGATCTCCACGCCGGTCAGCATTGTGAGCGGCTTGGCCGCTGCCGCCCGCCACGGCATTCTCATCAAGGGGGGTGTCTATCTGGAAGAAGGCCGCAAGCTGCGCTGGCTGGCTCTGGACAAGACCGGCACGATCACGCACGGGAAGCCCGCGCAGACCGATTTTGTCCCATGGGGCGATGAATTCGCTTCCGACGGTCGTAGCATCGCCGCCAGCCTGGCGGCCCGCTCAGATCATCCGGTGTCCAAAGCGGTGGCCCAGGCCGCGCAGGCTGATGCGATTTCCCTGCTCGACGTGGCTGAATTCAGTGCGCTGCCCGGTCGGGGCGTGCAAGGCAAAGTCCACGGTGAGGTCTTTCATCTTGGCAACCACCGGATGCTCGAAGAACTGGGACAATGCACACCAGAGCTGGAACAACGCATTGCGGCGCTGGAGACCACCGGCAAGACTGTCGTGATGTTGGTGGGGACAAGGGGTGTCCATGCCTTATTCGCCGTGGCGGATACCATCAAGGACAGCAGCAGGAGTGCCATAGCTGAACTGCATGCGCTGGGCATCAACACCATGATGCTGACCGGTGACAACCACCATACGGCACAGGCTATTGCCGCACAGGCCGGAATAGACCGTGCGCAAGGCAACTTGCTCCCGGATGACAAGCTGCGCGAAGTTGAGGAACTGGCTAGAAGCGGCAAGGTTGGCATGGTCGGTGATGGCATCAACGATGCCCCGGCCCTGGCGCGTGCGGACATCGGTTTTGCCATGGGAGCGGCTGGCACAGATACCGCAATCGAGACCGCCGACGTTGCCCTGATGGACGACAACCTGCGCAAAATTCCTACTTTCGTACGTTTGTCGCGCGCGACAGCTCGGGTGCTGATGCAAAACATCGTGCTGGCCCTTGGCATCAAGGCAATATTCCTGGTTCTTACCTTCACGGGTCACGCGACCATGTGGATGGCTGTGTTTGCTGATATGGGGGCCAGTTTGCTCGTCGTCGGTAATGGCTTGAGGCTTTTGCGCCGATGAACTGGAAACCCTTTATCTATGACTGGGGCGGCCCGAATGTCGTCTTGTTTCGCGCCATCAACGCGGGTGAAGGCGCCGCAACGGCAACCGAAATGCAGGCGCCTGTGGCTCAACGACGGATCGTGCATCCAGCTGCGGCCAGCGTATCCTGGTCCTACGACTTCGTCGAGGGGCGTAGCCACGACGGTCGCAAATACCGTACCGGCCGCCTCCCAATCGGCAACACCGGCCACGCAGGTCTAAGCGCCTTTGCGCCCATGCCAGTGCCCGAGGATTTGCAGTCCCATCTGGGGCATGCTGCGCCATGAACGGCAGGTTGCCTGCATCCCGTCCCGCTGCTAACTGGCGAGTGATGCGATTTCGCCCGATTCAGTTTATGTTGCTCATAGTGGCACTTTTGGCTTGCCCGGACACGCCGGCGATCGCCTATGACGCCGTGTCGCCGGGTATCGATGTGCAGCATCGCGCATCTGTGGACGCATCTGAAGACGCGTCCCCGGACGACAAGTCGCCGAACGGAACCGGCAGCGAACTGGTACATCATCATCATTGCCCTGCAGGACTGGTCGCCGACGAATCGCCGGTTCCCGGCAGCTGCCTGCCAGCACGTGACACCCATTTGTCGCGAACGGCTGCAGCACTCTCCTCACGCGCCACGGCGCCACCAATTGAGCCGCCCGCCGCCTGATCTTTGTTTCGCGCAGGCATTCGCCTGCGTCGTCATGCATTGATCAGGAGTATTTATGTCGAAATCCTTGGGCACCCTGCTGTTTGCAGGGATGCTAACCATGGCAGGCCAGCCGGCGTTCGCCGAACCTGTCTCGCTGTCCGACGCGCTCGCGCGCGGTCAGGACGTATCCCCTCGAATCGCCAAAGCCAAAGCCGAACTGAAGGCGGCCGAGGGCCGCGCCATGCAGGCGGGCGTGCGTCCGAACCCCGAAATCTCTGCAGAAGTCGAGAACTTCAGCGGCACCGGACCCTATCGCTCCTTTCGCCAGACCGAGACGACTGTCTCAGTGTCGCAGCCATTTGAGCTCGGGGGAAAGCGGCGCGCACGCAAGGAGGTTGCTGCCGCCGAGCGGGAGTTCGCGCAGATCGCGCTCCGCAAGGCCGAGGCCGATTTGGCCTACGACATCATCGTCTCGCATGCCGAGCTGCGCGCGGCGGAGGATCGCGCGAAGCTGGCCGACAGCGTCTATGCCAGGGCGGTCGAACTGGCGCGGATCGCCGAAACCCTGGTCGATGTCGGGCGCGATCCGCCGCTCACCAAATTGCGCGCCGACGCCCTGCTCGCCGAAGCGAAGGCCGAAAGTCTGCGGGCCAAGGCGCAGTTGCTGTCGGCGCGGCAAGGACTGGCGCTGCTGATCGCTAGCGACGATCCGGAGCTGTCTGCGATCGCACAGGCAGTGCCGACACCGTCGGCACTGCCTGCCGATGCCCAGAGCCTCGACGAACGCCTCGCAGCGGCCGAGCGCGATGCAGCTTCGGCGCGGGTGCGGCTCGCCCAGGCGGAGGGCGTGCCCGACGTTACGGCGTCGGGCGGTGTGCGCAACTTCCGCGAAAGCCGGGACACGGCGTTCATCGTGGGAGTTTCCATCCCGCTTCCGGTGTTCAACCGCAATCGGGGTAACATCTATGCGGCAAGGGCGAGCGGCGAAGCCGCCGAAGCCCAGCTCGCTCAGACCCGCCTCGACACTCGCTTCTCGCGGCGCGATGCCGAGCTTATGCTCGCGGCCGCCAACGAGCGGGTGTCTGCCCTGTCGGGCGCCGGCCTGTTCCAGGCGAGCGAAGCCGCGCGGGTCGCCGAGATCGGATACCAGCAGGGCAAGTTCACGCTCATCGAGCTGATCGACGCTCAGGAGGCGCTGACCAGCGCCAATCTCAAACTCATTGAAGCCGAACTCGACCGCGCCCGCGCCTTGGCTGCGCTGGGCCGCGCGAACGCGCAATAGGGGACTGAACACATGCAAATCTTCGAAAACAAGAATCGTCTGATGGCCGCCGTGGCGGTCGGGGCGCTCGTGCTCGGTGGCGGCGGCATCCTGATCGGCCGGTCGATGACCGCACCGGTCGCGGCGCCCGCTGCGGCGCCTGCCGAGGAAGAAGAGGAAGGCCATGTCGAAGGCCAGATCCTGATGGACGAGGCGCGCGCCAAGGGCGCGGGCATCGTCACCGAGACGATCCAGGCCGGCGGCCTCGGCTCGGAAATCCTCGCACAGGGCGTCGTCGCATCGACCCCCGAGGGCGAGGCCGTCCTGACGGCGCGCGCCGACGGGGCGATCACCCGCATCAATCGCCGCCTCGGTGACGAGGTGCGCGCTGGCGAGGCGGTCGCGGTGATGGAAAGCCGCGATGCGGCCGCCTTCGCCTCCGAGCGCAGTTCGGCGACGGCGCGCCTTGCGCTCGCCCGCTCGACCTATGCGCGCGAAAAGAAATTGTTCGATGCGCGCATCACGGCGAAGCAGGATCTCGAAGCCGCCGCGGCGGCGCTTGCAGAGGCAGAGTCCGAGGCCCGGCGGTCGCAATCGGCCGCTGCCGCCGCGAAGGTATCGGGCGACGGCCGCACCCTTGCGGTAACGAGCCTGATTTCGGGGCGAGTCACCAAAGCCGATGCGAAGCTCGGGAGCTATGTGCTCGCCGGAGCCGAATTGTTCCGGGTCTCCGACCCCCGCCGCATCCAGATCAACGCCTCGGTGCTCGCTGCCGATGCGCGGCGGATCAAGCCGGGCGATACGGCGGTCATCGAACTGCTGGGCGGCGAGACCGTGAATGCGGTGGTCCGTTCGGCCACCCCGAGCCTCGATGCCGAAAGCAAGACGGCGACGATCGTCCTCATCCCCGATGGTATCGCCGGGCTGACGCCGGGCCAGGGGCTGCGCGCGCGGATCAAGCCGCGCGGCGCTGCCGGGTCGAGCCTGATCGCGCTGCCCGAGGAAGCGGTGCAAGCCGTCGAAGGCCGCGACGTCGTTTTCGTGAAGACTGCCAAAGGCTTCCAGGCGACGACGGTGGTCACCGGCAAGCGCGGCGGTGGTCGCATCGAAATCATCGACGGTGTGAAGCCGGGCGCGGTCATCGCGACCAGGGGCGCCTTCCTGCTCAAAGCCGAAATCGGCAAGGGCGAGGTGGAGGAGTGACATGATCGAAAAACTTCTCGACGCGTCGATACGCTTTCGCTGGGCTGTGGTTCTCCTCACCCTCGTCATTTCGGCCTACGGCCTGTCGGAACTCCTCAAGCTTCCGATTGATGCCGTCCCCGACATCACCAACAAGCAAGTCCAGATCAACACTGTAGAACCCAATCTCGGTCCGCTCGACATCGAGCGGCTCGTCACCTTTCCTGTCGAAACCGCAATGGCCGGGATACCGGGGCTCGAAAGCTCCCGTTCGATTTCGCGCAACGGATTTAGCCAGGTCACGGCAATTTTCGAAGACGATACCGACCTCTATTTCGCGCGGCAACAAGTCGCCGAACGGCTCAATCAGGCCAAGGGCACCTTGCCCGACGGCGTCGAGCCGCAAATGGGGCCGGTATCGACCGGCCTCGGTGAAGTGCTTATGTATACGGTCGATTTCGACCGCTCGGCAAACAAACCGAAAGCCGCCGGCAAGCCGGGACTTCAACCCGACGGTTCCTATATCACCCCCTCGGGTGAAATACTGACCGACGAGGTGGCGAAGCTCGGCTATCTGCGGACTGTCCAGGATTGGGTGATCCGTCCACAGTTGCGCTCGGTATCGGGGGTCGCCGGCATCGATTCGATCGGCGGCTACGAGAAGCAATTCGTCGTTCAGCCGGACGCGACCAAATTGGCGAGCTATGGTATTAGCTTTTCCGAACTCGCCGAAGCCCTCGAGCGCGCCAACATTTCGGTTGGCGCCAATTTTGTCGAACGCGGCGGCGAGGCCTTCCTCGTCCGCGCCGACGGGCGCATCCGCTCTTTGGATGAAATCGGCCGTGCAACGGTAGCCAGCCGCGGCGGCGTCCCGGTCATGGTTAGCGACGTCGCCACTGTGCAGATCGGTGGTGAATTGCGCACCGGATCGGCCTCCGAAAATGGCAGGGAGCTTGTCGTCGGCACGGTGTTGATGCTGGCGAAGGGCAACAGCCGGATTGTGGCTTCGGCGGCAGCAGACCGTCTCAAGGAAGTCGCCAAGTCGATGCCTCCCGGCATTGTCGTCAAGCCGGTGCTCGACCGCTCGCAACTCGTTGATGCAACGATCGGAACGGTCGAGAAGAATCTCGCAGAAGGGGCCTTGCTCGTTGCGGCGGTACTGTTCTGGCTGCTCGGCAACTTCCGGGCCGCAGTTATCGCAACTTTGGTAATCCCGATCTCCTTCCTGATCATGGGCACCGGCATGAACATTACTGGCACTTCGGGCAATCTGATGAGCCTTGGCGCCCTCGATTTCGGACTGATTGTCGATGGTTCGATCATTATCATCGAGAATTGCCTCAGACGCCTCGCTGAACGACAACATCATGAGGGAAGACTACTGACACTGGCCGAGCGGTTGCACGAAGTGTTTGAAGCCTCGCGCGAAATGGTGAAACCGACGATATACGGGCAGGCGATTATCTTCCTCGTGTTCGTGCCTTTGCTCACCTTCACCGGGGTTGAGGGCAAGACCTTCTCGCCGATGGCGATCACGGTGTTGCTGGCTTTGGCCGGTGCGTTCATTGCATCGCTGACCTTCGTCCCCGCAATGGTCGCACTGCTTCTTCGCGGCAAGGTCGCCGAGAAGGAAGTCCGCGCGATCGCGTGGGTGAAGACGCGCTATGAGCCCGTGCTCAAGCGCGTCATCGCACGGCCCTGGCCGTGGATCGGTGCCGGTGGTGGCACCTTTGCGGCCGCCATCCTCGTGTTCGGGATGCTCGGCAGCGAATTCCTGCCAACGCTGGGAGAAGGTAATCTGGCCATGAATGCGTTGCGTATCCCTTCGACGTCGCTCGCGCAGTCGATGGCCATGCAAAAACAGATCGAGCAGACTATCGGACAATTGCCCGAAGTCGCCTTCGTCTTTTCGAAGAATGGCACGGCAGAGGTCGCCAACGATCCGATGCCACCGAACTCCTCGGATGCTTATATTATTCTAAAGCCCAAAGATGCCTGGCCTGCAGGGGTCGAGACCAAGGATGATGTCATCGAGCGCGTCGAAAAGAAGCTAGGCTCCACGGTCGGGACGGTCTTTGAAGTGAGCCAGCCTATCCAGTTGCGCTTCAACGAGCTCATTGCCGGCGTTCGCGGTGACATTGCTGTCAAAGTTTATGGCGACGATTTCGACTCCATGGGGCAGACCGCCCAACAAATCGCTGCCGTGCTCAAGACGGTCAAGGGTGCTGCGGACGTAAAGGTCGAACAGACCGCGGGCTTTCCGGTCCTCGATGTCCAGTTCGACCGCGACGCCATCGCCCGTTACGGGCTGACCTTGCAGGATGTCAGCGATACGGTCGCGGCCGCACTCGGCGGGCGCGAGGCCGGGATCGTGTTCGAAGGCGACCGACGCTATGACATCGTCGTCCGGCTCGACCTCGCAACGCGCAACGATCTCGACGCGGTAGGAGCCCTTCCGGTGTTCCTTCCCGGTGAGGGCGGTGCGCGGGCATCGGTGCCGCTCAGCGAACTGGCCAAATTCGGCTTCTCCGAAGGGCTGAACCAGGTCAGCCGCGAAAATGGCAAACGCCGGGTCGTCGTGCAAGCCAATGTCCGAGGCAATGATCTCGGTTCCTTCGTCGCCGAGGCGCAGGAAAAGGTGGATGCGCAGGTCAAGCTTCCGTCCGGCAGCTTCATCGAATGGGGCGGGCAATTCGAAAATCTGCAAGCCGCATCGGCGCGGCTGTCGATTGTCATCCCAATCATCTTCGCCGCGATTTTCGGCATTTTGTTCATGGCATTAGGCGGCGTGCGACAGGCGATTGCAGTCTATTCGGCGATCCCGCTTGCCCTGGCTGGCGGGGTTTTTGCGCTCCTCCTGACCGGACTGCCCTTCTCGGTGTCGGCGGCCGTGGGCTTCATCGTGCTGTCGGGTGTGACCGTGCTCAATGGCCTTGTCGTGATGTCGAGCATCAACCAGCGCATCGACGAAGGGAAAGCCATCGACGTCGCGATCGGCGAGGGCGTCATGGAACGCGTCCGCGCGGTGCTGATGACGGGGATCGTGCCCGCGATCGGCTTCGTCCCGATGGCGCTCGCCACAGGAACGGGCGCCGAGGTGCAGAAGCCACTCGCGGTCGTCGTCATCGGCGGGTTGATCACTTCGACCCTGCTGACCCTGTTCGTGCTCCCCGCAATCAGTCACTTGCTGTTGCGCGGCCGGCACAAAGTGCATGTCGCGGGCGACTATACCGATGTGACCGCACTCGGCGAGCGCGTGTTCTTGCCGGATGACGACAAGGGTGGGCAACCGGCATGAACATGGCGAACGCAGTTCGCCATCAAAAGAGATTCCGATGGCGGGCACCCACCGCCATCGGAATATTCGAAGGCAGGACGACGAAGAAGAAAGGGCGCGATCCGCGCGGAGATCGACAAAATCGGCGCTTGACGCGATCAGCTTCACGCGGGGCTGGCCAAACAAGCGAGTATCGAAAGTCCGCAGCGCGAAAGTGGCTGTTCCGACGAAGCGCGCGTTTCCTGAGAGCGTGATGGGCGACGCTGGCAAGCATGGCGAAAACGGTCTTTGTCATCTCCGTGGGGGTGGCAAACGCCGCGGGACGGTGTCGCACTGTGCTCAACATAGGTTTTTCGGTCGAGACGCTGGCTGGGCAACAAAATGATAGCGCATAATTGGCTCACCAGCTACCTGCATCATGAGTATCATTATCAATAAGGGCAATGGCTGTGTTCCTTCTCCCGGCGGTCTCCTCAAATATGTCATGGCGCCCGTTCGTTCGTCTTATTTTGGCTGCTCTGCTGGCGCCGCTCCTCTTCTCGCAAACGGCGCGCGCGAGCGAACCCGAAGTTCAGACCATTTGGCGTCTGCTCGACTATGTAGCCGTCGATTATCCCGGTGCGGTGTCCGGCGGCAAGATCGTCAGTGCGGCGGAATATGCCGAGATGACGGAATTCGCCGCACAGGTCGAAGGGCGATTGAAGCGCCTGCCGCAAAAGACGGCGAAACCCCAGCTTTTGGTGCGTGCCGCCGCCTTGCGGCACTCGATCGCCGCAAAATCCGCGCCCGCGACCGTCGAGGAGCAATCGCGGGGGCTCGCCGATGCCTTGCTTACGAGCTATCCAGTGCCGCTCGCACCGCGATCGGCTCCCGATCTCGCGCGTGGCGCAAAGCTTTATACGGAAAATTGTGCCATGTGTCATGGCGCGACCGGCGCTGGAAACGGCCCTGGTGCTGCGCAGCTTGACCCGCCCCCGATCGCCTTCACCGATGGCGCGCGGGCGCGCGAAAGAAGCTTGTTCGCGCTATATCAGGTAATCACGCAGGGCCTCGAAGGCACGTCGATGGCGAGCTTTGGAGATCTTTCGGACGCCGATCGCTGGGCTCTCTCATTCTATGTCGGCAGCTTCGCTTATCCAGAATCGACGCGATCTGCGGGCCGGAAGATATGGGAAAAGGACGCGACTGTTCGCGCTGCCATACCCGACCTTGCAGGCCTCGTCGGCAAGACGCCAGCGAAGCTCGCAGATGAACTGGGTGAGGACAAAGCCGGGCCGCTGACCGCTTTCTTGCGCCGCCAGCCCGAAGCGGTGATTCAGAAACCCGCTGGCTCGCTGACCCTGTCGCGCGAGCGTCTCGAAGCGAGCCTGAAGGCCTATGCTGCCGGCGACCATGACGCCGCGTCCGACCTGGCCTTGTCCGCCTATCTCGATGGCTTCGAGCCGGTTGAGCCGGTCCTCGCGGCCCGCGATCCCGACCTCATGGCCAAGATCGAAATGGCGATGGGACATTTGCGCTCAGCCATCGGCAAGCGGCGACCCGTCGCGGAAGTCGAGGCAGCAAATGCCGAAGTCGCCCGGCTGTTCGTCGAAGCCGAGGCTGCTCTCGCGCCCGAACAGGCGAGCGCCTCGTCGAGCTTCCTAGGCGCCTTCGGGGTCCTTCTACGCGAAGGTCTCGAGGCCCTGCTGATCGTCATCGCGATGATGGCATTTCTGCGTAAAACAGGGCGAACCGACGTCATGGGATATGTCCATGGCGGCTGGGTTTCCGCTCTGGCGGTAGGCGCACTGACGTGGTTTGTGGCCACCTATTTCATCGGAATCAGCGGGGCGTCGCGCGAACTCACCGAAGGCTTCGGATCGCTCTTCGCCGCGATCATCCTGATCTCCGTGGGCATCTGGATGCACGGGAAGAGCAATGCCGAGGCTTGGCAGCGCTATATTAAGGAGAAAATCTCCGCCGCCCTGTCGCGCCGGTCGGCCTGGTTCCTGTTCGGGCTGACCTTCCTCGTCGTCTATCGCGAGGTGTTCGAGACGATCCTCTTTTATGCCGCTTTGTGGGCCCAGGGAAATGGCGGCGCCATGCTGGCGGGCGCTGCGTCGGCCGCCGGCCTGCTGGCCGTGATCGCTTGGGCGATGTTGCGCTACAGTGCGCGGCTGCCGATCACGCAGTTCTTTTCCTGGAGTGCGGCCCTGATCGCGATTCTCGCCGTTGTCTTGGCGGGCAAGGGGGTCGGCGGGCTGCAGGAAGCCGGGCTGCTCGGCGTTACACCGGTAACGGGATTTCCGCGGATAACAATGTTGGGGATATACCCCACGGTCCAGACCATTCTGGCCCAGCTTGCGGCGGCGATCATCCTCGCCGCGGGGTTCTGGCTCAACCGGGCGAAGACGCCGCGCCCGGCCTAATCGCGCTGTGCCAGAAACAGGGTAATCGTGCCGGTGGCGGTGTGGATATGCCGGGCTTCCCGCACCGCGGCAAAGCCAGCCTCCTCCATGAGCCCGGGAAGCACGCCATCGGCGTTGGGCTGCGTATCCTCGACGCCATCCAGGCGCTGGATGGTCAGCCGGAACAAGAGACGCATCAGCCCCGACTGCTTGCCATAATCGGCCACCAACAGGCGACCGCCCGGGCGCAGCGCCGCATGCATGGCTGCGAGGCCGGCTCGTTTTTCGGCCAACGGGACCTGGTGGAACATCAGACTCGAGGTGACGGCGTCGGCGGCAGCGGGGTCGATATCGCGGGCAAAGCCTTGCCGCCATTCGATGGAAACGCCCGCGGACTGGGCCTTGGCGCGCGCGATTGCGAGAGCTTCCGTGTCGGGATCAACCCCGATAACCGCGACATCGGGCGATGCGGTCTTGAGCATCACCGCGAAACTGCCGGTGCCGCAGCCGATGTCGAGAACGGTCTCCCCGGCGCGCGCGCCAAGGAGGTCGAGCATCGCGCCGCGCCAGCGCAATTCCCGCGTCCAGCGGCGGATGGCCTGATCATAGTCGGCGGTATCGCCCGAGCCGAGCGGCGGGGTATATTGTGCGCCGGTCATAGCGCGGACTCCCCGGCTTTGTGCGACGCGAGTTCGCGAAGCGCGTCGCGGATGATGTCATAGGCCGAGTGCAGGAACAGCAGCGCGATGACCCCCGCAACCATAAGATCGGGCCAGGCTTCGCCAGTCACTGCGACGAGCCCGGCCGCGACGATGACCGCAACATTGGCCAAGGCGTCATTGCGCGAGAACAGCCAGATCGCGCGCGCCGTGGCGTCGCCTTCGTTCCGGAAACGGCTGAGCACCAACGCCGCCGCGATGTTGACGAGTAGAGCCACGACGCCGATCCCGCCCATGAGATCGGCTTCGGGCGCGATGGCATGGAAGGAACGCCAGATCGCCGATCCGATAACGCCGAGACCCAGAACAGCGAGGAAAATACCCTGGATCAGCGCGGTACGGCTGCGAGCGACCGCTGCCCAGCCCAGCGCGATCAGTCCGATGAGCGTGATGGAACCATCGCCGATGAAATCGAGCGAATCCGCCTTGAGGGCCTGCGACCGCGCGAGAAAGCCGCCCGCCAGTTCGATTACGCCGAAGCCGAGGTTGAGGATGACGACGATCCAGAGCGCGCGGCGGTAGGCGGGGTCGACGCCGGCGCGCTCTTCGTCGGCTTCGCAGCCACAATCGCTCATGTCGTCCGTCCTTTCCCGTTGCGAGTCGGACAGCTATATGCACCCTCTAGCAACTATAGGGTCAAGCGATGAAAATTGGCGAACTTGCGCGGGCGACCGACACCAAGGTCGAAACCATCCGCTACTATGAAGGAGCGGGTCTGCTGGCGCCGCCCCCGCGGACGGGCGGCAATTATCGCTCCTATGGAAGTGACGAGCTATCGCGGCTGTCCTTCATCCGCCGCGCGCGCGATCTCGGGTTTTCGCTGGACGAGGTCCGCGAGCTTCTCACGCTCGCCGATGACCGGGACCAGCCCTGTGGCGCCGTCGATGCGGTCGCGAGCAGCCATCTTGCGACGATCGAGCGCAAGATCGCCGACCTCGCCCAGATGCGCGACGAGCTCGCACGCGTCATCGGAAGCTGCCGCCTCGGAAAGGTCGGCGACTGCAAGATCATTCAGACCCTCGAACCGATGCGCGGCGCTGCCCGAGGCTGACGCGCGAACCGAAGCCGGGGCTGCACCGTGATCGGCACGCGGGAAGCGCCTCTACGCTATGCTCGTCGCCCGCTCGCTAAGTCTTGAACGGTTCAACGAATTGCCCCGCAGAATGACCCTTGGGTTTATGCTGCACCAACAAGCGGAAGGCTTCGAGAAAGTCAGATGTGACAGCGCAGCGAGTGCAGCGAGGGCGGTGTCGGTATTCCTGCGTCGGGATGATCCGATAGGTTCCTATGCGTACGATCGATCGGAAGAATACGTTGCATTTGGGTGAGAGCAGCCGTTTTGCCCTTGCGGCGCCAACATAGCACCGGACATAGGACCTTCGGTGTCCGGCCCCCTAGGCCGCGAGTTGCAACGCCCGTTGTTTCTCGGCGCCGCGCGCCAGCAATCGTTCGATCTCGTTGGATGTTCGCTCCACCGCCAGCTTTAGCGCTTCGTCGATATGGACATAGTCTTGCGTCACATTCTGCGAGGCATGGCCCAGCATGGCGCGAATTGTGAGTTCCGAAAATCCGAGGTCGCCGGCAACACTTCCGAAGGTGTGACGAAGCGTATGCGGCGTCACGCCTTTGATCCCTGCCAGGCCGCACACCCGCCTCAGGCAATCACTGACCGCGGTGAACGGGCCGTGGCCTACCGCCGATGGAAACAAATGCGGGTTGCCGGCAATCTCCGCCTGCGCTTCGAGCACACGGATTGCGGCGGGCCCGATCGCGCGAATTTGCGCCCCGCCCTTGGTGTCGGGAAACATGACATAGCCGCGATCGGGGTGCAGCCAGCTGCGATGCATCGCTTGGCCTTCCTGACGGCGATAGCCGGTCAGAAGCAATGTGCGCAGCACGCCAAGGGCGACCGGGTTTTCCCCGTTTGCCTCGGCATAGGCGATTGCCTTTCCGAGCATCTCGATCTCGGTGGTGCTCAGTCGCCGTGTTCTCTTCTTTCCGGCGAGTTTCTTGGCGCCAAGCGTGGGATGCGTATCGAGCAGGCCCTTATGCTTGGCGTGGCCGAGGATCGCCTGGAGCGTGCCGACGCAGCGACCCGCGACGCCGGGGCCACCGGTTGCCTTTCCGCCACGGCCTCCCGTCCGGGGCTTTGCAGTCTTGCCGTTCTTCACGTCGGTCTGCATCTGCTCGACGATCGCAATTGTCAGATGCTTGACGATCCGGTTGCCGATCAGCGGGCCGATATGTGTGCGGATGCGGCTCTCATCCAGGTCGAGCGACGATGTTTTGATGGGGACGTTTTTTCGGCCGAGAATGTTCCCGGCCCGAGCCTCTTCGAGATACCAGTCGCACATCTCGGAAACCGTCATACCCTTGCGAACCTGGCGGACCTTGTCGGCGGGATCTTCTCCAACAATGACTTCAGCCAGTTTCAGTTTCGCGAGATCGCGAGCCCCGTCGACAGTCAGCACGCCAAAGCGCCCGAGGTTCATACGACGCTTAATGCCCTCGGCATTTCGATACTGGACGACAAAGGTCTTGATGCCGGACGCCATGATCCGAAGACCGAAGCCCTTTACCTCGGTATCCCACAGAATGGCTTGTTTAGCTTTTGGCGGAACGAGGGCGTCTATGGCCCGTTTAGTCAACTTCACTATCGGCATGCGCACCTCCTGTTGGAGACACAGCCTCGAAAAACGCCTGTGTCTCCAATGTGTCTCCAAATTCGTGGAAAAGGGGGACGGCCGCAGGATACAATAGGTTGAATAGTTTTTCAATAAATAGTGTAAAAATAGGGAGATAGCGTAGTGTAGGAAGGTATCGAAAAGGTAGAACGGCAAGTTGCCAAGGTTGGGGTCGAGGGTTCGAATCCCTTCGCCCGCTCCAGTATTTCAGAAATTTGGCCGTCGCGACACGCGGCGGCCGGGTCGGCCTCCGGGGCCGACCGGCGCATCGCGCAGCGTCGTTCGGCAGCGCTTTTTTAAACTCAGAACAATCCTGGCAATTCGCGTTGCGCCGCGCTCGGTCGTTCGGGCACCAGCATTTCAGGCGCGACGGGCGCGCCCACGGCGCCGCGGCTTGCGGTCGCCCCGATGGTGGCAGCGCCGATCCGCGTGGTGCAACTGCGGCCTGCAAGAAAGTCGATCGCGGCGCGCACCGACGCTTCGCGCGGGTCGCCCAGCGGGAAGGTAAGGTCGTCGCTCGCCGCGCAGCTGTTCGCAATCCGGGGTGCGAGCCCGCTATAATAATCGGCCGCACCGCTGGCGTTGGCGGTGGCGAAGGCGACGACGCGTATACGATCGTCGCATGCTGCCTTGTCGAGCCCGATCTGGCCGACCGGCTTGCCATAGGTGTTGCTGCCGACCAGCGTCATATTGGTGCCCAGATAGGGCTGCATCGAATTGATGACGAGTTCGCTCGCCGAAGCAGTCGAATCGGTGCCGATGAAGGCGATACGCGTCGGCGCGATCGATTCGGGTACGGTGGCAAAAAAACGCCGCTCATTCTCGACCGATTTCGACGGCCGGAAATTGGTCTGCGAAAAAATCTCGGACGAGGTGCGGTTGCGCCCCAACAAATCTCCCATCAGTTCGGCGGTTGAAACCAGCCCGCCGCCATTATAGCGAAAATCGATGACGACATCGGTCACGCCCTGCGCGCGGAAATTGGCGAAAGCGGTGCGGAGTTGCGGGTCTGCCGAGGAGATGAAGCTGCGCAGGTTCAGATAACCGTAATTGCGCCCGCCTTCGCTGATAATCTTTGCGCCATAGCGGTCGGAAATCGGATCGAGCGCGTAATTGGCCTTTGTGATGGTGACGTCGCGCGTTCCCGCAGCATCGCTGATCCGCAATATGCGGGTGACGCCCGGATCGCTCGGACCCAGCGCATTGCTGACGCCGTCAATGCCTTCGGCCGCGAAGATCGACGCGATGGTGCGTATATTGCCACTGTTGGTGCCAATCGCCAAAATTCGCGCCCCGCGGTCGATGCCCGCCGCCAGCGCCGGTGCGCCTTCATAGGATTCGGTGATCACGATCTGCTGCGCGGCGGAATCATAGGCCATCCGGAAGCCAAGGCCTGCGCTCGACCCGCTGGCGTAGAAGGCATTTTCTTCGGCGATCGAGGTCTGATAGGTGAAATAGCGATCCTTGCCGAGCGCGCGCGCCGGGGCGACCAGCGCGTCGATATAGGATCCTACGGTCGCGTGGCTGGCGGGATTGACCCCGCTCGCGACGTCATTGGGGAAGAGGTACCATTCGTCGATCACGGCCTTGGCAAAGGCCTTGCGCTCGGTCGGGCTGCAGCCCGACGTGGGCGTTGGGGTCGGCGTCGGGGTGACGGTGATCGGACCGGTGCTGATATTCTGGCCTTCGCTGCCGCACGATGCCAGCATCAGCGCCGCCAGCGTCATCGAGGCAACCGATCTCCGCTTGAAATCCCTCATTCCTGTCCTCCCCCTTCGACCGGAGCCCCCGGGCGATGATTATTCCTTTTCCACCGCCTCCGCCCCGCGCCGCCCCTTGAAGCCCTGAGCGATGACATACAGCTCGGGCGATCCTTTGCGGCTCGCCGGTGGTTTGGCGTGTTTAACCGTAGTAAAGTTATGTTTAAGCATGGTTAATAATTGGCGATCGGCGCCGCCAGCGAACACTTTGGCGATAAAGGCGCCGCCGGGCACCAGCGTCTGGATCGCGAAATCGGCGGCGGTTTCCGCCAACCCGATCGTGCGCAGATGGTCGGTTTGCTGATGCCCGACGGTGTTTGCCGCCATGTCGGACATGACGAGGTCGGGCGCGCTGCCCAGCGCCTCGATTAACGCATCGGGCGCCTTGTCGTCCATGAAATCCATCTCGAGGATCGTGACTCCCTCGATCGGCTCGCAGGTGAGCAGGTCGATGCCCGCGATGCGCGCACGGGGGTTGACCTTGCGCGTCACCTGCGACCAGCCGCCCGGTGTGATCCCCAGATCGACGACGGCGCGCGCCTTTTTGAGAAAGGCGAATTTCTCGTCGAGCTCGATCAGCTTGTACGCGGCGCGCGATCGGTAACCTTCGGCCTGCGCCTGGCGGACATAGGGATCGTTCAACTGGCGTTGGAGCCAGCGGGTCGACGAGACGGACCGCTTCCTCGCCGTTTTGACGCGTACATGCAGCCCGCCGCGACCGCCCTTGCTGCCGCCTCCACTCTTGTCGTTACTCATTTGCGATGCTCCCGGCGGGTGACGGGGACGTCGCGGCCCTGCATCGCCAGTGACCGCAATATGCCCTCGCGGATACCGCGATCGGCGACCCCGACGCGCGGCGCGGGCCACAGGTCGATAATGCTTTCAAGGATTGCGCAGCCCGCAACCACCAGATCCGCGCGCTCGCGCCCGATGCAGGCAATCTCTGCGCGATCGGCAAGGCTCGCGTCGGCGAGGCGGCGGCTGATATCGCGCATTGCGTCGGTCGGGACGACGAGCCCGTCGACCGCGCGCCGGTCGTAGCGGGGCAGGTCGAGGAAGACGCTGGCGAGCGTCGTCACCGTGCCGCTGGTGCCGAGCAGGCGCAGCTTCTGACCGGCGAAACGTTCGGCGCGGACGGCGAACTCGGAAAAGGCGGTGCGCGTCACTTCGCGCATATGGGCGTAGCTCGCCTGACGCGCGGCCAGACTGTCTTCGGACAGAGGGGAGTGTTCGGTCAGCGATACGACCCCCCAGGGCACACTGATCCAGTCGTGGATCGTCACGTCATGGTTCGAAACATCGACATGCATTAATTCGGTCGATCCGCCGCCGATATCAAAAATCAGCGCGGGCCCGTCGCCCGGTTCCATCAGATTATGGCATCCCAATACAGCCAGCCGCGCTTCTTCGGCGGCGGAAATTATGTCGAGCACGATCCCGGTTTCTTGCCGGACGCGTGCGGCGAGTTCGCCGCCGTTGCTGGCGCGGCGGCACGCCTCGGTCGCGACCGCGCGCGACAGGGTGACGTGGCGACGGCGCAGCTTGTCGGCGCAGATCGCCAGCGCGGCGACGGTGCGGTCCATCGCTGCCTGGCTGATCTTGCCGCTGCCGTGCAAACCTTCGCCCAGCCGGACGATGCGGGAAAAGGCGTCGATGACGACCAGTTCGCCGTCCTGCGGGCGTGCGATCAGCAAGCGGCAATTGTTGGTGCCGAGGTCGATCGCGGCGTAGCTGCGCGGCCGCGCTGCGAACATCGGGCGGGGGTCATCGCCCGCCCTGTTTCGTCCTTTCACCGCCGGCCCGGGCCGCGGCGTCCGCCCTGATGGCGCTGCCATTTGGCGCATGGCTATTATAACCTGTTCAATTCACGCGCCCACAAGACCGCGAGCGTGCACTTGGGCAGGAACTTAGGCTTCGGCGCCCGCGATGACAAGGCGTATCACCCGGCCGCCCCGGGGAAGCCCGAAGGCAAAGAAAACCCCGCCCGGCGGAGGCCGGACGGGGTGAGGGGGAGAGAGGAAATTATTGGGGGTCGGGTCAGCCCTTAACGGCAGCCGTCATTCCCCTTGTCGATCGCGCGGCCGGCGATGGCGCCCACGGCGCCGCCAAGGATGGTGCCGACCGTGCGGTCGCCGCGACCGGCGATTTCATGACCGGCAAGCCCGCCCGCGATCGCACCGATCACGGTGCCGCCGGTGCCATTGTCGCAGCGATTGTTGCGATAGCGCTGATTGTAGCGGCGCTGGTCGTTGCGACGATCGTAACGACGGTCGTTGCGGTCATAGCGGCGATCCGAACGACGGTCATAGCGCCGGTCGTCGCGATCATAGCCGCTGTTGAAGCTGGAATAGCCGTCACGGTCATAATAGCCGTTCTGCGCCGCGGCGGGAGTCGCCAGGCCCAACGTCGCTGCGGACATCAGGGCGGCGATGGAGAGGGTCGTGATCATTTTCATTGTCTGTCTCCTATTTCGTCGGACTGCCCTTGGGCGGGGCGGGGGATCGATAAAGCGGTTTTGCCCGATTCGGTTTGACCGAAGCCTGAACATGCTTGTTGGCTGGCGTTCAGCTTCGCCCGGCGCGCGCTTTCTTGGGCCTGATCCTGCAAGCCTGTTCGCGCTTGCACGCGCCCCCATGGCGGGCCTATCGCCACGCGGATGCGCCGCCCCCTCCTCGCCGCCCTGATTTTCCTCGCGCTGGGGCCGGTGATCGGCACGCATCAGCGTTTCCCGGTCGACGACCTGACCCAGAGTGTGTCGGCGCGGCCACTCCGTTTGCCGGCGGCCGAGCAGGGCATGATGCGCTTCGTGCGTGGTTGGCAACTCGATAGTCCGCACAGCAAGTTCGGCGGCTTCTCCGCGCTCGCCCGGATCGGGCCCGATCGTTTTCAGCTCGTCGGCGACAATGGCTATGGCGTGCGCCTGACGTTGAGCCCCGCCGGCGGCGTGCGCGATGTCCGTATCGTCGCGATGCCGGTGCCGAAGGGACAGCCGCGCCGGAAGACGATGGTCGATATGGAGGCGATGTTCGTCGATCCCGCCAGCGGCAAGAGCTGGGTCGCGCTCGAAGGGCTCAACCAGGTCTGGCGGTTCGACGCCGAGCTTCGCCGTGTCGAAACCCGCCGCCGCCTGCCTGCCCCGCGCTGGCCCGCAAATCGTGGGCCGGAGGCGATGGTGCGGCTCGCAGACGGGCGCACGATCATTTTCTCCGAAGATGCCGACGACGACCCGCGCGGGCGTGAGGCGCTGGTCTATACGGACGATCCAGCCGTCCCGGGAAAGCCGCCGCTGCGCTTCTTCTATGATTCGGCGGGCAAGGGGCTGGTCAGTGACGCCGCGCCGCTGCCCGATGGTCGGGTGCTGCTCGTCCACCGCCGGCTCGGCTTCGATCCTGTCTTTACGACGATCATCGCGATTCTCGATCCGGCCGACATCGGCCCGGACGGCGTGGTCTATTCGCGGACGATTGGCCATGTGCCGCGCGTGTTCGCCGACAATTATGAAGGGGCAGCAGTCTCGGTCGACGGCGCACGCACGTTCCTGTGGCTCGTATCCGATGATAATTTCAACGTCTGGCAGCGCAGCCTGCTGTTGCAGTTCGAACTGGTCGATCTGCCGCCGCGCCGCGCACAGCAAAAAGGCGGTGCCGTTTCCGGCCCGCCTTGATGCGATTCGAATTGGAAAGGGGCTTAAGCGGCCTTTTCGGCCAGCTTCTTCACCACTTCCTTGCGAACCTTGCGCGCCGATGCCGACAGCTTGTCGTCGCCGGCCTTCAGCAGCCAGTTGTCGAGACCGCCATTATGCTCGACGGTGCGCAGGCCGTGGGTCGACACGCGCATCTTGATGCCCTTGCCGAGTGCGTCGGACAGCAACGTCACATTCTGCAGGTTCGGCAGGAAGGTGCGCTTGGTCTTGTTGTTGGCGTGGCTCACATTGTGGCCAACCTGGCGGCCCTTGCCGGTCAGTTCGCAGATGCGCGACATGGTCTTCGTCCTCGTCAAAAAAAACTGGGTCAAAAAAATTCTGGTCGGCGTCCGGGCGCTCCCCGTGAAACGGGATAGGGCGGGACCGGATGAGCCGGGAAAGGCGCGCGCTTATCGGCTTGCCGCAGATTCGTCAAGGGACTAGCGGGAAAAGCCATGTCGCAATTTCCTCTGCCCGACCCGATGCGCCGCGCGCTAAACCTTGCCAAAACCGCGGCGGAGCGGGGCGAAGTGCCCGTTGGCGCGGTCGTCGTCAAGGATGGCGTTATTATCGGCGAAGGACATAATCGTCCGCGCGAATCGCACGACCCAACCGCGCACGCCGAAATCGTCGCGATTCGCGCCGCAGCGGCTGCGCTCGGCAATGAGCGGCTCGACGGCTGCGATCTTTATGTGACGCTGGAGCCCTGCGCAATGTGCGCCGGTGCCATCGCCCACGCCCGAATTGCGCGACTCTATTATGGCGCCGACGATCCCAAGGGCGGCGCGGTCGTCCACGGCCCGCGCACCTTCGCCCAGCCGACGATCCATCACCGGCCCGAAATCTATGACGACATCGGTGCGGGGGAGGCGGCGGCGCTGCTCAAGGATTTCTTCGCGACGCGGCGTTAGGCGGACAGCATCTCGTCCACCCACGCCGGCACCAGCCTGGTCGCCGGCCCTTGCCGCGCCTCGTCGAACCAGTGGCTCCCCTGGCTCGGCTCCATATTCAGCTCCAGCGTCCGCGCGCCGCTCGCGCGCGCTTCGCGGACGAAACCCGCGGCGGGATAGACCGCACCCGATGTGCCGACCGACACGAACAGATCGGCGCGGTTCAGCGCGTGGTAAATCTCGTCCATCTGATACGGCATTTCGCCGAACCACACGATGTCGGGGCGCAGATAACCCACCATGCCGCACGCGGGGCAGGCGGGGCGGTCGATCAGCGAGCCGGTCCACTGGCTGCGCGTGTCGCACGCGGTGCACCAGGCGTTCAGATGCTCGCCGTGCATATGGATCAGCCGCTTCGCTCCGGCTCGCTCGTGCAGATCGTCGATATTCTGGGTGACGATCAGCAATTCGCCCGGCCATTCAGCGTCGAGCCGCGCCAGCGCGTCATGCGCCGCATTGGGCGCCTTGGTCTGGATCGCCTCGCGCCGCATGTCATAGAAGCGCAGCACCAGATCGGGATCGCGCACAAAAGCCTCAGGAGTCGCGACATCTTCGACGCGGTGCTGTTCCCACAGACCCCCGGCGTCGCGAAATGTGTCGATACCGCTTTCGGCCGAAACCCCGGCGCCGGTCAGGATGACGATGTTCTTGATGGGACGGGGCATTCCTTCTCCGTTTGTCCTGAGCTTGTCGAAGGACCGTTCTTCCTTCAAAGCGTCGGTTTAGCAAGGACAGCCCTTCCCCCGGACGAGATCCGGCGCAGGGCGAACGAGGATTTGGGGTCATGACGAGCATCGGTATCATCGGCAGCGAAGGACGGATGGGCGTCGCACTCGCCGCAGCCATTTCCGAAGCCGGACAGCAAAGCTGCGGCATCGACAAGGGCGGCAATGTCGCCAAGCTCGCGGCCGACGCTGGCGCGCTCGTCGATTTTTCCTCACCCGCCGCCCTCGAAGCGACGCTCGATGCCTGCATCGCGGCGAAGACCCCGATCGTGATTGGCACGACGGGGCTCGAGGAACGCCACCATTATCTGATCGACGACGCCGCGCGCGATATTGCGGTGCTTCAGACGGGCAACACCTCGCTCGGCGTCACCCTGCTCGCGCATCTCGTCCGCGAAGCCGCGACGCGGCTCGATGCCGATTGGGATATTGAGGTTCTCGAAATGCATCATCGCAACAAGGTCGACGCGCCGAGCGGCACCGCGCTCCTGCTAGGCGAGGCCGCGGCCGAGGGGCGCGCGATCGAACTGGCGAAATGCTCCGAACGCGGCCGCGACGGCCTCACTGGTGCACGCGGCCATGGCAAGATCGGCTTCGCATCCTTGCGCGGAGGCACCGTTGCGGGCGACCATGACGTCATTTTCGCGGGGCCGGAGGAAATGATCACCCTGTCGCACCGCGCCGAAAACCGCATGATCTTCGCGCGGGGCGCGGTGCGGGCGGCGCTGTGGCTGATCCACCAAAAGCCTGGACGCTACACGATGCCGCAGGTGCTGGGGCTGTCGTAACCGCGATGAAAAAGGCCGACATTTTCGAATTTTACCGCCGGCTTGCCGAGCTCAATCCCGATCCCGAGACCGAGCTGGAATTTGGCAATCATTACCAACTGCTCGTCGCGGTCGCGCTGTCGGCGCAGGCGACCGACGTCGGGGTGAACAAGGCGACCCGGCGGCTGTTTCAGGAAGTCACGACCCCGCAGCAGATGGTCGATCTGGGCGAAGCGGGGCTGAAAGAGCATATCAAGACGATCGGCTTGTTCAATGCGAAGGCGAAGAATGTCATCGCCCTCTCCGAAATCCTCGTCCGCGACCATGGCGGCGAAGTGCCTGCCGATCGTGATGCGCTCGTCGAGCTCCCCGGTGTCGGGCGCAAGACCGCCAATGTCGTGATGAACTGCGCCTTCGGGGCGGAGACCTTCGCCGTCGACACCCATATCTTCCGCGTCGGCAACCGCACCGGCCTTGCGCCGGGCAAGACGGTGCTCGCGGTCGAAAAGGCGATGGAGAAGCACACCCCGGCGCCGTTCCGCGTTGGGGCGCACCACTGGCTGATCCTCCATGGCCGCTATATCTGCAAGGCGCGCACACCGGAATGCTGGCGCTGCCCGGTCGAGGATCTGTGCCGGTATAAACCGAAGACCTTGGCGCCGAAGAGCAAGAAGGCGGCCGCATAAAATTCCGCTTGTCTTGTCGTGGACCCGATCCGGGATTGTCGAAGGGCCGTTCTTCCTTCAGCATGCAAAGGGCAGGGCAGGGCTTCGACACGCTCAGCCCGAACGGATTGAAAAACTTTCCAAAAGGGGTCGATGATATGCGCCTTGCTTCCATTTTTCTGGCTTCCGCCGCTCTGCTTGCCGCCGCGCCCGTCCACGCCAAGCCCGCCGATACCGACACGGCCAAGGCGATCCTAAAAGACAGCATCGCGATCCCGACCGTCGCCGGCCGCGGCAAGGTGCCCGAACTTGCGGCCTATTATGCCGGGGTGCTGAAGGCCGCGGGTTTTGCCGACAGCGATATCGTCATCACCCCGCTGGGGGAGACCGCGACGCTTGCCGTCACGCTCGCCGGAACGGGGAAGGGCAAGCCGATCGTCCTGCTCGGGCATATGGATGTCGTCGAGGCTGATGCGAAGGACTGGACGCGCGATCCCTTCGTCCCCGTCGAGGAGAATGGCTATATTTTCGGCCGCGGGTCGGAGGATAACAAGTTCGACGTCGCGATGATGGTCGCGACCCTCGCGCAACTGAAGAAGGACGGCTTCAAACCCAAACGCTCGATCATCCTCGCGCTTTCGGGCGACGAGGAAACCGACATGCTGACGACCCGGGCGCTTGCGCAAACCTATAAGGGCGCCGAAATGGCGCTCAACGGCGACGGTGGCGGCGGGACGATCGGCGAGGACGGCAAGGCCAAATATTACGGGCTGCAGGCGGGCGAGAAAACCTACGCCGACTTCACGCTCGAGGTGACCAACCCCGGCGGCCACAGCTCGCGCCCATCGGGCAGCAATGCCATCGTCCAGCTCTCGAACGCGCTCGCCAGGGTCGGCGCCTATCGCTTCACGCCGCAACAGAATGAGCTCACCCGGGTCGGTATGCCGATCGTCGCCGATCAGGTCGGCGGCGACATCGGCGCGGCGCTCAGGGCTTTCGCGGCCAATCCGGCGGATGCCAAAGCGATCGCCGCGATCCGCGCCGACCCCGAATATGTCGGTCAGATCGGTACGACCTGCGTGCCGACCCTGGTCAAGGGTGGCCACGCCGAAAATGCGCTGCCCCAGCGCGCCACCGCGAACATCAACTGCCGCATCTTCCCCGGCGTCCCGGTCGAAACGGTGCGCGCCGAACTCGAAAAGGTCATCGCCGACCCTGCGGTCAAGGTGAACGCCGACCCCGACGCCAGCGCGAGCGACGCATCGCCGCTGCGCCCCGACGTCATGGCGGCGGTGCAGAAGGCGGTGCATGCGCGTTTTCCCGGCCTGCCGATCATCCCGTCGATGAGTGCGGGCGCCACCGACAGCTATCATTTCCGCGCCGTCGGGGTGCCAAGCTATGGCGTCGCCGGGCTGTTCAGCAAGGCGAGCGACAGCTTCGCCCACGGCCTCAACGAACGCGCACCGGTCGATGCGATTCCGGGCGCGCTGGCGCATTGGGACAGCTTGCTGCGCGATTTGTCGAGGTAAGCGCAACACCGAACACCCAGGCCCGCTCGTGCTGAGCTTGTTGAAGCACCGTTCTTCTTGCGACGTCGCAAAGAAAGAACAGCCCTTCGACAAGCTCAGGGCGAACGGGAATAGGGTCAGGGTTTGATCAACGCCCCCACCGCTTCCTCCACCATCGCCACCGCCGCCTCGGCGCCAAAGCTCGCGGCGTCGAGCGACAGCTCGAGCCATAGCCCGTCGACCATCGCGGTCAGCATGATCGCCAGCCGCGCCGCATCGGCGGGGGAAACCTCGCACGCGACCAGCAATTCGCCGAGCCGCGCGCGATATCCGGCATAGCTTCCGGCATGAATCGCCGCCATGCGCGCATCGCTGCGCGCCAGCGCCCAGAACGCCGTCCACGCGCCGAGAAGTTCGGGATCGGTCACCGGCGGACGGAAACTCGCGCCCAGATAGGCCGAGAGGCGCGCGCGCGGATCATCGCCGGCACCCGCAACCGCATCGGCGAAAATCGCATCCATCCGGTCGCTCGTCGCCTCATATGTCGCGGCGATCAGATCATCGATTCCTGCAAAATAATGGCGCAGCAGCCCGGGTGATACCCCGGCGCGCGCGCAGATCGCGCGGACGTTGGTGCCCGCAAGCCCCAGTTCGGCAAGGCATGCCGCCGCCGCACCCAACAGCGCCGCGCGGCGGGCGTCGGCGCTTTCGCGCGTAAAGGCTTGGCGAACAGGCTGCATATTGTTATACATATGTACAACAAGGATGGACATATGGCAACGGCACCGCTTCCCGCATCGAACATCGACCCGCAAAGCGGCTGGTCGCTGCCCGCATGGACCTATGCCGATCCCGAATTCCATGCCGTTGAAATCGAACGCATCTTTCGTCCAAGTTGGCAGGTCGTGTGCCACGACAGCGACATACCGAACCCCGGCGACTGGCACAGCATCGACTATATCGGCGAAAGCGTCATTATCGTGCGCGGCGCCGACCGAGTCGTGCGCGCCTTCACCAATGTCTGCCGCCATCGCGGTTCGCGGCTGGTCGATGGCGCGGCGGGCTGCGCCAAAAAGCTCGTCTGTCCCTATCATGCCTGGACCTATGACCTCGACGGCCGGCTGACCGGCGTTCCCGATTCGGCGAGCTATCCGACGCTCGACAGGGGCAAGGCGGGGCTGGTGCCGGTCGATATCGAAAACTGGCGCGGCTTCTGGTTCGTGCGCCTCGCCGACGATGGCGGCCCTTCGGTCGCCGCCATGATGGCGCCCTATGAGGCGCAGATCGCCCCCTATCGTTTCGAAGAACTCGGTGCGCTCGGCCGCGTCACGCTGCGCCCGCGCGAGGTGAACTGGAAGAATGTCGGCGACAATTATTCGGACGGCCTCCACATCCCCGTCGCGCACCCCGGGCTGACACGCCTGTTCGGCAAAAGCTATGGCGTCGAGGCCGAAGACAATGTCGATCGCATGTGGGGCGACCTGATCGACCGGCCGTCGGTCAATTGGTCCGAGCGCATGTATCAGCGGTTGCTGCCGCCGGTCCCGCATCTGCCCGAAGCGAACCAGCGCCATTGGCTCTATTTCAAGCTTTGGCCCAATGTCGCCTTCGACATCTACCCCGATCAGGTCGATTTCATGCAATGGCTGCCGGTCAGTCCCACGAGCTGCCTGATCCGCGAGATCAGCTATGTCCTCCCCGATGCCTATAGCGGAGAATGGCGCCGCGAGATGAAGGCGGCGCGCTACCTCAACTGGCGCATCAACCGCCAGGTCAATGCCGAGGACACCGCGCTGATCAACCGCGTTCAGCAGGGGATGGCGTCGCAAAGCTTCACCATGGGCCCGCTCAGCGACAAGGAAGTCTGCCTCAACCATTTCTGCTCGCGGATGCGCGACATCATCCCCGAAGCGCGGCTGGAACATGCGCCGCCGCCGGGCTGGAGCCGATAAGTCCCCCTCCCGCTTGCGGGAGGGGTTTGGGGAGGGGCTGTTTCTTCCCCCTTTGTTGAACACGGGACAGGCCCTCCCCCGGCCCCTCCCGCAAGCGGGAGGGGAGAATGAGCAAGCATCCTGTCCTTATCGCCGGCGGCGGCCCGCCAATATGGTCGTCGCCACCCCGCGCAGCGATGGTTGGCAATGCGCGCGGATCATCGAAAAACGCAGCTTTCCTGAGATCGAAGCCCATGGCATCGTGGCCTTTCACCACGAGATTCTCGCGCTCGTCCCCGGCCTCGCCGCCGGAATCGCTGCAATGGCCAGCCTCGACGACGTCAAACCGCTTTCGATCGCGCGCGACCGCTTTCCGCTGTTGCGCCGCATTCTCGGCTTCGGCCGCCAAACTGTCCAATCCCCGCTTGCGAAAGAATTTTCATGACCAAAGCCTATGACGCCCTCATCATCGGCGCCGGCCACAACGGCCTCGTCTGCGCTTTCTATCTCGCGAAGGCGGGGCTGAAGGTGCGGATAGTCGAGGCGCGCGATATCGTAGGCGGCGCCGCGGTGACCGAAGAATTCCATCCCGGCTTCCGCAATTCGGTCGCCAGCTACACCGTCAGCTTGCTCCAGCCCAAAGTCATCGCCGACATGAAGCTCGTCGATCATGGCTACCGCGTCATCGAACGGCCGATCAGCAACTTCCTGCCGCAGGAGGATGGAGGCTATCTGAAACTCGGCGGCGGACTCGAACGCACCCAAAAGGAATTTGCGCGCTTCTCCGCCCACGACGCTGCGCGGCTCCCCGAATATTATGACATGCTCGAGGGCGTCGCCGACGTGTTGCGCGATCTCGCGCTCAAATCGCCGCCCAATGTCGGCGACGGCTTCAAGACGTTGATCGACGCGGCGCGACAGGGGCGGGGGCTGACCAGGCTCAGCCTGTCGCAGCAGCGCGACGTGCTCGAACTCTTCACCAAATCGGCGCGCACCTTTCTCGACAGCTGGTTCGAAAGCGAAGCGGTCAAGGCCGCCTTCGGATTCGACGCGGTGGTCGGCAATTATGCCAGCCCCGACACGCCGGGCAGCGCTTATGTCCTCCTCCATCATGTTTTCGGTGAGGTGAATGGCAAGAAGGGCGCATGGGGCCACAGCGTCGGCGGCATGGGTGCGATCACCCAGATGATGGCCAAAGTCTGCACGCAGTTGGGTGTCGAGATTAGCCTCGAAAGCCCGGTCGACAAAGTTCTTGTCGATGGCGGCAAGGCGGTCGGGGTGAAGCTGGTCGGCGGCGAGGAAATCGCCGCGGCGCGCGTCATCGCCAATGTCGGGCCCAAGCTGCTATACGAACGGATGTTCGACGAAGGCGATATCGCCCCCGAATTCCGCCGCCGGATCAAGGCGTTCAAGGCAGGCAGCGGCACCTTCCGCATGAACGTGGCGCTCAGCGAGCTGCCGCGCTTCGCCTGCCTTCCCGAACCCGGCGAGCACCACCAGTCGGGGATCATCATTGCCCCGACGCTCGACTATATGGACAAGGCGTTTCTCGACGCGAAGGAACATGGCTGGTCGAAAAAGCCGATCGTCGAAATGCTCATTCCCTCGACCGTTGACGACAGCCTCGCGCCTCCCGGCCAGCATGTCGCCAGCCTCTTCTGTCAGCAATTCGCCCCCGAGCTTCCCGACGGCAGGGACTGGGATGCCGAGGAAGGCGCCGCCGCCGACTGCATCATCGATACCGTCGAGGCGCATGCCCCCGGTTTCCGCGCCTCGATCCTCGGCCGCCAGATCCTCAGCCCCAAGGGGTTAGAGCGCAAATTCGGGCTCGTCGGCGGCGACATCATGCACGGCAATATGAGCCTCGACCAGCTGTGGTCGGCGCGCCCCGTGCTCGGCAACGGCGCCTATCGCGGGCCGCTCAAAAATCTCTACATGTGCGGTGCGGGCACTCACCCCGGCGGCGGCGTGACGGGTGCGCCGGGGCATAATGCCGCAGCGGTGATCATACGCGATCGGGGTTTCTTCGCGCCCAGGTGGCGCTAGAGCGTTTTCAAGTCAGCGGGGCGGTTTTGATATTATCAAAACCGCCCCCTTCACGGCTGATCAGCCAAACACGTCCTGCGCGCCGTGACCCTTCGGATCGTCGCCAAAGCGGTTCGGGCCCTTCGTGCCTTCGAGGCACATGAAGACGAACACGATGATGCCGCCGACATAGGGAATGAAGCTGAGCAGATAGAACCAGCCGCTCTTGTCCTGATCGTGGAAACGGCGGACCGACACTGCGATGGTAGGGACAAGGAAGACCAGAAGATAGGCGGCCAGGAAAACCAAAAGCAGGACTGGCGGTCCTGCGGTCAGGTCGCTGATTGCGAAAATAATGGACATGGGAACCAGAACGACGATCAGCTGGAACAGCGCGAACATCCAATATTCCTTGCGCCGCGATCGCCCGGTGAAATCGGCGTAGCGCTTCAACGGCATCAACATCCATTCCATGACTTTGCCCCTTCTTCGATCGAACAGGAGAAGTCTGAAACTCGATGTTCCGAATAGCAATAGGCAATCGTTTCGCTACGGAAATACGGGGAAGTTCAGGCTGGAGCTGTCAATCGGCGTTGCATCACCAGATAGATGGGCAAACCGGCGGCGGTCATCGCGAGGCTCCACAGGCTCGCCTCCCACCCCGCGCCGTAAAAGGCCCAGCAACTGTAAGCGAAGCCGACGATTGTCAGCGCGATGAAGGTCGATGATGTCTTGAGCGCGCCATATTCGAGTTTCAGCGCGGCGAGCGCACCAGCGATATAGAAAATGATCGCGGTCGAGGTCGTGATCAGCACCATGAAGCTGAACAGTTCGGCCAGCCCGCGCGAATAATTCGCATAGACGATGACGCTCGCGAGACCGCTCGATACGATTTGCGTCACCCACGGCGCGGCGAAGCGGTTGTCGCGCGCAAAAATGGGCGGGAGCAGGCGGCGGTGCGCGAGATCGCGCGGGATCTCGCCCTGCAACAGGACAAAGCCGTTCAGCGCGCCCAGCGCGGCGATCGCGGCGAACAGCGCGACGCCTTGGCCTGCCGACGGGCTGACCAGCATCGAAAAATAGGTCGCATAGGAGGCGTTCGAATGTGCGAGCGTGTCGAGCGGTAGCAGCAAGGTCACCGTCGTACAGGACAAGAGATAGAGCAGTCCCGTCGCCGCTGCCGCGATCATCGTCGCGCGCGGGATTGTCGTTTCGGGATCTCGCACCCGATCGCCGACGACGCAGCTGCTTTCAAAGCCGAGCAACGCGAACAGGGTGAGCGTCGCGGCGCTGCCGACCCCTGACAGGCTGATCGGCTGGGTTCCCGCCATCGATGCCGTCGGCGCGTCGCCGGTCCCCCATAGCCAGAGCGCGACGATCACTGCGCCGATAATGGGGATTAGTTTGAGCCCCAGCGTCAACAACTGCGCGCCGCCCGCACGCCGCACCCCGAGCAGGTTGACCAGGGTAAAGAACCATATGCATCCGATAGCGATCAACGCCGGCCCCGCGCCGCCCGCGCCGAGCGCTGGAAAGAGGATCGACAAATTGGCGAGCGCTGCCACCGCGAGGGTTGCGACGACGGTCCAGCAACTGATCCAGTAACTCCACGCAACGATAAATCCGGTGCCGGGACCAAAGGCCGCTGCGGCATAGGTGAAGGTCGCGCTGCCCCCGGGCAATTTTCGGGCGAGCCGGGCGAGGACGGCTGCGAGGCACAGCGTGCCGGTGATCGACACCCCCCAGCCGATCACTGCATTCCAGCCGAGCGGGGCAAGATCGCGGGGGAGCAAAAACACCCCCGACCCGATCATATTGCCCATGCCCAGTGCGACGCACATCAAAAGGCCGAGCTTTTGGCCCGGCCTCTCGTCGTGGGTTGCGGTTGCGGTCAACGGGCTAGAACTTGGTTCCGGCCCGCAGCCCGATCGTTTGCGGTCGGTTCACCAATATCTGCACCCGCGTGTTGCACTGGCCGCAGTTGGAGAAGCGCGCCAGTTCGGCGCGTTCGTCGAACGCATTTTCGAGGAACATCTCGAGGCTATATTTGCCGAAATCATAGCCCACCGCAAAATCGACCGTCGTCGATCCGCTGATCCGTCCCAGATCTGTCGCCTGTTCCACCCGGATGTCGGCGGTGGCCGAGCTGCGATGCGCGATCACCGATTGGAAGTGCATCTCGCCCGACCCGACCGGGAAGGCATAGCGCAGCGTCGCATTGGCGTTGAACTTCGGCGTGATCGGCAGGCGGGTGCCCGCCGGCGCGGCGACGTCGGGGCCGGTACAGGAAAAGGTCGGATCGTCGATCTTGCACAGATTGTTGCGTGTCTTGGCGTCGGTATAGGATGCCGCGGCGGTGATCGTCAGCCCTTCGGTCGGACGGACATTGATATCGGCCTCGATGCCGCGAATGCGGGCGTTGGGGCCGTTGTGGATCTCGGTAAAGCTATTCTCGCCGAGGAAGGAGAATTGGAATTTCTTCCAATCCTGTTGATAGATTGCGGCATTCAGGCGCACCGCGCCATCGGCCAGCGTCGATTTAATCCCCAGCTCATAATTGGTCAGGAAGTCGGCGGCATAGGATCCGACCGACGCGCGCCGGTTGATCCCGCCGGGGCGGAAACCGCGCGACCAGGTCGCATAGGTCATCAGATCCTCGGTCGGTTTCCACGTCAGGTTCAATTTGTGCGTGAAACCGTCGTCCTTGGTCCGCTTGGGCACCAGCTTGCCATCGACGAAATCGGCCAGATTCGTGCAGGGGCTGCCGTCCACGGCCGCTGGCAACAAAGTGCCGCCGGGATTGTCGCGCAGGATTGCGCCTGTCGTCGTATAACATCCCGCGACCCCGGTGCGCGAGCTGCCCGCGCCGTTGAAGGGCGGGCCGGCGGGGTTGCGGCCAAATCCGAAGAAGCCGATCAGGCTGTTGTCATATTTGAAATAGCGCCCGCCGCCGGTCAGCGTCAGGTTCGGCAAAATGTCGAAACTCGCCTCGCCGAACGCCGCATAATCCTTGTCGACGCGCTTTTGCTCGGTCAGCCACAGCGTTCCGGGCCTGCCGTTGACCGACATGAGATCGGCCAGCCCAGGGACCATATAATCCTGGTGGATCGCATTGCTCTGGCGCTGATAGAACAGCCCCGCGACGACGCGGAAGCGTTCGTCCTGCGGCGACGCGACGCGGAATTCCTGGCTCATCTTGCGGAAATGGTCGGTGCCGATGATGAACTGGCGCGGGTCGATATCGTTGCCGGCATTATCCTCGAGATAGAAATAGCCCGCCAGGCCGCCCGAGGTTTCATACAGCTTGTCATAAGCCTCGGCATAATCGGTATAATCGTTGATCTGATAGGCTTTGCGATCGAGATAGGCACCGGCGTAAGTGACGTCGAAATTGCCCAGCTTGCCCTCGATCGTCAGCGCCGCCTGGATGAAGCGGTCGCTGCGATTGTCGGGATAGAAGCGCTGGACCTGCAAATCGCCGACCCGTGGATCCTGCGCGAAGGTGCCGTGGCTGGTCTGCTTTTGATACAGCACGGTCGGGGTCACCGTCCAATTATCGTCGAGATCGACTTTCAGCGCGGCGCGGCCGCCATAGACCTCGCTGTCGTTGAAATTCTTTTTGACGAATTCGTCATTGTCGACAGTGATGCCGCCCGGCGTCGGCAGGAAGCTGCGCGTCCCCGCCACATTGTCGATATAGCCCGCGTTGTGCTGATACCAGCCGACGACGCGCAGCGCGGCCATCTCGCTGATCGGGAGGTTGACCATGCCCTCCAGCCGACCGCCGATGTCGCCGCTCTTGACGCTGTTGATCTCGCCATCGACGCGACCTTCGAAACCGGCGGTGCTCGGCTTGTTGGTGATGATACGGATCGTGCCGGCTTGCGACGACGCGCCGTAAAGCGTGCCCTGCGGTCCGGCGAGTGATTCGATGCGCGCGATGTCATAGACATGGATGTCGAGCGTGCCGCCGATGGTCGTCACCGGTTGTTCGTCCAGATAGACGCCGACGCTGGGCAGCGAACCCGAATGATTGCCGTCGCCGCCGCTGGCGACGCCGCGCATATAGACGGTGGTCACGCCCGGCTGGCTCGACTGGAACGAAACGCTGGGGAGCAATTTCGAGAAATCTTCAAAATTGGTGACGTTGAGCTGGTCGAGCTTGCGGGTGCCCAGTGCCTGGATGCTGATCGGCACATTTTGAAGATTTTCTTCGCGCTTTTGCGCGGTGACGACGATCTCATCGTCGTCACCCCTGCTGGGGGTCTCCTGCGCCATCAGTGGGAGGGAAGCCAAGACACTGCTAGACAGCGACGCCAAAAGTAATGCGCGGCAAGAAAAACGGACCGACATAAAAGTCTCCCCCTGGAGGTCGCACACCGCTGGTCGTGATGGCGACGATGGGGGAGTTTTCTACAGTTCCATGGCCTCGTCAATCGAGGTGAGGGGCATTATGCCGCCGAACCGGCGGTTTCAGGCGCACTATGATAAAATTGCCACAATAGGTTCAGGGAGCGGCCGGATATTGCGCCAATACTGGCCCCAGCGCGTCTTTCAGCGGCTGCAACTGCGCCTCCATCGCGCGCCATTGCCCGACCCCGTCGCTGTTGATCGGCCGCCGCACCTGTTCCGAACTTGCGGTGCGCACCGCGCGGTCATTGGCATAGAAATGCAGGCAGGCCTCTTCAAAGGGCAGGCCGAGATATGCGAGCAGCGCGCGCACCTCCGATTCCAGATCGGCGATCAGCCGTTCGTGGATCACGCGGTGAACCCGTCCCGGCAGCACGGCGTCGAAATGATTGAGCAGGTCGGCATAATCGGCATAATAGCGCCCCATATCCGTCTGGCTGTAGCTGAACGCCTGACCGCGCGCGAAATGCTGCTTGAAGTTGGAGAAACAGCAATCCATCGGATGGCGCCGCGCATCGATGATCTTGGCACGAGGCAGAATCAGCTGGATGAAGCCGATGTGCAGCCAGTTGTTCGGCAGTTTGTCGATATAGAAGGGCTTGGCGCTTTTGCGCTGGATGCTTGTGTCGTGCAGAAATTGCTCGCCCAAAGCGCGTGCGTCGGCGGCGGTGAGCTGGGCGATCCCGCCCTGATTTCGCGCCTTTGCGGCCAATTTGGGAATGTCGGGCAGTTCCATCGTGCCCTCGACCATTGAATGGCTCGCCAATATCTGTTCGATCAGCGTCGACCCGGCGCGCGGCATGCCGATGATGAAAATGGGATCGGGCGCGTCGGCGCCAAAATCGCGCCGCGCTTCGAAAAACTCGGGGGTGTAGAGCGATTTGGCATGATCCACCGCAGCACGCGTCTGGTCAGCATCATAGGGGATCAGCGCCTTGCGCTGGGCATTTCCGTCCGCATAGTGGCGAAACGCAATCTCGGCTTGCCGCCGGTCCTCATGCGCCTTGCCGAGCGCGAAATGCAGGTGAAAGCGATCCTCGGCGCTGATGTCGCGCCGGTCCAGTGCCGCCAGCATCGCCGCGACGTCGGCGTCGTCGAACGCGACGGTCTTGAGGTTGGCGAGGCTCCACCACACTTCGCCCAGCGCCGGGGCGAGGATGAGCGCGCGACGATAGGCGGCGACGGCGTCGGTCTGCCGTCCGACCGTCTTGAGCATATGGCCATAGGACATCCAGATTTTCGGCTGTTTGGGCAAGGTCACCAGAACCTGCTCATAAAGTTCCAGCGCTTCGTCAAACTCGCCGACCCGCCCCAGCGCGGCGGCTTTCAGATTGGCATTGGCCAGATTATCGGGGTCGAGCAGTTGCAACTGTTCTAGCTCGGCCACGGCTTCTGCCGACCGTCCCTGCCGGTGGAGGATGGTTGCCAGATTGGACCGCGCGGCAAGGAAATCGGGCGCGATCTCCAGGGCGCGGCGCAGCAGATTTTCGCTGTCGCGATACCGTTCGATCCTTGCCGCCAGTTCGGCGAGCATACGGATCGCGGCGACGTCAAAAGGATCGCGCTTCAATTGCGCCTTCAACAGCGGCTCCGCCTCATGCAGTCGCCCGTCGTGAAGCGCCAGCGCCGCAGCCATCATTTGCGGATTTGCCAATCCTCGCGCGATGGATTTGCGGACCTGGTCGGACACGCCGCGATCAGCCCTTCGCCGCCCGCGCCTTGGCGACGGCTTCGCGCAGCCCGGCATAGCCGATCTGGCCCTGCATCAGCTGGTCGCCGATGATCCAGGTCGGAGTGGCGTTCAGCTGCAACTGGGTCGCGATGGCGAGGTTGCTGTCGAGTTCGCGCTGGAACAGGGCCTCGTTTGCGGTCGCATCGGCGCTGCCGTCGGTGACGACGCCGACCTTCTCGGCTGCTGCGGCGATCGCCGTCTTGTCGAGCGAGCCCGCCGCGAACATCGCATGGTGGAAGGCGTCATATTTGCCCTGACGTGCGGCGGCGAGCGCCATCAACGCGGCGTCGCGGCTTTGCGGGGCGATGATCGGCAATTCGCGGAACACTACCTTAACGCGCTTGTCCTCGCGGATCAGCCGGTCGACGTCGGGGACGCTGGCGCGGCAGAAACCGCAGGCATAATCGGTGAAGACGACCAGGGTTACATCGCCATTGGCGTTGCCCGCCCATGCGCCGGCATAGGGTTTTTCGAGCGCCGGGCGGATCGCGTCGATCGCTTTTGCCATTTCCGTGTCGCGCTGGGCTTCCAGCGCCTCGGGAATGATTTGGGGATTGGCGTGGATATAATCGGCGACGATCGTTTCGACCTCGCTCTTGCTCATCCCGCCGCCGAAACGCCCGCCGAGCCAGAATATCATGCCGAGCAGCGCGAGGCCGGCGATTCCGACCAGCCATTTGCGCGAGGTTCCGCCGTCCATTTCCATACCCTTGATCTGTGGCAGGCGCGGGGCGGCCATAGCCTTCGCGCTCGCCGCCGTTTTGGTGGCGGCCGGTGGCACATGCGGCGAACGGTCGTCGCTTTCCACTGCCGCGCGCGGTGTCGGCGCAGTGGCCATCGGAGGCTCGCCCGCGAACAGCGGCAGATCGGGCGCGTTCGACCGTTCGACCGCCTGTTCCGCAGCTTCCTCACGCGCCAGCAATTGCGCGAGCCCCGACGGCGGCGGGGGCAAATCCTCGTGCGGGGTCGGCAGCAATTTGGTCGCGGCGTCGCCAAGGCTGTCGCGCAGGCTTTCGGTGCCTGCCCGTGCGGCCTGACCGATTCCGGCCTTGGTCTTGCCGGCGACTTCGCCCAGTCCGCGCCCGGCGTCGCTCGAGATTTTGGCGACCTTGTCGCCCAGCGCCATTTTCTCCCACGCCTCGCCGCTCGCGGCGGCAGCGGCGCGTCCGGCACGCGCCGAACCGCTGCCGATCGTGCGCGCGGTGCGGGCGGCGATGATGCCGCTGCGCTGCGCTAGGTCGCGCGACCGGCGCGGAATTTCCATCGCCTCGACGCGCGCGGGGATATCGGCGCGCTCGCCGACGCGGATCGTCCAGTCGGCAAAGGCGGCGCTTCCGGTGCGGACGGCCTGCCAGATGTTCGCGGCGCCCGCCTTCAACGCTTCGGGTTTCACCAGCGGCGGACGCGGGGCTTCATCGCGCGCGGGATAGCGCGTCAGATCGATACCGACCGGCGGAGCGTCCTTCGGTTTGGCGAGGCCTTCAGTGGCCATGGGACGCTGCGCGTCGCGCGGCAGCGGCGTTTCCGCCGGCTCCTCGCGTAGCCATGGCTGGTAATATTCATCGTCTTTGTTGTTGGTCACTTGTCGCCCTTGTGCATCACGGATTTGCGATGCCTGTTCCATATTCTGCTTGAATCTAACGCCGTTTGCGTTCGCGTTCCACTTCGGTGCGCGAGACCAGCGAAATATCCTGTGCACGAATCCAGTCGGGCGACCCTTGGGGCAGGCCCTGCATCGCGGTTTCGGCATTACGCAGTGCGAGCGATGCCTGTCCACCCTGCAACTGATAACGTTCGGCCGAGGCGAGCGCGGCGCGCGCCTGATCGCCCTTGTTCGCATAGACGATACCGAGCTGATACCAGGCGAAGGGGTTTTGATTGTCGAGCGCGACCGCAGTCTTGAGCACCTCTTCGGCCTCGGCATAATTGGCCGGGTCTTCGGTCGCGATCAGCGCATGCCCCAACGTCGCGCTGATCAGCGGCTGCGACCGCGAAATGGTGACCGCCTTGCGCAGCGCCGGAATCGCTTCCTTGGGGCGCCCCGATTCGAGCAGGATCTGGCCTTCGAGCTCGAGGAAATAAGGGTCGCTCGGATTGGTTGCGAGCAGCGCTTCGACCTCGGTCAGCGCCTTTTGCGGATAGGCGCTCCTATGCCAGGCATAGGCACGGGCATAGCGCGCCGGAATGCTGCTGTTGCTCTCGGGGAATTTGCGCAGCGTCCGATCGGGGTCGGCCATGAAACCCGAAAGCTTGGCCTTCACACGCTGGAACCGCTTTTCGATTTCGGGATCGGCGGGCTTGGTCCACGCCGGATCGATCACATAGACCTCGCGCAGCGCCTGAATGCGGTCGCCCGACATCGGGTGGGTGCGGCCATAGGCCTGATCATCGTCCTGCTTGACCCCATAGCGGAACTCGAGATTCTGCAATTTCTTGAAAAAAGCCAGGCTGCCGCGGCCGCTGATCCCGGCTTTCGACAGATATTGTGAACCGGCGGCGTCGGCGGTCGATTCCTGGACGCGGGTGAAGGCGAGGAACTTGCCGAGCGCGGCTTGCTGGCCCGCCATCATGACGCCCATGCCGGCCTCGCCTGCGCCCGCCGCAATCGCCGCGGCCCCGAGCAACAGGCTGAGCAGCGAGATGCCGGTTGCGGTCTTGGCGCCTTCGTTGACGCGGATTGCGTGGCCGCCCATTACATGGCCCAGTTCGTGCGCGAGCACGCCCTGCACCTCTTCGGCGCTGTCGGCGGCCTCGATCAGCCCGCTGAAAACATAAATATCCTGGCTGCCCGCAACAAAGGCATTGATGCTCGGGTCACCCAGCAGGTGGACGCGGACCTGTCCGCGCTGGAGCCCTGCCGCCTCGGTCAGCGGGTCCATCATATCCTGTAACAAGACTTCGGTTTCGGCGTCGCGCAGGATGGATTGCGCCATCGCCGGACGCATCGCGACCGCGAACATCGCCAGCAATGTCAGGATGATGCGGAAAAGCTGGCGCGGGGCATCGGCCCCGGGCGCGATGGGATGTGGGGGAGAACTCATCTCCCGCTGTCTTGCGCCGCGCGCCTGAACCCCGACTGAAGCCATGGGGGTGTTGTGGGGGCCAAGGCGCGCGGAAGCAAGGCCTTGGGCAAGAGCGGGCATCGCGATTTGCGCCGTGCCATATGACGAAAGGCCGGGACCTCGACCGTGCGACGATGCGCGACGGTGAGCTCCCGGCCTTTGCCGGATGATGATTCACGCAAACAGGCGAATCACCTCAATGTTTCGGCGCGACTAGTTGCCGAAAGTCCGCTGCCACCAACCACGGCGCGGTTCGCCGTCGGGGCCGAGGCCTTCGCCTTCGGCGTCCCCATCGGCGCCCACCGCTTCGGCATTCACCGATTCGGCTTCGCGTTCGACGGCGGCTTCGGGTGCGGCTTCAGCGGCCACGGCCTTTTTGGCGCGGCTGGCGCGCTTCTTGGGCGCGGGCTTGGCAGGCGCTTCTTCGGGCGCGGCTTCGACGGCTTCAGGCGCCGCTTCGGCTTCGACAGCAACCGCTTCGGCCGGGGCCGGAGCGACTTCTGCCACGACCGTTTCAGCTTCCGTCTTGGCGGCGTCGGCCTTGGTCTTGCGCGGCGCGCGCTTGCGCTTCGGCTTTTCGGCGGGCGCTTCTTCTGCGACCGGTTCGGCGGCTTCGGCTTCGACCGGGGCGATCTCTACCGCAGCTTCGGTCTCAGCCTCGACTTCGGCGCCGGCTTCGCCCGCATCGGTCTTCGGCTTGCGACCGCGACCACCACGGCGACGACGCGGCTTGGTTTCGGCCTCCACGACCTCGGCGTCGCCTTCGGCCGGTGCCGTCTCTGCGGCATCGCCTTCAGCTGCGGTTTCGGTTTCGCGCTCAGCGTCATCTCCGGCTTCGCTGCCTTCGCCTTCGCTGCCTTCGGCGATTTCATTGCCGTCCTCGTCGCGGCGGCCGCGGCGGCCACGGCGGCGACGGCGGCGACGCTTGCGGCCTTCGCCGTCGGTGTCGCTTTCCTCGCGTGCTTCGCGCGGCTGGCGGGCGGGACGTTCTGTGACCTCTTCGGCTTCGGCTTCGGTTTCTTCTTCCTCGTCGAAGAATTCCTCGTCCTCATCATCCTCGATCGGAGCGATCGGGGCGAAGCTGCGGCGCGCGATTGGCGGCGGACCGCTGACCTCGACCGCCATGCGTGCGCCTTCGGTTTCGCCGTCGGGCAGGATCTCGACCGTGACGCCGTAGAGTTCCTCGATCTCGCGCAGTTCGCGGCGCTTTTCGTTGAGGAGGTAGAAGGTCGCTTCCTGGCTCGCGCGGAGCGTGATCCGGCTGCCCTTACCGCGTGCGGCTTCTTCTTCGATCAGGCGCAGCGCGCTGAGGCCCGCCGACGAAGCGGTGCGGACGAGGCCGGTGCCTTCGCAATGCGGGCACGGACGCGTCGAGGCTTCGAGGACGCCGGTGCGCAGGCGCTGGCGGCTCATCTCCATCAGGCCGAAACCCGAGATGCGGCCGATCTGGATGCGCGCGCGATCATTCTTCAGCGCATCCTTCATCGCGCGCTCGACCTTGCGGACGTTCGAGCCATGATCCATGTCGATGAAGTCGATCACGACCAGCCCGGCCATGTCGCGCAGGCGCAATTGGCGCGCGATTTCATGCGCGGCTTCCAAATTGGTGCTGACTGCAGTCTGCTCGATATTATGCTCGCGCGTCGACCGGCCCGAGTTGATGTCGATCGACACCAAGGCCTCGGTCGGGTTGATCACCAGATAGCCGCCCGATTTCAACTGGACGACGGGATTGAGCATCCCCGCCAGCTGATCCTCGACGCCGTATCGCTGATAGAGCGAGACCGGGTCGGCATATTGCTTCACCCGCCGCGCGTGGCTCGGCATCAGCAATTTCATGAATTGCTTGGCGGCCTTGTAACCCTCGTCGCCCTCGACGAGCACTTCCTCGATATCCTTGTGATAAATATCGCGGATCGCGCGCTTCACCAGGTCGCTGTCCGAATGGATCAGCGCCGGGGCGCTTGATTCGAGCGTCTTTTCGCGAATCTCGTCCCAGACGCGGGCGAGATAGTCGAAGTCGCGTTTGATCTCGACTTTCGTGCGCGCCATGCCCGCAGTGCGAACGATGCAGCCCATCGTCGGCGGCAGGTTCATTTCGTCGACCATCGCCTTCAATTTGCGGCGATCGGCGCCGTTCGAAATCTTGCGGCTGATCCCGCCACCGTGCATCGTGTTGGGCATCAACACGCAATAACGGCCGGCGAGGCTGAGATAAGTGGTCAGCGCCGCGCCCTTGTTGCCGCGTTCTTCCTTGACGACCTGAACCAGCATCACCTGACGGCGACGGATGACGTCCTGAATCTTGTAGCGGCGGCGCAGCGACATGCGGTTTTCACCGTCTTCGTCGTCATTGCGGCGGCTGCGTCCGCGGCCACCCTTGCGGTTGTTGTTGCCCCGGCCGCGTCCACGGCCCCGGCGATCGCCGCGGCCATCCCCGTTTCCTTCGGCGCCTTCGGCTTCACCTTCGGCGCCCTCTTCGGCGTCGCCGCGCTTGGAGTCCTCATGGTCATGGTCGTCATCACGGTCGTCGTCATGGTCTGAATCGGCATGGGCGTCGCCATGCTCGTCATCGTCATGATATTCGACGTCGGCGACATCGCCTTCCAGCTCGTCGAGGTCTTCCTCAGCGCGCTGAGCCGCAGCGGCGGCATGTTCGGCCTCTTCGCGCAGCAGGGCTTCGCGATCTTCCTTCGGAATCTGGTAATAATCGGGGTGGATTTCGCTGAACGCCAGAAACCCGTGGCGATTGCCGCCATATTCGACGAACGCCGCCTGCAGCGACGGTTCGACGCGGGTTACTTTGGCCAGATAGATATTGCCCTTGAGCTGCTTATGCTCGGCGGACTCGAAATCAAACTCCTCGATGCGGTTTCCCTTGGTGACGGCGACCCGGGTTTCTTCCCGGTGCCGCGCGTCGATCAACATGCGCGTGGTCATTATAAACACTCCAGGCGCGCCGTGGCGCGCCAGTTAAAAATCCCGCAAACGCCTTTGAGCAGCGGTCGCGGCGGAAAAGGGTGAAACGAAAAAAGACGTTATTGCCGCGTCCTGGCTGCGTCCGGCCACGCATATCTGCGTGATGGTCCGGTCCGCGCATACGGTCTTCACGTCCAGCGACGGCCGGGGCGAAAGCGCCCGCGTCGCGGAGTGAAGAGAGCATGGCAAGCCACATGCGGCATCAACCTGTTACGGGATGAGCGGGCGGGCAGGGCGGGCGTAAGGCGAACGCCCCGACTGTCCGGTCAACCGGGTGGACTGGCGGCACATCGCCATTCCCCGCGTGTCCGGCACCAGGGCAGCCATGATCCGCAGATTCGCGGGTCAGGCCTTCCCCTCAAAAGGCCGGACGGCGCCGGGAACGACACCGCCAGTGGAGGCCGTGCTAGCATCGGCATGTCCCGACGGCAACCACAACCACCGTACAAAGATGGGTTATACCACGGATGTTGCAAGAAGCGCGCACCGCCGGACGGGGCGAATCGCCCGCGAAGCTTGCCGCTTTGTCGCGATATCGCCCGCTATAGCCACGGATGATTTCATCATGCTCCGTCGCGGCGGGCTGGCTGATTTGGATTATGCGCTGGACCATTGCCGGGCGGCAGCGGCATAGAGACGGAATGAGCCTGCTGCTCGTCCTGATGACGATGATGTCCCACCCCGCAGCGGCGCTCGCGGGACCGATAGATGCGACCGGCGCCCGCGATTCGGGCCTCTCTGCGCGCCGTCCCCACATCGAACGCCAGGCCCCTGCGCGGTTTCGCGCCAAGCCGCCCGAAAAACATTATAGCGTCACGGTGCCGATCGGCCGGGCGAAGCCGGCACTGCCGCTGCCAAGGATCGAGGGCCCCGACGACGCGCGGCTGCCGCTGGTCGTGATTGATGCCGGTCATGGTGGACATGACCCGGGCGCGCTGTCGCCGCACAATGGCAAACGCGAAAAGGATATCACGCTGGCGCTCGCCCGCGCGATTCGTGACGATCTGGTCGCGTCGGGTCGCGTCCGCGTTGCGCTTACCCGTTCGGATGATCGCTATCTGCTCCTCGAGGAGCGCTCGGGCATCGCGCGGCGGCTTCAGGCCGATCTGTTCATTTCGATCCATGCCGATGCGGCGGAGAATGAAGAGGCGCGCGGCGCGTCCATCTATACCCTGTCCGAAACCGCCTCCGACCGTGAAGCGGCGCGGATCGCGGCGCGTGAGAATCGGGCCAATATCATCAATGGTGTGGATCTCGGCGCGCACAGTAACGAGGTGTCGTCGATCCTTGTCGACCTCACCCAGCGCGAAACGATGAATCGCGCCTCCGATTTCGCCCGCCTGCTCCAGCGTGAGGCCGCGGAGGCGGTCACATTCCGTACCACCGCGCATCGTTTTGCTTCGTTCGTGGTGCTCAAGGCACCCGACACGCCATCTATCCTTTTCGAAACCGGCTTTATTTCGAACAAGGATGATGGCGAATTTCTCGCGTCGGCGGCGGGGCAGAAAAAGGTGGCGCGTGGCGTGCGCGAAGCGGTACAAGTCCATTTTGCAAGGCGGGTCGCGGCGCGATAGGCCGTTCCTGCGTTTGGCCGGGAGCCGCGGCGCTTCGGACGCGCGTTTCCCAGGCTGGCGCAGTCCGATTTTCCCGATTTGCGACGACTTGAAATTATATAGTCTTGACTATCTTTCCGCATCCACCCACGCGTCAATCCGTGGGTGACGAAGGAGAGCGGATTATATGCGTTGGAGCAATTGGTCGGGCAGCGTTGAGACCACCGCACGAATAGCCCGTCCACAAAGTGAAGAGGAATTGGCGGGGCTGATCCGCGGTGCGCGGCGGGTGCGCGCGACCGGGGCGGGGCACAGCTTTATGCCTTTGTGCGAATCGGATGATACGATCATCAACCTTGACGATCTGGTGGGCGAAATAACCATTGCTGCCGATCGCCGGACTGCGCGCATTCCGGCGGGTTGGAGTATCAAGCGTCTGACCGCCGCATTGTGGGATGAGGGGCTGGCGCTCGCCAATCAGGGCGACGTCAATCCGCAGTCGCTGGCGGGCGCGCTGGCGACGGGCACCCACGGCACGGGGGCGAGCCTCGGGTCGCTCGCGACCTTCGCCAAGGGATATCGCTTGATCGGCGCCGACGGCGAGGCACGCTGGTGCGACGCCCGCAGCAACCCCGATTTGTTCGAAGCGCAGCGCCTGTCGCTCGGCCTGTTCGGGATTGCGACCGAGATAGAGATCGCGGTCGTTCCCGCTTATTATCTGGCCGAACGGCTTGAAAGGCGGCCGTGGGCCGAAATCCGTGAATCGTTTGACGAACTTGCCGACGGGCAACGGCATATCGAATTCTGGCTGTTTCCGCACAGCGATCAGGTGATTTTGAAGACGCTCACGCCGACCGACCCCTGCGATCCGCCGCCGACCACGACCGATATCGAGGAAACCGCTTTTCGCCGCGTTCTCGACATTGCGGCCAAGGCGCCCGCGCTCACTCCCTGGCTTCAGCGTGCAATGATGCGAACCCGAATCGAGGGCGAACGAAGCGGCCCGGCGCACAATATTTTCCCTTCCGACCGCACGGCGCGGTTTGAGGAGATGGAATATGAAGTGCCGCGCGCGGCGGGGCTTGCGGCGCTCGACGAAGTGATCGGGTGGATCCGGCGCGGGCGTTTGCCGGTGACATTTCCCTTCGAATATCGCACCGTCGCGGCCGACGATATCTGGATGAGTCCGATGAACGCGGGGCCGGTCGCTGCGATTTCGATGCACCAATATAACAAAATGCCCTGGGCCAAGCTGTTCGCCGACGCCGAAGCGATTTTCCGCGGCCATGGCGGACGCCCGCACTGGGCGAAGCGGCATACGCTGACCCGCGCCGATGTTGACACGCTCTATCCGATGGCTGAGCGTTATCGTGCCGTCCGCCGTGCTGCCGATCCGGGCGGCAAATTCCTCAATCCGCATCTCGAGGCGCTGTTTTCATGAGTGACGATCTGACGCTTCACGCCCATCTGGTTGGGCGGCAGGGAAGCCGCGCTGACCTTAATACTCCGGCGCTGGTGCTCAATGTCGATGCGCTCGACCGCAATATCTCCCAAATGGCGGGCCTTGTGGCGGAGCGGGGCGTCCGGCTGCGCCCCCATGCCAAGACGCACAAGAGCGTCGATATCGCGAAGCGCCAGATTGCGGCGGGGGCGGTCGGCGTCTGTTGCGCCAAGATCGGCGAGGCCGAGGTGCTGGTCGACGGCGCCATTGCGGGGATATTGATTACCTCGCCCATCGCTGCGCCGCGTGCGATCGAGCGGCTCGCATTGCTGGCGAAGCGCGCACGCGGGTTGATGGCGGTGGTCGATCATCCGCAGGTCGCGAGGCGAATTGACGCGGCGCTGGCGGCGGCCGATGCGCGGCTTGATGTCATCATCGACATTGATCCCGGCATCGCGCGCACCGGCGTTGCTTCGGCCGAAGCGGCGGTCGCGCTGGCACAGGCGATCGCCGTCGCGCCGCGCCTTCGCTATCAGGGCGTTCAATTTTATTGCGGGTCGCAACAGCATATCGAGGATTATGCCGAACGCCGATCCGCGATCGTCGAACGCACCGACTATTTGAACGAGGTCATCGCGGCGCTGACCGCGGCGGGCTTCGCACCGTCGATCGTCACCGGTTCGGGAACGGGGACGCATCATATCGATCTTGAACTCGGCACCTTCACCGAACTTCAGGCGGGCTCCTATGTGTTTATGGACAAGCAGTATCTCGATTGCGACCTGACCGGCGGCGGGGTTCCATTCGAAGTATCGCTCACCGTCGATGCGCGCGTCGTCAGCGCGAATCATTCGGGGCTCGTCACCATCGACGCTGGTTTCAAATCGCTCTCGACCGATGGCGGAGTGGCAGTGGTCCAGCGCGGCGCGCCCGAAACCGCCTTTTTCGCTTTTATGGGCGACGAACATGCGGCGCTGATCGCGCCGGACATCGGGACCCAATTGCAACCCGGTGATCCGGTGAGCCTGACCGTGCCGCACTGCGACCCGACAGTGAATCTCTACGATCATTATCATGTCGTCGCCGACGACACGCTGGTCGCGATCTGGCCCGTCAGCGCGCGCGGTCGGTCGCGCTGACGGGGTTAATTCCCCTCCCGCTTGCGGGAGGGGTTAGGGGTGGGCGCGAGCGAAGCGAGTTCCTGCCCTCTCCATGCCCACCGGGCTGCGACTAGCGAACAAGTTCGCAAGTCTCGCTGCCCCTCCCGCATATGGGAGGGGAGTTACGTCGCCCACCGCAACCATCTTCCCTTTCATCGATACAGGCGATAGAGGCTTGGACATATGGTCGCCGACAGTCCGCCCGATTTCCGCTTGCGCCTGCGCCGCGACAGCAATGCCGTCCTTGGCTGGTTTCGCGACATGTGGACCCGGCGCTGGTTCCGATGGCTTGGTTATCTGGCGCTTTCGGGCCTGCTCGGCCTTTTCCTGATCTGGCTGATTTTCGCGCGCGACCTGCCATCGGTCGATCAGCTGCGCGACTATGAACCGCCGCTGCCGACGATGGTCCGCGATGCGGAGGGTAAGCCGGTGCATGCCTATGCCCGCGAACGCCGCGTCCAGCTCGACTATAACGAATATCCCAAGACGCTCGTCAACGCCTTCCTCTCGGCCGAGGACAAGACTTTCTTCAGCCATGGCGGGATCGACTATCCCGGCATTGCGAGCGCGATCATCACCAATGTGACGAGCAGCGGCCGTCCGGTCGGCGCCTCGACGATCACCCAGCAGGTGGCAAAGAATCTGCTGCTCACCAACGAGCTGAGCTATCGCCGCAAGGTTCGTGAGGCGATCCTCGCGATGCGCATCGAAAATGCGCTGACCAAGGAACAGATTCTCGAACTCTACCTCAACGAAATTCCGCTCGGCCGCCGCAGCTTCGGCGTCCAGGCCGCGGCGCGCGCTTATTTCGACAAGGATGTCGACCAGCTCGCGCTGCACGAAATGGCCTTCCTCGCCATTCTGCCCAAAGCACCCGAAAAATATGGCCGCGCGCGCTTCGTCGACGAAGCGCTGGCGCGGCGCAATTTTGTTCTCGGTTCGATGGCGAGCAATGGCGCGATCACTGCGGCGCAGCGCGACGCGGCGCGGGCGATGCCGCTAGGGCTCACCGACAGCGGCAACCGGGCGGTCGCTCAGGTCGGCGGCTATTATATGGAAGAGGTGCGGCGCCAGCTGATCGCCGAATTCGGCGAAACCGCCGAGGACGGACGACTCAGCGTCTATGCGGGCGGCCTTTGGGTGCGCACTCCCTATGATGCCAAGATGCAGGCTGCGGCGACCAACGCGCTGCGCCGCGGCCTCATCCGCTACGACGCGGGCAAGGGCTGGTCGGGACCGATTGCGACGATCGAGGCCGACGACAAATGGGCCAGCCGCCTCGCATCCAGCTTCATCGGTATCGATTATGACGGCTGGCGAATCGCCGCCGTGGTTTCCAAATCGCCCGGCGCGGCGCAGATCGGCTTTGCCGACGGCACAACCGGTACGCTGCCCGCGGGCGCCGCGACGCTCGGCTATCGCAAGACCGGCGGCAGCGCCTTTTCGGCGATGCGCCCCGGCGACCTGATCGCGGTCAAAGCGACCGGCGGCAATTCCTACGCGCTTAAGAATATTCCCGAAGTCTCGGGCGGCTTCATCGCCGAAAGCCCGCATTCGGGACGCATCTATGCGATGCAGGGCGGCTTCGATGTCCGCCTCTCGCCCTTCAACCGCGCGACGCAGGCCGAACGCCAGCCGGGCTCGACGATCAAGCCCTTCGTTTATGCGACCGCGCTCGACAATGGCATGACCCCCGCGACGCTGATCGTCGATGGCCCCTTTTGCGTCTATCAGGGCGCCAATCTCGGCAACAAATGCTTCCGCAACTATGGCGGCGCGGGCGGTTCGGGTGAGCATACGATGCGCTGGGGCCTCGAACAGTCGCGCAACCTGATGACGGTCAAGACCGCAAGCCAGGTCGGCATGGAACCGATCGTGGAAACGATCCAGGCCATGGGCATGGGCAAACACGAACCCTATCTCTCGACCGCGCTCGGCGCCGGATCGACGACGGTCGAAAAAATCACCAATGCCTATGCGATGCTCGCCAACCACGGCCGCGAACTGAAACCGCGCGTAATCGATTATGCGCAGGATCGCCGCGGCAAGGTGATCTTCCCGAAGAACTGGAAGCCCTGCGATGGCTGTAACAAAAAGGATTGGGATGGCCGGCCGATGCCGCGCTTCGCCAAGTCGGGCAAGCAGCTGATGGACCCGATGACCGCCTATCAGGTCGTCCATATGCTCGAAGGGGTGGTCCAGCGCGGCACCGCAGTACGCCTGCGCGATCTCGGTGTGCCGCTGTTCGGCAAGACCGGTACGACGACGGGGCCGAATGATGTCTGGTTCGTCGGCGGGACCCCCAATGTCGTCGCGGGCGTCTATGTCGGTTTCGACCAGCCGCGCAACATGGGCGGCTATGCGCAGGGCGGCAGTATGGCGGCGCCTATCTTCAAGCAATTTTTCGAAGAATCGCTCGCCGACAGCCAGCCCGTTCCCTTCGTGGCGCCCAAGGGCGTGCGGATGGTGCGGATCGACCGCCAGTCGGGCCGCCGCGTCTATGGCAGCTGGCCGGGCAGCGATCCCAAGGCGTCGATCATCTGGGAGGCTTTCAAGCCCGAAAGTGAGCCGCGCCGGACGATCCGCGAAGAGGAAATCAAGCCGATCAAGCCGGCCAGGCGGCAGGACGCACCAGTTCAGCAGGGCCCGTCGCGGCGCACCGACAGCGAATTTCTGGAGGATCGCGGCGGTATCATCTGACCCGCTGGCGCTTTCTTCTTTCCACTTTTCTTTCCTTGGGGGCCGACAAGCCCTAAGGGCATGACCACTATTTTTTCAGGAGCAAAGACATGCGCGCCGAAGCGCAGGATCATATTGACAAGATCGGTGCCGCGCTGGCGCTGCTGCGCCGTTTCCTTGACTGGGACCGCGCGGTGCGCCGGCTCGATGAGCTGAACGCGAAGGTCGAGGACCCGACGCTGTGGAACGATCCCAGAGCGGCGCAAGAGGTTATGCGCGAACGCCGCCGGCTCGACGAAGCCATCAACGCGACGCGCGCGATCGAAAAGGAATGCGCCGACACCGCCGAACTGATCGAGCTCGCCGAGATGGAAGGCGACGACGCGCTGGCTGATGAAGCCGTGGCTTCGCTGGGCATTCTCGCCGCGCGAGCCGAAGTGGACAAGATCAAGGCCTTGCTCGCGGGCGAGGCCGATGCCAACGATGCCTATATCGAGGTCCATGCGGGCGCCGGCGGTACCGAAAGCCAGGACTGGGCCGAAATGCTCCAGCGCATGTACAGCCGTTGGGCCGAAAAGCGCGGGTTCAAGGTCGAGCTTGTCGAATATCAGGCGGGCGAGCAGGCTGGCATCAAATCGGCGACGATGCTGGTCAAGGGCGAGAATGCCTATGGCTATGCCAAGACCGAAAGCGGCGTCCACCGTCTGGTCCGTATCTCTCCCTATGACAGCTCGGCGCGGCGCCACACCAGCTTTTCCAGCGTCTGGGTCTATCCGGTGATCGACGATAATATCGAAATCGAGATCAACGAAGGCGACCTCAAGATCGATACGTACCGCGCCTCGGGCGCGGGTGGCCAGCACGTCAACACGACCGATTCGGCGGTGCGTATCACGCACATCCCGACCGGGATCGTCGTCGCGAGCCAGAACGACCGTTCGCAGCACAAGAACCGCGCGACCGCGATGGGGATGCTGAAGGCGCGGATGTACGAGGCCGAGCTGCAAAAGCGCGAAGCGGCGGCGTCGGGCGAATATCAGGCCAAGACCGAAATCGGCTGGGGCCATCAGATCCGTTCTTATGTCCTTCAGCCCTATCAGTTGGTGAAGGATTTGCGGACGGGTGTGACCTCGACCGCCCCCGGCGACGTGCTCGATGGCGCGCTCGATCCCTTCATGGCGGCGGCATTGTCGCAGAAGGTGACGGGCGAAAAGGTCGAAGTGGAAGATATTGACTGATGAAGCGCGCGGTCGTCCTCGCGGCGCTGTTGCTGCTCGGCGGCTGCGATGCGCCGTGGGATGACGACAGCGATCGCTTGGAGACGGCGCGCGAATTCCCGCCCGCTGACCGTCCCGTGGCGCCGACCGTCTCGACAAAATGGTCGACCGAGGAAGCGCGCGATCGCGTCAACGAGGCCGAAGATGTCATGGATTCGGCCGACGTCCGCCCCGGCATGACTGTTGCCGACCTTGGCGCGGGTGACGGCTATTATACCGTCCGTCTCGCGCCGCGCGTCGGCGCACGCGGCCGTGTGCTGGCGCAGGACATCATGCCCGAGGTGATCGAGCGGCTTGCCGATCGCGTCGCGCGCGAACGGCTTGATAATGTCTCGCTGAAACTCGGCGCGGTCGACGATCCGCGCCTGCCCGCGGCCAGCTTCGACCGCGTTTTCATGGTCCATATGTATCATGAGATCGGCGAGCCTTACGCCTTCCTGTGGCGCCTGCGCCCCGCACTGCGCAAGGGCGGGCAGGTGATCGTCGTCGACGGCGACCGGCCGATTGCCGAGCATGGCACGCCCTTCCGCCTGCTCGTCTGCGAGTTTCAGGCGGTCGGTTACAAACTCGTGTCCTATGACGATAAGCAGCATGCCGGCGGCTATCTCGCGCGCTTCGTGCCGACCGGAAAACGCCCCGCTCCCGACCAGATCACCGTCTGCGATAATCCGTAGTGACTTCCTCACTCCCGCGGGCGGGAGGGGAGTTTCCTCTAATAAACCAGCAACCGTTCCTCGGGCGCCACATCGGCCATGAAACTGACCAGCCCCCCGGCGCAGACCTGCGGTACCAGTTGGGTCGCGTTGATGCCGGCCAGCGCCATCCCCGATTGGCACACGAACAGGCGAACCTCCATCGTGATGGCTTCCGCGACCAGCCCGGCGAGGTCGGGCTGTCCCGCTGCGCGCCGCGCTTCGTCGCCAGCGAAGGCGACGGGATCGCGCAGCAACCCTGCGGCTTCGCCCTGCAGAAAGATGCGAGCCGGACGACCGAGTGCTGTCGCTGCCATCGCAGTTTCAAGCGCAGCGTAAAGCCGCTCGCCCTCGGCCCCCGCGACGATGATACTCAGCCCCGGCATATCGTGCATCCCGGATCCTTGGCGACGCCCATCTCGCGCCAGCGCCGCTCGAGCATGTCGATGATCGCGAGGCGGCCCGAAAGCGGCGGGCCCCAGCCGGTCAGTGCGCGCACCGCTTCCAAAGCCGCCATCGTTCCGATCATTCCGGCGAGCGCGCCCATCACCCCCGCTTCGGCGCAGTTGATGCCTTCGCGGTCGGGGTCGCTGCCAACAAGGCAGGCATAGCAGGGGCGGTCGGCGCGCCAGCCTTCATAAAGCGCGACCTGCCCGTCGAACGCACCGATCGCGGCGCTGAGCAGCGGAATGTGCAGCGCGACCGAGGTTCGGTTGACGGTCAGCCGGGTTCCGAAATTGTCACAGCCGTCGAGGATCAGGTTCGTGCCCGCCAGCAACGCTTCGGCATTGGCATCGCCGAGCCGTTCGACGACCGCCACCGCATCGACATGCGGGTTGATCCGCTGCGCTACCGCAGCCGCAATCTCGGCCTTCGGGGCGGCGATGTCGGCGTCGGTGAACAGCGGCTGGCGATGCAGGTTCGAAAGCTCGATCCGGTCATCGTCGATGATTGTCAGCTTACCGATGCCCGCCGCCGCCAGATAGGTGATCGCCGGACAGCCGATCCCGCCCGCGCCGATCACGGCGACATGTGCGGCCTTCAGCTTCGCCTGCCCCACGCCGCCAAAGGCCGGCAGGATGATCTGGCGGGCGTAACGGTCGAGTTCGGCGTCGCTCAGCAACGCCTATTCGCCCGATCGCCGCGTCTTGATCGCGGCCAGCGAAGCAAGCCCTGCGGGTTCGACGTCCTTGTCGAGGCTCTCGCTTGCGACCCCGGTCGACCCGAAGCCGCCGACGCCGCGTGCGGTATCGTCGAGCGTCGCCACTTCGGCGAAGGTCGCGCGCTGGACGGGGGCGGGGACGAGTTGCGCGATGCGGTCGCCGCGCTTGATGTCGAAACTCTCGTCGCCGAGGTTGGCGAGGATCACCTTCACCTCACCGCGATAGTCGCTGTCGATCGTGCCCGGCGTGTTGAGGCAGGTGATGCCATGCTTCAATGCGAGGCCCGAGCGCGGGCGCACCTGCACTTCATAACCCGGCGGGATTGCCATTGCGAAGCCCGTCGCGACCGCGTGTCGCGTTCCGGGACGGATCGTCAGCGTCTCGGCCGCGACGACATCCATCCCCGCCGCGCCGTCAGACGCATAGGCGGGCAGGGGGAGGCCGCCGCCGTTGGGCAGGCGCTGGATGGCGATTTCAATCGCGGGAAAGGGGTGTGCGGGCATCGAGGTCATCGGCAATTTTTTCCATCAGTTTGCGGGCGACGGCCTCTTTCGGCAGCCGGTCCCAGCTGTCAACGCCGTCGGGGGTGACGATATGGACGCGGTTCAATTCGCCGCCCATCGGGTCGGACGCAACGTCATTGGCGACGATCCAGTCGCAGCCCTTGCGCGCAAGCTTCGCCTGCGCATGGGCGAGAACATCGTTGGTCTCGGCGGCAAAGCCGATCAGCAGCGGCGGCCGTCTGGGACTTTTGGCGAGGCCTGCCAGAATGTCAGGATTTTCGGCGAGCGCGAGCGGCGGGACCGCGCCCGAACCGTCCTTCTTGAGCTTTTGCACCGCGGTATCGGCGGCGCGCCAGTCGGCGACCGCGGCGACCATGATCGCGGCATCGACCGGCAGACCCTGCTCGACCTCATCGGCCATTTCGCGCGCGGTTTCTACATCGACGCGGATCACGCCGGGCGGGGTCGGCAGCTCGACAGGGCCGGCGATCAGCAATACCTCAGCGCCGGCTTCAGCGGCGGCGGCGGCGATGGCGAAGCCCTGACGTCCGCTCGACCGGTTGGCGATATAGCGCACCGGGTCGATTGGCTCATGCGTCGGCCCGGCGGTGATCAGGATGCGGCGGCCGAACAGTGGGCGGTGGTTCGCCGGGGCGAAATCGGGTTGGTTCGCCAGCGTTGCGGGCGCGGCCAGCGCAGCATCGATCGCCGCCTTGATTGCTTCGGGCTCGGGAAGCCGTCCCGGCCCATATTCACCGCATGCCATCTCGCCCTCGTCGGGCTCCATCACCGTCACCCCGTCGCCGCGCAGCGTTACGACATTGCGGCGCGTCGCAGCGTGGAGCCACATGCGGACATTCATCGCTGGCGCGGCGAGCACGGGCTTGTCGGTCGCGAGCAGCAAGGTGGTCGCGAGATCGTCTGCGATCCCCGCCGCCATCTTTGCCAGCAAATCGGCGGTCGCGGGCGCAACGACGACCAGATCGGCTTCGCGGCTCAGCTGGATATGCCCCATTTCGACCTCGTCCTTCAGGTCGAACAGACTGGTATAAACCTTATTCTCGCTCAAGGCGGCGAGGGTCAGCGGCGTCACAAATTGCTCGCCCGCGCGCGTGATGACACAGCGCACGACATAGCCCGATTTCCGGAGCAACCGGACAAGCTCGATCGATTTATAGGCGGCGATACCGCCACCGATGATCAGCAGGATGCGTTTCGCCGCCATCGTCAAACCCCTGTCAGCAGCATATCGAGGGCATTCATGATCTCGAAGCTTCTGCCTTCCAACGACATGACCGTCTCACAAATCTGATTGGCCGGAATGGCCGAAGCAAATTGGGTGTACATCACATGCTGGACCTCATCGACCATGAAAAGTGGGTTGAGCCGACGTGCAACAACCTCGAACTGGTCGGCGGTAAGGAGCGGTACGACCAACCTCGTGTTGAGATGAGCGAGCAAATCGGATTGGCAATCGAGCACCAGATCGCCATCGGCCGTCCGGCATACGTCAAATTGCGCCATCAAAATTGCCGATATTTGGCGAGCGGCAGCCCATGTTTGCGGACATATTCGTTGGAGGCTTCGATCGCGGCGCGATTCTCGTCCTTCCACGCGGTTTCACGCGCTTCCTTGACCTGCGCGGCGAGTCCCGACTGACATGCTTCGCTGACATTGATCCTGAGTCGCTTGGCCTCTTCGACCAACTCGGCGTTCAGCGACACATTCGTCGCCTTCTTCGGGCCTTCGAATCGCGCGGGACGGTTCATCGCCATTCTCCTTGCGCATAAGTTATGCGCATTCACGCGAGGGTTCAACCCAGCCAGTTCAGCGCCGCCGCCCCCGCCGCCGCGCCGGCAATCGCGGTCAGCGCATAGCGCCACCAACGCTTCCGCTCGCCCTTGTCCCACATCAGCGCGATTTCGGGCAGCGGCGGCGCCGGGGGGGCGCCGCCCTTGCGCGGCAATTGCGCGTCGAGGCGGCGGATGATGTCGGGGATCAGCGCCAGCGTCTTGCCCTGTTCGCGAATTCCGTCGGCGAGCGCGGCCTCGGGGCCCAACTCGTCGCGGATCCATTCGCTGACGAACGGTCCCGACACGTCCCACATGTTGATCTTGGGATTGAGCATCGTCGCGACGCCCTCGACCATCACCATCGTCTTTTGCAGCAGCAGCAGATGCGGCTGGGTCTGCATGTCGAAATCGCGGGTGATCGCGAACAGCCCGTCGAGCATCTGCCCGACGCTGAGTTCGCTCACCGGCTTGCCGCGCATCGGCTCGCCGACCGCGCGCAGTGCGGTCGCGAATTCTTCTACGCTGTGATAGTCGGGCACATACTGCGCCTCGAAATGGATTTCGGCGACGCGGCGGTAGTTTCCGGTGGTCAGGCCATAGAGGATTTCGGCGAGCCAGTAGCGTGCCTGCCGGTTGATCCGCCCCATGATGCCAAAGTCGACCGCCGCGATCGTGCCGTCGGCTTTTACGAACAAATTGCCCTGGTGCATGTCGGCGTGGAAATAGCCCTCGGCAATCGCCTGACGCAGGAAGGCGTGGACGAGGTTGCCTGCCAGCGCCTCCATATCGTGCCCCGCTGCGACCAGCGCGTCGCGGTGCGAAATCTTGATGCCGTCGATCCAGTCGAGCGTCATCACCCGGCTGGTCGTGCGATCCCAGTCGATTGCGGGAACCTGGAAGGTCGGCACCGCGACCATCGCATCGGCGAGTTCGGACGCCGAGGCGGCCTCGCGCCGCAGGTCGAGCTCGCGCAGCGTCCAGCGGCGGAAATTGGCAATTACCTCGCGCGGGCGCAGCCGGGCCACTTCGCCGCCAAAGGCTTCGACATGCGCCGCCGCCCATTCATAGGTTTCGATGTCGCGCGCGAACTGCTTGTCGATGCCGGGGCGGCGGACTTTTACTGCGACCTGCCGGCCGTCGCTCGTCACCGCGCGGTGGACCTGTGCGATCGACGCCGACCCGACGGGTATGGGATCGAATTCGCTATAGATGGATTCGAGCGGCGCTTCGAAAGCGGCCTCGATCTCCTGCCTTATGCGTTCGAACGCGACGGGTGCGAGCGCGTCCTGCAGCATCAGCAGGTTGCGTGCGGCGTCTTCGCCGACAAGGTCGGGGCGCGTCGCGAGCGTCTGGCCCAGCTTGACTGCGGCAGGGCCGATCGCCTGGAAGGCAGCGGCATAATCGGGGTTTTTGGGCTGGATCGTCCCGAGGCGAGCGATGCGGCACAGCCGCTTGACGCTCGTGGGCGTCGTCGGCGCAGCTTCGATTCCGCGCAACGCGCCATGGCGCGCGAGGGTGCGGCCCCATTTCAGCAGGCGGAAAATATGGGTTATGGGACGTGTCATGCCTTAGTCCCCCTCCCGCTTGCGGGAGGGGTTAGGGGTGGGGCGAGCCGCAGGCGAGCGTCTGCCGTTGCGATGCCCACCCCGTTGCGACTAACGAACAAGTTCGCAAGTCTCGCTGCCCCTCCCGCGAGCGGGAGGGGATGATCTATGTCAGTTCTCACGCTTTCCACCCGCTGTGAATCGCGACGAGGCCGCCCATGATCGGTTCGACCTTCACCGAAGTGAAGCCGGCTTCGCGGATCATCTTCGCAAATGCGGGCATCGGCGGGAAGCGGCGGATCGATTCGATGAGGTAGCGATAGCTGTCCTCATCCTGCGCGATCAGCTTGCCGAGCTTGGGCACCAGATGGTGCGAATAGGCGTCATAGGCCTGCGCGAAGCCCGGCCATTCGTTGGTAGAAAATTCGAGGCAGAAGAAGCGCCCGCCATAGCGCAGCACGCGGTGGGCTTCCTTCAGCGCGGCGGGAATGTCGGTGACGTTGCGGATGCCAAAGGCGATCGTATAGGCGTCGAAAAACTGGTCGGGAAAGCTCAGCGTCTCGGCATTTTGCTCGCTCCACACCAACGTATCGATGCCGCGTTCGGCGGCGCGTTCGACGCCGACGCCCAGCATGTCTGGGTTGATGTCGGCGACGGTGATGCTCGCGCCGCTTCTTTCCATGCGGAACGCGATGTCGCCAGTGCCGCCCGCCATGTCGAGGATCGACTCGCCTTCGCGCGGCTTCACGCGGCGCACGAAGCGGTCTTTCCAGAGGCGATGCATACCGCCCGACATCGCGTCGTTCATAATGTCATATTTTTTGGCGACGCGGCTGAACACCTCGCCGACCTTGGCGGTCTTTTCGGTCGCGGCGACCTCTTCATAGCCAAAGCTGACGGTTTCTGGGGTCGACATGGAGATGCGCCTTTGCGGGGAGTGCGGGACGTGCGCCCCGGCCTTTAGCCAAGGCTTGTTCGCCAAGCAAATGCCAGTTACCGCCGGGGCACGATGCCCGAACTTCCCGAAGTCGAAACCACCGTCCGCGGGCTTGCGCCGCACCTGATCGGCCAGCGCCTGACCCGCGTCTCGACGATGCGCCCCGATTTGCGCCGGCCGTTCCCCGTTGATCTCGCCCAGCGGCTGACCGGGGCGACCGTCACCGGCCTCTCACGCCGCGCCAAATATGGCATCATCGCCACCGACCGCGACGACCATATGATCTTTCACCTCGGCATGTCGGGCAGCTGGCGGATCGGGCCGGGCGAGCCGGGCAAGCACGACCATCTGCTCATCGACACGGCGGCTGGGCAGCGGCTGATGCTTCACGATCCGCGCCGTTTTGGTTCGGTCGATCTCGTTGCAGGCGACCCGCTGACCGGCTTTCCGGCCTTTGTGTCGCTCGGACCCGAACCTTTGTCGGACGCGTTCGATGCGCTCTATCTCGCGCAGGCGCTCGGCGGCCGCCGCGCGCCGATCAAGGCGATGCTGCTCGACCAGACGATCGTCGCCGGGCTGGGCAATATCTATGTCTGCGAGGCGCTGAACATGGCGCGCATAGCCCCGACTCGCGCGGCGACCGACGTGTCGAAGGCGAAGCTCGCGGCTCTGGTGCCCGCGATAAAGGATGTGCTCGCGGCGGCGATCGCGGCGGGCGGCTCGACCTTGCGCGACTATAAGCAGCCCGATGGCGAGCTTGGCTATTTCGCCAAGGACTGGCGCGTCTATGGCGGCGAGGGCGATGCCTGCGAATGTGGCGGCACGATCGCGCGCATCGTCCAGAGCGGGCGATCGACCTTCTTTTGCCCCAAATGCCAACGGTAATGCGGGCGATATGGCGCAATAAGGATTGACCAATCGGGCCGCTCTGGCTATGCGCGCACCCTTCGAGCAGGGTTCGGTCATCCGGTCCCGGCTTTATCCGGACATTGATTCGCCGCTTTGCGCGATTCGGCTGCTTCGGGTGATGCTGCGCTCCGACTGACTTTGACCGTTTGGAAACCGAGGAATTTATGGCCAATACGCCGCAGGCAAAAAAGCGCATCCGCCGCAACCAGGCGCGCACCGTCGTCAACAAGAATCGCGTTTCGCGCATCCGCACGCTGGTGAAGAAGGTCGAGAACGCCGTCGCCGCCGGTGACAAGGACGCTGCTGCGATCGCGCTGAAGGCTGCGCAGCCCGAAATGGCACGCGGCATTGCCAAGGGCGTTCTGCACAAGAACACTGTGGCTCGCAAATATTCGCGCCTGACCAAAAGCGTCAACGCGATCGCCTGATTCGGCTTTTCGCCGACAAGCAAAACCAAAAGACCCGCCGGTACTTCCGGCGGGTCTTTTTTGTGACTCCGACAAGTCAGATTTGTTGCGCCGCGGTAAGTGACGGATTTATCGCGATTCGTTTCGGCTGCAAATTTCTCGAGTCCGGTTTGTTCAAATAAGCATCTGAAATATAACGAAAAAAAAGTGCCTCGACGATTTTTCAAGGGGTGGGTTGAGTCAAGAATTATATTTCAGAATTTTTACAGGGCCTGCCCTTGATCGACTCTCTCAACCCTGACTAGACAGTTGTGTCGTCGGCCTTCGCCGGTGGCCGCCACAATGACATGATTCGCAATTTATCGGGCTTCGGCGCGAGACAATATGCTTGCGCCTGCCGCAAGCGACGAATCGGCGCGTGGTCGGCCCAGCGAAGCCCGGCAGGGGACATCAAGGGGCGGCACAGGGTGATACGGAGCAACGACAGGCATGGCACAGACACGCAGGATCGAGCGATGAGCGGCGACGCCGCCACGCTCTGGCTGCGCGTCGCCGAGGGGCTGCGCCGTGATCTGGGTGCGCGCACCTTCGATCATTGGCTCAAGCCCGTGCGCTTTGCCGATTATTGCGCGATGTCGGGTGTGGTGACGCTCGAGACCGCCAGCCGTTTCTCGGCCAATTGGGTCAATGAACGCTTCGGCGACCGGCTCGAGCTCGCCTGGCGCCATCATCTGCCCGCAGTCCGCAGCGTGATGGTGCGCGGCGGTGCGGCGGCAAGCGATCGCGCTGCGGCTTTGGCATCGCCCGAATTGCCGGTGTTCGACACGCCGCCTGCGCCGGCGATCATGGTGCCATCGCCCTTCGACGCGCGATTGAGCTTCGACCGCTTCATCGTCGCGCGCAGCAATATCCTTGCCGCCAATGCCGCGCGCCGCATGGCGATGGCGGAAGCGCCGCAGTTCAACCCGCTCTATCTCTGCTCGGGCACCGGGCAGGGCAAGACGCACCTGCTCCACGCGATCGCACAGGATTATGCCGCGGTGCATCCGGGCGCGACCATCATCCTGATGTCGGCCGAGAAATTCATGCTCGAATTCGTCGGCGCGATGCGTGGCGGCGATATGATGGCGTTCAAGGCGCGGCTGCGGGCCGCCGACCTGCTGCTGCTCGACGATCTGCAGTTTGTGATCGGCAAAAATTCGACGCAGGAAGAATTGCTCCACACGATCGACGATCTGATGACCGCGGGCAAACGCCTCGTCGTCACCGCCGATCGCCCGCCGGCGATGCTCGACGGGGTCGAGGCGCGGCTGTTGTCGCGCCTGTCAGGCGGGCTCGTCGCCGATATCGAGGCGCCTGAGGATGATTTGCGCGAACGCATTATCCGCCAGCGGCTCGCGGCGATGCCGATGCTCGATGTGCCCGACAATGTCGTCGCCTATCTGGTCAAGCATTTCACCCGCAACATCCGCGAGCTCGAAGGCGCGCTCAACAAGCTGCTTGCCTATGCTGCGCTCACCGGGACGACGGTCGACCTCGCGCTCGCCGAAGACCGGCTCGCCGAGAATGTGCGCAGCGCGCGCCCGCGGATCACGATTGACGAGATTCAGCGTGCGGTGTGCGCCCATTACCGGCTCGACAAGTCGGAGATGGCGTCGAAGCGCCGCGTCCGCGCGATCGCCCGCCCGCGTCAGGTCGCCATGTATCTGGCGAAAGAGCTGACGCCGCGTTCCTATCCCGAAATCGGCCGCCGCTTCGGCGGGCGCGATCATAGCACGGTGATCCACGCGGTCCGCACAGTCGAGGCGCTGCGGGTCAACGATGGCGAACTCGATGCCGAAATTGCGGCGATCCGGCGCAGCCTCAACGGCTGATCGCCCGCGAACAAAATATAACAAAAAGGGCCCGCCTTCGATGTGAAGGCGGGCCCTTTTTGTTGCTTCTGACGGCCGCGCTTACTTGGGCGGCGGCGCCACGGTGATCTGCACCTTCTCGCCCGAATTGCCGGGGAAGTCGGTGAACATCGCCTCGATCAGATTGGGGATGATCAGGGTCAGATTGTTATCGCGTGACTGTGCCTCGGCGCGGCCTTCGAACAGGCGCATGCCGTCCGATGCGCGGTTGATCGTCAGCTGGAGCCCGCTGGTATAGACGGTATAGCTTTCAACGTCGTTATAGCCGGGACCGAAGCCGCCCCACATGAAGGGGTCGCGCCAGCCATAGATATAGCGGCGGCCATTGGGGCCGCGCACGACGACGGGGCGATAGCCGGGGCCATAGAAGCCGCCGCCATACCAGGGGTCATTGAAACCGGTGCTGCGCACCCGCTCACGGCCCTTGTCGATGCCATAGTTCATCCGCACGAGCAGTTCGGGCTTTTCGCCCGGCGCCGCGGCGCGATAGCCAAAGCGGGTCAGCTCGCCGGCGACGAGATTGGCATATTGGCCGAATTCGATCCCGCCATCGAGGCTCGGATCGCCGGCTTCGACGACGAAGGTCTGACCCTGCGGCGCGGGCAGCTGCGACTGGAAGCGTGCGACATCGGCGCGGAAGGGGGTGGCGCAGCCAGCGAGCGCCAGCGCGGCGCCTGTCAGGACGGCCAGACCCAGTCGCCGAAAGTTCATCTTGCTCATCATTTTGCTCCGTTTCTCGGTGCGTGCATAAGTACCGCTTTATACCATGACTATGCCGATGCGACTTAACCTTGGTTGAACCCGCTTCGTCGCAACTTTGTTCCGGGCTGGTTCATGGTCGTTGTCGCAGTTTCAACGACATAGACCAAGAACATCATAAGTGGCATCGAGCGTCGGTTTTGCAAGGGTTCGCGCCTTTTCTGCGCCCTTGTCCAGGATGGCATCGAGCGCCGCGCGATCATCCTTCAGCGCGACGAAGCGCGCATTGATCGGCCCCAGCTTCTCGACCAGCAGTTCGCCGAGCGCGGGTTTGAAGGCGCCGAAACCCTGTCCGGCATAGTCGCGCAGCACGTCGGCCGCCGAAACATCGGCCAATGTCGCGTAAATGCCGACGAGGTTGCGCGCTTCGGGACGTCCCTCAAGCCCTGCGGGCTCAGACGGCAATGGTTCGGCGTCGGTCTTCGCCTTCTTGACCTTCTGCATCATCGTGTCGGCGTCGTCGGTCAGGTTGATCCGGCTCATGTCCGACGGGTCCGACTTCGACATTTTCGATCCGCCGTCGCGCAGGCTCATGATCCGCGCGGCGCTCGACGGGATGATCGGGTCGGGCAGGGTGAAGACCGGCGCGTCGGGGGTGGCATAGTCATTGTTGAACTTTTGCGCGACGTCGCGCGCGAGTTCGAGATGCTGTTTCTGATCCTCGCCGACGGGGACGTGCGTGGCCTGATAGAGCAGCACGTCGGCCGCCTGCAGCACCGGATAGGTGTAGAGCGCCGCCGAAGCACCCTCGCGATTCTTGCCCGACTTGTCCTTGAATTGGGTCATCCGGTTGAGCCAGCCGATCCGCGCGGTGCCGTTGAGCAGCCATTGCAGCTCGGCGTGCGCCGGGACGCGCGCCTGGTTGAACAGGGTCGAGCGGTCGGGGTCGATCCCGCAGGCGACGAGCGCGGCAGTCATCGCACGCGTGTTGGCGGACAGCTCGGCGGGGACGTGCGGCATCGAAAGTGCGTGGAGATCGGCGAGGAAGAACAGGCAATCGCCGCCCGCCTTTTCGGCATCGTCCTGCATCCGCACCCAGTTGCGGATCGCGCCCAGATAATTGCCAAGGTGCAAATGTCCGGTGGGCTGGATGCCCGATACGATCCGCATGATATTCTCCTGTTTGACTTAGGGCGCGGCCTTTTTGGCGCGTCGCCGCGTGAGCATGGCGACCAGATCCTTGTCAAGCGCGCCGACAAGGAAGGCGGCGGCGAAAAACACCGCGCCGCCCGCTACGACCAGCGCGGCCAGCGACCAGATGCGATCGATGACGCCGCCGCCATAATAGGGGGCGAGCATTGGCATCATCCACCAGAGCAGCGCCGACATCGCCGCGACCGCGACGATCTGGCGCGCGACCTTGCCCGCGAGTTTCGCGGTGAAATGGAACCAGCCGCGGCGGTGGAGGACGGCGTAAAGCAACAGGCAGTTGATGCTCGCCGACACCGCCGTCGCTCCCGCCAGTCCGACGATGCCGTAACGCTCGACGACATAAAGGTTGATCGCGATATTAATGATCAGCGATGCGAGTGCGGTCCACACCGGGGTCCGCATATCCTCGCGCGCGAAAAAGCCGGGGTTCAAAATCTTGACGATGACATAGGCAGGAAGCCCCGCGACCAGCGCGACGACGATATTCGCCATGATCGCGCCATCGGCGAGCGTGAATTTGCCGCCGACGAAAAAGGCGGTGACGAAGGCGGGCGCGCAGATCGCGAGCGCGGCGGCGGCGGGCAGCGTCAGCAATGTCGCCATCTCGAACGCATTGGTCTGTAACCGCTGCGCCTCGGCATTGTCGCCGCTGTGAATATGGCGTGCCAGCATCGGCAGGATCGCAGTGCCGAGCGCGATGCCGACGATGCCCAGCGGCATCTGGTTGAGCCGGTCGGCAAGCTTGAGCAGGGTCAACGATCCCTGTGGCAGCGAGGTCGCGAAGAAGGTGTCGACGAACTGGCTGATCTGGTAAATTCCGGCGCCAAAGGTTGCGGGCAGGATCAGCATGCCGAGTTTCTTCACCTGGGGGGTGAATTTGGGTAGCCGCATATGGAGCTTCAGCCCGGCGCGGCGCACCGACCACCAAAGATAGGCAAGCTGTGCGACCCCGGCGAGGCTCACCGAAATGGCGAGCGCGACCGCGACGATGCGGTCATCGCCGCTGTCGCCGCGCAGCCACCAGCCCGCGGTGATCCCGCTGATCAGCACGATGTTGAGCAAGACCGGGGCAAGCGCGCCGGGAGCGAAGCGCGAGCGGGCGTTGAGCAGCCCCGACAGCATCGCAACCAGGCTGATCAGCGCCAGATAGGGAAAGGTCATGCGGCTGAGGAACACCGCAAGCTCGAACTTGCCGGGCACGGCCTGAAAATCGCGCGCGAGCAGCCAGACGATGCCCGGCATCGCGATCATCGCGACCGCGGAAAAGACCAGCAGCACCCACAGGAAGACGGCGAGCACATCGTCGGCGAATTTCGCCGCCGCCGCTTCGCCGCCGCCCTCGGCTTCGGAACCGTGCAGCGCGCGGCTGTACATCGGCACGAAGGCGACCGAAAAGGCGCCTTCGGCGAACAGCCGGCGAAAGGTGTTCGGCAGGGTGAAGGCGAGCTGGAAGGCGTCGGCCGCAAGCCCGGCGCCGAGCACGCGTGCGAGCAGCATGTCGCGGGCAAAGCCGAAAATGCGGCTGATCAGCGTCAGTCCGCCGATCGTCCCGACATTTTTGACAAGGCTGCTCATCGCACGCGCCCCGCCAGCTCAGCCAAAATCAGGCTTCGCCGACCGGATTTGCCATTTCGGCCTGGCCTTCGGCCTGCGCCTGGACCTGCTGCGCAAAGAGGCCGTGGAAATCGATCGGTTCGAGCAGCAGCGGCGGGAAGCCGCCGTCGCGCACGGCATCGGCGACAACGCGGCGGGCGAAGGGGAACAGAATGCGCGGTGCTTCGGCGAGGAAGAAGGGCTGAAGCTGGTCGTCGGGGACGTTGCGGACGCCGAACAGGCCGGCATATTGCAGCTCGATGACGAAGGCGGTGCCTTCGTCGGCCTTCGACGTCACGTCGATCTTCAGCGTCACTTCAAACAGGCCTTCGCCCACGCCTTCGGCGGCAATGTTGAACTGGACGTCCAGCTGCGGGGCCGACTGCCACTGGAATGCGGCGGGCGCGCTCGGATTCTCGAACGACAAATCCTTCACATATTGCGAGATCAGGCCGATCGCCGGGCTCGTGTCTTCGCCGTTCGCCTGCGGGGCCGGGTTGATGTCGGTGCTGGTCTCGTCAGCCATGATGTCGCGCTTTCGTTGGTATGAAAAAATATCCGTACCACAGGCCGTGCAAGGCCTGCGATGGACGGTTGCGGCGGCGTTAGCAGCGCGACGCGGCCAGCACAATGGGGGCGGTAATGCCCTGTCGGCGCGGTGAATCGTTGACCTGCCGCCATGCTCCGGCCAAGGGAGATTTGAAACATGGCGGCGGATCGCCTATGTAGAGATCAAGACTTTTCCACATGTCTGCATTGGACTTTTGCCTGTGACCGCTTTTTCGATCGTCTTGCTCGCCATGATTGCCGCGTTTCTCGGCATGCGGCTCTATTCGGTCCTCGGGAAACGGACCGGGCATGAACAGGAGCCCGTGCTGCCGCGTCGCGACGAGCGTGCGGCGCCGGCCCCGGTGCGGCTCGACGACAGCGACGGGCAGGCAGTTCCTGCGGTAGAGCCTTCGGGCCTGGTCTATGAGCCCGCTGCCGAAGCTGGGCTGCGCCAGTTGCTTGCGACCGATCGCAATTTCGATGCCGGGCGCTTCATGGAGGGCGCCGAGGCGGCCTATCGCATGATTCTCGAGGCATTTTGGGCGGGCGACCGCGATGTGCTGCGCGACCTGTGCGACGACGACAGCTATGAAGCCTTTGTCGAGGCGATCGAAGCACGCGAGGCGCGGGGCGAGCGGCTTGAAAACCGCCTGATGAGCGTCGATTCGGCGAAGATCACCGGGGTTGAAGTGGGGCGCACCGAAGCGCGAATCACCGTCCAGTATCGCGCCGACATCAGCGCGGTGACCCGTGACGCTGAAGGCAAGATGATCGCGGGCTCGATGAGCGATGCATCGCAGACTGACGATCGGTGGACCTTCCGCCGTAAGGTTGGCAGCAACGATCCCAATTGGCTGCTCGACGAAACCGAAGCAGCCTGATTCTTATGCCGGCGATGATGATGGCCCGCGCGCCGCGTGCGCTCGGGTTCGCTCTTCTTGTCGCCCTGCCGCTGCTTTCGGGCTGCTCTATGGCCGATCCCGGCCCTATCGCCGGCACGCCGCCGCCGCTTGCCGCGACAAAGCCCGCGCCGACCGGCACTCCGCGCCCCTATCATCCGCGCCCATCCGAAACCGGGGCGGTCGCCGCGACCCCAATCCCCGCCACCCCCAATCCGCCGCTCGCCGTACCGCCGGTTCCGGCCGACGCCACCACTGCAGCAACTGCCGGGGTCATTGCCGGGCCTGATGTCGCTTCGCTCGGCGTGTCGCCAGAGCGCGCGAGCGCTGCGCTCGCCGCCTTCCGCATCAGCTGCCCCTCGGTCCAGCGCCGTGCCGATAGCAGCGGGCTGACGCAAAATGCCGACTGGACCGAAAGCTGCGCTGCCGCCGAAAACTGGGCCGACGGTGATGCCGTCGCCTTCTTCACCCGCTATTTCGGCACGGTGCAGGTCGGTGGTGGCACCGCCTTCGTCACCGGCTATTATGAGCCTGAAATTGCAGGATCGCGGACCAGACAGGCGGGCTATGACATTCCCGTCTATCGCCGCCCCGCCGATTTGATCGACGCCGATCTCGGCCAATTTTCCGACGATCTCAAAGGCCGCAAGATTCGCGGCCGCGTCGATGGCAGCAATTTCGTGCGCTATTACGACCGCACCGCGATCGAAAGCGGCGTCCTCGACGGGCGCGGGCTCGAAATCGCTTATGCCGCCGACGCCGCCGAATTTTTCTTCCTGCAAATCCAGGGCTCGGGGCGCCTGCGGTTGCCCGACGGTCAGATCATGCGCATCGGCTATGATACGCAGAATGGCCGCGGCTATGTCGGCATCGGCAAGCTGCTGCTCGATCGCGGCGAACTCAAGCCCGGACAGGCGTCGATGCAGGGCATCCTCGACTATCTGCGCGCCGATCCCGTGCGCGGCGCGGCGGTGATGAACGAAAATCCCAGCTGGGTCTTCTTTCGCGAACTCACCGGTCCCGGTCCGCTCGGTGCGCTCGGCGTTCCGGTAACGGGCCGCGTCAGCGTCGCCGCCGATCCCAAATATGTGCCGCTGGGCGTCCCGATCTTCCTTTCGCTCGATCGTGCGGAGCCCAACGGCCTGTGGATCGCGCAGGACACCGGCGGCGCGATCAAGGGCGCCAACCGCTTCGACAGCTTCTGGGGTGCGGGCGACGATGCGCGCGCGATCGCCGGCGGCATGGCGGGGCGCGGTTCGGCGCTGCTCCTGCTGCCGCGCGCCAGCATCGCGCGGCTGTTCCCGGCGCCCTGACACGCCATGCCGCGGCGTCTCGATCCACAGGAAAGCGCGCTCTGGAAAAAGGTCGCGGCGACGGTCAAGCCGCTGCGCAAGCCCGCATCGCCGCTCGCGCCCGTCGCGCCGCCGACGGTCGCCGTGCCCAAGCCGACGCCGCGTAGCATCGCCAAACCTGCCGCCACGTCGCTGCCGCCGATCAAATTGCCGCCGCCGCGCCGCACCCATCAGGCGGCGACGCTCGATGGGCATTGGGACCGGCGGCTGCGCAAGGGGCTTGTTCGCCCCGACATGAGCATCGACCTTCATGGCCACAGCCTTGCTTCGGCGCAGTCGCTGCTCGATGACAGTATTGGCCGGGCGCTCATTCGTGGCGCGCGCGTGGTGTTGGTGGTGGCGGGACGGCTACGCCCCGGCGCCGATCGCTTGCCGCTGATGCACGGCGATCCGCGTCCGCGTGGCGCGATTCGCGCCTCGCTCCCCGACTGGCTCGCCTTCTCGCCCTACGCCGACCAGATCGTCGCGCTCCGCCCCGCGCATGTCAGCCACGGCGGCGCGGGGGCGGTCTATGTCATCCTGCGCCGTGCGCGAGAGGATTAGGCGAAGGCGCGCACCAGTATCCCGCGATAAATGGCGGCCAGTGTGTGCAGATCGGCAACCGTAACCGCCTCGTCGAGCTTGTGCATCGTGGCATTGGTCAGCCCGAATTCGACCACCGGGCACAGCGCGTGCAGGAAGCGCGCGTCCGACGTCCCGCCGGTCGTCGACATATCGGGGGCGATATCGGTTTCGGCTTGGATCGCCTCGGCGACCAGTTCGGACAAATCGCCCGGCGGGGTGAGGAAGGCTTCGCCCGAAATCTTGCCCAATATCTTGGCATTGGGTTCGATATCATGCGCGATGCGCTCGATCATCGCCACCAGATCGGCGCCCTTGTGGGCATCGTTGAAACGGATCGACAGCCGTGCGCGCGCCGAGGCGGGGATGACATTGGTCGCGCCATTGCCGACCTCGATATCGGTGAATTCGATGTTCGACGGCTGGAACCAGTCATTGCCCTCGTCGAGCACGACCGCATCGATCGCCGCCAGTATCTTGACCAGTTTCGGGATCGGATTGTCGGCGAGGTGGGGATAGGCGACATGCCCCTGCGTCCCCGGAACGTCGATCCAGATATTGACCGACCCGCGCCGTCCGATCTTCACCATATCGCCGAGCCTGTTCACCGAGGTTGGCTCGCCGACGACGATCATGTCGGGGCGGATCCCGCGGGCATCCATATGCTCCATCAGCGCGCGGGTGCCGAAGATCGCGGGGCCTTCCTCGTCGCCGGTGATGATCAGGCTGATCGTTCCGGCCTCGGCGGGCGTTTCCGCGGCGGCGGCGACAAAGGCCGCGATCGAACCCTTCATATCGACCGCGCCGCGGCCATAGAGCAGGTCGCCGCGAATCTCGGGCGCAAACGCATCGCCGGTCCAGCCGACACCCGGCGGCACGACGTCGAGATGCCCGGCAAAGCCGAAATGCTTCGGTCCCTTGCCCTTGCGCACCGCGAGGAGATTCTCGACCGGCCCGTCGGGCTCGATCCCGTCGATGAAGCGCTCGACGGTGAAGCCGAGCGGGGTTAGCGCGGCCTCCAGCACATCGAAAACCGCGCCGGTGGCGGGGGTGATGCTGGGCGCGGCGATCAGCGCCTGGGCGAGGGTGACGGGATTAATGCTCATCGCCGCCCTTTACCCGTTCGTGTCGAGCGAAGTCGAGACACCAATCGCCCTTGCGTGAGGTCGATGGGCATCTCGACTTCGCTCGATGCAAACGGCAAAAGGGGGCAGGAGGTGCCTCATGCCCAAGCTCGACCTCGACACGATTCCGCAAACCAACAGCACCGGCTACCCCGCGCCCTATGACGCACCGGTCCAGGGCCGATGGTATCGTCGTCTCGCGCCAGCCACCGGGCTCTCGGATTTCGCCGCCAGCCATGTGGTGCTCAAGCCCGGCGCCTGGTCGTCGCAGCGCCACTGGCACGATGGCGAGGATGAGATGCTGGTGATGATTTCGGGCGAGGCGGTGCTGGTCGAGGATGACGGACGCTGGCCGATGGTCGCGGGCGATATTGCGGTATGGCCGAAGGGCAGCATCAACGGCCATCATCTGATCAACGAATCGGACGCCGATTGCATCTTCGTCGCGCTGGGCGGCGGCAAGCAATATGATACCGGCGGCGGCTATTCGGACATCGACATGATGTTCACGCCCGATGGCTATTTCCACAAGGACGGCAGGCCTTACCCGACGAAGCGGATCGCGTGAAAATGAAAATCCTCCCTGCGGCGTAGCCGTGGGGAGGTGGCAGCGCGGAGCGCTGACGGAGGGGCCATGGCGCCGGCCCCTCCACCATCCGCTCCGCGGACGGTCCCCCTCCCCATCGCTTCGCGACAGGGAGGATTTGGAGGCTCACTCCTCGATCGGCCCCTCGAACTTCTCGATCACCCAATCCTCGGCCTGTGCGCCGCCGATCCATTCCTGCATATGCGGATGGCTGATCACCGCCTGGCAATAGGGCAGGGCAAAGCGCGGCAGCGGGATCGAATAAGTGATGAAGCGGGTGACGACGGGCGCGAACATCATGTCGGCGGCCGACCAGTCGCCGAACAGATAATCGCCTTCGCCGCCGAAACGCGCGCGCGCCTCGGCCCAGATTTGCAGGACGCGAATCACATCGGCCTGCACTTCGGGGAGCAGCTCGGCGGGCGGATAGATGCGGCGGATGTTCATGCTGTGGTTGCGGCGCAGCGCGGCGAAGCTCGAATGCATTTCGGCGGCCATCGACCGCGCCATCGCGCGCGCCGCCAGCCCCTCGGGCCAATAGCCCCGCGTGCTTTCGGTCTTTTCGTTGAGATAGTCGATGATCGCGAGGCTGTCCCAGACGACAATATCCTCGCCGTCCCACAGGATCGGCACCTTTCCGCCCGAGGGCGCGAACTCATCGCCTTCGCGCCGGTTCGACCAGTCCTCGTCATAGAGCGGGACGGTGATTTCCTCGAAGGGAAGGCCGCTATGCTTGGCGGCGAGCCAGCCGCGGAGGCTCCAGCTGGAGTATGCCTTGTTGCCGAGGAAGAGTTTCATAGGGTCTCCAAGTCCCCCTCCCGCTTGCGGGAGGGGCTAGGGGAGGGCCTGTTTCGGCCCGGTGTTCCCATGACATGCCCTCCCCCGACCCCTCCCGCAAGCGGGAGGGGGGAAGAAATCAGATCTCCACCGCTTCCAGCACCGCAGTGCGCAGTTCGGCGATGCCGAGACCCTTTTCGCTGCTCGTCACGATCACCTCGGGGTGCGCGGCGGCATGTTTGCGGGCTTCGGCTTCGGTCGCGGCGTGGACGGCGGCGAGTTCGCTCGCCTTGATCTTGTCGGCCTTGGTCAGGACGATGCGATAGCTCACCGCCGCGACGTCGAGCATTTCGAGAAATTCGCGGTCGACGTCCTTCATCCCGTGGCGGCTATCGATCAGAACCAGCGTGCGCTTGAGCACCGCGCGCCCGCGCAAATAGTCATTGATCAGATAGCGCCATTTCTTGACGACATCCTTTGGCGCCTTGGCAAAGCCATAGCCGGGCATGTCGACAAGCCGGAAAATCAGCGGTTCGCCGACGTCGAAATAGTTGAGCTCCTGCGTCCGCCCCGGCGTGACCGAGGTGCGCGCGAGGCTGTTGCGGTTGGTCAGCGCGTTGAGCAGCGACGACTTCCCCACATTCGAGCGTCCGGCAAATGCGATCTCGGGCATGCTCGGCGCCGGAAGATATTCCAGCGTCGGCGCCGATTTCAGGAAGGCGATCGGCCCTGAAAACAGCTTGCGCGCCCGCTCCGCCCGTTCGGGGTCGGCGCCGGGTTCGATGTCCGTGTCGATGTCACTCATTTCGTTGCCGCCGCCTTGAGGGCCGGGAACTGGCGGTACATCCACTGCTGCTGGCCGATCGACAGGATATTGTTGGTGATCCAGTAGAGCAGCAGGCCGGCCGCGAACGGCGCCATGACGAACATGAATATCCACGGCATGATCTTGAACACCTGCGCCTGCACCGGGTCGGTCGGGGCGGGGTTCAGGCGGAACTGCAGATACATGGTCACGCCCAGGATCACCGCCATCACGCCGATGCTGAGCAGCGACGGCGGCGTGAAGGGCAGCAGGCCGAACAGGTTGAGGATCATCGCCGGATCCTGCGCCGACAGATCCTTGATCCACCCGACGAAGGGCTGGTGGCGCATTTCGATCGTCAGCATCAGCACCTTGTACAGCGCATAGAAGATCGGAATCTGGATCACGATCGGCAGGCAGCCGGCCAGCGGATTGATCTTTTCATCCTTATAGAGCTTCATCAGCTCCTGCTGCATCTTCGGCTTGTCGTCCTTGTAGCGGTCCTGCAGCAGCTTCATCTTCGGCTGGACGACGCGCATCTGCGCCATCGAACGGAACTGGCGCTGCGCGATCGGGAACATCAGCAGGCGGATCACCAGGGTCAGCGCCATGATCGCAAAGCCGAAATTGCCGAGCTGCTTGAACAGCCAGTCGAGCAATTTGAAGATCGGCACCGCGAAAAATTCGAACCAGCCCCAATCGATGGCGTTCGACAGGCGGGTGATGCCCTGATCGTCCTGATACATCGACAGGGTGCTGACTTCCTTGGCACCGGCGAAGATGCGGCTGGTCGTCGTCAGCTGCTTGCCCGGTGCGACCTCTGCCAGATCGCGCGCGAAGGCGGCGCGATAGCTGTCGCCGGGAAGCGCGTTGAACGCCGCCGACACTTTTTCGCCCTTGGCGGGGACCACTGCGGCGAGCCAATATTTGTCGGTAAAGCCAAGCCATCCGGCCGCGCCATAGGACATGGTCTTGGCCGGAGCTTCGACGAGCTCGTCATAATTGGTGAAATTGGATTTGCCGTCGAGATAGCCGGTCGGGCCGACGTGGATCGTCCAGCTGTCCTGCTCGTGCGGGTCGGTCGGCGTGCCGGTGCGGTCGATATAGGTGCCGCTGCGAACCGCGACCGGCGCGGCGCCGTTGTTGGCGATCGTCTGCTTCGCGGTGATCAGATAATCTTTGTCGATGCTATATTCGATGCGAAAGCTCTGGCCGGTGGTGTTGGCCCAGCTCAGCGTCACCGGCGTCGCCGGGGTCAGCCTGGTGCCCGTCGCGGTCCAGACGGTGCTGGCGTCGGGAACGGCAAAGCCCTGCGCCGACCAGCCGAGGGTCGCGAAATAGGCGCCCTTCGTCCCCGCGGGGGAGAAGAGGCGGACCGGCGGCGAATCCTTTTTGATCGTCTGGCGATATTTGGTCAGCGTGATGTCGTCGACGCGTGCGCCGACGAGGTTGATCGACCCCTCGAGCTTGGGGGTTTCGATCGCGATGCGCTGGCCTGCGGCGAGTACCGCCTCGACCGGGCGGATCACCTGCGACGCGGGAGCGCCGGGCGTTCCCGGTGCCGGCAGCGCGCCGGGCAGCGCCGGGTTGGCGGCGGTTTCCGCGCCGCTCGTCCCCGCAACGGTTGTCGTCACATCGGGCTTGGCGGGGGTCGGAAAGAATTTCTCGGAGACGAAGTTCCAGCCGAGGAGGATGGCCACCGATAACAGGATGGCCGCGATCAGGTTACGTTTGTCGTCCACGCTCTTCTGTCTCTCTTCGTCTCAATGTCGGGGGTGATGCTGCGAGTCTGAAAACTCTATGGCACCGGGTCGTGGCCGTGGCCGCCCCAAGGATGGCAGCGCAATAGCCGCTTTGTCGCAATCCAGCCACCCTTGATCGCGCCGTAGCGCTGGAGGGCGGTGATCGCATAGGCGCTGCACGAGGGTGTATAGCGGCAGCTGGGTGGAAGGATGCGCGACGGGCCGATTTGCCAGCCGCGCGCGACCAGAATCATCAGCTTCGCGATCATGAAGAAAGCCCGGAAAACTGCGCAACTTCACTCGGGAATCGCTTTGGAGAGGCGATCATGATGGCGCAGACGATTTTTGGGCCAGCTTCTTCGCCGCGCGCTTCAGCGCCGAATCGAGATGTTCGCTGAGGTCAGCAAAGAGGATGTCGTTGCCGCCGGGGCGGCCGATCAGGACCAGGTCGGCGCCCGACAGTCCCGAAGCAGGCATTGCCGCACGCGCCAGTTCGCGAAACCGGCGCTTCATCCGGTTGCGGGTGACCGCGTTGCCGACTTTTTTGCTGACGGTATAGCCAACGCCCAGCGTTTCGTCGCTGTCGCCGCGTGGGCGGACAAGCAGGACGAAGCCGGGCATGGGATAGCGAAGGCCGCGATTCGCGGCCAGAAATTCGCTACGTTTGCTGAGGGTGCGCAGCGACATCGCCTGCGCACGCAATAGTGTCAGGCCGACAGCTTCTTGCGGCCCTGGGCGCGGCGGTTGGCCAGAATCTTGCGGCCGCCAACGGTGGCTTTGCGGGCGCGGAAACCGTGGCGACGGGCGCGTACGAGGTTGCTCGGTTGAAAGGTGCGCTTCATCGCGGTTATCCCTAAATCTCGTCAAAGGCTGTAACAGAAAAGGGCCGCCAAACGTGGGCGGCCACTGATTGAGGCGCGGATAAGCGAGAGTCGGGGCAAAGTCAATCGCCCCCGATCGCATTTGGCGATCAATCGCCATCGCTGGTTTCCGGCTTCGTCAGCCTGGCCTTCGCCCGCCGCCGCGCCGCGCTCGCGCGCTGCATCACGCGATCGGTCCAGTCGGCATAGCGCGGATGGCGCCATTTGAAACGCACATAGATACGCTTCGCCCACGCGCTGTTCTGAAGGCACAGCATCAATCCGACCGGAAACAGGATGATAAAGCCCGGACCGGGCAATATGCCGACAATCGGTGCGAGAATCATCAGCACCACACCAAGGATGAACAGCGTCAGGCGGACCTGCGCGGTCGACCGCAAACGTTGATAGAGGCCGAGCTTCGCCATGAGGGCCGATGTGGGGTGGGGAGGGTAGCGTTGCAACCACAACCCGTCGGGCTAATCCACCGCAACAAATCGCGCCATATCCTCGCGCGTCAGATAGCGCACCTCGTCGAACGGCGTGCTGTTGGTCAGCGCATAAAAGGCGCGCGCCTTGGCGTCCGGTATCCCCATTTCGCGATAATAGCTCAGATATTCGGCATGTACCGGGTCGCTCGCCGGATAGTCGTTCGCCTCGCGGCCGGTTTCGTCGGCCCAGCTATGGACGCCGAATTCGGCGTCGGGGGCGGCACTGCGCCGGGCCCCCGCGAGCCACAGTTCGACCGCGCCCGAGCGCACCGACCCGCCGCTCGGCACGACGGTTTCGATCCCCGCCCGCCGGATCGCGCGCGCGAGGATCAGGTTTGCGGCTTCGTCGAGGCTGCCGGGGCAGTCGAGCATTTCCAGCCGCTTGATCCCGGGGTGGGCGGCGAGCATCGCGGCGAACTGGCGCGGCGTCCGGCCATCGACATCGCCCGCCATGCGCGCGGTCTGGCCATTGATCACCGAAAAGGGGCCATAGCGGGCCTGGGCATGGCCAAGCGTCGCGAGCGTAGCGTGGGGCGCATAGCGGCGCGTTGCGGCCGGGGTCTCGTCGGCCAGCACTGCATCGGCCAGCGTTTCGTCATCGAGCAGCGCGGCATCCTCGTCGATCGCCCGCGCGTCGTCGCCCCTGTCTTCATAGGTCCAGCTGACGGTCGTAGTGACGATCACCATCTGCTGTGCATGCGCCGGCGCGAACGCCAGCACTGCCGCGAACAGCGCGACGATCAACGTGCGAACGAGGGCGACCGATACGATCATGATCCCGTCCTTGCGTGTGCGCGCCTACCAAGGCGTCAAGCGGCACGGTCAGCGGGATGTTAACTCTGTTGCAGGGAGGAGGTTCCCCGGCCGGGGCCGGGGAAGGGGCGGGCCACATTGTCTTCAGTCGCGGTCGGGGGCGCCGCCGGGGAAATAGCTGCGATACGGCCGTCCGCCATCGACCGCGCGTACGACCGACGGCCGGGCGAGCAGACGCGCGCGATAGGCGCGCAGATTTTCATAATGCGCCGGAATTTCATGCACCCAGTCGGCGTAGAAGAGCGACGGCGCCGCGGCGCAATCGGCCAGCGTAAAGCCCGCCGGGGTTGCCCAGCCATCGCCCGCCAGTTCCTTGTCGAGCCAGGCGTAAATCGTGTCGAGCCCGGCCTTCGCTTTTTCGACGATCATCGGCGCATGGCCTTCGGGGCCGCGGATGCGGTCGTTCACAATATCCTGCACCACCGCCATGACATGGAGGTCGAAGACGCGGTCCATCTGCCGCACCTTCAGCGCGGCATCGGCGTCCTCGGGGATCATTCGCGGTTCGGGCTGCACGCGGTCGAGATATTCGACGACGATCGACGTCTCGAACCATGTTTTGTCGCCATCGACGAGCAGCGGGAATTTGCCCGCCGGCCACAGCGCGTAGAGCTCTTTGGCATGCGCCGGAAATTCGGGGTCGACGTTGCGATATTCGAAATCGAGCCCCTTTTCATAAAGCGCGATCTGCGCCTTCCAGCTGTAGGACGAAAAGGGGTGGCCATAGAAAATCAGCATCAGCGCGCATCCTTGCGTTTGAACATCCAGCCGAGCGGCAGCCCGACGAAGAAAATATGGGGAAAGAGCGCGATCGCGCCCTTGATCATGTCGGTCGGGGGGAAGGGCGATCCAAAGCGCAGCGGCAGGACGAATGCGTTCATCACCAGATAGAGGATGAGACCATAGATGGTGCCGACGAGCCACCATGGCCATGCCACAGGCCAGCGGCCCCGCGTCGCGACAAAGGCCCATATCATCACGCCCATGATCGCGAAATGGGTCGCGAGCCCGGCGACGTCGCCGCCGAAGCCCCACGTCCGCGCACCGTCGCCGAACGGCCCGCTCGCGACCGCATGGAGCATGGACGAGACAGTGCCGCCCTGCGCCACGCTGACCGCCGCCGCATAGGCGATGTCGAGCGTGCCGCAGAGCAGCCAGGCGTCGAGGGCGGGATTACGCCGCGCCAACTTCTTCGCCCCGGATCGCGGCTTCGATCGTCGCAACGTCGATCTTCTTCATCGTCATCATCGCCTCGAACGCGCGCTTGGCGGCGGCCTTGTCGCCACCCGTCATCACTTCGGTCAGCGCGCGCGGGGTGATCTGCCACGAAATCCCCCATTTATCCTTGCACCAGCCGCACATGCTTTCCTGTCCGCCATTGCCGACGATCGCGTTCCAGTAGCGGTCGGTTTCTTCCTGATCCCTGGTGTCGATCTGGAAGGAAAAGGCCTCGCTATGTTTGAAGGTCGATCCGCCGTTGAGGCCGATGCACGGGAAACCGAGGACGGTGAACTCGACCGTGAGTACCGCGCCTTCGGGGCTGCTCGGATTGTCGGCGGGGGCGCGGTGCGCGGCGCCGACATGGCTGTCGGGGAAGGTCGCGGCATAGAAATTCGCGGCCTCTTCGGCGTCCTTGTCATACCAGAGGCAGAGGGTTGCTTTGGTCATCATCCTTCTCCTTTGAGGGGGGTGCCGATCGACCAGAGATGGCCGAAAGGGTCTTTGACCTGCGCATAGCGGTCGCCCCAGAACATATCCTCGGGACCCATCACCGCGGTGGCGCCGGCATCGACCGCGCGCTGGAACCAGGCGTCGGTGTCGTCGACCTTCAGATGCAGCGTCACCCCGTTGGGCTTGCCCGAGGGCTCGCTGACATATTCGGGAAATTCGTCGTGCATCATCAGCGAGGCGCCGTTGATGTGGAGGGTTGCGTGCATCAGCCGCACGCCGTCGTCGGCGGGCACCCGCACCTGTTCGACCGCGCCGAATGCCTTGATATAGAAATCGATCGCCTCGCTCGCGCGCTTGTCGGCAATTGCGATATGCGGGGTCAGGCCGCCGGTCGGGCCTTGATCGGGTTGTGCCATCGTCTCTCTCCTTCGCTTATATTTTAGGCTTTGCGTGGCCCGACGAAGCCGACCGCGGCGCCCTGCGGATCGATGGCGTTCATCGCAAATTCGCCGCCGGGGATTTCCATCGGTTCGTTGGTGACGGTGCCGCCATTGGCGCGAACCGCGGTCAGCGCGCGGTCGATGTCATCGACGCCGATATAATAGGACCACGCCGATACCGGCATGCCCTCCATCAGCGGCATCACCGCGCCAATCCCGACGTCGCCGCGCTGGATGAAGCGATAGGCGCCCATTTCGCCCATATCCATTTCGCCTTCCTGCCCCCAGCCGAAGTGCTTTGTGTAGAAAGCGATCGCGCCATCGGGGTCGCTCGTCGCCAGCTCGTTCCAGCGGACATGCTGTGCCTCGGTGACCGAGAAGACGTCGCTTTCGCCCTTCTCCACACCCGCGGGCGGGATCGGGTCCATGATATAGAAGGGCGCGCCCTGCGGGTCCGACACCATCGCGATCCGCCCGACGGGCAGGTCGGTCGCGGGCATCTGCACCGCGCCGCCATCGGCCTTGATCGCGATGATGGCCGCATCGACGTCGGCGACCTCGAGATAGCCGAGCCAGCACGGCCGCGCCCCGCCCGCGAGCATGTCGGCATTGAGCGCCAGCACGCCCCCGGCGTTGCCGCCGTCGCTGCGCATGATCATCCGATAATCGACGCCGCCTGCGGTGGCTTCACCATGCGAGGGAATGTTCCAGCCGACGACGGCGCCGTAAAAGGCCGCGGCGCCCGCGGGATCGCTCGTCATCAGTTCGTACCAGATGAAATTGGCTGCCTTGGTCATCGTCTCTCTCCTCGACATTTTGATTCAATAGCTGAGGCTGGGGAACCAGCTGCCGCGCCCCTCGGGGGTCATATCGAGCAGTCCCCACAAAGGATCGACGAGGTCGCCGGCGCGGTGGTGCTGGCCCGGATCCTCTGGCCCATAGGCCATCTCGCTCGCCCAGACATGGCGGACGCGGCCATCCGTCTGGTGAAAGACGTTGAAGATCGTCTCGTCCCAATTCTCGCTCGGCTTCATCCCGCGTTCGGCGCGCTTGGCGTCGGTCAGCCGGCGGGTGTCACCATAATAATCGGCCGAATAGCGGCCCTCGCCATCGGACAGGAAGCTCAGGTGCGGCCAGCGCCGCTCGCGCGCCCACGCCTCCAGCCGCGCGATCGGCGACTTGGCGACGATATAGAGCGGTGCGCGCTGGCCGACGTGCCGCGCGCTGCCGTCGATCGCGTCGAGCATATGGGTGCAGCCGGGGCAGGGCGTATCGCGGTCGGCCCCGAACATGAAGCTGTAGAGGATGATGCTGGGGCGGGTGCCGAACAGTTCGGACAGCTTCACCGGCTCGCGCCGCTGATGCGCCCCGATGCGCTCGAAGGTGTAATCTTCCGCGATTTCGCCGCCGGGCGGTAGTGCGCGGCGCTTTGCGGCGACCGCCTCGATCTGTCGGCGCAGCGCGATTTCGTCGTTCAGCAGCTCGATCCGCGCCGCGCGATAGGCGGCGCTTTCATTAGGGAAGGACAGATATTCCATGTCATTATCTCCCGAATATTTTCGTCATGCTGAACTTGTTTCAGCATTCATGGTCTGAATTCGCGGCCTCAGACCATGGACCCTGAATCAAGTTCAGGGTGACGATCCAAAAATTGCCAGCGATCACCCGTCACAGCCGGTGCAATCGCAGCGGTTTGCTATTCTCGCGGGCGATCACGCCCTTGGCCTCGAGGTCGAGCTGGACGCCCTTCAGCCACCATCCCGCTTTCGCGCCGCCGGGGAACAAATCCTCGGGCAGCAAGGGCAGCACGCCCGCCTTGATTTCCGCGACGGTCAGCCCGGGTTCCGCCCTGGGCACCACCGCCAGCAGCGCATGTTTCATCGCATCATATTTGGCCTTGTCGACGCGCACGACATGGCCGGGGCTCATGATATTGTGCATTTCGACGCGTTCGATGACTGCACTCATCGCTGAAATCCCTTCGTCGCTTCGATCGGCGGGGCGCGAAATCCCATCGCGACCCACGCCGTCAGCAACCGCCACATGAACTTGCCCGAATGGGTGGCATAATTGGGCACATCGTCCGGCAGTTCGACGCCCTCGCGCCGATCGCTCACCATCGTCCGCATCTCGACCCGCGGCCGGTCCGGCTCGGCGATGCGGCCCGAATAGACGCTCAGCCAATGTCCCTTGGTAAACTCGAGACAGATGGGCGAGTTGCAACAGCGCGACACAAAACGCCGCGTCGGCGCGTCGGGGGTCAGCCGATGCTCGCCCAGCTGCTCCGACCCCGACAGCCACACGACGCGATCCTTGCGCGCAAGGACGAACGCCGTCCCGCCGTCATTGTCCAGCACTCCCGGCGCACCGGGCAGTGCGCCGAACGCTTGCCCCGCCTGCTGGCAGCTATGGCAATAGCAGGTCGCCGCCGCGATCGGCTTGCCCGTCAGCTCCAGTGTCACCGCGCCGCATTGGCACGACGCGGTGCGCTTTTCGGGTTGATGCACGCCGGTCATCGGGCGCGCCGTCAGGCTTCGACGATCGGGGCGAAGCCGCCATAGATCATCCGCGCACCATCGAACGGCGTGTTGTCGGGATCGGGCTTCATCCGCTCGTCGGCCATCATCTTTTCCCAGCCCGCCGTGCGCGTTTCCTTGTCCGGCCATTCGACCCAGCTGTAGACGATCTGCTCGCCGTCCTTCTTGTGCGCCGCGCGGCTATAGTCGGTGACCTTGCCGTCGGGGACATCGTCGCCCCACGCCTCGACCACGCGCGTTGCGCCATATTCGAGGAACACGGCCGACGCCTTTTTCGCCAGCGCGCGATAGGCCTCCTTGTTGCCGTCGGGGACGGGCACGATATAACCGTCGACATAGCCGGTCTGGCCTTCGCCCTGATCGTCGACGATCGAATCGAAACCGCCGATGATCATCCGCTTGCCGTCGAAGGGCATATCTCCGCCCATCGCCGCCATCCGCGGGTCGCTCATCATCTTCTGGTTCGCGGCGTCGCGGGTCGCCTTGTCGGGATATTCGAACCAGCTGAACACGACGGTCTCGTCGGGCCCGGCCTGCACCGCGCCTTTGAAATCATTCACCTTGCCGTCGGGAACATCGTCGCCCCAACATTCGACCATCCGCGCCACACCAAATTCCTTGAACAGATGGGCGGCGTCGGCGGCATGCTTGCGATAGGCTTCCTTGTTGGCGGTCGGCACCGCCACGACAAATCCTTCTACATAGGTCATCGTCTCTCTCCTTCGGGGGGATCAGGCGGGTGGTCCCGCTTCTTCGCTGAAGGCGGCCAGCTGGGCCGCCAATGCTTTCTGGAACGCCGGGCGCGCGAGGCAGCGGTCGAGATAGGCCTGCAACCGCGGCTGCTCGGCGATCAGTCCGGCCTCGACGCCTTCGCGCAGGACCGACGCCATCGCGATGTCGGCGGCGGTGAAGTCGCCGACCAGATAATGTTTGTCGCCCATCGCATCGTTGAGGCGGCCGAGCCGGCCCTGAATAAATTCGATCAGGCTGGGGCGGCGCAGTTTCGCCCATTCCTCGCCACGCGCGAAAATATCGACATTGTTCAGCTCGAACAGCATCGGCTCGACGCTGTTATAGGCGGCGAAGATCCATGCGAGGGTACTGGCCCGTCCCTGCGCATCGCGCGGCATCAACCGCGCATCCTTTTCGGCGAGGTGAAGCAGGATCGCTCCGCTTTCGAACAGCCGGACGCCATCGTCGTTGAGCACGGGAACCTGACCCCATGGCTGGAACAGGAAATGGTCGGCGGGGCGGTTGATCGCGCTGATCAGATGCTCGGCATAGTCGAGGCCCAGCTCTTCGCACGCCCAGCGCGGGCGCAGGTCGCGGACATGGCCGCGCGCGAATTCGGGCACCCAGTCGAAAGCGGTAATCTCCACCGCAGCGTTCGGGTTGACGGGCATGATATTCTCCTCTCTCTTGATCGTTGGGGCGGTCTAGAAACCCGCGGGCATCGGCGGCACCTTGTCGTCGAGGAAGGCCGTCACCATCGCGGCGACTGCGGGCGCTTCGGTCATGATCCCGATGTGCGAGGTTGCGGGCAGGATCGCGAGCCGTGCCTTGGGTGCAGCGGTCAGAAAGCCCTGTGTCGCCGCCGCGACATCGCCCCCGCCGCGCAGCTTGAACAGCGCGATCGCATGGTCGAGCGTGACGCCGTCGGCATCGCCGATGATCACCATCGTCTTGCCGGGAATCGCGCGGATCGCAGCGTCGGGCCAGCCGAAGGGCGTCGCGTCGAGCGCCTTGATATTGTCGATCAGCTTCGCGAATTTCGCAGGTGCCGGCGACAGGCGCTTATACTCCGCCTCCATCGGGCTTCCGGCGAACATCGTGGGGGTGATCTGCGCGATCCCCGCCAGCACTTCGGGATACCAGCCGCCGAGGTTCGATGTCCCCGACAATATGACCTGTTTGCCGACCTTGTCCGGGTGGCGGACGGCGAGGGCGACCGCGGTCGATGCGCCCATCGAATAGCCGAGGACATCGGCCTGTTTCACGCCGAGTTTCGCAAGCACTGCGGCGGCGTCGTCGGCCATGCGGTCATAGCTCAGCGGCCCGTCGACCCCTCCCGACCGGCCGTGGCCGCGCGCATCGATCGCGATCACCGGACGCCCGGCGACGAAGGGATCGACCAGCGGCTTCATCGCGTCGGCGGACATGAAGGCGCCGTGGAGGACGAGCAGCGGAGTGCGGCCGGAGGTCAGGTCGCCGTGGACCTGATAATGGATCGCCGCGCCCGCGACATCGACATGGCCGTTTCGGGCGGCGGGGCTGGCGGGCTGGCTCGTGGCGGGGGCTTGCGCCTGCGCGGGTTGGGGCAGGGCGGACATGGCGGTCGCGAAGGCGATCAGCGCAAAGGCGCTGCCAAGCTGCGACGGGGAAAAGCGATAGGTCATCAAACTATTCCTGTTGATGGAGAGACGGAATCTAGGACCGCTTGCCTTTGATCCACGCGACGATCGACATCGCGTGGCCATGACCAAGGTCGTAATCGGCCTTCAGCCAGTCGATGATGGCGCCAGCCTTGATGCCGGGGGCGAGGCCGGCTTCGTCGGCGAGGCCCTTGTCGATCGCGATGGCCTTCAGCGCCTCCGCCGATTTGCCGGTCTTTGCCTCGACATTGTCGATATAGGCCTGAAAGCTCATGGCTTTGCTCCCGACCGAAGCGGGATCAGCGCGCGGACCCTGGGGTCACGCAGCCACAGGCCGCCCCACAGCATCAGGCCCAGATAGACGCCGAACAGGCAGTGGCTGAACAGCGGACTATTGATGCGGACATGGGTCGCAATCGCTCCGCCAAGATAGCCGGTGATCAGGATTGCGCCGAGGATGCTCGTGCGCGGCCAGATATAAAGCAGGGTCGGGATCAGCAGCAGGACCGCGAGCATGGTCATCGTCGGGACGTCGAGCGGCCATCCGAGGCTGGGCGGGGTATATTTGATCGCGACCTCGGGCGCCACGAGCTTGAGCCCAGCGTCAAAGAGGAGGAAGAGGATCACGAGGCCGCTCAATATGCAGCCGGTGATCAACTGGCCCTTGGTGGGTTGCTGGTCTGTCATCCTCTTCCTCCTCCCTTATGTTGTGGTCAGGCTGCCGCTTCCGCGGGTTCGCCGGCGGGGATCGCGGCGGGGTCCATCCACATCACTTCCCAGATATGGCCATCGGGATCCTCGAAGCTGCGGCCGTACATGAAGCCGAAATCCTGCGTCGGGGTCGGGTCGGCCTTGCCGCCGGCCTTGACCGCCTTGTCGACCTGTCCGTCGACCGCGTCGCGGCTGTCGGCCGACACGCAGAGCAGGACCTGCGCGGTGGTGTGCGCGTCGGGGATCGCCTTTGACGTGAAGGTCGCCCATTTTTCATGGGTCAGCAGCATGACATGGATCGACCCTTCGGCGACCACCATGCAGGCGGCGGTGTCGTCAGTGAAGGCGGGGTTGTTCACCGCGCCGACCGCTTCGTAAAAGGCTTTTGATTTGGGCAGGTCGGTGACCGGCAGGTTCACGAAAATCATCTGGGGCATCTTCTCTCTCCTTAAAATTGCCCGGGCGGGCTTCGGCGTCGCCCGGATTTAGTCGTGGCGGCTCTGATCCGCCGGGGTGACCTGGTCCGTATCGGTGCGGACATCGGGGGTGGGAGCGGGGTGTTTCACGCCGCGTCTCGCCGGCCGAACAGCATCCGGACATAACGCTTCAAATGGGTGACGCTTTCCCGCGCAATCGCCGGATCGTTCGTCGTTTTCGCCAGAATGAAGCTTCCCTGCAAAACCGACTGAATATGTTGCGCAAGGCCGAGCGCGGTGACGCCCTCAGGCGTGCCGTGACGCGCCATCGCCGCTTCGATATCTGGGGTCAGCGCGTTGCAATAGGCGTTGATGCTCGCCTCGCACGCCAGCCGGATCGCATCGCTCGTCGCAAAGGCTTCCTGCACCATCGTGCCGACGAAGCAGGTAAATTCCTCGACCGGCCCGTCGAGCATCGCAAAGCGGAAATCGATATGGCCGAGCAGGCGCTCGAGTGGATCGTCGAGCCTGGTGTGCGGCGGCATTTCGAACATCGGCCGCGCGCGTTCGGTCCATGCCTCGGCCGCTGCGACCGCCAGCGCCTCTTTCGATGCGAAATGGTGGAAGAAGGCGCCCTTGGTGACCCCCGCCGCGGCGCAAATCTGATCGACCGTCGTCGCGGCATAGCCCTGCTTGCGCACCGTCTGATGCGCCGCCGCGATCAACGCCGCGCGCGCACTCCCCCGCGCCGCGCGGCCCGAAGGCGGTGCGCTGGCGGCGGGCGGCGTGGTGCCGGAGGAGGGCTGATTCGGGTTCATGCGAATCGCCATACCGACTAGTTGGTATGTTGTCAAATCCTGCGACCTTATCCGCGAAGGGCGCGAGGATAGGGAAGTAGCGAAAAGACTCGACCTTCCCGTTGCTTGGCCTAAAAAGGCGCGGGGAACAAAGCGGGCACATCGTGTGCCGCTTCTGGGGGGTGCCATGGTCGCGATCGTTTCCACCGTCGCCTATCTCGGGCTCGAAGCCCGCGGGGTCGAGGTGCCGTGTCAGGTCACGCCGGGCCTGCCGCGCTTCGTCATCGTCGGCCTGCCTGACAAGGCGGTCGGCGAAAGCCGCGAGCGCGTTCGCGCCGCGATCGCGGCGATCGGGCTGTCGCTCCCGCCGAAGATCATCACCGTCAACCTGTCGCCCGCCGACTTGCCGAAGGAGGGCTCGCATTATGATCTCCCGATCGCGCTTGCGCTGCTCGGTGCGATGGGGGTGGTCGATCCCGAGACGCTCGGTTCTTATGTCGTCGTCGGCGAACTCGGCCTCGACGGCCGCGTCGCGCCATCGCCCGGCGTGCTGCTCGCCGCGATCCATGCGGGCAGCCAGGATCGCGGGCTTGTCTGCCCGGTTGCCCAAGGGCCTGAAGCGGCGTGGGCGGGGAATGTCGAGGTGCTCGCGGCGCCCGATCTCCTCTCGCTCCTCAACCATTTCCGGGGCACGGCGCTGCTCGCGCCGCCGGTGCCGGGTGTAGTCGAGGTGCCGCCGCGCGGGGTCGACCTCGCGCAGGTAAAGGGGCAGGAGACCGCGAAGCGCGCGCTCGAAATCGCCGCCGCTGGCGGGCATAATCTCTTCCAATAGGGAACGACGAGACCCGGAATAACTCCGGACTTCTGGCGTAGGAAACGCGCCGGATTTCAAAGGAACTCGTCACCATGCTGCAACTTGCTACCTCTTCCGGTGCCCTCACGGCGCCCCCGAAGGTCTACAGCTACACCCGCTTCAGCACCCCCGAACAAGCGCAGGGCGACAGCCACCGACGCCAAACGGAAGCGGCTCGCAAGTGGGCAGAGGCAAAGGGCCTCATCCTTGATGAGCGTTTGCGCCTCAATGACCTCGGCGTCTCGGCCTACCGTGGCGCAAACGCTGATGCAGATAGCGGCCTCGGCGGCTTCCTCCATGCTTGCCGGGAGGGATTGATTGCCTTCGGCTCCTATCTTCTCGTGGAGAGCCTCGACCGCATATCACGCATGACGCCGCGCCGCGTGCAGTCGATCATGAATGACATTGTTGATGCCGGGGTGACCGTGGTCACGCTTAACGACGGGCAAGAATATGATGCCGTTCGGCTCGACAGCGATCCGACCGCGCTCATGATCGGCATGATGGTGTCGTGGCGTGCCCATGAGGAAAGCAAGACCAAGGGGCGGCGTGTTGCGGCTGCGTGGCAGGAGAAGCGGCGGCGGGTCACGGCAGGTGAGGCCACCAGCTACACCTCAATGGCCCCCGCGTGGCTCTTCCGGTCCCCTGAAGGCTGGCAGCTGGTCCCCGAACGCGCCGACATCGTCTGTCGTATCTACCGCGACACCATCGGCGGCGCCGGTGAACACGCCATCGCCCAAGCCCTGAACACGGAGGGCGTGCCGGTCATGGGGCGCGGGAAGATGTGGCACAGGTCCACCGTGTCGAAGATTCTCCGCAACGTCGCCGTCATTGGCACGCTGGTGCCGGGACGGCTCGATTATGGGAGCGGCAAGAAGCGGCGGGTGATGGAGGAGCCGGTAGCAGGCTTCTATCCGGCGGCAATATCGGTTGTGGATTGGACCGCCGTGCGGGCGATCAAGGACGGAAGCATTGCCCGAGCGCGCGGCAGGTCCGCCGGTGCTGCTATCCAGAGTATGTTGGCTGGGCTGGCGCGGTGCCCCGAATGCGGGGCGGCGATGACGCGGGTCTATAAAGGGAGCCGTGTGAAGGCGGGCGCGCCGAAGCTGGTTTGCACCAAGGCAAAGGCTGGGGCGGCGGCGCATGGTTATGTGTCGGTGTCGATTGACGCCGTCCATGACGCCCTCTCGTCGGGCTGGCGCAAGTTCATCGATGACGTGCCTGCCGGAGACCGCCAGCCAGAACTCGACCGCGAAGCCTACAGCGTGCGCGGTGAGATTTCGGGTACGGAGGACCACCTTGACGAACTGGCGGCGTTGCTCGACCACACGCCATCCCTCACCCTGTCGGCCCGTGTTCAAGCTGCCGAGGCTAGCCTGTCGGCGTTGCGGTCGTCTCTCGCATCCATTGAACAGGCCCGCGCGGTCGCAGACGGTGGCCTCGTGCATTCTCGGCTGGAGGCGCTGGTGGAGGCCTTCGAGGTCGAGGAAGGCGAGCCGCTGGACTTCGGCAAGATCAATGCCGCGCTGGGGCTGCTCTTCTCGGGCATCACCGTGGATTATCGCACGGGCTGGCTATCTTTCGAATGGCGGCAGGGCGGGACGACGGAGCTAATCTACGCGATGATGCCTGCGTGACGTCTTTTCTAATCGCAGGATTGCCAAGGTGCGCGGCGAGCATTCCAGTCCCTCCCGCGCCCCTTATGCCCCTCCACGGCCCCAAACGACGCCTAAACGGTGGCTTATTCGACAGCCATGCGCGGGTTGCCTTCAACAACCCTAGGCGATACCGCGTTCTCTATGCTGAACATTCTCCTTTCGATCGCTCTATTGCTCCCGCAGGCGGCCGACGAGCAGTCCGCCGAATCTGCCGCGCTCAACACATGCCTTGTCGGTGAGGCGATGAGGCTTTCCAGTGTGAAGGAAACGGCTGACGTGGTCGGGATTGCCGTATGGGTTGCCTGTAGACAGAAGTGGGCCGAACTGAGCAGATCGATCATCCGAGCGCGCCCGACTGGGTCAGATATGGCGCTGTTGAGTGATATGCTCGACGGCGTCGAACGGAGGCATCGCGACCTAGCCGTGGCGGCTGTCGTAGAGGTCCGCTTAACAACCACTCCTTAGCACGAAGCCGCCGCCGTCCTCCCCATCACCGAAGACCACAAGGTTGATGCCCGCGCTCTCCACGAGTGGCTGGGGGTCTCAACGCCTTTCCACATGTGGATGGCGCGCATCATTGGAGATTACGGGTTTGAGGAGGGGGAGGACTTTCGAACAAATCTGTTCAAAAGCACCGGGGGGCGCCCCCGCAAGGATTACCTCCTCACACTCGACACCGCCAAAGAGATGGCGATGATTGGCAACACGCCCAAGGGCAATGCCACCCGCCGCTACTTCATCGCCGCCGAGAAGGCTGCAGCCAAGATGGCGAGCTAAGCCAATGTTTGCCTTTATTCTTCGCGAATGATGTTGAGCTTAAACTCGACAGCATCGATCGCTGTCCTGTAGACTTCCAGCGCTGGCCGCTTAGCGAGTAGGCCGCGTACAAAGGCTTCGTCATCGTCCGAAATACTCGCTCCCAAAATTATCCCAACAAGCGCTTGCGGGGGAAACGCTCGATACCCCGGCGGCTTGGCCCACTCTATCATCCGATGTTCACGTTCGTATGACCAGTGCGCGCTCTTGTGGAAAAGCGCAGACATCATGATTTCTGGATTGTTGAACTTAGTGAGGTTCACACGCGGCCTTTCTTCCTTGTATTCGACTGGAAAACCGAACCATTGGATTTTGTCGTTCGCGATTTCGTCGAAAATCAGACAGACGCCTTTGTGGCTATCTGCATAATGTCCCCACATCAGCGGATGATCCGGCACCTCTGAAAAACAAGTTGCTGCGCTGTCTCTCAGCCATTGCGGCCATTGATCCCTTAGGGCTTTTTCCATCTGCAGCGGCGGCACCGCTCGCATTTCCCGCTCTCTTTTCCTGCGTTCAACGCGCGGTCCGCCGTACACCGCAGCAGCGGCCCGCCCCCGAAACTGTTTGCGCTGCGACTCGTTGTCTCCAAAGTACAAGACCGGAAGAGAGTCGAAGGGGTCGTTGAAACTCGATGGGCTTTGCCAAAAGAGCTTATTTCCTGAAATGGCTTGCTCAATTGACGCGCGACCAAACTCGCCGAGCAGATTCCGGTATTTGTACAGACGAAGTGTTCCATCGTTTCTCATTTCGGGTCCGCCGTGCAGGTTTGGGGAGAGCGTTGATTATGTACCCGTTTCGGCCATAGGTGCAATTAGTCAGGACTCTTGGAGAAGTGATCCTCGGTCCCCCCGGTCAGGTATATCTAAGGTTACCTATAGGGCCTTCCGGTCCTCTGAAGGCAACCCAAGGGGGCCGTTTAAGATGACCATGGGTCATCCTCCTCCACCATACCCCTTACATCCTTCAGGAGTGGGCGGGAGGGCGTAAGCCCTTGGCCCTCTGTCGGATCATTGACCAAGGAAACCAGCACCATGGCACCGACTGAAACCTTCACCCTCGACTATCACGGCAATCCGCTTCGCATCGTCATGAAGGACGGCGAACCGTGGTATCTGGTTTCCGACCTCTGCCGCATCCTCAACATCTACATGCGCCCCGGCAAGCCAGTGACCAAAGAGGCAATGCGGCGCCTCCGTCCCAGCGCCAAAGACCATCATATTATCGAGACGTCCCACGGTCCCCGCGTTGCCGCCATCGTCAATCGGGATGGCCTAGCCGACCTCGCTTTCTGGGCGAAGCGTCCGGACGGCCCCGAGCCGTTTGTCTGGAGCGTCAATGAGGCGATGATCAGCGGCCGTTACGAGGCGGCAGCCGCCTGAACGCCCTCACGGTTCCTTAACGTCCCCGCAGTACCGCCAACGTGCCGCGCGGGACGCGAAAGGCCTGCGACCCGTCCCGCCGTATCCCGCGCGCGCACCTAAGGCCATCGGCCACGGGTCCGCGCTCGTGACGTCGTTTAGGCCCCTTTCGGACTCACGCAGCGCCGACACGGCCCCGCCGCTACCGACGTAGCAGGCAGGGGGGCTAACGCCCCTGTGGCCTCTCAGAATCCACTGTAGCGCCTGCGGATTAGTCCGGACTTCTGGTGAATGAAACCGCGCCCAACGGCAGCGACATTCCCGCACCCTCCACATCATTTCAGATCGGTCGAACTCCCTGCCGCTAGATCGGCGGTCGGGTCGAGTTCCCGTAGCGCCAGCCCTTCGCCCCTCGTCTTTTGTCAGGGGCGGGAGGCAGAGGGCTGGCGCGCCCTATTCCGGTGAGAACCGGATGCCGACCCCTCGGGGTCATTCCGCGCGGCATATCGCCGCATCTTCCAACAGCGAAAGCTACACCAATATGTCTGACAACACTTCTGACAATGCCGCCCCCTACACGGGCAAAGACCACGGCTTCGGCGACGACAACGCCTTGGCAAATGAGATTATCTCCTTCGACCACCTCCGCGACACCAGCGGGTCCGCAGCTGCTTCCCGGCAAGTTGGCAGCCAGACCGAGTTCAAGCCGATGCTTTCGTCCCTGTCGCCGGAAATGCGCCAGCCGATCGTCGCGCAGTTGGGCGGTCTTACGGGCGCAGCCCGCGACGCTCGCGAGGGCGAACTGGTCCTTGCGGCCATGAAGCAGCGCGCCCTCGACGTGCGGGTCCATCAAGGCCCCGGTGTCGGCGCTAACGCCTATCAGGTCGAAATGTTCGCGCAGGCCCGAAAGCTCCAGGAACTCGACCGAGAGCAGCAGCGCATTTTTGCGGACCTCGCTCAGTTCGACGGCTTCACAACCGGCGCCATCGACCCCACGACGGGCGAGCCGACCGCCGAAAAGCGGTATCGCATTCAGGGCGAACGCCGCCGACACCTTGAGGACCGGCTGGGGATGATCGCTCAGGAAGCCCTGCATATCGAAGGGGACGAAGGTTCGCGCCGGATGCGGAAGGCGCTGGAGAAGGCTATCGACGACACGAAGAAGTCGCGCGATCAGTTCGCCATCTTGCAGGAAGCCAAAGCCCGCGCCGTTCACAATGCGCGTGAGGACAAGATCAATCATCTCGCCGCAGGCTTCGTCAAGGGCGCGCGTGGGGGTCTCGGCTAAGCCATGACGCACCCGCAAACACCCGCCAGCCTCTCGTCTGGCGAAAAGGCGTGGCACGCTGTCGAGGATGACATCTCGACCGCCGTACACCCTTCGGTCCCCGACGCTGACCCTTACGGCCCCGACAGTCCCGATTACGCCGCCCGCACTCGCGAGCAGGTGATGGAACTCCCCGGTGGTCTCGTTCGGGTCGATTACGGCGCCCGCGTTTAACCTCGACAACCCGAATAAGCCCGTTAGCGCCCTGCCGGTCTCCGGCGGGGTGCTTTCGCGCGCCAGTAGGAAACCCCATGACATGACTACCAAACCCCGCGTGTCCATGCGCGCCGCGATCAATGCCAAGTGCAAATCCTGCATATATGACCCGTTTGCGAAGGGCCTCGGCTCATGGCGCGAACAGGTCGCCGACTGTTGCAGCAGCAACTGCCCGTTGCACCCAATCCGGCCCACGCCGCGCGAGAGGAAATCCGATGGCCCGGTATAAGCACGTCTCGGCGCCGGAAGGTCACCGGCATTGCCCCCGATGTCGGACGGTGAAGCCGCTCGCCGATTTCGAACCGGCACCGAAGCGCCCCTGCGGCCTTTCGGAAGGATGCCACATTTGCCTAGCTGCGGCACGGGAAGACCGCATAGCATTTCGGCAGATCACCGAAGAGAGCGCGGAGCGTATGCTTGCGATCCAGTACGGGGCGCAGGTCGATCCGACCTATGAGGCGCCTTTAAGCCCCATTCCAGAGCCGCACAGGAAGGCCGCCGAACACTTCCGGCAGTCGGACGAGGAGGCGCGTCGGCGGCGTCTCCGGCAACGCAAATGACGCCCCAATGCTGCACAGCCTGATTGGACTTATCATGACGCAGTTCCCATTTGCGGAAGCGGCCTTCGCACTGACCCGCAAAGGCGCCCGCGACCGCTTTGCCTACTCCACGGCAAGCAACCACATCTCCAATCCCGCCCTTCTCGCCCGCAAGATCGCGAACCGACGAGACGGGCGCGGACGCGGCAGCGGCAAGTAACCCGCTGAGCGCCTCGCAGGTTCCCTAATGGCCCCCTGAGGGGGCGTTAGTATCTGCGCAAAAATCCGAAGCGGGATACGCTACACGTCGCGCGGCGCTACCCCCCGTAGGGGGTGCCGTGCTGGCCGCATTGTTCCGCCGATCCTCTTCGATCGCTCTCAATGTACCCGCAGCCACCCCCATGGCCGCGATCATGTGCCCTTCGATGCGGCGCCCCCGAGAGCGTCCCCGATCCACCGCCCCGCTTGGGGCAACGAAAGATACTGACAATGGCAATGGACCTATCGCAGGTCACCCAGCGCACCGCGAACCAATCGCGGGGGCGGCTGGTGGACCGCCGCGCCTCCATCCTACCAGCCCGCCGGGACACCCGCGCGCCGGAACTCCGACCCTCGGGGGACATGCGGTCCGCCAGTCGGGGTGATGTCGGCGGGGCCGAAGCCCTTATGCGGACGCTCGGCATGGTCACGGACGCCGCGAAAGACTTCCAGTCCTACGCGGGCAACAAGTTCGCCAAGGACGAATCCGCCAATGCGGCGCGCGGTATGGCCGATCAGGCGGCCGATAATGTCGATCCTGAGTTGGCGCGCAAGTCAGCGGCGTATACCGATTCAGTCGCACGCGGTCGCACGGCTTCGGCATGGCACGACTATGCACTGGAGATGGATGAGGAACTGAATGCCCTCGTCGAGAACCAGCAGCAGCTTACAGTAGAGGAGCGGCGGGACGAGTTCACTCAGTTCCTCAACGACAAATACCGCGCCTTCGCCATCAATGACGAGACGGGGCAGTTGCAGGACTTCCTCGCTACCCCCGGTGCAATGCGTTATCTCGGGGAGAAGATGACCCAGACGCGCGGCGTCGTCGCTGCGGAAGCCACGAAGCGCATTGAAGACCGCTTCAACGTCGAGGCGCTGGGGCACTTCACGAAGAACATCCGCGACCAGTCGAAGTTCGGGGCCGTGGATTTCACCGCAGCCCTCGCGCTGATACCGCCGACAATCCCCGACAATGTGAAGCGGGCCGCGATCAAAGACACCGTGATTGAAATCGTCTCGACCTTGAAGGATCAGGACCGCGAGGTGGACGCCCGCCAGCTGCTGGATAGCGTGCTGGAGGGTGGATTCGAGATTGGTGTCGGCGGTTCGACCGACCAGACGGCCATCGACGCAATGCGCGGCCCTGTGGCCGTGGACATCCCCGCATCGGACGTCGCGCCCCCAGCTGCCCCAGCGGCCCCCGCATATTCCCGAACGGCCCTGAAGGCCAAGATACGCGGCCCTGAAAGCGGCGGTGATGACACGGCCACCAACGGCATGGGATCGTCCGCCAGCGGGCGCTACCAGTTCGTCGAAGGTACCTTCAAGCAGCTGTACAAGCGCGTCTACGGGGCCACCAGCTCGCAAGCGCGGGACGCATGGGACAGCAAGAAGTTTGATGTCGGCATCCAAGAGAAGCTGATGGACGCGCTGATAGCGGACAACGAAGCGGCGCTGGCTACGAACCGCCTGCCAATCACCGACGGGAACATGTATGTCATGCACGTTCTCGGCTCCGGCGACGGCCCCCGGTTCCTGAAGGCGCCCGCCAACTCTCCCGTTGCCGACATCCTGAGCGCCCAGATTGTCCGCCAGAACCCTACGTATTTCGGGGGCGGAAAGACGGTGGGGCAAGCATATGCCCGCATCGCCGCTGTGGTGGGTGGAGCGGCGGACGGTGCTGCCGTCGATCCCGTCGCCGACGATCCGTCCTACATCTCGCCGGGTCGCGACCTCTCCCCGCTAGAGCAGTATCTTCAGGGGCCGCGCAGTGCAGCCACAGCGCCCGTAATGACGGGCGGGCTGGCGTGGACCCAGCAGGAGCGTAACAGCCTTCTGGAAATCCGCCGGAGCTTCACGGAGACCGCGATTGCGGACTGGCATAAGAAGCGCGCGGACCAGCGCAGCGACAATGCTCACGGCATGATGATGCGCGTGTTCGGCCAAGGTGCCGCGATCACATCGCAGGACGTTACCGATTCCGCCGAACGCGGGGACATTGACGAACCGGACGCTATCACCCTCTACCGCATGTTGCGCGACGACGCGGCTCAGAAGCGGGCGGAGGCAGACCGCGCCACGCGCGAACAGCGGGAAACGGAGGCCGTTGAGGTGGAGGAGCAGGTGGAAGCCGTCACGGCACGCATTATGGCGCCGGTCTACACCGGAAAACGGAGGCCTGAAGACGCACGCAGCATGATGTTGCATGAACTGGCGAAACTGTCCCCCAAGGTCGCCCGCAGGGCACTGGCGGAGATGACGCCGACCCTCGGCGCCCTTGAGAACGCCGGGGAGCAAACCCCTCAGGCGCGCAACGCGATGGAGATGATGGACGGCCCAGGGCGCGCTGCGTTCATCAACGCTGTCGTTAGGGACGCCCGACCGAGCAGCCGAAAAGCTAAGGCGGCAAAGGCCAGTTCGTTCGTCGATCAGGCTATACAGCGGGCGCAGCGCGCCATCACTCGCGGCACTCCTCCGGATCAGGCAACCGCCGAAGCGCGGGAATGGCTGACGGGGAAAATACCCGAGTTCGGTTTGCGACGGCCGCGTCGAGCGGCATCCGGATCGCCCGCCGAAGGTCTGTCGGAATGGGAAAAGGCGGCTCACTCCGGTAACAATATCTGGGAAAATGTGACAGGCCACCGTTGGTAGAAATGTGAGGAAGCCCCGCCGGTGTCCCTGAGGGGTGCCGAGGGGGCTTCCTGTCCTGCTAAGCGCCGGTGAGGGCGGGGCGCAGTTCCTATGCCGCGCGCATGGCGGCGCGCCTTTCGCGGGCCTCGGCACGGGCAGCGTCGTCGGCGGCGCGCACTTCCTGCGGAAGGCTGGCGTATTTCGCTGCTGCCATCTCATCAATGAGACTTCCCAGCTCGGCGTGCATGCATTCCAGAGCTTCGATACGCGGATCGTGCCGCCAAGGCTCCGCCGTCTCCTCGTCCAGTTCCCGCCTTATCCGGTCTGTAAGTTCGTTCGGCTCGCCCGCGATCACTCCCACCAGCTTCTCCGCAAACTCGGCAAGCTGTCGGTCAGCGTCGCTGCCAGCAAGCATCGCAGCAATACGCGCGCGGATGGCTAAGACGTTCGGATGTTTAACGGCCTTCGTTTGTTCAGTCATGCGACCCCCTTGAGTTGAAGAGGTGGCACGTTTGGCGGAATGAAGGTTTGGACGCAAGCGGTCTAAGCTATTTTATTAAATAAAAACAGATAGTTCCGTTATCATTACTATACGGCTAATGGAACTGTTGGCGATTGCGAGGCGCAGGATAAGCCGGTTTCTGATGATCGGCGTAGAGCTGCACTGCATCGGAAACGAACGGTTTCGAGCCACCCACTACAGCTGTGTCAAAAACTAGCTTGACGATCTTTTCGATACACCTCTATATCCGAGCCACGTTTTCGACACAGGAGCTTTTCGAGCATGGCCCGCACCTTCGCATATTGCCGCGTCAGCACAGCAGACCAGACCGCCGACAATCAAATCCGCGAGCTGGAGGCGGCTGGCTTCTCCATCGATCCCAAGCGTGTCGTTACAGAGACGGTATCGGGTTCGATCCCTGCCATGGAGCGGGAAGGGTTCGCGCGGCTTGTGGACAGGCTGGAGGACGGCGACGTCCTGATCGTCACCAAGATCGACAGGCTAGGCCGCAACGCGATGGACGTCCGCGCAACCGTGGACCGGCTGGAGGGGGAGGGCGTTCGCGTCCACTGCCTCGCTCTCGGCGGCGTTGACCTGACCAGCGCAGCAGGCCGCATGGTGATGACGGTGATATGTGCCATGGCGGAGTTCGAGCGCGACCTCCTCGTCGAGCGGACACAGGCGGGCCTGTCCCGCGCGAAGGCGGAGGGTAAGGTGCTGGGGCGCCCTCGCGCCCTCAGTGACCGGCAGGAAACCGAAGTGCGCGCTAAGCGGGCCGCAGGGGCATCCCTCGGGACACTTGCGCGGGCCTATGGGGTCAGCCGGTCGGCGATCCAGCGGGCGGAGAAGCGGGAGCTGGAGGGGGCCTGAGGGTGCCCGTGGGTTTGTGCGTTCCCTTGAGATGCCCTGCTTTTTTCGATTCATCTTAGTCTAGCTATTATGATACCTCCGCCCGTTAGGGGGTGGATGTAGATGTCTGATAGAAAAATTGAGCCCATATTTGAAATCGTACTGAGTCAAAGCGGTCATGTATTCAGGCCAACAAGGTATCGCCAGTTCGTAAGATGGGCCAGGCAAGAGCGAGAGCGATGGCTTTGGCTAGAAGAGGTTGCCAGCCAACATTTTCCAGCGAGCATCCGCGAACATATTCTTTCGCAGTTGCTTGGAATCCAAGCCTTCGCAGAGCAGTTTTCCGCTGCCGACGGGCAGACCGGCGAGGTCCCCAACGACGTTCTTAAGGCGCAATACGAAGGCAACCCTCCGTCTCTCATTCACTCGACGAGCGAGTCAGGGCAGGCGATCTTGGCAATCCGGACGGCGTTGGGCGTGGAGGTCGCCGCAGTAGCGTATGGCATGCTCATCGGACACATCGGTCCCGTTTGGACGAGCCCGCTCCACGTTCGAGCGCTCTTCCTAGTATCGAACCCCAGCATGATCGGTAAGGATGCAATCAGGCAGGCGAGCAGAGTCGAGTACACGCGATGGCAGAATCAAGCCGATGCGCTCTTGGATAAGCATGGCGATCTCGTCGACCTAGAAGAAGAAACCATTGCCGGGCTTACGAAGCGAGCCGACCAAACTGCGGTTCAGGCGTTTTGGCGGATCGCGCGACGTCACGTCAAGCTGCGTCGGTCGTTGCGTACCGAGGCCGACACGTCAATCACTGGCATAAACAATGTCAAAAAGGCGTTTGCCGAGGACATGAAGCTAAAGGCATCCGTGCAGTATTGGGCCGAGAAAAAGGGAACCCATTCGACCAATAGGGGGACCGCTGTCCGACACCTAGCGATCTTCTCTGGCATTGCGGGCGTTGTGGCCCTCCTAGTCTTCTGGTTCTCAATCACGTTCATGCTCGAAGCGTCCGGCGTAAACGTGTGGGATTGGATGGTAATCAAGCCGGAAAAGGGTCGGGCTATTGCTGTATCAACCTACCTAATCATAACCGGCGCTGTCGGTACCGTTTTAACGGTGATCTTCTGGACGGCGCGAGTTTTGCTCCGCAACTACCTGACTGAGCGAAGGCTAGAGGGCGACGCAGAAGAGCGTAGGATCATGACACAGACCTACCTTGCGCTAATCAGCGAAGGCGCTGCCGATAATGAGGACAGGCTCATCATCCTCAACGCTCTGTTCCGACCCTCTCCCGACCAGCCCACCGGAGATGATGGCGGCGGCGAAGTCGCGCTGCCCGCGCTCATCGCAAAGCTCTTGGACCAGCGGGCCTCCAGATAGAGGGGGAGAGGGAGATTAACATGACGGGTGCACCGATCAGGGGAGACTTGGGGTATTATCGGAAAGCGGAGGACGAACGGCCCGCCTATGGGAACTTTCCTCGCCGGTTCTACTTCACGGTCCCCGCATGGACGCTTCGGACAACTATCGAGAGCGACGAGCTATCAACCGAGGGCGTGGAGGAGCCGTGGAGGCTCGTGCAGGCCAAGAAGGTCGAACTGTTCAAGGAGAAAACCCCTCTGCCTTTGGGATTCTCTGGCGAACCGAAGGTCAGTCTATCGGCCGAGCTGCAACAAGAGTCTGATCGCCCCATTGGTGTCATAAGCGAAACCGGTGTGCGCCCATTCGCTGGCACCATGCCGCTCTACATATCAGAGGGCGAAGACGGTTCCGGGGTTGTGACCTTGCACCCTCCGCAGGTGGACTCGCCGCACTTCGATAAGGAAATGCTCAGCTGGGATATCAAGCTGCCGCGCACGCAGATGCATTGGCTCCGTGAGGAGCTGGTTCGCCGCCCTGATGCGGCTGTGCACCTCTTCATACAGGTCGCAGCTTTCCAGTGCGAAGTCGAAAGCATAGCAACCGACTACTGGATGCGACAGACGTTCTCGTTCGAAATGGACACTTGGACGCCTATCATGGAACTTTCCGTCACCGTGGTTACCCCGGAGCGGCTGAAGGCTGACGCCGGAGAGCCGGAGGACGACTTTGACGACTTTGACGAAGTAGCTACGCCACCCCCGCCTCGCCCTGTTGACCGCTTTGCTCCCCTGCAAGCGCGCCTGAATTGGGTGATTGCGATCCTCGCATTGATCCTCTTAGGAGTGCTGTTTGGCTAATGGGTCTTGACGCTCCCAACAGGTTAATGTCGGGGCCGCCCGGCGCGGGCAAATCGCTGATGGCGGCGTGTCTGCCCGGCATCTTGCCCGATCTCACGCCGTCCGAAGCGCTGGAGGTGTCGATGATCGCCTCGGTCGCCGGAAACCTCGAGGGCGGGCGCCTCGTCCGCGCGCGGCCGTTCCGCAGCCCGCATCATTCGGCGTCGATGCCCGCGCTGGTTGGCGGCGGGCTGCGCGTCCGCCCCGGCGAGGTCAGCCTCGCGCATCTTGGCGTGCTCTTTCTCGACGAGCTTCCCGAATTTCAGCGCGGCGTCCTCGATTCGCTGCGCCAGCCATTGGAGACCGGCGAGGTCAGCGTCGCGCGCGCCAATGCCCATGTCACTTTCCCGGCGCGCGTCCAGTTGATCGCGGCGATGAACCCGTGCCGCTGCGGGCATCTGGGTGACGCGGCGCTCGCGTGCAGCCGCGCGCCGCGCTGCGCCGCCGACTATCAGGCGAAGCTGTCGGGGCCGCTGCTCGACCGCATCGACCTCCATGTCGAGGTGCAGGCGGTCAGCGCCGCCGACCTCGTCCTGCCGCCCCCCGCCGAAGGCAGCGCCGAGGTCGCCGCGCGCGTCGCGGCGGCGCGCGATGTCCAGACCGCGCGCTATGCCGACCACAAGGCGCGCACCAACGCCGAAATCGACGGCGAACTGATGGAGGCGGTCGCGACCCCTGACGAGCCGGGGCGCAAATTGCTCGCGCAGGCCGCCGAGGCGATGCGGCTTTCGGCGCGCGGCTACACCCGTATCCTGCGCGTCGGACGGACGATCGCCGACCTTGCGGGCGCCGAAGCCGTCGGGCGTCTCCATGTCGCCGAAGCGCTCAGTTACCGGCGGCAGGCGCCGCGCAGCTAAATGGTCGCAACGCTAGGCCGGCGTTTGGTCAAAACCCCGCAATGCACGAGAAAAATTTCCGCCCCGCCTTCATTCCGATGGGCTGCAGATTTTGGCGCAGACAGTGTAGGACCGCCATTGCCCGCTCCATGATATGTTCCATCTGTGAAGACAGACGATAGCATTGGACGCTTTGCCCCAGCACCGCTGACAGTCCAGCCCGAATTGCACAGCCAATAATGGGGTCTCCTGCCAATAACGGCGGAAGCTGGTCGATAATTTCTTCGACCCCGATATCGACGGCGAGCATGTCGGTAACCGGCCAACGTGCCAGTTCTTTGTGATTGTGGCGAATGATGATGATGAGGCCGCCGTCTCGATAGAGGATTGATGCAACGAGCCGTATTCGTTCGCTAAGCCCATTCTGCGCAATGCGTTCGGCGATGATGGAAAAGGACTGGCCTTCGACGGCTCCCCTCAAGGCGCGTTGGTTAATCTGTAATCTGTATTGAAATTCATCGCGTGAAACGGTGACATCAAGCAAATTCATTGCAAACTCCTTCGGCATTATTTAAATGAAAACCATGGGTCAGGAATTTTCGCAAGAACTGAATGATTGGCTTCAGGAAACGCTGCACCATTCCTTGTTGCAGCAGCCTGTGTCGTCCAGCGACAATATGGTTACGGCGCGGATTGCCGAACTGGAAAAATTTGTTGAGTTAAAAACGCTCTCGCTTCTGGAACAGCGATGGTTGCTCTGTGCGCTTTGGCTGGCGACAAATCGGGACGCAACACGCGACGCCATGCAGCAAGCAACTCTGTTGCGGCAACAATATGCGCGCCTTGCTGGCACACCGTTCGAAACAGGCGCGCGTCTCCATGCGATCCTGACGTTTGCGCCGCCGCCTTTTGCGATCACATTGGTGCCGATCAACCCGCGATCTGCACCGTTGCAGATTCGGGCGAGCGCCAGCGAAAGAGGTTGGTGGGAGGAAGTACTCGCCGCAATCAGCACGGCCGATAAATGGGCCCGGACGCGCGCCCGCATTGGCCCCTCTCCCCGCCTGTAATAGAGCGCGGGTCCGATGGCGAGCGCGTGCTTGGCCCGGCGTCGACCGGAGCGTGATCCCAATTATTTGAACAGTCACCCCGGCGAAGGCCGGGATCTCAGCCGCGCGTCGGCGTCGATCTGAGCGGCCCCGGCCTGCGTCGGGATGACGGGCAGGCAAGGATTGCGCTTCAGTCGAAGGCGGCGGCTTTAGTTCGCGACGACTTCCAGCGGCGGCGGAGCCTTGGCGACCGCGGCGCCGTGGCGGCGGTGGCTGAGTTTGCCATCGACCTTGCCGCCATTTTCGATCGTGATATTTTCATAGGTGACGTCGCCGGTGATCCGCGCGGTCGCGTGGACGATCAGCGTCTTGGCGTCGATCGATCCGTCGACCAGTCCAGCGATCTTCGCGGTTTCGGCGACGACGGCGCCCTTGATCTCGCTCGCCTCGCCCTGGACAAGGTTGGCGCATTTCAGATCGCCCTCGATCTTGCCGTCGACGTGCAGGTCGACGCTCGCCGAGACATGGCCGGTGACGACGACGTCAGATCCCAGGATCGAAAAGGTCGTATGGCGCGCGCCGGTCGCCATCTTAGCGGGCACTGCGGACGGCGGCGACGGAACCGACGCGCTCTCTGGCATCGGCTTTGACTTCGAGAACATCGGCTTTGGCCTCCAGGAAGCGGCGCGGGTTGACCGCGACGCCGTTCAAACGGACTTCGAAATGCAGGTGGCTTCCGGTCGAGCGACCGGTCGAGCCCATTTTGGCGATCTGCTCGCCCGCGGTGACCTGTGCGCCGACCCGCGACGTAAAGCCCGACAAATGGGCGTAGCGGGTCATGATGCCCTGGCCATGATCGACCTCGACGACATTGCCGTAACCCGACTTCTGCCCGACATAGACGACCTTGCCCGGTGCGGCGGCGAGGATCGGGGTGCCGATCGGGCCGGGAAAGTCGAGGCCGGCGTGCATCGCGCCGGCGCCGGTGAAGGGATCGCTGCGATAGCCATAGCTTGACGACAGCATCAGCACGTCGGCGGGCTTGCCCGAGGGCAGCGCGACGAGCGTGCGTTCGAGCACTTCCATGCGGAACAGGGCGCTTTCAAGCGCTGCAAAGGATTTGCCGAGCGCGCGGGCATGGCCCATGCGGCCGCGATAGGGGATGAAGGGGCCGCCGCGGCCGGCCGCAGCATTACGGACGAGCGCGGTGGGGTCCATGCCGAGCTTGGCGACCGCGCCCTCGGCATTGGCGGCGCGCGCGTTGACCGCGGTCAGCAGGCGCGTTGCGAAGCTTTCCTGCTGGGCTTCAAGACGCGCCAGTATCTGCGCTTCGGGCGGCAGATTGGGATCGATCATCGCGCTGGTCTTGAGCGGTGCCTTGGCGGCTTTCGCTTCGGTTCCGGCGGCGGGCTGCGCGCCCACCTCGTCGGTCACGGCGGCGGGTTCGACCCCGAAATGGATCTTCGACCATTCCTCAAGCTGTTCCTGCCGCTGTTCGAGGTCGGCGGCCACTTCGCCGACGCGATCGCGATATTGCGCAATACGCTGCTCGGCGGCGGCGGCGGCGACCTGCTTTTGCGCGACTTCGGCGCGTTCACCGGCGGTGAGGAATTGATTGACCAGCACGGTCAGCATCGTGCCCGCCCAGACGAGCAGCACGAGACCGGCGATCAACGCGACGCGCTTTTGCCAGACGGCGCTGACACGCAGGAATCGGACATGTCCGTGCGTGCGAACAAAAATTTCATGGTCCTGAAACAGCGCAGTAAAGCGCTGGCGCCATTGGCGCAGGCCCGTGGTTTTTGAGGACAAGTTGCGACCCAGTCTTATGGTTTTAATGGAGCCCTCCGCCCCGACTTGGAAGGCGCCTTAACAGCCGCATTGCGACGGTGCGAATCTTTGCACCCCGACTCGCGCCGAATCGAAACCATCGCGCGGTGAACGGTGTCAGACTATGAGAATACTGCCATTTTTGCAGGATTTTCGGCGCGAATCGGTCGATATTATTGACGGCTTGCTTACCCTTTTTGGCTAGGGCTAAGCGGGTGGAAAGCATGATCAAAATCGCACCATCCCCAGCCGGTGAAGCGGCCATCGAACCGCCGCCGGTGGACCGCGCGCGGCCGCGTTCGGCGGTCAGCGCGGGGGTCGGCCTCGTTGGACTCGCGGGGCTGACCAGCTATTTGCTGATCGCGCGCTATGCGCCCGAGATTGCGGGCTGGCTGGGCATCGACTGGGGCGACCGCGGGCCGATGAACGGGCCCAATTCGGCGATCGCGAGTGTGCTCGCCTGCGGTATCCCGATGGTGCTGTGGTCGGTTTTCGTCGACAAGGTCCACCGCAATCCCTCGACCGGGATCGACTGGGCGCAGCGCCGTCCGTGGCGCGAAACCCTTGATATCAGCCTGACCAAGCTCGCCGGCCTGTGGGCGACGTGGGGGTTGATCGCTCTCGCCTATGCGATGATGCGTTTTTACTGGGAGGGCAATTACGCCTTTTCGATGAACCTGCTGGAACGGGTCGCGCCGTGGCTGCTGCTCGTGTCGGTGCCCTATATGCTGTGGCTCGATCGCCGCATGATCGAACCGCGCGACGGATGCTATCAATTCGGCCGCTGGTTGATCGCACCCGGTCAGCCGGTCGACAGCCGCGCGATGGCGCATCATTTCCGCGCCTGGGCGGTGAAGGGGTTTTTCACCGCTTTCATGCTGTCGATCGTGCCGGGCAATTTCTCGGCGCTGGTCAGCGTGCCGATGCGCGAGATACTTGCCAATCCCTATATGACCGGGATCTGGACGATCAATTTCCTCTATCTGATCGACGTCCATATCGCGACCGTCGGCTATATCCTGACCCTGAAGCCGCTCGACGCGCATATTCGCACCGCCAACCCCTATGGCATGGCGTGGGTCGCGGCGCTGATCTGCTATCCGCCCTTCATCCTGATGAACAACGGGCCGCTCGACTATCAGGTGAACGGGGCCGACTGGGGCTATTGGCTCCAGGGGCATGACGGGCTGATGACCCTGTGGGCGATATTGCTCGTCGGCCTGATCGCCGTATACGCTTGGGCGACGATGGCGTTCGGCATCCGCTTTTCGAACCTGACGCACCGCGGGATCATCACCCACGGCCCCTATGCCTTCACGCGGCACCCGGCCTATGTGTCGAAGAATCTCAGCTGGTGGGTCGGGTCGATGCCCTTCCTCGTCACCTCGGGCGGTTGGGCCGAGGCGCTGCGCAATTGCACGCTGCTCGCACTGGTCAGCGGGGTCTATTACTGGCGCGCGAAGACCGAGGAGAAGCATCTCCTCGCCGATCCCGCCTATCAGGCCTATTGGAACTGGGCGCAGCAGCATGCACTGGTGCCACGTCTGTTCGCCCGGCTGACGGGACGCAAGCGGCCGTTGATCCGGCTCGAACCCGACGAGCGGGTCGGGCCGGTCGCTTAAAAGCTGAGTTCGTCGTAGATTTTGCTGAGATCGCCGCCCCACGCGCCTTCGTAGCGGTCGAGCAGGTCATGTGCAGGCGAGCGCCCGCGCTTGACGATCTGGCGCAGTGGCTCGAGGAAACCGACCTCATTGTCACCCATTGAATTGACCTCGGCGCGCGCGGCGAGGCCCGCGGCCGCGATGTCGAGTACCTGCGTGGCGAGTTCGCCCACGGTGCCGCCGCCGGGTGCCGGGGCGTCGAGGCCTTCGCTGGGGACGGCATCGCGGAGCGCCTGCTGTTCCTCGATGCTCCAATTCTTGACCAGATCCCATGCCGCGTCGAGCGCGCCCTGATCGTAGAGCAGGCCGACCCACAGGGCGGGCAGCGCGCAGATGCGGTTCCATGGCCCGCCGTCGGCACCGCGCATCTCGAGAAAGCTCTTCAGCCGCACTTCGGGAAAGGCGGTCGACAGATGGTCGTTCCAGTCGGAGAGGTAAGGCTTTTCGCCCGGCAGCGCGGGCAGCTCACCCTTCAGAAAGTCGCGGAAGCTCTGCCCCGCTGCATCGATATATTTGCCGTCGCGGAAGACAAAATACATCGGAACGTCGAGCATATAGTCGACGTAGCGGTCATATCCGAAGCCGTCCTCGAATACGAAGGGCAGCATGCCGGTGCGCGCGGGGTCGGTGTCGGTCCAGATATGGCTGCGGTACGACATGTAACCGTTGGGCTTGCCCTCGGTGAAGGGCGAGCTGGCGAAAAGCGCGGTCGCGAAGGGTTGCAGCGCGAGCGACACGCGGAATTTCTGCACCATGTCGGCTTCGGATGAATAGTCGAGGTTGGTCTGGATGGTGCAGGTGCGCAGCATCATGTCGAGCCCCATGGTGCCGACGCGCGGCATATGGTCGAGCATGATCTTGTAGCGGCCCTTGGGCATGATCGGCAGTTCGGCGCGCGTCTTGTCGGGCCACATGCCGAGCCCGAGGAAACCGAGGCCGAGTTCGGCACCGACTTCCTTGACCTGTTTCAGATGGCGGCCGGTTTCGGCGCAGGTCTGGTGGAGATTCTCGACCGGCGCGCCCGACAGTTCAAGCTGGCCCGCGGGTTCGAGGCTGACCGTGCCGTCGCTGCCGGCAAGCGCGATGACCTTGCCGCCCTCGATTACCGGTTCCCAGCCGAAGCGGGTCAATGCCATCAACAGGTCGTGGATGCCGCCGGGTTCGTCATAGCTTGGCGCGCGATGATCGGCAGTGCGATACACGAATTTCTCGTGCTCGGTGCCGATACGCCAGCGATCCTTGGGCTTTTCGCCCTTGATCATGGGGGCCGCGAGCTGGTCGCGGCTTTCGACGATGGGATCGTTGCTGTCCGATGCGGTGCGCGTGCTCATATCGCGCCATTATACGGTTCGGTACAGAAAGCAATCGGGGGCGTCGTCACCGGCAATATTGCGCGGCTAGTTGATCGTTACGTTAAAGCCGACCGCCATCGTTCCCGCCGCCGCCAGCATCGCGGTGACGGCCGATATGGTCGTGCCGCTGATCGACGCGCCGAACGGATCGCTCTCATCGGCGCCGCTCGCATTATCATCCTCGACCGTCGTTGCCCCCGCACAGCTCGTGCCGCTGCGCAGCGACCCGGGAACGAAGCTCGTCGTCGCGGGCAGTGCATCGGTGATATTGATTCCCGTCGCGGTGGCGCTGCCATTGTTGGTGACGAGGATGCAGTAGAGCATCGTCGCGCCGGGAATCGCTTTGGGATTGGTGGTGCCGTTCGTCGGGTCGCTGACGAGGCTGCTCGTCTTGGCGATCGTCAGATTGGCGACCGGGCGGCAGAAGCTGATGTCGTGGATCGCCATCCCCTGCTGGCCGGGATTTGCGGGCGCGAGGCTGTGGCTGCCATAGGTGATGGTGATGCTGTCGACGGGCGCGGCGAAGGTCACGACGACGGTGCCGTCCGCGCTGCCGTCGGCGGACAGCCCGTCGCCATAGGCGCTGTTGCCGATCACATAATTGGAAACGCCGTTGGTCAGCGTCGGCGTGACGGTCGCGCCATTATAGCTGCCCGTCACCGTCACGCGGTCGGCGAACTGGCCCGAGGCATAGTCGAGGTCGAACAGCCGAAACTGCGCGCCCGGAACCGCGGTCGGCAGGGTGATCGTCGAGGTGACGATGCCCGTCTGGCTGGTGAAATCGACCAGCTCGAAAATCGAATATTGGGCGGGGGACAGGCCGCCGGTGACGGTGTTCTGCCGCGTCGGCGACTGACCGCCATAGGTTGCGTTGCTCAGGAAAGCCCCGCCGCTGATGCTGATACCGACGTTCATCGTGCCGATTGCGGTCAGCGGATAGCTGGCGCTGGTTGTTCCCGCCGTCCAGCTGACGCTGTCCCAGTCGTGGATGGTGATGCCCGCCGGACAGATGAGCGCGGGCGGTGTTCCGGCAGTGCGCGTTCCCGATACGGTGAAGCTGGCCGACGCATAGTCATCCTCGCTCGCCGCACCATTGCCCGGGGTCGAGTCGAGGTCGACCACCGACGAGGCCGCGATCTCGGCGACATTGGCGATCGTTACCCCCGAAGAGGCGACGACGGTGCCGCTGATCGTCAGCGTCCGCGTCGTCCCGGGCGGGATGCTGCCGACCGTCCACAACCCGGTGCCGCTGTTGTAGGTGCCGAAGCCCGATGCGCTCGCGAAGCTGAACCCCGCAGGCAGCGTGTCGAGCACGGTCACGCCGGTTGCGGTGCTCGGCGAGGCGGCGGCATTGGTGACGCTCAGCGTATAGCTGATGCTCGCGCCCGATGCTGGCGTCGCATTGCTGACGCTCTTGCTCAGCGACAGGTCGGCGTATGCGGCCGGACGGCTGGTGAGATAGAGGTCGGCGCGCGTGAAGCTGCCATTGTCGGACGAGGGAAACTGGTCGCAAATTTCGAGCCGCCAGGTGCCGGAGGCGTTCTCGCCATTGAACGCCGACAGCGGCGCGTTGGGGCGAAAGCTGTTCTGGTACGGCGGCGCGCTGGTCGAATGATTGGTCGTGTCGCCGTCGGTGTTGACCGTCGGCGCCGCATCATCGTCGAGCCGGACATTGTAATTGTCGCCTGACAGGCTGCCGGTGTCGCCGTTGACGAGCTGGACGCGCGTACCCGCAGGCGATTGCAATGTGATGCGAAGGTCGCCGCGCCAGCTATGCGTCGCCAGCATCGCCAGATCGACGTCGCCGACAATATAGCTTGTCGCGACGGTGAAATTGCGGACGAGCGACGTCGTGCAGGGCGTCGATGCGTTGATCGTCCCTGTCGTCGTGTTGCTGTAGGTGGTTGTCGTCTGCGCCCCGGCCGGCGCGGCGACAAGCGCCATCGCCAGCGAGGCGAGCATCATCAACGCGCGCATGCACTGCATAAACTGGTCCCCACACCAGCAGTATCGGCCCTGGTCCTGCCGCTGCATGGCTCCTTTATGGACCGGGCATGGCTAACAGGCGGTTAAAGCCGGGCCGATTCTGTCCGACACCGGGACAGTTTTGGCTTTGTCTCAGCCCGTCGCGGCCCAGTCGCCATGAAGCGCCATCCACAGGCCGGTCGCGGCGATGGCGGCGGTTTCGGCGCGCAGGATGCGCGGGCCCAGCGTGATTCGCCGCGTTGCTTCACAGGCGAGCAGCAGCGCACGCTCGCGATCGGTGAAGCCGCCCTCGGGGCCGGTCAGGATCGCGGCAGGGGCGGGAGTATCGAGCGCCGTCATCGGCGTGCCCCCCGCCTCGTCGGCGAACAGCAGCGCGCGCTGCGCGGGCCACTCGCGCAGCAATTGCGGCAGCTTGACCGGTTCGGCGAGGGTGGGAACCGCGGTGCGTCCGCATTGTTCGCAGGCTTCGATAATCTGCGCCTCCAGCCGCTCGCGCTTGACCCGCTCGACGATCGTGCGCTCGGTGATCACCGGTTGCAGCCGGGCGATCCCCAGCTCGGTCGCCTTTTCGATGATCCAGTCGAGTCGCGCCTTTTTGACCGGGGCGAAGCAGAGCCACAGGTCGGGCACCTGCTCCAGCGGGCGCATCTGGCGTTCGATCTGCACCGTCAGCGATCTCTTGCCGGCGTCGGCGATCGTCGCCAGCCACTCGCCGCTGCGGTTGTCGAACAGCAGGATCGGGTCGCCGACCTTCAGTCGCATGACGTTGAGCAGATAATGGGCGGCCGGCCCGTCGATCGCGGGGGCGCCTCCGTCCGCGAGCGGCTGGTCGATGAACAGGCGGGGCGTGCTGGCGGGTGGCCAGGCTGGGGTCGCAGGCATGGCAGGGCGATAGCAGAAGGCGATTTGCCGCGCACCTCCTGTCGTTCTGCGGTCGCTCAGGGAGAGCGGAGAGGGCGATTATCGATTTGGTAAGCAGTTCCGTCCTAGTGCGAGACGAGCCGTCATGCATCTGGGTGGGCCGCATGACGGGCCAAGAGGGGTTCAGACCATGCGAGGGACCATCATCAGCCGCTTGCGGCCGGGTGCCAGCACATTCATTCGTGACGAGGGTGGCAACGCCCTGATGCTGACGGCGGCGGCGCTTCTTCCGATTCTCGGCATTGTGGGGTCGGGCGTCGATATCGGTCGCGGCTATATGGCGCAATTGCGCCTGCAGCAGGCGTGCGATGCCGGCGTGCTCGCCGGACGCCGCGCCATGGCTGGCGGGGACTATGGCAGCTCGCAAAAAGCCGAAGCGAACAAGATGTTCAACGCCAACTTCCCTGCCGGCATCTATGGCAGCGAGGCGATCAGTTTCGAGTCGGTGCCGAGCGGCACGACCGACGTCAAGGGCACCGCGAGCGCACAGCTGCCGACCGCGATCATGGCCATTTTTGACAAGCCACAGTTTGACCTGACCGCGAATTGCGCGGCCAAGCTGGAAATTTCCAACACCGACGTGATGCTCGTGCTCGACGTCACGGGGTCGATGTCGCGCACGAACGCCGGAGATTCGGTTTCGAAAATCGTGGGGCTGCGCAACGCGACGATGATATTCTTCGACACGCTGACCAAGGCGGAGATCGGGGATGGCAAGCTGCGCTTTGGCGTCGTTCCCTATAGCGGGACCGTCAATGTCGGGGCGATTTTGAACAAGGCGAATCCGGCGTGGCTGTCCGATTCAGTGAGGCTGCCGTCGCGGACGCCGCGTTACGACAAAAACGGGAAGTTCGTCGATTATACCTATGAAGACCGGACGCTCCCCGTTGCCGGAGCCAAGGGCGGCGGGACAGTGAAATTCAATACAGGAGACAAGGGGGTGGATAAATCCGCCACCTGGGATGGCTGTATCATCGAGCGGAAGACCACGGCTTTCAATGCCACGACGACCGCACCGGCGGCGGCTTATGATATGAATATCGACATGGTGCCCACGGCTGACGACGACACCAAATGGAAGCTGTTCTTTCCTGATTTCGCCTTTACGCGCGGTTCTTCGTCCTCCTCGACCGGATCGGATAAAAACAGCTTCGGTGAGAATGCGGACGACGGTGATGATACCGCGGCATGCCCGGTGCCGGCGATGAAGCTGACCGAGATGAATGACGCGGGCAAGACCGAATTCACGAACAAGATCGCGTCGCTGAGGCCGCAGGGATTTACCTATCATGACGCCGGCATGGCGTGGGGCGCGCGGCTGCTTTCGCCGGCGGGCCTTTTCGCGAACGAGAATGCGACGGCTTCGAACGGGCGCCCGATCAGCCGTCACATCATCTTCATGACCGATGGCGAAATGACCGCACCGATGGACAATTATTCGCATCAGGGCGAAGAACAGGTCATCGCCCGCATCGGGGCGACGAGCGACAGCAATGCCGTCGCGCGCCACAACAACCGCTTCGTGCAGCTTTGCGAAAAGGCAAAGAATATGCAGGTCGGTAACAATGATGCAAAGGTCACCATCTGGGTGATCGGCTTTGGCGTGACGCTGAACAGTCAGCTCACCCAATGCGCGACGCCCGGCAAGGCCTATCAGACGGGAAGCGCGGAAAAGCTCAAGGGCATATTCCAGTCGATCGCCGATCAGATTTCGCGCCTGAGGCTGTCGCAATGACCCGGGGTCTTCGCCAGCGTGCGCGCAATTTCGGTCGGCATCAGCGCGGCGTCGCGGCCATCGAGTTCGCAATAACCGCGCCGCTCTTCCTGCTCCTGTTGATGGGCATCTTTGATTTCAGCTGGCAATTTTACGCCAAACAGGTGTTGCAGGGCGCGGTGGCCAAGGCGGCCCGCGATGCGACGCTGGAATATAACGCCACGGATCAGACTGCGCTCGATGCCAAGGTTCGCAGCGAAGTGCAGAAGGTGTTCGTCAATGCCAATGTGACCTTCACGCGCAAAGTCTATGACAGCTTCGACCAGATCGGAAAGCCGGAAGCGTTCAAGGACAAGAACGGCAACAACAGCTATGACAGCGGCGAATGTTTCGAGGATTTTAACGGCAACGGCACCTGGGACTCCGATCGCGGAAAGAATGGCAATGGCGGCGCCGACGATGTCGTCCTCTATACGGCGGCAATGGAGTTCAAGCGCGTTTTGCCCGTGTGGCAGATGCTGGGCCAGCCGCAGTCGACGACGCTGACGCAGACGACGGTGCTGCGCAACCAGCCCTATCGCGCCGGCACCGACGCCAATCCGGCGAAATGCTCATGATCGCGCGCCGCAATCCTGTCCGCCTGGCCATGGCGCGCTTGTGGCGGAACCGCCGCGCCGCAGTGGCCGTCGAAATGGCCTTTGCGATTCCCGGGCTGGTTGTGCTCGGCTTTGGCGGGATAGAAATCGCGAACCTGACCCTGACCCATACACGGATCAGCCAGATCGGGCTCAGCGCCGCCGACAATGCCTCGCGCATCGCGTTCGGAAGCAGCCTGTCGCAGCCCTCGATTCGCGAAATCGACATCAATGAGGTGTTCACGGGGGTCGAAGCACAGGCCGCAGGCCTCGATTTCAAACCCAATGGCCGCATCATCCTGTCCAGTCTCGAACGCAATCCCGATGACGGGCAATGGATTCACTGGCAGCGTTGCTATGGCGATATGAAAGTCAATTCGGCCTATGGCCCGGAAGGAACGGGGATCACCGGGACCGATTTTCCCGGGATGGGGCCCGAAGGCTCCGAGGTAAAGGCGCCGGCCGGGACCGCGGTGATGTTCGTCGAGATCACCTATCAATATAAATCGCTCGTCTATGGCAAGTGGCTGAAGCCGCAGACGATCCGGTCGACCGCCGCTTTCAACATCCGCGAAGGGCGCGACCTGCAGCAGGTCTATAATCCCGCGCCAGCGGCGACGCCGTCGACCTGCACCTGATAGCGATCAGGCCGACAAGGTGAATCAGGCATTTATTGGCGAGGCGGGGGCTGCTATCGCGCGTCACCACGCATGACCGCCATCCATCCTCCCGACAGCCAGCATCAGGGGCTGATTGCCCTGCTTCCCGCCGGGGCGCGGCCCTATGCGCTGCTTGCGCGCTTCGACCGGCCAATCGGCATCTGGCTGCAATATTGGCCCTGCGCGTTCGGCGTCGCGCTCGCGGGTGGGGCGGTCAGCCATTGGCCGCTGTTCCTGTGGCTGATGCTCGGCGTCGTCGCGATGCGCAGCGCGGGGTGCGTCTATAACGACATTGTCGATCGCGACCTCGACGTGCGCGTGGCGCGCACCGCGTCGCGGCCCGTCGCGAGCGGTGCGGTTTCGGTGCGCAACGCCGCCTTGTGGATGATCTTCCTGTCGCTGCTCGGCCTGCTCGTGCTCATTCAGTTGCCGCTGGCGGCGCAGATTGTCGCGCTTGGCAGCTTGCTGCCCGTCGCCGCCTATCCGTTCATGAAGCGCATCACCTGGTGGCCGCAGGCGTGGCTGGGGCTGGTGTTCAGCTGGGGCGCGCTCGTCGCCTGGGTCGCGGTGGGCGGCATCGAGGGGCTCGCGCTGCCGTTGCTCTATGCCGGCTGCATCGCGTGGGTGATCGGATATGACACCATCTATGCGCTTCAGGACATCGAGGACGACATGATGATCGGTGTCAAATCGAGTGCGCGGGCGATGGGCCGCCATGTTCGCGGCGGGGTTGCGCTTTGCTATGGTGCCGCGCTCGCCGGTTGGGCCGGTGCCTTGTGGGCGGTGCGTCCCGATCCGCTCGTGCTGGTCGCGCTGGTCCCGGCGGCGCTGCATCTGACGGGGCAGGTGGTGACGCTCGACCCGGCCAATGGCGCCGACGCGCTCGCCAAGTTCCGCAGCAATCGTTTCGCGGGGCTGTTGGTCCTGGCCGCGATGCTGGTGGTGGGAATGGCGCCCTAAGGCTTGAATCCGCTGACGCCGGTTGCGCAGCCGAAGAAATGGCGCCGGAACTCGACCTTCAACCCCGCCTCGCGCAGCATGTCGGCAAAACGGCGCGCGTCGCCAAAATTGGTACAATAGGTACCGATCATCGCGAAATCCTGCGCCCCGCGCAGAAAGAGGCGTTCGACCAACGGAAGTATTCCCTTGAGGTAGAGCAGATATAGCGGACGCAGGAACCAGCCCTTCGGGTCCGATGCCTCGATGAAGGAAAAACGTCCGCCCGGCCGAAGGAGGCGCGCGGTCAGATCGGCAAGCTCACGTAGCTGGGTCTCGTTGAAGGTTTTGAGGCCGAAGGTCGAAAGGATGAAATCGGCCGAGGTCGCCGGCAAATTGCTCGCAAACACATCATCTTCCACAAAGGCGATGCGATGGCTCCGTTCGCGATGAAGCCTTTCCATCGCCAGCTTGTGCATGCCCGATGAAATATCGACCGCGGTGATGTCGCTGACATCGGGGTGGCGGCGAAACAGGTGTGGCCAGACTTCGCCCGTGCCTGCCATCAGGTCGAATCCCGATAAGCCGCCGGTGCCCGGCAGATCCAACCGCTCGACGCATTGGCGGCGCCATCGCTCGGTGAATCCCATCGAACAGAAGGTGCTGAACAAAATATAGCGTCGCGAACAGCGATCGAAGATCCCCTTCACGAACACCGGATCATAAATGTCGACAGCGGCTTTCGTCATTCCGCCGCGAGCAGTTCTTCGGCGCCGCCCAGATCGACCGAGACGAGCCGCGACACGCCTTTCTCGATCATCGTCACCCCGAACAGGCGGTGCATGCGCGCCATCGTCACTGCGTTGTGGGTGACGATCAGGTAACGGGTGTTGGTCTCACGCGACATCCGGTCGAGCAGGTCGCAGAAACGCTCGATATTGGCGTCGTCGAGCGGCGCATCGACTTCATCGAGGACGCAGATCGGCGCCGGATTGGTCAGGAACAGGCCGAAGATCAGCGCGACCGCGGTCAGCGCCTGTTCGCCGCCCGAGAGCAAGGTCAGCGTGCCGAGCCGCTTGCCCGGCGGTTGCGCCATAATCTCCAGCCCCGCCTCGAGCGGATCGTCCGAATCGACCAGTTCCAGATGCGCGTGCCCGCCGTTGAACAATGTCGTGAACAGCCGCTGGAAATGCCCGTTGACCGTCTCGAATGCCGCGAGCAGGCGGACGCGACCCTCGCGGTTCAAATTGCCGATCGACCCGCGCAGGCGATGGACCGCCTGCGTCAGTTCTTCGATCTCGGCGGCGCTCTTCTCGCGTTCGGTGTCGAGTTCGGCGAGTTCGTCGGCGGCGACGAGGTTGACCGGACCCAGCCGCTCGCGATCGGCGATCAGCCGGTCGTGCTGGGCCGATTCGGCGTTCGCGTCGCGGACGTCTTCGCTGTCGAACCCGGCCTTTTGGGGGAGCAGCGGTGGCGGACATTCGAACCGCTCGCCCGACAGCCGCCCCATTTCGATCCGCCGCAGTTCGGCATTTTCCGATCGCGCGACCGCCCCGGCGCGGGTTTCGCGCGCCGCGGCGACGCGCTCGCGGATCGCATTGAGCGCCGCTTCGGCCTCGCGCAGCGCCGCTTCGGCTTCGCGTTCCTGCACTTCGGCGGCGGCGGCCTTTTCGCGCAGCGCCGCCTGCTGTGCCTCCGCCGCGGTGCGCTGTTCGGCGAGCCGCTCGGGCACATTGGCGAGCTTTGCCGCTTCGGCGGCCAGCGCATCGGCGCGCTTGTCCATATCGGTGACGCGCCGCGCCGCTTCGCCCGCGCGCGCCTTCCAGCTCTTGATCTCGGCGCTCACCACCGCTTGCCGTTCGCTCAAGGCGGCGAGCGCGCGGTCGTGCGCGGTCAGCGCGTCGCGCGCGCTGACCGCATCGGTGCGGGCGCGTTCGGCGGCCTGTTCCCCGGCGTCCAGCGCGGCGCGGGCGATGCTGTCGTCGGGCAGCGCGGCGAGCGCGGCTTCCTGCGCCGCGAGCTGATCGGCCGCCTCTTTCGCCGCCTCGGCGATTTCGCCCAGCCGCCGGTCGAACATCGCCGTGGCATCGCGATGACGGTCGAGCGCTGCCTGCGCCTGATCGGCGGCGCGCAGCGCGGTGCGCCGCGCTTCGTCGGCCTGCGCAAGCTGCCTGCGCGCGGTCGCGGCATTTTCGGCGAGGGTTGCCGCGCGCGCGGCGGCCGCCTCGCGCCTGTCGCGCAGGTTCATGACTCCCAGCTCAACCTGCGGGCGCTGCGCCGCAAGCGCGTCGAGCCGGTTCTGCCGTATCAATCTTTCGCTGGCCGTCGCGCCGTCACCGCGCGACACAAAGCCGTCCCAGCGGCGCATCACGCCCTCGGTCGTCACCAGCCGTTGCCCGGTGGCCAGCGGCTGACCTTCGTCGCGGTCGGCCACCGCGACCTGCGCCAGCCGTCGTGCGAGCGCTTCCGGTGCCTTCACATATTCGGCGAGCGCCCGGGTGCCGGCGGGCAGGCCGGGGTCGTCGCCCCGCGAATCAACGCCGCCCCAGCTGCGTGCCGCGGCGCTGTCGGTTCCGGCGTCGAGATCGTCGCCCAATGCGGCGGCAAGGGCGGCTTCATAACCCGGCGCGACGCGCAGCTGGTCGAGGATGCGGTTCGCGTCGCTGCGTGCGGCAGCGAGCGCGCGTTCGAGCGTCCCCGCCTCACCGTCGAGCGCGGCGAGTGCGGCGCGCGCTTCGGCGAGTCCGGCGTCGATCGTCGCGAGGTCGGCGGCGGTGGCTTCGCGGTCGGCCTCGGCGGCCTGCAATGCCTGTTCGGCGGTCGCGATGGCGCCTTCGGCCGCTCCGGCTGCGGCTGCGCTTTCGCTCTGCTTCGCGGCAAGCGCGCTGCTGTCACCCAGCGCGGCGATTTCGGCATCGACGCGCGCCTTGTCCTGTCCGACGCGCCGTACTGCCGCCTCGGCGCTGTCGCGCGCCGACACCGCGATGCGCCGGTCGGCGGCCTCGCTCGCCGCCTTGGCGCGCGCCTGCGCCAGCGCGACCTCGGCATCGCGCAGCCGTGCCTGCGCGCTCTGGTTTGCCTCGGCGAGAACCGCCTTGCCCGCGTCGTGCGCGGCGATGTCGCGCGCCAGCGTTTTGGTTTCGGCATCGAGCGCGGTCAGCGCCGCATGTGCGTCGCGCGCCAGTTCGCCTTCGCGCGCGCGGTCGTCGGCGAGCCGTGCCTGCTGCGCCGCCAGATCGTCGAGGCGCTGGCGTGCCGCGCGCTCTTCTCCCTGCAACCGCACCTGCGTCGCGGTGACTTCGGCCAGCGCGTCGCGCTGCGCCTGTGCGTCGCTGCGCGCGGCGGCAACGCGGGTGGCGACCTCGGTCTGTGCGTGCGAAAGCTCCTCCAGCCCTTCCTGTGCGGCTTTCACCGCGGCTTCGGCGGCGTCGGCGTCGCGGCGCGCCTGATCGGCGGCGGCGGCGGCGTCGCGCCAGCGGGCATAGATCAGCCGTCCTTCGGCGATGCGAATCTCGTCGCTGAGCTTTTTATATTTTTCGGCGGCGCGCGCCTGCCGCCGCAGGGCGTTGGCGCGCACTTCCATGTCGGCGACGATTTCGGACAGGCGCGTGAGGTTGGTTTCGGTCGCGCGCAATTTCTGCTCGGCATCCTTGCGGCGGACGTGCAGTCCGGCGATCCCGGCGGCTTCCTCCAGCATCGCGCGGCGATCGGTCGGCTTGGCGGCGATGACATTGGCGATCTTGCCCTGGCTGACCAGCGCCGGGCTGTGCGCGCCGGTCGCGGCGTCGGCGAAGATCAGCGCGACATCCTTCGCGCGCACGTCGCGGCCGTTGGCGCGATAGGCCGATCCTGCGCCGCGTTCGATGCGGCGGATAACCTCGAGTTCGTCGCCGTCGCTTCCATCGGACAGGCCGGCGACGAGTGCTCCTTCGGTGTCGCAGTGCAGGGCCACTTCGGCGAAATCCCGCGAGGGGCGCGACGAGGTGCCGGCGAAGATGACGTCTTCCATCCCGCCGCCGCGCATCGATTTGGCGGAGGATTCGCCCATCACCCAGCGGATGGCCTCGAGCAGGTTGGATTTGCCGCAGCCATTGGGGCCGACGACACCGGTCAGGCCGGGTTCGATGCGAAGCTCGGTCGGTTCGACGAAGCTTTTGAAACCGGTCAGGCGCAGGCGCTTTATCTGCACGAAGATACTCCGTGCAGTGTGATGATTCGCAATGGCCGCAACTGTGCCGTCACAATTCCCCCTGGCCGACCGTCATGCCGCGCCACGCGGGGAGTCGCAAGAGGGCAGGACCGCAGCGATCCTCCCTGTCGCACAGCGATGGGGAGGGGGACCGTCCGCGAAGCGGATGGTGGAGGGGCCGGGACGGGTGCGCCATAGCCCCTCCGTCAGCGCTGCGCGCTGCCACCTCCCCACCGCTTCGCGACAGGGAGGATATTCATGCCGCTCAGCGCACGCCCATCGTGCGCAACCGGTCGCGCAGCGGGGCCCAGTTGGCAATGCCTTCGGCGAGCTGGCCGTTGATGATGAAGGACGGCGTGCCGGCGATCTTATACTGTTCGATCGCGCTGTTGGTGCTCTTCTCGAGCGCGGAAATATTGTCGAGATTGCCAAGGCAGGCGTTGACCTGATCGCCGGTCATCCCGCGCGACTGGAAGAACTGGTCGAGCTTCCACGCCTTGGCGAGCGCGGGGAAGCGCTGCGCCGGGGGAAGCGCCATCGCGGCCTCGCCGCCCTTCGGATTGGCCTGCGCGGCCGCGAACAGGTCGGCCTGCGAGGCGAAGGCATTTTCCATCAGCGGGAAAAAGCGCTCGGTCGGGGCGCAGCGGATGATCGCCGCCGCCGACGCGTCGAGCGGATCGCGGATGAAGTTGCGCATTTCCAGGCTCACCCGGCCGGTGTCGATGAAATCGCGCTTCAGCTCCTCGCTGGCATCCCTGGAAAAGTCGGCGCAATGCGAACAGGTGAGCGAGGCGAATTCGATCACCTTGATCGGAGCCTCGGGGTTGCCCATCACATAACCACCATCGGCGGTCTTGCTGACCGTCGCCGACCAGCTTTTGCCTGCAGGCGCCGCAACCTTGGCGATGACATCCTGTTCCTTGGACGGGTCGGTCTTGGCGTCGCCGCAACCGGCGAGCGCCAGCGCGCCGAGCGAGGACAGAAGGGCGATGCGCAGCGAGGCTTTGATCATGATATTCTCATCTCCGAAGATGGCGTTGTTGGCGTGACTCTTAGTTTCCCTTGATCGCCAGGTCGAGGCGGCTTTTGACGCTCGGCCAATCGCTGCCGTCGACATGGCGGCCGTTGACGAAAAAGGTCGGGGTTGCCTGAACATGGTCGGCGTTTTTGCCGATATTGGTCATGCCGGTGATTTCGGCGGCGGCGACCTCGCTGCCCAGACAGGTTTTGATCGCTGCGGCGCTATAGCCGCGCGTGCGCATCAATGCGGTCAGCCCGCTGTCGGCGGCGATCCGCTCGGCGCGTTCGGTGGTGCTGCCCTGATACCAGGGCGCCATTTGCGCTTCGGTCATTTTGATCACCTTGCCGAGCCACGTCGGCTGGGCGAGCATGATCGCGCGGTGGTTCGCAGGAAAGGCGCTTGCGCCGCCGCATCGGGCCAGCAGCGCCGCGGTCATGTCGAGCGGATCGCGGATGAGGTTGCGATATTCGACGACGACCAGCCCCTTGTCGACATAGAGCGATTTGAGCGGGACTGCGGAAATCTTTTCGAATTCGGCGCAGTGCGAGCAGGTGTAGCTGAAATATTCGACCAGCCGGACCTTGGCCGTCGGGCTGCCCATCACGAAGGCGCCGATCTCGTTGGCGGCCACCGTCGCCGAAAGGCGCGCTGCCGCGGGTTTGGCGGGCGCTGCGGCGGTGAGCAGCGTCAGCGCGGCGGCGGACAGGGTGCCGATCATCATCCGGCGTGACAGAGCGGGTGCCCGAAATTTCGACATAGGCTGCGGTGCTTCCTTCAATTGATCCGGGGAAGTTTGGTTGGTGACGCCAGCCCCGCTGCCATGCGTTCGAGCACGGTTCGCAGTTCCGGGTCGCCGATGTCGCGCAGACTATCCCCCAGTTCGGCCGGTACGGGTTTCAGCATGGCCGGTGGCTGAACGGGCGCGGCGGGCGTGACCTGGCCGTGGCTCATGCGGATCTGCGCGATCGCGGCATAGCCGAAGAAGCGGTTGACCGCGCCGATGATGTCGGGACCGACATGCTGGAGCATCGGGGCGTGCGCGCCGCTGATCGTCAGATGCAGCGTCCCGCCCGCCTTTTGGCCGGCGGGAAAGCGGATCATTGCCGGCTGGGTGACGTCGGCGAGCCGGTCGCCGACGATCTCGCGCCAGCGGCTGACCACCGAGCTTTGGATGAAGCCGAATTTGCGAAAGGCGGTGCGGCCGATTTCGGGCACGAGGTCGGAGATGGCGCGCGCTTCGCCGCCGCGTGGCCGCTCATAGGGGCGCGCGGCGGGCTTGGCGGTCTTTGCCCTGGCTTTCGTCTTTGCCTTTTTGGCGGGTTCATCCTGCCCGGTGTCTTTTACCATGTCCTGCGCCATGCCATAGGCGGGGGGTGAGCGTCCAGACTTCCCACAGCGCCGAAAATTTCGCGGGCCGCATCCTCGGCTGGTACGACCGCGCCGCGCGCGTGCTGCCGTGGCGGATTCCACCGAACAGCGGCCATGTGCCCGATCCCTATCGCGTCTGGATGGCCGAAATCATGCTCCAGCAGACGACCGTTGCGGCGGTTGCGGGCTATTTCGAGCGGTTCACCGCGCGTTGGCCCTCGGTTCAGCATCTCGCCGCCGCCGATGATGCCGACGTCATGGCGGCATGGGCGGGGCTGGGCTATTATGCCCGCGCCCGCAATCTGCTTGCCTGCGCCCGCGCGGTGGTCCGCGATCATGGGGGGCATTTTCCCGATAGCGAGGCAGGGCTTCGCGCGCTGCCGGGGATCGGCGATTACACCGCCGCTGCCGTTGCTTCGATCGCCTTTGGCCGCGCGGCGGTTGTCGTTGACGCCAATATCGAACGCGTGATCGCGCGCCACCGCAGGATCACGACACCGCTGCCCATGGCGAAGCGCGAGATTCGCGCCGCGCTCGCACCGCTTGTCCCGAACGACCGGCCGGGCGATTTCGCGCAGGCGCTGATGGATCTCGGCGCCACCATCTGCACCCCGCGCGGTCCGGCCTGCGTGATCTGTCCGGTGATGACCGATTGTATGGCGCGCGCGCGCGGCGACGCCGAAAGCCTGCCGGTCAAGCCGCCCAAAAAGGCGAAGCCGCATCGTCACGGGCTGGCTTATTGGATCGAGGAGGCCGATCGTCTTTGGCTGGTGCGCCGCCCCGACAAGGGCATGCTCGGCGGGATGCGCGCGCTGCCCGGCGGGGCTTGGGAGGATGATCCTCCGGCCGAGTCCGGTATCGCGCGCATCGACCACAGCTTCACCCATTTCGATCTGACGCTGACATTGGTGCGCCGCGAAGTCCCGCTTTCCGCAGCGGAAGGCGAATGGTGGCCGCTTTCGGATCTTGACGCGGCAGGCTTGCCGACGCTCTATCGCAAGCTGACCGACAAAATGCGGGAGAAAGACGGATGAACATGATGGTTTCGCGCCGGGCCTTGCTCGGCGGACTCGCTCTTGGCGGGGCCGCCACGATGCTGCCGCGCGCGGCGCTGGCGTGGAAAGCCGACGGCGCCTCGCTCTATCCCGCAACCAATAGCTTCATCAAAGGGTTCGTCGATCGCCGCGAACTGGCGGGCACGCTCGCCGCGGTCGGCAAGGGACAGGCGGCGGCCGAGTTTTTCGGCGCGGGCACGCTCGCGATGGATTCGCAGACCCCGGTTGGCCCCGACACGCTGTGGCGCCTCTATTCGATGACCAAGCCCGTCACCGGAATCGCAGCGATGCTGTTGATCGAAGATGGCAAGATGAAGCTCGACCAGCCGATTGCCGACTTCCTGCCCGCCTTTGCAAAGATGCAGGTGCAGAATGTGCCGGATGGATCGATCACCGAACTGCATCCGGCGAAGACGCAGATCACGGTGCGCCACCTGCTCACCCACACCGCGGGCCTGGGCTATAATATCATCCAGAAGGGGCCGATCAAAAAGGCCTATGACGATGCAGGCATCGTCGGCGGACAGGTCAGCCGCCTGCCGATTCCCGGCTTCCCGCCGGTCACTCCGGCGGCGAGCCTTGCGGAAATGGCCGACCGGCTCGCCCAATTGCCGCTCGTCTATGATCCGGGGACGCAGTGGAGCTATTCGGTCAGCCTCGACCTGTTGGGACGGGTGATCGAAGTCGCGTCGGGTCAGGCTTTCGATGCCTTTCTGAAGGCACGCCTCTTCGATCCGCTGGGGATGACCAGCACATGGTTCCGCGTTCCGGCGAGCGAAGTCGGCCGCCTCACCACCAACTATGCGCCCTTTGGCGGCGCCTTGCTTCCGATCGATCCGGCGACGAGTTCGATCTATCTCGACCCGCCACCCTATCCGTTCGGCGGCGGCGGGCTGGTATCGAGCGCGCGCGACTATGACCGCTTCCTCGCGATGCTGCTTGGCGAAGGTGCGCTTGGCGGGGCGCGGATCATGCGCCCCGAAACCGCGCGGCTCGCCATGTCGAACCTCATCGACGACAGTGTCGCGCGCAAGGGCACCTTCATCGAAGGGCAGGGTTTTGGCGCCGGCGGCCGGGTGTCGCTGGCCAGTTCGCCGACGGGCGAGGGCATTTATGGCTGGGCGGGCGCGGCGGGCACGATCGGCTTCGTCGACCGCAAGCGCGGCTATCGCGCCGCGGGCTATGCCCAATATATGCCGTCGGGCGCTTTGCCTTTTCAGGAAAAATTCGGCGAAACCTTTCAGAAGGATGTGATGGGCTGATGCCGTTGCCGCTTGGTTTCACCGGCGCGTGGCTCGACCGCGCCGACCAGTTGCGTACCGATGCGGGTGCGTTTGCTGCGACGACCACCGACCCGCGCGCGCGCTGCCTCGTGCTCGACGGGATTGATTTCGTGCCGGGCGACGGCGGCGGGCTCCGCTGGGAGCCGCTCGACCCCGCTGATGACCGCGCGTTGATGCTGCTTGGCCTCGACGATGCGGGCATCCCGCATTTTGTGCGCGAAGCACCTGCGGGCGCGCGGATCGACGCGCGCTCGCGCACCGTGATGCGGCTGCTGCCGTTGCTGTCGGGCGAAGAGGCGGCGCTTTATGGCGGCGCGCGCAGTCTGGTCGACTGGCACGCGCGGCATCGTTTCTGCGCGGTGTGCGGCACCCCGACCGAGCTGTTCCGTGGCGGCTGGGGACGGCGCTGCGGCGCGTGCAATGCCGAACATTTCCCGCGCGTCGATCCGGTCGTGATCATGCTCGCCGAATGTGATGGGCGGGTGCTCGTCGGACGTCAGGGCGGCTTTCCGCCGGGTTTCTTCTCGGCGCTCGCAGGCTTCGTCGAGCCCGGCGAATCGCTTGAGGAGGCGGTGGCGCGCGAATTGTTCGAGGAAGCGGGCATCCGCGTGTCGGACGTCAGCTATGTCGCGAGCCAGCCCTGGCCTTTCCCATCGTCGCTGATGATCGGCTGCCGCGCCGTCGCGCACGACCCTGCGCTGACGCTCGACGAAACCGAGATCGAAGCGGCGATGTGGGTCGACCGTGCCGAGGTGCGCGCCGCATTGGCGGGCGACATGGGGGCGCCCTTCATGGCGCCGCCACCGATGGCGATCGCGCGTTATCTGCTGGAAGATTGGGCGAAATAATCCTCCCTGTCGCGTAGCGATGGGGAGGGGAACCGCTCGCGAAGCGAGTGGTGGAGGGGCGGCGTCATGGCCCCTCCGTCAGCGGCTACGCCACTGCCACCTCCCCATGGCTTCGCCACGGGGAGGATCTGATTGTTTAAAGCCGGCGGCCGGTAATGCGGCTGATTTCCTTGGCCACCATCGCCTCGACCATGTCGGGCAGGTTGGTGTCGAGCCAGTCTTTCAGCATCGGGCGCAGCGCTTCGAGCACGACATCTTCCATCGAGCGTCCCTGAACGGGCGCGGCATGAGCGACGGCGGCGGCCGCGGCTGGCGCGATCGCAGCGGTCAGCGCCTCGAGCGACTGGCGCGCGGCGTCGGCGCTGGCGGTCGACACCAGCTCTTCCGCGGTCGGTGCGGCCTCGCCGGACGAAGCCGTTTCGGCCTCTGCATCATGGAGGTCGAGAATGTCTTCGTTGGCGGCGGAGCGCGGTTCGCGCGATGCACCGGGGGCATCGTCACGAGCGATAACGCGCCGAATCGACGACAAAATATCTTCCATCGACGGCTCTCGCGACATGTCGCCCATTTCTGCCCCTTTCGGATACGCCCGCAAGTGGGGCGATTAACCATGTCTTACCGGCAGCGGACGGCGCTTGCCAAGCCTTATTGTCGGGGCAGCGGATTGGTGGCGGGGACGCTGGCGTCGGCGGCGGGGACGCCGCGCGTATCGGTTGCCAGCTGCTGCGGCGCCGGATCGTCGGCCCAATCCCAGATCTCGCCCTTGACGCGATTGTAATTGGCGGCGGGATCATAGAGCGCGCCGCCCTCGATGCCGAGGTCGCGCGCTTCGGCCTTGCCCATCGCCGCGAGGACCGAAAAGGCAGCGACATAGGAGTTGCGCCGCGCCGAAACGAGCTGGACCTGGGTGTTCAGATATTCCTGTTCGGCGTTCAAAATGTCGAGGATCGACCGCGTGCCGACGCTATTTTCGGCGCGGACGCCCTCCAGCGACAGCGCATTGGCGCTGACCGCCTGTTCGGTCGCGGCGATGACGCGTTCATTCGCCTGCCAGGCGGCATAGGCGCCGCGTGTCTGTGCGATGACGCCGCGCTCGGTCGCGACATAATTTTCGATGGCCTGGCTGCTGCGCGACTGCGACTGGCGGACCTGCGCCGAACGTCGCCCGGCGGTGAAAATCGGCAGCGTCACCGATACGCCGGCCGCCGCGCTCGATGTTTCCTGCGTGACGCCGACGCCCGATACGCCGCTGGAAAGCGAACCGAGAAAATTATTATAACCGCCGCCCAGCGTCGCCGACACTTTGGGGGCCCGGCTGGCCTTTGCAACGCTGATGTCCGACCGGGTGGCGTTGACCTGAAGATTCGCCGCCTCGATGTCGGGGTTGTTGTTCAGTGCGATGGCGACGGCATCCTCGGTGCTCGCAGGCAGGTTCGGCAGCGCCGGTGGGGCTTGCAGGTCGACCGGCGCATCGCCGACGAGCCGGATATAGGATTCGCGGCTGGCGATCAGATTCGCCTCCGCGCCGCGCAGGTCGCCCTCGGCGAGTGCAAGCCGCGCTTCGGACTGGGCGACGTCGGTGCGCGTCAGGTCGCCGATTTCGAACCGGTCGCTCGTCGCCTGAAGGTTGGTGCGCAACACCGACACATTTTTCTGGTTCAGCTGGACGATCGCCTGATCGCGGATCACATCCATATAGGCGCCGACGACCTGCGAAAAAATGCTCGCTTCGGTCGCGCGCAAATCGGCCTGACCCGCCTCGACGCGATATTTTGCGGCCTCCACGGCGTTGCGCACGGCGCCGCCCTGATAGATGGGCACCGACAATTGACCGCTGGCGACGAACGAACGCGTCGGCGAGGAAAAGCTGTTGCCCGGAATGATGAGATTTTCTTCATAGTCCGCCCGCGTCGAAATGTCGGGCAGCCCAAAGCTTTTCTGGATCGGGACATTTTCGTCATTGGCGCGCTGCCCGGCGCGGGCGCCGGTCAGCGTCGGATTATTCTCATAGGCCTTTGCCAGCGCCCCTTGCAGCGTTTCGGCCTGCGCCTGCGATGACAGGGCCAGCGCACCGACCGCGAGGCCGGTCAGCCAGCGGGCATGACGGAGAGGCTGTGTCTTATTCGTATCGAGCATCGTCATGTCAGCCTGCAGCAAGGAAAGGGAAATGACCTTTAGAAGCGGAAACCGGTCGGAGCGTCGAAGCCAGGCAGCGGCGCGACGTCCATGTCGGCAAAGCTGCGCAGCGCGAGTGTGCCACCGGTCTTCACCCCCTGGACAAGCCGGGTTACCGCGCCGTCACGGCGCGCCGCGACCAGTCGGCCGCCTTCGGCCAATTGCGCGGTCAGTGCGTCGGGCAGCGTTTCGATCGCGCCGTCGATGATGATGCGGTCGAACGGAGCGGCGCCGGGTGCGCCAGCGTTCAGCGGGCCTTCGATCCAGTGGACATCGGCGACAGCGGCACGCCCGGTGGCGATCAGATCGCCCCGTTCCTCGACCGCATATACTTCGGCGCCAAGCCGCGCGAGCAGCGCCGCAGCATAGCCCGTCGCCGCGCCGATCAACAACACGCGCGTCCCCGGACGAATCGCTGCGGCGACCAGCATGCGCCCGGTCACCAGCGGCGGATTCAGCGCGCGGCCATCGCCCAGCGCGATCGCACGGTCCATATAGGCGACGCCAGCCAGTGCTGCGGGCACATAGGTTTCGCGCGGCTCGGCCGCCATCGCGCCGACGACTGCGGGGTCGATGACGTCGTTGGTGCGAAGCTGGCTGTCGATCATCGCAGCCCGCATGTCCGCGGCGGATATTTCACTCAATTTGGTCGCCATCAGCCTTTTTCCGATTCCTGGCCTCGATCTTTGCGGAGGCTGCTTTAACTCAAGCCATGCTGTATTGCAATTATAATACAGCCGTGATCCGCGCTGCGTCGCGCATAGCCGCCCGCGAAGGTGCCGCCAAGCCCGCTTCGTGCGTCGGCGATGGATGCGGAAATAGCAAAATTGCGAAACAAGCCAATTGCATTGCGAAACGGGGGCGGCTAGTGGCGCTCGAACCACGCAAAGCTGCGCATTGAGGCCCGATGGCGGAGTGGTGACGCAGAGGACTGCAAATCCTCGCACGCCGGTTCGATTCCGGCTCGGGCCTCCATAAACCTGTCAGCCGAGGTGTGCTGATGGTTGAAAAAACCCATAATTTCCGATAGTTTAGGGCCATTCGCTGATTGCCAGTGATGGCCTCTGTTCGCCTGTAGTTGCAGACGTTGGGGGCCCAATCAGGGGGCTCCGCCAAGCCTCCATGAATGCGAGGCCCCCATCGTGCTAACCGACACCGCAATTCGAAAGGCGAAGCCCAAAGAGAAGCCATACAAGGTCTCAGATTCGCAGGGCTTATACCTGCTGGTCAATCCAAGGGGTAGCAAACTGTGGCGCGTCAAATATCGCATGAACGGCGTGGAGCGGAAACTGGCGTTAGGCTCCTATCCTGAAATCACCTTGGCCGAAGCGCGTAGGGCCCGTGATGCAGCACGAAGGCAACTGGCTCATTCGATCGATCCCAATTTTGTTAAGCGCCAAGAGCGCATCGAGGCAGGCATTCGCGCTAGCAACAGCTTTTCCAGTGTGGCGCAGGAGCTGATCGAGAAGAAGGCGCGCGAGGGGATGGCGGAGCCCACGCTGGGAAAGATGCGCTGGTTCGTGAAACTGCTCGGAAACGATTACGGCAAACGGCCGGTGGCCGAGATCACCCCGCAGGAATTGTTGCACGAATTGCGAAAGCACGAGCGTCGGGGCCGACTGGAGACCGCAAATCTCTTGCGCGCCTTTGCCAGTCGAGTGTTTCGCTATGCAGTTGCGACGGCGCGGGCGGAGCGCGATCCGGCTCAATTGCTGATCGGCGCGCTGACAACCCCGAGGGTCAAGCATTTTCCGGCAATCACCGATGCGGTCACATTCGGGGCGTTGCTTCGCGCGATCGAAGATTATCAAGGTGACCCAGCCGTGATGCACGCGCTTAAGTTGACGCCTCATGTGTTCCAGCGCCCCGGCGAAATACGTCATATGGAATGGACGGAGGTAGATTTTGGCAAGGCGGTCTGGATCATTCCGGAAGGGAAGATGAAGATGCGCCAGCCTCATTCGGTGCCCTTGTCGCGGCAGTCGCTAGCGATCCTCACCAACATGCGAACCCTGTCCGGTTCTGGACGCTATGTGTTCCCGTCGATCAGATCGCGGACACGGCCGATCAGTGAGAATACGATCAATGCGACGCTCCGCCGGATGGGTTATCCCAAGGACCAGATGACGGCCCACGGCTTTCGCACATCTGCATCCTCGCTTTTGAACGAATCCGGTAAGTGGAACCCCGATGCGATCGAACGGGCGCTGGCGCACATGGTCGCGGGCAGCGTCCGGCGCATATACAACCAGTCTGCCTATTGGACTGAGCGTGTTGAAATGGCGCAATGGTGGAGCGACTATCTGGATGAATTGCGCGAAGGAGGAAATAGATGACAGGTCGCCCCGGAGAAGGTTGGAAAATCTTCGCAGACGGGGACGAAGCCGACAATGTGCCGCTCTGGAAGGTGTTGGCTCAATTCAGATCGGACGATCTGGACGAGGGCTTGAGCCTCAACGCCGCGATCATAAATCGCGCCAAGCCGTCGCCGGTTCGATATTATAACCTGGCCTTCATCATCAGCTTTGCTTTCGGGTTCCTGTCCATCCTCCTCTTGATTGGCCTCCTTGTATCGGCCCATTCGACAGCAACGGACCTCTTCTTCTACCTTACATTGGCTGCGCTAGCGGCGACGGTAGCGCCGCACCTTTGGCGGCAGGCTTATCAGTATGGCCTGAAAATCCCCGACGCGCCGTTGAAACTGCCCCACGCACCGGACAGGCTCTTCGACGAGGTGCTAGGCTATTTGCAGAAGGTGGACGGCCCGAAAGCCTATTATCTTTCGCGGCTCCGCAAGACGCGGGTTCCGCTCAACCGCAGGCTGTTTTTCGGCAGGCTGCGTTATTTCCTGTTCTCCGAACACGGCAAGGATCGGGGGATGGTCATGCGTTACCCAACGGCCATGTCGCTGCCCGCCGATCTTTATCTTCATCGCGATGATGTCGAGACGATGCTCGCGATGAGCAGACCGAAGCGCCGAGGCGGACCGGGCCGGAACACCAAATACCGGTATGACGACGCGATTATCGCGCTGATCGGTGATCCCCGACTACGCACGTTGGACGTGAAGGATCGACCGGCGGCGATTAGCACCGTCAAGGATTGGCTGGCGGAGTGGTTCGAAACAAATGCCGATGCGTCCGGTGACGTGCCGCGTCGCGACCAATTGACCCGTTATGCGGAAAAAATCTGCGCACATATTGAAACGATCGCGCCCGCCGAAGGCCGCTGACGGCACCATCGTTTTTCGATCGCTGCGAAAGGATTTTCGGACCCCCTCCTCGCATTTCTGTAATCCTCGTCATCGGCAGACTTGTACGGCTTTCCCATTGCTGGACGACACACCGGCAACCATGTGCAACTTGGCATGTCTCTCGCCGCGAATCGGCAGCAAGGAGACAAGCAAATGGAACCCATTGCCATATCGATAAATGACACCGCCAAGGCGCTCGGCGTCGGCCGGTCGTCGGTTTACGCCTTGATAAAATCCGGTGGCCTCGTCTCCATCAAGATTGGCAGGCGAACCCTGCTGACCACCGAATCCATCCGGCGCTTGGCACAATCCCGCACCGCCGTCTGACCCGCAGGCGCTCCACGGCCCCAGCCTTTTGAATGGGCGGGCCCCTCCGCGCTTGCTCCCCGAAGCACCCGAAAGCTTTGCTTCGTGATTTCACGAAAGGATTTCTCATGTCTATTTTTTGCCGCGCCCTGGACCGGCTCGCCAATCGTTTGTGGGCGGGCCGCAGGGTCACACTTCGTTTCACCGCCGACTATCGCGTCGCCGGCTTCACCTTGCCGCTCATCGAGCGACTGCTCTTGGACAACGACGATGGCGAAACCTATCGCTGCTCGATCGCGCAATGGACGCTCAATGAGCGCCCGTCCCTCCATATCTACCGGGGCGAGCTTTCAAGTTTGCGGATCGATGGCCCGTTGCAGAAGGCGGGCATGAGCTATCTTCCGCTGGGCGGATTGATCGAGGCTCCCGGCGTGACCGCGCACCTCAATCCGGTCGAAGCTCACCGGCTCGATGAGCGAGTGCAGAAAGCCATCGAGCAAACGATACTCCACTGGATCGTCGAGCAAGGCCTTTACGATCAGCCGCGACAGCACCGCGAGATCGACCGCCGCAAGGCCGACCGGGAAGCTCGCGCTATCATTGCCCGATGGGTGGCGGATCATTTCGCCAAACCGATGACTGACGCTCTACAAAACGGAAGCGATCGACCCTGCGATTGCTGCTCCAGCGAACTCGGCGGCTCCATGTGCGATGGTTGCCTGAAAGGTTTGGACCATGTCTGAACCGGTCGTTTTTGTCTCAGGGTCGCAGGGCCGCGATGCTACGCATCGGACCCGTAATTTGGATACACACCTCACGCACGGGTGCATCCAGCTTTTCCGCCACTTTTCGAGGGTGCGATCAGAGTGCGCTTCGCCGCTGCTTCGCCGAAGCGACGCTTTTCCGCCAAAATCGGAGGGTGCGATCCGCACCCTCGTGGAGGTGGCGTGATGAAGACCGTCCAACATTCCATCCGCCTGCCCGCGGCGCTCGACACGGCGCTTCGCGCGCTGGCCGACCGGGAAGGCAAGACGGTTTACGCGATGCTCCGCCGCTGCGTGAAGAAAGGGATCGATGGTCAGGTAAATCCCACCGTCAGCAGCTCAGACGATCACGAACTGGTCGCGGAGGTTGCGTCGATGAGCACGCGCCTTGCCGATGTCGAACGCCTGCTCGACCGAACCTTGCATACGGCCTGCGCTGCCTATTGCTATGCGCGCAGCGCCGCGAAGGGCGGCGGCAAAAGCGACGAGGTCATCAGCGCCGAGACGCAGCGAGCTTATGACCGACAACGGGCGGCAGCGGAGGAACGGCCATGAGCGAGCCTCATGATCTCCGGCTCCATGCCGAGACGCTGCGGCGTCATCTTCGCTACAGCCAGACGCGGCGGTTCAAACGGCATGTTGCCGTCATGCTATCATCGATCGCGCTCGGCGGTTTGGCGGCGCCCTATCTAATGCTCGACCCGAGCATCCTTCGGGACACCGGCACCCATTATCACGCGAAGATGCTGTCATGGTTTGCAGGCGACGACGGCGATCCCGGGATAGTCATCCGCTACCAGGGGACGGACTATCTGACGCCCGCTCGCACGGTCGCGACCGATCCCTATTTTGTCCGCCGGGCGAGCATCGCCAAGTCGTTTGTCATGCGCGGCGCCATGCTGGGGCTTGTAGCGTGGCTGTCAGGCTTGCTCCTGCTCCGCGATGTCGCCGCGCGCCGACGCGAACGCGCGCTCCGCGATCGCGTAATCGACGGTACCAAGGTGACGAGCGAGAAAGAGCTTGTGAAACTGACGCGAGCCGAGGCCGGTTCGCATCCGCTGGCGATCGGTCCCGTCCCCTTTCCCCGCCGCCTCGAAACTCGCCACATGGCGATGGTCGGCACGACCGGCAGCGGCAAGACGACGGTGCTGCGACAGATGCTCGACGGGATCGCCGCGCGCGGCGAAGCCGCGCTGGTCTATGACACCAGCGGCGAGTTCATCGCGCACTACTACCGGCCCGAGTGCGGCGACATCATTCTCAATCCGTTCGATGCCCGCTGCGTCTATTGGTCGCCGTTTGCCGAGATCGCGCATCCCGCCGATGCCGATCGCATAGCGCAGCAACTCGTTACCGAGACCGGGAAGCAGGACGACGACGTCTGGCTGGAAACGAGCCGCATCCTCGTCGCCAACATGATCCGGGAGCTGTGGAAGGAGAAGAAATGCACGCTGCCCGACCTGCTCGAAGCGCTGCAGAAGATGGACAAGGACAAGCTCAAGACCTGGCTCAAGGACACGTCGTCGGCGCGCACCTTCTCCGACGACGCCGACCGGGCCACCGGCAGCGTGCTCTTCATGCTCGCGAAGGCCGCGAACCTAATCCAGTTCCTTCGGATGCCAGAGGAAGGCGAAAAGGTATTTTCGTTCCGCGATTTCATCGCCGGCCTCGACGAGACGAAGGGCGCCAAGCCCTGGATCTTCGTGCCGCGGAAGGAAGAACAATTTGCGGCGCTCAAGCCTCTGCTCGCGTGCTGGCTGGAATGCGCCGCGAGCGCCATGCTGGGCCTTGCTCCGTCATCCGACCGGCGCGTCTGGTTCCTGCTCGACGAACTGGCCGACTTGCCGCGGGTCGATAATCTGACCCGCCTGCTACCTGAGGGCCGCAAGTTCGGGGCGGCGGTCGTGCTCACCTTCCAAGGCGTGGGCCAGATGCGGCATCGCTACGGCGACGACCTCGCAGAATCCATGCTTGGCTGCTGCAACACCAAGCTCTTTCTCCAGATGGGTGACGGCGAGTCCCGGCGCTGGGCGAGCGACACCATCGGCACCTGCGAGGTGGAAGTCCAGACCATGACCGGCGCGCTTGGCGATGGCGACGATAAGCCGCGGATAACGCTTGGCCGACAGCGCAAGACCCGGCCCGCCGTTTTCGAAAGCGAACTGCGCCTCGCACGCTACGAGGGCTATTTGCTGTTCCCCGATGGGTTGCCGGTCGCGCGCATCGCGCTCACCGCCGACCATATCGAGAAACGCGGTGAGCCGCGCCAGCCCGCATTCGTCGCCGCGAACCCGGAGACAACGCTCTGGCACCGGCCGTTGGAGGCGGCGCCCAAAGAAGAGTCCGACGGCGCAGTGCCGACACCGGCCGAGGAGCCGGTCGTCGAAAAGCCGAAGGTAAAGAAGAGGCCGCCAGCGCCTCCGTCCGCGGACGACGGTGGACCGATCTGATGGTCGCGTCGGTATCCGCGCTGACGAGCTCAGCGCAGGCGAGCAGCTATTATGAGGCTGACGATTATTATGCCGAAGGCGGGCTGTCGCCATCAGAATGGCAGGGCAAGGGCGCCGAGGAGCTCGGGCTGTCGGGCGATGTCGATCGCGATCGATTTCGGGAATTGCTCGATGGCAAGGTCGCGGGACAGCAGCTCGGCACAGTTCGTGACGGCCAGCTCGAACATCGCCCCGGCTGGGATGTGACGCTGAGTGCGCCCAAGTCGGTGTCGATCATGGCCGAGGTTGCGGGCGACCGGCGGCTGATCGAGGCGCATGGGCAAGCGGTGAGGACGGCGCTCGCGCATGTCGAGGCGCATATGGCCGCGACCCGTGTTCGGCATGGCGGCATCGTGATACGCGAGGCCACCGGCAATCTCGTCGTCGCGAGCTTCCAGCATGGGACGAGCCGTGCGCAGGACCCGCAACTCCACACCCACAATGTCATCATGAACGCGACACAGGGGGAGGATGGATCGTGGCGCAGCCTCGAACCGCGCGCCATCTATCAGCTCCAGAAGCAGATCGGCGCCATCTACCGGCAGGAGCTGGCCTTGAAGGTCCGCGAACTCGGTTATGAGATCGCACCGGGCAAAGAGTCGATGTTCGAGATCAAGGGTGTCTCGGCGGATGTGATAGCGGCGTTCAGCACGCGCAGCGCCGAGATCGAGGCGGCGCTCGGCGAGCGCGGAACTTCGCGCGAGGAGGCAAGCGCTGCCGAAAAGCACGTGGCCGCGCTCGATACGCGGCAGACAAAGGTGGCGACCAACCATGGCGTGCTTGTCGCCGACTGGCGCGAGACCGCCGACCGGGCGGGGTTCGATGCCGAGGCCCGGCTGGCACTGGTGCGCGAAGCCAAAGCCCAAGCGGCAAACGCTATTCACCTTCCCGATCCATCGATCGCCGATCGCGCCGTCGTCCACGCCGCCGCCAAGCTAGGCGAGAGGCAGTCGGTGTTTGCGGTCGCGGCCCTCCACGAAGAAGCGGGGCGGGTTGGACTTGGGAAGGTCGGCTATGCCGAGATTGGCGACGCGATCGGGCGGGCGGCGAAGGAGGGCGACCTGATCGACCGCACCTTCCTCGATCGGCGCGGCGCCGCGTTCGCCGGGTTCACAACCCGCCACAATATTGCCGCCGAAAGGGCGCTGCTCCGTATCGAAGCGCAGGGGCGCGGCGCCCTCGCGTCGATCGCTTCGCCTCTTGCCGCCGCCAAGGCTGTCGCCAGCGCGGCGGCGCAATCGGAGCGCGCCGGCTTTGGCTGGAATGCCGACCAGAAGACCGCGACCGAGCAGCTCCTTACCAGTCGCAATCGTATCACCGCGGTCCAAGGCTATGCCGGCACTGCCAAGACCACAACGGTACTTGCCACCTTCGCGCGCGAGGCCGAAGCGCGCGGCGTGTCGGTGGTCGCGCTGGCGCCGACCGCATCGGCGGCGATGACACTCGGCGAAGCGCTCGGCACGCGCGGCGATACCGTGGCGCGCCATCTACTCGCGCCCGAGGGTTCGGCTCCCGGCCAGCCGGTCGCCTGGATCGTCGACGAGGCCTCGCTCTTGTCGGCGCGCGATACCGCGCGGCTGTTCGAGTTGGTCGAGCAGCATGATGCCCGCGTCATCCTTGTGGGTGATGTGAAGCAGCTCGGATCGGTCGACGCCGGCGCGGCATTTGCGCAGCTTCAAAGTGCCGGCATGCAGACCGCCACGCTCGGCGAAATCGTCCGGCAGAGCAATGCAGCCGCCAAGGAGGCGGTGCTCGCCTCGATAGAAGGCGATGCGAAGAAGGCGCTCGCCGCGCTCGATCGTGGCGGCGGCCAGATCGTCGAACATGCCGATCGCGCCGGCCGCTTCGCCGCTATCGCCGAACGCTACTCCGGGCTCGACAAGGGGGCGCGGTCCCGCACGCTTGTCATTGAGCCCTCACGCGAGGGGCGCGACACGTTGACGGCGGACATAAGGGCGGCGCTGGCCAAATCGGGCGCGCTTTCCGGTCCCGCCGTCGCCATGGAAAGTCTCGTCAACAAGAGCCTCACCCGCGCCGAGGCGCGCGATCCGCTGAGCTACGACCGGGGCGATGTCGTGCGCTTCACCCGCGACTATCCCGACAAGGGCGTCGCGCGGGGCGAAGCCTATCGTGTCGAAGCGGTCGATCCGGCGAAGGCCGCCATTGCGCTGAGGTCCGAGGATGGGCGTGAGGTCGATTGGCGCCTTCGCCAATGGGGCGCCGGCAACGTGCAGGTGTTCGCGTCCCAGACAATTGACCTCAGGACCGGAGACAGCATCCGCTTTACCCGCAACGATCGCGAGGCCGGGCGGATCAACGGCGCGCGCGGCGAAGTCGCCGCGATCGATGAGCAGGCACGGACCGCAACGGTGCGTGGCGCTCGCGGTCAGATACAGACGCTCGACCTCGATACCGCGCGCGACCGGCATATCGCCCACGCTTATGTCGACACCGCATTCGCCGCGCAGGGGCGCACCGCCGATCATGTCATCATCCACGCTGACAGCCGCGCCGCCAATCTGGTCGACCAGAAGAGCTTCTATGTCGGCATCTCGCGCGCGAAGGAGTCGGCGACGATCGTCACCGATGATTGCGCGAAACTGACATCGGCGATCAACCAACGCGCCGGCGTCGTGCAGACCGCGCTATCGCAGGGACCCGCCGCAGGGGCCGCCATGGCGCAAGCAGCCATCGCTGCGCCTGCCGCCGACAAGGCAATCAGCGCGGCGGTTTCCCAGGCCGCGACTTCGCTGCCCGGCATGGGGCTTTAGCTCTTGCCAAAGCGCCCGATCTTCCCGAAGATTCCGCTACATGCGTACCGATGTCACCCATCTTCCCGCCGCTAAGCAGCGTGAACTCGAACGGATCGTCGAGACGATCTTCGAGGAGTTTCGGGGTGCGACCGAGAATGCGACCGGGCCGCGAAAGGGTGCGCGCATCCTCAAGATCATCCTGTTCGGCAGCCACGCGCGAGGCGACTGGGTCGACGCGCCGCTGTCGGCGAACCAGTATAAATCGGACTATGACATCCTCGTCATCGTCAGCCAGAAGGAGATGACCGATCGCGCCGCCTATTGGGCGAGTGCCGAGGAACGTCTCATTCGCGCGTACACGATTGAGAAGACGCTCCACACGCCAGTCAACTTCATCGTTCACAGTCTGCATGAGGTGAACGACGGGCTCTCGCATGGCCGCGTCTTCTTCATGGAAGTCGCGAAGGACGGGATCGCGCTTTACGAAGCCGATGACCGAGAGCTGGCCACACCGAAGCCGAAGACGCCTGAACAGGCGCTCGAAACGGCGCGGGAATATTTTGAGGAGCATGTCGCCAGCGCGGCAGAATTCCTTGAAGGTTACAAATTCTACATGGGGCGGGAGAGCTGGAAGAAAGCTGCCTTCCTGTTGCATCAGGCTACCGAGAATATCTACACCTGCGCCTTGCTGACGCTCAGCTTCTACTCACCTTACAACCACAATATCGCGTTCTTGCGCTCGCTGGCTGAGGGGCTGGACCGTCGTCTTTACGGTATCTGGCCCGAGGCGACGCATCGCGAGCGGTCGATGTTCCAGAAGCTGAAAGAAGCGTACACGAAGGCAAGGTACTCAAAACACTATCGGATCAGCGAAGAGGAACTCGCGTGGCTCGGCGAGCGCGTGGAGGAACTGGGCCGTGTCGTCCATCAGGTCTGCTCGGACAAGATCGCCGAGCTTGAGGCGGCGGCGCGCCGATAGGCGCTGGGCTGGCCCGCTTGCCGGGACTCCCCGAGTCTGGCATAACCGTCGGCACGGGATGGAACGACTGGCGGCCATTCCGGGGATTATCCTGCCAGGCATCATGTAGGTCCGGCCGCGTGTCGGACGGTTGCTGATAGCCGCTCAGGCGGCACCACAGCGAACACCGCTTGCCTATCCGCGCGCAATCGCGCGGACCGCCGCGGTGCGAGCTGCAAATGACACCCCCCATAACCGACGTTTACGCGCGCGAAGTCGTGATGGCGCGCGTCGGCCACCTCATCCGGCGCAAGCAGCGCGAAATCGAGCGTATCACCCGCATCCTGCGCGGCCAGTTCGACCCCTCGCAGGTTCAGGCGCCCGAGCCCGGACGCATCAAGCGCATCATCCTCATCGGTCCATATGCACGGCGATCTTGGTACGAAGACAGCCGAACGATCGAATTTTCCGATTATGAATTCTGGGTCGTCGTCAATCATCCGCTCTTCACTGACGAGCTTTGTTGGCGGCGCGCGCGGGCGACATTCGACCGCGAACTGGGCAATCGCTGTGCGATCGATATCGAGATCTACTCGAAGTCCGACGTTCGCGCGGCAAAGGCCGAGCGCGACACCTTCATTCTCGATCGGATCGAGGGCGGGATCACCCTCTATCGCGCGTCGCGCGATGCACCGCTGCCCATCGGCGAGTGCGGGGGAGACCGGCCATGACCGCCGCAGGACCCTACCCCACGTTCGAAGCATTCTACCGGGCGGAGCATGGTCGGATGTTCCACTTCTTCCGGAGGAAAGTTGGGCGTGATGAAGCTCCGGACCTCGTGCAGGAGGCATTTACCTGTGTCCTGCGAAGCGGGGCTTTCGATAGGCTCGAAAATCCCAATGGCTATTTGACGCGGACGGCTCGCAATCTGGTGATCAACCGGGCGCGGACATGGCACCGGAAAGGGTGCGTGCTTTATCCATTGGACGAGGCCCGTGATGCTCCGCTCGCTCCCGAACAGGAATGGAAAATCGAAGGCCGAGAGCTTCGTGCGGCATATCGGCGCGCGTTACTTTCCTTGCCGCGACGGACGCGGCGGATATTCCTGATGCACCGCTTGAAGGGCTTGTCGTATCGCCAGATCGAGGTCGAACTCGGCGTCGGTGATAAATGCGTCCAATATCACATCATGCGGGCTTTGAGCCGTTGCAGGAGGGCAGTCGCCCGATTGCAATGACTTGATTCTACCCCGCTAGCGAGATCGTCGAGGCGCATAATCTATTCCGGAATGGGCGGATTTTCGGGCCGGGTTTGACTGCCGTTGGCAGAGTTGGCGTTCGCGGGAGGCGAAATCTTTCTGTCCGCCGGTAGGGAGCTCGACAGGTCGGCGATATTGTTGCGCATTTCCCTAAGCCAATCTTCGAATGACTCTTCTCCGGCTATGTCGATCCCCTCGAGAAATTCACTGGTGGACCATGCAACGATCTCTTCGTTCCGGATATCGATGTCGATCATGGACAGATTGAGGCGCACCGTTCGCGAGGTTGCCTCGACGAGGGGGAAAGGAGCGCCCGCGGTAAGTTTGCGTAACCGATGCAGTTCAAGCCGCAGGCTGGCCTGCGCCTGACGCAATTCTCTCGAACCCCAGAGCTTGTCTTGGATCCATGCTCGCCATCGCTCGCCGGAATTGGCGCTGGCGAGGAGGGCAAGCAGTGCGATTGCCTTCTTGCTGGTCACGTCGAGCCGCTCTCCGTTCGGCGCCGCCAAATGAAATGCTCCTAAAAGTCGTAGCCGATAGCGGGCCATCCCGTTCACCCCCACCTCCCTTCCCAATCCCCGCACGGGAAACCGTGTTGCCCGGCTCGGATAAGACGCGGCCAAAGGCGGGAGCAATGCCGAAAAGGCATCGGACGAATTAATAACGCTACGGACACGCAATGACAACGATTCATTAACGCTCTGCAAACGCAGCAATTGGCATCTGCGTCCTTGATCGACCGAGCAACCGGTCTGAATCAGGGGGAATACTTCAACATCTATTGGTTCTCGCAGTCCTATCTGTCGCCCGCATGGCTTCGGGCGCGGTCAGTAACTCGCCATATTCAAGCAGAGGAATAATCATGACGACCAACTCCACTTCTCATTTGCGCAGTTTTCATTTGCGCAGTTTCGCCAAGGGGGCGCTGCTCGTTTCGGCGGCTTTCCCGCTGTCGGCGCTGATCGTTGCGGAGCGCGCGAGCGCCGAACAGACAGTGGAGGTCAATGCCGCGGAAGCTGCTGCGAGCGTTCAGGCGAAGATCGACGCGGCCAAGGCGACGCCGGATCGCGACATCTCGATCACGGTGACGTCGAAGGGGACGGTTACGGGGCCGGGCACGATCGGCATCTCGCCAATCGCGGGACAGGGCGACGGTGCAATCGTCTTCGGCAACGCCGGCAGCATCGGTGCGGTCGATAAGGCCGGCGCGGTGACGGATTCGGTTGGCGTTGTGCTCAACGGGTCGCCGGCTAAGGCGGATAATACGCTGACTGCCACTAATAGCGGGTTGGTCACCGGCGGTTTTTCGGCGACCGGCTTTGGTGGCACCGTGTCGCTCGACAATAGCGGAACCATCCACAACGGCGTCATTCTTGCCGGCAAGAGTGACGTGAAGATCGCTTCGACCGGCGCCGTTCGCTCGGGCAATGTCGTGGTTGCCGCGGTGGAGACGACCAAATCTACCGTTTCGGGTGACACCACGACCGACGTCACTGCCAGCGGCAACGCGACCGGTACGGTCGGCGATGTGGCGAGCGCCGACGGCAAGACCAAGGGCAACGTCACCTTCTTCGGCCAATCCGGCAACGCCGACGGCACGGTGACCGGCGCCGCCGGCACTGTGTTGGCTTATTCGGGTGGTGCCTCGCGCACGATCCAAAACACGTTCGTCGCCGCGCCGCCGGCCGGAAAAACGACCATCACCAACGAATCCAACACGACTTACGCCCCCGGCTCCGCCAAGCTTGCGACGACCGCGAAGAGCAAGGTCGATGAGGTCCTCGGCTTTGCCAACGGCGATGTCGAGATCGCGGTCGCGGGAAGCGTCGTCAACGATGTCCGGGCGAGCCTCCTCGGCAACATCAACAGCATGAACAAAACCACCGTGACGCTTGACGGTGCCGGCGGCCTGGTCGAGCAGGTGTTCGCTTCGAGCACAGCCTCTGTTGCCGGCAATTCCAAGATATCAGTTGCTGAGGGCGCGTCGGTCGGCGGAAACGTCAATGCGACGGCAAGCGGCGACGCTTCGGTCGAAAATGCCGGAGAGGTTGAAGGCACGTTGACCGCCAACGCCGGCAGCGGCGGCGCCAATTCCTTCGAACAGACCGAAATCTTCGACGGCAAGGGCGTCAGGCTGAGCTACGTCTCGAAGCAGATCGATGCGCCGGTTGTCGGCAGCGCAACCGTCGTCATCGCGGAGACCGGTTCGACCGGCGGGTCGGTACTGGCTACGGCGACCAAGGATGCTTCGGTCGATAATGGCGGTTCGGTCGGCGGCAGTCTGACCGCGAACGCTGGGACCGGCAACACCCGGGCCATCGACCAGGAACTGGTTTACGACAAGACCGGCGCGCTCGTCCTGAGCAACGTCTATGAGGAGTCAAATACCCGGTCGAAGGGCAATGCTTCGGTCGTCGTTGCGGCGGGCGCCGAAATCGATGGCGGCGTCGTCGCGAACGCGACGCAGGATATCACGATCAACAACGCCGGAACCATCGGCAGCGGTGTGACGGGCAATTCGTCGGGCAGCGACTCGACCTACGTCCGTACCGAACTGACGCCGGAGGCCGTCATCGACGCGAAAGCGGGTACGACCACGACCAAATATAGCGAGGTGATCGAAACGACGAACGCCAACGCGACGGGCAAGATCGACTTCACGAACGCAGCCGGCGGCGTCGTCGGTTTCAACGGCGTCGGCACCGTGGATCTGAACGCGGGCGGCGACATCACCATCCTTAATCAGGGCGAGGTTCGCGGCATCACCAATGCGCGGAGCAGCGGCGGGAAATCGGCCGGCAGCACATCCTACAAATCGACTTCGATCGTCGACGGCAAGGGCGGCAGCAGCTTCACCGAGGAACGCGCGAGCAGCAACAGCTACACCGCAACCGGCGGCAGCGTGACCGGCACCTATGCCGGTGCAAACGGTACGACCAATTTCGGCTCGCCTACCGTCGGCAATGTCACGCAGGTCGCGGATCTCGCGAGCACCGTCACCGTGACCGGATCGATTTTCGGCGATGTCCGTTCGACGGCCGGTAACTCGAACGTGGCGGGAACGCTGAGCAAGAACAGCAGCAGCGAAACGACCGTGCTCGACGTCGACGCCAGCGGCACGCGCCGCGGTGAATATGCCGACTCCTATGAAGAGACGGCGATCAGCGGCGGCGACAGCAAGGTTGTGATTGCGGGGCGGGTCGCAGTCAGTGAAAATGCGGGGGGAAGCGCTAACGTCATCTCGCAGGGCACGAACAGTTCGTCAGTCGCCGTGAGCGGCTCGGTCGAGCAGAACGTCACCAGCAATTCCTTCGGCGCCCGCGCGTCCAAGTCCAACAATGCTGGCGGCTTTGCCCAGACCTTCACCAAGGGCGCGCCCGTCACCGATGAACTGAGCGCCAAATTCGGCAATTCGGTCGTCGTGACCGACGGTGTCGCGTCGGCGTCGATCACCGGGAAGGCGACGGCCAACCGCGACACCGTCGGCGGTTCGGTCTCGGTCAATGGCGTGAAGTCGGCAACCGTTGACGTTGCGAGCAAGGCTGTCGTCGGCGGCAATCTGTTCGTGAACGCTGGCAATGGCGCCGACAGCGAATCGGCGACCGAACAGACCTATGTCCGCGATGCGAAGACCGGCGTGGCCACCGCCTCGGAAAAGATCGTCTCGACCAGCGGTGCCGCGGCGGCGCAGGGCAATGCCGCGGCGACAATCGCCGGCACCGTCGAAGGCGGCACCTATGTGAACGCCGGACGGGGCAACGCAACCGTCACCCTGACCGGTGTTTCGGAGGACTATGTCACCGCTATCGCGGACGGCAACGTCACCAAGACCACGGTCGAGCGCGAATGGACCGGCAAGACAAAGTCGGCGTCCGAAAACTTCGGTACGCTCGTCGGCAGCTTGACCGGCCGCACGCTCGAAGAAAGTGTCACCACCGAAATCACGAGGGTCGGCGGAAAGGCAACCGTTCTCGTCGACACGGCGCAGGCGCTGAAGGACAAGGCCGCCGTTGCGACCGATGATGTCTATGCATCTGGTGTGAGCGGTGCCTCGGTCGAAATCACCAAGGGCTCGATCGTCGCCAGCGATGTCGAAGCCGAAAGCGTCGCCTTCAACAGCGTGACAACCAGCACGACGAGCAACGATGGCAAGGGCACCGTTAATCTGGCGAGCGAGACGAAGACGACGATCGTCGGCGGCCCCGCAAGTGTCACCAATGCCGGGCTGATCGGCGACGATGTCTTCGTCACCAGCGCGACTTCGGCCACGGTGACCAACACCGGCAAGATCGGCGATAATGTGTCGGCTTCGGCGATCGTCGACGGTTTCAACTCGAGCAGCGAAACCACCAATTTCGGCAAGGCTTCGCTCCAAACGGCGACGGTCGTCTCCACGCCTGTCGTGGCGCTGGGTAAGGCCAGCGTGACGAACGCCGCGGGAGCGACCATCGGCGGCGACATTGAGGTCGAAGCTGGTGAAGGCACGGTAACGAACAACGGCACGGTTCGCGGCACCACCTTCCTCGGCCGGAATATCGACACGGCTATCCGCACCGAGGTCCGCACCGATACGTCGACCGAGGAGAGCTATGCGCCGGCGGCGGCGCTGCTTGCGCAGGCCTACACGGTCAACCAGAATGGCGTATCGGGCGGTTTCGATGTACGCGGCGGTCTCGACAATGATCTGACCGGAGAAGGCCGGGTCAAGACGAGCGACGTGAAGGCGACGATCAACCTCAATTCGGGGTCGGCGACGCTCGGCAGCATCTTCGGCGAGGTCGACGAGGACGGCAACCGGACGACGAATACCACGGTCAATCTTGTCGGCTCGGGCTTCCTCGGCGCCGATGCGATCCTCTACCCGAACCAAAAATGGCCGGTCGGCGACGACAAACCCAATCCGGTTCTGTCGCTTGGGAAAGATGCACAGGATCTGTTCGGCGGATCGAACTATCAGGTGCGCGTCGTCGGGGTCGAAACGCTCAACAAGGAGGGCGCGGGTACGTTCGTCATCAATGGCGCGGCCTATGAACCCGCTCTCCCGGGCGGCAAGCCGAGCTACACTCTTGATGTCGGTAACTTCAACATCAAGGCAGGCGAGGTCCAGCTGACGACGAGCCAGGCGACAGACGCTGAGTTCGGGGTCCGCGGCAATATCAACAACGCCGCGACGCTCGTTCTCGGTCGCCGCATCACCCCGGGACAGAATCAGTTCGGCAACAGCCTCGTCGGCCAGACCGAATTGATCGACGGCATCACCGTCCGTCAGGTCGGCGACTATAACCAGACCGCGGCGGGCACGACCGTCGTTGGCCTGACGCCGACGCTGGTCCGCGTTTATCGCACTGCGGTTGGTAATGGTGACTCGCTGCCCGAGCCGCTGGCTCCGGTCGCGGGCAATGTGTCGGTAGGCTATTTCACCACGCCGGCGCTCGCAGATGCTGAGGTCGATCCTTCGCGGGTCAACATCACGGGCAATCTGAACCTGGCCGGGAAGGTCGCGGTGAACGTCTATCGTGACAGCCTCTACGCCAACGGCGATGGCTATACGCTGTTCACCTACACCGGCACGGGGGCTGTTTCGGCCGCCGCTGCACCGACCCTGACTTCGCCCTTCGTGGGCTTCACCCTGGTGCACGACACGGCGAAGAAGGAAGTGCGTCTGGAAGTGAAGCGCAGCAGCTATGCCGGCGGGGCGAACAACCCCAACGCCGTTGCCGCTGCGACCGGTCTCGACTCGGCGCTCGCCTCGGCGATCACGAAGATCCGTACCGACGCCGCCGGCGGCGCAGGCTTCGCTTCGGTGACCGAACTCGGTTATGCGCAGGACATCGCCAACGTCGCGACGGCGCTCGATTTCCGCCTGTCGTCGGATCAGGCTGCGCAGCTCTTCAACGAGCTGTCGTCGGGTGAGGTCTACGGGTCGCTGGCGGCTGTCGATCAGAACGGCGTCTTCGGGCAGATGCTCGACGTCATGACGAACCGTCGTTCGTTCGGCGGCGATCTGGCGACGCAGCTCTGGCTCAATCCGGTCGGTAACTGGGCGAAATATGGCGATGGCGATGCCTTTGGCGCCTCGGACATCCGGGCGAACAGCTATGGTCTCGCGGGCGGTGTCGACTTCGCTTATGCGGCCGACGGGGCCTTCGGCTTCGGCGGTGCCTATGCCGAGCATGACATCGCCGCACGCGGCACGCCGGAAGCGGTCGATGGTCGTACCTGGACCGTGGGTGCCTATGTCACGCAGGGCTTCGGGCCGATCTATGCAAATGCGAAGCTCGCTTATGGCTGGACCAACTATGACGCAACCCGCACGATGGGCCTGTTGGCCCGGACGGCAGAGGCATCGATCAACGCCAAGCAGTTCGATGTCAGCCTCGAGGCCGGCTACGATTATCGCACCGGCAGCGTGACGATCACGCCGTACGGCAAGCTGGTTCTGCGCCGGACGTCGCTCGAAGGCTTCACCGAGACCGGTGCGGGCGCGTTCAGCCTCGACGTCGAAGGCCGCAAGAAGACGGTCTTCTCGCCGGTCCTCGGCGTGAAGCTCGGCACCGAAACCGAGCTTTCGGACAGCGTCACGCTGCGTCCCTTCGCGCGGGCCTCCTATACCTTCCAGGGTAACCTGCCGAGCGACATCACCGCGCGCTATGTCGGCGGCGGCGATGCGTTCATCCTGAAAGGCGCCGAGCCCGACAGCTTCGGCATGATCGAGGCAGGGTTCGAAGCGAAGGTGGCGGACAGGCTGAACCTGTTCTTCACCAGTAGCCAGACGTTCGGAGGGGATAACAAGGTAACCGGCCTACGTGGCGGCGTAACCTTCCAGTTCTGAGCTCAACTGGGTCCACTGGGGTTACCCCCGAGGGGGGCGCGTCCAAGACGCGTCCCCCATATTTTTTGGAGAGTGATATGTGGAATGCGGGGTATGTTTCGGAGGTTGATTATATTTATGGATACTTCTCGGAACTCGCGCCGGTTCGGCTCAAGTTCGCGCTGCTGTCACGGGGTATTTTTCACGACGTCGGGGATTGTCCCAATTATCTTGAGCTTGGATTCGGTCAGGGCGTGTCGCTGAACATCAATGCAGCGACCTCGTCTGGTTACTTTTTCGGGACGGACTTCAACCCTTCGCAGAGTGTCTATGCATCGCAAGTCGCGCGAGCGAGCGGAAAGCCGGTGCGCATTTATGACGATAGTTTCGAAGAGTTTGCTCGCCGCGAAGATCTGCCGCAATTCGATGTCATCGCTTTGCACGGCATCTGGTCGTGGGTCAGCGGCGAAGCGCGAGACGCCATCGTCGAGATTGTCCGCACGAAGCTAAAGCCAGGCGGCATTTTGTACGTGAGCTATAATTGCAAGCCGGGCTGGGCTCCGATCGAACCGCTGCGTCATCTGCTCAGCCTCCATGCTGAAAAGGCGGCGACGGGTGGCCTGCTTGCCCGTGTTGAAGATTCGCTCCATTTCGCGCAACGTCTAGTCGATACGAATACAGGCTATTTTGCCCAATATCCGACGATCGGGAACATGGTGCAGGGGATCGGGAAGCTCGACCGCAACTATGTGTCGCACGAATATTTCAACCGGCATTGGTTGCCTGAATCCTTTTCCGAGGTATCGGCGCGCCTTGCCGAGGCCAAGATGGATTTCGCCGCATCTGCCAATCTGATCGATAACATGCCGGGGCTAGGCGTGCCATCGCACTGTCAGGAGCTTCTTGCGGGCATTTCGGATCCCGCGCTGTACGAAACAACACGCGATTATCTCGTCAACAGCCAGTTTCGGCGCGACATCTATGTCAAAGGCAAGCGCCAGATGACGGTCGCCGAGATTGCCGATCGGCTAGAGGAATACAGCTTTCTGACCTTGGCCGATTTGAAGGAACTGCCGTTGTCGCTTTCGACACCCGCCGGCTCGGCAACATTGCGCGAGGAAATATACCGGCCTGTGTGGAAGGCGCTTCTTGAAGCGAAGGGCGCGGTCATTTCGTTCAGCGCGCTTGCAGATACGGTGGCGAAGAATGGGGTCACGCGGGGGCAGCTTGCGGAGGCGCTCTTCGTGCTGACCGGGCGCGGAGACATAGCGCCTGCGAGTCAGTCAGCGACAGCCGATCAGGACATAGCGGCATCGCAGGCGCTCAACCACGAGCTTTGCCGACGCTCGAGGTACACAGCCGGCGCGAATAATCTGGCGGCACCGCGAATTGGCGCTGCTGTCAGCGTAACGCGGGTACAGCAACTCGTCCTGCTCGCCTTGTGGGATGGAGAAAAGGAGATTGAGGCAACGGTCTGGGGCTGGCTCTCGGCGCAGGGCGAGCGTCTGGTCAGCGATGGCAAAACCCTGGATACGGCCGAGGAAAATATCAATGAAATCGGGAAAATACGCAAAGAGGTATCGACCCGTCTCATGCCGCTTCTGCAGCGACTTGGAGCGGCGCCCGAGTGACCGGGCTACTCCCTAGCATGTCGGTTCTGCGGATCGCACGGCGAGTGTAATTGGTCTTTCGAGGCCGCAATGTTTTCTAGGTCGAAAAACAAAGAAATATCTGGAATGTAATAAGCGACAACGCGGATGGCCGGGGGGCTCAATTCGCGGCAGGGCGCAAGTATCAGTGGGTCGAATCGTAGGGCGGGCTTCTCGTTTCTCGGGAGGTCTGCTCGCTTCTTCGACGTGGGGGATATCGTTCATGCCGAATTCCATCGCTTCGCGAGAGCGTCTGAATTTTTTGGGTAGTTCCTATGTCGGTGCCGCCGGCAAGGTCCGCCCGCTATACTGGGAACCGCGCGGGCGGGCATACCGGCTGTCGCTTCTCGGCGCGTTTCGGCTGCTCGCCCCGAGCGGAGAGCGTCTGGAACTTGGAAGCATGAAGGCGATGGCCCTGCTCGCATTGCTTGCCACGGCGCCCACCGGTGAGCGATGGCGCTCCTGGCTTCAGGAAAAACTATGGGGCTCCCTTGAATCGCAACGGGCGCAAGCGGGGCTACGACGCGAATTGCATCGTCTCCGGAAGCTGACGGTTCCTTACGGCGTTTCGCTGCTGCGCGCCGATTTCCGAGTCGTTCGCCTGAACCTTGCCGTCATCGATGTCGATATCCGGCAGAATCTGAGCCTCAACTCTGCGGAATTCCTTGAGGGGCTTGAAGTGGTGGGCGAAGATCATTTCGAAGACTGGCTGACAGAAATGCGCGGCAATCTCGTTAGTGTGGTCCAGGAAATCAGTGATGATCGTCATGGGTGGGGCATCGACTTTTGAGGTGTGTGCGGGGCGCATATAGACGATGAGAAAAGGAAAAGTCACCTTACTTATTATTTGGCGAACGGTGCGTTACTGAGGTACCCGTATTCAGCCCGCTATCACATTGATCGGTATTGATCCCCCTGAACAGTGAAGGTAGTGACTACGTCAGCGGTATTTTTCTTTTTGCAGGTAGCGTTCGGCCAGCGCATAGCGGCGTATTGTTTTCTATATTGAAAGAGATTCTGACGTCGGGGTCCTATTCGCTGTCCCGAATCGATGCTCTGTGGGTTCGCCTCCCCTGGAGATCATCTCGGAGAACTGGGATATGTTACTTCGCATCTCCCTCAGCCATTCTTCAAACGATTCTTCCCCAGCAATATCTATGCCCTCCAAAAATTCACCCGGATAATGCGTAGAAATCGCTCTGTTTCGTATATCGATATCAATTGCATTCAGATTGAGTCGAACCGACCGCGATGTTGTTTCTATCAGCGGCGACGGCGAGGTAGACGTCAGCTTCCGCAAAAGAAACAATTCCCGTCGCAGGCTGGCTTGTCCTTGCGGCAGCGCGCGCGAGCCCCAAAGCTTGTCTTGAAGCCACGTGCGCCATCGCTCGCCCGTTCTGGCACTGGCAAGCAGGCCGAGCAGCGCAACTGCCTTTTTGCTGGCTACGCTAAGACGCTGGCCGTCTGGCGCAATCAAATGAAAGGCTCCCATCAATTGGAGCTGATAGCGAGCCATTCCGTTCACTCTCACTTCGTGTCCTGCCATTAGGAACGGGCCGATCGATCCGAAGGAGAGGTGCGGTAAACCAATATCAACTTGTGCCACGTGCTACAGTTGGCGCGGCTCCGCCTGGACATCGTCCTCGGCCTCCGAAGGGGTGGGGCGATAACGTCAGCGGGAAGAGAGATCATACCCCAAGCGGGGTAGGGCGGCCAGTTGCCGCGCCTCGTCTGGCGATGATATTTCCAGGGCCATAAATTGCCTGACCGTTTCATTCTATTCACCCCTCACCACGACCCAACCGCCGGGGGTGGGACATTGATCGGCATCATTTTAGAACGACCGCAACGTCCAAGCACTTGACAAAACTCGTCAGAAAGACGTCCGCTGGCTTTGCTGACGGGGGCTTTCCGGCGCAGGCGCCAATCAGAACGGCGCCGCGCCAGCCGAAGGGAAGATCGAACGTATGGCAATGGGCTGGGGTGAAACAGGTCCGCAACGTCGAGTTTGGGCGATAGGATGCTCAGCCACTCTGGGCTTTCTCGCCTCTTCGGCTCTTTGCCGGTGCGGAACTGACAAATGGTGCCAGCTATCCGGATTTTCATCGGCCTCACTACCGAGTTGTGTCACCGAACCCGAACGAGGCAATCGCATCGGGGACTCGTGGCGTTCGCAGGAGGAGGCGGGCGACCGGGAGCTTCCGCTCCGATCGCCTTTGCGTGGCCGGCGCGGCGGCAGGAGGCCCGACCAATGGCGGCGGTTCCCTTCAACGACCGGATGGCGGCCTGTTTCTGCCGCCGAGCTGGAGGCGTGGCCGTTAGAAGATTGACGCGTCCCTTTTGTCACTCCAGACTTTTCGGAATAGACGGGGCAGGGGGGACAATGACGAAATTCCGGGGGAGGCCGAACGGCGGTCGCACAGTTTTGCCGTCCGCCATTTTTTCCGCGCTGCTGGGAATGGCCGGCATCGGCTGGACCGCGCCGGCGGGAGCCGCGGATTCGGACGCGGTGATGGTCGCGCCCAGCGCCGCCTATACCGCCGCCTATGAAGCGGGCGACTTTCGTACCTCGACCCGGCTCGCCAAGGCGGAACTCGATGCATGCCGGGCACGTGCCGACCTGCCGCCCCGGTCATGCTACCAGCTTTGGAACGAATTGCTCGATAGCGGCCTTTACGCGCAGGACGATGTGCTGGTCGAAGCCGAAGGCCTGGCGTTTCTCGCGGCCGCGGAAGCAACGGACGGGCCGGACAGCGAGGCGATTGCGTCCGCGTCGGGCCTTCTGGCATCGCTATACCTGCGTCGCGGCCGCTATGAGGAGGCGGCCGTGCTTCGTGCCCGGGATATTGCGATCACGCGCAAGCTGTTCGGCCCCGATCACCCCGATTTGGCTGTCAGCCTGGGAAACGAGGGGGTGCTGCTGGACTATATGGGCCGCTACAAGGAGGCGGAGGATCGCTATCGCCAAGCCATCGCCATAGCCGAACGGGGCGGGGAGGAGAGCGCGCCACTTTTGGCCGCCCAGTTCAACAATCTGGCCCGCAATCTTGATAATCAGGGCCGGCTCGAAGAATCCGCCGCGCTCTCCGCCCAGGTCATCGAGCTCCAGTCGCGCCTTTATCCCGCGACGCATCCCGTGCGGGCGACGACGCTGCACAACCGCGCCATCGTGCTGCGCCAGCTCAACCGTTTCGACGAGGCGGAAACGCTGTCGCGCGAATCCTATGCCATCTATCTCGAACGCCTGGGGCCCGACAGCCGCGACACGCGCAAGGCCGAACTGGGTCTTGCCAAGACGCTTGCGACGCTTGGCCGCCCCCGGGCGGCCGAGCAATTGTTCCTGAGCAACATGGACTATGCCCGCGAACTGGCGCCGGCGCGCGAGCAGCCCTTTACGTTCGTCGCCTATGCCGATTTTCTGGTGAGCGAGGGGCGCCCCGGCGAAGCGATCCCGCTGCTGCACGAGGCACTATCGATCCTCGACGCCAGCAGCCGGGAATCGGGCGCCGATCCTGCGGTCGTCGCCAAGACCCGGCTGACGATGGCCGAAACGCTGCAGGCGGCCGGCCGATTGGAAGAGGCCGAGGCCGAAGCACGGCAGGCACTCGCCGGGTTCGTCACCGCGAATGCGCTTCTGCGCTTCGACATCCAGGCGGTGCTGGCGTCCATTCTGGCCCAGCGCGACAAGAGGGCCGAGGCAATAACTCTCTATCGCGCCATCCTGCCCGGATATGAGAGGCTGCTTCCGGCGGCGCATTGCCAGACGCTGAACCTGCGCGCCGGGCTCGCGAAGCTCCTGGCGCGCGACCCCGCAACGCTGCGCGAAGCGCTGACGCTGCTGGAAGAGGCCGCGGGGCAATCGCTGACGCGCGAGACGATCGACAGCTTCGGTTCGGCGGACGGACTGGGCCCCGGTAAAGGCTTGTGCAACATCGCCGAAACCGAGATCGACGTCGTTGCGGCGATGCTTGATGCCGGCGAGATGACCGAAGGCGCGGCAACGTTGCGCAGCTTCGCCGCCGCGCAGCGCGCGCACCGCAGCGCCGCGATCCGCGCGCGAGACCTTGTGCAGGCGACGATCAGCGCCGGAGACGACGGGTTGGCGAGCCTCGAACGCGAGCGTTTCCTCCTCGCCCGGCAGATCGTGAAGGACGAGCGCTATCTGATCCGGGCGCTCCGTGACCATCCCGACGGTACGGAACTTCGCTATACCGCCACCAGCCTCGCCGAGGCGCGCCTCCGTTTCGATGCGCTGAGTCAGCGGATTCGTGCGGACTACCCCGATTTTGAAGTCGCGTTGCGGCCGGTCCCGCTGGACATCGCGACGCTCCGACAAGGCCTGCAGCGCGATGAAGCGTTGCTTCTTGCGCTGCCGACGGCGCGCGCCAACCATGTGTGGCTTGTCACATCACGCGGGATCTGGTGGCGCAGGGGCGGCCTGTCGAACGAGCAATTCGGCGGCGCGATCGCCGCGCTCAAGGTCTCGCTGCAGCCCGCGTCAGGCGAAATCGCGCGCGGTCAAATGGACACGCGCGGGGCTGCGCTCGGCGCCTTCGACCGCGACGCCGCCGACCGGCTGGGACGGGATCTGTTCGGTGCTTTCGGCGATCAACTCGCCGACGTCCGAAGCCTGCGCGTGGTTCAGTCCGGCCCGCTGGCTCATCTCCCGCTATCGCTGCTGCGCTGGAACGGCGACTGGATCGTCGATCGTTTTCGCATCACGCGCCTGCCGTCGGTGGCGAGCATCACGGCGGGCAGCGGACCGGGAATAGCCGCGGGAGGAATCGTTGCCCTCGGCGCGGTCGGTTCCGCCGATCCATTGTTGCCACCGCTCGCGGGCGCGGAACGCCAGCTCGACGATCTGGCGCGCATATTCGGCGCGGCAGCGACGGTGCGCAAGGGCGAAGCGGCCACGAAAGGCTGGCTGGCCTCTGCACCGGAGGTCGCCTCGGCTGCGGTCATCATTTTCGCGACGCACAGCACGCGCGTGCCCGGCCCGGTTGTCGAGCCGGCGCTGCAACTGGCACCCGAAACGGGGGCGACGGCGAATGACGGGCTGTTGTCGCTGACCGACATCGGCAGCCTGCGCCTCGATCATCCGCTGGTCGTGCTGACCGCCTGCGATACGGCGACCGCGATGCCGGGAGACGCCGATCCCCTCAGCAGCTTCGCGCGGGCCTTTTTCCTCGCGCGCGCGCGCAATCTGCTGGTGAGTCACTGGCCGCTCGACGATGCCGCCGCCCATGTCCAGATGCGCGATTTTTTTTCGCGGGTTGGCGCCGATCCCGAGGTCGATCTCGCCGACGCGCTGCGCAAGTCGGCGATCGCGCTGCGCGATGATCCCTCGGGCCGCTGGCGCCATCCGCGGTATTGGGCGGCACTTTCCTACGTCGCCGGGGGGGGCGGAGTTTCTGCGGATTCGGGGGCGAAACGAACCGCGACCGTCAACCCACCGCGCTCGCGATCGGCGAAGTGAACCTGCGCATCGTGGCGTTCCGCGATACGCAGCACCAGCGCGAGGCCTAGGCCGGTCCCTGCGACCTCGTGCGTTGCCTGGCCCCGCGCAAGCAGCATCCCCGGCGTTTCCGGGAAGTTGGCAAGGCCTTGTCCCTTGTCGGATATTTCCAGCAGCGCGCCGTCGGCATCGGCGCGGACCCGCAGGCGAACGGAGCTTCCCGGTGGTGAATATTTGAGGGCGTTATCGACCAGATTTGCCGTGAGCCGTTCGATCAGCGCCCGCTCGCCCATGATGAAAGCGGGATGCAGGCTCCGCTCCAGTTCGATCTCCTTGCTTTCGGCGACCTCGCCGAAAAGTTCGGCGATCTCGGAGGCGACCTCGTGCAGCGGTACGCGTTCGACCTTCAGGTCGCGAATCCGCATCCCGGTAATGAACAGGACACCGTCGATCATCTGCAACAGGCCGTCGATCGTCCCGCGCGCTAGCAAAAAGGCCTGGACCGGATCGTCCGGCCGTCCCTGAATCGCCGTTGCCGCCTTTGCCACCGGTCCGCGCAATTCATGCGCGATCTGTTCGGCGATCAACTCATGATGCCGCAACTTCTCGCGCACGAGATCGAGCAGCGCGTCGACGCGTGCCGACACCCGGCCCAGCGGATCGCGGCGGCGGTCGTCGATCCGGACGGAACGGCGACCCTGGCTGAAGGCGGCAAGCGTCGCTTCGATTGCCGCAATTCGCTTTTCGGCCCCGTGGATCGAAAGGAAGGCAAAGATCAGCCCGCCCGCCAGGATGATGACGGTAACGCCCCCGACGACCTGGATCGTCTGGTCGCGAAGCGTGGCGAAACCCTCGATCCGGCGCCCGGTGAAGAGCAGGAAATGACCATCGAGCAGCATCACCTGTCCGATCAGGACCGGTGACTCGCCGGCGGCAACGATCGGTTTTCCGGTGGGAGTGCGCGGGATGCTCCGGGGCCAGTGCTCCATGTTGCCGGCCAGCGTGGCGCCATTTTCAGGATCTACCAGCAAATAGGCCAAACCGCCCGACGCGCCGCGGACGCCCCTGTCTTCCAGCACTTCGATCGCGGTGACGACCCCGTCGACGTCGGTCAGCCGCGTCAGCGCCGCGACATCGGCGTTCACTTCGTTTTCCGCGCTGCGCATCATCTGGTCGCGCGTGGTGATAAGGAAAAGCCCCGCGGTACCCGGCAGGATCGCGAGCAGCGCCAACAGCAGCAATGCACGTCGCCATGACCAGCGGGACAGCTGTTTAATCACCCGAGCGCCAGCCTGTACCCGACCCCGGGCACCGTCGCCACGACCTCGAAACCGGTGACTTCCCTTATGTCCTTGCGCAGCCGCGACACCCCTGCCTGGATCGGCTGGGCCTGGGTGTCGAGGTTTCGCCATTTGGCCCACACCCGGTGCCACAACGCGTCCTGCGTGACGATGTCGCCATCCGCTTCGACCAGCATCAGCAGGATGTCGAAACCTTGCCCTCTGAGGTTGATCCGGCGGTCGAACCAGTGCGCGCACCGGAACTGGCGGCTGAGATGCAGAGGCCCCGCATGGACCATGTCGGCGTCGGCCACCGCGATGCGTCGCCGGATCGCGCGAATCCGCGCACATAATTCGTCGCCGTCGAAGGGTTTGGCCAGATAGTCGTCCGCGCCTTCGTCCAGCGCCGCTGCGGCGCTGTGCTGACGCGCGAACTGGGTCAGCATCAGAACCGGTTCGGGCGATTTCTGGCGGCGAAGCTGCAGCAGCACGTCCGCCCCCGTCATCGGCGAATTGGCGATATGCATGTCGAGGATCACGGCATCGAACGCGGTGCGGCCAAGGCCGGCGAAGAAATCCTCGCCTGTACGAAAGAAGCTGCCTTGCCAGCCAGCGGCGTCGAATGTCCGGCGAATGCGATCAATCCAGTAGCTTTCATCTTCGAGTATCGCGATATGCATAGGCTGCGCTTTCCCCCCGGATCATTTCATACTAGGCTAATCCCTCTATGAATGCATTTGACGAATCCCGTCAGGCAAGGAAATGGCCCCGGCTTTCGCGGCGGTCCGCAACGGTCTTCGCCGGGCTGGTCGCCGGTGCTCTCGCACCCGGGCTCGCGGGAGCGGAAGAGTCGCCGCCCAGCGCGGTCGAGTGGCTGGCGAGGGCAGATATCGCGCGCGAACAGGCCTATGCCGCGCCCGATCCGCAGCGACGCGCCGAAGCGCTGGTCTCCTCCGCCGAGATGTTGAGCTGGGCGAAAGGGCAGGTTTTCCTGCCGGGCGGCGGCGTCGCTTCGATCGACTATGAGACGCGATTGGCGGAAGCGCGGCAGGCGGTCGAGAAGGCTGGCGACAGCCGTGACGATCTGCTCGACCGGCTGGCCCGGCTTCCGGGCATCGACCGCGGACGCGAAGGGGGGCGGCAGAAGGTCGTCCAGCGGTCCGGTGATCCGGACTCCATCAACATCCGCTTTGAAGGCGGCGCGCCCGCGATCGTCTATGCCCGTACGCAATTTCCGGCCCCGCTTCGCTTGCGTGTGCGTGACGAGGCCGGCAATATCCTCTGTAACGAGGAACGCGTGCGCGGACGCGTCCTGTGCCGCTGGCGTCCGCTCAGCCGGCAGAGCGTCGTCGTCGATACCATCACACCCAACGGCGGAAACGCCGGAGCGATCAGCATCTTCACCAACTGAACCCGCGAAAGTCCTCAGCGGTGACGACACTTTCATCGTGGGCAACGAGGCGACGGCTGACTCGACGCTGCTGAGAAACCGGCTGATTTTGCAGGCTCGACCGAGCAGGAAGTCCAACAGGGGAACTGGCCGTGTTCGAGGTGGAGCGGTGGGGTAGCGGCTGCATCCGCGCGCAAGGCCCTGAGGGCAGCTCTCCGTGCTGGTGCGATGCCCCAACGGCTGACGGGCGGGAGCGGTCGACCGGCGTTCGCCGCGACAAGGAGCAATGACTCATTAGATTGGGTGGGGATGGTCTGAAAAGAAGTTCCGACGATTGTCGCCAAGTCAAACCGAAGGCGCCAATGCTGCACGTGTGACGACCCTATCCCTTCTCTTCAGCACGACGATGGTATCGTCTTTAACCCACTCATTCTTGACTGAACGAGAGTTAGAAAGGGGGAAGCCCTCCCCTGACGACCGGCCCCTAGTCCGTCCTTACCCCTTCCGCAGGGGCTGGACGCTCCTGCGACGCCCCGGAAATTGTGCGCGGTTGAAAATGGGCGCTCGCTGTCGGCGGCAAACACCGACAGGGATCGCGCGTTTGTTCGGACCGCGCTGCGCACTCGGCCGAGCTATCTTGGCGTTGCGGCGGCTAAGCACATCTGCGCACGCACGCCGCACCGCCTGCGGCCCGCCCGAGAGCGCGTTCCTTCTCTATATCCGCCGGAACGGCGAATAAGTCCTCGTCGCTGACGATCATGTCGGCGCCGCGCGGCGCGCGGCGGCGTTGTCGATCGGCCTCCCGTCTGTCGCTGGGTTGGCCGGCTCTCCCCTCTGAGCGCGTCCCGGCGCTCCGCAAGCCGCTCAAGCGGCTCTTCCTCTTCGTTCCAGCCCTTCGGGTGCGGGCCGCCTTTCTGGCCGCGCCCGACAGGTCGTTCTCGCCGCCCACCCCCGCTCCGCCGGGGGCCTGATGGTTAGGGGGGCGGGAATGGAGGATGACATGGGAAAGACCAACGAACGCCGTGATGGGGGCAAGCTCCTGTCCACTGAACTTCATGATGCCTTGCGCGCCAATGACGAGGCGCGGCGTGCTGCCGTGATGGCGGGTGCGGTGGAACCGGACTTCGCGCCGGTTGCCAAGCTCTTCTCGCCGGTCGGTGCGGCGACATGGCTCGCGACCGAATTAGGCGAGGATGGCGATACACTGTTTGGGTTGGCCGATCTTGGTTTCGGCTGTCCCGAACTCGGTTCGTTCAGCCTGTCCGAACTGGCATCGGCGCGCTTGCCTTTCGGTCTCGGTATCGAGCGCGATCTTGGCTTTACGTCCGAGGTTGCGTTGTCCGGCTGGACCGCTGCGGCGCGCCGCGCGGGATCGATCATCACCGCCGAACAGAATTTCAGCCGTGCCGCGCGCGGCGACGAACTTCCGAAGTCCGAGGGCTGAGGCTGACGCGGGCGGCGCGTCTCGCCGCCAAACCTAAGCCGGTCCGCCCAATCGCGAAACTCGACGGACCGGCACCTTCCAAAAGAAAGGTGAAGACAATGAAACTCGACTTTATCGACCTTGGCAAGCTGTCGATCAGCAAGACCAATATGCGCTACGCCAAGAAGGCGCCCGATGTGGGAGACATTCTGCCTACTGTCCGGGCGCGCGGGGTTCTTGTTCCCCTGATCGTCCGGCCGAACTGCGCCGAGGGTGCGTTCGAGATCGTGGCGGGCGCGCGACGCTTCACGGCGGCGAACATCGTTGCGGGTGAAAGGGGCGAAGCCGAACCGCTGCCCTGCGCGATCCTCGAAGAAGGCGATGATGCCGCCGCGCTCGAAGCCTCGTTGATCGAGAATGTCGCACGGCGCGATGCCGACGAGGTCACCCAATGGGTCACCTACACGCGGCTGGTCCGCGAAGGCCGGAGCGTTGCCGATATTTCCGATACGTTTGGCATGCCCGAGGCAATGGTGAAGCGCATCCTCGCGCTCGGCAATCTCTTGCCGCGCATCCGTTCGCTCTATGCGAAAGAGAAGATCAGCGCAGGCACGGTGCGGCACCTGACCATGGCATCCAAATCGCAGCAGCGCGCATGGCTGGCACTGTTCGATGACGCGGACGCCTATTGCCCGCAGGGTCAGCAACTCAAGAACTGGCTGTTCGGCGGCGGCGCGGTCAGTGCGGCTCATGCGCTGTTCGACGTCGAGGCGAGCGGCCTCGCGATCATCGCCGACCTGTTCGGGGACGAGCGCTATTTCGCGGACAGCGATGCTTTCTGGGCAGCGCAGCTTGCCGCAGTCGAAGAACGGCGGGCGCGCTTTCTGGACGCGGGGTGGAACGAGGTCATTGTCCTGCCCAAGGGCTATTACTTCCGCGAATGGGAGCATCGCCACGCCGCGAAGCGCAAGGGCGGGCGCGTCTATATCGAGGTCCGCGATAGCGGCGAGGTCGATATCCACGAGGGCTACGTCACCGCGAAGGAAGCAGCGCGGATCGAAAAGGGCGAGAAGATCGAAGCCGCGCCCAAAGCGCCGCGTCCCGAACTCACTTCGCGGATGCAGACCTATGTTGATCTTCATCGCCATGCGGCTGTGCGCGCTGAACTCACCGGCCATCCGGCGGTTGCGCTGCGTCTGATGGTTGCCCATGCCATCGCGGGTTCGCCGCTCTGGAATGTGCGGGTCGAACCGCAGTCTGCGAAGGATGACGATGTGCGCGAGAGCGTTGAGGTCAGCAGGGCCGAGGCAGTGTTCGACGAGAAGCGGCGGGCGGTGCTGGCACTACTCGGTTTCGATGCCGAGGAACCGACCGTGACCGGTGGCAATTCTATGCCGCTCGCGGACCTGTTCCAGCGGCTGCTCGACCTGCCCGATCGTGCGTTGATGGACGTGATCGCCATCGTCATGGGCGAAACGCTGTTGGCCGGGGGCGCGGCGGTTGATGCTGTCGGTCTCCACGTCGGTATCGACATGGCCGCGTGGTGGAGCGCCGACGATGCCTTCTTCGAGGGGCTTCGCGACAAGGCGGTGCTGACCGCACTGGTTGCAGACGTCGGGGGGGCCGATGTCGCCGCCCCCAACGCAAAGGAGAAGGGCGCCACCTTGAAAGCGATCGTTCGCGATCATCTGAATGGCAGCAATGGCCGCACCAAGGTCAAGGGGTGGGTGCCGAGGTGGATGGCGTTTCCACCCGCCGCCTACACCGAGCGCGGTGGGGTCGGTGCTGTGTTCGCGCACAGCAAAGCAGCCCCTCAGGAAGCCGAGGAAGAACCGCAGCGCAAAGCCGCATAAAACTAGAGGGGCGGCGATGTCATGTCGCCGCCCCCGTGCGTTGGTTTGAAAAATCGCGCGCCGCGCGCCGGTTCCGGGCTCGCGGCGCATTGAATCGTCCGTCAAATTGTCGTGGCCGGGAGATCGAGCAGTTGATACTTCTTAGGAGCCGGTTCGATTGCTTTTGAAGGAAAAAATTTTGGGGGCCTGATTGGGGGCATTGGCACGCGAATGAACTAATCATGTAATTGGAATATTTCAGAAAAGTTCGAGTTATTCGATTCCGGCTCGGCTCCATCCCTTTCGACAAGGGTATAGCTTTCAGAGATTTATCCATCCGATTTGCTAACCTTACGAACGGGGTTAGCAGATTTGCGTCTCGCCCCGTCCAATTGAAGGGCTCTCATTGCGTGGTCGGCGAGGACCGTTTTGTTCGCTTCCTTGGTATATCGGATTACTTCCCCCTCCGTTGCATGCCCTGTTATCGACATGATTTCGTTGACCGAGCACCCTGCCTCAGCCAGTCGCTTGGCCATCGCTTTCCGAAGGCCATGGGATGAACACTGCGGCAATCCTGCCTCGTTGCACCTGTCCCGCATCCAGTTGCCGAACCCGTTGGCCGTGAACGGTTTGCCATACTCGGTGACAAGGAACGTGAGGTTTTTCCGCGGCGACCCGTCCAAAACCCGCTTCAAGTCAGGATGGATCGGAATGTCCACCATCGTCGTCGTTTTCTGTTGACGGACGGCAATGCGGCCATCCTTCACATGCTGCCACCCCATTTTCACGGCATCCGATTTTCGCTGGCCGGTAAAGAGCATCAGAGCCATGGCTAATCGGGCTTTGGAACCAATTGGGTGCCTAGCCTCATATCTGGAGATTTCTTCGTCGGTCCAAGTGTGGAAGCCTTCAGACGACACTTTCAGGCCGCGCATCCCCATAAGCGGATTGTGGGGAACCATGTCGATTTCAGCGGCAAAGTTTAGGAGCGTCTTTAGCCGTTTCAACAATGAGTTTGCCGCTTGAGGGCGATCTTCCATTTTACCGATGATGGTTTTGATGTGGATACGCTTCAATCCGCTGACCGGCCAATCCCGATGCTTCTCTCCGAACTTCTCCAATATGCGGCGATAATTGCGCTGTGTTCCGTCGGCCAAGTTCAAAAATTCAGGGGCAGAATAATAGCGCCGAAGTAGGTCGCCAAAGCTGCCCGGTTCAGTGCGAGAGGTGGCGACCCGCTCCACCCGATCTCCGATACCTGCGAGGGCTTTGTGGTAGGCCAGAAAAAAGGCTTCGCTGTCAATCGGCGTGCAAACGGGACCCCCTATCGGCGCGCAAAAGGGACCCCCTTTCACGATGGCGCAAGGTTGATCGGACACGCGCCTTTGCGCTGCGCGCGGCGTAGGGAGGGCGGAGCCCGACCGGAGGCGCGCGCAGCGCAAAGCATCTTTTAATCGGAGGTCGGCGGGGGCGATCAGCTGCGGTTTTTGAAGCGCCAGCTGTCATTGCCGGTCTCGACGATGTCGCAATGGTGGGTGACGCGATCAAGGAGCGCGGTGGTCATCTTGGGATCGCCGAACACGGTGGGCCATTCGCCGAACGCGAGGTTGGTGGTGATGATGACGCTGGTCTGCTCGTAGAGCTTGCTGATCAGGTGGAACAGCAACTGGCCGCCCGAGCGGGCGAACGGCAGATATCCCAGTTCGTCGAGCACGATCAGGTCGAGGCGGGATAGCTGGGCGGCGAGAGCGCCGCTCTTGCCGATCCTGGCCTCCTCTTCGAGGCGGGTCACCAGATCGACGGTGTTGAAGTAGCGGCCTCGCGCACCCGAGCGAACGACATTGGCGGCGATGGCGATGGCCAGGTGGGTCTTGCCGGTGCCCGTGCCGCCGACCAGGACGATATTGCGCTGTGCGGGCAGGAACGCGCCACTGTGCAGCGAACGCACCAGCCCTTCATTGATCGGCGTGCCCTCGAACCGGAACGCGTCGATGTCCTTCACAACCGGCAGCCGGGCGGCCGCCATCCGGTATCGGATCGAAGCGGCATGGCGATGTGTTGCTTCCGCCCGCAGAAGGTCGGTCAGTATCTCCATCGTGGTGCGCTGGCGCTGAAGGCCGGTGGTGACCGCATCGTCGAACGCGCCCGCCATGCCCTTGAGCCCAAGCCCGCGCATCGCCTCGATCATGTCATGCCGCTGCATCGAAGGTCCTCAGCTGGTCGTAACGGGCGCAGTCGGCGATCGGCGGATGGCGCAAGGCGCTGTCCTCGGAGGTGATGATGGTGAGCGGTCGCGGCGGTTCCCGGCGCCGCGCCAGAATGTTGAGGATCAGATCATCGCTCGCCGTGCCGGTCGCCAGTGCCTCGCGCACGGCCGCTTCGACCGGCTCCAGGCCATCGGTCAGCACGGCCGACAGCACACGGACGAACCGGCGGTCGGCATCGTCGCCATGGCCAAGCTTGCGGCGCAGGCGCGCCAGCGCCGGCGGCAGATCCCAGTCCTGGAAGGGCGCGCCGTTCCGCAGCGCTCCGGGCTTGCGGGCCAGCACCGGCAGATAATGCCAGGGGTCATAGATCGTGCGGTTGCGCCCGAAGTAGCGAGGGTGCTCGGCGACAACCTCCTCGCCGCAGCGCACGACAATGCGGTCGGCATAGGCCCGGACCTGCACCGTCCGCCGCGCCACCGTCGAGAGGACCGAGTAGCGGTTGCGGTCAAAGCTGATCAGGCAGGTGCCGGTCACGGCATGCTCGCTCTCATTGAAGCCGTCGAACGGCCCCAGCATCGGTTGCAGTGCCGATCGTTCGATCTCCAGCACCTGCGCCACGGTCAGCTCGCCCTGTTCGGGATGGGCCTGACGTTCCGCCCAGCGCCGACACTCGGCCTCCAGCCAGCCATTAAGCTCTTCGAGGCTGGCGAACCGCAACCGGGGCTGGAAGAAGCGCCCCCGGATCGTCTGCACCTGGTTCTCGACCTGACCCTTCTCCCATCCCGCCGCAGGCGAGCAGGCGGTCGGCTCGACCATATAATGGTCGGTCATGATCAGGAACCGCCGGTTGAAGACCCGTTCCTTGCCGGTGAACACGCTCGTCACCGCCGTCTTCATATTATCGTAGATGCCGCGCCCTGGCACCCCGCCGAAGAAGGCAAAACCACGCGCATGCGCGTCGAACAGCATCTCCTGGCTCTCGCGAGGATAAGCCCGGACATAGACCCCGCGTGACGCGCACAGACGCATATGCGCGACCTTCACCCGCATCGGCGCCCCGGCGATCTCCACATCCTCATGGCTCCAGTCGAACTGGTAAGCCTCTCCTGGCCTGAACATTAGCGGGATGAAGGCCGTGACGCCGTCGCCGGCATCCTTGCGCCGTTCGATCTTCCATCGCGCCGCGTAGCGCCGCACGGCATCGTAAGAACCCTCAAAGCCTTCGCGCACCAGCAGATCATGGATCCGCGTCATCCGCAGCCGCTCGCGCCTGCCGCGCAGCTCGTTCTCTTCCAGCAACGTATCGAGCCGAGCCTGGAACGGCCCGATTCTAGGCAGTGGCTGAACCTTGCGCTGATAGTCGAATGCGCCTTCCGGCGCCCGGATCGCCTTGCGGATCACCTTCCGCGACACATGCAAATCCCGCGCGATCGCCTTGATCGCCTTGCCTCCAGCATACTCGCGCCGGATCCGAACCACTGTCTCCAAAACCAACATCCCGATCTCGCCGCCTGAAAATCCAGCCGGCTGCTTAAACCATCGAAATGAGGGGTCCCTTTTAGACGCCGATCACCCCGCTAACGGGGTCCTTTTTGCACGCCGATCCACAC
>NZ_NISJ01000003.1:0-32295 GCF_002205635.1 Sphingopyxis witflariensis | reverse complement strand
CCAAAACCAACATCCCGATCTCGCCGCCTGAAAATCCAGCCGGCTGCTTAAACCATCGAAATGAGGGGTCCCTTTTAGACGCCGATCACCCCGCTAACGGGGTCCTTTTTGCACGCCGATCCACACGCTTGCCCAGAGACGTTCAAAATAGGATTCATATTGTGTTCCCCTGCTCCCCCTGGTGTCGGCTGTTCGGTTGCCCCAAATCATGCCGCATCCAGTAAGCATCAACATATGAAGCATATTTTATATAGTCAACACTAGCTTTATGCATCGATTAAGGAGCCAGAACCGCCTAAATTGCTGGCGTTGAGACCAATCGCTGCAGGAATGGTTCGAATAAATTGTGCAAAGAAATGGGGCGTCCGGGAGGCGACTCGCCATCTTTGCTGACACGAAGGTCAGCATCATCCCAAGGGTGATTCGGGCCGCGCCGCGATGACGATGGTTGCATCGAAGAACGCCCTGCCGCAAAAGATGATCAGGTGTCGTCCGGAGTCGGCACGAGGCGGATTGACCACCCGCGATCCCGGCGACAGTCAGAAGAATATTCTCGTCACCCGAATCCTTCTCCCTTCGGATCCAGGCTCGACGCGCCCCGCCACACGGCTCAGCGGGGCGTTCGTGTGCGATCCGTTGAAACAGGGTCGCAAGGCGCATATTGCTCCGCCCGACCATGGGAGGATGTTTCGGGACCATGCGGGGCGACCGCATCATATTGATATTGGGAAGCCAAATCCTTGACCAAAGCCACAGAAAAACGCCAACCTCCCAAGCGAAAGTCGATCATGGTGCCCAAGCAGGCACGCGCCATTCAGACGCGCGAACGCCTGCTCGACATTGCCGGGGAACTTCTGGCCGAAGTCGGGCTGGAAGATATTTCGACGAACATGATCTGCGCGCGCGCCGGCGTCAGCCCGCCCGCGCTGTACCGCTATTTCGCGGATAAGCACGCCGTGCTCGAAGCGCTGGGCACGCGCCTGATGGAAAGGCAGAACGCGCTGCTGCTCTGCTGGCTCGAGCGTCACGCGCCGCTGGGCATTCAGTCGATGATCGACAATGTCGAGGAAGTGCTACGCGAAACCGCCGAAGCGACGATCAGCGAGCCGGGCGGAGCATGGATCGCCCGCGTCCTCCACGCTTCGCCACGATTGGCGCATATTCGTATCGAATCGCACCGACTGGTCACCAACGCCCAGCTGGAAGTCTTTGCCGATATGCTTCCGCATATCCCGCGCGAGACCCTGTGGGGCCGTATCCGAATGATGGTCGAGTTCGGCTATGCCGCGCTCGAAATGATGAGTGAGGAAGATCGCATTCCCAGCGACGAGGTTTTCGCCAAAGCCGCCCGGGTGGTCAAATTCACGTTGCTCGAGGGCGAAGCATAACCCAGTCGGCCTCGGCGCGTTCCTAAACGTGCTGACGACGGTCCGCGGCATGATCGCGGTGGAGTGGATCGACGGTGGCGTGGCGCGCTGCCCAGCGCGCGAAGATCGCCTCGCTCGTGTCGCGCGACCCGTCATGGCTCCAGCCCGGCGGCGCGACCAGATAGGCGAGCTTGTTTTTCAACCCGGGCGCCGCCCACGCATCCCGCGCCATCTCGACCCATTCGTGAAACGCCGCCCAGATCAGGTTGAAGCGGCCCAGATTCTTGACGATGCCATAGCGCGGCGCCTCTTCGTCCCGCTCGCTCACGAATGTCCCGAAAAGCCGATCCCAGACGATGAACACCCCCGCATAATTTCTATCGAGATAGCGCGGGTTCGTCGCGTGATGGACGCGGTGGTGCGACGGCGTGTTCATCACGCTTTCGAACCAGACGGGCATGCGGCGGACCGCCTCGGTATGGATCCAGAATTGATAGATAGTGTTCAGACTGCCGACAAAGAACAGCATCGCCGGTGGAAAACCAAGCAGGAACAGCGGCAGGAAGAAAATGAAGCCAAGGCTGATCAGTCCGGTCCAGCTCTGCCGGAGCGCGGTCGAGAGATTATAATGCTGGCTGCTATGGTGGATCACATGGCTGGCCCACATCCAGCGGATGCGATGCGAGGCACGATGCGCGAAATAGAAGGCGATGTCATAGAGGATGAAGGCGAGCGCCCAGGCCCATAGGCTGAACGATATGTCGAAGAGTGCAAACTGCCGCGCCCACAGCCCGATCGCCAGCACCGCGCCGGCCGTCAGCGCACTCGCGACCAGACTGCCCAGCCCGAGCAACAGCGATATCCAGGTGTCCTTCACATTATAGCGCGTGCGATCCTGCAACCGCGCCAGCACCATGTCGGTCAGGACCATCACGATAAAGACGGGGACCGCATAGGCGATGGGTTCGGGCAGGTCAGGCATGACTTTTCTTCCCCAATATCTCGAGTCTGCCTGCCCATGCGGCCGCCTCTTCGCCCAGATCGAACGTCACCTCATCAAACATGGTTTCAGCGAACGACAGGATGAGTTGGCCGCGTTCGACGCGCCAGGAGGTGGACGGATCGAGCAGGCGCGAGACGAAATGATTGCCGTGCGGGCGGAGTAGCATCAAGCGGTCGACACCATCGCGAAGCAAGGCGGTGGTGCCGTCGCGCGCGATCGCGACATCGACTGCCTGAAAGCCGCAATGCGCTTCATCAGCCAGACGGCGAGCATGGTCGGGGTCGACGATACGTGGCTCGGCACCCAGGCCGAGCCAGCGCGCGGCCAATGTCATCGCGATAATCGCCACCAGCGATCCGGCAAGCAGCATCCCGTTCATCGCCCGCCCTCGCCCGGCCCGACCTTCTCGCGCCGCCAGTATAGATACATCATCACCGCGGTGACGCCGGCGAGGACGTGCCACAACAGGCCATGCGGCTGGAACCAGCTATGCGGATCGCATAGCGGACCGCCCGTCTGCGATAGGGTCCAAAACAGCGTTGCGACCGCAATCGCCGCTATGCCGATGCCCCAATAGCGCCGGGCAAGGCGATCGGCGATCAAGCCGGCAAAGCCGAATTCGAGCAGCAAATAAAGTATCACGGTAATGCCGATCAGAATCACTGCATCCACACCCGCAGCGGAAACTGCGGCGAAGGCCGCCGACGTCAGCGGATAACCGATCCAGAAGATCCGGCGGCGCGCTGCTGCGCTCACCCCGCTCCCCACCAGCCCGCGGTTCAGTGTGTAAAAGACCAGATAGACGGTGAAGGTGTACATCGACAGGCCGTCGATCCACGATACGTCGCGCGCGATCGAACCGTGCATCCACATGCTGCCGAGGCCGAGGAACAACACCACGAACACATAGAGATCGGCGATTGGATCGGCCGACGAGATGACATTGGCAGCCGCAGTTTTGCGGCGGTCCCGCGCCATTTTCCAGGCGACGAACAGGCTGGTGCCGATCGCATAGAGATTGGACCAGGTGTTGACCGGCTGGCGCACCCCCGTCGCGCCGCCAAGGACGTCGGCAATTTCGAAATGCTCGCAATAACAACCATGGGCGACGCATTGATCGGGCGTGGTCGGCCAGCCGATACCATAGGCGAAAAAGAAGAACGCCCCCATGACGATGATCAGGCTCGCCCCCCAGACCAGCAGACTGCGCGGGATCGCCCGACCGGTCAAAGCGGGCTCACCAGCAGCGGCATCCCGCCGCGCGGCCGCAACGTCACGCTGCCCACGGGGTCCGGCATAAAGCCGGTAGGCAGCGCAAAGCGCCGCGCGCTCAGCCACTCGGCCATGATCAGCAGCGCCTCCATCATCGCAAAGCGTGCTCCAACGCAGACGCGTGGCCCGCCGCCAAAGGGCAGATATTGGAAGCGGTGCTGTGCGGCCCGGCGCTCGGGCGCGAAGCGGCGATGGTCGAAACGATCGGGGTCGTCCCACAATGTGCGATGGCGGTGGATGATCCAAGGCCAGATCGACACCAGATCGCCCTTGGCGATCGGCGTCCCCGCCAGTTCATCGGGCGCCTCGGCTTCGCGATCGAAACGCGGTGCCGGCGGATAGAGCCGCAACGTCTCTTCGAATATCTGTTTCAGTAGCGGTAGTTGCTCGAACCGCATTGCCGCCGGATGGGCGATCGCCGCCACCGCCTCGGCGCGCACCTCCTCCTGCAATTCGGGCTGGGCGGCGAGACAATACATCGTCCATGCCAAAGCATTGGCCGTGGTTTCATGCCCTGCGACGTAAAAGGTGATCGCATTGTCCGCCGCCAGCACCGCCGCCTGTTCGGGCGGATAATGTTCGCCGAGCGAGCGGATGAGGCCGCCGAAAAAATCATCGCCGCCGCCATCGGGGCCGCGGTCGCGCACCACTTCACTCAGCGTTTTCCGGAGCCACAGGCGCGACTTGCGCGCGCGCCGCATCACCGGACTGGGGTCCCAATCCTGTATGCCCAGCAGCGTCATGAAGCGCGCCTGCCCCGCCGCCGCGAGCATTTGCTCGATGTAGCGCGCAGCCTGGGGATCGACCAGCCGACGGTCGCCGGCGAACAGGCTGTTCGCGATGATCGCCATCGTCGCGTCGGTCGCTTCCGCAGCGATGTCAATCTGCGCGCTGCCCCCTGGCCACCGCGCCATATTGTCGGTTGTGCAACGCACCATCGTCTCGGCCATATTGGCGACCGCAGCGGGCGCGAAGGTCGGCGCGACAATGCGCCGCTGCGTCCGCCAATCCTCTCCCTCGGCGCTCAACAAGCCGTTGCCAACCAGGGGCGAAAGCAGACGCTGCGCTATGCGCGGGCGAATGTAATTCGCCTTATTCCCCAGCAGCACCCGCTCCACCGCGGCCGGATCCATCAGGATATGCACGGTGAAACCCAAAATCTTGCGCGTGCGAATGGGGATATCGAAAAGGGGTTGGGGCAGCCCATAGACAGTATTGCGCAACCGTTCGCCGAACAATCCGCGCCACACAGGCACCCATTCCGCCGAACGCGGTGGCTGCACCGGCACAAAGGAAGATAAGCTAGCCATGACTAGCACTTATCGCATAATCCCAAATCAGGAAAGAGCGATTACGCCGCCCGATTGGCACATTGCGAAAACCGCCCTCGCCATGGGGTCGGGGCATAGTTAGAACAGGGGCGACACCCTGCCAGGATGCGGCATTGCGGGGCTTGCGTCAGGCAGGCCCAAAAACCCGCGTGGCCTCCCCCCGCGCTTTCCCAGTCAACTCTTCGTCCGGGATTTCGTGGCGGGAATCATGAAGAAACGGGTTCGCGGCCGGATACCCAAAGAAATAGCCCTGCGCCTGCGGGCATCCTTCATCGAGCAGCATCTGGCGCTGCTCTTCGGTTTCCACGCCTTCGGCCACAATCGGCATGTTAAAGCTGCGCCCAAGCCCGACAATGGCGCGAACAATCGACCGCGCCGCCTCGTCATCGGCGATCGCGGCGATAAAGCTCTTGTCGATCTTGATCTTGTCGAACGGAAAGGCCTTGAGGTTGCTCAGCGACGAATAGCCCGTCCCGAAATCGTCCATCGCAACCCGCACGCCCAGCGCGCGAATCTCATGCAGCGCCTTCAGCGCGCTCTGCCGGTTGCGCAAAAAGGCGGTTTCGGTGATTTCCAGTTCGAGCCGGCGGGCATCAAGTCCCGATTGCGCGAGGGCGTCGCGGACGACGGCCGGCAAATTCGGCACCTGAAACTGGACGGTCGAGACATTGACCGCGATCGAGACATTTTCGGGCCAGGTTGCAGCGACGGCGCAGGCCTCGCGCAGCACCCATTCCCCGATTGCGACGATGGCACCGCTTTCTTCGGCAATCGGAATGAACTGATCAGGCTCGATTGCGCCCTTTTCAGGATGGTCCCAGCGAAGCAGTGCTTCATAGCCGACGATCGAACCGAACGCCGTCGCGACAAGCGGCTGGAACATAAGGTGCAGCTGGTCACGGGCAATGGCGTGACGCAGATCATGTTCGAGCGCGCGGCGCTCGCGCGCATGCTCGTCCATCTCCTGATCGAAGAAGGCGGCGCTTCCCCGGCCATTATTCTTGGCGCGATAGAGCGCCGTGTCGGCATTGCGCTGGAGCGTTTCGGCATCCTGACCGTCCTGCGGAAAAAGCGAGACCCCGATACTCAGCCCGACCGCCATCGGGTCGCGCGCGACGTCCATCTCGATCGCCAGATTATCGAGAATACGGCCGGCGAGCTTGCGAGCTTCATCGGGCTCCGAAACCGCCGTCTGGATGATCAGAAACTCGTCGCCTCCCACGCGGGCGATGACATCGTCTGCGCGCGTCGATGCTCTCAGGACGTTGGCGACGCGACACAGAATATCGTCACCGGCGCTATGACCGAAAATGTCGTTGACCGCCTTGAACCGATCGAGGTCGAGGGCGAGCAGCGCAAAGGGCTGTCTCGCATCGAGGGCGGTATCGAGAGCGCGACCAAAATGGGTGCGGTTCGCGAGGTCGGTCAGCGCATCGTGCGAAGCAAGATGCTCGATCGCACGCTGCGCCCGCTTCCGGTCCGACAGGTCCCGAATAGCAAGGACCCGGCAACTGCGGCCCCGATACTCAATCGTCTGGGTCGCGATTTCAAGGATCTGATCATCGTCCGAACTGCTGCGGACGCGGGCTTCGACGGAACTTCCATCGGGAGTCCCGAATGAACCGCCGTCCACCGCCACGAACCAGTCGGAGGGCGCGCTGCCGATCAATGCGCCACTGCTGACACCAAGGAGCGTACAAAGCCGGTGGTTCACCTCGACAATCCGATTGTCGTTGGTGATCGCCAGCGCTTCGAGCGTGGCCTCGGCAAGGCCATGCGCATCGGTGAGCCACCGATCGATGATCGAACCAACCAGCGCGAGCGCGACAAGCACGAGCGCGGCCAGCACGACGGCCAACACCAGCCAGTCGCGATTGACCGCGGTGGAGAATGCGACGGCGCGCGTCGGATCAGGAACAAGCGTGGTCGCGGACATGGCGGTGAAGTGCATCACGACGATGGCTAGAACCGAAAACGCAGTCGGCAAGGCAATCTTGCGCCAGCCTGCGGTTTTCGCGAAGCCGAGGAAGGCGATCCAGAAACAAAGACCGGACAGGAATATCGATATGATTATTGGCACCGGGTCATAGCTGATCCGTGCAGGTGCGATGATCGACGCCATGCCGGTGAAGTGCATCCCGGCAACCCCGATCGCGGCTCCCGCGCCGGCGACCGCACAGCGCCACACGCCAGGCTCCTTGCCGAGCCAGCGGAGCGCACACCAAAAAAATCCGATCGCAATCGCCACCGAAAGGACGGTGAGCCCCACGTCGAACCGGATCGGCATTGATCCTCGATAAGCGAGCATCGCTACGAAGTGGGTCGCCCACACGCCCACGCCCTCTGCAACCGCAGCGACGACCAGCCAATGACGGCGGCGGATATCGATGCAAAAAGTCGATCGGTTCAGAACAACGAAAAGACTGATATTACCGAGGATACAGACAAGTGCCGCAACTAGAACGAGCCGTATATCATGCTGATGAGTCACGCATTCGAGAACGCTGAACATATCATTCCTCCCAGGTCCCCACAATATTCTTGAACGCCACTGGTAAAGATTGCCTTAGCCCTGCGGCCCTTCTCTTGCGGGCTAGTATAGTTCGAATCGGAGCAAAAACGATTTATCGAAGGAAAACGGTCGGCTCGCCACGCCAAATGGCGCGACGACCAGAAAGATGAGGACCTTCGGGAAGGTTACCGCCATTCCGAAACCGACGACCGGTACGACCTGTCACTTGGCCACAAGGGCGGCTGGCCGAAAGAAACTCGTGCGGCATCGCGATAATGATACCAAAAATCCTCCCGGTCGAGGGCCACTGCGCCTTGCGGCAATGTCCGATAAGCCACTGACTTATCGAAAATATATATAGTTTCGTTATAAGACTATAACTTTCCACATAGACATTTCGGAATTAACTTAACTGCAAATTATTAACCTGTTTTTTCTAGAGATAGTCAAGTCTTGTGGGGAAGACGAATTGAAAGGCACCGACCCTTTTGAGGAGTTTTCATGATGACTATGAAGCCTATAATCTCAACCGCGCTTTTTTCTGTCGCCGCACTTACTGCCTCATCGGCAAATGCTGCGATCACCGGAACAGTTGATGCAACAATAACTCTGGAAGCGGGTTGTAAAGTCAATGGGCAGACTTTCGACAATTCGACGGCAGGCGCCGATTTTGGTGTGATCGACTTCGGTACGCAGAACACGCTTTTTACAGAAGCCGACTCGCAGATATTGAGCGGCGCCTCTGCCTTCACCGTCCAGTGCAGCAATGGCATCACGCCCATATTGTCGTTCAACGCGGGCCTGCATGATGGCGACGGCGCGGGCCTGGGCCTTCACGCGATGGCGCATCAGACCGAAGCCGGCCAGTTCGTTACCTATAATCTCTATTCAGACGCCACCCGCCTGGCCGTCATTCCCGTTGGCGGCGACGTCACTCTTGCGGGGGGGGGGGCGCTCAGCAAACAGTCAATATCTACGCCCGCGCCTTTGGCGAAGCGGGCCTGATGCCCGGCATCTATTCCGACGTCGTCACCGTGGTGCTCGAACTCTAGGGCGAAGGGCCGAGACAGGATCCGCGGCGATGACCCGCGCCCTCAAACCGGCAATGCGCCCTATCCTCGTCACCCTCGTCGTGTGCGGGATTGGCATTCCGGCGGCGAAAGCGGAAACCTCGGCGCAGTTCGAAGTTTCAGCAACGATCGTCGCAGGCTGCCTGGTCGATGGACTGGGCGGTAGCGGCAGCGCGGGAACCATCGGAACGCTGGACTTCGGCACTGATTCCACCTTTTCGACCGCGACGCACACGGCAACCACCACCGCTTCGCAGGTGATCCGTCTGCGCTGCACCCCCGGCGTCAACCTGACGATCGGCGTCGACGGCGGAAGCCATGCCGCAACGGGTACGCGCCATTTGCAGCGCGGCGGCGATACGGCGGCCCGGATCACTTACGCCCTGTGCCGCGACGCGGCCTGCAACCAGCCGATCGCCATCGGCGGCTCGGCGGCGATGTTGATCACGGGCACCAACAGCGAGGACGTGCGCCTGCCGCTTTTCGCTTCGCTCAATCTGCCAGGCGGGCTGCCGCCGGGCATCTACACCGACACGCTGATGGTCACGCTGACATGGTGACCGCCCCTCCTTTTCCGGACAAGCCGATGAAACATGGTCCTGCCTCTCTCATCCTGTCGCTGGTCGCGCTGGCTCTGCTCCTTGCGGCGCCACGCCCCGCCAGCGCGCAGCAGCCTGGCTCACTCCTGATCTGGCCGGTCAATCCGGTTATCGAGGGCGACGCCCGCGCTGCGGCACTCTGGCTAGAAAACCCTGGCAAGACCCCTATCACGCTTCAGGTTCGCATCTTTGCCTGGGCGCAGCAGAACAGCGACAATGTCTATGCACCGCAAAACGACGTAGTGGGCACGCCGCCGATCGTCAGCATCGCTCCCGGCGAGCGGCAATTGATCCGGCTGACGCGCACGACGCCGCCACCCGATGTCGCCGAAAAGCCCTATCGCATCGTGGTCGACGAAATTCCGACCGGGACGGCATCGGCCGCACCGGGGGCCTCGGTCAGTTTTCGCATGCGCTATTCGCTGCCGCTTTTCTCCTATGCCCAGCGCGGAGACAGCAAGGCCCGGCCCACCGCGCCTGCGCCGCAAATCTCTTGGCGCACCAGCGCGGACAACGGCGAACGCTTCCTCGAGATCCGCAACACGGGGGCGAGCCATGCACGACTGACCGATGTGAGTTTTACGGCAGGACCGAACAAGCTACCGGTCGCGCAAGGCCTGCTCGGCTATGTTCTTCCCGGCGCAACGATGCGCTGGCCATTGCCGCGCGATATCGACATCACAGGCGAGTTGGTTGCGACGGTCAATGGAACGGCCGGCATTCCCGTCACGCGCCGGCAGGAATGATGACCTATGCCCGGCTCGCTCCATCTGCCGGTGCATTTCCGATGGGCAACGCTGTTGACGGCCGCGCTCATGGCGCCCGCCCTTGCGCATGCGGCGGACGGGAATGCTGGCTATGGCGCCCTGCCGCCACCGCCACAAAGCATCGACGTCTCTGCCAACCAGCAGCTCGAACTCGAGCTGTTCGTCAACGGCATGCGCAGCGGCATTATAGCGGCGGTCGCAAAGCAGGGCGCGCGGTTCCAGCTTCGTACCGACGACATGCGCCGCGCCGGGCTCCAGCTGTCAACAGCGGACGAAGTGCTGTTTCTGGATAGTCTCGACGGCGTTCGTGCCGATTATGACGCCCCGCTCCAGCAACTGCACCTGACCGTGTCGCCCGAATATCTCCCCAACCAGCGGATCGGCCGCGCCGCGAAAAAATTCGAACCTGCGAAATATGATATGGGGGCGCTGCTGAACTATGACGTTTATGTCAGCGGCGGTGGCACGGCGCCGACACAGGCGTCACTGTGGCATGAAATCCGCGTTTTTGGTCCGGCCGGCACCATTTCGACGACCGGCGCGCTACGGTCGGGCCGCGCCAGAAACTATGTCCGTTTTGACACCTATTGGCGCTGGTCCGACGAACAGAGCATGACGACGGTCGAAGCCGGCGACATCATCACGCGCAGCCTGTCCTGGGCCCCGGCAGTTCGCCTCGGCGGGCTTCAGGTTTCGCGCGACTTTTCCGTGCGCCCCGACGTCGTCACCTATCCGCTTCCCGAATTTGCAGGCAGCGCCGCGCTTCCCTCCGCGGTCGAACTCGTCGTTGGTGGCCAGCGCATCTCGGGCGCCGACGTCAACCCCGGCCCCTTCGCGCTCGATACGCTGCCGCCGATCAACGGCTATGGCGAGGCCAATCTGATCGTCACCGACATGCACGGCCGCAGCGTCGCGACCACCATGCCTTTCTATGTCAGCAGCGCATTGCTGCGCCCCGGCCTCACCGATTATGCTGTGGCGGCCGGTTCCTTTCGCCGCAATTATGGCACGCGCAATTTCGACTATGGCGCCGCCGCAGCCAGCGCTTCGGCTCGCCATGGCGTGACCGACAGCGTGACACTCGAAGTGCGGGCGGAAGTCGCCGACGACATGCGCCTCGCCGGCGGCGGCGGGGTTGTCAAACTCGGCAATTTCGGCGTCCTGAGCGCATCCTACAGCCGCAGCTTTCGCAAGGAGGCCGACGGCGGCGAGTTGATGATCGGTTATGATTTTCAGACGCGCGGCTTTTCGATCGGGCTGCGGCATAGCCGGCGCGACGGCGACTATACCAACCTTGGCCTGCTCGACCGCGGTGATCGGGATGGCTGGGAGCGGCTGACCGCGGCGACAGCCAGCCTGTCGCTCGGCCACGCCGGCACCCTTGGCATCGGCTATTTCGACCTTCAGCAGGAACGAGGCCGCAACGCCCGCCTCGCGAACGTCGCCTGGGCAGTGCCCCTTTGGGGCGAAAGCCGCCTTTACACCTCATTGTCGCGTGACTTCATCGACCGCAGCTGGTCAGGCGCGCTGACGCTGAGCGTCGCGCTGGGCGGCGGCACCTTCGCTGCCGGCGTCGCCCAGGGCGCGGACGGACGGACCGGATTGCGCGCCGACTATTCACGAGCCGCCCCGATCGAAGGTGGTTTCGGATGGAATGCGAGCGCGGCGAGCGAAGACGGCGCCAGCCCCTATTGGCGCGGAGACATGACCTGGCGAATGCAGCCGGTTCAGTTGCGCGCCGGAGTCTATGGCCGCGACGATGTCACCGGCTGGGCCGGCGTAAGCGGCTCGCTCGTGTTCATGGACGATGCCGTCTTCGCCGCCAATCGCGTCTCCGACGCCTTCGCGGTCGTCAGCACCAATGGTGAGCCCGGGATTCCGGTGCGCTATGAAAACCAGCTGATCGGCACCACCAACAAAAGGGGCCAGTTGCTCGTTCCTTCGGCAAGCGCCTATTATTCCGCACGTTACGACATCGACACGCTGGCGCTGCCTGCCAACGTCAAGGCGTCGGTGGTCAGCCAGCAAGTCGCCGTCGCGGCGGGGAGCGGCCATGTGATCCGTTTCCCGGTCGAACATCTGACGGCAGCGCGGGCGACGATCACGACCGCCGCCGGCGAACCGCTGCCCGCCGGGTCGACCGCGATCATCAACGGCACGATTTCGACCTATATCGGCTGGGACGGCCTGCTGTTCATCGAACAAGCGGCGACCGAAAATCTGGTGGAGGTCAAACTCCCCGACGGCGGCACCTGCCGCGCTGCCTTTGCCGCCGATCCAAAGGCCGACGACATCATTGAACTGGGGAATCTGACATGCCGACCCTGACGCGCCTGATCTGCGCCCTGTCCGCACTTATTGCTGCGACGCTGATGCCCAGCGCCGCGTCGGCGGCGTGCACGACCGCCACAGCGAGCACCAGCCTCGGCAGCGCCAGTTCCTACGCCGTCGGCACGACGCAGCAACAGGGAAGCGGATCGGCGGGGCTTCAATGCGACATTCTGCTTGCCGCACTCACCGCGCATTATATTGCCTTGCGCGTCGATGCATCGACCTTTCTGCTCACCGGCCCCACCGGACAGACGATCGCCTATACCGCCTCGTTGACCTCGGGCGGCACCCCACTGACAGTCGGGAATTTCCAGAATCTGTCCTCGACCAGCCTCGTCAGCCTCTTTGCCGGTACGAACAACAGCATCCCCATTTATTTCCGCACCACAGCGACGGCGGGATTGCACGCTGGAACCTACTCGGGTTTCCTTGATATGCGCTGGTATCATTCAGTTTGCTCGCTGGGCGTGCTGGCGTGCCTCGCCTATTCGAACAGCCCCGGTCTGGTCCGTCCGCTGCTGACTCCGCCAACCAACTGGGGCAGCGGCGTCGCGGTCCGGGTCAATGTCGAGCTGATAGTGGAGAAGGATTGCGTCATCACCGCCCCCAATGCGGGTTTCGGCTCGGCGCCGCTCGCAGGCAGCTTCAATCCGATCACACGCACCATCCTGATCCGGTGCAGTGCAGGAGCGAGCTACACCGTTGGCCTCGACGACGGCGATTACCCGGACAATGGCGTGCGCCGCATGCACAGCAGCGGCAATTATCTGCGCTATGAAATTTACAAGAGCACCACGTCACCCGATCGCTGGGGATCGGTCGGCAGCGCCCGGCGCAGCAGTGGAGACGCCGACACCAATCCCAACATCCATGATTCGGTAACGACGCAGGGCTTCGGCTATCGCGCGGCCATCCTCCCGGGTCAGGTCACGCCGCCGCCCGGACTCTACACCGACACCATATTGATCGACGTCGCCTTTTGAAACCTGCCCCCCCGGCGAGGCTCGCTATCGCGTCCGCTTCGTATAGCGCGCGGCGCTGGCGTCTTCCTCGGCCGCCAGCTTGCGCCAGCGATCGAAACGCTCCGATGTCAGCGATCCTTCGGCGATCGCCGCCCGGACGGCGCAGCCCGGCTCGACGCCATGTGCGCAGTTCGAGAAACGGCAATTCTGCGCCACTTCGATAAAGTCGTCGAAAACTTCCGATATTCCGGCGCCGGCGTCGGACAGTTGCAGCTCGCGCATGCCGGGGGTGTCGAGCAGCCAACCACCGCGCTCGAGCCGGTGCATTTCTCGTACGGTCGTCGTGTGGCGCCCCGTCCCGTCGCGGGCGCGGATCGCCTGCGTGGCGATGCTGTCCGAACGCCGCAAACCGTTGACGAGTGTCGATTTCCCGACACCCGATGACCCCAGAAGCGCAACGGTTTCGCCCGGGCCGCACCAGGATGCGAGGTGCGCCACGCTTGCGGGATCGCGGCCGTTGACGGTTTCAACGCGCAGCCCTGGCTCGATCGCGCGCGCAGCCGCCGCGAAAACGTCCGGATCGTCAGCCAGATCCGCCTTGGTCAGAACCACGACCGGATTCACCCCCACTTCGCGTGCCAGCACCAGATAGCGCTCCAGCCGCGCGACGCTGAAATCCTGATTGCACGATGCGACGATGAACAGCGTATCGACGTTGGCGGCGATCATCTGATCCTTGCGCGGATCGCCCGGCGAGCGCCGCTTGAACAGGTTCATCCGGCCAAGGACGCGGACGGGCTGATCCGTTAGCCGATCGACCAGCAACCAGTCGCCGACCGTCGGATGATCGTCCGATGGCTTCGCCCCGGGAATATGGGGGGTGATAAAGCCCTGCCCCCCCGCACCCGCCACGGCAATTTTACCGCGATGGACGGCCATCACCCGGACGGGGTGACATTGCTGCACTTCGTCGGGCGTGACCTGATCGCCGAACCACTCCCTCCAGCCAAGCTCTTCCAGCGTCTCTTTGGTTGATTTCATATGGCTGCAGAAGCATCTTTCATGCCAGCCAACAAGCGGATTCCCCGCATACGACGCTCATATGGCAAGATCTAGAGGCGCTCCATGCGAAGCCAACTCCTGCTTCCCAACCATTCCCGTTCAAATGCACGGCGCGCCGCCGCGGCTTCGAGCCCGTGTTTCTGCGCCTCTTCGCTGCGGGTCAGCCCATAAAGTGCCCAGCCGTTTCGCGGCGTTTGCAAAAGGGCCGCGCGAAATGCCTGACCGGCCTCGTCATAACGCCCCGCCTCGAACAGCGCCGCGCCCAGCGACTGGCTGACCGGATAATACCAATAGGCTGGTTCCTGATACGGAATCTTGCCCTCGAAACTCTTCGCTTCGCGATAGTGGCGTACGGCCTCGTCAAAGCGCCCTTCGGCTCGCGCGAAGCGCCCGCGCGCGACCGCTTCGGCGAGCGAGAGCAGATCGGGCGCCGGAACCCCCTGTGCGATCATCGACGCAAAGGCATCCGAATTGCGCAGCGCCGCCAGCGCCGCCATCTCGCGGTCGAACGCCGCACGGTCGCGCCGCTCGGCCTGCGCCACCGCACGGGCATAATGCCGCATCGCCACCGCATAGGGCAGGCGCGGATCGGCCGACGGCATGGCGAGGATCGCGTCGGGCTGCGCGAACTGCGCCATCGCGAGATAGGGCGCCGCATCGATCGCCTGAATCCATGCGATCCGCGCCGATGTTTCGGGGTCGAGCACAGTGCGCAGGCGCTTCGCTTCGCGAATGGCTGTGCCCATGTCGCCCGCCATCTGGGCCGAGGTCACAATGAAATGGATATTGTGCGGATAATAGCCATAGCGAACGAGACCGCGATCATCGGTGTCGCGGATGAAGGCCTCGTCGGCGCGCGCTGCGGCGATGTTCACCCGCATCGAATCCGCATAGCGCCCTCGGACCTGATAAATATGCGAGGGCATATGGACGAGATGCCCCGCGCTCGGCGCAAGCGACCGGGCGAGCCGGTCGGCAGCAGCTTCGGCGCGCGGCGGATCGGCGCTATTTTCCATCAGATGGACATAGAGATGCGCTGCCTGGAGATGGTCAGGGTTGCGCGCGAGCACGGCCTCGACCAGACGGACCGCGTCGCCACTGCGACCCACCGGCGTTTTCTTGTCGGCTTCCCAATAATACCATGGGCTGGTGTCCATCACCGCCTCGGCCGCGAGGACCGCGACATCGTCATCCTTCGGGAAACGCCGCGCGACGTCCAGCATCGCATCGGCATAAGCGGCATCGAGCGCCACTCGGTCGGCTTTCGGATCGCGCGCATAGCGAAACGCGATCGCGTCGATCAGCACCTGCTCCATCGGCGACGCCTGCGAACGCAGCGCCCTCGCCCGATCCATCGCAGTTAGCGCCGCATCGCGGTCGCGCTCGTCCATCGGCGCGTTGATATTCGGCCCCAATGCGAGCGCTTCGCCCCACCAACACATCGCACATTCGGGATCGAGCCGCTGTGCCTGGCGGAAGGACCGCACCGCACCGGCATGGTTGAAGCCATAGGTAAGAAGCAGCCCCTGATTGAAATAGTCGCGCGCGGGCGTATTGGCTGTCGTGATCGGCAAGCGCGGCGCGACAAGATCGGGGTAGAGGGGTATTGGAGCAGATGCTGCACCGACCGGACCAGCGACCGTCGCCGCGAGCGCCAGTTCCTGCCGCAGCGTCGCAACGGCGGCCCTGCCGCCGCAAAACGACGATGCCAGCCGCGTCGGATCCAGCATCGCGAGCGCTTCCGGCGAGAAATAGGCCCCGGACGAGGAGCTGGAAAGAAAGGCCGCTGAGCTGAAAAGTAAAATTTTTTTCAATGACTTGCGCATTTGGCTCTCCTTTTAGGAAGTTCCTGCACAACAAAGCGTCACTTATCTATCATTTCGCCAAAAAACTCTCAACATACGAATAAATGCAACCGCTACGTTTCGAAGCCCATCCAGCTCTCTGTGACCGCTATGGGGAAACAGCGCTTAGCGCGCCGTGACAGCGCTCCAGTCGAGATCGAAGCGGGCAAGATATTTCCGCAGTCGATCGGCGTCATTGGTTGACCTGCGCTCCTCGCGCGAGGCCGAGAAGAGCGCGCGTGGCGGGGCCTTTACGACGGTCAAGCTGAGCGAACATACGCGTACCGCCGCAAGCCTGATCGAGCGCTTCACCGGCACCTGTTTCCGCATGTCCGAGCGGGAGGACGGGCGCAATCTGATGGAGGTGATCGCCTAGCCCCTTCTCGCCGATCGCATCGACCTAGGTCGCGGGCGTCAAGCGATGGAAATATAGCATCGCGTCGAAGGCCGCCGCCGGGACGACCAGATTTTCGGTGTCGGAATTGACCCGCAGCGATTGAGTCTGCGCCAGCCAGTTTGCCGCCGGTGTCGCCTTTCCCGCGCGCCTGAAATCAATCAGGAAATGCTCGGGGCCAACCCTCGCCAGCGCGGCATCGAGGCTCGCCGATTTGGGCGGGCGGGATGTTTCCGGCCGGGTCGATCCGCCGCTGATCGCCATGATCAAAAGCTGTCTGCCCAGCCCCGCGCGCAGATGCTCGCCCATGGCGGCGGGGGCCTGCGCATAGACCGACCAGATACCGCCGCGGGTGCGGGCGTTCATGACATGACCATTGTGCGCAAAGACCAATATCCGGCCCTGTGGTCCCTCACGCTCCAGCGCCCAGCCGGCATTGGCCGCCATTGCGGCATCGCGCGCGGCGTCGGCCCTATAGTCGCCCGGCGATAAGGTGCCGTCCGCGTTCGGTAATCCCGACACGTCGAACAGGGCCGCAAGCTGACGTGCGCCAACGGCATTCTGACGCGCCCAATCAAAATCGGCCTGCGACGATGCGGCGACCAAAGACCGGCGATTCCGGTCGAAGAAGGCGATCAGATCGGCGATCGCCGATCGCAGCCGCGCCCGATCGCCGGCCGGCATCGCGCTATAGCCGGGGACATCGAACCGGTGCAGGAATGGCTGCACGCCCCGGCGCACACGCCCGGATTGATCCGGCGCGGCATGCGATAAATAGGCAAGGCTATCGTCAATTGTCGCTCGTGCGTTTTTCCACAGGCCGCTGCTGTCGCCGCCGCTCAGGTCGATGCCATAAAGGCGGATCTTGCGGGGATGCGCCGGGTCCAAATTATAGCGGCGTATCCAGTCGAGCAGTTCGATATTCTGGGGATAGCGCCAAAAGCCCCAGGTGAAGCCGCGCCGCGCGACGTCGCGCGCCTCGCCTTCGCCGCCTGCTGCATAATCGTAAAGGCGGCGCGATTCATTCAAGCCAGTTTCGAGCGCGATCGCGGTGAAGCCCTGTTCTTCGACGAGATAGCGGAACAGACAGTTACGGAACGCCAGCGGTTCATGCGCGCCGTGTGTCGGCTCGCCGAGCGCGACGATGCGGGCGTCGCCGACAGTCGTCGCCAGTGCTTCCAATGCCGGTGGTTGCGACAAGTTATCGCAGGCGGGAAACTCGACCGCGTTCGCACGCGCCCAGTCGACAAAGCCACTGTCATCGACAGCATCCGCAGGTGCCGCAATCATCATCGCACAAGCAAAACCGGCCAGTCGCAGATCAAACCTCACGGCAGGTCGATCCGGTACAGCGGCACACCGCTGAAGGTCAGGCGCTGCGTCTGGCCGCCGATGACCGTGTCGAAAGCGAGCCATTCGGGCGCATGTTCTGGCTTGGCAAAACGGAACCGGCCGGGCGCCTCCTCGATCAGCGGCGTTGCCAGGCTGGCGTCGGCATAAGCCATGGCCAGCTGGCCACCGCGCACGAAGATGCGCACGCCGGGTCCTTCCTCGCCATGCGCCGCATAGCGTCCAACGAGCGCACGATAGGCGGCGGACGCCTCCGCCAGCGGACGTTCGCTACCTTGTCTGGCGTAACCCGCAGCCCCTTCGGACATATCGGTCACGATGCCTGCCGCGTCGCGGAAGAAGAGGAAGGCGCGCGGCCCCTTCGGCGTAAGATATAGGCCCCAGCTCTGCTTCCCCAAGCGCGCCAGTTGTAAGGGCGCGTCATGCTCAGCAAGCATAAGGCCGCCCGAGCCATCGGTCTCGAAAACCAGTTCGCGCCCGTCGGCCGCAATGAAGCGCCCGGCAAAGCTTTCCGCATCGGGCCATGCGGCTGTCGGCGGTGCGGCCCCCCTTGCCTTCGCCTTCGACAGACGCGCAACGATGCGTTCGCGTAGCGCCTTGTCGAGCGGGCCATTGCTGAGGAAAGTCACCGCGAAACCTTCGTCGAGGTGCGCGACCAGATAGGCCTGAAAACCCGCGATCGATCCGCTGTGAGCGAGCACCCCGCCGCCATCGAGGACATCGATGCCATAGCCATAATCGTCACGCACCGCAGTCGCGAAGCGGCCGAAAGCGCGCGAAGAGATCAGCCGCCCGTCCGGCGCCTTGCCGCGCGCAAGCAACATGCGCGCATAGGCCCCCATGTCGGCGGCGTTCGAGACGATCGCGCCATCGGCCGACAGATAGTCGAACCATGGCGCCTCGACATAGGTGCCGTCGGGCGCGCGCACATAGCTGGTCGCGATCCGGCCGCGCAGCCGGTCGTCGAGCTGCGGCGCGGTGGCCGTCATCCCCAGCGGGTCCAGCACGCGTTTCTGGAGGATCAATGGAAAGGGCCGGCCATCGATCGCTTCGGCGGTATAGCCGAGCAATTGGTAGCCGGTGTTTAAGTACCAAAAATGTTCGCCGGGAGCATAACGCGGCTCGAAATCGCCGAGCGCCACGATCAGGAAGCGCATCGAGGCGACGTGCGCGAGATAATTGGGGAGCCCCGAGGTGTGCGTCAGCAGCGCGTGGCCGGTGATCGGCGCGAACTTCGAGTGCGGGTGAAAATCGGGAAGGTAGCGCGTGATCGGCGCGTCGGGATCGAAGCGCCCCTCATCGGCCATCTGCATCAACGCAATCGCCGTGAAGGATTTGGAGATCGATCCGATCGCGAAGCGGGTGTCGGGGGTCACCGGCTGCTTGCGCGCGATGTCGGCATAGCCACGCGTTGCGACGAACCGCATGCGGTCGCGATCGGTCACCGCAACGACGAGGCCGATATCCCCCGGCGCCGCTTCGACAATCGCCTGCACATCGTCGAGCGCCGATTGTGGGATGGTGGTCTGCGCGGCCGCTGCCGTGCCGAAGCCGAGGATCAATGACAGCGCGAGGAGCAGGCGGATCATGCCAAACACGCCTCCACCAGCTGGTCGAACGCCGCTCCCGGCCGCATCGGGTCGGCAACCGCTACGCCCCACTCGTGCGACAACGCGATGATGGCAACAGCCGCCTCTTCGGTAGAAAGTCCTGCGGTGTTGAGCGACACCCCGGCACAGCGCACCTGCGGGTTGGTAAGCCGCGCCTGTTCCAGCGTGAGTTCTATCGCGCGGCCGATCGATGGCAGCGGATAATCGGGCAGACCAACAATGCGCTGGCGCCCATGTGCGTGGCACAGCACCAGCACGTCGGGCTGCGACCCGTGCAACAGCCCGAGCGACACACCGGCATAGGAGGGGTGGAATAGCGAGCCCTGCCCCTCGATCACGTCCCAATGCGCGGGGTCGGCGTCGGGGCTGAGCGCCTCGGCCGCGCCCGCGACGAAATCACTGACCACGGCATCAATCGGAATGCCCGATCCCGCGATAATGATTCCCGTCTGCCCGGTCGCGCGAAAGTCGGCAGCGAGGCCGCGCGCGCGAAAGGCTTCGGCGAGCGCGAGCGCGGTATATTTCTTGCCCAGCGCGCAATCGGTGCCGACGGTCAGGAGGCGCTTGCCGTTCCGTCGCCGTCCCGTTGCGATCGGCAGTCCCGGCGGCGGGGTCCGCACATCGATCAGGCGGCGGCCTTTCGCTTGGGCAACACGTTTCAACAACGGATCGTCCGATAGGCGATCATGCGCGCCGCTGACGATATCGAGTCCGGCCTCGAGCGCTTCGACCAGATAGGGAATCCATCCCGGACGGATCGCCCCGCCGATCGACGCCGCCGCGAGCACCAGCGAGCGAGCGCCCGCGGCACGGGCCTCGCGCGGATGCATTGCGGGGAGACCGAGCGAAGCGGCGGCGCCGTCACATTTATGTTCGGCAAGACAGAGGGCGGGCGCCCAGTCGCGCAGACCAAGGCCGGTCTTGAGGTAGGTCGTATCATCGGCGTCGCCGAGGAAAAGCAGATAGGGTTGCGGCACGTCGATCATATCGCTCATGGCTTGATCCTCGAAGCGACTGGTCGTCCGGGCCGCACGCCTTCGACCAGCACGCCGCCGTCGACCACCAGCACGCCGTTGACCATCACATAGCGAAAGCCGTCCGACATGTGCGCGGCGTCGCCATAGGTCGCTTTGGTGCCCACCGTCGCGGGATCGAACAGGACGATATCGGCATCGGCGCCGGGCTGCAGCCGCCCCTTGCGCGCCATTGCGGGGACGAAGTTTTGCAATCGCTGCGCCGGCATCAGCGTCATCTTGCAGATCGCCTCGTTCAGGGTGAGTGCCTTCGTCTCGCGCACATAATGGCCAAGCACGCGGGCGAAGCTGCCCGCCGAACGCGGATGGCCGTTCGGTCCCTCGATACGGCCGCCATCGCTCGCGACGATGACGGTCGGATCGGAGAGCAGCGCGGCAAGGGTCGCCTCGCTGTTCATATGCATGATGACGCCATCATCGGAGGTGCCCGACCGCAGCGCATCGAATTCGGCCTGTGTCAGCCGCTTTCCACTGACACGCGACTGGAGGTCGCCGACGCTGACGCCCCAGCGCTTTTCCCAGCCGGGATCAAAGAAATGGCTGCGGATCGCATCAACCGATCCGCCCCATGGATAGGTTTCGGTCGAGACATCGACGCCGCGCGCGCGCGCATCGCGGATGAGCGCCGCCATCATCGGCGCGTCGGACATCGCCATGCTGTTGATATGCGCGATATGGACGCAGGCGCCGGTGATCGCAGCGTTCGCGATATTTTCCTGAACCGCTTCCAATGTGCTGTCGGGCTCGACGAGGCTGCCGTGACGGATATGGGTGAAGAGGCAGCTTTGTGTGTTCACGGCGACGCGGGTGACGCCCAGCATTTCCTTGTGGCTGATCCCCGCCGCATATTGGGTGCCGCTGCCGATCCCGATCGCTCCCTCGCTTACCCCCTGTTCGAGCAACTGCAACAGCCGCGCGGAGGCCGCATCGGAGATTGGCTGGCCGGCCTCGGGCGCCCCGAATTTCTCCATCGGATCGCGCAGCGCCGCGAGGCCCGTGGCGCCCTCGCCCTTCTGGACATAATAACGGACGGGGGTGTGACCGACGCTTGTCCCGTAATTCAGAAGCTCCTGCCCCTGCTTGGCCGCGTACCAGGCCGACACCGGCCAGGTGCCGATCTCCAGCTCGAGCCGCGTCGTGACCCCGTCTTTCACCTGATAGCGCGCCGCGTCGAGTGTCGTTGCGTGCGAATGAAGGTCGATGAAGCCCGGCGCCGCGACCAGCCCGCGCGCGTCGATCGTCCGTTTTCCCCTGAGCGGTGTCTCGACCACCGCAACGACGCGGTCGCCGTTGACCGCGATGTTGCGGATCCCATCGAGCCCGGTTTCGGGATCGATCGCGCGCGCACCGACAAAAACGATGTCGTGAACGGGTTCGGCCCGCGCCGCGGCGGGAAGCCCCGCCAGCGCCGCCGTCAGCAGGATGATCGCCCGCCGCGGCGTCATGGCAGTTCGCTTTTCATCGGACGCGCGTACCACGAACCGTCAGAAGTTCGCGCGCAGCGAAATTGTCACGCTGCGCGGTTCGCCCACGACATTGCCATAGAAAAGCGTCTGATAATTGTTCACGAAATAATGCTTGTCGAAGAGATTCTTGATGTTGAGCTGCACGCGGAAGCGCTCGAAATCATAACCCGCCGACGCATCGACCAGCGTATAAGAGGCGATATCGCGCGTCGCGCGGTCGAAGTCGGTCTTCACCGATCCGACATAGCGGATGCCGCCGCCGACGAATGCGCCGCCGCCGAATTCATAGCTGGTGTAGATGCTCGCCGTGCTCTTCGGCAGGAAGGTCAACGTCTTGCCGATCAGTGTCGTATCATCATCCTCGCGGATCGTCGGATCGAGAATGGCCAGACCGGCATTGACCTGCCAGCCTTTTGTAATCTCGCCCACCGCCTGCATTTCGAACCCGCGATGGCGGACTTTGCCCACCGGGGCATAGCGGTCGATCAGGTCGATGGTCTGGTCATACCGTGCCTGATTGGCCTGCCGGACGTCGAAAAGCGCGGCGGTCAAAAGAATCCGCCGGTCGGGCGATACATATTTGACCCCCACCTCATATTGCTCGCCGGCAAGCGGCGGCAGGACGTCGCCGACCGCATCGATGAAGAGCTGCGGCTGGAAGGATTCGCTATACGATGCGTAAAAATTCAGCCCCTTCACAGGCTCCAGCGACGCCGCGAGGCGCAGGCTGGTCTGGCTGTCGCCGCTGAAATCCTGCCAGGGACCGGTGCCCGACTGCTTGCTGACATCGGGCTTGGCCCATGAAATGCCGCCGAGCAGGGTCAGCGGCTCGGCCACCTTGATGCTCGCCTGCGTCGACAGGGTGAAATAGCGAAGCCGACGGTTCAGGCCATAGTCGAAGCCCGGATAGGTGCGGCTATTGAAAAGCGCTTCGATCGCGTCGACGCCATCGAAGATGTTGGCGACGTCGCCCTGCGGCATATCCGGGATCGTACCCGCCTGCTGCGTCTCATAATCCTGATAATTGGCCGCGACGGTGATGAAGCTGTCGGCCAGCCCGAGATCGTCGAACTTGTAAACGCCCGACAGCCCGGCGCTGAACGCCTCTGTCGTGCTTTTGGTGATCTTGTTGACCGCAATCAGGAAATCGCCGTTCGGCTGCAGGTCATATCCAAAACCGCTCTCGCCGGTCGTGTTCGAGCGGAGATAATTGACCTTGAGACTGACCGAGAGCGCCGATGACGCCTCCCAGTCGAGACCGCCATTCACGCGAACCACCGGCGTCACCAGTTCGAAATCGCCCGACCCGATGAAGAAGGACCGGCCAACCGGTGCGGGCGACCCATCAGGCAGCGTCGGAATGCCGTCGAACGAAGTGCGCCGATAGCGCTCATATCCGCCGTGGATATATCCGGTCAGCCCGGCCGACAGGTCGGCATCGATGCCCGCGTAAAGCACCGTCTTGGCCGAACCGACGCGCTGCATGAAACTGTCGCCCTCCTCATGAACGGCGATGCCGATAACATGGACTGTCTCTGCGGCGTTGAGCGCGCCCGCAAGCTGGCCTTCGATACGCCAGCGGTCCCACGAGCCGCCGAGCAGTTCGATATGCGACAGCGTCCCCGCACGCGCGCGCTTCGTCACCTGGTTGATGATGCCGCCCGGATTGGCCGCGCCATACACCACCGACGTCGGTCCCTTGACGATTTCAAGGCGTTCGAGCGTCGCAAAGTCGGGTTCATAGTCGAGCGCGCCGACATTCAATCCGTCGATTGCGTTGCCGGCCGCAAAGCCGCGCAGCTTGATGACCGACGATGTTCCGCCTGGATTTCCGTCGAACAGGGCGCCCGGCGTATATTGCGCGACGTCGCCCAGCGTCCTGGCGTCGGTGGCCTCCAGAAAATCCTCGCTGATCAGCGTGATCGACTGGGGCACTTTCTCAAGCGACAGCGGCAGGCCGGTGGTACCGCTGGTGTCTTCGCTCAGATAGCGATAGCCGCTAACGACGATCGCATCGCCATCGGCGGCAGGCTCGGCTTCCTGCGCCTGCGCAGGTCCGGCCAACAGCCCCACCTGCAACGCGAACGCGCCCACGACCAGCAGATGGCGCCTGCGGCCCATCCGCATGTCGCTTCCGAAGCCTCCATCCTGCCCAAGCCTGTTCATCGCATATCCCCTCAACACATTCGGAAATCCCGCGGCCTCCACCGTCGTTCGGGAAGACCGATCACCACCCGATTAGAATAGGGTTGATATATTTCTGTCAATTGATAGTTTTGCATGATTAACTAACAAATCTGAGAGGAAAGAGCCTCCCATGAATGATAGCCAGCATGGCTCAGCCCCACTCGCCGAGCGCCCCGCGATCCCCAATGTCCCGCTGTTGCAGCGGCTGCAAAATGATCTGGAGAGCTATTCCTCGGCCGACCGTGCGGTTGCCGCCTATATGCTGGCGCATTACGCCACGCTCGCCTTTGAAACCGCGATGTCGCTGGCCGAAAAGGTCGGGGTCAGTGAAATCACTATCGGCCGCTTTGCCCGCAAGCTGGGGTATCGCAATTTCAAGGCATTGAAGAATGAACTCAAGGATAGCAGCGAAGAAGGCTTCCCCTGGCTGATCGGCGACGAACTGCTGGAGTTTGTCGAATCCGCCGACGGATCGGACGACGGCGAAACCAATATCCAGCGCGAGATGAAATCGCTCCTCGCCGTCTATCGCCTTGCCGAAACGCCGCAATGGGCTGCCGCGGTCGAACTTCTCGCCAAATCGCGCACCGTGCAGATCGCAGGCTTCCAGACCGAGCGCGGCATTGCGATGCTGCTCGCCAACCATTTGCAGTTCATGCGCGACGGGGTGCGGCTCGTCGATCTGAGCGCCGGAAATTATGCCGATGTGTTCGCGAGCGACGAAGAGGACAGTTGCCTCGTCGTCATCGATATCCGCCGTTACTCGCGGCAATCCTATCTGATCGCCGAACAGGCGAGCCTGCACGGCGTTCCGTTGATCGTCCTGACCGACCTGTTCTGCGACTGGGCTGGGCGCTTCACCCCGCATGTGCTGGCGGTGCCAACGCAGACAGGATTGTTCTGGAGCTCGCCCGTAGCGCTGGTGTGCGCGGTCAATCTGATGGTGAACAGCGTGATTAAGGCAATCGGGACGCGAGTCGAACAGCGACTCGAAAAGCTCACCCGCCTCCATCAGACCTTCACCGGCTATGCGGGGCACCAGCCGCCTCGCCCCAAAATGTCTTGATCGCATCGCGAAAAATCGTCTTCGATCAAAGTGATGAATATGACAGTTTTATATCTTTAAAATTCATAGACAGAAAAATTACGCTCCGATAGCCCATTTGGCATGACCGAAGCTCCTCCAGCCGCGCTTGATTCGATCGATCTCGACACCGCGCTCGCCGCGCTCGAGCCCTGCGCGCCGCGTATCGAGGTGGAGGTCGCGCGGCTTCCGCTTCGGGAGCCCTTCCGTATCAGCGACCATGTCTTTCACCATATCGAGACGGTTGTGCTGCACCTTGAGGCCGATGGCTGTGTCGGGCGCGGCGAAGCCGCAGGGGTTTTCTATCTGGACGACACGCCTTCCCTTATCGCGCAAAGGCTGGCCGATGTGCGGCCAGCGATCGCGCAAGGGGTCGATCACGCGCGGCTGGCGCAGCTTTTCCCTGCCGGAGGTGCGCGCAACGCCTTCGACTGCGCGCTATGGGATCTGCAAGCGCAGCGCATGGGAACGCCGGTCTGGAGCCTGCTCGGCATGGCGCCGCCGGGGCCGCTGCTCACAACCTATACCATCGGCTGCGTCGCTCCCGGAAGGATGGCGGCACAAGCGGCTGGCTATGCCGACGCCCGGGCGATCAAGATCAAGCTGTGCGGCGACGAAGAGGATGACCGCCGGATTGCGGCGGTGCGCGCGGCGCGGCCAGATGTGTGGCTGGCCATCGACGCCAATCGCAGCCTGACCCCCGCGACATTGCGGCATCTGGTCCCTGCCCTCCGCGCCGCCGGCGTCCAATTGGTTGAACAGCCCTTCGCGATCGGCGCCGACGACGCGCTCGCCGGTTTCGACCTGCCGATGGCGCTCGCCGCGGACGAGAGCATCCAGACGATCGCCGACCTCGACCGGCTCGCTCATCTGTATCGGGTCGTCAATATCAAGCTCGACAAGTGCGGCGGCCTCACCGACGGGCTGCGTCTCGCGCAACGCGCGCGAGCGCTGGGGCTTGAGGTGATGGTCGGCAATATGCTCGGCACGTCGCTCGCGATGGCGCCCGCTTGGCTGCTCGGGCAATTTTGCAAGATCGTCGATCTCGACGGCCCGATCTTCCTCAAGGCCGATTGCGCACCGGGCGCGATATATGGGAACGGATATATGGATTGCCCCGCTGCGCTGTGGGGAAGCGGACAGCAAAGGGTACACTTTCCATCCGCTCTGAGCTAGCGACCGCGATATCGCGACCAATGTCCGCAATGAACGAGTGATAATCAGATGATCAATTCCAGCGTCTATCCGGTGGGGACTTTCGGCCAGCCATGGGGTGAGGCAGAGCTCGCGCAATGGCGAGACCGGCAATCGCGCTTGCGCCGCTATGATGTGGACGTCGTACCGCGTATCGACGCTTTGGCCGATCGCTATGAGAAGATCGCTTATGGCCAGCTCGACTATGCCGGGGAACGCTACACATTGTTCGCACTGCGCGACCGACATTTTGATCCCGCGCTCCCCACCGCGCTGGTGACCGGCGGCGTACACGGATATGAAACCAGCGGTGTCCTCGGCGCGCTCGATTTTCTCGAAACCTGCGCTGCGGATTACGCTGGCAAAATCAATCTGCTGGTCGCGCCTTGCGTCAGCCCATGGGCGTATGAGCGCATCAATCGCTGGAACTATGACGCCATCGACCCCAACCGGAATTTTCGTGCCGATGGGCCGGCGCGCGAAGCCACCGCGCTGATCGAGCTTGTCGGATCGGTGCAGGGCCCGTTCCTGGTGCATGTCGACCTGCACGAGACGACCGATAGCGACGCCAGCGAGTTTGGTCCCGCGCTGGCCGCGCGCGACGGCAAAGCCTATGAGACCGATGTCATTCCCGACGGTTTCTACCTGGTCGACGACAGCGAAAATCCGCAGCCCGAATTTCATCGGTCGATCATCGCTGCGGTCGAACAGGTCACCCACATCGCCCCTGCGGATGCGAAGGGCGAGATCATCGGTTCGACCGTCATTGCACATGGCGTCATCGAATATCCGATGAAAAAGCTGGCGCTATGCTGTTCGATCACGGGCGCGCGTTACACGACCACCACCGAAGTCTATCCGGACAGCCCGCGCACGACGCCGGCCGAATGTGTTCGGGCGCAGGTGGCAACCGTGTGCGCTGCGCTGGACTTCGCACTAGAATCTTGACCTCGGAATTGGGAACGCCGCCCCCGACTCAGGCCGGTCCGGTGCAAGAACACCGGACCGCACCATAAAGGCCGCCGCAAAGGGTCGCTCGGTCAGAAGTTGAACCGGATCCCGCCATTGACCGTGAAGGCGCTGAAACCCGAGCCATCGTCGATATTTCCAACAATGAAGGCCGACACACGCCCTCCCCGCGCATGGCCCATGAGGCCGACCGAATAGCGCTGCGCATCGTCCCACGTCGTCGTCGCCAGCGAGAAGTTCGTCGCTGGAGCGCCGAAGGCGAAGTTCCCGGCATCGTCGCGCGACCAGTTCTTCATCCACGCGGCGCTGGCGAAAGGTTCAATCTGGATCTGGTCCACGCTGCCGGCACGATAGGACAGCCGCAGGCCCGCCCGACCAACCTTGGTCTTGTCGCTGCCCGGCGAGTAGATGCTGTTCGCATCGATCGTCAGATCGTCGATCCGGCTGTCGGCATAGTTGAACCCAAGGAACGGCGTCGCGGCGAACCCGCTTTGGCCACCAAAGCGATAGGATGCGTGGACCGATCCGGCGGTGGCCTTGCCATCGACCTCCTGCTTCGTCGCGCCAAAGACCGTCGGCAGAACCAGATCATAGTCGCGCCATTCGCGGCGGATCTGGGCGTCGATCGTCAACGCCCCGTTGCTGATCGCGACATAGCCGCCGACGAAGCTGGTATCCACGGCCAGCCTTTCGGTAACCGACGGACTGGCCGCACCATCATACCAGCCGCCGGTGATGCCCACATGAACATTCCAGCCGTTGCCACCCATGTTGAGAAGGCCGAGGTCGGCACCCATCTGGATCGCCTGATGCTCGGTCCGCACGTCACCGGCCGGATTGATCGTGAACCCGCCGCCGGTCAGCGTCGCCGCGATCGCCTGCTTCGTGTGGCCGCTGGCGCCGCGCATCCACAAACCGAAACGCTTGTCGCCCGCCGCCGGATCGCTTCGCGCCGTGACATAGGGGCTGATCGGCTCGTCGATCAGCATCGATGCCGCCTCGGCCACAAAGCTCAGGCTGCCCAATGTCGCCGCCGACGGATTAATCCCCTGAAGCAGGCCAAACTGGGTGGCGTTGGCCGGGTTGCGGCCGAAGCTTTCGACAAGGAGCCCCCCACCGAAAATCGTATTCGAAGTGAAGCTATTATCCGCCGCAGCCCCGGCAACCGTCACGACCGGCAGGAAGCCGCCCGCGATGAGGTTGGTCCCGCCGACGCGGTTCAGCGTCACATTGGTCGTGCCCGAAGCCGAACCCGCAATATTCAGCCGGTCAGCAGTCATCGTGCCGGTGTTATAGTCAGCAAAGAACTGGCCACCGCCCACATAATTGCCACCGACCGTGACGATATTGCCCGTCAGACCATTTTGGGCATTGATGATCCCGCCGTTGGTCATCAAGCCATTGGTGGTGAAGGATCCGGCGCCGACAAAATTGATCCGATTCATATTATTGGTGTTGCCGAGGAACAGAACCGTCCCCCCGGCGCCGATATTGGCCGTACCGGCATTGACGAAGCTTCCGGAGAAGCTGGATGCGCCCGCACCGAAATTCGCCGTGCCGCCCGCCGCATTGGTCATCGTCGAGGTCGCGACATTCGATCCGGTCACATTGACCGCGCCGTTCAATATGCCCGTATTGGTCAGCGTGAAGCTGCCATTATTGAGCGTCGCCAGCACGGCATTGCCGCTACCGGTGATCGTCCCGCTATTGGTAATCGTGCCATTGCCGGTGCCCGTCGGGGTCAGACGAATACCGGTTGTGCCCGTGATGAGCCCGGCGTTGGTCACCGCGAGCGCCGCGTCAACGCTGGCGAGATCGACGCCGATCGCACCCCGGATGGTACCCGTACCCATCTGATTGACCGTGAGCGCTCCCGCCGCGCCCGCCCCCGTCGAGGTCAGCCGCACCCCGACATCATCGCCTTCGACCAGACCGGCATTGTTGACGGTCAGCGCGCCCGAAACGGTCGTCTGGTCGATCCCGACCAGCGGGTCGATCGCGCCGGTCGCGGCGACGTTGGTGATGATGTTGCCGACAGTTGAAAGACTGCGAACCCCCGCCGCGCCGGCGTTGATCTTGCCGTTGACGTTGATCGTCGTGGTGCCCGTCGACTGGCCGCTGTCGGTATAGATGCCGAACGCCGCCGGTGTGTTGGCAATCAAGGTGCGCCCTGCGGTCAAGGTAACATCGATCGTACCACTGTTGGCCGCCACCAGGATATTCTGCGCCACAACCGCTGTCATCGTGGCGGACGTCACATTGCCCGCAGTCACGGCAATATTGCCGCCACTCGTCTGCGCAAAGATGCCGTTGCCGGTCGTCGCGGTGACCGGGCCGACCGTCGTTACCGTCGTCGATCCCGTCCCGAAATTCTCGGCATCGATGCCGAATCGCGCATCGATCGCGCCGTTCGCGGTCACCGCGATATTGCCCGTACTTCCAGCCGGGAAGATCGCCGCAACAATCCCGGCATTGCCTGCCTGCAGGTCGCCGTTGGCAATGATCGTCATGTCAGCAGTCAGTGACTGCGTCTGGACATCGATCGCATCCTTGCCGCCCGCCAGCGCAGCCACCGCGCCAGTTGTTACAGATATATCTCCACCCGCTGCCGTGTCGCGAACGAGGATTCCTTCACCCGCCGTCGAACTGCTCGCACCGCTGATATTGACGGTAACTGTGCCACTGCCGTTGTTGAGGATGTTTGCTGCGTCGCCGGTCCCGCCGACGAAGCCGGCAATGCCAGTCACCGATATATTCCCAGTCCCGCCGGTGCCACCGATCAAGCTCAGGCCGCGCGTTGCGCCGGTCACCGTGTCGGCGATGCTCACGTTCACCGCATTATTGCCGGTCGCCTTGATGCCTTCGGCCGCCGTCCCGGTGACCGAGCCAAAGGCAATAACGCCCGCCGCGCCGGTACCACTATTGTCCGCAACGATACCCGTCGTCCCCGACACATTGCCACCCGTGCCAACGATGATCGCACCCGACCCCGCCGCATTCGTCTGCTGCGCAACGATCGCCGTATTGCTCACCGCGCTCACATCGCCCGTGATCACGGTGACATCGCCGCCTGTCGAAAGCGCGAAGATGCCGTTACCCGTCGTCGCTGTCACCGGTCCGACCGTGGTCACCGACGTGTTGCCGCGGCCGAAGTTCTCGGCATCAATCCCGAACCGCGCGTCGATCGCGCCATTGGCAGTCACGTCGATATTGCCTGTGCCCCCGGCCGGGAAGATCGCGCCGACGATCCCGGCGTTGCCCGCCGCAATATCGCCATTCGCAACGATCTTAATATCCGCTGTCGTCGACTGCGTCTGAACGTCGATCGCATCCTTGCCGCCCGCCAGCGCGGTCACCGCGCCCGTCGTCACGCTGACATTGCCACCTGCAGCCATATCGCGAACCGTAATGCCTTCACCGTCGGTCGACGCGCTTGCGCCGGATATGTCGACCAGCACATTGCCCGAGCCGTTGTTCTGGATCGTCGCCGCATTGCCCGTCCCGCCGGCAAAACCGCCCGCGCCCGTAACGCTGATGTCGCCCGCGCCGCTGGTCCCGCCGGTCAGCAGCAACCCGGTGGTCGCACCGGTCACCGTGTCGGCGACCTTGACAGTCACCGCGTCATTGCCGGTTGCCCTGATGCCTTCAGCGAACGTCCCCGTCACCGCGCCGGTGGCGGTGACATTGGTCGCACCGGTCCCGCTGTTAGTCGCCTCGACGCCGGTCGTGCCCGATGTCGTGCCGACGGTCACGTCGATCACGCCCGCACCCGCGGCGCTGGTCTGCCGCGCAATGACGGCGGTATTGCTGTCGGAACCGACATCGCCTGCAATTACGGTGACATCGCCGCCCGTCGACAGCGCGAAGATAGCATTTCCCGTCGTCGCGGTTACCGGACCCACTGTGGCGACCGACGTGCTGCCGGTGCCGAAATTCTCGGCATCGATCCCGAACCGGGCATCGATCGCACCATTGGCAGTCACGTCGATATTGCCGGTGCCCGCGGCCGGGAAGATCGCGCCGACGATCCCGGCGTTGCCCGCCGCGATGTCGCCATTCGCAACGATCGTCACATCGGCCGTCGCAGATTGCGTCTGAACGTCGATCGCATCCTTGCCGCCCGCCAGCGCGGTGACCGCACCGGTGGTGACGCTGATATCGCCGCCCGCTGCCGTGTCGCGAACGAAGATGCCTTCGCCAGCCGCCGAACTGCTCGCGCCAGAGATGTCGACCGTTGCCGTGCCGTTGCCATTATTGAGGATGTTCGCTGCATCGCCGGTCCCGCCGACAAATCCTCCCGTGCCCGTCACCAATATATCGCCGGCCCCGCCGGTGCCGCCAATGAGGCTGAGCCCGCGCGTCGCGCCGGTCACTATGTCGTTGGCCACGACAGTCACCCCATCGTTGCCGGTCGCCTTGATGCCCTCGGCGAAGGTTCCGGTTATCGTCCCGTTGCCAAGAATACCCACATCGCCAGTGCCGCTATTGTTCGCAATGATACCCGTCGTCCCCGACACATTGCCAGCGACCACGCTAATCGCGCCCGAACCTGCAGCGCTCGTCTGTTGCGCGACGATCGCGGTGTTGCCGGTCGAGGTCACATCACCCGCGAGAACCGTGGCATCGCCACCGCTCGTCTGCGCAAAAATGCCGTTGCCGGTCGTCGCATTCACCGAGCCAACCGTCGTCACCGAAGTCGATCCGGTCCCGAAATTCTCGGCATCGATCCCGAACCGGGCATCAATCCTCCCATTGGCGGTTGATCTGCCCCCTTCTGAGTGGTCCAAAATTGATGATATTTTGGATTACGAAGGAGATTATGAATGCCGAGCAAGAAGCATCGCCCGGAAGAGATTATTGGCAAGCTGCGTGAAGCGGAGGTTGTGC
>NZ_NISJ01000038.1 GCF_002205635.1 Sphingopyxis witflariensis | reverse complement strand
TCGGGCTCCGCCCTCCCTACGCCGCGCGCAGCGCAAAGGCGCGTGTCCGATCAACCTTGCGCCATCGTGAAAGGGGGTCCCTTTTGCGCGCCGATAGGGGGTCCCGTTTGCACGCCGATTGACAGCAGCGGCGGGCAGCGTGAGCGCTACGAGCGGGCGGCTACGGTCGCCCGCTCATTTTTCGCCCGCCGGATGATGACGCGCCGACCTTGCAGGTCGGCGCGGCGTTGTCATTTTTGGCGCGCCGCTGCCGCAAGCGGCAACGGCGCGCAAACTGCACAAAAGAAGAGGGCGGCACGAAGACCAGCTTCGTACCGCCCTACAACGATGTACGCTTTCGCAAACCATCGCCCCCACCGCCGAACGATCACATGGGTCGCTAAGCAACCGTCCGGTAGAAGATCATGTTGCCCTCGCAATGCCAGCGGCGTGGCAGGAGTTATTGTACGAATCCGCCAAAACCGCCCGCTGCTGCGTAACAATCATCATCAAAATGCCGCCGGACTGTTCAGATGCGGGACTCGCCACCTCTAGCGAGAGAATCGATCCGCATAGGCAGGTTCGCGAGCCTCGTGGCGCTGCGAGCATTCCAATTCGGCGGAATCACGCTCGTGGGTACTGTGTTCGAAGCTTTTCTGCACCGTTCCACACTGGCGGCCCTGTCGTCTCAAACTCAACCCAGGACCATCCCCGGCGACGGGCGATTGACCTGGAACGGCGCGGCGCCCCGCGAAAGTGCGGCCGCGCGATTATTTCCCCGCGCGTGTACCACGCGCTCCTCGCGGCCGCTTCGCTCCAAATAATCGCGCCGCCGCACTCCTCCGCTATGCTGCGGCCCTCAGGGTTCGCGGTGCGCCTCATGCGCCGGTCTCTGGTCCGCCCATGTCGCAGGGATGGTCCCGCGGCAGTTTTAAGGTAGAGTAGGCGCGAAGCGCCGTGCCACCTCGCGGTGGCCGGTTTCTTCGCGCCTCTCGCCGAACCGGACGTGCGAGTTTCCCTGCATCCGGCTCTCCATGCACGGCCGAGGCCGTGGGTGGCC
>NZ_NISJ01000037.1 GCF_002205635.1 Sphingopyxis witflariensis | reverse complement strand
ACAACCTCCGCTTCACGCAGCTTGCCAATAATCTCTTCCGGGCGATGCTTCTTGCTCGGCATTCATAATCTCCTTCGTAATCCAAAATATCATCAATTTTGGACCACTCAGAAGGGGGCAGATCAGCCTGGCGGCGGCGCATGGCCGCGGCCCAGGGCGGCGGACTATCGCTGACCGATCGGGAAGAGGCGCCACCCGACCCGCCATCCCGTCCTTCGGCAAAAGCCGCGCGAACGCGATCGGCCGCTTGCCGGGCGGGTGCGGCGGCGGCGCTCGCGGCGGACCGTCCGACATTGGCGAGGCCCGCTCCCACCGAACCAGCACCGCTCTTCCCGGCCGCGCCGGCGGCATAGGCGGCCGAGGTCCTTCCCGCAGTGCGCGCTCCGCTCGCTGCCGCCCCGCGTGCCATCGTCGCCGCAGCGCCCGTGGCCAGTGTCGCACCGGCAGCCCCCGCCGCGAGCGTCGCACCAGCGGCAACGGCGGTGCCAGCCGCGGCTCCGGCGCCGAGCAGCGGGCCGCCCGCGACGATGCCATTCGCGATGCCGGGACCAAATATTCCAAGCCCAAGCAATGTCAGCGCACCGAGCGCGATCGCCATGGCCTGCTCGATGTCGGGATCGGCGCCGAGACCGGCGTTCATGAAGCGGCTGAAAAGCGTCGTGCCGATGCCGGTAATGACCGCGAGCACCAGCAGCTTGATGCCCGACGAGACGATGTGGCCGAGCACGCGTTCGGCCATGAAAGCGGTGCGGCCGAAGAAGGCGAAAGGCAGCAATATGAAGCCGGCGAGGGTCACGAGCTTGAATTCGAGCAAGGTCACGAAGATCTGGATCGCAAGGATGAAAAAGGCGAGCACGACGATGAGCCAGGCGACCAGCATGATCATGATCTGGACGAAGTTGGTGAAGAGGCCAACCGGCCCGACCAGATCGGCGGTGCCGTCGAGCAAAGGCTGGGCGGCGTCGATGCCGGTGGCGGCGACGACGCCCGGTCGCATGAAGTCACCAATCGCCATGGCGCCGCCACTCGCCTTGAGGCCGA
>NZ_NISJ01000036.1 GCF_002205635.1 Sphingopyxis witflariensis | reverse complement strand
CTCCCATACGGGCCCGCAGCCTCCGATGCTGCATCAGAGGCCGGACAGATGGCAGCATCCGACTACGTGCATTACCTCCAAAAAACCGCTTGCGTCTTTTGGGGCGTCCACAGATGGAAAGCGGACGTTCGCTTTCACCCTTCGTCACCCCGGACTTGATCCGGGGTCCACGGCGACCAGGCGGCCATGGATCCCGGATCAAGTCCGGAGTGCTCTGAGATCTGTTTTAGGGGCTGACGGAGTAGATCAGGTAAGAATCCCGCTTCTCTCGCGGAAGGCTTAAAATTTGCTGGGAGAGTTCCGCCTGTGAGAGGCAGATCATGTCATCTGGCCTCTGCTGCTGTAGGAATGCCACGTATTGTTGCGGCGAAATGCCCAATTTTTTTGCAGCTTTGACGGCCATTTCGATCGAAATGTCATCAAACTCACTCGCCGACATCGGCTGATTTCTCCGCTCCCCAATATCGTTCAATATCGTGTCGATAAGCTGCGCTTCTTTACGTGCCAGTTCGGCTGGAAGTATGATCAATCCGAATGGAGGGAGTCCGCTCGCAAATTTGGCACACATGCTCGGGTGATTAGCTGCCACGAATCTGTTTTGTGCGATTGAGTTCTCAAGCAAAGAAGCAATCGAAGGCGCCGACAGCTGAGGAACCTTGGTAGCAACGAGGCCGATTACAATCTCGTATGCTTCCTTGTTGAATTCTGATAGATTTCGGTTCGGTCCAACACGCTCGGCGGTAGCTACAATCTGAGCATACGTCTCTGGATATTTTGTCCTGATCGTCGCGTAATATGGAGCAGCAGCTTCGATGGACGACAACATCTCACTCGCAGCATCAGACTTTGTCGCCGCTTCTGCATCGGATGTCACCTGACAAGCCAGCAGAAGAGCAGTCATTAAAATAGATATCTTGATCATTTAACTCCCCCGGATAGTCTCGAAGCGTTCATCGCATCATCACCTGATGTCAAGTTAGAAGCGGCGTCTGGCTGACCGGCCCCCACCGAGTGGTCCGGGTGGATTGTTAGTGCATTGACGCCTCCCTCGCCAGTGTTGGCCGTAGGTGGAGCGAAGCGGAACCGGAGGGCAACACTGGCGAGGGAACGGCCTCCGG
>NZ_NISJ01000035.1 GCF_002205635.1 Sphingopyxis witflariensis | reverse complement strand
ACAACCTCCGCTTCACGCAGCTTGCCAATAATCTCTTCCGGGCGATGCTTCTTGCTCGGCATTCATAATCTCCTTCGTAATCCAAAATATCATCAATTTTGGACCACTCAGAAGGGGGCAGATCACGTCTTCTTCGAGGGCAACAAACAGTCCGGCGTCGTCAGGAACGAGCCAATATCCGTCTGCCGGATGGAAATAGAGCCGCATCCGTTCGAAATGATATGCCGCACCATCGATGTGAACCAGCAGGCTGAAGAAGACTTGGTTCAGCGTTTCAGGATAAAAACCATGGTGGGCAACGAGCACGTCAGCGTCGGCCGATATCGCAGCTTGTTTAATCACATCACGGAACATAGGCGGGTCGCAGACAGTGCCCGCGATTATGAGCTTTCGATCCTTGAGGTGGACCGCGCCGGCCGGAAGGCCCAACCGAACACTTTCTCCATCGTTTTCACCAAAGATGTCGTGGAGAAAGATGCTCATCATCCTGCCACTGATGCACGAAACGCGTTCCTTGAAGATTTGGGTCATTGAGAGTTACTCCGTCAGTTTGGTGATCGGAACTCCCTTGTTTTTCATTCACTCGGGGAGCTCATAGCATCCCGAACTTTTCCACTTCCCCTTGATTCCCCTGTCTTTGGACAAGCCGCATAAGGCGCAAGCATCAATGATGCCCTGTTCACGTCATTGACGAATGGGAATGCTTCATACGTATTTCGATATTTGGCGCTGTCGTCGTCAGGGGGCTACGAATGCTCGCGATGTGCGCTCGCGCGCCGACTGACCGACAACGGCATCGCGAGACGAGGAATAGCATTGCGCCCATCCTCATAAATCGCAGACATCCCTGAAGAACAGAAATCTGGAGGTATCTAGATCGGTCTTCTGGCCGATCTTTTTGCAGGGAAGTTTCAGAAACCCCCTCGAATAATCGCCGATTTCCACCAATTTTCCGATTGCCCGTAGGCTCTTGGCTCGATTTCTGGCCGATTGTTTGGCCGATCTTTTAATTGCCTTTAGCCCAGGACAATTCTAATAAATTGACGCAAAATCGTGAGCTTTACTCCACGTCATGCTCGCAATAGCGCCCGCCGGAACGCCTGCAATTGCATTGGGTGCCATTCACCCGAGTGGCTTTGCAAGCCCGAAGAGGAAAGGCTCCGAAATGGAAAATGAAGACCTTCTCACGCACACCGCCGATATTGCGGCGGCGTTCGTGTCGAACAACAGCGTTGCGGTTGGCGACATCGCAACGCTCATCAACAGCGTCTATTCCAGCTTGTCTAACCTAGGCCGTGTTGACAAAAGACTTCAGCCATAGGCGCGTAGCGGCGAGGTTGAGGAAGCTCTCGAACGAGAGCAGGGTTTTGTCATAGCGGGTTGCGATGCGTCGTTGCTGTTTGAGTTTGCCGAAC
>NZ_NISJ01000034.1 GCF_002205635.1 Sphingopyxis witflariensis | reverse complement strand
TGTTCGGCAAACTCAAACAGCAACGACGCATCGCAACCCGCTATGACAAAACCCTGCTCTCGTTCGAGAGCTTCCTCAACCTCGCCGCTACGCGCCTATGGCTGAAGTCTTTTGTCAACACGGCCTAAGGACCCCTCCGGAGAGGTGCCTGGCGGAGCGGGTGGTTTTAAGAAACCAACCCTATGTATTTGATATGTTTTTTCAAATACTTGTCCACGAAACTCGGTCCCACACGATGTTCCCCGTATGCCTGAATACATGATTCAGTCCGTACAACCTCTATGCCATTATAGCCGATTCTTGTCGAACCTTTTCTACGCTACGCCAGCACCCCCGCTCGATCAGTTTGACCGTCTTCTAGACTTGGATGCGACCGTTCTGGGAGGGGCCATAAATACCAGCCGCGCTAAGGCCACTTTGGCGAGCGGGGATTCCTCCGCCGCCGAACTGGGGCTCATCGCGTTGACCATCGAGGGCGGCCTTATTGCGCCCGAACAGGTGCAGAGGGTCATGGCGGCCGATCGCACCGCAAAAACGGCGGACTCCTACGCCTGTCCCAAGGGAACCAGCCTAGGAGACGAGATCGCGCGTTATTTTCGTATCGGTCAGGCGATCTGGCGTGATTATGACAAGGCCGAAGCCAAGACAATCCAACGCACGGCCCTATTTGCGCACGATCTCCTCGCGCAATGTCTCGGCTTCACCGATTTGATCGGCCCCGTCGAACATCGCGACAGCAATCGGCACTATCGGATTACCTGGGAGGCCAAGGCGGGGCGCGTCCCAATTGTCGCCGCCGCGCCGGTTGCGGACGCCGACGCTTTCGCGAAATCGCAGACGGAGTTCGGGGACGCGGAAGGCGGACGGGCTCGCCGAAGCCCGGTGGCGCTTCTGCAAGATTGGCTGAACGGCACCGATCATGCCCTTTGGGGCCTCGTCTTTGCCGGCGACCGCGCGCGCCTGATGCGTGACAATGGCAGCCTCACGCGCCCCGCGTGGATCGAGGCTGACCTGGGCGCCATGTTCCGCGACGAGATGTTTGCAGACTTCACCGCATTCTGGCTTCTCGCCCACGCCACCCGCTTTGGTGCTGAGGGCGCAGCCGTATCCGACTGTGCGCTTGAGCAGTGGCGCGAGGCCGGACTCAAGCAAGGCGTCGAGGCGCGAAAGGATCTCTACGCCAATGTCGCCACCGCGCTCGAAGAGCTTGGACAGGGTTTGGTGCAGGCAAACCCTGAGGTGCGCGACCGACTGCAATCGGGCGCTGTGTCGATGCAAACCTTGTTCGAAGAATTGCTTCGCGGCGTTTACCGCCTGATCTTCCTTGCCGTCGCCGAAGATCGCGACCTGCTCCATCCGCGCCGTACCGCCAAGGATGACCAGTTTCGACAGGGTCATATCGGACAGCGGACGGTTTCTGCGGATGCCGGGGAATACCAACTCGCAACCCGCAATGCGAAGCCGCGCGCATCGCTGAACGATGCGGAGCGGGCGGCGGGAGAGGGGGACGACATGCTCGCGGAATGCTTTCATGCGCCCCTTGGAAAGCTTCCAGAGACCCTTTTCGAGGTCAAACTCATCCCATGTCGCGCCGCGCACCTCGCCGGATCGTGCCGCCGTGAAAATGGCAAATTCCAGCGCCAGCCGACTAAAAGATTCCCGCTCGCGCAGCGTCTGAATGAACGCAGGTACATCTTCGTAGGGCATCGCAGCAAAATGATTGTCGCGGCGCGGCTGGCGGGGCAATCCCTTAGTGATCGCCCGCATGGGTGCCTCGGTGTCGCGATAGCCCGACGCGTAGGCCCAATCGAGAACCGCGCCGACGCGCTGGCGGACGCGCCGCGCCGTCTCGGGCTTGTCGAGCCAGATTTCCTCTAGCAAATCTCGGATCATCGGACCGGTGATCTGATCGACCCGGAACTTCCCGATGTGCGGGAACGCATATAATTCCAGCGTCCGCGTCCATTGCGCGTGGTGCTTACCGTTGCGCCACGTCTTCGAATGGACCTCGTAAACTCGCGCCGCCGCTTCCTTGAAATTCGGCACCGCCTGCCGCTTGCGTCGCTCGAATTGGGGGTCGATGCCCAATGCGATCTGGCTGCGAATTTCGCGCGCCAACTCCCGCGCTTGCGCCAAGCTGACTTTCTGGCAGCTCCCCAAGCCGAAGTCCCGGCGGTTGCCGTGCTTCTGGACTCGGCAAACCCAGCTGCTCGCCCCTCCCGGTCGATCGAGCCGCATAAGGCCGTCGCCATAGCTCACACGGCTCGACTTTCCCGTGGGCTTGATCTGCCCCCTTCTGAGTGGTCCAAAATTGATGATATTTTGGATTACGAAGGAGATTATGAATGCCGAGCAAGAAGCATCGCCCGGAAGAGATTATTGGCAAGCTGCGTGAAGCGGAGGTTGTG
>NZ_NISJ01000033.1 GCF_002205635.1 Sphingopyxis witflariensis | reverse complement strand
CGCCGGAGGCCGTTCCCTCGCCAGTGTTGCCCTCCGGTTCCGCTTCGCTCCACCTACGGCCAACACTGGCGAGGGAGGCGTCAATGCACTAACAATCCACCCGGACCACTCGGTGGGGGCCGGTCAACCGGGCCAGCCGTCGCCATGCAAAGTCTCGCCAACAAAGGGCTGACGCGAGCCGAGGCGCGCGATCCTCTGAGTTATGACCGGGGCGATGTCGTCCGCTTCGCCCGCGACTATGCCGACAAGGGCGTGGGGAAAGGCGAAGCCTATCGCGTTGAAAATATCGACCCTGTCAAATCCGCGATCGCTCTCAAATCGGAGGACGGGCGCGAAGTGGACTGGCGCTTGCGGCAGTGGGGCGCCGGGAAGGTGCAGGTTTTCGAGGCGCAGCGCCTGGAAATCAGGATTGGCGAGACCATCCGTTTCACCCGAAACGATCGTGACGCGGGCCGGATCAACGGCGCGCGTGGAACAGTGACGGCGGTTGACGCGAAGGCCCGCACGGCGACGGTGCGCGGCCCGCGGGGCCAGACGCAAACGCTTCGGCTCGATGCTGCCCGCGACCAGCATATCGCCCACGCCTATGTCGACACGGCTTTCGCAGCCCAAGGCCGCACAGCCGATCACGTCATCATCCACGCCGATAGTCGCGCCACCAATCTGGTCGATCAGAAATCCTTCTACGTCGGGATTTCGCGTGCCAGGCAGTCCGCGACGGTTTTTACCAATGATCGGGCCAGGCTGATCAGCGCGATAAAGGAACGCGCCGGAACGGTCCAAACAGCGATCCCCCAAGCGGCGTTATCCGCACCAGCCACCAATAAGTCGGCTGCATCGGTCTTGCCAAAACCCTTGGCCTTGCGATCGGGCATGGGGCTTTGAGCAACCGGCGTTCGATGTCGAAGATGTCGCCGCACCCGAACATGCTCGCTCGCGGACGATGGTCTCGAATCCCGGGCTATGCGCGCTCAACGCCATCCTTGCAGAACATCCGGCCCATCATCGCGCTTAAATCTGGGCGAGTGAATAGGATGTGCTGCGTCCACCCGCTTCGTCGCGAACCAGGATATTCTTGGTAACGAGATCGGCGATATCGCGCGCAGCCGTGTCTTGCGAAGTCTTGGTGATGGTCGCCCATTTGGAACTTGTGAGCTTGCCTTCAAACCCGTTCAGCAGGCGATTGATCATGTCGCGTTGGCGGTCGTTCAGCGCGGTCCGGGCTTGGTCATCCCAAAAACGCGCCTTGCGCATGACCGATGCGAGAATGTCGTCGGCGCCATCAAATGCCCGATCCAGACAGTCGAGGAACCATGACAGCCAGGACGTGATATCCAATGTGCCTTTCTGCGTCGTTTCGAGCATGCGGTAGTAGGCGGCGCGCTCCTTACGAATTTGCGCCGACATGGAATAGAAGCGCCGGGTGCTTCCTTCGGAGCGCGCCAGCGCCATGTCGGCGATGGCGCGCGCCGTGCGACCATTTCCGTCATCGAGCGGGTGGATAGTGACGAACCAGAGATGCGCGATGCCCGCCTTCAAAACAGGATCGATGCCTTGGTCCGCTTCAAACCATTTGAGAAAGATACCCATTTCATGGCTGAGCGCTTTGGCGGGCGGCGCTTCATAGTGAACGCGTTCACGGCCATATGGGCCGGAAACCACTTGCATCGGCCCGGTGGAGTCATCGCGCCAGACGCCTACGGCAATCTTGGTCATGCCGCTCCGCCCGGTCGGAAACAAAGCCGCATGCCACCCGAACAGGCGCTCGTCGGTCAGGGGCTCTTGAAAGCGCTGCGTTGCGTCGAGCGTCATTTCGACAATGCCGTCGACATGGCGATCAGAGGAAACCAGGCCCGCAATGTCGAGACCGAGGCGGCGCGCGATTGATGAACGCACCTGATCCTTATCGAGTTGTTCCCCCTCAATCTCAGACGATTTCAAAACATCTTCGGTGAGCGCATGGAGGACTGCTTCTTCTTGAAGGGAAAAGCCGAGCGCTTCCATCCGGCCCAAAAGACGGCCCTGGCGATGGCGGACTTCGCCAAGCTTTTGGGCAAGGGCCTCATCCCGCCACTGGAAATTTGGCCAGTCTTGCAGCTCATGGATGTAAGTCATAATCTCCGCACCTCATGCGGAGGATATACCGCATAAACTCCGCACGTGAAAGCGTTAATCGCCGCATTTTGTGCGGAGATTGGAGGCGCTATTCTCCGCACGAAAACCCCAGGCCATTGCGCCGGGGAGTGGCTGGACGGATTATGATGCGATTTCGCGGCTCACGCGTCGCCCTCCGCAAAATAGGCGGTCAGCCGGTGCGCGAGTTCTGGACTCAGCCGCACATAATTTCGCCGGCCATCGTCACGGTCCGCCTCGCGGCTGATCAGACCCTCTTCACAAAGCCGCCGAAGCAAGCGGAGCGCACTGGTTGTGGGTAGCCCCGAGGCGATGC
>NZ_NISJ01000032.1 GCF_002205635.1 Sphingopyxis witflariensis | reverse complement strand
CGTTGAGAGTTTCAGACGCCGCTAGGCGTCAGAAAGTCTTCGATGCCCGAACCGCGGGGAGCATGGACTGAGCTATGGGGAAAGCGGTTTTGCGCAGGTCGTGGTGCTGGCCGTTGCTGCCCAAAATCGGACGCATCTGAGATCGGACCGTCTGAATTTAGATCGCAAAAGCGGACGCCGAAAAGCGGACGGGCCGATTTTGATATAGCGGCGTCTGCTTTTGGGCAGGGCGAGCGCAAGTGTGTCCGCTTCCGGACGCAGGGCTGCGCCGGTTACGGCAGTGGATGAGCCGTGCCGGGTCACGGCGCCTGCGTCCCGGATGCAAGTGATGGCGGTGGCGGCGCTCTGGGTTGATAGCGACGTTCGAAGACCTCGATGATCACCATGGTGCCACCGCAGCACGGGCACAGCGGCTGAGCTTCGAGCTCGGCGGGCGGATCGTCGGCCGGCGCGGGGGCGACATTGAGCAAACGGCGCGCGCGTTCGAGATGATCCTTGCGCCTGGCGCTGGCGAGGAGGCCATAGTGGCGGATGCGGTGGAACCCACGCGGCAGGGCGTGGAGCAGGAAGCGGCGGATGAACTCGTCAGCGGCGATGGTCATGACTTGCTGGCGGTTCGCGCCGCCCTGGCGATAATCCTTGTAACGGAAGGTGACCCCGGCATCGTCGAAGCGGACAAGGCGACTGTTCGATATGGCAACGCGGTGGGTGTAGCGCGACAGATAGGCGAGGACCGCTTCGGGGCCGGCGAACGGCGGCTTGGCGTAGACGACCCAGCGCTTCTTCCGAACGGGTGACAGGTGGCGAAGGAATGCGCGCCGGTCAGCGAGCTGCGCCATGCTGCCAAAGAAAGCGAGCTGCCCGCGGTCATGGAGGGCGACCAGCCGGGTGAGGAACAGGCGGCGGAAGAGCGCGCCGAGCACGCGAACGGGGAGCAGGAAGGCCGGGCGTGCGGATATCCAGCGCGTTCCATCGCGGGAGATGCCGCCACCGGGCACGATCATATGGATATGGGGATGATGGGTGAGCGCTGAGCCCCAGGTATGGAGGACGGCGGTGATGCCGATCCGGGCGCCGAGGTGCTTCGGGTCGGCGGCGATGGTCAGCATCGTATCGGCCGCCGCCTTGAACAGCAGATCATAGACCAGCGCCTTGTTGTAATAGGCAATGGCTGCGACCTCGGCAGGGAGGGTGAAGACGACATGGAAATAGCCGACCGGGAGCAGGTCGGCCTCGCGAGCCTCGAGCCAGGTGCGCGCGGCGGCGCCCTGGCATCTGGGGCAATGCCGGTTGCGGCAACTGTTATAGGCGATGCGCCAGTGGCCACAGTCGGTGCAAGCCTCGACGTGGCCACCTAGGGCGGCGGTGCGGCAATGCTCGATCGCCGACATGATCTTGAGCTGGTGCAGGCTCAGATGCCCGGCATGCGCGGTGCGATACGCAGGGCCTGCAGCACGGAAGATATCGGCGACCTCGAGCGAGGCGCGCACCGCCTTAGCCGTCAGGCGCCTCTTCGTCCGGCGCGGCCAGCGCAAGCCTGTCGAGCGGACTGACGACCGACCGAACGGTCTTCGTTGCGACCTGCGCGTAGAAGGCGGTGGTGTTTAGCTTGGCGTGACCGAGCAGCGCCTGAATGACGCGGATATCGACGCCATCCTCGAGCAGGTGGGTGGCGAAGCTGTGGCGTAAGGTATGCGGTCCGACGCGCTTGTCGATATCCGCGGCCTCCGCGGCTTCGACGACGACGCGGTAGAGCTGGCGCGTGCTGATCGGGGCTGAGGCGCTCTGTCCGGGGAACAGCCAGCCCTCCGGCAGGAGCACGCCCTGCTGTCGCCCGGCGCGCCACCAGTCGCGCAGCAGCAGGAGCAGGCCCTCGGGCAGCATGGCATTGCGGTAGCGGCCGCCCTTACCGCGCTCGATCCGGAGCAGCATGCGCTTGCTGTCGATATCACTCACCTTCAGCGCCGACACCTCGGCGACGCGCAGCCCCGCGCCATAGGCGACCGACAGTGCGGCCTGGTGCTTGAGGGAGCGGGTCGCATCGAGCAGCCGCCTCACCTCGGCCATGGTCAGGACGACGGGGATCTTGCGAACCTGCCTGGTGCGGATCAGCTTACGTGCAAGATCGGGGCGGTCGAGCGTGTGCGTGAAGAAGAACCTCAGCGCGCCAACGATGCTGTTCATCGTTGGCGCCGGTACGCCCGCCTCGAGCTGCTCGATCTGGAACCGCCGGATATCCTCGGCGGTCGCGGTGTGGGGAGAGCGCTGCAGCCAGGTTGCGAACCGCCCGACGTCGCGCAAATAATTACGCTGCGTCTCCGGTCCGAACCTGCGCATCGCCATGTCGTCCAGCAGGCGCTGGCGCAGCGGGCTGATCGGACCAATCTGTACAAGCTCGTTCATCGTTCGACTCCTTAGGTTGAAGGAGTCGAAAGGGTCTGCCTGCGGCAGCCCACGTTCAATCAGGCGCGGCGCTCACTGGACGACTTTACATCGAGGCTAGCGCCAATCCGCGCAGCGGTTCGTGCA
>NZ_NISJ01000031.1 GCF_002205635.1 Sphingopyxis witflariensis | reverse complement strand
GCCGGAGGCCGTTCCCTCGCCAGTGTTGCCCTCCGGTTCCGCTTCGCTCCACCTACGGCCAACACTGGCGAGGGAGGCGTCAATGCACTAACAATCCACCCGGACCACTCGGTGGGGGCCGGTCACTTTGAGGCTCCGAGCCATCCGGATTTAAGGTCCACCTCCGGCTCTGGCTCGGCTCACCGGACAGCGCCGCGATAAGAGATGTTCGACATGACCCATTCTGCACCCACGACCGAACACAAACACGGGGACTCCGGTCGCCCCTATCTGATGTTCTGGATCAACATGGCGCTTGGCCTGATCGTCATGTACGTCGTGATGTTCTCGATGATCGACGGTGCCCGGGATTTTCGGAACAATCTCAATATGTTCTACATGGCGGTGACCATGTGGGCTCCGATGGGCGTCTTCATGCTGGCCACCATGCCCGGTATGTTCCCCAAGAAGGCTCTCAACACCGCACTCTACGCTGTGTTCATCATCTTAACGATTGCATCGTTCGCCGCGACTCGCGTGCAAGCCTTTATTGACGACGGACAGTTCGTCGACTCCATGATACCTCACCATTCCGGAGCCATACTCATGTGTCGAGAAGCGACGCTGGCCGACGCGGAGCTCATCAGTCTATGTGACGACATCATGGGCGCTCAACGCTCTGAAATTGATCAGATGGAGCAGATCAAGGCGCGGATCGAGCAAGCGCTCTGAGGCGCAGCCGAACTCAGCCGCGCCTGAGTCGCAGAGACAAACCGTTACCGCGGCGAAAACGCCGGTCGCGGCGCGATTAGCCGTCTGGCAAAGACGAGCGCTGGGAGGCCGTGCGTGGGCGAACAAGAGCTGGTTGCTGACGGTCCGGACGCCGTACTGAACCGGGAATGCTTCTGCATAACTTTGGAGCGAGAAGCCTTGCATTCGGCGATTCGGGCCGAAGCGGATGATCCGGAGCTCGCCGACGCTTTGTTGGCGGCACGGCCGCACCTGTTCTCCCAGGCTCCGGTTTTCCTGGCGAGGCGGGACTTGTCGGCGATGCTTGAGGTGGTCGCAGCCATCGAGGCGGCGGCCGCGGCCCCGGCCTTTCAGCAGGCGGTGCTGGCTTGGGCGCCGGAGATCGCCCGCCATGATTTCGGGCCGCGTGGCGTGTTCATGGGTTACGACTTCCACCTCGGCGATGCCGAGCCCCGCCTGATCGAGGTGAACACCAACGCCGGTGGCGCCTTTCTCAACGCCTTCCTGGCGCGTTCTCAGACGGCCTGTTGCCGGGAGGCGGAGGCTGCGTTTCCGACCGCGAGCGCCGATGCGTTCGAAGACTCGGTCTGGACGATGTTCCTGAGCGAGTGGCGTCTGCAGGGGCGTGCCGGGTGCCCCCAGTCCATGGCCATCGTCGACGATGCGCCTGCTGACCAGTATCTTTTTCCGGAGTTCCTGCTGGCGCAGCGTTTCTTCCGCCGGCGCGGCGTGGAGGCCGTCATCGTCGATCCTGCGGCCTTGCAGTTCGACGATGGTCGCCTGCGTAGCGGCGGCCTAGCGATCGATCTGGTCTACAATCGTCTGGTCGACTTCAATTTCGGCGTTGAGGGACACGGAGCCCTGAGGGAGGCTTATCTCGCCGGCGCGGCGGTCGTCACGCCGAACCCGCGCCATCACGCATTGCTGGCCGACAAGCGAAATCTGAGGTTGCTGTCGGACCCGGCGAACAGCGGCGCCTGGAACCTGTCGGCCCAGCAACAGCGCAGCCTGAAGGCGGTTCCGAGGACCGTGCTGGTGGGCCCCGAAAACGCCGATACGATGTGGACGGCGCGCAAGGGCTTCTTCTTCAAACCGGCCGGCGGGCACGGCGGCAAGGCCGTCTTCCGAGGAGACAAGATCACCCGCGGCGCGTGGGCGGAGGTCACACGCGGCGGATACATCGCCCAGGAGGTCGCTCTGCCCAGCGAGCGCCGGATTCGGATCGACGGTGAGATCCGATCGCTGAAGCTGGATGTCCGCCTCTTCACCTACCGGGGTGAGCTGCTGATCGCCGCCGCTCGCGTCTACCAGGGGCAGACCACCAACTTCAGAACGCCCGGCGGCGGCTTCGCACCTGTTTACGCCGTCTGACAGGGCGGAGCGACCACGCGCACAGAGGAAGCTGGCGCGGCCGGCATGACGAATATGGGCACTCAGATCATTGGTAAATCATGCGGCTAATTGTATCGTGGGGGAATTCCCGCGGGGCTGATCAGGACACTCGTCAGCGTCGGTGTCAAAACCGGTCAATTTTGACCCTGCCGCGCTTTTATGGATTTCCGTAGGTTTACGGATGTCAGAACCTTAGTTCAGAATGTCCGCTCACAGGACCGGCGTCTTGAATCGGCTACCACAGCGTATGGGTGAGCTGCCGACGGCAGCCACCGTTGGTGCGGCTGCTGGTGTTGATCTGCCCCCTTCTGAGTGGTCCAAAATTGATGATATTTTGGATTACGAAGGAGATTATGAATGCCGAGCAAGAAGCATCGCCCGGAAGAGATTATTGGCAAGCTGCGTGAAGCGGAGGTTGT
>NZ_NISJ01000030.1 GCF_002205635.1 Sphingopyxis witflariensis | reverse complement strand
CACCCGGTTCACCTCACCCATCCACTTCGCTCCCCGTGTTGCGGCACGTGGAGGACGGGGCCTTTCACCCCGCAGAGACAATAATCGCGCGTGGTGGATCCTACCCACCACTCTTGGCGCACGAGATGAACAATGGCAGCCATCGGTTTTGTGAACGGCACCATCGAAGAAGGTTTCATGGGCCAGCTCAAGACGCTCTCGATCCGCGCGAGCATCGAGATCCGCACCAACCGCTCGAAGAGCGGCGACGTTCAACCCGATTACCGGGTCTATTCCGAAGGTGTCGAGATCGGTGCGGGCTGGGTCCGCGTCGGCGAAACTTCGGGTAAACCCTATGTGTCGCTGAGCCTTGCCGCTCCCGAGTTCGGACCGCGTCGGCTCTATGCCAACCTTGGCCGGGCGGCGGGTCAGGACGGTGAAGACGGATACGCTCTCATCTGGAACCCGGCCGACTGATCCGGGTCGCTGGACCCCGTGCCGCCTCGGCGGCGCGGGGCTTGGCATGCTCGGGCGTCTCGCTCAGTCCTCGAAAGGCGGCAGGTCATCAACCGTAAAGGTGATCGGGTTGCGCTGCCAGACGCTGACGTGGGACTCGCGCCAGCCGCAGCAGCGCTGGGCCAGCTTATATTGCGGGGGGAAGGTCCCGGCATGGACCTTCCGATAAAGCGTCGCGCGGCTGAGACCGGTCCGGTCGAGCACCGCGTTGATTCTGAGGAAACGATCGGGGGGTTGGGATGTCATGGCAGTAGCCTTGGCAATCCAGTGGGTGATCGAGTCTGCATCGCGTTGCAGCCAGCCCAAGCCCTCGATGCTTTGAAGCTGCGGCATGATCAGTAGCCGCAGGGACTCGTCAGCGCGGGCGGCGAATTCGCCGCCGGTAAGCAGAAATGCCCCGGCCATGTCGAAGAAGGCGAGCGGATCGGTAATCTGCCCCGATGCGAGTATATGGTCGCGAAGGTCCGGCAGGACAGACTTCCTCGCCTTCGCGGCCAGCATATGGGCAAGTCGGAACCAGCGCTTGCGCAAGGCATGGCTTGGGTTGCCGGTCAGTTCGCCGAACAAGGCTTTGAGCGCAACGACGCCATCATCCTGCAAAGCGAGCGGCCGTTTCTCGAGATTTTGGAGTTCGTCGGCCAGATCGAGAAGCGCCTCTCCATTGCGCACTTCGTCTTCCCAGCGCGCCGCGCCCACCTCGGCGTTGAGCCATGCCCGAAGCGTGTGGCGCGCATGCTTGCGCGCTTCTGCATGCTGATGATCCGCTCCGATCAACATCCGAAGAATCACGATCGCACCCTCGTCGAAGGTCCGGGCGTAGAGATAAGGGGCGAGCGAGGTCCGCTGCGTCGCGACGCCGGGAGCGGGCACTGTCATCCGCTGACCCGCCTCGCGCAGGAAATTGCCAAGCTCTTGAACCGGCAAACGGGCCACCAGAATTTTGAGGGCCGTAGAAGCCTTCTCGCCGACCTGATCCGCGAGATCGCTCCGGAGGAAGACGTGACGGATCTTGCGCCAGGTAAAATCGGCCCATGGCTTCTCGTCGACCGCCGCCTGGTCGAGAAGCTCGCAGAGATTGGCGAGGCCGCGTTCCATCGTGTCGGGCGTGTCGATCTGTCCGTAGAGGACCTGCTCGAAGCCCTTGGTCTGGACCTGCGATTCGAAAACCTGATGATTACAGTCGAGGATCGCCGCGCGCAGTTCGGGCTCGAGCAGGATTTGCAAACTTGCTTTGGGCTCGACACCGAAATGGAGCGCCGCGAGGGAGCGCTGCCAATCGGGATCATGCTCGGATAGGTCGAAAGCGGGCGAGTTGATCGCCTGCATGTAATTGGGATCGAAGCCCTGCCGCATCATTGCATAATAGGCGACCGTCAGGAACGGGATGCCGACCGGCTCCCATTGGAGCCAGAGCGCGGCAATCGCATTCACCATCCGGTTGAGGTCGCGCGGGGTGACACGCGCGATATTCCGCTTCTCGAAGATACGGCCGACGTCGGCCGACCATTGATCGGTCAGCTTGTCGCCGAGCGCCTCGCGCATCAACTTTGCAAGATAAGCGTGCCATTCCGAGAGGACCGGAGGGCTGACATGGAAGGTGACGTCGAATGTCTTATCCATGAAGGATTCTGCGACGGTCTTGCTTCCGCCGAGTTCGCCGCCGTCGAAAACCCGCTCAAGCGCATGCGTATCGATCGGCAGGATTATGGTAGGGAGGGCGACAAGCGAAGGCGGGCCGCCGTCGGTCGGATTCGCGGCCGGGATCGCGCCGAGGAAGAAGCTTCGGATCGTCGTCCACATGTCGATGGCCTCGGCGCCCGGGAGCCGGTCGAGATTGTCGACAACGATGAGGAGACGGTGGCCATCGCGCGCCGCCGCGACGATCATCTCGCGGAAGGTCGTCTGAAACTCGATCGTCGTGGGATCAGGCGTTCTCACCACGCGGTTCTTCTGCCGCTCGACCTGCTTGTTGGCGATGATCGCGAGGAGCGATTGGCCCTGATGCGGAGGCCGGTGGCGCGTCTGACCGGCCCCCACCGAGTGGTCCGGGTGGATTGTTAGTGCATTGACGCCTCCCTCGCCAGTGTTGGCCGTAGGTGGAGCGAAGCGGAACCGGAGGGCAACACTGGCGAGGGAACGGCCTCCGGCG